>CAZBNP010000011.1:0-151407 GCA_964493505.1 uncultured Roseivirgaceae bacterium
TTGACCTCACTTACGACAAGAACGAGTTCGTCGGCGATACGGAAGAACTCGGCGCAGTAGTGCTCGACCTTACCTGCACAGCGGACAACGGCGAGCGCTTTGTCATCGAGGTACAGCGAACCTCACAAGCCAATTTCAAGCAGCGGATATTGTACTACGGAAGCAAGCTCGTCGCTGACCAGGCGCCCAAAGGGAAACGCGGAGAATGGAGATATGATATCAGCGAAATTTATATCATCGCGCTGATGGATGGGTTCCGCATGCCCGACAGCGAACCCACAAGACAATACCTGCACGACATCTGCTTATGCGACCGGAATACAGGCAAAGTATTCTATGAATACCTGGAATTTTTCTACCTGGAATTGGTTAATTTTGTTAAAGGCGAAGAAGAGCTGGAGAGCGACCTGGACCGGTGGCTATATGTCTTGAAGAACATGTCGGGGATGGATAAGCTACCGGTGTACCTGAGGAAGCCAGTATTTGAGAAGCTGTTCGCTATCGCCGAATATAGTAAGCTAAATAAAAAGGAACGGGATATGTACGACGTCAGTTTAAAACGCAAGTGGGATAAGGCAGCTGTTTTGGCGTATGCTCGTGAGGAGGGGGTAAAAGAAGGCATGGAAAAAGGTATCGAAAAAGGGCGCATGGAAGAGCGTGCCAGAGCCGAAGCTGAAAAACGCGCCATTATCCTGGAATTCAAGAAAATGGGTATCGCTGCCGCTGATATCGCGAAGGCAACAGGTCTGTCGGTTGAGGAGGTTGAAAAGCTGGGATGAGATTCCTCACGCTCCGGGTTCCGGGTTGAGCAGGCTGCTGGGTGCCGGGTTTGGAGTGACGTATGAATTATGAGTTTCCACATTGCCATTTGCCTATTGCTCTTTGCCATTTGCACCAGTTCCCTGTCAACTGTCAACCTCCTACACCTCTTCCTCTTCTTCCCCCATCCGCGGGAGCGTGAACATACTACTAAGGAGATCCTTGAACGTCAGACCCGACGAAAGCTGATGCTTGCTAATCTGGCTAAATTCCGCCAGGCCGTGCAATGCAAATTCCATTAGGAAGAGTTTAGTGGCGGCATCCTGATCTTTGTGAAGTGAATTGATCAGATCGGCGAGTCCGGGTACACTTTTGAGGATCTTTTCAAAATCAGACTGGGGCATGTCGTGCAGCAGGTCGATACTGTTCCCGTCGCCAAACCACTCGGTTATTTTGCGGTAGGGACTTTTTTCTTTCTGTTTCCGGAATTTGTCAGGGTCCGGAAAATAGTTCAGGAACTGAGTACGTATTGCCTTGCCGACAAGATTCTGTGCCACGATGTTGGGACCCTCCTGCTCGCCTTCATAAACCAGCTCTACCTTTCCAGTGATCGCAGGGACAACACCGATGAAATCGGAAATTCGCGTGTACACGACCTTTTCGTTATTGATGATACCTCGTCGTTCGGAGGCGGAGATGAGACCCTCGTATGCTGAGATGGTCAGGCGGGCCGATACACCACTCTTGGCGTCTACGTATTCACTCTTCCTCGATTCAAAGGCGATCTGCTCGACAAGATCCTTTGCAAGCTCGTTGGTTACAACCGTTTTCTGTGCCTCTTTCAGACGGGATTCCTGTTGTGTGATACGCTTGCCTATGTCGAGTGTCTTCGGGTAGTGTGTGATGATCTGACTACCGATGCGATCCTTTAACGGTGTAACTATACTACCACGGTTGGTGTAGTCTTCGGGGTTGGCAGTGAAGACGAACTGGATGTCGAGTGGCAATCGCAGTTTGAAGCCGCGTATCTGGATGTCGCCTTCCTGAAGTATGTTGAACAGCGATACCTGGATACGCGCCTGCAGATCGGGTATCTCGTTGATAACGAAAATGCAGCGATTGGAGCGGGGTATCAGCCCGAAGTGAATTACGCGTTCGTCGGAATAGGGCAGTTTCAACGTCGCTGCTTTGATCGGGTCGACGTCGCCAATGAGGTCTGCAATTGATACATCGGGCGTCGCCAGCTTTTCTGTGTAACGTTCTTCGCGATGAACCCACGCTATTGGCGTGGCATCGCCGAGTTTCCCGGCAGTATCTTTTCCATAACGTGAGAGGGGGTTGAACGGGTCGTCGTTGAGTTCGGAACCTTCAATGATCGGAATATACTCGTCCAGCAGATTGACCATGAGCCGTGCCAGCCGGGTCTTGGCCTGACCTCTCAGTCCAAGCAGGTTGATGTCATGACCTGCGAGAATGGCGCGTTCGAGATCGGGGATGACGGTCTCTTCATAGCCCCATATTCCCGCGAATACGTTTTCTTTTTTCCTGAGTCGCGCGATAAGGTTGTCGCGTAACTCTTCCTTGATGGGTCTTGGCTTGTATCCTGATTTTTTTAATTCGCCGAATGTTTTTTGTTGCGTCATGCTTTTGGGTAATGGTTGAGGTCTGTCTTGGGGCGACACGAGGAAGCTTTCGAGAAGTGCAATCCTATAGGTTCTTTCTTCGGTTTCGCCGGAAATCTTCGAATACAAGATTTCCTAACCCTTCAAGCGAACTGTAGTAGGCATTGCCGTTGTTGGCTTGTGTAAACTCCCGCACGAAGGATTTGAGGTACGGATCGGTCGCGATCATGAATGTGGTCACGGGAATTTTTATTTTCTTAAGCTGTGTTGCCAGGTTAAGGGTTTTATTAAGAATCTTCTCGTCAAGGCCGAAGGCGTTCTTGTAATACCTGATGCCCTGTTTGATGCACGTGGGTTTCCCGTCGGTGATCATGAATATTTGCTTGTTCTGATTCTTTCTCCGTCTGAGTATATCCATGGAAAGTTCGAGACCGGAGACGGTATTGGTGTGATAAGGACCTACTTTCAGATACGGCAGGTCTTTGATTTCGATCTGCCAGGCGTCGTCACCGAACACAATAACATCGAGCGTATCTTTCGGATATTTTTTTGTAATGAGTTCAGCCAGCGCCATCGCCACTTTCTTCGCAGGTGTGATACGATCTTCGCCGTAAAGGATCATGGAGTGGGAGATGTCGATCATCAGAACTGTGGAGGTCTGCGCTTTGAACTCACTCTCCATCACTTCGAGATCGTTTTCGGTCAACAAGAAGTTTTCGAGGCCGTGGTTGATCTGTGCATTGCGCAGCGAATCGGTTATTGAAATTTGTTCGAGTGTGTCGCCAAACTCGTAGCTTCTTTTTTCGGTGGTCTGTTCGTCGCCTCTTCCGCTGTGATGTGTGCGGTGTTCGCCCGCCTTGCTTTTCTTCAGCTTTCCGAATATTTCTTCCAGCGCTGACTGTCGAAGATTCTGTTCCGCTTTGGCTTTGAGAGTGTATTCGCCCCGGGGACCTTCGTCTGTGATGTATCCGTTCTTTTTGAGGTCCTCAATAAAATCGCCCATGCCATAGTCGCCCTTTGTCAGTGTATACTGCCGGTCTACTTCAGTTAGCCACTGCAGCGCTTCGGAGACATCGCCGGATGTAACCAGGATCAGTTGCATGAAGATTTTCAGAAGTTTGTCGAAGTCGCTGCTTTCCCGGTCCGGCGGAGTGGTGAATTTGGAAAAACGATAACCTGCCATAGAGACACTTTCTGTTACAACCATTAAATCCCGAAATGTGTTTCCGGGCTATGGTAATTTTTGAGTAATATACCCAAAACGCTTCAAATGGCTGAACAACTTCGGTAATGCCGGCCGCTTCAGGAAGACTGCGGCGTGCCGGCTCTACCCTTGTCTTTCGGACGCATTGTGCCGAATACGTAGTCCCACAACGGTGACGATACTCCAAAGACTGAGTCACCATCTTTGTAATGGTGGATGCTGTGATTGATCCAGAGTGCGCGCAAGAAATTCTTCGGGGGCTGGTAGATATGTACGATGTAGTGGATCGCCAGGTATGAGGCATATCCGACAAGGAATCCCGGAAGGAATGCGAACGTGAGGTCACCCATTACGACCCGGAACAATAACAACAAGATTGTGGCTACGGTGATACTCAGCAACGGAGGCATAGCGAGCCGGTCTTTGTCTTTCGGAAACTCATGATGCACACCATGAGCTTTGTATTGAAATGTCTTTCTCCACTCCGTGTGTGTGCCTACGTGATAGATATACCGGTGAGTGAGGTATTCGACAAACGTAAAACTGAGCAGGCCCAGGAAGAACAGCCCTGTTGTAGCCCCAACCGAAAGTGAGGTATGGGTAATACTCCAGTAAAGCAGTCCTATTGAGTAGACCGCAAAAATTATCAGCGGCACAGAAATATGCGTTCGCGACAGTTTCTCCAGGATCGGGTTGTCAAAGAGTTGCCGGGTGCCTTTTGCTTTTGGAGAAATGTTGTCTCCGGACGGCTTTTGCCGAGACTCCTCAGGTTTTTTTCCGGATTCAATATTTTCAGCCATAATCGAGTATGTTTTTTAGTTAAAGTTTTTCAGGATACACCTTTTTCCAGTGCGGCTTTGCTGGTTGCAGCTTCCATCACCTGCTCATAATACGATTCATATTGCGGCAGGATTCGTGAAATGTCGAATTCTTTCGCCCGTTTTAACGCATTTTCTTTAAAACGCGGCAGGTTTGAAGGGTCCAGAACAAAAAGGGCCTTTCGGGTCATATCTTCTATGTCACCAACAGGGCTTAAAAAACCCGTTCCACCCTCTATGTTCAGTTCGGGTAGTCCGCCGGTGTCGCTGGAGATCACCGGTACTTCACAGGCCATAGCTTCCAGGGCCGCCAGCCCGAAGCTTTCCTTCTCCGAAGGCATTAGAAAAAGGTCGGCTACAGACAATACTTCCTCCACAGCTTCGAGTTTTCCGAGAAACCGTACGCTGTCCGCGATCTGTAATTCCCGGCAGAGGTTTTCTGCATTGTCGCGGTCGGGGCCATCGCCAATCATAAGCAGCTTTGCCGGTATTTCTTTTACAATATTATTGAATATTCGCACTACGTCAAGGACACGCTTCACCTCCCGGAAGTTGGAAGTGTGGACGATTAATGATTCGCCGTTGGGGCATATCGCCGTTTTGAAATGATCCTTCTTTTGTTTTTTGAATTTTTCAAGGTCGATAAAGTTGGGAATCACCTCAATGTCGCGGTCGATCTTGAATGAACGGAACGTTTCCCTTCGCAGATCTTCCGAGACGGCGGTCACGCCGTCAGACTGATTGATGCTGAAGGTGACAACCGGTTCGTATGTCGGATCTTTCCCAACAAGCGTAATATCGGTGCCGTGTAGTGTGGTTACCACCGGGATCGATATGCCCTGGGTTTTGAGTATCTGCTTCGCCATGTAGGCGGCCGACGCGTGGGGGATAGCGTAATGAACATGCAACAGATCAAGGTGCTCATTTTTGACTACACTTACCATTTTGCTGGCCAGGGCCAGTTCGTAGGGCGCGTACTCAAAAAGGGGGTAAGAACGTGTATTCACCTCGTGGTAAAAGAGGTTTTCATTTAGAAAATCCAGGCGCGTAGGCTGTGAATAGGTGATGAAATGGACTTCGTGCCCTTCTTGTGCAAGTGCTTTGCCTAACTCGGTGGCTACCACGCCACTCCCTCCGAAGGTAGGGTAGCAGACAATCCCGATTTTAATCTGATTCACGGTTTATTGGTTTTGATGTCAGGCCATGTTAACCCTATCCTGAGTCGTCAGAACGGGGATTTTATTGCACAGCACGCATCATTCAAATTTCACATTTTCGTTTGTTTTGCAAAAATTGAAGATCGCCTCATACACGACGTCTTGAATTCGAGAACGGATATTTGCCTGAATAAGTTTATTGCTGCGATCAGGAAAAACGCGGTTTGAAAGAAAAATATAGACAAGGTCAAATTTAGGGTCTACCCAAAGACAGGTGCCGGTGAAGCCCGTATGACCAAATGTGGACGATGATGCGAATCGGGACGTCGGGCTTTTCCACTCGCCTTGGACGGGCTTATCCCACCCCAGTCCGCGCCGGCTTGACTCGTAGTACTGTGCTGTAAAAAGGTCGATGGTCTCAGGCTTATAGTAGCGCAATCCGCCGTAGGAACCTTTCTGCAGCAACATCTGCCCGAGTTTTGAAAGGTCGTTTGCCGTCCCGAATAGGCCGGCATGCCCGCTCACGCCTCCCAGCATCGCCGCCCGCTCGTCGTGAACTGTTCCAATCAGGAGCCCGCCCCTGAAATGAGTGTCGAGCTCGGTAGGGGCAATCCTGTTTGCGGGGAACCGGTTCAGCGGGGTATAACCCAGGCCATACGCCCCGAGCGGTTCGTAAATATTCTGCTGGAGAAAGTCATCCATCGCCTGATTCAGCGTCCGCTCAGCTAGTTGCTTGAACATCATGAAGCCAAGATCGCTGTAACGGTAACTATAAGGTGTGCGGGTTGGCTTGGCCATCATTTCTGAATGTGTGATCCACGACCAGACGCTGTCTTTCAAAATCGCGGACCCAAACATCGTGGGAGAAATCTGAAGGGGGTAGCTGACATTTTGCCGCGAACTGTAGTATATGGGCTTGGGGGCCGGTCCTTCCAGTGTGAGTGGCCAGAGCGGAATGAACGGGGCCAGACCCGCCTGATGAGTCAGGATGTCGACAATGGTAATGTCTTTTTTATTGGTTCCCTTCAGTTCCGGAAGGTAGACGGAGAGCTTCTTGTGAATGTCGATGAGCCCGTGTTCCTGAAGGAACATAACAGCCTGTAGCGTAGCCGATACCTTCGTGAGCGATGCGAGATCGTAAAGGGTCTCGTCAGTGACCGGTGTTTTTCCGTCATAGGTGAGATGACCGAAGGCATGGTCGTAGATTACCTTGCCTTTTCGGGCTACCAGTACGTAACAGCCCGGAGTTGATCCGGAGGTGATAGCCTCGTGGGCGATCTGATTGATCCGGTTCAGAGTTTGCCCGTCAATCCCCACGTCTTCCGGAAACGAATAGGCGAGGCGATCAAGGCTTTCAGTCGCCGCGGATGCTCCGGATTTTGTGCCCGCGTAGGATGCGGGCAGGATGCCTTGCCCCGGCAAGCCGCCGAACATCACCTGCGGTACCATTCCCACCACGTCGGCCTCATCGGAGTATCCTGTAATTACCGTCGGGAACCGGTCTGCGTACTGCTCAAAAAGACCACAGCCAAAATCTGCGATGATCACTTCCTGGTGTGGGGCAAGTTCCTGAAGCACACCCATCAGGTTTTGAAACGCTTCCCCGGATGTTTCGGGAAACAAAGCTACGAGAATTACATCCTTGCGAGAAAGGTCGATTTGCTGAACGCCTTCTCCTATAACAATCCGGTCGGCGGGAACATACTTCCGTACGCTGCGGTGAAAGATGTCTGCCCGTGTTTTAGCGTCACCGGTAATTAAACATGTGAAATTCTTGCTTTCGAGGATCGATATCGGAAGGCTCTGCTTCTGATTGCTGATGACGGTAATGCTGCGTTGTTGCGCGCGTGTGCGCAGCACCCGACTTTCCATTCTGTGGAGCTCATCATAGATCACGTCGGTATCCACTTGCTGTGGTGATGAAAGCCCGGCGTCGTATTTCAACGCCAGGATTTTCCTGACCTTCTCGTCCAGTCGTTCGGCGAAGATATTTTCGCTGTGAATCAGTTTTTTTATTCTTTTGATCGCGTCGCCGGGGTCGTTTTCGACTATGATCACGTCGGAGCCTGCCTGGAATGCGAACAACTCGGCGTCTCCGGAAACGAGATTGCCGGTGTTGTGTTTCATCAGCCTGGTATCTACCATCACCACCCCGTCAAAGCCGAGTGTTTTGTGAAGCAGATCACCGGATTCAAGTCTGGCGAGATTCTCATCCGAAAGTTTTTTGCGGGAATCGGCCATATTTGTTTCGAAGAACAGCTGAAGATCGGTGGCGTCGGGGATCACTGCATTCAGTCCGTTTCGGAAAAGCGTACGATAGGGACGGGATACAAGCGTATCGTGATACAAGGCCATGCGCAACTCCCCTTTCTGATCTATTACCTCGATGCTTTTTAACGGGAAGTATTTGGCGCAACTGAGGATGCCTTCATCGTGAAGTCCGTTCATGTGAAGGAGTGATTTTCGTTCTACCGCCGTGACGTTGTCGCCGTACAGATCAGGGGTGCGTCGCAACGTCGAATGAATAGGGGTCGCGTTGGGGCTCAGACTCATGTGAATACCCAGGGCGTGCATCTGGCGTCCTACATCACGGGCGATGTGCCAGATCATGCTGTCGCTACTAATGGCGCCCTGTGCGAGCGGAGAAGGGAATGCGATGGCGCTGTCGAGCATGGGTCCGAGTCCGGATGACGCGTCCTGCGCGATAAGTAGCGGCACCGGGGTTGCCGACTGGAACCGGTTGGTGATTCGCCCCTGCCTTACCGGCGAACCGGTTGTGAAGATAAGTCCTCCAAAATTACCGGCGCCAATCTTTTTTTCGAAAGCTTTCAACAGGTTCTCATCCGCATGCGACGAGAATCGCATAAAGAAAAGCTGGCCTATCTTTTGGTTTTCATTCAGCGTTTGAAAAACACTGTCCACCCATTGTTGCTTTCCGGGCTGAGCGCTTGCCAGGAGTGATGACAACAGCAACAGCCCACACCAGAATACATTCTTCTTTCCGATCATATCAATACCACCAACTTAATGCATTTCCAGCACATATAAAGTGCCAACAAGTTATGAAATTCAATTTTACGCCCGGTTTATTACCGTTATTATAACATGCACTTACGACAAATGATTTAATTTGCGGGCTCAACCGCAATACTTCATGCCGGATATCATCCAATTGTTACCTGATTCCATCGCCAACCAGATCGCTGCCGGAGAAGTGGTTCAACGACCTGCATCTGCGGTAAAGGAACTGATGGAAAATTCGATAGATGCCGGCGCTACCGCTATTACCCTCATCGTCCGGGAAGCGGGGAAGACTCTTATCCAGGTAATTGACAACGGTGCCGGCATGTCCGAAACGGATGCCAGGATGAGCCTTGAACGCCATGCTACCTCGAAGATCAGGAAAACGGAAGATCTCTTCACCCTTCATACAAAAGGGTTCCGCGGTGAGGCACTGGCATCAATAGCAGCGGTATCGCAAATGGAAATCCGCACGCGCCGGGCTGACCAGGAACTGGGAACTTGTATTGTCGTAGAGGGATCGGAGGTTAAAAAACAGGAGCCGGTGGCATCTGACGTAGGAACAAGTATCAGTGTTAAGAATCTTTTCTACAATATCCCCGCACGACGTAATTTCCTGAAATCTAATCCAGTCGAACTCCGGCATATCTTCGATGAGTTTCAGCGTCTGGCGCTGGCCCACGCCGATATTGTTTTTACGTTCGTGCAGACCGATGAGGTGGTACACGATCTGCCTGCCGGAAAGCTCAGCCAGCGCATCGTCAATATTTTCGGTAAGTCTTACCAGGAGCAGCTCGCCCCCTGTCAGGAGGAGACAGACCTGGTGCGGGTTCACGGTTACGTTGGTAAACCCGAGTTTGCCCGCAAGACAAGAGGCGAGCAGTTTCTGTTTGTCAATAGCCGGTTTATCAGGAGCAACTATCTCCACCACGCTGTGATGAGCGCTTTCGAAAATCTTCTGCCCGACAACTGCTTTCCGTTCTATGTATTGTTCATCGATATCGACCCGCGACACCTAGACGTAAATGTGCACCCGACAAAAACCGAGATCAAGTTCGATGATGAACGCGCTGTGTATGCAGTGGTACGTTCGGCAGTGCGGCAGGCGATTGGTTCACATAACCTGACACCCGCCATCGACTTCGATGCGGATGTAAATATTATCTCAAAACTGCAGTCATCAGCACAATCAAAAGACGTGTATTTTGATGAGCGTTTCTCCAGACCCCAGCGCAGCCATGGCGATGGTTATTGGGAGAAACTGTTTGAGCAGTCGGGGAAATTTGCGTCACCAACTCCCGAGCCACAAATCCTCCGCTTCGAGAGCGAGGTCAATACGTCGTCCGACGGAATAACAGGCGTTCCGGCAGAAGAAAAAGCGCTCTTTCAGATCCACAACCGATACCTGGTGAGGCAGGTGAAGGCTGGTCTTATGATTCTTGATCAACAGTATGTCCACGAACGTATTCTGTACGAAAAATTCCTGGATCAACTCAAGAACAAGACAGGCCAAAGCCAGCAGGACCTTTTTCCACAGACGGTTTCTCTCAGCGCTGCCGATTTCTCACTTGTCCTGGAGATGGAGCAGGAAATAGCTGCCCTCGGATTCAGGTTTGAGGTGTTTGGCAAGAATACCATCGTGATTAATGGTGTACCGGCAAACCTATCGGCTACGGGGGGTAAGGCTCTCTTTGAAGGTTTGATTGAACAGTTTAAGGTCAACCAGGCCGAGTTATCGGTTTCTCTGAATGAGAACCTGGCCCGTTCGCTCGCGAAACGCGCCAGTATCAAGGCGGGCCAGAAACTGGCAAAAGAGGAAATGAGGGCTCTGGTCGACGGGCTTTTTGCGTGTGTTACAAGCAACTATGCACCCGACGGTACCCCCACATTTTTTGTCTTTGAAGTGCGGAAAATAGAGAGTTTCTTTAACCGCCAAACGTAGATACCGCTTAAGCATTCACCTCGAATATGGTAAGACTCACACCAACTGTAAGAAACCTGATTTTTATCAATGTCGTCGTATTTGTGATCTCGGCGGTTATTCCTCCGGTCGAGGTGTGGCTCGCGCTGTGGAACGTCAGAGGCCCGAATTTCCGGCCTTTTCAACTGTTCACCTACATGTTCTGCCATGCTGATTTCTTCCATATTTTCTTCAATATGCTGTTGCTGACTTTCTTCGGTCCAAATCTGGAGGACTTTTGGGGTCAGAAGCGCTTTTTGTTGTTTTATGTGGCTGCCGGGATCGGGGCGGCGGCGTTTAATATCCTGATGGACCTGTCTTTTGGTGTGGGAACTTTTGGGATGATGATCGGCGCGTCCGGTGCCGTTTACGGGGTTATGACAGCTTTTGGAATCATTTTCCCAAACATGGAATTAAGGTTACTGTTTTTGCCGGTAGCTTTTAAAGCGAAATACATGGTAATGGTGCTGGGAAGCCTGGCTATTATTTCCGGTTTCAGAAGCACTCCCGGTGATAATACCGCTCACCTTGCTCACCTGGGGGGCATTGTGATGGCCATTATTTTGGTGCAATTTTGGATGAGAAGATAAGCTGTATATGTTTGAAGAGTTCAAGAATGCTTTCCAACGCTACAACAATGGCCACGTTCAGCTGATCATTATCAACCTGGCGGTTTTCGTGGTCATGGGTGTGATCATGGTGATCACCAGCGTCAGCGGATTTGATGGGTTGTGGGCAGTGGTGCACAAGCAGTTTTCAATCCCCCCGACATTTGCTGAATTTTTGACACGGCCCTGGACGCTGTTCACGTATATGTTTATGCACGACCTCTCGGGGATCCTGCATATCCTTTTCAACATGCTGATCCTGTACTGGTTCGGCCGGTTATTTGTCGAATATCTCGGCAGCGACAAGTTGGTAGCTGTCTATGTCCTGGGTGGAATCGCCGGAGCTGTCTTATACCTTCTTGCCTACAACACCATTGGCTTCTATGTAGACCGCGTGGGAGGCGTTAGCGGCATGGTCGGTGCCTCGGCCGCCGTTAATGCCATTGTGGTCGCAACGGCTGTGCTGGTTCCTAATTACACCCTCTTTTTGTTGTTTATCGGACCGGTGCGTATCAAGTACATCGCGGCTGTCTTTGTGTTCCTGTCCTTCCTCGGGGCGGTAGGAGGCAACGCCGGAGGAAACCTTGCTCACCTCGGGGGCGCGCTGATGGGATTTGTTTATGTGAAACAACTGCAGTCAGGAGTGAACTGGGGTGGATGGATCACCGTGACGCTGGACTGGGTCAGAGATCTGTTCAAAGATAAACCGCGGGTGAAAGTATCATACCGCAAGGAACGGGAACGGGCTTCAACGGCGCGTCCGACGCCATCCGACAAAGCTTCCTATACACAGGAAGAGATCGATAGGATTCTCGACAAGATCTCGGAAGGCGGCTATGAGAGCCTTACGAAAGATGAGAAGGAGAAGTTGTTTAATGCGTCGAAGAAGTAGCGGTTGACAATCAGCTCTTATTTGCTAACTGCCCACACGCGGCATCGATATCCTTGCCGCGGCTCTTGCGGATACGCGTTGTGATGCCGTTCGACTCCAGGAGATCCATATACAGGTTCAGCGATTCCTCCGACGCCTGTTGAAACTCACCGTCATCGATGGGATTGTATTCGATCAGGTTTACTTTCGAGGGCACGAGCTTGCAAAAACGCAGCAGGGCCTGCGCGTGTTCCGGACCATCATTCAGCCCTTTCCAAACCACGTATTCGTACGTAACTTTTTTCTTCGTTTTCTTGTACCAGTATGCCAGCGCTTCTGCCAGATCCTCCAGTGAATTCGTGTCGTTGATCGGCATGATGGAAGATCGCAGATCGTTAAGCGCCGCGTGAAGTGAAACCGCGAGGTTGAACTTCACTCCGTCATCCGCCATTTTCATGATCATTTTGGAAATGCCCACGGTGGAGACCGTGATTCTTTTCGGCGCCATGTTCAGCCCCTTTGGAGAAGTGATTTTGTCGATAGCCGTGATCACATTGGCGTAGTTGAGCAGGGGCTCGCCCATCCCCATAAAAACGATGTTGGTTAAGGGCCTGCCGAAGAAGAGTTCGCACTGCTGCTGAATGGCTACAACCTGGTCGTATATTTCGTCAGGGTTGAGATTGCGCTGGCGCTTCAGGCGCGCGGTTGCGCAGAACTTGCAGGCCAGACTGCACCCCACCTGCGACGACACACATGCAGTGATTCGCGTGGCAGTGGGTATCAGTACCGATTCGACAACCATTCCGTCGTGAAGGGTGACGGCGTTTTTTATCGTGCCATCAACACTGCGCTGCATGTTGTCGACTCTGATAAAGTTGATTACGAAATGGCTTTTAAGGAGTTCCCGCGTGGTCAGCGACAGGTTTGTCATTTGATCAAAATCCTTTGCCGCTTTTTTCCAAAGCCACTCATAGACCTGCTGCGCACGGAACGGTTTGTCGCCGTGCTCAACGAAGAACGCTTTTAGTTCATCGAGGGAAAGCTTGCGTATATCGCGCCGTGTGAGAGTTTCTACCATGGTGTCAGAGACCGCAAAGGTAGTGATTATTTGGTCCACACCCCATTCACACACTCACTTGATCTTCGCAAAGATCCTGACCTCACAGGGTCGGGAAGTGCTTGAGACGATCAGGGAATCAGCTGTAATCTTGTCGATGGTATAACTGTCGCTGATGGTCTGCGACTGCTTGTCGAGGATCAGCAGCAAGTCGCCACTGAACTTGTAGTGAAACTTCTTCTTGTTGGTGACGGACTTTGAGTTGAGTATCCGGGTAGACTCCGTGCCAGTGGAATTTGCTTTGAAATTCACCGTTAGGGGAGCGGTTGTGGAACGGGAAGTCATTTCAGTACGGAGGGCGTCCGTCTCAACGTCTTGCAAGCTGCTTGTCGTCTCCAGGCACGTACTCTGTCCGACCAGCTGCCAGCTGCCCAGCAGGCTGGCCGATTGTGCAAAAATGGCATTGGCGGAAAGGACAAGGCCTGGAAGCAAAAGGATCCTGAGAATCTTCATGGTTTCCTGGTTAATTGGGTGGCTGAAACTACCTTCGCGGCTTGACAGTTTCCTCGAATAAAGATACCCAAAATTTACCCAGCGTGAAACCGGTTTTCCGCTAAAGCGTGGTTTTTTTGAAGCCACGCCGGACGCCGCTAAAAAAAAGATGAGGGCTACAGGGTAAAAAGGCTCGCCGTTTTCTTTAAACTTGTGCTATAAACGTATTTTCCAGTTTAAATCAATCATGAAAAGCAATGCAATCGTTATCACCGGTGGTAAACTCGATACTGCCAGTGGAAAAACCGCTCATGGCCTGATCCGCGGCACCGATCGTTTCAATATTATAGCGGTAATCGACGCCCTTCATCCCGGCAAGGATGCGGGCGAAGTGATGGACGGCCGAAAACGCAACATCCCTGTCTATGCATCCATCAGCGATTTCCAGAAGAACTCATCCGTTACGGCAAAGTATTGTATTGTAGGCCTGGCAACCAAAGGAGGGGTTATTCCCGAAACACTACACGCCGAACTTCGCGATGCGCTTGAGCACGGCTACGGTCTCATAAGCGGATTGCATGAGTTTGTTTCAGATATTCCGGAGCTAGCCGAACTCGCGAAAAGCAGAAACCTTGAAATTATCGATGTGAGGAAGCCGAAGAAATTTCGCGACCTCCATTTCTGGACCGGAAGGATCAGAGAAGTGAAATGTCCGAAAATTGCCGTGCTGGGTACCGACTGCGCACTGGGTAAAAGAACTACTACGCGTTTTCTGGTTGAGGCTATGCGGAAAGCCGGGTATAAAGCCGAGATGGTTTACACCGGACAAACCGGGTGGATGCAGGGCGCGAAATACGGTTTTGTTTTCGACTCTACACTGAACGACTTCATCTCCGGCGAAATGGAACATGCTGTATGCACTTGTTACCAGGAAGAGAAACCCGATATCATCTTTATCGAAGGACAATCTTCGCTGAGAAATCCCAGCGGACCCGCCGGCGCAGAATGGATCTGCTCGGCAGAGACTGATTCAGTGGTGTTACAACACAATCCTTCACGGAAGCATTACAAAGACCTGGATCACCCTGCGCTGATCGCCCAACCCGAAGAAGAGATCGCCCTTATCCGGATGTACGGCGCCTCTACGGTGGCGTTGACGGTTAATACCGCGTCCATGAAAGAAGATGACGCGCGGGAGTATGCGCGCCTGCAACAGGAGAAACTGAACATACCCGTTATTCTTCCCTTGGAAGACGGCGTTGATAGCCTCGTGCCGATCTTCGAAGCGATTATCAAGAAAACCGCGCTCGCTGTCTAACGCTTTCTATATATGGCAAAAATTAAAGACATCCAGGTTTGGGATGCAGACCTGGAAAACACGAAACCCTACACAATCGCGTTCAAAACCGTTGACCAGGTAAGGAACGCCTTCGTCGAAATCACACTCGATAACGGGACCACCGGCATAGGATCGGGAAATCCCAGCGAGTATGTGGTGGGAGAAAACCTGGCTCAGTGTATCGAGGCGCTACAGCTGAAGAATCTCGACTTTCTAATAGGAAGGGATATCAGGGATTTCAACCAGCTTACATTCGAAGTGTGGCAACGGTTTCCGCATAATCCCTCTGCGCGCGCCGCGCTTGACATAGCACTGCACGATCTATTTACAAAGTTTCTCGGCGTGCCACTTGTCCGTTTTCTCGGGCAGAAAATTCACTCGCTCCCTACATCCAACACCATTGGGATTAAAAATGTAGACGAAACGTTGCGTGAGGCGGACGATTTCATTCGCCAGGGATTCAGAATATTGAAGGTGAAGCTCGGAAAAGATCTTGCTGAAGATCTTGAAAGGATCATCAAACTACGCGAGCAGTTTGGTAAGAAGGTAACGATCCGTATCGATGCCAATCAGGGGTATTCATTAGATCAGACGAAGGAATTTTACGCCAAAACCCGGGATCTGGATGTCGAGCTCATTGAACAACCGCTCCCTGCCAAAGCGGTGGAGGAAATGAAAAGCCTGCCCGACGAGATCAAACGCGTGATCGCGGCGGATGAATCACTGATTACACCACGCGATGCCGTCGAACTTATTAAACCACCTTTCGCAGCCGGTATTTTTAATATCAAGCTGATGAAATGCGGGGGCGTGTCGCAGGGGCTGAAGATCGCCGACATCGCCCTGCATGAAAACGTCGATCTCTTCTGGGGCTGTAATGACGAAAGCATCGTCAGCATTACGGCTGCGCTGCACGCGGCTTTTTCCAGCACCAGGACGAAATATATCGACCTTGATGGAAGCCTGGATCTCGGAAATGATGTCGTAAAAGACGGGTTTATACTGAAAGACGGTATTATGTACTGTTCAGACAAACCCGGTCTTGGCGTAGAGCGCGTTCGCTAGTTCTTATGGCTTAACAATCTCAGGCGCCGCATTCTCGAATACGAAATCCTGTTCGCTGTTAAGGTCGACATAGATCACGGAGTCCTTGTGGATCGCTCCGGCGAGGATCTCCTTCGACAACGCATTGAGGATTTCTCGTTGGAGTACCCGTTTCAACGGACGTGCGCCGAACTGCGGGTCAAAGCCAAGTTTCGCCAGTCTCTCCCGCGCGGCATCCGACAATTCGAGCTTGATGCCCGCTTCATCGAGTCGGTGGCGGATGAGATCAACCTGAATGTCCACGATCTTCCTGATGTCACTCCTGCTTAGTGGCCTGAACATGATGATCTCGTCGATCCGGTTGATAAATTCCGGCCGCACCGTTTTGCGCAACAGTGTCAGGACTTCATCCCTGGTCTCTTCCAGCACCTCGAAATAGTTTTCATCTGTCAGTTTCTCAAAGTTCTCCTGGATGATACTTGAGCCGATGTTCGTCGTCATAATAATGATCGTGTTCTTAAAGTTGGCGACCCGGCCTTTGTTGTCCGTCAGCCTGCCATCGTCCAGGACCTGCAGCAGGATGTTAAATACATCCGGGTGCGCTTTTTCGATCTCGTCAAGCAATACCACCGAATACGGTTTTCTTCTCACCGCTTCGGTGAGCTGTCCCCCTTCATCATACCCTACGTAGCCAGGAGGCGCGCCGATAAGCCGGCTTACGCTGTGCCGTTCCTGGTATTCGCTCATGTCTATGCGTACCATGGCGGTATCGTCATTGAAGAGATAGTCGGCCAACGCTTTCGAGAGCTCGGTCTTACCAACCCCTGTGGTACCCATGAAAATGAATGAGCCGATAGGACGTTTGGGATCCTGTAACCCCGCGCGACTTCTGCGAACCGCATCACTGAGGAGGCGGATTGCTTCTTCCTGACCGGCTACACGCCTGGAGAGTTCGTCTTCGAGATGCAGAAGTTTTTCACGATCGCTCTGTACCATACGCGACACAGGAATACCCGTCCACTTGGCTACTACTTCGGCGATATCTTCGCTGTCTACCTCTTCTTTGAGAAGCGCGTGCTCTCCGGCCTGTTCGCGTACCTTGCGCTGATATTCATTGAGGCGACTCTCTGCTTCTACGATCTTTCCATATCGTATCTCCGCTACCTTGCCGTAGTCGCCCGACTTTTCAGCCTGCTCCGCTTCGAACTTCAGACGGTCGATGTTCTCTTTCTCCTGCTGGATCCCGTGAACAACTTCTTTCTCACTTTCCCACTTCGCTTTGAGTGAGTTACGTTGCTCCGCCAACTCGGCTATTTCTTTGGTCAGAAGCGCTTCCTTGTCTTTGTCTTTCTCCCGGCGAATAGCTTCTCGTTCGATCTCCAACTGCATAATCTTGCGGTTGAGTTCGTCGAGCTCTTCGGGCATGGAGTCCATCTCAAGCCTGAGCTTTGCGGCGGCTTCATCCATCAGGTCTATCGCCTTATCTGGCAGGAACCGGTCGGAGATGTATCGCGTCGACAGTTCAACTGCCGCTATTACGGCGTCGTCTTTGATGCGCACACCGTGGTGCAGTTCATACTTTTCTTTTATCCCTCGAAGGATTGATATCGAGTCTTCCACGGTGGGCTCATGTACCATGACGGCCTGAAATCTTCGTTCGAGAGCTTTATCTTTCTCAATGTATTTCTGGTATTCTTTCAGCGTGGTCGCTCCAATGGCATGCAGCTCGCCTCTCGCGAGTGCCGGTTTGAGCAAGTTGGCAGCGTCCATCGCACCTTCACCACCACCGGCGCCAATCAGTGTGTGGATCTCGTCGATGAAGAGGATGATCTGACCATCGGAGTCCGTCACTTCTTTGATTACCGCCTTCAGTCGTTCTTCAAACTCACCCTTGTATTTGGCTCCCGCCACCAGCAATCCCATATCAAGTGAGATCAGGGTCTTCGATTTTAGATTTTCCGGTACGTCGCCGTCTACAATGCGCTGGGCAAGCCCTTCGACAATGGCGGTCTTACCCACACCGGGTTCTCCGAGGAGGATAGGATTGTTCTTGGTGCGTCTTGAAAGTATCTGGAGTACGCGGCGAATCTCTTCATCGCGCCCGATCACCGGGTCGATCTTGCCCTTACGGGCGAGGTCGTTTAGATTTTTTGAATAGCGCTCAAGCGACTTGTATTTGGCTTCGGCGTTTTGGTCGGTGACAGACGATCCGCCCCTGAGTTCCTTTATGGCTTTCACAAGATCTGCGCGCCGAAATCCCGCGTCCTTCAGCATCACGGCGACCTTTTCTTTCCCGGCAAGTATAGCCAGCAAAAGATGTTCTACAGCGACGAACTCATCTTTGAATTCGCGCAGTTCTTTGTCAGCGTCCTGAAGTATGGTGTTTGTCGCTGATGAAAGATAGGGTTGCTGACCTGACACGCGGGGATAGCTTTGCAGGATCTCAGCCAGTTTTGTCTCCAGCAATGCGCCGTTGACATTGAGCTTTTTCATCAGGTAAGACACAACGTTCTCGTCGGTTCCAAGAATTGCTTTCAGTAAATGCCCTGGCTCTATAGCCTGGTTGTTACTGGCTATCGCAATCTCCGCCGACTTCTGCAGTGCCTCCTGAGATTTGATTGTATACTTTTCGAAATTCATATCTTTTTTTATGTTGCTGGCGCACTGTCGGTTTTGTCTTATTCGATACCGTGCGAATCCGCCTTCATGAATCAAATTGTAATCCAGTCGTTTCAATTGATTCTTTTCTGAAAGTTTGACAGGTAAATAAGCGGGGCTATTTGCCTTTAATGGACAAACTGACCTGATGTATGCCAAAACGCCTTTTATTCGACACGAAATTTCTATACAAAAAGAAGGCCCATGAATTTATTCATGGGCCTGTAAGCATGAGTTGTCGTGTAAGTTTAATCGAGTTCTGTCCAGGGTTTGGTTCTCGTTTCTACCGTGCCGGGGTGAGGCTTATACGAATCAGGGTTGGCGTCCCACCAAACCTTTGATAGCCGGTTATCATTTCCGCCAAGCCTTGCTACAGCGGTCTCATATTCTTTGCCATTGATAAGCTGCTCCTCATCGGGATAGGGGAGCCTGCGAGGCATTCTGCCTTGCAATGTTGACAGCTCTTCGCCTACCAGAATGCGCGGGTATCCGGTCCTCCGATGCTCAACCCACCCTTCGTGTTCCATCGGGAACAGGGCAATAACTTTTTGATTGATGATCTGCTCAAGCTGCTGTTCGTTGTTGCCGGTGAGTGTCAGGGCGGGTGAAGCCATGAAGTCATCAATTTGTGCTTGTGTGATTTCGTTGTCGGCCAGTGTCATTTGCAGGATGTCTGCTCTTTCTTCCGCCGATTTTCCGGTGTGGAAAAGATCGACAACATCCTTCAGCTGGGGAACAGCTTTTTCATACATTTCCTTTGTGTGTTGCAACGCCAGCTCGACACCTTGCTCGAAGTATTGTTGCGCGTCTGCCGGACTTCCCTTCAGCCCGAACAACGCAGCCTCGGCCAGGTTGAAATAGGTTTCGGATGCCTTGTATAAGGGCTGTTCCTGTATCTGCACCCAAAGGAGGTCCGACCATTGTGACACGGAGTTGTCGCCATAGGCGTAACCTTCCTGCGGATTGGATCCTCCTAACAAGGGTCTGCCCCTGTAGCCGAAATAGTCGATATGCTCATATCCGGGTGTCTGGGGGTACCACGCTTTTACCGTATCGGCAAATACCTGCAACCTCGGGTCGTCGTTGTCTTTCAGGATGTCAAGAAAAGGCTTCGCCATTTCAGCTTTGATTACAGTAGCTTTCCTCGCCAGCAGATCAACATATCGCGAATTTTCGTGCGACGGATAGTCGGTGATGTTGTAAATGGACGCGTCATCGTCGCGGCTGATAATCATATCGGTCTCACTCAGGTCGGCCATTTGCTGCTGCGCCAGTGTCGCATCCGCGTAACGTACTCTCAACGCCAGACGAAGCCTGAGGGAGTTTGCGAACTTCTTCCATTTTGCCATGTTTCCACCATACAGGATGTCGGCATTTTCATAACCGGGAAGTGATTCGTCGATTTCGGCGACCGCTTCTTTCAGTTCTTTAAAGAGGTCGACGTAAATGTCGCGTTGCGGATCGTACTTTGGAGTTGTGACAGCCTGGTCAACAGGGAGTGCCGACTCGAAGTAGGGGATGTCGCCGTATGAGTCTGTAGCTCTTGCTACGTACCACACTTTCATGATCCTGGCGATAGCTTTCTTGTTCACCAATCTGTCAGCGTCGTCTCTTGTCGAACAAATGTGGATAATGTCACTCAGGTTGCGCACATAGTCTCCAAAGGTCTGGTTCCAGACACCGGGAGAAGCTCCTTCTTCAAAAGGTCTGTTGGCGCCTGAAACAGAAAGCCCTGCCCAGTTTCCGGTTGTTCCGAAGCCGGTCTCGGCTCTTTCAATGATACTCACAGCCAACACGCGGGTAAACATCATGTCAACGTCTACGAGGTCTTCAGTGATCAGACTATTTGAGGTATTCATCGTCTCAAAGTCATCTGTACAGGCCGTTGTCACAAAAACAAGCAGGGACAGCGCCGTCACAAATTTTATCATGTCTTTCATATATGCTGATTCTTTATTCGCTAGTATTTTAATTACATCAGAACGTGATCCTGACGTTTGCTCCATAAGAACGCGTTGATGGAACGGCAAGCGCCTCGATACCCGCGGCACCGCCAGAGGTGTTCGGCGCAGACTCGGGCGACAGGCCGAGGTAATCCATCTTGTTCTGCAGATAGGCCAGGTTGCGGCCGAACAGGCTTACGGTAACGTCTTTAAAAGGAGTCTTTGACAGCAGTGATGGCCGGAAGCGGTAGGTCAGCATCACTTCACGTAGTGAAATGTAGCTTCCGTCTTCAACAAACTCTTCGGAAATACCATCCCATCCGCGGTTGGCCCAGTAATCCTGACCCGCGACAGCAGTTGTGTTTTCTTCGTATCCGATTACATTGCCACTATTGTCTGTAACTTCAACCACGCCGTCAAGGATACCAACATAAGGCATCGGATCGCCCACGGCCGATCCGGAAGGAATGACGTCACCTTCCTCATACCGTTCCTTGGGTCTTCTTCCTTCTACTGTCCATGCGCCTGTTCCTTTTCTCGTCATGTGATACTTCGTTGCTGAAACGATATCGCCACCCTGCACGAAATCAAGAAGAACGTTGAGTGAGAACCGTTTGTAGTGGAATGTGTTGTTCAACCCTCCGATCCAGTCCGGCGTAATGTTGCCAAGCACAGACACTTCGGAGTCACGGTCGTATCGCCCATCCGCACCTACTATCCTCCGCCCGTCAGGCGATCGCTTATAGGCGTATCCAATGATGTTACCATACGGAGCGCCAACCTGTGCGTGGATGTCGCTCATGGCGGGGTCACCCTGGTTTTCAATCAGTCTGTATGTTTGGATGTTTCCGTCAAGTACGACTACCTCCGATTTGTTCCTGGCGTAGTTTGCGTTTATCATCCAGCTGAAGTCGGATGTACGAACTGGCGTTACACCCAAGCTTACTTCGATACCGGCGTTCTTTACCTCGCCTGCGTTGATGACCACAGAGTTGTAGCCCGATCCGACGGATACCGGCAGCGAGAGGATCTGATTGGAGGTGATGGCGTTATAGTAGGTGATATCCAAATTCACCAGGTCATTAAAGAATCTCAGGTCGGCACCGAACTCGTAAGATTCAGTCAGCTCGTTTTTCAAATCCAACAAGGGGATTACGCCACTCTTTGAGGCATACGATAAACCGTTGAAGCCGGTAGCCCCAAGTGAGTAACCCGAACGGGTCAGGTAAGGATCGGAGTCGTTACCCACCTGAGCCCAGGATGCACGGATCTTTCCAAAGCTCAGAATGTTTGAGTTCAGTTCAATCGCGTCAGATACAACAAAGCTCGTGCTTATGGATGGATAGAAGAACGACTGATTGTCGGTTCCCAACGCGGAAGACCAGTCGTTTCTACCGGTTATGTCTACGAACAGAAGGTTTTTATATCCGACCTGGCCGGTAAAGTAGACCGACTGCATTTCTTTTTCATAACGGCCGGAATAAGGGCGGACGTCGTTAAAGTTGGATATGTGGTATACACCGTCTGACTTGAAGCCGCGGGCATCCCAACTCATATTGTCGTCACGGAACTTGCGTATGTTGGCGCCCAGCACACCACTCAGGCTTATGTTTTCTGAAACCTGCTTGTTGGCAGTGAGCATGATATCCCCGTTGAGGTCGTATGCGCTGCGCATCTGTTGCCCCATTTGCCCGAGGCGCGACGCTGTGTTCTTGCTATTGGGATCTGTGGGCCAGGTGTTCTCCCGCATTTCGCTATAGAAGTCAATCCCCAGACGGCCCATCAAACCCAACCAATCGTTCAGTTTCAATGTACTCGATACATAACCGATCATCCGGTCTTTCACATCGTTGTTTCTAACTTTGTTAACGATGAAATAAGGGTTGTAATCAATACCCGGGTAGCGGATGTTTACACCTGTTTGTTCATACTGGTATTTTATAAAGTCCAGGGGTGTGAAGCGAGCCATACTGGTGAGTGTGAAGAAGGGGTTGTTGCTACTAAAGCCTGTTGCGGGGCGCTGTTCACCTTTTGTACGGATATAGTTGACCTTTGCATCAAACGAGAGTCTGTCACTTACGTTTGTTGACCCGATAAAGGTCACTGACTTTTTCGTTACCTCGTGGTTGGGTACAATGCCCTTTGAAGTAACATCCCCGAACGACAGGCGCATAGAGCTTTTGGCGTCAGATGCGGAAAAGGCTACGCTGTTGGAGAGTGTAATACCTGTTTCAAAGAAGTCTCTTACATTGTCTTTGGGTTCCGGTAGGTTGGGAACCAGTTCAGTAGCGTTGATATCCCACACGCTACCGGGTATCGAGCCGTCTTCGGGCAGTGTCCACCAGTTGGGGATCATGGTCTTTCCATCCAGCGGTCCACCCCAGCTGTCGAGGAAGCCATTTTCCGGATACGGGTAATTGACACCGTTTTCGTCAACAAAGTTATGCCAGGTATATTTGGCGTAGCTTTCATCTCCATAACCGGGGGCATACTGATTCTGATATTTCGGAAGAAGGTTCAGTTCGTCGAATGTGACACCTGAATTGATTTCAACCTGCAATCCCTGGGTTTTCTTTCCCGATTTTGTTGTCACAATGATTACGCCATTGGCACCGCGCGAACCGTATAACGCGGTGGCTGCTGGCCCCTTCAATACGTTCATAGACTCTACATCCTGAGGATTCAGATCACCAATACCATCGCCGTAGTCGATATCCGCGCTGGCAACGCTGGATTGACTGCCGCTATTTGTGAAATTGTTGATGGGAACACCGTCTACAACCCACAGAGGTTGATTGTTACCGCTTATAGAACTGGTACCCCTGATCACGACATTCGTTGAAGAACCTACGCCGCCGGCGGTCTTCGACACCTGAACGCCGGAAACTTTACCCGTCAGATAACTCGACAGGCTCGGCTCTCTTGAGGAAGAAAGGTCGGTTTCTCCGATCTCCTGTGTCGCGAAACCCAGGGCGCGGGTCTCACGGGAGATACCCAGCGCTGTTACGACAACTTCGTCCAGGGCCCTGGTGCTGAGTTCAAGGTCAACGTCTATCGATGACGCACTGCCGATCTGTACAGTCCGTGACTCCATCCCGACATACGAAAAGACCAATGCTTCCGCATCAGACGGAGCAATGATGGAGTATCTCCCGTCGGAATCCGTAAGCGCGCCGATGTCTTCAAAGCCTTTCACCACCACCGTAACTCCCGGTAGTGTGGCGCCATCCAACGCGCTCTTAACCGTACCGGTTATGGTACGTCCCTGTGCGAACAGTCCACCTGTGATAAGGGTGAACACAATTATTAGGTAAAAACTCTTCATATAATGGTGTTTAGTATTTCGTCTGCTAAGTTAAAATCTTTTCAAGGAAAAGCAAACATTATTCTGCACAATAACAATTATCCGAAATAATGTAAGCCTTATGATTCATTTCTTTTAGCTATATATCAGCGAAGTTTCCCGTTACTATATAAAATAGTAAGTAAAAGAATGTTTTATCGATTTTTTGCAAAATTTATGGACCAAATTTTATATAAAGTATGCAATATGAAAGAAAATGTCAATAAGATATTTTCTTTTCCTTTTCTTTAGCGAAACTGAGTTTATCCTTTAAATGTGCAATTGCATCCATTTTAAGGGCACACAGGACGTATTGATCGCCCCGCGGTGACGCAGCCGCAGTTTTATGAAATGTTTGGATTTACCGGCTACCTACCACCGGCTCTTTTTAGGTTACAACCCACCGGCCTTACTTCCGGCGTCTGAATTTTCTGGTTGTTCAGCATAATGTCGACCGCATCGCGGAGGTAGTGGTGACGCACATCATTTTCAACCTGGGCATTGTCGTCGATCGAACCGCGATAAACGACTGAAAACTTTCCGTTATCATTTTTCAACAGGAAAGCTTCCGGACTCTTTTTGACATTCAGCTTCGCGACCAGCGACTGTTTCTTGTCCGCGAGATAGGGCATGGGAAGACTGAGGGCCTTTCCTTTCGCTACCATTTTCTCGATGCTCTCATTGGGTTCAGTGTGCGCGTTGACCAGAAGTACCGGCACCCGGTCCTGATACGCGCGAACTAACTGATCGACTCGTTTCCGGTAGTATTCATCGTACGGACAGTCGTTGCTGGTAAAGATGAGAACCATCCCCTGGCACGATGGATAGGTATCGAGCGAGATCGTCTGGTTGTTCAGGACGTTGACCAGGCTGAAACCGTCAATAACCTGCGCTCCCGCTGTCCAGTTCATCAGGAGTGCCAATGTGATCGCGCAATATGTTTTAATGTGTTTCATCCTATTTCCCTTAAATGCATTATCCTCCCTCTTGACCATCCTCACCCCAAACCATCACAAACCCTTTAGACACCTCATACTCTAAAGGTATGGCCGTTTCAATATTATCGGCAAGGATCCGACCAATTAAATGCCCTTTTTCCCCGAGGGAGAAGGGTGAAACCAGTAGATTGCGGGCAAATGTGAGGTCCTTTTTGCCGTGGATCTTGACGAGTGTTTCCTTTGCACACCAAAACACGCAGTGTTTGATAATATTGTCGCCAGCATTGGCGAGCTCTTCGGCAGAGAGGATACGCGGCGCGATACGGAGTAGTTTGTCCTTGGGCTGTTCGAGATCGATACCCACCGTCTTCCCGCGGTGGATGATAGCTGCTACGTAGGGATACGAGTGGCTGAGCGACATGTTTATCCGGTGCCCGGTCAGGAACGGTTTACCATAGGCATCCTTAGTGATCCCCTGGTATTGCAGTCCCCATCGCTTCAGGAGTTCCCTGAGGAGAACGCGGGCGGCAAGAAACTCCAGTCGCTTCAGTGGATTCGAAAGGGTAGGTGAAGCGGTTTCCGGCGCGGCCTGATGCTGCAGCCACTGCTCGTCTTCCGTGATTTTCCAAAGGCCCCGACAGGAATTGGCTGAAGAACTGATACTATCAATGGGCATTCAGATCCAGGGTTTAGTAAAAAGTGGTAAATGGATATAAAAGATATTAAATAGGAGTGTGGTCAGGGGAGCTATAGCTGAAATTTGCTGTTATTTATAAAATTTCTGAAAGTTAGGATATTCGATCCAATCATGCGATGACGCAGGTACAAATCAAGAGGTTACATTCCCTGAAAGGCCACCGTGACGCGGTTTATACCCTACACCAGGCGGACCGGTCGTCGACATTTTTCTCCGGAGCTGGCGATGGTATGATTGCTCGCTGGGACCTTGAGTCACCGGAGAACGGCGACCTGATAGCGAAGCTTCCTAATTCAGTTTACTCACTACACTACCTTCCGGCGCACGATATTCTCGTCGCGGGTCACAACTATGAGGGTATTCACCTGCTTGACTGGAGGAATAAGAAGGAGATTTCATCGTTAAAACTTACGACGGCGGCGATCTTCGATATTCAGTCGATGGGCGGCCGGTTGTTGGTTGGAAGCGGCGATGGATCCGTTGCATTGGTGGACACGGAAACCCTTTCGGTTGTGAATAGGGTGAAAGCCAGTGAAAAAAGTGCGCGCACGATTGCTGTGAACGCGGCAAAAGGCGAGATAACCGTTGGCTTTAGCGACAATTATATTCGGGTGTTCGATGAGACCCTGGTGATGAAACGCGAGTGGCCGGCCCACGGAAACTCGGTTTTCAGCGTTCGCTATTCTCCGAATGGGGAGTGGCTCTTCAGCGGGTCGCGCGACGCGCGGCTGAAGGTTTGGGACGCCAATTCGGAATATCAAAACCGGGAGGAGATAGTGGCGCACATGTACGCAATTAATCATATCGAGTTTAGCCCGGATGGCAAACATTTTGTAACTTGTAGCATGGATAAATCCATAAAGGTTTGGGATGCCAATGCCTTGAAACTGCTGAAGGTGATCGACCGTGCACGGCATGGTGGCCATATCACCTCCGTTAACAAGCTACTCTGGACCAACTACCACCAGCAACTTATCAGCGCCAGCGATGATCGTTCAATTTCCGTTTGGCAAGTTATTTTTTAAACTGTTGCAGCCATGAGAATCACACCACTTGAAATACGACAGAAGACCTTCGAGAAGAACTTCCGGGGGTACGAACGTGAAGAGGTACAGGCGTTCCTGCTAACCCTGTCCCAGGAATGGGAGCGAATTGTAGATGAGAACAAAGAACTGAAGTTCAAGTACGAATCTACCGAACGCGAGATCCAGAAGCTCAGAGAGGTCGAAAGCTCACTCTACAAGACGCTTAAGACGGCTGAAGACACCGGAGCGAGCGTTATTGATCAGGCCCGCAAAGCCGCCGAGCTGCACCTGCGCGAGTCGCAGCTAAAAGCCGAGCAGCTTATTGGTGAAGCCAAGACGAAAGCGAAAGACACGATAGAGGAATCTGAAGTCCACGCCAAACAGATCATCGCCGAAATGGAAGACCGTGTTAAGGGTCTGATTGAGCACTACAAAAAGTTGGAGTCGGCGCGCGAGGATATGCTTAGCGAACTCAAACGGCTTGCTTCAGAGGTGCTTGACAGAGTTGACCGGTCAAAAGCAAATGCGAAAGAGTTCGATCCCGACAAGCATCTCTCGGCCGTCAGGAGAGAGGCAAAAAAGATAGCATTCCCCAATGTTGACCCGGAGAAGCCGGAACCAATACCTGAAAATCCGGAACCAAACGAACCGGAAAGAAGTGAAGAAGAAGAGGCTATCGGGCAGTATGCGGACCGTC
The DNA here is from genome assembly GCA_964493505.1 of uncultured Roseivirgaceae bacterium. Taxonomy (GTDB): domain Bacteria; phylum Bacteroidota; class Bacteroidia; order Cytophagales; family Cyclobacteriaceae; genus Chryseosolibacter. The sequence goes on from CAZBNP010000011.1 coordinate 27,254, forward strand.
CGCGGAAGCCCCAGAAATCATTCTTCGATGAGATTGGTTAAGGACGCTGTTATATGACTGGCAGGATATCTCTTGAAGGCCTCGAGTTCCATGCTTTCCACGGCGTTTACCCCCATGAACGCGAATCAGGAAATTGGTTTGAAGTCGATATTTCCGTCGACACCGAGATGAGGGCCAATACAATCCACGACGACCTGGACAATACAGTCAACTATGAAGTGCTGTATCAGTACGTAAAGGATGAAATGGAAAAGCCGTCAAAGCTGCTGGAAACTGTCGCCGAGCATATCGTGGAGCGTGTTTTGCGCGACCTGCTCCAGGTTTCCCAGGTAGAGGTGAAAATCGCCAAGATAAATCCCCCTATCGGAGGAAAGTGCAAAAAGGCGTTGCTCCTGATTCGGAAGAAGCGGTGATCATTTGCCCTGGCTGCTCTGGTCGATAAATGTAAATCCCCGGCCATCAGCGTCGTCAACAAAATCAACTTCCTTGCCGATCAGGTACATCGTATGTTTCTTGTCCACATAGACGGATATGCCGTCAACAACCCATTCGATATCGGTTTCTTTTCTCTTGTCGAAGCCGATCATCATAGCCATGCCCCCGCAGCCGCCTCCTTTGATGCCAACGCGCAGGCCATAATCTTCGGGGATACCCTTTGTTTGCATAATATTGCGGATTTCCACGCAGGCGCGGCTTGAGATGCTGACGGGCTGAATGTTGTCGAACATGTGTGTAATTCTGAGTTAAAATTCTTTAATTTCAAAACACTTTTAGTGGTTATAAGATTCTATGGATGCTCTTATTGAATTTGGAAAGATCCTGCTCCCGGCCTCGGTTGTCCTGTATGCTGCGTATCTGCTCGTGCGCTCTTTTGTTCAGAAAGACGTCGATCTGAAAAAGCTGGAAGTCAGGGGAAAGGCCATTGAGACGGTGCTGCCAAGCCGTCTTCACGCTTATGAGCGGATGACCCTTTTTCTGGAACGTATGTCGCCACAGAATCTGCTCGTCAGGCTCAACACGGGCAGTATGCCGGCAAAGGACTTTCATCAGGTGATCCTTTCGGAAGTCCGCCAGGAATACAACCACAACGTTTCCCAACAGATTTATATCAGCGAAGAGGTTTGGGAAATGATCCGAAATGCGAAGGAAGATTTGATCGTCATGGTGAACGACGCGGCGAGCGAGATGACGGAGCAGTCCTCCAGCCTGGATCTTTCCAAGAAAATTGTTGAAAAGGCCTTGTCAAAGACTGTGGATCCGCTTGCCCACGCGCTGTCGGAACTCAAGCGCGAAGTCCACAGAATTTTTTGAACGGGCGATACGTTTAGGCTACTATGAACAGGTTTTTCAATGCGGCACTAAGAACGGCGACTTCCACGGTTGTACGCCCATCCCGGTTGCTGGCGCTGCTTCCCCGGCTGGCGCTGAAGCTGAAGGATTCCAATTTTTCGAAATTGAACACCACCGTCGCCAAAGACAGGTTTTTTGTTTTTGGCAGACTGATCAAGGCTTATGCTTTGGGCCGGTACCGCGAGGTGCCGTGGAAGACTCTCCTGCTGATCGTTGCTGCCGTCGTCTACTTCATCAACCCGCTGGATCTCGTTCCCGACGTGGTTCCTCTAACGGGATTGACTGACGACTTTGCTATCCTCGTATGGGTATATAGTACTGTGAGTGATGAGATCGATAAATTCCTGTTGTGGGAGCAGGGAAACAGGGAGGTAGGGAAATAGAAGAATAAGTAATATCAAAGTATTGATTGCAGTTATTCAACGTGTGTCGGAGGCTTCAGTAAAGATCGCTGGAGATGTACGTGCTGCGATCGGGGATGGAATGGTGGTGTTGGTTGGTATTGAAGATGCAGATAGCCAGGAGGATATCGCGTGGCTTGCCGGCAAGATCGCTGCCCTCAGGATTTTCAACGATGAGAATGGTGTCATGAACAATAGCATACGTGATACGGGCGGAGATATTATCGTCGTCAGTCAATTCACATTACATGCCAGCACTAAAAAAGGTAATCGCCCTTCTTATCTAAAGGCGGCGAAGCCGGAAATTGCAATCCCCCTATATCAGGCGTTCGTGAAGGCGATGACCGACGCACTCGGCAAGCCCGTACAAACCGGTGAGTTTGGCGCCGATATGAAGGTAGCGTTCATCAACGATGGTCCTGTGACAATTCTGATTGATACGAAAAAAAAGTTGTGAAACGCGACTCAAAATCTAAAACACCATGACTATTCAGGAAGCTCAACGGTCGGTCGATCAGTGGATCACGACGACGGGAGTTCGTTACTTCAGTGAATTGACGAACATGGCGATTCTCTCCGAAGAAGTAGGGGAGGTTGCGCGTATCATCGCGAGGCGATACGGCGAACAGTCAGCGAAGGAATCAGACAAGAACCTGGATCTCGGGGACGAGCTGGCTGACGTGCTGTGGGTCGTGATTTGCCTGGCAAACCAAACTGGCGTAGATCTCACCGAAGCCTTCAGGAAGAACCTTGCGAAAAAGGATAGCAGGGACCACGACAGACACAGGAGAAATGAGAAGCTGACATAAGCCCAACACCGACGCAAATGCTCACTTGAAATGCGTTAAAACTCCCTTTTGCCTATTCCCTTTGCTCGGCTGATTTCCTACTTTTATCAGGCGCCAGATAAAAGGCGTGACCTCACTATGGTGGATTCGCAGGCTCGTTATCTGGCTCTTGATGTGTTCAGGGGCATGACAATCTGTTTAATGATCATTGTCAATAGCCCCGGCAGCTGGGATTTTGTGTACAGCCCGCTGCTCCATGCTCACTGGAATGGCTTTACTCCTACCGATCTCATTTTCCCTTCTTTCCTTTTTGCCGTCGGAAACGCGATGGCTTTCGTGATGCACAAGTACGACAACCAACCGGTATCGGTTTTCTGGAAGAAGATCATCAAACGCTCGTTTATCATTTTCGCCCTCGGCTACCTGATGTACTGGTACCCATTCTTTCGCCAGGCTGTTGACGGTGGACTTGAGCTGAGTCCGATTGGCGATACACGTATCCTCGGTGTTCTGCAGCGTATAGCACTCTGCTATTTCTTCGCAGCAATTATTCTCTATTATGGATCAAAGAAATTGGCCGTGTGGTTCAGCGTCCTGGCGTTGTTTGCATACTGGTTTTTGGCGTATGTTTTTGGCGATCCGGCAGACCCGTTTAGTATGGTCGGAAATGCCGGGCTGAGACTCGATATTTTCCTCCTGGGCGAGCGTCATCTATACCACGGTGAGGGTATCGCGTTTGATCCGGAAGGCATACTCAGTACGCTTCCGTCTATTGTGAATGTGATCGCGGGTTATATCGCCGGCGACTTTATCCGGAAAAATGGTAGCTCGTACGAAGTGATTGCCAGAATGATGATCGTCGGCGCACTGTTGATACTGGCTGCGTTTGTCTGGGATCTGGGATTCGCGATCAACAAAAAGTTATGGACCAGTTCATTTGCGTTGCTGACGATCGGGCTTGACTTACTGATCATCTCGATACTTATCTATTTCGTCGAAATTCGTAAGAGTCAGAACTGGACCGGATTCTTTGTTGTATTCGGACGCAATCCACTGGTTATTTACCTGATCGCGGATGTGGTGTTAACGACACTGAATCTGATACCGGTGGGCGACAGCAATCTGCAGCAATGGCTTTACGCCGACCTGTTCGGAAGCTTCGCAGGGCCTCATCTCGCATCGTTCCTGTTTGCCCTGTTCTATATGCTGTTCAATTGGCTGGTAGGATATTTCCTCGACAGAAAGCGGATTTATATCAAGGTCTGACCCGACTGGCAACTACAGACTATCGATTCCCCCCGAACAACAGGGACTACGTCATACTGATCTGGTGTCAGGCAGAAGTCAATGTCCTTCTCTATGTTCAGCTTTTTCAATCTTCTGATATGACTGGAGTCTTTCAGGGACTCCATAAGATTGCCTTGTGATTGCGCGTACAGGTGACGGGCCATAAAGGGTGCGTCACATGCGCATTCGAGGTCTTCCTTCAGATTTTCCACGACGGCACCGGCAAATGCAGTGTCCTCAAGATTGATTTTACCTTTCCACCCGGAACAAACAACGAGGATGTCGCCGGTGGAGTTTCGGAGATAATTCGTCACGGCTGTGATGTTGAGAAACGATCCGATCACGATGTCTTTGGCGCCCGTGGCTTTGGCGATAGCCTGTGTTCCGTTAGTCGTGGTAAGTGCGATCTTCTTTCCCGCCAACGAGGGGTCCATGTATTCAAATGGGGAGTTGCCGAGATCAAAGCCATCGACTTTTTTCCCATCCCGTTCGCCGGCGGTGATATACCCTTTCTCTTTCGCGGCCAGGCATTCGGAGAGTTGCGAAAATGCGCGGATGCTGCTTACCCCGTGTGCAAACGCGGTAGTCATGCAGGACGTAGCGCGGAGAATGTCGACGATCACGACTGTCTGCTCCTGAACCGTGTACAGGTGCATCAGCTCCGGCGACATACAGACATCGATGCTTCGCTTCATAGAGGTTTATGACTTGCTGATCAGTGGAGTCTTGTGGACAGCAGCCTTAAGGTTGCGTCCCCTTACATCGATGAAAATTTCGGTACCGGGTTGTGAATGTCCGACCTCAACATAACCAAGCCCGATGCCGGTCGTCAACACAGGCGACATGGTGCCGGAGGTAACTCTTCCCAGGGTGCTTCCCGCAGCATCCTTGATAGCATAGCCGTGGCGTGGAATACCCTTATCGATCATTTTGAATCCGACGAGTTTTTGACTTACGCCTTCCTCTTTTTGTTTCTTCAGGCTCGCCGAGTTTGTAAAGTCTTTTGTGAATTTTGTGATCCATCCCAGTCCGGCTTCCAGCGGCGATGTGGTGTCGTCAATATCATTGCCGTACAGGCAGAAGCCCATCTCCAGTCTCAGGGTATCACGGGCACCCAGCCCGATTGGTTTAATGCCGAACGGTTCTCCCGTTTCAAACAGCGCGTCCCACACCTTTTGCGCGGAAGCTTTGTCGACGTAGAGCTCGAAGCCACCCGCACCCGTGTAGCCAGTGTTCGAGATTATGATATTGTCTTCACCGGCAAACGACCCCACAACACTATGATAGTATTTGATTGCAGAGAGATCGACATCCGTCAGTTTTTGCAGGACGGTACTCGCCTTTGGTCCCTGAACGGCAAACAGGCATATCTCGTCGGAGAGATCTGTCATTTCTGCGCCCTGTGTATTGAACCGGGTAAACCAGTTCCAGTCCTTCTCAATGTTGGAGGCGTTGACTACGATGAAGTAGTCATCTTCCGCCATACGGTAAACGATAAGGTCGTCTACGATACCGCCCGTTTCATTTGGAAGGTAGGAGTATTGCGCCTGGCCATCAACGAGCTTCGAGGCGTCGTTGGAAGTGACCCGCTGAATGAGGTCGAGTGCCGCAGGGCCATTGATCCGGAATTCACCCATGTGCGAGACATCGAAAACCCCCACGCCGTTTCTGACGGTCATGTGTTCTTCAATATCGGACGAATACCGCACCGGCATGTTGTAGCCCGCAAAGGGCACCATCTTGCCTCCGAGTTGTACGTGAATGTCGTTAAGGGGAATGTATTTTAATTTTTCCATAAGTCGTTTCTGTGCCGCAAATGTAAGATTTTGCCGGCAAAGTCAGACTATTCGGATGTCTCGTTGTTTTCCAGAGCCTTCAGTATGTCGTTCTTCACTTTTGTGACTTTCCCGAGCTCCGATTCCAGGTATTGGCGTATCTCATTTTCGCTTTCCCCCTCGGGCGTGGTATTGAATGCCCGCATCCAGACCATCATTTGTTCGCTGGCTGAATCGATCTGTGCGATTTTCAGGGTTATTTTCTGTCTTTGAAGACTGTCGGGATCGGCGGCCCCGAGTTGCTCCTGAAGGGCGACCTTGGCGTTGTAAAGATCACCCATTCGGGGCATCACTTCGTCGTGGACAGCCATCACTTCTTCGCGTAGTTTGTCATTCGCGTTTTGGCAAGCGGTTATGCAGAACAGTAAACCGATTGAAGAGAGTATAAGCAACCGTTTCATGGAATTTATTTCGGGATTGTGAAAGAGTCCTACTTGGTAAACACAGCCATTTGTTCGACCAGCGCGGCGAGGTCTTCGTTTTCCACCTTTTTCTTCTCGTCTGCCAGTACAAGGAAGTGCTGGTATATCTGATCCAACTCAGGTTGGGTTGGCTGGTAGCCGAGCAGTTCAAGTTTGTGTTTTAGCGCTGCCCGCCCGCTACGTGCGGTCAGGACGATTGTAGAACTGGAGACACCCACATCATCGGGATTGATGATCTCGTAGTTCTCTGAATTTTTCAGGAATCCATCCTGGTGAATACCTGACGAGTGAGCGAATGCGTTGGCGCCTACGATAGCTTTGTTGGGCTGCACGGGCATACGCATCATTTCAGAGACCATCTGGCTGATAGCGTAGATCTTCTCGGATTTAATATTCGTGTGGAGGTCTAGATCTTTGTGCGTCTTGATGATCATAGCAACTTCTTCAAGCGACGTATTACCCGCGCGTTCGCCGATACCGTTGACAGTCACTTCCGCCTGGCGTGCACCGTTGATCAGGCCCGATATAGTGTTGGCAGTTGCCATACCGAGGTCGTTATGGCAGTGCACGGAGATCGTTGCTTTATGAATGTTCTTTACATTCTCGAACAGGTACTGAATCCGTTTTCCATAGAGGTGGGGAAGACAGTATCCGGTTGTATCGGGGATGTTGACCACGTCAGCGCCGGCCGCGATTACGGCTTCCACCATTTGTGCCAGGAAGGGGAGATCAGCACGGCCTGCGTCTTCAGCGAAAAACTCCACTTCAACGCCTTTCTCTTTGGCGTAACGGACAGCCCACACGCCTTGTTCTAGTACCTGCTCCCGTGACGTATTGAATTTGTGTTTGATATGGATATCTGACGATCCTATGCCGGTGTGAATCCGGCCGCGTTTCGCATAGCGGAGAGCTTCAGCAGCCACGTCTATATCGTTTTTCTTGGAGCGTGTCAGCGCACAGACTACCACATCCTTGACAGCTTTTGAAATCTCTATAACGGAAAGAAAATCACCCGGACTTGAGATCGGGAAGCCGGCTTCTATAACGTCTACGCCCAGCGCCTCGAGTTCACGAGCAATGATGATCTTTTCTTCTGTCGAGAGCTGACATCCGGGTACCTGTTCTCCATCACGCAATGTTGTATCGAAGATTTCAATTTTCTGGCTCATGACGTTCAGTTTAGAGTGTTCAGTTATTGGTTGTTACGGCGGCTACCATACGGACCTGATTACAGATGACGTTCCCCATCACTTCAGTACCGAGTATTTTTTCGTGCGGAGTGGTGTCGTCGGCGATATCGCGTGTGCGATATCCTTCCTGTAATGTTTTTTCTACAGCCCTGATAATGGTCGTTGATTCCTCCTTAAGGCCAAAGGAGATATCGAGCAACAAAGCGGCGGACAGGATCGATGCCAACGGATTGGCTATCCCTTTTCCGGTGATGTCGTGAGCGCTTCCGTGTATCGGCTCGTATAATCCCACGGTGTCGCCAATGGAGGCAGAAGCAAGCATACCCATTGACCCGGCGATCTGTGAGGCTTCATCGGTCAGAATATCACCAAACAAGTTGCCTGTAACCACTACGTCAAAGCTCTTCGGGTTTTGGATCAGTTTCATCGCCGCCGCATCCACGAACATGTGCTCAACCGTAACGTCCGGGTATTCCTTTGCGACTTCCTGTACAACCGACCTCCACAAACGAGAGCTTTCGAGTACGTTTGCCTTGTCGACCGATGTCACTTTCTTGCCACGTGTCAGCGCTGCCTTGAAAGCTTTGTGAGCGATACGTTCAACTTCAAACTTCGAATAGATCATCGTGTCGAACGCAGTGTCGTTGTTGTTTGTGCGACCACGCTCGCCGAAGTACACATCGCCGGTAAGCTCGCGGAAGAAAAGTATATCAGCACCTTTCAGGACCTCGGGCTTGATGCTCGATGCTCCGAGAAGTTCATCGAAAAGCTTTATGGGCCTCAGGTTCGCATACAAGCCGAGTTCCTTGCGCATTTTCAGCAGGCCTTGCTCGGGCCTCACCGAGAGAGTGGGATCGTTGTCATATTTTGGATGACCCACGGCGCCGAAAAGTATAGCGTCGGAGTTCTTCATTTTGGCGAGCGTTTCGTCTGGCAGCGGGCTGCCGGTAGCTTCTATTGCTTCGTGACCGATCAGCGCATAGTCAAAGGTAAACTCATGGCCAAAACATTCCGCTACCTGGTCGAGCACTTTCTTGCCACAGGTAGTAACTTCTTTTCCGATACCGTCACCGGGAAGGATGGTAATTCTTTTCTTCATCTTACTGGCTAGTGAGTCAATTGAAATTGTGTTATTTCTTTTCTTAAATTCAATAGGTAGTCAATGTCATCATAACCGTTGATGAGACATGTTTTCTTGTAGGGATTTATGTCGAAGCTTTCGCTGCTACCATCTTCCAGCGAAACGCGTTGCTGCGCAAGATCTACCGTGATGACTGTCGCCGGATCCTTTTCAATGGTCTCAACCATTTTCTTAAGAAACGTATCGGAGACCTGAACGGGAAGCAGCGCATTGTTCAAAGCGTTGTTCTTGAAGATATCGGCGAAGAAGCTTGATATCACTACGCGGAATCCTCCATCGACGATTGCCCAGGCGGCGTGCTCGCGGCTGCTGCCACATCCGAAGTTCTTGCCCGCGACGAGGATCTTTCCGGAGTACCTGGGGTCGTTCAGGACGAAGTCTTTGGGATGGCCCTCGCCGTCGTATCTCCAGTCGCGGAAGAGGTTTTCGCCGAATCCTTCCCGTGTAGTGGCTTTCAGGAATCGTGCGGGAATGATCTGGTCAGTGTCGATATTTTCAATAGACAGCGGTACCGCTGTGCTATTTAACGTTATGAATTTTTCTTTGCTCATGATTGAAGTCGTTCCTGTTCGTTGTGATTAGAATTCGCGTACGTCTGTGACCTTGCCTGTGATGGCGGCAGCAGCTGCGCTGAGTGGACTGGCGAGGAAGGTTCTGGATTTCGGTCCCTGCCGTCCTTCAAAGTTCCGGTTCGATGTTGAGATACAATATTTGCCCGCCGGTATTTTGTCTTCGTTCATAGCCAGGCATGCTGAACAGCCGGGTTCGCGCAGTTCGAAGCCTGCCGCTTCAAATATTTTATCCAGGCCTTCTTTTCTCGCCTGCTCTTCAACCTGCTTGGAGCCCGGTACCACCCATACTTCAACATTCGAGGCTTTCTGCTTGCCCTTGACCATATCGGCTACGAGGCGCAGGTCTTCAATGCGCGCGTTTGTACAACTTCCGATGAATACATAGTCGACAGATTTTCCCAGCAGTTGGGAACCGGGTTCCAATCCCATGTATTCAAGCGACTTGGAGAAAGATGTTTGCTCGCTGATATCTTTTAATTCGGACAGGGTAGGGATGCGATCGTTTACCCGGATACCCATGCCTGGGTTTGTACCGTATGTGATCATCGGGCCAATATCGGCTGCGTTGAACTCAAGAACGTGGTCGAACTCGGCACCCGGGTCTGATTGAAGATTTCTCCATCCTTCAACAAGCTTTTCAAATTCTTCTCCTTGTGGAGCGAACCGGCGGCCGCGGATATAATTGAAGGTTGTTTCGTCAGGGGCGATCAAGCCACCACGCGCACCCATCTCGATACTCATGTTGCAGATAGTCATGCGCGCTTCCATAGAAAGCCCGCGAATAGCATCACCTGCATATTCTACGAAATATCCGGTAGCACCACTTGCTGAAATACGGGAGATGATATAAAGGATGATATCTTTCGCTACCACACCTTTCGCGAGTTTACCGTTGACCTCGATCTTCATCTTTTTGGGCTTGTACTGGAGCACGCACTGTGTCGCCAATACCTGTTCAACCTCGCTGGTTCCAATACCGAAGGCGATGTTACCGAAAGCGCCGTGTGTGGATGTGTGGCTGTCGCCGCATACGATAGTCATGCCAGGAAGCGTCAGTCCGAGCTCGGGGCCGATAATATGAACGATGCCCTGGAAAGGGTGGCCCAGGTCGTAGAGACTAACGCCGAATTCTTCGCAGTTTTTCCGGAGCGTTTCAACTTGATGACGTGACAAAGCTTCACGAATAGGAAGATGCTGGTCTTTAGTAGGAACATTGTGATCGGCCGTAGCCGTCGTTCTGTCCGCATTAAATACTTTTACTCCTCTTTTGCGCAGACCTGCAAATGCCTGAGGGCTGGTCACTTCGTGAATAAAATGTCTGTCAATGAACAGTACATCCGGGTGTCCTTCACTGCTTTTTACCACATGGGAATCCCAGATCTTGTCAAATAAGGTTTTAGCTGATTGGCTCATTTCTCCTCGGTGTCTAAATCTTTACAACTGTTAGTTTGGACAGTCTTCAACGAAAACCGCCCCTCCTGGACGAGCCGGGAGGGGCGGGTTATTATGTATCTACTACAACGTTTGCTGACCAATAATTCCTTTTAAGTGCTTTTCAAAACGCTAATATCCTAAAAATCGGTTGGTGGGTCAATGAAATCCCCAAAAATATTTATCGGTGAGTAAGCTGCCAATCACACAAGATATTCAAAAAGATTTTCATCCTGATTGACAAGTGTGTAGTTGAGTTGAAACTGGTCCATCCGTCCCGTCAGCGCGTCAAAATCCTCACGGGATTTCACTTCAATTCCAATAAGGGCGGGGCCTGTTTCCTTGTTGTGTTTCTGAATGAATTCAAAGCGCACAATGTCGTCGTCCGGTCCGAGAATATGGTTGACGAATTCCTTTAGCGCGCCGGGTCTCTGAGCAAATCGTACGATGAAATAGTGCTTTAGTCCTTCGTAAAGAAGTGACCGTTCCATTATCTCCTGCATGCGGTCGATATCGTTGTTGCCGCCGCTTAGAATGCAAACCACTCGTTTTCCACGGATCTTCCCGGCGTACTGTTCGAGTGCGGCGATAGACAGGGCTCCGGCCGGCTCCGCTACAATCGCATCGTGATTGTAGAGCCGGAGAATTGTGGAGCTCACTTTTCCCTCGGGAACCAGCAATACGTCGCTGAGGAGTTCTTTGCAGATACTAAAGGTGATCTCCCCGACCTTTTGCACCGACGCACCATCGACAAAGTGTTGAATCTTTTCAAGCTTAACCGGTTTGCCGATGCGCAGGGCTTCGGTCATCGAGGGTGCACCAGAAGGTTCGACACCGATGATCCTGGTGTCGGGTGAGTGTTCTTTTGCATACGACCCTACACCGGAGCAAAGTCCGCCCCCGCCAATAGGTACAAAGATATAGTCAACGCCATCCAGTTCGTCGAGTATTTCCTTGCCGACAGTGCCTTGCCCTTCGATTATCTTCAGGTGATCGAAAGGCGGGATGAAGATCTTATTGTTTGCGTGAGAAAATTCCAGTGCCTCCGTCTGGCACTCGTCGAACGAGTCGCCGGTAAGGACAATCTTGATGGTTTCGCCCCCGAACATTTTGACCTGATTGATCTTCTGTTTGGGCGTGATTGCCGGCATGTAGATAACACCGTTAATGTCGAGTTGCCTGCATGAGAAGGCTACGCCCTGTGCGTGGTTGCCCGCGCTGGCACACACCACGCCACGTGTTCTTTCCTCGGGCGTAAGGCTGTGAATGAGGTTGTAGGCTCCGCGCAGTTTGTAGGATCGTACTACCTGGAGATCTTCGCGCTTGATGTATATCTCTGCACCGAATTTTTCCGACAATTTCCGGTGCAGTTGCAGTGGTGTTTTCAACACTACTGACTTTAGCGTCTCTTGAGCGCCATCGATGTCGAGTGTAGTTTGGGATGCAATGGCCATTGGGAGAGTAATCCATAGCCCACACCACAGTCCACAACACTGGGAGACACTCTCAATGCGGTGGACTGTGGACTATGGACCAATAGTTAGTTTATCATGCTCGCTTCCACCTGTTGTTTTTCAGGTCTCAGCTTTCTTACGGCAGCGCCGGCCTGCCAGAGTTCGCTTTCGCGAAGTTCTTTTAGTTCTTCGGCGAGTTTTTCGCGATAGTCAGGTTTGCTGCAAGTGTCGATCGTGCGCTTTGCCTCGGCACCGGTTGCTACACTGTTATAAAGCTCTTTGAAAACCGGGAGGGTAGCTTCCTTAAAGCGTTTCTTCCAGTCGAGCGCACCGCGTTGTGCTGTAGTAGAACAGTTTGCGTACATCCAGTCCATACCATTTTCAGCGACAAGTGGCATCAGGCTTTGCGTCAGTTCTTCGACCGTTTCGTTGAACGCTTCCGAAGGAGAGTGACCGTTTGCACGGAGTACATCGTATTGCGCTTCGAAGATACCTGCGATAGCTCCCATCAGGGTTCCGCGTTCGCCGGCCAGGTCGGAGTACACTTCTTTTTTGAAGTCAGTCTCAAACAAGTATCCCGATCCGACGCCGATTCCAAGTGCGTAGGCTTTCTCTTTTGCTTTTCCGGTAGCATCCTGGAATATCGCATAGCTTGAGTTGATACCCTTTCCCTGGAGGAACAGCCTGCGTACAGACGTTCCCGAACCTTTGGGTGCAACGAGAATGACGTCTACTTCCGCCGGAGGGATGATTCCCGTTTGATCTTTAAACGTAATACCGAATCCGTGAGAGAAGTACAGTGTCTTCCCGGCGGTAAGATGCGGTTTGATTGAAGGCCAGAGTGCAATCTGCCCGGCGTCCGAGAGGAGATATTGCAGGATAGTTCCACGCTTAGCTGCTTCATCGAGATCGAAAAGTGTTTCACCTTCAACCCATCCGTGTTCAACAGCTTTGTCCCATGTCTTGGAGCCTTTGCGCTGACCGACGATTACTTTGAATCCGTTGTCGCGGAGGTTTAAAGCCTGCGCGGGACCTTGCACACCGTATCCGAGAATTGCAATGACTTCGTCTTTCAGAACCTCGCGTGCCTTTTCCATCGGGAATTCTTCCCTGGTTAGCACTTCTTCAACAACGCCGCCAAAATTGATCTTTGCCATAGAATTTAATTTAGTGTTTCGTGTAATGGATTGATTAAAATTTTTCAGGCTATCTGCCTGTTACTTTTTTCGCTTAAAGTATAATAGGACGAGCTCCCTTCGAAGATGTTGACTTGCTCTACCTCGATGAGCTTTTCAAGCTGGTGCTTTACCTTCTCGATAAGATCGGCCGTTGTATATACGAGCAGAATCGCGCTTCCGCGGGTGAAATCCACTTCGTTCTCGTGAGCAATCAACCTTTTGATGCGCACTCTGCGCCTGTTCAGGACATTAACGATCCTGTTGAGGATCGAGAAATTGTTGTCCGATACGATTTCAATTGTGAACTCCTGTTTCATATCGTGAGTAATGATCATGACTAAATCTTAAACTATTTCCCTGTAGGTGGTTCGAGCATGCAATCTGAGACGCAGCCACCTGCCGGTACCATCGGGAATACGTTATCTTCTTTTCCAACGACTATTTCGACAAAGAAAGACGTCGGAGAGTCAAGCATTTTTTGTAACGTGGGCAGAAGATCCGCTCTCCTTTCAACCTTCGCCGCAGGGATGTTGTATGCCTGTGAAATCTTGACGAAATCAGGATTAACCATTTCAGTAGCGGAGTAGCGTTTCTCGTGAAAGAGTTGTTGCCACTGCCGTACCATTCCCAGGAAGCTGTTGTTCAAGACAATAACTTTGACGGGGATCTCGTATTGCATGATGGTGCCGAGTTCCTGAACAGTCATCTGAAATCCACCGTCTCCGATTATGGCTACGACTTGTTTCTGTGGCATAGCCAGTTTGGCGCCGAGTGCTGCAGGAAGGGCGAATCCCATCGTACCCGCGCCACCTGACGTTACATTTGTGCGCGGCTGCTTATATTTATAGTACCGCGATGTAGCCATCTGGTGTTGGCCAACATCGGAGACGACGATTGCCTCGCCATTCGTCATCTTGGAGAGATGATTGATGACCTCACCCATTTTAAGGACATCTTGCGGATGGTTCAGCTCGCGGTGAGTGACCTTTTCATACTCAACCTGGTTCAGTTTGTGAAACGTCTGGCGCCAGGCTTCGTGGTTGTTCGGGTTGCAGTATTTGGTTAATGCCAGCAACGCTTCTTTCGCATCGGCATGGACAGGGACGTCGGCCTTGACGATTTTATTGATCTCCGCCTTATCAATGTCTATGTGAATGATCTTCGCCTGTTTGGCATAACGGCTTACATTACCGGTTACCCTGTCATCGAAGCGCATACCGATACTGATAAGCACATCGCACTCATTGGTGTTCAGGTTCGGTCCGTAGTTGCCGTGCATTCCAAGAAAGCCCACGTAGTTCGAATGGTCTGCCGGAAACGCTCCGAGCCCCAGCAGCGTAGCGGCTACCGGAATGTCGGTCTTTTCGATAAACGCCAGCAATTCTTTGCTTGCGTTGGACAACAACACACCTTGCCCCACGAGGATGTACGGACGTTTTGCATTGTTGATAAGTTCCGCCGCAGCTTCCACCTGGTCCATTTGCAATACCGGCGTCGGCTTGTAAGTACGCACTGATGAGCAGCGTTGGTACTCGGCCTCTTCGATCATTTCGTTCTGAGCGTTCTTCGTAATGTCTATGAGAACAGGTCCCGGCCTGCCGGTAGTAGCAATGTAAAATGCTTTCGCAACTGCGGGAGCGATATCCTTTGCTTCCGTTACCTGAACGTTCCATTTCGTCACCGGAATCGTTGTGTTAACGACATCGGTTTCCTGGAAAGCATCCGTTCCCAGTAAGTGAGCGAATACCTGGCCGGTGATACACACAAGAGGTGTTGAATCGATCAAGGCGTCAGCCAGACCTGTGACCAGGTTTGTTGCACCCGGCCCGGACGTGGCGAATACCACACCGGGTTTGCCGGAAACTCTCGCGAATCCCTGGGCCGCGTGAATAGAGCCCTGCTCATGACGCACGAGAATATGCTTCAGTTCTTTCTGAAAGCTATAGAGCGCATCATAGACGGGCATGATCGCTCCGCCGGGATACCCAAAAATTGTTTCTACATTTTCAGCAATCAGGGACCGCAACAGAATCTCAGCTCCGGAGATCTTTTTGCCAGCTTCTTTTTCGCCCTGAGGCTTTGTCTCAGTCTTCGTCAGTAACGCATCCATCGGCAGCAGTTTTTACTTGTTTAGCATACTTGAACAAAATTCCTTTCTTCGCGTTGGGCTCGGGAGCTTTCCATACAGCCCGGCGCTTAGTGAGCGTTTGCTCGTCAACGAGAAGATTAATCTTATGGTTTCGAACGTCTATTTCGATCGTGTCATTCTCTTCCACGAGTGCGATAAGTCCACCCTCAAATGCTTCCGGCGTAATGTGGCCAACCACGAAGCCGTGTGTTCCCCCCGAAAAGCGTCCATCAGTGATAAGCGCGACGGACTTGCCGAGGCCTGTACCCATAATTGCCGAGGTGGGCTTCAGCATCTCCGGCATACCGGGAGCACCACGCGGACCGACATACCGGATAACGACTACATCGCCGGCCTTTACCTTTCCGCTTTCTATACCGGCTACCAATTCGAACTCCCCGTTGAAGACGCGAGCAGGACCGGTGAATTTTTCACCCTCCTTGCCGGTGATCTTCGCGACCGATCCGGCCTCTGCCAGATTGCCATAGAGAATCTGAAGGTGGCCGGTAGCCTTGATCGGATGTTCTAACGGCATGATTACATCCTGCGTTTGGAAATCCAGTGGCTTCACATCCTGCAGATTTTCCCGCAGTGTCTTTCCGGTGATAGTCATACAGTCGCCGCGCAGGAATCCTTTGTCTAAAAGGTATTTCATCACTGCAGGCACCCCACCGATCCGATGCAATTCTCCCATCAGATATTTTCCACTCGGTTTCAGATCAGCGAGCATTGGTGTCTTGTCAGATATGCGCTGGAAGTCATCCTGCGAAAGATCGACGGCTGCCGCACGGGCCATCGCCAGAAGGTGAAGCACTGCGTTGGTTGAACCCCCCAGCGCCATAACCACCGTAATGGCATTCTCGAATGATTCGCGTGTCATGATATCGAGTGGTTTGATATCATTCTTAAGCAGATGATACATCGCCTTTCCGGCCTGACGACACTCTTCCGATTTCTCCTTGCTTACCGCAGGGTTCGATGAGGAGTACGGTAGCGACATGCCCATTGCCTCGATGGCAGAAGCCATCGTGTTAGCCGTGTACATCCCTCCACAGGCACCGGCACCGGGACATGAATTCTTAATGATACCCTTGAAATCTTCCGGCGTTATCTTTCCGGCGATCTTTTCTCCAAGCGCTTCAAACGCGGAAACAATATTGAGTTCCTTTCCTTTCCAGTCACCACCGGCAATCGTACCACCGTACACCATGATCGCAGGGCGATTCAGTCTGGCCATCGCTATCAGGGCGCCGGGCATATTTTTGTCGCACCCCACTACCGCGATCAGCCCGTCGTAATACTGTGCACCACAGACTGTTTCAATTGAATCGGCAATAACTTCCCGGCTTACCAGCGAATATCGCATCCCTTCCGTGCCATTGCTCATACCATCGCTGACACCGATCGTGTGGAAGATGAGTCCAACGAGATCACTGTCCCAAACACCCGACTTTACTTCCTGAGCAAGCTGATTGAGGTGCATGTTACAGGTGTTGCCATCGTAACCAGTGCTAACAACGCCGACTTGCGCTTTGTTCAGATCTTCGTCCGTCAGCCCTATTCCATACAACATCGCCTGCGCAGCCGGAAGTGAAGGGTCTTGTGTGAGTGTTCTACTGTACTTATTCATTATTTATAAACTGTCAACTATTAAATTATTACATAACTGAACGACCGGTCAAGCACCTGGCACCGGTAAGCCTGTTGTACGATTGCACCCAGGCTATCCTTCCACTCCTTTCCGAACGAACTGGCGTCGATGGATTCTATCCCGGCAATATCGACGGCGGTTCCGCACAGGAAAGCACTGTCTGCCGACTCAAATTCCTGCGGGTTGATGTTCTTCTCAACAACGGTGATATCCAGTGCCCTGCATATATTCATTACCACCTGGCGTGTAATTCCCGGAAATATATTCCCGGGCGGCGGGGTGTATAGTATGCCGTCTTTTTCGAGAAAGAAGTTCCCGGCAGGGCCGGCGGCTACGTTGCCATTGACATCCAGCATCAGGGCGTCGTCGTAGCCTCGCGATTTGGCTTCGCTGGTTGCAAGGATGTTGTTGACGTAATGACCGGTGATCTTAGCATCAATTTTAAAAGTGGGTCTGTGATAAGATGAAACACACAGTTTCAACAATTTCTCGCCGTGGTACTTGGCCCATTTCCATGTGCCGATCATAAAATGTGTTTCCGGCGCCTTTGTCAGCCGCATGTTCGGGCCGCAGAAGACCAGGGGGCGGAGATATGCGTCAGTCAGGTTGTTCTTCTCCAATAGCTGATACGCTACCTGCGTGAGTTCGTCGGCGTCGTAATTGAATGGAATACCCAATTGTGCACAGCTGCTCTTCAGACGCTCAAAGTGCTCGTACGCCTTGAATACTTTAACACCGTTTACAGTATTATAGGAACGGATCCCTTCATACACTCCAAAGCCGTAATGCAGCGTCTGGCTGAAAGGGTCGACATGTGCATCAGCGGCTTTGATGAACTTGCCGTCCATAAACAGGATCGTATCCCGCGTGTAGTACATATTATTTACAACTGTTAGTTTGTTAAGGCCTTTATAAAACAAAACCGCCCCGGATTTCTCAGGGGCGGTTAATAAATATCTTTTACAATTTTTACACCATGGCAGCCCCCGAGGGTTTATAAATACCCACAAGCACGATAAGAAGCACTAAAACCGAATTTCCCACGTTTGCGGTACGGTTAAAGAGGCTAGTCATATCGTTGGAGGTGATCATATTATTTCGTGTGTCCACAATTTTCAAGAATATTCAAGTAGAATTCAAGAGAAACACAGAAAATATTTTTGGAGTTAACGAATGTTAGTAAGAAGTCGTGGGCTTTTTGGCCCCGGGGACCTCACACATCGGACCCTTTCAAACGAAGGTAACTGAAATAATTAAACAGAAACGTCCATACACCGGCGATAGCGACGGACGAGGGTGTCAAATAGTCGCGGATTTCCTGGAACGCATATCGGCTGAACGGAAGTGGAACGAGGTTCGAAATGCTTTCCAGGGGAAGGAACTGAACCAGAAAGGGTACGTAATCATTTATATTCTCGCGAATGATAATTTCGATCATCGGCGCGAGCAACAACAATATAATTGTCAGGCCGGAACGGCGAACCAGTATACCTATCATCAGCGCGAATGAAAGGTATGCGAAGATCTCTATGAGATACGCCAGCAGAAACTCCATGTCTGCGAAAACGTTCGACCAGCTTAACTCCGGGGTGTATATCAACCCGGTAATGAGACTAATGACCATGATCATCGTCACGCTCAGTAAGCTCAGCAACAGATTTGTCAATATCTTGCTGGCAAGGAACTGCCAGTGGCTAAGTCCGTCAATAATATTTTGCCGCACCGTGCGGTACTGAAATTCGTTGGTTATCGAGATCACGGTCATTATACCGATTACTATTTTAAAGATTCCGCCGATGTATATGAGGTTCAGCCAGACATCGGGGAAATGATAGATAGGTATCCGGTTGATGTTCAGGTTCGATCCGAACTCTTCGAAAGTACGCCCAAGCCATTTCAACAACTCCATGCCGCTGGCTGTAAAGAATGCGAGCGTGATAAAGTACAGCCCGCACACAATCCAGAATGTGCGGTAGTGTACGAGTTTCTTGAGATCTATTCTGAGCAGGTGCAGCATCGTTCAAATGTTTCAGGAACTGGAAAGGATCTCGAGGAATTGCTTTTCAAGGCTCTTCCTTTGTGTGACGAGGTGGGAGGCAACGACCCCCTGGCTAAAAAGAAACCGGTTTAGCGCGCCGGAGTCGTAGCCTTCGCGCATGGCCACCACGTATCGACCGTTTTCGCGGCTCACGGAGTTCGCGCCCTCGAAGTTGGTTAGAAGTTTTTGAAATTCGGGTGTATCTGCGAATACCTCCACCGTTTCGCGACCTTCTCCTACCATGGAGACCAGTCCGCTGTAAATGAGATTACCCCTCTTTAGTACGCAAAAATGCGTACAGACCTTTTGCACCTCGTCAAGCAAGTGACTGGCAAGAATGATTGTCTTGCCGTTTGCGGCAATCTTTATGATCAGTTCGCGGATTTCGGCGATGCCCATGGGGTCCAGTCCGTTCGTGGGCTCATCCAGTATCAGGACCGTCGGATCGTTGAGTAACGCCGAGGCTATTGCCAGGCGCTGTTTCATACCGAGCGAGTAGGTCCGGTACTTGTCGTCTTTCCGCGCCGTGAGCTCGACAAGTTCCAGCACCTTCGGAATGTTTTCAACCGGACATTGCTTGATCATCGCATTCAGTTCCAGGTTCCGCTGACCGCTGAGGTAGGGGTAGAAGATCGGGTGCTCAAGCACGGCGCCGATCCTTTTTCGGATCTCGTTACCGGGCAGCTGCCCGAACCAGGAGAAGCTACCCGATGTGGGATTGATCACTCCCATCAGCATTCCGAGCGTGGTTGTTTTTCCACTCCCGTTGGGCCCCAGCATTCCAAAGACTTGCCCGGCGGCAACTTCCAGATCAAGGTTGTTTACGGCTTTGATTCGTCCGAAGTGCTTGCTGAGACCGGTGATCGACAGGACGTTATTCAAGGGGAGAGCGTTATATCAGCGAGATGGGGTTGGGAAATGAATATCAATTGTCGTGTTCATGATTGGAGAATTGTCTTATCCTCATACCAATATCGGTAGTCTGATCGATTTTGTCATAAAAACTTGTGATCTTATCAAGCGCGATTTTTCCGAGGATGTCGAGTATGTAGAGATTCTCGCTGTCATTGACGAGCACGAGTATACCCTTTGTCTTTCCCTCTTTCTCTTTCAGGTAGACGTCGAAGTTCTTTCCGTCATGACGACTGGTCATGACGGCTTCGAATTGTTCGGATTGGTAGTCAGATACGAGATTCCGGTAATCTGTGTCTCCGAACTTTTCCTCGGCTTTGTTGATGAGCATGAAGCGCATCTTTTCGATGTCTTTGGTCAGCTCATCGAACTCCCGGTCATCTGTCTGGTTAAGCATGCGCAGGGTATTCTTGTAGAAGAATAAATTCAGCGCGCCGGAATGTCGTGTACGAAGCGATTCGGTCGTGTTACTCTGACCTGACGTGCCGATAGCGATGGCGAGGAAGGCGGCTGTAATTAGTGCGTGGTTCATAGACCTAATTTCGCTCTCTTGAGTTGTCTCGGGAGTTGTCCTTTGCCGGAGGAGCGAACTGTTTTTTGTCGATATTTTCGAGGTTCTCCAGTCCTTTGATGTTCATCTTGCTACCGATACGCGAAACCTGTTTAAGGTCGATCTCTCCAATGAGGCTCATGATCATAAATTCCTTTTCGCCGCCTACGACCATCAGCATTTCCGAGATCTTCCCACCATTTTCCTGGATCATGAATTTCATGTCTTTGTCTTTATCGCGCACTGACATCAGTTCTTCGAATTGTTTCGGAATGAGTAACATGGCTTCCTTGTACAAGGCCCTGGAATTTTCCGCATTTTCTTTGGCGAGTATCTTCAGGCCTTTGAGCTTGCTGATAGCGTCAAGCACTTCCTGATCCTCCGCGTTGGTCACCTCCATTTGGGTAAAAAGTCCGAACATCTTGCTGGAAATCGTTACGTTGGTGAAGGTTTCGTCATTCTGATATTTGCTGAAGAATTTCGAGATAACATCCTGGCCTTTCGAGGCGGTCAGCGTCATCATTAATACCATTACTGCTGCAATTTTTTTCATATTCGTTGATTTGTGCTGATTCAGAATTTCAAAGTTTTTGTTCCCCTTCCGGGCTGCGGATTTCTTCCTGCGCTTCGTTGAAGAGATTTATCTTTTTGGCGTGTTTTTCGGCTGTGTTGAAACTCCGTGAGATCATCATAAGCGCTCGCTTCGTTTCTTCGAATGCTCTGTCCGGATCGTTGTAGGTATCGGCAGTTCCTGTTGGCGAGCTTTCCCGCAATTCAAGCCTGACAAGCCATACGGCTAGCACGAGTACGACAACACCAGCCGCTATGCGCATGCTATTATAAAGGAGCGTAATCACGCGCCCAGAGGGGTGTTTTGCTTTTGACATGACTTTAGTATCGAAAGTCGGGTCGGAAAGCGCGGTACTTCGTTGGTTGCGGAAGTATTGAAACAGTGCCGCTGCCTCCTGGCGCGATTCGGTCGTGAAGTGATCCTGCAACTGGTTCTCTTCCTCAACGGTGGTCTCGCAGTTCCAGTACTTCTCCAGCAGCCTGTCTATCTCGTTATTGTCAGAGTCCATAGGCGTCAATTTTTGTGATTTTTTCCCTGACGGTGTTTCTCGCGCGGAACAGGTTCACCTTAACCTGATTCATATCGATCTGGAGAATGTCGCAAATCTCCTGATAGCTATACCCTTCAACGTCGCGAAGGTGAATTACCTGGCGCTGCTTATCGGGTAAGCTTGCGATGGCTTCCGCAACTTTCTTCATATTCTCAACCATCTCAGTCGATTCGTATGGTGTCAATGCATCGTGCCTTAGTTCAAATGTCGCTTCCAGCGTCTGTGTGTCATTGCGATTCATCTTGCGAATGCGGTCAAGTGAAAGGTTGCGGGTAAGACGCATGCACCATGCTTCCCAATTCCTGATATCATCCATTTGACCGCGATTATTCCAGACGCGGATGAAAACCTCTTGCACGATGTCTTTGGCTTCCTCCTCACTGCCGAGAAAGCGGAAAGCGAAGCGAAAAAGCTTGCTTTTTACCGGCAGTATCTTCTTTTCGAAAGCTTCCAGGTCCATTGCTGAGATTCAGTTACAAGACGCTAAAATACGGAGGATGTTACAATCGCGTAGGTTTTTTTCGGTTGGAAGGTTGCCGTTTGCCCTTTGTCAACCGATCATCTAAATTTGGAGACAACTTAAAAGCTATGTCAAAACCGATTGTAGGAATTATGGGTCCGGGCGAGAGCGCCACGCCCGAGGAGAATGAACTGGCATTTGCACTCGGCAAAGCCGTTGCGCGGGAGGGCTGGGTCGTACTCACCGGGGGCAGGAGCTTCGGCATAATGGAGGCCGCGATGAAGGGCGCCCATGAAGCTAATGGACTGACTGTAGGTGTTCTTCCCACCGATACTTCACTCAACTCGTCAGAAGAGGCTGATATCAGGATCGTGACAGGTATGGGTAGTGGCCGCAATATTATCAACGTGCTTTCCAGCCGTATCCTGGTGGTTATTGGCATGGCTGCGGGAACGGCGTCCGAAGTCGCGCTCGCGATAAAGGAAAACAAGAAAGTGATCCTCCTTCGCCAGGATGAGACCACCGTCCGATTCTTCAAAAATATCGGAACGTATAAAGTGATATCCGCGAATACCGTAGAGGAGACAATCCCGATCATCAGGGATTATATTCAGGTGAACCCATTCAGTACGATGAAACAAAGAGCATCATCGGCTGCCGCGGAGTCAGATGAACTCTGATACTATTTCGCCATCACAGTAAACTCAACCCTTCGGTTGTTAGCTCTGCCTTCGTCGGAGTCGTTCGTATCGATCGGTTTAGATTCACCGTAACCACGCGCCGTAAGACGATAGCTGTCGATTCCCTGGCTGATTATGTAGGAAACCACCGCCTCAGACCGTCCCTGCGAAAGGGTCTCGTTGTATTCGTCAGAACCCTTGTTGTCGGTGTGGCCCGAGATTTCAATTTCCACTGAAGGATTTTGTTTCAGGAGGTCGACGACTTTGTTCAGTTCGGGAAAGGACTCGTTCTTCAGTGTTGTTTTGTCGAAGTCGAAATAGATGTTTTTGAGCCTTACGGTGACACCGATCTCGATTGGCTGTAGTACGATGTCTTTGGTTACCGGTGTTACGTCGCGATCATTGACCCACACACTATCCACTGTGTTCAGGTACCCTTCGGCAGATGCGGTGATAATGTACCACCCCAGGTCATCGATCTTTTCGGAGTACGAACCGGCTGATGCCCTGACTTTCCGCGAGGCTCCCGGCTTTTCTCTCACTACCATTTCAAGGTTGGCGGGAATTGTCTTATTCGTTTTCTGGTCGAAAACTGTTCCCTGAAGTATAAGATCTTTTGCGATAGGTTCGAGGGCGACATCTACGTAGATAGTGGTGTCGCTGTAAAGAAGCGGAATTGTCGCCGATGCGGAGCCGGGGAGGAAACCGTCAAGGCTGGCGGACAATGCGTATCCACTCACTTCCGGGATCCGCGACTCGAACTTCCCCGAGGCGTCAGACCGCAAAGTCATTGCGTCCTGGTCAGCCAGACGGATTTCGACGTTAGCCTGGAGGGGATCGTTGGTTTTTTTGTTGTAAACATTTCCTGCGAGGGTAATCGCGAAGGTTTTTGGCACCAGCACATAGAGGTCAAGTTGCGCCCCTTCCAGAGCTTTGTTGGCGCGGCTTGTGAAGATATTACCCTGCGCATCTATTGTAAAATAGAAGTCGAGTGCCGCGGTATTGATCGGTTTTCCGAGATTGACCGGCTCCGACCAATTCATCCATGAGTCGTCGAGTCTCTTTGATTTATAAATATCGACGCCACCCTGTCGTCCCGGGGCCATTCGCCCGCTACCGAAATACAGCGTTGTCTGGTCCGGGCTGATGAAAGGACCAACTTCATCCATATTTGTGCTGAGACCGAGTTTCTCCGGCCGGGAGTATTTGCCTTCGGACAACAGGTGGCTTGCATACAGGTCGCTGATCGCACTGTTGTTCCTTTCACTGAAGTACATGATGATGTGCTTTCTGTCCGTAGACATAGTGGCACCGTAAAACCTCCCGTTGTTCATCTTGTCGAAATCAGCCACATTCAGTTCGAAGTGTTGACGGGCGGGAGTGACGATTGAGAACCCTTTTGATCCCCGTCTCTTCCCTCCTTTAATAAAGAGACTTCCGTCAGGGAGGACAGTAAAGACCTGGTTGGATTTGTGAATATTGAAAGGGGAGGTGAGATGCTCGGCGGCGGACCATACACCGTTCTCATCCTTTTTCGAGAGCCAGATGTCCTGGGTATCGTCTTTGCCGTGGGTGTTCTCAGGATGATTTTGCACGAAAAAATACAGCGTGCTTCCATCCGGTGAGACCACGGGGGCTGCCTCATGCCGGAACGTATTCACGGTTTTGTCCATCTTCACAAGCTCATATCTTTCCGAAACCTCCTGGGAAAAAGCGGTGAAACAAAAAGCTATAAAGATCAGTGTAAGACACGGTCTCATAGGTAGGGGGTTAGGTAAAAAGTTCAGTCCTTACAATATGATAGATCCTGCGAACAGGCGACCTGTAACTTCAATTTACCGCAATTATCAGCGGAATAAAAGGAAATCTCGTCCACTCATGGAGATTGTGGCGATGATGATCACTAACGCGATCAGGTTGAATATGAACATCCGCTTGTGCCGGGCCGTCGCCACACTCATCTTCTTCGACGTTGTTCTGGCAAGGGTGATCAATACAATCGCGATGAGCATAGCGGTGTTGTGCTCGACAAGCCAATATCTAGTTTCCGGATTCTTCATTGCTTCGCCTGAGAACTGTACAGCCGGACTTACCAGGAACAGTACCAGCCCGAGCAAGAGCTGCAGGTGGGTGCCGATAAACAGGTAAAGGCTGAGTTTGTTGTCGGTCGCTGTATAGGGCTTTTTACCCAGAAGTCCTGACAGGGACGTGATAATCACGACCACCAGCAGGATCAGGATAATATAACGGAGGTAAGAATGCGCGAAAAGGAGACCGGTGTACATAACTCTGAATTTGGTGTGAAGGTAGTAAAAAATCAAGATTCAACGGTCGTGTCCATCTTACTTTATTGTCCCATCATCACAAACGCGCCCCAGTAATAGGGGTCCTTGTATTTTGTCATAAGTTGTATCTGAGCTTGCTTGAACGCCTTCTGTTTGTCGCGTAGTTTGGTCCAGTTGGTGTAGAAACTATTCATTAGTTCCTGTGTGGCACGGTCGTCTACTTTCCAGAGACTCATGATCAGCGCATCGGCACCGGCTACGAGGAAGGCACGCTGTAATCCGTAAACACCCTCACCCGCCCTGACATCGCCGAGTCCGGTTTCACATGCGCTAAGGACGACGAGTTGTGTTCCATCCAGGTTCAGGTTCATCGCCTCATAGGCGGTGAGAATACCGTTGTCGTTGCTCGACAGGTTCGGCGTGCCAGCGCCACTCGTAGTCTTCGCCGCACCGGCCAGCATCAGACCGGAGCGAAGCAGTGGGTTGTGGCCTGCGTTCTCAAGGTTAACCCCAAACGCCGATCCTGTGCTTTCAACGTCTTCTAGAAAATACCCATGTGTGGCGATGTGAAGTAACTCGGGACTTCTCACTTCCTTCAACGCCGACTCTGTTGCGAGCGTCTGCGTCAACACCTGTAGTTTATAGCCCGACCTTTTCAGGACTGTCGCGATACCGTCGACTTCAACTTTCGTTCCCGGAAGCGCCGCAATGGTTGCTCCCTGATAATCGGGAAAGCCGATGAGCATGGCACTCTTCGCAGCTGCCGGGACTTTCTTTTTCTTCAGTGCGATAAGATCTTTTGAGTTGCCGAGAATCGTGAAGTCGTAACGACCGACGAGGTAATCGGTGGTATTCGGACGTTTCAGTGTGTTGAGGTTGATTTGGTTGTAGACGCCATCCGGGGAGAAATAGATGGCTCTTTTTCCTTTGAGTTCCGGCTCTATCGCCGCCCAGTACTGGTCGTAGGAGTAGTCATCGGCTACTTTCTGCTGTACGGCATTTCGGTAAAACTTCGCATACCGGGTTTCGAGTTGCTGTCCATTGTCAAGAACCTTCAGAATCGGTGCAGAGAGCCCCTTGTACAATACCAATGCGACGTAGCGTGCATCATTCGCAAACAACTGGTCGAATCTCCGCACCCGGATCATTTCAATCACAGCTTCATTGTCAGCCAGGAGATCGCGGATCTGCGCGAAGTGGATGCCGGAAGTGGTATATCCGTCGGAGAATTCCTTTGACCGCTCCGAGAGGCTCTTTTCCATTGCATTTGTTGATCTTTCGATCGAGTCGAGATTAATACTTTGCTGTCCGAGTTCCGCTTTTGAATAGGCGTAGAGCCTGGCGAGCTGTTCCTTCTGATCGATCCATGTGAGATAATCCCTGATCAGCAACCCGTCCTGACTGGCGAAGATGCTTTGTTTAACCTTGTTTGTGGAATTGAGCAGCAGCGCTTTTGTTGCGACCTGGTAATCGAACATATCGTTGACGATTGCCGGTATTGCAGAACTGGCTTCGATCGCGAAGTTGTAGAAACGCTGGAACCGTGGCGACAACACATCCCAGTATTTCGTCTTCTCCGCCTCACTCATCGGCGGAAAGTAAGTGTTGATGAAGTCGAGTGACTTTTGCATTACCTCCTGGTAGAGACCATAAGCCTGGTCGGGTGCCTGATTCTTCCAGTGTAATATCGCTAGGTCTTCCTGCGACTGGACGTAGTGGGGATGATTTTTTCCAAGTGTGTTTTCGCGAATGCCCAATGCGTGTTGTAGCAGCGGCAAAGCCTCGCTGTATCGACCATTGATGCGGCAGAAGTTTCCCAGGTCGCTGGTCACCCGGGCAAACGCCGGGTTGTTTTCGCCGAAGTTGCTTTTGTAGATCGCGGCGGCCGTGCGAAGCAGGTTTTCAACTTTATCCTGCTTGCCCATGAGCATATACAAGGCAGCCTGATTGCTCAGCATGCTTGCGTAATCAGGGTTGTTTTTCCCCAGACGACGCTCCATACCGAGGTAGATGTTTTCTGCTTCGCTGTACTTACCCATTTGTTGATAAAGCAGAGCAAGATTTGAAAGGAACTTGAGATGGTTCTTCGATCTCTTGCTTTGCAGTCGCTCGCCGATATCGATCGCCTGTTTCAGCGTAGTCTCCGCCTCATCAAATCGTCCGATGGTCTGGAAAAGCATCGCCTGATTATTGAGGATAATGCCGGCCTGCATCGATGACCCCAGATGATTGGCGGCGACGATATCCAACGCACTGGCTAGTGTTTTCTCGGCTTCGTTGTATCGTCCGAGATTGTAATGCAGCACGCCGTAATTGTTGAGCGAAGCGGCTATTGCAATATGATCATCGCCGAATTTTTCTTTTCGGAGATTGAGTGCACCTACTGTGAACCCTTCCGCCTGTGTATAACGGCCCATAGTCGCGTACAGCAGGCCCTGGTTTGAGATCGTCCTCAGATAGCCCAGGTTTTCCGTGAGCGAGGCATCTTCGTAGACAGTCTTCGCAGCACTGAAACGCTTCTCCGCGGCGGCAAAGCTACCCGCGCCATATAACACTTCGCCCGTCTGCAACAGGAGGCGTGCGCGCTCTTCGTCTGTCAGTTCCGTGTTGTTGTAATAGGATGTTCCCAGTGTCACAAACGAAGAAGCCCTCGCGAGTCGTTCTCCTTTCTCTTTGATGTCGAATAAGCCCGCGTTGTCGCTGATGAGTATCGCGTAATCGAAGTCGGTAGAGTCGAACTCCGCCCGAGCACTCTCCATGCGCTTCAGCAGTGAGCTTTTCGCTTTGTCAAGATTCTCTTTCGTAGCAAGCGTCTGTACTTTTTTGCTTGCCGCATCTTTCAGGTCCTTCAGGAACTGTGCGTTTGCCGATGCGACGAGTAAGCACATCGAAAGACCAAGGCAAAGAACGCGAGATCGCATGTATCAGGTATTCGTTTATTTCACATCACACTCCCTGTAGGCTTTTATCAACGCGAGTTCTCCTTCTTTACCGGTTTTGGCGTTTCCGTGTTCCATTCCCCAAACACCGCGGTAGCCTTTGTCATGGACGTGCTGGAACAGGTTCTTGTAATTGATCTCACCGGTTGTCGGCTCTTTTCTGCCCGGATTATCGCCGATCTGGAAGTAGGCGATTTCATCCCAGCACTTATCAATGTTGGGCAGCAGGTTTCCCTCGTTGCGCTGCATGTGATATACATCGTACAGGATTTTACAGGAGGGACTATTCACGGCTTTACACAGCGCAAAGGTCTGGTCTGAATAGCGCATGAAAAGGTCAGGTGTGTCGCTAAGTGGTTCAAGCACCATGATGAGACCATGAGGCTCGAATACCTCGGCGCCGTACCGAAGAGCGTCGACTACATTTGATGTCTGGATGCCCATCGGCAGGTTGCGTTCAAAGAAGCCGGGAACCACCGTCATCCACTTAGCATTTACACGCCTGGCAGCATCGACGCATTTCCGGCAAGTGGCGATGAAGGTATCCTTGAATTCCTGTTTCCCGGTTGTGAGAGATACCTTCCAGTTTTCGCCACCATCGACTACAAACACCCCCATGGTCATTCCCAGACGCGCGAGTTCCTGGCCGATCTTCTCCTGCTCTTCAACGGAGCGTTTCAGAAGGCCGTTATCTTCGATAGCACGAAAGCCCTGGTCGTGCATGAACTTGATCTGGTCTATGAAATTTTTTCCTGCATGGCTGGCGAACATTCCCGCATGGGGTGCAAAGTTGCATTTGAAGGTGTTTTCCGCTGCCAGGATTCCATCGGGGTGGGCGTTTGCCATTGACTTACTAAGTGGAATTGCGGTGGCAGCAACGGCTATCCCGTTAGCGATGAAGTTTCTTCTTTTCATGGATTTGATTGTAAATGGGTATTGGGAATGTCAAGGTAGGGGATTTTTTTTAGGCGGCAAAGACACTAAAGGGGATTGTTTTTAGGCCACTAAGCCACTACTGGCACGTTATCCTCTCGTATTATTTATACCTTTGCAATGATATTCTATGAAATTACATCGCAGTACGTCGGAGGCAGTGGTTGAATCACTTCGGCTGATATTTGAGGAGAACCGCTACGCCGACAAGGTGATCGAAAAGGTACTGAAACAAAACCCGCGATGGGGGGCGCGCGACCGCCGTTTCATTGCCGAGACAACCTACGACGTTGTGCGATGGTACCGGTGGTTCCGCGAACTTGGCCAGGTAAAAGGCAACGACTTCTGGAAATTGCTCGGAGTGTGGTGCGTATTGAGCAAGGTAGATCTACCGGAATGGGAAGAGTTTGAGGGACTTTCTCCGAGAGCGATTCACGAAAAAGCGAAGGACCGGTTTTACACCCGGCGAACCCGGGAGTCAATACCCGACTGGCTTGATGACCTTGGCGAAGGCGAACTGGGGAAAGAGACGTGGGAAAAAGAACTGGAAGCGCTCAACGAGATGGCACCGGTTGTCATCCGCGCAAATACTATCAAAACATCAAAGGTAGCACTGCAGAACGCACTGTCGGAAGAGGGTATAGAAACTCTTTCTGTAGACCACTATCCCGATGCGCTGGTGCTGCGCGAACGTCGAAACATCTTTAGCTCTCCCTCCTTCAAGGAAGGACTGTTTGAAGTGCAGGATGCCGGATCACAGGCTATCGCGCCATTCCTCCGCGTCGAACCCGGCATGCGTGTGATCGATGCCTGCGCGGGCGCCGGTGGAAAGAGCCTGCACCTCGCCGCCCTTATGAAAAATAAGGGCCGTATCGTCGCGATGGATACGGAACAGTGGAAACTCGATGAGTTGCAAAAGCGTGCCCGCAGGGCAGGTGTCAGCAATCTCGAATCCAAGATCATCGAATCGGGTAAGGTGATAAAACGCCAGGCAAACTCGGCCGACCGCCTGCTGCTGGATGTTCCTTGCTCGGGGTTAGGGGTCCTTAAGAGAAACCCCGATGCAAAATGGAAACTATCGCCCGCCTTTATTGACGAAGTAAGAGAACTCCAGCAACATATACTTGCCGATTATTGCGATATGCTCAAACCCGAAGGACTGATGGTCTATTCTACATGCAGCGTCCTTCCGTCTGAGAATGAAGGACAGGTGCGTCGCTTTCTTTCGGAAAAACCCGGATTTGAATTCGTCGCTGAAAAGCACATCCTGCCATCGGATGGATTCGATGGATTTTATATGGCGCTGATCAGGCGCGGATCGTAAGGCATCCTTCGCTTTGCATAACCGTCGGAGGCTCAGTAATTAAAGAAGTTGTGATCGCTAACGCCAACGTCAAACCTTCCGTTTGAAACCGATAAGGGCGACCCGTCGTGGTTCGCATTGAACTCAAATACACCCGACAGGATAGCCTGCGTTGGGACCTGGTCCACCAACAGTCGTTGTGCTCGTACGAAATGCAGCGTTCCGTTGAGGATTTCCAGTGTATCCGGAGCGCCCTCTTCCGCCATCGTCACTACCACATCGGGATCTGTAAGATCCCACGACGAGTTGTGAAGTGCTGTAAGGTCGTAATAGGTCGCAGGCTTTTCCAGTGGTAAAATAAATTTTATAAAAAAAGCAGGATAGCCGGGGCTATAGCTTACGTAGTTAATGCCTTTCTGGCCTGAAAACTGAAACGCTGTTTTCTCCGGATAGGACGATACCTTAGCCGGCGTTTCGATTTCGTTGGAAATAAACGGGATGCGGTCGATAAATGCCCCGAAAGTATTGAGCCCCCATTCTGAATAAGCGGGCAGCTCGGGGTACTCCGGATCGCGAATAAAGATCGACCGTTCAAGATCGTCCTTCGCACATGTGCTCATCAGGAGGAGGAACGATACAAGTGCCAGGCTCCGGATACAGCAAGGTGCGAATGTGCTATTGGTTTTCATAGTTTCTTGTCGGAATAGCGTACTGAAGATGCAAGCCGATAGCAGGCCGCGGTGTATTAAGACTTGAAGCATTCTCGCTAAGAATAACCGGAATGTTCAACCCGAACGTCCATTGCCGGTCGCGTCCAGCGCGGACTCCGCCACCGATATATATCCAGGTGTACCAATCGTTGGCACTCCCGACGATCTCGGCGACATTCTCATTGAAAATCATCATGGAAGCACTACGGAAATTAGCCTCCAGATTGGTGGCTACCCGCCGGGCAAGTTCGCCGCCCGCATTGAAATACCACCGTGCGTTTCTGTCTGCTGCCGGATAAAACCTCACCTCCAGTGGAATACCGATGTAATGCGATTCCTCGTAGAGCATTCGTATCGTCAGGTACTCCGTTGTGGTCCCTGACTCGCGGTGAAGGAAATAGAAATAATCATGGTACGGGAAGGAGCGTTTGCCGATCGTGCTGCCCAGGAGTGTGTACCGCAAGCCAGCTGAGAAGCCGAAGCGCTCTGACTGTGTCATCCACTCGGTCTTTACGCCAGCGAACACGGTCAGGAAGGTACCACCTATGCCTCCCGAACGGCTACCCTGTGCGGGATAGTCGTCGCGTATATAGGGCCGGTCTACCGGTTTAATACCAAAGACCTCCAGCCCGCTCTCGATGATAATTTTTGGTGAACCTGCTCCCTTCTGCGCGGAGACTACAGCGCTGGAAAAGAGCAGAGAGACGATCAGGAGAAAACGTAATTTTTTAAGCATGGACCCTCGGTGTACTAACAAGACACGGTGAGTGCGTTGTTAGTTGGAACACTAAGCAGTTTTGCCGCCAGGGAACTAAATATCCATTGAATCGTACACAACAACTTTCGACCAGAGGTGCGAACAGTCTTCTATGAATTTCAGATGAAGGGGGTGTACCTGGTAGGCGTCCTGACCCGCGAGATCGTCGAAAAAGATCAGTTCCGACGCGCTGTAGCTGTCGTCGATCACCGACCTCTTCTCCGTTTCTGCCGGCAAGCCCAGGTGCAGACCCCGAACGGTTTCTATTCCGGAAAGAGTTTTGAGGCCCTCGAGAAGTTTGTTAAGATCTTCTTTAGAATCCGGGTTTTTCAGCCAGAAAAAAACGTGGTGCGCCAGTAATTTCTTTTGTTCCATGCTGCAAGTATAGGGACTTTTTGGATTAGAGCAACGCCCCACTCACGCCTCACGACGCGACAACATAATTCCATCCATAGTGATCCTGCTCAAGTCCGAGTCGCATGTTGTTCAACTTTTCCTTCACCTGTGCCTGGAAGCTTGTTGGTCCGGCATCGGGGAGTTGGTAGTCGACGCCGTCGATGTGGATGACAGCAATGGGGGCCACCACTGCGGCTGTTCCTGTGCCGAATGCTTCGGTAAGTGTTCCCTTCTTGAATCCCTCCGTAATCTCGTCCATTGAGATGCGCCGTTCCTCTACGGGATAGATCGCCATGTCGCGGGCCAGCGTGAGGATTGAGTCGCGTGTCACCCCTCCGAGGATTGCTGAGTTCAACTTGGGGGTAACGAGTTTTCCGCCGAGGACGAACATGACGTTCATCATACCCACTTCATCGATGTATTTGTGTTCTTTGTGATCGGTCCAGAGGATCTGGTCAAAGCCTTCCTGGCGAGCAATATCTGTCGGATAGAACGCACCACCATAATTGCCAGCGCATTTCGCAAAACCCGTTCCGCCTTCCGCTGTGCGCACAAAATGATTCTCAACTTTCAGTCTATACGGCTTGCTCTGATACGGTCCGACAGGCGAAGTCATGATCATCAGCTTATAATGATCCGACACCTTTACGCCGAGGCGGGCTTCCGTGGCAAATACCAGCGGGCGGATGTAAAGCGTTCCATCCTCGCGATCAGGTACCCACTGTTGGTCAGTACTGATCAACGCCTGTAACCCGGCGAGAAACATATCTTCCGGTACTGCCGGCATTACCATTCTCTCCAGCGACTGGTTTAGCCGTGCGAGGTGTTTCTGCGGCCGGAAGATATTGATATCGCCCGACTGAGTTCTGAAAGCTTTCATACCCTCAAACACGGATTGACCGTAGTGTAGCGACAGCATTGCCGGCGAGATGCTGATGTTTGTAAACGGTACTACTTTTGGAGTTTGCCATTGACCGTCGTTATAGTCGACGACAAACATATGATCAGAAAGAATACTTCCGAATTCAAGATTTTTAAAGTCAACTTCGCTGATTTTCGATTCTTTCGCACGCTCAATGGCGACGCGGGAACTGGTGGCTGCCATAACTGAAATATTAAGCCGTGAATTTACGTGAATGTATTGACAAAAGGCAAGTCCTGGACAAAAAGCACCGCCTACCTCACTTTGTAGCGCCCTGTGTCGCAGGATTTTCGCCAGCGACCTGCGGTTTATGAAGAACAGGAAAATTCACCGAGCGCGCGATAAAACAATTCTTGCTCGCGGCGGTATGCAGTGACTGGGCTTTGTCGAACATCGACGCGTCAGACACGGTAACCCGTGGACGTAGCGTTACGCTAGTGAGTTGTCCGCTCCCGTCGCCGTTTTCCTCCATCACACCCTCTGCGTTGTCGGTGTATGCCACCACCACAACGCCGTTGACAGCGCACTGGTGGAGGTACGAAAGCATGTGGCACGTCGAAAGGGCCGCCACGAGCAAATCCTCCGGTGAGTAACGAGCTGGATCTCCCCGGAACGCAGGATCCGAAGAACCGGAAATTACCGGCTTCCCCTCGCCGGAGATCTCGTGGTCGCGCGTATAGGCTTTGTAGTCGCGTGTACCGTTCCCGGTATTTCCTGTCCAGGTGTTTGTGATTTTGTAGTGATGGGTAGTCATACGGGAATATACGGAAAGAAGCGGATGAGGGATTAGGGATTAAGGGAAATAGGGGAATAAGGTTGGAGGCGCTCAGGATATTAATCTTAAATTTAGACCCTTGATCCTAAATTTTGTAGTGAAGTACTTCAATCTTGTTGCTGCTGCGGTTTTTATCTGCGTTTACGCCTTGGGAAATATTCCGCCTTCGGAGCGGTTCAACCTCTGGCTGGTACCATTTGCTATCCCGTTTGCGCTGGTGTTTAACATCGTATTGCTGGTCGTAGCGCTCCTCAGGTTCAGGCGGTCGTCGCTGTTTCTGCTTGCGGCGCTCGTAGCCGGCGGTAATTATTTGTTGAGCAGCGTAGCTGTTAAACCATGGTTCAACCGCCCCAATGCCGGCAACAGCGCGTTGTTTTCAGTGTTGAGCTACAATGTCGGCGATTTTAATGTGGGCTTTTTTCCTGAAATGGATGAGGAAGGTTGGATCAGGGCGATTGACGTACAGAAAAGCATGATTGACTGGATGCTGGACAATGACGCCGATATACAGTGCTACCAGGAATTTCCGCGGATTTTGGCGCAGGGCGATGTTGACCTGGTTAAATTATTTGAAAACAGGGGGTTGAACGTCTATTTTTCCGGGGAGAGCCGCCTGCACCCGTCAAATGTGGGCATTCTGACGGTTTCCCGCTTCCCCATCCTGGCTAGCGGCGATATTCTCGCCAGCGAAAATGGCTTCAATCGGATATCTTATGTCGATGTGCTCACTGGCAAAGATACGATTCGTGTTATCAATACCCATCTCCAGTCCATGCAGCTGAAAAGCTTTAATCCGCTTTACTCTGAGGATTTTGAGGCCCAGCGACGGGATGCAAAAATGGTCTATCGCAGGCTGAAAAACGGTGTATTTGAGCGAAGCCGGCAAATTGGGGAGCTGACGGCTTTTATCGCCGAATCTCCTCATCCCGTGATTTGTGTCGGCGATTTCAACGAGCTGCCATACTCGTATTCATACGGCGAGATGAAGAAGTACTTAAAGAATGCTTTTGAAGAGTCAGGACGGGGATTTGGATTCTCCTACAATGGAAAAACCCTCAGCACGCTCCGGATTGACAACCAGTTTTACTCGGAGGGTATCACTTCTCTCCGTCTTCATACGCTTAATACCGTGACATACAGCGACCACTTCCCATTGCTGGGGGTCTATGGGGGCTACCGGGTCAAAAAAATTAATTTTCAGCAGCGATTCATTAACCCGGGTTACATTCCTGCGTATACGGCATTAAGTCAGACCGGGAGCTGCGGGTACGCAAACGTTACATGCCGGTCTGCAAACGGATGTAATGAATTTCAAAAAAAATGAACTTTTTGCCGCTGGTTCGGTTACTTGTCGACAACTAATGCAATTAACAGGTGTTTTCCGGACATTAAACTGCTTTTTTTTAAGTAGGATTTTAAGGGTTTCGGAATGTTTTTAGTACTTTAGTTGTCTCTTAGTTGGCTTTGATCGAACCCAAAGAATTTCCAAGGTCCCTTGAAGCCGCACTTTTAAACAACTTTAAAAATGCGAGCCTATGAAGAAGATTTTGCTTATTGAAGATGACGCTCCCCTGAGCTGGCTTCTTGGAAAAATTTTGAAAGACCGGTATGACGTTACCATCATCAAAAATGAGATGGATGCCTGGGCGTGGTTGTCAGAAGGCAATCAAACAGACCTCATCATTCATGATCTCAACTGCCAGACCACGGATAAACTGGAGTTTCTGGACAACATCCGATTTAGCGGCTTTTACAACGAAATCCCGGTGATTGTTCTTTCGGGCTTTCAGGACGACGAGGAACGCCAGCAATGTCTTGAACTCGGCGCTCTTTCGTATTTCGCAAAGCCATTCGAACCCCGTTCCTTATTGTCAGCAATCAAAAACGGTTTACTCCGGAAGAATGAAGTTGTATTGACCAACTGATTATGGAATCGTTACTGACTGAAACCGACAACCAGGCACCGCACAGTCTGGAAGCGGTAGCCGTATTTGCAAATCGGATCCTGCGGATAGACGGTGCTCCACATCCCGGAGACGATAACTATCTGTACGAGACCACGTTATTCGCATACGTGTCGCTGGAAAGCGCTATTCAGTCACTCAAGAAAAACGAAGTCGTCCATGCGATTTTATTACATAATCTTCCCGCCAGCGGGCAGCTGAATAACTTGATCGATATCGCCGCCGAACGATCGGTGCCGGTGATCTGGTACACCCCCAAGTTCCAGGCCTCGGCACGTGTACGGGCACTCGAACAACTTCTGGATGACTATCACTACGGAGCGATCACGCCTGTTTTCCTTAAACGCATAGAAGCTCTTCGGAAGCTCAAAGCCTATAAACGGTCGAGGGGCAATAAGCCGTATGAGACGTTTACCGAAGATGCGCCACGTATGCATCAATGGGCGATGAAACGCGCTCTTGATATCGCTGTGTCCGTGTCCGTGCTTATGCTGTTGTCGCCCTTCCTGTTACTCATTGCGACTATCATTAAACTTGAGTCACGCGGGCCTATCTTTTACATATCGAAAAGGGCTGGTTCAGGTTACCGTATCTTCAATTTCTACAAGTTCCGTTCAATGCGCGCGGGGGCCGACAAGGAACTGCGCAAGCTGGCACACATCAATCAATACGCCGAGACATCGAACAGCATCTTCTTTAAAATTAGAAATGATCCGCGTGTGACACGATTCGGTGCTTTCCTGCGGCGAACAAGTCTCGATGAGATACCTCAGCTGTTTAATGTATTGATGGGCGATATGTCGTTGGTAGGAAACAGACCACTCCCCCTTTACGAGGCTGCTCAACTTACGAACAACAGGATTGCATGGCGTTTCCTCGCGCCGGCGGGGATCACCGGTCTATGGCAGGTGCAGAAACGCGGAAAAGAAAATATGTCGGCTGAAGAACGTATTGCGCTCGATGTAGAATACGCCATGAACTGGTCCATTCTCCTGGACATCAAGATTATGCTGTCGACTTTACCAGCCCTGCTGCAGAAAGAAAAAGTCTGATTACCCGCTTCTTGCCCTCCCAAATCTCCTTTTTTATACCGTGATTTGCAGCCTCAATCTTTATCCTTCAGACTTTGGCTCGTTCATCTGCGCTTCCTTACCTGGCTCTGGCAGCCGTGTGTATTATTTGGGGCACCACCTATCTCGCGCTTCGTATCGCGGTAGCTAATTTTCCTCCATTCCTGTTTACGGCGATCCGGCAGGTCGCCGCCGGTTTGATCCTCCTCGCTTTTACGTTCACTATCGCGAAGGCGGCATTTCCAACAAGGGAACAGCTCTTGCAGCAGGCAATTGCCGGCTTCTTTATGATCAGCCTGGGAAATGGACTCGTCGCGTGGGGTGAAGTATATATTCCCAGTGGTGTGGCGGCGATCATCTGTTCGCTGGTACCGGTGCTGGTGATCATTCTTAACATCCTGGTCCATAAGGAGGAGAAGCCGAATCTGCCGATAATCGGCGGGGTGCTGTTGGGCCTGGTGGGTATTGTAATCATCTTCAGCGAAGACATCGCCAGCTTCTCCAGCCCTGAATATGTCGGGGGTATTGTCGCCGTTTTTGTCGCTACACTGGCGTGGGCGGGGTCCAGTATCTGGATAAAAAGAAAGCACATTAAAAATGACCCTTTTGTAAGCGCGGGCCTGCAGATGTTCTTTGGTGGGCTTTGGCTTGTGCCTTTCATATTCGCGTTCGAGGACTTCGGCAACCTCGTGTGGTCGGGTGAAGTAGTCTGGGCTTTGCTGTACCTCGTCGCCATCGGATCGGTTGTGGCTTACGCCTGCTATGCCTATGCACTCAAACACCTTCCGATGACGGTGGTGTCACTCTATGCCTACATCAACCCGCTGGTTGCTATCATTCTCGGCTGGTGGGTCCTTGATGAAGCGCTCAATGGAAAAATATGGTTTGCAATGATCCTTACAATCACGGGTATATATGTAGTGAACAAGGGCTATCAGTTGCGAACGCAGAGGTCGGTTGCCGGTAGTCAGTAGTCTGAATGTCAGTATGTGCGGTACAAAATAAAATTCGTGTAAATTTGTGTGATCCGCGGCAAAAAAAACAACGGCATTGCACAACCTAGCTCACGACTGACGATCCAGATATGGAGCCAAAAGAATTCAAAGCTCTCGTCTCTCTTCTCGACGATGATGACGAACAGATCATCACCCATGTTCAGGACAAGATACTTTCTCTGGGCACACAGGTTATCCCGTTTCTCGAGCAGGAGTGGGAGAGCAACTTCAATTCCGAGATTCAGCGACGAATTGAAGACCTGATTCATACACTCCAGTATGAGTTGCTCAAAGAACGACTTACGGAGTGGCATGAGTCTGACGAACACGACTTGCTCACGGGTATGTGGCTGGTGGCAACTTACCAGTATCCCGACATCGAACAGATCAAACTCCGACAAGAACTCGAACAGTTATACTACGAAACCTGGCTTGAGTTTAAGCCGGATCTATACCCATTCGACCAGGTCAAGCTGATCAACAGTGTACTGTTTAACAAACTCAAGTTCGGTGCCAATACGAAAAACTTTCACAGTCCGGGGAATTCGATGATTAACGTCGTACTGGAAACGCGCCGAGGCAATCCCATTACTTTATGCGTCGTTTACATGCTCGTTGCGCAGAAGCTCAAACTTCCCGTGTACGGTGTAAACCTCCCCAATTTGTTTGTCCTCACTTATAAAGACGACAGGCATAATCAGTTTTACATCAACGCCTTTAACAAAGGACTGATCTTTTCCAGGCAGGATATCGAAAACTACATCAGCGAACTGCACCTCAATCAACAGGACTCATTCTTTGAGCCATGTTCGAACCTCGATATCGTGAGGAGAGTTCTCCGAAACCTCGTCATGTCGTTTGATAAAATAGGAGAACACGACAAGGCAGAAGAAGTAAAGGAGTTACTGCTCATCATAGCCGATGGCGGTGATCTGGGCGTATAGCACCGACACTCCGGCTGCCGGCTAAGTCTGCATCACTCCCACATTAAACTTTCCAACCTCTCCGTGATTAGCGGCGTCAATGCCGATAGAGATCACTTTACGGGTCTCGAGTGGGTCGATAATCCCGTCGACCCATAACCGCGAAGCTGCGTAATAGGGACTGAGTTGCCGGTTATATTGGTCGGTTATCTCGGCAAGCAGCTTCTCTTCTTCCGCCTTTGTGAGTGCCTGGCCCTGGCTCTTCAGGGTATTAACGCGTATTTGCAGCAGCGTTTTCGCCGCCGCGGCTCCGCTCATCACCGCGATCTGTGCTGTAGGCCATGCGAAGATCAACCGGGGGTCGTATGCCTTTCCGCACATAGCGTAGTTGCCGGCACCGTAAGAATTGCCGATGATGATCGTGAACTTCGGAACGGTCGAGTTCGCCATAGCATTGACCATCTTGGCGCCGT
This sequence comes from uncultured Roseivirgaceae bacterium, assembly GCA_964493505.1. Lineage (GTDB taxonomy): Bacteria > Bacteroidota > Bacteroidia > Cytophagales > Cyclobacteriaceae > Chryseosolibacter. Next base: position 66,288 of record CAZBNP010000011.1, read on the forward strand.
CCTTTATGATACCGCCGTGCTCGGCTTTGCTGCCCACCATAAAGCCGCTGACATCCTGCAGGAAGAGAAGCGGTATTTTCCGCTGGTTGCAGTTCATGATAAACCGTGCGGCTTTGTCGGCAGCATCGGAATAGATTACCCCGCCCATTTGCATTTCGCCTTTTTTTGTCTTGACAACCTTGCGCTGATTGGCGACGATGCCAATAGCCCAGCCGTCGATTCGCGCGAAGCCGCAGATGAGGGTTTTGCCGTAGAGGGCCTTGTATTCATCAAACGCTGAGTCGTCTGTCAGGCGCCGGATGATCTCTGTTGTATCATAAGGCTTCACCCTGTCTTCGGGGAGAAGTCCATAGACCTCCGACGGATCTGCTTTGGGTGGCGAAGGTGCAGCGCGGTTGAATCCGGCAGTCGGTTCGGTACCGAATTTTGAAAAGAGGGAGCGGATATAATCCAGGCAAGCCTGGTCATTGGGGAATTTATTATCTGTGACGCCTGATATTTCACAATGTGTAGTAGCACCGCCGAGTGTCTCGTTGTCGATTTCTTCTCCGATAGCAGCTTTGACGAGGTATGACCCGGCGAGAAATATCGATCCAGTCTTATCAACGATCATGGCTTCATCAGACATAATAGGCAGATAAGCGCCCCCTGCCACGCAGCTGCCCATGATGGCGGCAACCTGGATAATTCCCATGGCCGACATCTTTGCATTGTTCCGGAACTGACGACCGAAATGTTCTTTGTCGGGGAAGATCTCATCCTGCATGGGAAGAAAGACGCCGGCGCTGTCGACGAGGTAAACCACGGGCAGCCGGTTTTCCATCGCGATTTCCTGTGCGCGCAGATTTTTTTTGGCGGTGATGGGAAACCAGGCGCCGGCTTTGACGGTGGCGTCGTTAGCGACGATCACGCATTGCCGTTGTGAGATGTATCCGATGCCGATAACTACTCCGCCGCCGGGGCATCCACCGACCTCTTCATACATCTCGTCGCCGGCCAGTAGCCCGATCTCAAGAAACGGTGAGCCTTTATCGATGAGATAGTCGACTCGTTCTCTCGCGGTGAGTTTACCCCGTCGATGTTGTTCTTCGATTTTTTTTTTGCCGCCACCCAGCCTCGTCTCCTTTTCTTTGGAATGGAGTGACGAGACGAGTTTTCTCATCGCGTCTGCATTGCGTTTGAAGTCGGCTGCAGGCTTTGTCATAGAAGGCATTCATTTTTGCCACGAAGACACTAAGAACACTGAGTTCTTTATCACTCCTCTTTTCGCTGTTTCTCCAGTTCCCGTTGTATTTTTTTCCTGCTCTTACCCAGGGGGGCCATAAAATGGCGGGGGTTTTCATTGAAATGGGTGGCGAGCGAGTCGAGGTTTTGCAGCAGACTGTTGAGATTGTTGTAGAGCGAGTCTTCTGTCATCAGTTTACTCGCGGTATTGTCTCCGCTGCTAAGTTTTTCCAACGTTTGGTTTAGCTTCGTCAGTGACTCCTGCGCCTTGCTGACCGTGCCGTTGAGTTCCAGGCGCTTGAGTGAGTCGGATAACACCCTGAAGTTTTCGAGAGTCGGCTCGAGGTTAGTGAGTGTAGTGTTGAGTTTGTGGCCTACCTCGTTGTAGGTGCCCGATACTTCGCCGACTTTGTTGTTGAGGTTTGAAATAGTGCCGTTAATCCTTTCAGGAGTAGACTGGAGGCCTGTGAGCATCCGGTTAATGAGTCTGGCGCTGACATGCAGGGTGTCGAGCATACTGTTGAGCTTTTGCAACGTTGATTGCAGGTTTGCGGCTACCGGCTCGGCATTTTCAACGATAAAGTCGGCGATACCTTTCGCTATTTCCGAGCGAATAGTGTCTTTTGGCGCCAGTTTTCGCCCAGACTTACCTACTACCAACTGGATGAAACGGCTTCCCAGCAAGTCGCCGTTTAACATGGCGATAGAGGTCTCGGTGATGATAATGTCTGAATCGATAGACAGTTCGACCAGTACTCTGTCTTTGCGTTGTTCAATGATGATATCGCTTACGCGTCCTACTGCGAATCCGTTCATGAAGATCTGGTTGGATTCCGTCAGTTTGTCGACGTTTTTATACACCGCGTAGTATTTGTGGTCGGAAGAAAAGAAGTCGATTCCTTTCAGGAAGTTGAAGCCAAAGTACAGCAGCACGATGCCAGAGATCATAAACAGGCCAACCTTTACTTCTTTCGAGAATTTCATTCGTCTGTCAGGGTTTGTAAAATCCGTTCGGCGGTCAATTTATGGATTCTACTTCAGATTTATACTCTTTGAAGGCCCTATATATGCCGGAGGCAATGAGATCCTGGCCTCTCTCTTCAGACAAAAACTGCTCTTCTTTAGGGTGTGACAGGAAGCCTGTCTCGATCAGAACGCTTGGCATGGTTGTGCGCCACAGGACCCAAAACCCCGCCTGTTTCACGCCACGGCTATTTCTTCCCGCGCGGTGTTTGAATTGGTCCTCGACCCTTTGCGCGAACAGCAGGCTGCTTTCCTGGTAGGCACTTTGTGTAAGGGAGAAAAGAATATACGATTCCGGGCTGTCAGGATCAAAACCTTCGTAGCGTTCGTGATAGTTTTCATCTATCAGGATAACTGAGTTCTCACGTTTGGCGACCTCGAAATTGTTTTGGTCCATGTGGCGCCCCATGACATAGGTTTCCGTCCCAATCGCCTTGCCTCCGGGCATTGAATTGGCGTGAATACAGATGAAGAGGTCGGCATCTGCGCGGTTTGCAATTTTTGCGCGCTCGTCCAGCGGGAGATAGGTGTCGTTCTTCCGGGTATAGATGACCTTGACGCCCGGAACGTTCTTTTCAATATAATTGCCGACTTTCAATGCGATCTTCAATGCGACGTCCTTTTCCAGGGTCTGCTTCCCACGCGTACCTGAGTCTTTTCCGCCGTGGCCGGCGTCGATCACAACGACATCAACCTTGAATTCCGGGACAAATTGGGTGCTGGAGGAGTTTAGCAAGGTTATTGCTAAAAGAATCACGGTTATTCCAATATTCCTCAAGGGCTGTACGATGTTAAATGTATTTGCAATACCTTTGCCCAAAATTGTAAATTTTTCAGTAAAACGTAAAGATTTTACTATCAATTCGGGGATTGTGCGCCTTTCCTTCATATTCATCTCGGTATTACTTTTCGCGGCGTTTACTACAGTCGCTCAGGTTGAAAATCCTATAAAAAACCCTGCCGGAACGCTTCCGGTAAAGGGCGACTCAATGGAGATCGCTTCCGATACCATCCCTGTAACCACTTCGGATTCCCTTTACGTTGCCTCCGACTCGCTAAATATACAGCCAGATCCGGTGCCGCCCCCCAAAAGTGACATCGAAACTACTATCAACTATAACGCCAAAGATTCAATACGCGTCAGCATCGACGGCAAACTGATATGGTTGTATGGTGAGGCGAAGATCACATACGGCGAAATTGAACTGGAAGCGGAAGAAATCACCATCGATTACGGCAACAACACCATGACGGCGCACGGCGTGCGCGATTCGTCCGGAAACAGGATCGGTTATCCTGTGTTCAAGAACGGTGCGGAACTCTACGAGACAAAAGACATCGTTTACAACTTCAAGACAGGACGCGCACGAATTTCGGAAGTCGTCACGCAACAGGGGGAGCAAATCCTTCACGGCGAGACGGTTTTTAAGAACGAAAAAGACGAGTTGCTCAGCATTCACAACCGCTTTACCACGTGTAACCTCGAGCACCCCCATTTCGCAATCATTTCGACCAAGACGAAAGCCATTCCCAAAGATAAAATTGTGTCGGGTCCGTTTTATCTCGAGTTTAACGATATCCCGATTCCAGCCGGATTTCTCTTCGGTATGTTTCCGGCAGAACGCGAAAGCAAATCGGGACTCATATTCCCAAGTTATGGAGAAGAGCGCCTTCGCGGCTTCAACCTTCGTCATGGAGGATATTTCTTCGATATCAGCGAATACATCAAACTTGCGTTGACCGGCGATATCTATTCAAAAGGTGGACATGCACTGTACGCGAATTCATCGTACATGAAGCGGTATCAGTATTCGGGTAATTTCAACTTCAGCTATTCAAAGAACCGGATGGGTGAGAATATTGAGAACCGTAATATTTCCAACGACTTCAGGCTGACCTGGAGCCACTCGCCACAGTCGAAAGGCACGGGGAGGTTCGCGGCTTCGGTAAACGCCGCCACGGCGACATTCAACCGCAATAACAACCTTATGTACGGGGGGGTTAATGAGTTGAACTCCGGTTCACTCAGCAACATCAGCACGAAGCTGAATTCAAATGTATCGTATAGCAAACGCTTCGCGGGCACACCTTTTTCCCTGGGTGTTAATATGAGTCACAGCCAGGATCTTCAAACCAGGCTGGTAGACCTTCCGTTGCCCAACGTGACGCTAAACATGACCAATCTTTATCCATTCCAGCGCAAGGGTAAAACGTCGCTGCTGGATAATTTCTCTATTGGATATAGCATGGCGGGTACGAACCGGATCACCAACAATCTTGGCAGGCTCACACCCGATGCGCAACGCGACAGTATCGCCGAGTTCAATTTCGATAACCTTCCGTTGTTTTTCAGGAACGGACGCAAAGGAATCAAGCATGCCATCCCGCTTTCTTATTCGTTCAAGATGCTAAGGTTCTTTACTGTTTCGCCCTCTATCAGCTACGATGAGCGTTGGTACTTTGAGAAGCTCAACTGGCAATATGTGCAGGACGAACGGTCGGGTAACTTTGTTGCGGTAGCCGATACAATACGCGGGTTCAACCGGATTGCAAATTATAGCGTGAGCGTTGGTATGAACACGCGCGTTTACGGGATGTACTTCTTTCAAAAGGGCAGGGTCAAGGCTATCCGGCACGTCATCAACCCGAGTATTTCTTTTGGCCTCACGCCCGACTTCTCAAAAAATTCCAATTATTTCCAGATACTTAACCGCCCGCGTGGGCCGGGCCTGCCATACGAACCGCAGGTACAATACCTGTCGCGACACCAGGGTTTTGTCTATGGAGGTTCGACGATGGGAAGAGCCGGTTCTATCGGGTTCGGCCTCGGGAATAACGTTGAAATGAAGGTAAGGACAGAGAAGGATACGGTAGACAGGAAGGTGATGCTGCTTAACAACCTCTCGTTAAGTACCAGCTACAACCTGATGGCAGACTCTTTCAATCTTGCGCCTATAAGCTTGTCAGCGAATACCAACATAATGAACAATAGGATCAATGTCAATATGTCGGCTTCACTCGATCCGTACACGTATGTGAGTACGACTACCGCTGAGGGTCGCTTTTCCGAGCGAAGGATGGATGCTCTTGCGTTGAGGTCGGGGTCGTTGGGTCGCATCACCAACGCGACGCTGGCGCTTAATACCAACCTGAACCCGGACATGCGAAAAAGTGACAATGCGACGCGAGAGAAAGTAGTGGAGTCGGACCTCGCTGAAGAAGATAAGCAACACATTTTACAGAACCCGAACTCTTACGTCGATTTCGATATCCCGTGGAGTGTGAATCTCGGGTACAACCTGAGCTACCGACGAACGGTTTCACAGAGCGCGCCGCAAGTGACGCAGACGCTGCAGGTCTCCGGCGACCTTTCTCTGTCGGAGAAATGGAAGATCACCTACAACACCGGCTACCATTTTGAATCGGCTGAGTTTACGCAGACCAACCTCGGTATATCGCGCGACCTTCATTGCTGGCAAATGAATTTCACATGGGTGCCATTTGGCAGATTCCAGTCATACAACTTCACTATTGCAGTGAAGGCGTCTGTTCTTCAGGACCTGAAGCTTGAGAGAAGAAGGCCGTTTCTGGATAATTTGTAGGGAGCGAGTCGAAGGGAGTGTGGGTCGCGGCTCAATCACTCACGACTGGCCATTTACGAACCCCCTGATAACTTCCACGATCCACTGCGGATACATCCCCACCCACAGCAGCAAGCCGACCAGTATCGTCAACGTTACGCCGCTGACGATGTAGGAAATGGGGTTCAACATGCCTCTTGACTCTTTTTTCCCTTCGGTGCTCTCGAACATCACTGCGATAATTCTGATGTAATAGTACAATCCCAGGGCACTGTTGATCGCGAGCATAACAACGAGTAACCAGAGCCCGGTACCTACGCCGGCGGCGACAATGTAGAACTTCCCGATGAATCCCGCCGTCAGCGGTATGCCGGCGAGTGAGAGAAGCATAGCTGCGAAGGCCGCCGCCGTCCACGGTCGTCGCCATAGCAATCCCCGGAAGTCGGCTAGCTGCTCGGCATCGCGATCCTTGTCGGAGAGCATGGCTACTATTCCGAAAGCGCCCACGGTAGTTATGAAGTATGCGACGAGATAGAAAGTCAACGCTTCAACACCGAGGTCCCGTCCGGCGAGAAAGGCGACGAGAAGGTAGCCCATGTGGGCTATCGATGAATAGGCGAGAATCCGCTTGACGTTTGGCTGACGCAGTGCCAGAAAATTTCCAACAAACATCGACGCGATGGCGATGACGGTAAAGATCAGGACGATGGAGTCGTATTTGAACCCGTCTACTTGCGTGAAGAACCGAACGAGCAGCACAACCATTCCTCCTTTTGATACCGTGGCTATGAACGCGGTTACCGGTGCGGGAGCTCCTTCGTACACGTCGGCTGCCCACATGTGGAAGGGAACAATGCTGAGCTTGAATCCGATGCCGACGATCATGAGCCCGAACCCTGTCATCATCACCAGTGAGAGTTCGTTTGCTTCCGAAAGATATTGTGCGATGGCGTTGAATTCCATAGATCCGGTTGCCGCGTAGACGAGGGCCATTCCGAATAACAGGAAGGCGGAAGAGAATGCTGCCATGATAAGGTATTTGATCCCCGCTTCGTCGGACCGCTCGCGGCTGCGGAGGTAGGATATCATCGAGTACAGCGAAACACTAAGGATCTCCAGACCCAGGAACAGCGACACGAAATGCTTGCTGATAACCAGTGTGCAGGCGCCGAGGGTAGCGAGTATCAGTAAGATGTAGTACTCTTCGTTGCGTTCTTCACGTTGTTCGAAGTAGGCGTATGATATCATTGTCACCGCAACCGCCGTAAGAAGGATCAGCCCCATGTTGAATATACCGAAGCCATCGAATATGAACAGGGGCTCGATAACCCATCTTACGTGGGCGTTGTATGCCGCGATATAGACGAAGTCGCCAATGAGCGAGGCGGCGGTGATCGCATAGATCAGCTTGTGATTTCGCTTCACCGAGATTGAGAACATGATGAGTATAGCTGAACTCGTCAGTATGAACAGGGGTATGACATTCAGAAAATCAGTCTGACTCATGATGACGTTCTTTTAAGCTTGCACTTTCTTTTCCAGGAGAGTATTCCTTGTCGCGGACGCGGGTATGGCCATTCTCTTCCAGTACTGTGTTAACAATCGGGGCGCTCGTGTCGAGTACCGGCTGCGGGAATACTCCCAGCCAGACGATCAGTGCGACGAGCGGAACCATCGCGAGTTTCTCGCGGACGTTGAAGTCAGGAAGGCTGTGGTCAGGCCGCTTCGGCCCGAAGAATATTTTTTGCATGATGCGCAGCGAGTACGCTGTTGCGGCGACGAGACCAAGAGCGGCGAACACAGTAAGTACGGCGCTGCTGCGCCAGGCGCCGACGAGGGTTAGGAATTCTGCGACGAAGTTTCCCAGGCCGGGCAGTCCGAGGGAAGCCATCGAGAATACGAGTGTGACGGTGCCCATGAACGGAGCCTGTTTCCAGAATCCTCCCATTTGCTCTATGTCGCGTGTGTGGATGCGCTCGTAGAGAGACCCCGCAATCAGGAACAGCGCACCGGTGCTGATACCGTGTGTGATGATCTGCATAACAACGCCTTGCCAGGCAAGATCATTGAAGGAAAACACACCTAGCATAACAAAGCCCATGTGGCTGACGCTGGTGTAGGCGACGAGTCGTTTGAAATCGGTTTGGGAATAGGCGAGCATAGCGCCATAGATGATTCCGACTACACCGAGCAGCATGGCAACAGGCGCGATCTCCGCCGAAGCATGGGGGAACAGTGGGACGATAAAACGAATGAGGCCGTATGCACCGGTCTTGAGGAGAAGTCCTGCGAGAACGAGGCTTCCTGCGGTGGGTGCTTCCGAGTGCGCGTCAGGAAGCCAGTTGTGAAACGGAACAACGGGCAGCTTGACAGCGAATGCGGCGAGGAATCCGAGCATGAGCCAGCGCTCGGTACCGGGTGCTAAGTCGGTGCCTAGGAGTTGGAAATAACTGAAGGTATAGGTGCCGGTAGCGGCACCGTTAATGAAATACAAGCCGAGGATGGCCAGCAGCATCAGAAGACCACTTGCCTGCGTGAATATGAAGAACTTGAAGGCTGCGTAACGCCGGTTTTCGTGCCCCCAGATGCCTATCAGGAAATACATCGGGATGAGCATAACTTCCCAGAAGAAGTAGAAGAGAAAGAGATCCATTGTGAGAAAGACCCCTGTTATTCCTGCCAGTACCCAGAGGAGATTAAAGTGGAAGAACCCGGGACGATATTGTATCTCTTTCCACGACGTGATAACGCCAACTGCGCCCAGGAGAAACGTCAGCATCACGAGTAACAGGCTCAGGCCGTCGAGGGCGAGCTCAAAGCTGATCCCGAAAACCGGGATCCATTCGGCCGAGAATCCAATAAGCCACGTCGACTCCGGATCGGGGGAATGGTTGATCCAGATGATCACCGAGAGGATGAGGTTCAACAACACAGACACGAGGGAGATCCACCGACAGATGGTTACCGACCACCGCGCCGCTACCCACGCGAGCACCCCGCCGATCATTAGTATGAGAATGAAGTATAGTAAGATCATATTCGTTGTTTAATGACTACCAATCTTCCAACCACTGCCTACCGGCTAATGCATCATTAACCCCAGCGACAATATCAGCACGGCTCCTATCACGATGCCCATGATATACCACCGCATAATTCCACTTTGCGAGCGGGAGAGAAGGCCGTGAAAGAACTCGGCAACGGAAACTGTACTGCTGTAGATCTTATCCAGCACATCTTTTTTGTTTATGCGACACAGATATACGTAGGGATTTACAATAATGATGTCATACAGGCTGTCGAAGCCCCATCCGTTGAACCAGAAGCGGTTGAGTTCGTACGTGGCTCCCTTGATTTCCGCGCGAAGGTCTTCACGTTTTCTATAGAAGTAGTATGCGACATAGACGCCGAGCAGACAGGCGATAGCCGCGATCCCCTGCATTGCCCACTCATAGGCGTCTACGCCAGGCCGTGTTTCTGCGGCAGGGAATACACTCGCGAGAAAGTCGGAGAACAGCGTGACATGTCCCATGTTATGGGGTAGTTCGATAAACCCGCCGACGAGGGAAAATACGGCCAGTACCACGAGTGGTACTGTCATAAGGTTTCCCGCGTGATGTCCGACGGGTGTTTTTTCTTCTCCGAAAAATGTCAGGAAGACCATACGGAAAGTATAGATCGCGGTAACCAGGGCGCCGATAAGGGCGGCGAGGTAGAACCACATGTTACCTTTCTCTCCCGCCCACGCAAGCCAGAGGATCTGATCTTTACTGTAGAAGCCTGCCGTTATGAATGGGATGGCTGCGAGTGACGCCGAACCGATGAGGAAGGTCCAGTATATGACGGGGATTTTGTTTTTTAGTCCTCCCATTTTGAACATATCCTGTTCGTGGTGTAACACGTGGATGACCGCTCCGGCGGCGAGGAAGAGCAATGCTTTGAAGAAAGCGTGGATCATGAAATGGAAGATCGCCGACGACCAGGCGCCGATTCCCAGTGCGAGAAACATGTAGCCGATCTGACTGATGGTGGAGTAGGCGAGGACGCGTTTCAGATCGTTCTGCGTCAGCGCGCTGAACCCTGCGATTACCAGTGTGATAGCGCCAATGATGCCGACCCATAGTTGGGCCAGCGGTGCGAGGTCATAGATCACGTGCATGCGTGCGATCAGGTAGACGCCTGCTGTCACCATGGTGGCAGCGTGAATGAGCGCGCTCACCGGCGAGGGACCTGCCATCGCGTCGGGCAACCAGGTTTGCAGCGGTAGTTGCGCAGACTTGCCTACGGCACCGCCGAGTAGCAGGAAGCCGATGGCGACGGCCGTCTGCGAGCCCACTTCCCATGTCTGTGGTGCGACGATGGCGATCTCCTGGATGTTGAGGGTGCCCAGCGAATTAAACAGCATGAACAATCCAATAGCCATTGCGGTATCTCCCACGCGGGTAATAATGAATGCTTTCCTCGCGGCATATCCGTTTTTCCCTTCTTCATACCAGAAGCCGATCAGCAGATAGCTGCAGAGTCCGACGCCTTCCCATCCGAGGTACAGCAACACAAGGTTGTCTGCTAGTACGAGAATGAGCATCGAGCAAACGAAAAGGTTGAGATACGCGAAGAACCTTGCAAAGCCGGCGTCATCGGCCATATAGCCCAACGAGTAGATGTGGATGAGGAACCCGACGAAGGTGATGACAAACAGGAAGACCACCGTCATCGAATCGAGGTAAAAAGCAAATCCCGGTGAGAAACCATCAACATTCATCCAGGTCCAGAGTGTTTGCCGGATCGGCTGTTGTCCGCCGGAGATGAAGTTTGCCGCTACAACGAGTGTGACGATGGCCGAAGCGCCAACACTACCCGCCCCCACAAGACCCGCGACACTACGCGGAAGATCCCCTTTCGTGAGGATCAGAATAAGCGCGCCCGCCAGCGGCAATCCCGGAATCAACCATAAGAGCTCGTTCATATTCATTTATAGATTCAAGATTCTCTTTCTGACTACCCACTACAAACTGACCACCCCCTTCCGGCCTGCGCACTATCGACTAACCTCTCATCCTGTTAGCTGCATCCCCATCCAGTGTTTTTATCTGATGATATATCTGCAGGATCAACGCGAGTCCTACAGACACTTCGGCGGCGGCCATGGTGAGGATGAAGATGAACATCACCTGTCCGTCGGGTTGTGCCCAATGCGCTCCTGCGACAATAAAAGCAAGCCCGGCGGCGTTTAGCATGATCTCTACCGAGATGAGCATGAAAATGATGTTGCGCCTGATCAGCACACTGATCAACCCGAGCATAAATAGAACGCCGGCGAGTATCAGGCCTGCTTCCATCGGAATACCGTTCATAGTTCAGCTTTTTCGAGAAATCTATGTACAACTTTTTTCTTCTTGCGTCCGAGGTGGTAAGCACCAACAATCCCGGACATCAGCAGTATACCGCTGAGCTCAACGCCGATGACGTACGGACCATACAGCGACATACCAACTTCTTTGGAATCGACCACTGCGTTTTCAATTCCGCCTAAAGGCTCCATGTTCACGGTGATATAGATCAGTTCCGCCAACAGGATCGCTGATAACAACGCCGGGAAAGTCAATATCCCACGCGTTAACCAGGCCTTCTCCTGCCGTACGGTCTCCTCTCTTAGATTTAGCATCATGATCACGAATATCACGAGTACCACGATGGCGCCCGCGTAGATGATCACTTCCAGGGCGGCGATAAAAGGCGCGCCCAAAACAAAGAATACGATGGCGATCGCAAGAAAAGACACGATCAGGTAGATGAGTGCGTGAATCATGTTATAGCTTGTGATCACCATGATGGTTGAAAGCACCGCTACACCTGCCGCTATGTAGAACATTGTTTCCATATCAGGGTAATAAGCTTTTCAGATCGACCGGCGGATTTTCATTCTGGGCTTCACCTTTTCCTTTTCCACCGATCGCGAGTCCTGCGACTTTGTAATAATTATATCCGTGATATTTCCCCTCACCGTTGATAAGAAGATCGTGTTTTTCGTAGACGAGGTTCTGCCGGTTATATTCCGCCATCTCGAAATCGGGTATCAATTGTATGGCGTATGTCGGACATGCCTCCTCGCAGTAGCCGCAAAAGATACAGCGTGAAAAGTTGATGCGGAAGAACTCGGGATATCGTCGGCCGCTTGCATCTTCCGTTGCCTGCAACGAGATACAATCGACAGGGCACGCCGCCGCGCACAGGTAGCACCCCACGCATCGCTCTCCCATGTCGGGATCTCTCGTCAGCACAATTCTCCCTCGCCATCGCGTGGTGAGTTTGGGTTTCTCTTCGGGATACAGAATGGTGTCACGTTTGTGAAACATGTGCAGGAACGTGAGCCACATACTTTTGACGATACTCAACATGATCTCTCTCTTTTAAGTTATCCTTATCCTTCGTCGATGTCAGAAAGGCCAGCCTTCTTTCATATACAGTACAATAGCTGCCGTCACCATCAGGTTTATGATAGAGAGCGGTAGCAGAATCTTCCATCCGAAATCCATCAGTTGGTCGTAACGCGGCCGTGGTAGCGCTGCGCGCAACAGGATGAATAGGGTAATGAACACAAATGTTTTGAGGATGAACCACGCCGCGGGCGGAAGGAAGTCAGGCCCCAGCCATCCGCCGAAGTACAAGGCGACGGTGAGGCTGGAGATCAGGATGATGCCGACGTATTCGCCCACAAAGAACATCCCGAACTTCATGCCCGAGTATTCCGAGTGAAAGCCCGCAATGATCTCGCTTTCCGCCTCCGGGATGTCAAACGGTAAGCGATGCGTTTCCGCGACTCCCGCGATGAAGAAGATGACAAAGCCCACAAACTGCGGAACGATAAACCACATTCCCGCTTGCGACTCCACTATCGTCTGGAGACTGAACGACCCTGACAACAACACCACACCCATGATCGAGAGTCCCATAAACACTTCATAGGAGATCATCTGCGCCGCGCCGCGCATGGCTCCCAGCAATGCATATTTGTTGTTCGACGCCCAGCCGCCAAGGATAATACTGTAGGCGCCCATTGACGAAGCAGCCAGGAAGAATAGCACGCCGATGTTGATGTCCGAGACGATAAAGCCTGGCGCGAACGGGATGATAACGAAGCTCATCAACGCTGCGATCATGACAATGGCGGGGGCGATGACAAACACTTTTTTGTCGGCAAAAGGGGGGATCCAGTCTTCTTTGAAGAAGAGTTTCAGCGTATCGGCGAGGACGATCAGCAAGCCGAATGGTCCGGCGCGGTTGGGCCCGTATCGATCCTGCCAAAGCGCAAGCATTCGTCGTTCCAGCCAGATCAGCCCCGGGGCCACTGCCATCACGCCGCCCAGGACAACGGCTACAATCAACATCGGGTGAAACGGTTCATTCATGGCGAGCGCTTTTTAGAATTGCCCAGGCAGGTAAATCGATAAAAGGAAGACCCGGCAGTCCGTAAGGCATCCCGGCAATGCCTTTCGGAATCGAGGAGCTGATCTGAACGGGTAACTGGTAGGGTTCTCTGTTTATTTCAAAAGACAACGTAGACCCGGCGGTGATTTTCAGGTCACCGGCGTCGTCGGCGTTGATGAGCACATAGTGCGAGGGCACGCGTTCGGCGACGGCCTTGCCGCGCGCACTGAGTTCCTCCGATCCGAAGATGTGGTGAAGGGCCACGATCCAGAGGTGGTTATGCAATGGGATGAACACTTCCGGTAAGTCGGTGAAGTAGTTGGCGATGGCGCCGGGTTGTGGTTCCAGTAAACGCAGTCCCGGATCACCGTCATGCAATGATCCTCCGATTTTATCCTGGTATTTGTTAATCGATTGAACGGAGTTCCATCCTGGCGACCAGAAAAACGGCGTCAGCGATGCCGGTGGGATGCCTCGATATCCCTCCATCGTATAGCTCAGGGGTGAATCCGGATCTTCCGGAGGTTTTTCTTCACTAACGTTGATATTGGCGTGCATAGCCGTTCTTCCACTGTAGCGGTGAGGTTCTCGCGGGATCTTTTGACCTGCGATTCTGAATTCCGGAGGAGGTGTTACGGACTCCACACCGCGCAGTGTAGCCTCTTGTTCAGACAATGCGTTGGAGACGTCCTGAAAGTTCTTCCAGTGTGTGAGGGTATTGTGATCGTTTTCGTGAGCAATTCGCAGAAGCCACCGCCAGCTTTCCTGAATAAGGGGCGAGCATTCGTGCACCTGAAAGAATCGTTGAGCGCGTCCTTCGTTGTTGACGAGGGTACCATCGGATTCCGCAAAAGTACCCGCGGGAATAAGAATACTTGCTTTGGCACTCGTGGCATGTGGCGTGTGGTCGATGACAATCACGTGCTTGCATTTCGCCAGGAACTTATCTACCACCGATGTGCTTGCATGCCTGTACAGGTCGTTCTCGACAATGATGACGGCATCGGCGTGGTCGTTGATCACAGCATTGAATGCTGAGTTGAGGCGATGGCCACGCATCATGGCAAGGCCCATTGAGTTGCATTCCGGCAGGGTGAACACAAGTCCCGTCTGTGCATTCTTCTTTTGAAGGGCCCACGCGACGTTTGCGGCAGCCTTGATCACGGTGGCACAGTCGCACGACATCCCGGAGATGATGACCGGGCGTTTGGCGGCGAGCAAGGCATCTGCTGCCTGCCGTATAAAATCTTCGGCCTCTGGCGACAGTCCGGTAACTGCCGGCAGCGTAGGATCGAGAAGATGGGCGATGGCGTAACCCAGGCGTGCGATATCATCCGGCGCCGCGTGAAATGCACCGGTAGCCACCTCGTGGAGTTTTGTGTTGCTTACAGTGGCGATAAACAACGGACCTTTTTCTTCCTGAATCACTTCACGTGCGGCGGCATCATGCCAGACAGGTATGGAGGCCTGGTGGATCTCTTCCAGTGGCTTCTGTCTCACCGCCTGCCTGACAGCCAGCGCCATCATAGGAGCGGTGTTTGTGAGGTCTTCGCCCAATATCAGTACGGCATCGGCTTTCTCCACCTCTCGCATGGAAGGTGTTCGCACCGGCCCTTCTTTTAATATCCTGATCACCAGCTCGGCGAGGTTGTGTTCATCCACGGATACGCCGTGATAGAAGTGGTCTTCACCGACGAGCGCTTTCAATGCGTAATTGGATTGCAGCGAAGCGCGTGGCGATCCTATCCCGATTACTTTGTTTGTCTTCAGTATTGCGCTAATACGTCGGACGAGTTCATCCACTTCTACCGCGTTTCCTCCAACCAACGGCTGCCGGATGCGATCGGGAGCGTTGGTGAATTCGTAACCGAAGCGCCCGCGGTCGCAGAGAAAATAGCCGTTCACTTCGCCATGATAGCGGGTGGTGATCGCACGCAATGAACCATAGCGTTCACCCGCGATGGTGTTGCAGCCAAGACTACAGTGCTGGCAGACAGAAGGTGCCGTGGTCAGATCCCATTTCCTGGTGTAGTGTTGTTTAAGTGTTTTGTCGGTAAACACGCCCGTTGGGCACACCTCGGAGAGGTTTCCGCTGAATTCATTTTCGAGCGTTCCGTCTTCATGCCGGCCAAAGTACACGTGGTTCTTTGAGGCGAACACATCGAAGTCGTTGCCGCCGGCATAGTCTCTATAGAATCTTACACACCGGTAGCACTGTATGCAGCGGTTCATCTCGTGATTGATAAACGGGCCGAGATGTTGGTTATGATAGGTGCGCTTGTTGAATCTGAATCTGCGATAGGCATGTCCCGTCATCACCGTCATGTCCTGGAGATGACAAGACCCCCCTTCGTCGCAAACAGCGCAGTCGTGCGGGTGATTCGTCATCAGCCATTCGATCACACCGGAGCGGAACGCCACCGCCTCGCCGTCGTCAATAGATATTCTCTGATTGTCTGTCACGGGCTCCATACACGACATGATGATCTTGCCCGTTTTGTCCTCCTCGTTCCTGTAGACCTTAATGGCGCACTGACGGCAGGCGCCGACAGATCCGAGTGAAGGATGCCAGCAGAAGTACGGCAGGTTGAAACCCAGCGAAAGGCAAGTTTCAAGAATGTTCTTGCCGGGTTCTACCGCGTAAGGCTTGTCGTCGATGAATAAGGTTGCCATAATCTGCCGATAGTTAATTAGTTTACTTCCATGGGCACTTCTGGTCATGCACGTGCTTCTCAAAATCGTCTCTGAAGTACTTCAGCGCACTTTGCAAAGGCTCCATAGCACCGGGAGCCAACGCGCAAAACGTATTCCCCGGTGCGAGAAACTTCGTGTGGTATTCCAGCAGTTTCAGATCTTCCTCATGTCCCAGCCCCTCGTCTAGTGACGACAGGATCCTGGAAACCCAGGGAAGGCCTTCGCGACAGGGCGTACAGAAACCACACGACTCCTGTGCGAAGAAATGTTCAAGATTCTGAACGAATCCCACGGGACACGTCTGGTCGTCGAGAATAATAAGGGTGCCGGTTCCGAGACGGCTGCCCGCCGCAGCCACGGAGGTGTAGTCGAGTTTCACGTCGAGATGCTCTTCTACAAGAAAATCCGTTGAAGCACCGCCGGGAAGCGCGCCTTTGAATTTCAAACCGTCGGCCATGCCACCGGCGTGCTCTTCGATCAGCTCACGCATGGTTGTACCCATCGGCAGTTCCCACAGTCCGGGCTTTTTTACCTTTCCACTTATTCCGTAAATCTTAGTGCCCGCGTCTTTTGTCAGACTGAGGTCCTGGAACCAATCGGCTCCTTTATTGATGATGTGTGGGATGTTGCAAAGCGTTTCCACATTGTTAACGATCGTGGGCTTTCCGAAGAGACCACTGACCTGTGGGAAGGGTGGCTTTGCGCGCGGTGTCGCGCGTTTGCCTTCCAGTGAATTGAGGAGTGCGGTCTCCTCACCGCACATGTATCGTCCTACCCCTGTGTGCAAATGCATGTCGAGATCAAAACCCGACCCCAGGATGTTTTTGCCAAGATAGCCAGCGGCATAGGCGTCGTGCAGGGCTTCTTCTATAGCCTGAGCGGCATTGTGATACGCCCAGCGCAGGAACACAAACGACTGATCTGCCTGTATCGCGTATGCGGTAAGGATCATACCTTCGATGAGCTGGTGCGGTGTTGATTCGAGGAGGATCCGATCTTTAAATGTTCCGGGCTCCATCTCGTCCGCATTTGCGATAAGATACTTCGGCTTCGGCGCATCGGGGGGAACAAAGCTCCATTTCAAACCCGTTGAGAATCCGGCACCGCCTCTTCCGCGAAGGTTCGACTCCTTTACCAGGTCGATGATCGATTTCGGAGAAACTCCTTTCATCACTTTGCGCACAGCTTCATATCCACCCACTTTTTCGTACTCCTTCAGTGTGAGCGGGCGGCGGTCCTGGCGAATGTGTTCGGTGAGTGGCTTCTCCATATCTCTGTATTCCTGGATATTTGTTAGTTCGTTAAGGGTATCGGGCAAGTATTTCGTCCAGCTGTTCGATGGTGATATTGCGATACAAGTCGCGGTCGATCATCAGCGCGGGCGCGGTGTCACAGGTGCCGAGACAGCAGTTTGGTAAAATCGTGAAGCGGTCGTCGGGTGTTGTTTCACCGTATTGTACCCCGAGTTTGGCGATGAGGTGATCTTTTATTTTTTCATATCCCATGACCCAGCAACTTATGCTGTCGCAGATCAGGATCACGTGACGCCCTACTGGCCTTCGGAACAGAAGGTTGTAGAACGTTGCAACCGAATCGAGTTCATCGGGTGTCATTTCCATGTAGGCGGCAACATCCTTAAGACTTTCGTCGGAGATCCATCGGCGGTGCTGCTGCACAACTTTCAGTGCCTCTATGCATGCTGATTTTCGCACGGGCATCATGCTGATAGCTTTGTCGATGTCTCTTCTTTCCTCCGTTGTCAACATAATTTAATTCGTATCGTTGTTTTCTTTATCGGTCGATGTCTGCCAGTACATAATCCATAGCACCCAGGATACTCAGCACATCCGCAACCGAATACCCGCGGCTGATGTACGGCATCATCTGCATGTGGGGGAAAGACGGTGTTCTTACCCGCATGCGGTAGGGTGATGTGTTTCCATCGCTGACAGCGTAATAGCTGTAGGCGCCTTTGGTTCCTTCGATACAACTCATCGCTTCGCCCGCGGGGATCACCGGCCCCCAACTGACACTGAGGAAGTGAGTGATGAGCGTTTCAATATCCTGCATCGTGTGTTTCTTAACGGGTGGTGTTGTGAGCGGATGATCTGCTTTGTAGTCGCCTTCCGGCATATTCTTCAGACATTGCTCGATGATGCGGAGGCTTTCTCTCATCTCGGCCACACGCACCAGTGCGCGGTCGTAACAGTCGCCGTGTTGTGCCGTAGGGATGTCGAATTCGAAATTGTTATAGCCGGAATGGGGCTGCTTTTTCCTGAAATCCCATTCCACACCACAGGCGCGCAGACCCGGACCGGTTACGCCCCACTCGACGGCTTCTTCGGCGGTAAAAATACCGATACCGACGGTGCGCGCTTTGAAGATCGAGTTCTGTAGGACGAGTGTGTCGTATTCCTTCAGTCGCCTGGGGAAGTAGTCGAGGAATTGTTTTACAAGTGTTTCCCAGCCTGTGGGCAGGTCTTGCGCAACACCGCCGATACGGAACCAATTGGGGTGCATGCGTCCGCCGCAGATTGCTTCGATCACATCGAATACTTTTTCACGGTCGGAGAACATATAGAACACAGGCGACAGTTGGCCCACGTCTTGCGCGAATGTTCCGTACCACACGAGATGACTGGCGATACGAAAGAACTCGCACAACATTACACGGATAGTCTGTGCGCGCCCGGGGATATTAATGCCGGCAAGCTTTTCTACCGCGAGCAGATAGGCGAGGTTGTTGTTTACGCCGCCGAGGTAGTCGATACGATCCGTATAGGGAATGTAAGTGTGCCACGACTGACGTTCTGCCATCTTCTCGGCGCCGCGGTGATGAAAGCCGATGTCGGGGGCAATGTCGACGATGTCTTCGCCGTCGAGTTGTAATACAAGGCGCAAAACTCCGTGAGTACCGGGGTGCTGAGGTCCGATGTTGAGGAACATGAAATCGGAGTCTTCGCTATGGCGTGCCATACCCCAATCTTCCGGTTTGAATTGCAGCGCAGCCTGTTCGCGATCCATTTTCTCATCGTACAATCTGAACTGGCCCATCTCGGTAGCGCGGGCCGGATGCTCTTTTCGTAGCGGATGACCTTCCCACGTCAGCGGCATCAGGAGTCGACGGAGATTTGGATGGCCGTCAAAGCGGATGCCGAACATATCGTAGACTTCACGCTCGTACCAGTTTGCGTTTTCCCAGAGGGAGGCAACACTGGGTGCGGTTGGATAGTCTCCTGTCAACGCACACTTCAGACGAATGAAGCTATTGCGACTGAATGAATATAGATGGTAGACGAGTGTAAAATTCCGGGAAGGATATCCGTTGTGCAGTTTTCGCGATCGTTCGTCGATTGCCGTCAGGTCGTAAAACAGCCGATACGGTTGCGGTATTTCGTGCTTAAGATATGTTAATACATCTTTTAATTTGTCCAACGTGAGCCACAGGGTGAGAATCTCATCCTGGGTTTGCTGCTCGGTGAACATGACATCACCGAACTTCAAACGAATTTGCTCCGCTGGACTTGTCTTTATCTCCATAATATGTATCGCACTCTTCCGTCCGTGGACGGAAGAGTCAGAACTTAAATCTCATCGGGTGATCTGAACGTGGTCATCTGTTGCCGGGCCTCATGCCTGCGTTCTTTGACAGAGACCTTTTCCGGTTTGATGACACCCTGCTCGCCGATCACCCAGCTCAGTGGCCGTTTCTCTTTTCCTACTGATTCGGTGAGCAGTATCAGACCATCCATAAATGCGTCGGGACGCGGTGGGCATCCCGGCACGTAGACGTCGACGGGCAGGAATTTGTCAACACCCTGCACAACGCTGTAGATATCGTACATACCGCCGGAATTGGCGCATGAACCCATCGAGATTACCCATCGGGGTTCCATCATTTGTTCATGTAGCCGCTTGATGATAGGTGCCATCTTGATGAATACTGTTCCGGCGATTACCATCACGTCTGCTTCACGCGGTGTTCCGCGAATTACTTCGGCGCCGAATCGCGCGAGATCGTACTTTGGCGTCATGCTCGTGGCCATCTCGACGAAACAGCAGGATAGTCCGAAGTGGAATGGCCATATCGAGTTCTTTCTTCCCCAGGCCAATAGGTCTTGTACGGAGGTGAGCAGAACACTTTGCTGTATGGTTTTTTCCATAGAGCTGTTGCCATTCATTTTCTCTTCATTCGGTTTGCTCGTCCACCAGTTCATGCGCGTTTTTTTTTGGTCAGTTATTTTCTTTTTCGGGGGAAGATCTGCCGGGATCGTCCGCGTGTAGCGGATTGTTCTTCCTGATATTCTTATAGGCTTTAAGTATCCCGTTGCCATCTGGTCCGAAGTCAAGTGCGCCATTTCGCCACTCATAGATAAGCACTACAAAGAGCAGGATGACGAAGATCATGACACCGATGTAGCCATACCATCCGAGTTCGGGGAATGCTATAGCCCAGCTGACAATAAAGATGGTCTCGACGTCGAAGATGACGAAGAGCATTGCGATAAGATAGAATTGTGAAGAGAAGCGCAGGCGTGCTGATCCTGCACTGAGGATACCGCCCTCATAGGGTTCTCCTGTAGCCCGCTCGTTGTGCCGTTGTCCTAATACAAAAGAAAGGCCCAGCATCAGACACACCAGGCTTAGAACAATCGCTCCATACGCGAGTATGGGCCAGAGCATTTCGGTTTTTTCTAAGCTATCCAAAATTGTTTGCCTCCGGCAAACGTATTTAGGGATCTTAAAAAAACGATACCTTCTGCACTACTTGTTCGTCTGCGCGTACTTCATTCAAGTACGGGCGATCACAGTACCTCAATGTTGAATGTACTGTTCCAGATTCTCAATAATGAACTTCTGTTCCTCTATTATATAGCGCACCACGTCTCCCATGGAGACGATGCCTTCTATTTTTTCATTTTCAACGACCGGCAGGTGTCGGATCTTTTTTGCCGACATGATCTTCATGCAGTCTTCAATACTGGAGTCGCAAGTGACGGTCACGGGCCGTTCCGTCATAATTTCGCCAATCGGTGTTTCTTTAGATGATTTTCCGCGGAGGATGATTTTGCGCGCGTAGTGCCGTTCGGTAAAAATTCCGCGGAATTTTCCGTTTTCGATTACCAGCAAAGCGCCAATATTTTTCTCGAACATCAGTTCGAGCGCCTGATACACCGTTACCGTGGGGGGAACTGAGAAAATGGAATTCCCCTTCGCCTGAATAATATTTCTGACTTTTCCCATCTGCATGGTGATTAAGGGTGATAAATGAAGGTAGCCCATTTATCCGAGAAAACAAACGATTTCGATCAATCCTTTGGCGGTGCTGGTTTCGGGTTCCGGGTTTTGCGTTCCGGGTTCCGGGTTTCGGGGTTGTTAGGAACTTATCAATGAGTATCGACAATAGCCTGATACGTCAGCACCCGGAATTTTCTGTTAAACGAGTTGTTTACGTTGCGGTAGATATTGGTGTAGATCACACCAATCATCCTCTCTTTTGGATCGGCCCAGTATTCAGTGCTGAAGGCGCCACCCCAGGAAAACGAACCTATGCTGACAGGTGATTGATAATCATTCTTCTCCGTTTCTAATCCGAAACCCAATCCGAATTCATCTGCCAGCTCGGGCAACTGGTCTGTCAGCATGAGCTCGACAGTCTTAGGGCCAAGCAAGCGCACCCCGTTGAATTCGCCGCCGTTCAGGAACACCTGGAGGAATTTGGCATAATCTTCTACGGTTGAAGACAACCCCGCGCCGCCGGAGAAGTATGTGCCGTTCAGGTTGGGGTAATCCGGATCAATCGCGTCATACGGCGATGAAGTGACCTTTCTTACCTTACCGTCTTCAATTTCGTGAAGCGCGACGAGGCGGCTGCGTTTATTGGGAGGAAGGTAGAAGTAGGTATCTTCCATGCCCAGCGGATCGAAGATGCGGGTCTTCAGGAATTTGTCGAATGGCATTCCCGACCACACCTCTACAAGATACCCGAGTACGTCGGTATTTAGGCCGTAAGTCCAGCGTTCGCCGGGTTCATGTTTTAGCGGAAGCGAGCCGAGCAATTTCATTTTGTCGCCGATGACGCCCTGTTTAACGCCCAGGCCAACGGGAATTCCCGCTTTGGCGTAGATAGACTTAAACTCGGCGCTGCCAATGACGGCGTAGTCTATTCCGGATGAATGCGTTAGCAGGTGCCGGATGGTGATCTCCTTTTTGGCCGGTTCGGTGGTGTAGGTTGTGTCAGCGGTATTGAGAGACTTCAGTATTTTCGGGTTCCTGAATTCGGGTATATAGTCGGAGAGGCGGTCGTCAAGCAGGAACTTCCCCTCTTCCCATAGCATCATGACCGCGAGGCTTGTAATAGCCTTGCTCTGTGATGCTATGCGGAAGATATCGTCTTTTTTCAGGGCTGACTTTTTCTCAACATCACGGTATCCGAATGCTTTGTGGTAGACGACCTTTCCGTCGCGCACGATCATAGCCACCGCGCCCGGAACCCGCTGTTCTTTTACGCTTTGCTGGATCATCGCGTCGATGCGGGCGAGCCGCTCGGACGAAAACCCGCCGTCTTCTGGTTTAGCTTCTGAAAAAGATTGGACCGACTGTGCGTACAACGCGGGGGCTATACACAGCAGCAAAAGGGAGAAAACGGTTCTCAGCATGAATTATTAAACGATTTGGTTAAATACTTACGTGCGACCAGTTTTCCCCGGTTTTGATCCGGTGGATCTGCATATCGGATACCTTGAACTGTCTGGCCAGCGCCTTCAAGGTAGGCTGTTTTTTTGATTGAAGCGCACGTTTTATCTGTTTTACTTTTGACGTGTTTAGTTTAGGTCCTGCCTCCGGATTCTGGCGGCTCAGTACGTTGGGGTCTTTCAGGGCATGCTCGATCTGGGTTTCATGACGGACCCACCTGAGGTTGCTCGCCTTGTTGTTCTCTTTTACGTGGTCGGTGTGGATAACAAACTTGTGTTTGGCGCTGGGTTGTTTGACGAAGTACTCAGCCACGAGCCGATGGAGGTAATAGTTCTGACGGTTTGCTTCACGACCGATCGTCACGCTGGGATATCCCTGCGTGAGCCTCGGTCGCAGTACGTATCCGTCTTCAATTTTTGTTTTGAAGCTGACGATACGTCCGCGGTTTGAGATTGCATACCGTTTGGTTGTAACACCTTTCTTGAGTCCAAGCTCTTTCCAGCGCTCGCCGGCAAGTGACTTGACCTTGCTTTTTTTGGATGTCTTTGCCATGATTGTTTGATTTTCTGGATAATGGGGAATGAATGTGTGGAAATCCAGGGCGACGGGCAATGGTGCTGGCCACATACGCCTGAAAGGTCAGAGGGATCCGGTTAAAAATTTGCAACATTATGATAACGCTTCTGATTGAAGCGGATAAACATCAAATGCTAAATCTCAATCTATGACTACGACGATGTAAAGGCGAGGCAACAATGTGTAAGGTAAAAGTAACGACTATTTCCTGTAATGTTCAAGTTTTTATCTGAATTTGTTGCGGACACCGGCTCGGGCCAGAAAGTACTGGAAGCGTATGTTGACGGCGTTGCAGGCGTGCCAGCGCGGTTTTTTGATCAGGATTCGTGATACCCTTTCTTGATCACCAGCAGAAACTTATCGTTTTCGATGGGCAGGTACCCGTGTTCATAGCAGTAGTAGTATTGCGACCCGCGTCGCGTGCGGGAGGTACTCGTGAAGTGGTTGAAGTCAAATCCGCGAGATTTCAGCTTTTCGTAACTGACGGTATTCTTTCCCGCGGGGTTCATACTCTTCAGGATGCGCCTGTTCCTGCGCAGGATGTTGTTGACGTTCCTGATGTAGTTGGTGTTATGACTGTTCCTGCGATTGTTGTAGGCAATACGGCATGGATCCGAACAGAATTTTTTGTCGGTTCTCCCCTTGAATGACTCACCGCATTCAAGGCATAACCTTGAAGGTTGAGGGGGTATCATGTCTTTGACTTTTTTTGAAAATATTTGAAGCGAATATAATCGATTATAACTAGTTAGCATACAACTAACTTATTTTTTGACTGGCATATTTATCCTGTCATCGGAAAAAAAATTACCGGACAGATTTTCCAGACAATGTTTAACCAATAAAACTTACAATCATGAAAAGCTTACGCAACAGTGTTCAGCTCATCGGCAGATTGGGCAAAGACCCGGAAGTGAAGATGTTTAATGACAGGAAGAAAGCCTCTTTCTCTATAGCCACTTCCGATTCGTACACAAACCAAAAGGGTGAAAAGGTTGAAGAGACCCAATGGCATAACGTCGTTATCTGGGGTAAACTCGCCGGGGTAGCGGAGAAGTATCTCAAGAAAGGAAACGAAGTTGCGATTGAAGGTAAACTTGTTCACCGCGTGTACGAAGCAAACGGTGAAAAACGTTTCTTCACCGAAGTTTCCGTCAATGAAATGGTCATGCTCGGAAATAACAAATCGTAGGCGCCGCCGCCGCTGTAGCGTTGGCGATGGTGGGCACCACCGACTACCGACTTTGGGTGTTTATTTTTATTAGTTTTGCTTCCGATGACTTTTCTATATCCTTCTTTCCTTTGGGCACTGCTGACGCTGCTCATTCCGGTGATTATCCACCTTTTCAATTTCAGGAGAACGAAACGCATCCTTTTCTCTAACACCCGGTTCCTTAGACAGGTCAAGGAGGTCACAACATCAAAACGCCGCCTCAAGCACTACCTCATACTCGCCTCGCGGCTGCTTTTCCTGCTGTTCCTCGTGCTGGCTTTCGCACAACCTGTTATCCCCGCGAAAGATCAACTGGACGCGGACCGCAACATTGTTATCTATATCGATAATTCGCAGAGTATGTCGGCACAGATGCCTGACAAGACCCCCGCGCTCGACGCTGCTCTTAGCTTCTCTCGCGGCATTGTAGATCTGTTCCCCCCCGATACGCGGTATAGAATCCTCACCAACGACTTCGCGCCTTTCTCAAACACGTTCAAGACAAAAACCGAAGCGCTCGATATCCTCGCGCAGGTTCGCACGTCCCCGGTATCGCGTTCGATGGAGGAAGTGAGAAACCGGCTGGTACTACAGGGGGGGCGCTCGCATGAATTCTTCTGGATATCCGATTTCCAGAAGTCGACGATCGGGGCGATTCCCAATGTGTGGGACAGCGCCGCGCGCTGGCACCTGGTACCTGTTACCTTTGTTTCGGCGCCAAACGTCTTTGTTGACTCTGTGTTCCTTGAGAATCCATTTGCTGCCGGAGGAGAAAAGAATGTGCTGACAGTCGTTGTTCGGAATGACGGCGACGAGGAGGTTAACCAACTCAACCTGAAACTTGCGATCAACGAAATCCAGGCGGGCACGGCTTCGGTGGATATTCCGGCGGGTGGGCACGCGGAGACGAGCTTTGACCTCACGACGGGGCTGTCAGGATTCAATCGTGGCGTTGTCTCTTTCAATGACTTCCCGGTGAGCTTCGATAATGAATTTTTCCTGGCACTCAATTTCACCAGTAAGATCTCGGTTATCGAGATCAAGGCGGAACCGGGCATCACTCCGGTTGAGCGGGTATTTGGCAATGATCAGGTGTTTTACTTCCGGAGTTACACGGTCGCGAACGTTAATTATAGCCTGCTGGACCAGGCCGACCTCGTTGTTGTCAACGGAATTGACGTACCTGACGCGGCGCTGAATCTCGCCCTTCGAAGCTATATGGACCAGGGGGGGACACTACTGCTCATCCCCGGCACGAAACCTGATGTTCAGTCGCTGCAGTCACTGACAGGCCTTGCCCGCGGAGGTGGTGATGGTCTGCTCATAAGCGTGGCACCCCCGAATGCGGGCCTGCAGGCGCTGGACAGACCGGACTACAACCATCCGTTCTTTGAAAATGTTTTTGAAGAGAAGTCTCCTTCTATCGCGATGCCACGGGCGGTGCAGGTCCTGCGCTGGGGGCCTGACCGGTCTGCTATTCTGCGCTTCACGAACGACGAGCCATTCCTCTCACTATTCGGTCATACGGGGCAGCTTTATCTTGTGGCAACACCGCTCGATCAGGCGTTCACAGATTTTAACAATCATGCACTATTCGTGCCGGTGATGTACCGTATCGCGGGAAGTAGCCGGAAAAACGATGCGCGGTTGTATTACAACCTGAAGGAGAACTTTATCACCCTCAAAGTTGACAGCCTGGTGCCGGAGTTGCCGCTGGTACTGAAAGGTGAACAGGAAATCGTGCCGGGACAACGTGTCGTGAATGAACAGGTATTTCTGGAGATACCGAAATTCTCAATTGAACAGGGCTTCTATCAGGTGCTGGCAGGTACCGATCAGGTGGGGTTGATCGCGTTCAACGCGGATAAGGCAGAATCGTTGCTCGACCAGTTTACCGGTGCCGAGGTTCGAAATCAGATGGGGGCGGGAGACAATATTAATATTTTTGAAGCGACGTCGCCGGAGACTTTCAGTAACGAAATAAAAGAAAGATATTTGGGCAAGCCTTTATGGAAGTATGCCCTCATGATTGCATTATTCTTCCTCCTTGTTGAGGTCCTTCTCATTCGTTTTTTAAAATAGAATTGATGAAAATATTAATCCAGTCAGCTGAAATTCTCGATCCCGGCTCTCCGTTTCATCAAAAACAAAAAAACGTACTGATCAATAACAGTCGTATTTCGGCGATAGGGGACAAGAATTATTCAGCCGACAAGGTTATCCAGGCCGATGGCATGAAGCTTTCCGTGGGCTGGTTTGATCTGGGTACTTTCATAGGCGATCCGGGGCTGGAGTACAAGGAAGACCTCGACTCGGGAACTCGTGCCGCTGCTGCGGGAGGATTTACGGGAATCGCGACATTGCCCAACACTGAACCGTGTGTTCAGACCAAAAACGAGGTAGGCTACCTGGTTCGCGGAAATGTGAACCGACTCGTGCAGGTGCATCCGATGGCGTCGGTAACGCTGAACAACAAGGGTGAAGAGCTCAGTGAGATGATAGACCTCCACACAGCGGGGGCCGTCGCATTCACAGATGGCACCAGGCCCGTGTGGCATACCGATATTTTTCTGAAGGCGCTGCAGTATCTGCAGAAGTTCAACGGGGTTCTCGTCGATCATGCGGAAGACTACTGGCTGAATCTCTTCGGACAAATGCACGAGGGGCTGACCAGTACACGCCTTGGACTGAAGGGGATGCCGCGCATTGCCGAAGAGATAGCCATTGGAAGGAACCTGGAGTTGTTGCAGTATGCGGGAGGGCGGCTGCACGTCGCGCGCGTATCTACGCCACGTGCTATCGACATGATCCGGGTGGCACGGCGAAAGCACAACGTTACCTGTGATGTCGCGGTCTATCAGCCCTTGCTTGACGATACCGTACTCGTAGATTTTGACACTAACTTCAAGGTCAACCCTCCGCTCAGAGAGCGTGCCGATAACGAAAGTATTATTAAGGGCCTGCGCGACGGAACGATCAGCGTGGTATGCTCCGGGCACTTGCCGCAGGATGTTGAGAGTAAGAATCTGGAATTCGATCGCGCCGAATTTGGGATCATCACCCTTCAGACATTCTGTGCTCATCTGACATCGCTCTCTAAGTCGGTGGGCTGGGATGTGCTGATTGAAAAGGTGACACACGGCCCGCGCGAGGTGCTTCAACTGGAGCAGCCGAGAATCGAAGAGGATGCCACTGCTAATCTTACCCTGTTTGACCCTGGAAAAAAATGGGTTCTCGACGATACCACCAATTTTTCGAGGTCCAAAAACTCTCCCTGGTACGGCAAGGAACTAACCGGGAAGGCGGTGGCTGTATTCAACAACGGAAAACACTGGATCGATCGCTGAGAAATGAATCCACTTGTTAAAGTCTCCCTTCGTTACGGGGCGATCGCGGGGATCATTGGTTCCGGGTTGCTGATAGCCTTGTACTACATGGATCGTCACCCCATGTGGATTCCGCCGTACGCGGACTTTTCGATCATTCTTTTTGGACTGATTATTTTCTTCGCTCTCCGCGAGTTCCGCGACTATCATCAGAATGGTGTACTGTACTTCTGGCAGGGGCTTATCGCGAGTTTCCTCGTCACGGTTTGCTATGCTGCCATCACCGCAGTGGCGATGAGGTTGTTTGCGTATGCGGAACCTGGGTTCGTTTCCCGCTATGTCGAAATCGGCCTGGAATATTTGCGGGCACTTCCCGCGGAGGAAGTGGACCGGATAGGACGGGATGAGGTAGCGCGCAATATTGAAACATTGCCGTCTACCGATGCCGCGCAGTTTATCATGACGTACTGTGTCCGCAGCTTTGCAATAAGCTTTTTCATAAGCATTATATTATCTGTAACTTTAAGAAGAGAACCCAAACCCTAATCCCTTAAACATGGAAACACAACCTGAAACAACACCGGCCGTCACCACCCGGTCTGTCGGTATTAAATGGGGCCTTATTTCGGCAATTATTTCGATAGTATTTTTTCTTATTCTCGCTTTGGTGGGAACGAATGCGTTTGATAACAAGTGGAGCTGGATAGGTATGATCGTTTCGGTCGTCCTCGTTTTCCTTGCCCACAAGAACTTTAAAGACTCCGGCGACGGGTATATGTCGTATGGACAGGGCGTTGCTATCGGCTTCTGGATAGCGCTGATTTCGCTCGCCCTCGCTGTCCTGGTACAATTCACGTATGTGAACTTCATTGATACCGGCGTTATGGAGATGTTTTTCGACGCCCAGATCGAGGAGATGTCTAAAAAGGGTATGCCTGACAACCAGATCGATGTAGCGATTGAATGGACTAAGAAGCTGTTTTGGGTGTTTTACATACTCGGTGGTCTTTTTTTCGGTGTATTGGTAGGAGTCGTTGTCAGTCTTTTCACCCAAAAGAAGAACCCGCAACCAGCTTTTTAAGGAATGAGAAACCCGGATATTTCTGTCGTTATTCCGGCACAGGACGAGGAGGAGTCGATACCCGAACTTTGTCAATGGATAAGCCGTGTGATGGAGACACATGGATTTTCCTATGAGGTCATCATCATCGATGATGGTAGTTCGGACTCGACCTGGCAGAAAATCCTGCAGGAACACGAGCGCGATTCCCGGTTCAAGGGAGTCCGCTTCAACCGCAATTTCGGAAAATCCGCGGCGCTCCAGACGGGCTTCCGCGCTGCCCGCGGTGAAGTGGTGATCACTATGGACGCCGATCTGCAAGACAGTCCTGACGAGATCCCCGAACTCTATTCGATGGTCAAAGATCAGGGCTTTCAGCTCGTGTCAGGATGGAAGAAGAAGCGCTATGATCCGTTGTCGAAGACGATCCCGTCAAAATTCTTCAACTATATCACACGAAAGTTGTCGGGCATCGAGCTTCACGATTTCAACTGTGGATTGAAGGCGTACAACGTTATGGTGGTGCGAAACATCAATGTCTACGGTGAAATGCACCGCTATATTCCGCTTATCGCGAAGTGGGCCGGTTTTACGAGAATTGGTGAAAAGCCGGTGGAGCATCAGGAGCGAAAATACGGCCGTACGAAGTTTGGCCTTGAACGCTTTGTCAATGGCTTCCTCGATCTGCTTTCTATTACTTTCGTCAGCAGGTTTCGTCAGAAGCCGATGCACTTCTTCGGCACCTTCGGGATTCTTTCTTTTCTCATAGGGTTTATTTTTACGGTGAAGATATTCTGGCATAAGATGGACTCTCTGTACATCTCCAAAATTCCGCTTAATCGTGATATTACCGAACAGCCTCTTTTTTACCTGGCCCTGGTGGCGCTTATCATCGGCGTACAACTTTTCGTCACAGGATTTCTCGCGGAGATGTTCGCGATGCAATCCCTGAATAAGCGCGACTATCTCGTTATCGATGAGATCGGATTTGAAGGGGACGCCGCCTCAAAAAAGGTGCCTTCCTTTACTTCGTAATGGATCCCGGAAGTCAGCACAAGTCAGAACAGCACCGTGGGGTTTCGCTACCCCGGTATTCGATCATTATTCCGGTCTACAATCGCCCTGAAGAGATCAGAGACCTGCTGGAAAGTCTGACAACGCAGACGAGAAAGGATTTCGAAATTATAATTGTCGAAGATGGCTCTACGATCACCTCACGGGATATTGTAGCTGACTTCAGCAAGAAATTGCCTATTCGCTATTACGCGAAACAGAACGCCGGTCCGGGACCGGCGCGGAATTTTGGCTTTACCCACGCTAAGGGGCAATACTATGTCGTGTTCGACAGCGACTGCATTCTTCCCCCCACTTATTTTGAGGCGGTAGACCAGGCGCTGATAACTGAGTCACTGGATGCCTGGGGCGGTCCCGACCGCGGTCATGAACAATTCACCGCCCAACAACGGGCAATGGCCTACACTATGTCTTCGTTCCTCACAACGGGTGGCATACGCGGCGGAAAGCGACGCGTGGGCTGGTTTCAACCACGTAGCTTCAACATGGGCATATCGAAGGAAGTCTATGAACGAACGCAGGGTTTCGCTTTCGATCGGTTTGCCGAAGACATTGAATTCAGTATCCGCATGAGGAAGGCTGGCTTCCGGACAGGCCTGATCTCCGACGCCTACGTCTTTCACAGGAGGCGCGCCAACTTCATCCAGTTCTTCCGACAGGTTTACAACTTCGGCAGGGGCAGAGCGATGATCGCCCGCGTTCATCCGGAAGAGGTGAAGCTTACACACTGGTTTCCGTCCGCATTCCTTCTTGGCTTACTATTCCTGCCTGTTCTTTACCTGGTTGGCGGATGGCTTTTTCCGGTGGTGGCGGGATTCTTCTCTTTGTACCTCACCCTCACCCTGTTGCATTCCTTCAGTGTAACCCGCAGCGTTCCCGTCGCGGCTTTGTCCGTAATCTCCACCATCGTGCAGCTCTGCGGATATGGGTTCGGCTTTCTAAAAGAGACACTAGTCGGTAATCGGTAGTCGTTGTCCGGACAGAACATTATTTTTTTGTTAATTTTTTTCAGACTTTTACTCTATAAACCTCCGCCATGAAAAGAGTTCTAAAGAGCTTCTTGTTGATCATTAACTACAAGACCCTCATCATTACCGCGCTGTCAGTCATCTCAACTTATTTTTGCTATCACTTCGGATTGACGGCGAGGTTTCCCGATATGCTGGTAGGTATCGCAATTGTGTTCCCGGTGGTCTTTTCAATTGGTTCTGCGTATAAAAGGAGGGAGGGTGCGCTTCAGCGCTTCTCCGACTTCAAAGGCCATGCTATTGCGATCTTTTATGCGATGCGCGACTGGCCTACAGACAAGAATCATGACCTTCCAAGTAAGATCAGGCAGATTGTGACCGAGATGATGGCTCTTATGCGTAAGATGTTTGCTTCTACCAATCGGTCTGACATGGTTGAAAACGAGCGGAAGATATATGGCTATTTCTCGATCCTTTCGGGTATCACGAATGAAATGCGCAAATACGGTGTCCAGACCAGCGAGACCTCCCGCGTAAATCAATATGTGAGTAAGATGATCATTGCTTTCGACAACCTTCAGGTGGTTCACACATACCGCACACCGGTGACACTGAGAGCGTACAGTAAAGTGTTCATCTATGTTTTTCCTATCATATACGGTCCGTATTTCGCCAGCACGTTTGGTGATTTCTCAGCGAACCTCGAATACGTAATGCCTGTGCTGTACAGCTTTATCCTCGTCAGTCTCGACAACATCCAGGACCATCTCGAGCACCCGTTCGACGAGATCGGAGAAGATGATATAAAGATCGATGAGCACGCTATTACTTCGTATATGGAGTAACTGCCTCACCGAAACCTACTCCTCAACTCCAATCACCGCCCGTCCACTCCCCGGAATTCCGGAATCGGTAAGTCCTTCTACGACGATGAGATACTGTCCCGGCACATCGGAGGTGAAGAAATCCAGCTGATACTTTCCGTCCGGGCCTATAGTGATATCGGGTTCCCAATGAAGCAACACTCGCTGGTCGGGCATACGGTCATTGACTCCATCGCGCGTGTATTCGGGTTTGTGAAAGACGCGTTTTAACTGCAGGCCCTCATAGTCGAGCGAAAGGCTGCTCGGGTCGAGTTTGAGTCCGCCGAGGTCTCCGTTGTAGGTCGTAAGGCTGATGATGCCAGAGAAGACAGACTGCCCCAGGTAATAGGGTCGTTTTACGACTTCGAGCTTACGCACGCGAATGGGATCGACGCGCATCATATCGTCGACATCGGGAACGGGTACGCCGTCGATCAATACTATCGGGTCGCCCGGCAGAATTCCGCCGCCGACGTAATCGACAACAAGGAAGTGGAATCCGTCTTTTCGCTTGCGCACGAATACGCCGGGAACATACTCGCGCATAACCTCTTCCAGCAGGGGGAAGCGCGTGTAGTCGTCAAGCAGGTATGTAGCGTCGGCCTGGCCGTAGAATGCGGAACTGTCGACCACGGGTACATGTGTTTGTACGCCAAACTCGTCATAGTAGTAAATATCCTGCACCTGCATCGCGATGCTGCGGGTCAACAAAGCTGCTGCGTGATTTTCGGGAATAACCAGGGGAGGCATCGCGGTGTTGTCGTATTGTTTAGAAAACGGATCAGCGATCTCAAGGTCGTAGGTCCTGGCTGAGTCGGTGTCTGTCTGCACAATTAGCCGCCGCGGACCGTAGAAGTCTTTGATCTCAAAGCGCGCGTCGCCGTCGCCATTGGTCCAGGCGCCGTAGGCTCGTATGATTTTGCCGGGAGAGCCGAGGTAAACGAAGACTCTTTCCTGGCGTTGTCCATGTGCGCTGACAGTTGCTGTGACGATATGTTCGCGTACTTCGGGAAGGAATGACAGGGGAGGGCGTTCCGAAAGGATGTCGCCCCATTCAAACCGTCGCCATCCATGAGTGAGCATAAGGTCATCCATCAAGGCGGAGGGGTTCGGACCGGGATTGGTAAAGTAATATTCGGGTGATTCAATATTTCCGCTGAGATCGGATGTCAGCCAGAGATAAGGAACGATACCGGTACGCTCGCCGCTTGACAGTGAGTCAATACGATAGACCGCTATTGACGATTTGGCGCCGACGGGCTGGTCATTGACTGTTGTCTGAATCGTGACGGATACTTTTTTGCGAGGGGCAAAATTCTTCTGACTCGCGGCTACGCTGATCTCAAGCTGTTGTTTCGGCCATGTAAAATAGAGCCGCTCACACACGGGCTGCAGGTCGGCATTGAAGATCGTGATATGGGAAATGCCTTCGGCGAGCTCGTTCTTGTTTACGACGAAAGTTGCTTTGTTGTGTTCGAGTGTTTTGACGGCGGCATGGGCGATTATCTTTCGGGCATGGACAAAAAGAAAGATGCGATCGTCTTTGACGCCACTGGTTTCCACGACGATGGAGACAAAGTCGGATGAATCACGGAGTGACATGGTGTAGCCTGATTCGAACACCTGGGGAAGAGGCTGAACGTGCCGACCGCCTTTTTCATCCATCAGCACGGCGCGATAGGTGGTGCCATATTGTGGTGTCATGGTAAAATGACCCAGACCGAACCTTGACGTTTTGAAAGACGCGACGGGTTCCCCGGCGGTTGTCTCGATCACGCCACCGCAGTGCGATCCTTTTCCGGTGTGATCGGTTACCCTGAAGGCGATCCTGGCCGGGATGCCTGAGACCAGGTTGCCACCCTCCGGGAAAAACTCGGCACGGCAAGTTGCCGCCGCCTTGACGGGTCGGTGATCGGGGGTGAAGAAGGGGTTGGCAATACTGATGACCTCATGGTAGTAGTACGCGGCCGGGAAATTTTTCATCCAGTTAGTGTACACCCTGAAACGGTAGTTTCCGGTTGTGAGGGAGGCGGGAAGGAATAGTGATCCTGCTCCACGGCCGTGTGTCAGCTCGATCTTGGCTTGCAGTACGGCAACACCTGCGTCGGAGATTAGTTCGACGTAGGCTACTTTACTCATATCGAGCGGCTGATGAAGGGTGCCATCTGTCGCGTAGAGCTTGAACCAGAGGGTTTCCCCTGTGAGATAGAAGCTTCTGTCCAGGTGTGCGTATATCTTCTCCGTGAGCGTCTCGTTGCGATATTTTTCAAAACCGGATCGCAGCGTTTCAATGGTCTTCTCTTGTGCGGGTAACCATGTTGTTACCACGAATAGAAGAAGTAGTACGAGCATTGTTCTCTTCATGCGTTTCATCTTCTATTCCCAGAAGGATGGTTCGGTAGTCACGCCTCCCCAGTAGGTACAGTCAATACACTGGCTTGTGCCTCTGCCCCAGCCTATGGGCTCCGGTCCGTCCGGCCCCAATATCTCATCAACAAGCAACATATATTGACTAGCGCTGGCGACATCCTCCAGCAGGAGTGTATCGATGGTACAATAAGTGAGGTCCATGAATTCTCTTGCCAGCGACGGGGGCAGCTGGCCGTTGCTCAAAAACATGCGTTTCTCTGAGACGGTTGCTGCGCTGAAGATCCCGAGTGCCTTCTCACCGTCGTGGTGTGTGCAGGTTATGTTGCCCTCGACCTCCGAAGGAAGCGGATCGAATAGCCCACCAAGGTTTTCGGTGGTCTTCGACAGGTTGTGCCAGTAGTTGTAAGTTTCTTCCGTGAGCGCGTGCTGTTGTACTAAAATGCTGTATTTGACAAATAGTTTCCGTGACCCCCAGGGTATGAGCGTTAGCGGGTTGTTATTCAGTACGGGTTCGTCCAGGTGTGTCAGCGACCTGATCATGATATTTGATGACTCATGCGATCGCCAGCAAAAGGTAAGCGACAAATCCGGTGGTCTTTCAACGACGGTATCATCTTCAATCATAAAGAGCGACTGAAGTCTGGCGTGGTATTCGTACGTTTCGGTAAACCGCCATTTAAAATGCCGCGTCGCTTTTGTCGCGTCGTGTGTATTTACTTCGAACTGAATGCCGTCGCGATGAACCGACCATGTTATCGAATCGATCGGCGGCGTTTGCTGGATGGTTGTGTAACCGGATACATATTCGTGTTCGTCGCCTATTCGGATAACGAGGCGGTAGCGATCGCTGCCGCTGAGATTCACGTCTCCGGTGTAGGTGCCTTCTCCCTCGTGCGCAAGCGGATATAACAAGCCACCTTCGTGTTCGATATACACATCAGCTCCGGTTTCCCGAGGTATCGGGTCTGTGCTCTTGACCGGCAGCGTGCGACTCAACCTTACGGTAGCGACGCCATCTGATCCGTTGAGGAACGCGTCAACGACGAGGTAGTTAACGTCTTCGTTGCGCAGTTCAGGATCGTAGGGCTCAATACAACTACAGGCCGCGATCAGCGCGAGAACGATTCCACGACTATTGTTCAAAAACCTCATCGTCAGAATTTAAAATTGTAAGTAATCGTGGGAATAGGACGGGCAAATATGGATAGCTTGTACCCCTGGATCCGCTGCTGGCTACTCTCATAATAGACTGAATAGGGATTGGAACGGCCCAGCAGATTGTACACGGCGAATGTCCATGAGCTGTGGGCCAGTTTCCGCACTTTGTGATTCCCTTCCACGTTGACCGATATATCTGTCCGGAAATAGTCAGGTATTCTCTCCTGGTTTCTGTTTGTGTAGTGAACGCGCATGGCGCCGTCTATTTCATATTTCGCGGCGGGCAGTGTGATGGGCCTGCCGGTGTTGTAAATGACGTTGAGGGAGAAATTGAATCTGCGATTGAACCGATAGTTCCCGATGAAATTCAGCGCGTGTGGCTTGTCGAAGTTACTGGAAAACCAGTCGCCGTTATTGACGATCTCATCGGGAAAATTTCCTTTTGCCTGGACGAATGACCGGGAGTAGGTATAGCTGACCCATCCATTGAGCTTACCTGTCAGTTTCTTGACCATCAGCTCGACACCATACGCCTTGCCGCGCGCGGCCAGCAGATCGGTTTCGATGTGATGGTTCATGAGCAGCTGTGCGCTATTCTTGTAGTCGGTGAGATTGTCTGTGGTCTTATAGTAGGTCTCGACAGATGTTTCAACGCTGTTGCCTTTCAGGTACTGATAGAAGCCGAAAGAGTATTGGTCGCCGGTCTGTGGCAGGATATGCGTGTCGCTGAGTTTCCAGACATCGGTGGGATTCATGGCTGCGGTGTTCGAAAGCATCTGGATGTACTGCCTCATCCGGTTGTAGCTAACCTTGATACTCGCGGTATTGGAAACAATGTAGCGCAGGGACACACGGGGCTCGGCGCCGTGGTATGAGGCGATTGGTTTCCCGGATGCATACGACACAGTGTCTTCGATATTGATTTTTTGTATGGGTGCCCCGTTGCTGTACCGGTAAACTTCACCTGGTCCGAGGAACTGGTAAAACGAGTATCTGAGACCTGCATACAACGAGAGTTTTGGATTGATGTCAAAATTTTCGCTGATATATGCAGCGGCTTCGAGGCCTTGTTCGTCAGAAATGACGTCGGGAGTTACGAGTGATCCAGCCCCGGCTGGCAGAAACTTGCCGGGTGAGAGCTGATAGCGGACTGCGCTGACACCCGCGTTTAGCGCGTGTTTGTTGTTCGGGAAAAAGCTGAAGTCGACTGTGGCATTGACCTGACGAATATCGAAATCCATCGTGAATGCCTCAACCGGGACGTCGTCGCTTGCTACGGAGTAGTTATACTGGCTGTAACCGCCGGTCAGTACTCCATACAGTTTGTTATTAAAGATATGTTTCCACTTAACCGAGGCGTTCTGGTCGCTGTAACTGTATGTGGTGTCGGCGTTGAGTCTGAACTTATCCTGGCTTCTGTAGGCCGACAGATAGAGGTTGTTGTTTTCATTGATCTTATGCGAGATGTGAGCGGTGACGTCGTAGAAGGATGCCGTGCTGTTGCTGAATTCCTTCCTGTCGAGTTGTCGCAGCAACCATCCGGAATAAGTGGACCTGGCGCCAATAATAAAAGAGGTTCTCTCGCGGATGATAGGTCCTTCAAAGCTGACCCTTCCTGTGATAGGACTGATGCCGCCGGAGCCTTTGTACTCTTTGGTGTTCCCTTCGCGCGTGTGTACGTCGAGGACCGACGATAAGCGTCCGCCGTACTCGGCATTGATTCCGCTTTTGTATAGCTCGACATTCTTGAGGATGTCGGGGTTAAAGGTGGAGAAGAACCCGAAGAGGTGAGAAGGGTTGTAGACTACCGCGTCGTTGAGTAAGATCAGATTCTGGTTGGCAGCGCCACCGCGTACGTTCAGCCCTACGGTTCCTTCGCCCACACTCTGCACACCCGGCAGCGTGAGTACTACTTTCATAATATCGGTCTCGCCCAATGCCAGCGGAATTTGCCTCATGGTCTTGATATCGAGCTTCTCCATACCCATTTGCATTCCCATGATATGAGCATCGCCTTCTGCTTCGACGACGACTTCCTTCAGTGGCTTAATATCTTCTTCGAGGTCAATGTCGAGCCGGCCCGGTGAATAGAGCAGAACATGTCGTGTAGACGATTTCATGCCGACGCTCTGGATCTTCAGTTCGTGTCGTCCTTTGGGAAGGGTGAGGGCGTAATATCCGAACTGATCCGTCACTATTCCGATGAGTGGGTTCTCGACAAACACCGACGCACCGGGAAGCGGTTCGCCGGTTTGTCCATCTCTGATGTTGCCGGCAATGGTAGCGGTGCCGTTGAGGTTTCCTGTGTTGCGACCGATGATATGCACCTTGTTTTCGGCAAGCTTCATCTCTTTCCCTTTCTTTTCATACACGGAGTAATCAAATGCCAGGGTAGGTTGGTTGCGAACGGAATCAATGCCGAAGAATCCCGGTGGGAGCTCGGAAAGAATAGGTCGCTCAAACGTAACATAGACGCGGAGGTCGGGGGTGAGGGAGTATTGGAAGGGTGTGCCTGAGAAGATCCGCTCAAGAACGTTGGTGATCGGCTCATTCGAAACAGCGACATCAACGCGCAGGCTATCGGTCTGGCGTTTGTCGTAGTAGAACCGGTATTCCGACTGCTGTTCGATAGCGTTCACGGCGTCGTCAAAACCACCATTCCGGATGTTGATGCTGATCACCCCAGATTTTTGCGCAAGTGCGTCCGGGTATGCCAGCGCGAGGAGAAGGCAAAGGACGGGGTAGAGATTCTTCATTTTGATCGGTCGTAATATTCCGCGGCAGCCTTCAATGCCTGTTCCTGATTGGCGGAGTAACGGATGCCTTCCTGTTTGAAAAACCGTTTCAACTCCTGCTTTTTGTCGCTCATAATTTTGAAGAGAGACCACTTATTCCGCATGGGGAAGTAAATACCGTTTCGGAAGATATAATATCTGTCGCGCGACTCGTAGGATACCACGATTTCCCGCGATTCAACGTCTTCGCGTTTGAATTTCTGGCGCCGCGCGATAAACCGGGATTCGCCGTCGTAGAGTACTTCGTAAAATCCGGTCGCCGGCAGCGAGTTTTGCACCGATTCATTTTCGATCCTTTCAAAATAGTGATCTTCCACGGTGAAGTAAACAAGCTTTTCGTTGATAAGACGGATGGCGTGTCCGCTGGGGGCATGTTCGGCGACGAGTACCTGATTGAGGAGATCGTACATCAGCGGGATGTTTTTGAACACCTCGCCATCATACGATGCCGATCCCATGAGCCAATCTTCCGATTCAAAGAATGGATGTTGTTCGTAACTGTATACCGGATCGAGATACCGGCTTCCGTTGTAAAGGCGCGACTGCGTGCCGAGAGCCGCTTCGTGCAGGTTCAGGGCATAGTTTTTTGCTGTCGCCACAAATGCGGTGTCGCTATTGTTCTGGGCAAATACGGAAAAGCTGACGACGGTCAGTGCCGACAGGCACGGCAACAAAATCCATTTCATCTCAGGCGCGTAATCAAAGAATACGAAAAATAGGCTTTTTCTATTACAAAGCAACGCACCCTGTCAGATTCCCTGGGAGCCCTGTCACTTGGCATAAGCGACACTCCTCATCTCGCGAATAACGGTCACTTTTATTTGACCGGGGTATTGCATATCGCGTTCAATTTTTTGCGAGATGTCGAAACTGAGCTGGCCCGCGCGTTCGTCGTTTGCTTTTTCTGCGTCGACAATGACTCTGAGTTCGCGTCCGGCCTGAATAGCGTAACATTTTTCAACGCCATCGAAGCTAAGACCTACATCTTCGAGCTCTCTGAGGCGTTTGATATACTGCTCCATGACTTCACGCCGGGCGCCGGGTCTTGCTCCACTGATGGCATCGCACGACTGGACTATGGGGGAAATGATGTTGTTCATTTCAATTTCGTCGTGGTGGGCGCCGATAGCATTGCAGATCGCAGGGTGCTCCTTGTATTTCTGCGCGAGCTCCATACCGACGATCGCGTGTGGTTTTTCGAGCTCTTCGGTCCATACCTTGCCGATGTCGTGGAGCAGTCCAGCGCGTTTGGCCTGCTTGACGTTCAGGCCGAGTTCAGCAGCCATGATCGCGCAGAGGTTGGCTACTTCACGTGAGTGTTGCAGCAGGTTTTGTCCGTATGATGACCGGAAGCGCATACGGCCAACCATTTTTACAAGTTCGGGATGAAGACCGTGGATGCCGAGGTCGATGACGGTGCGTTCGCCGATTTCGATGACTTCATCTTCGATGTTTCTGGTTGTTTTCGCGACAATCTCTTCAATTCTCGCGGGGTGGATACGGCCATCCTGAACCAGGCGATGGAGGCTGAGGCGGGCGATTTCTCTGCGCACGGGGTCGAATCCGGAAATAATGATCGCTTCGGGAGTGTCGTCTACAATGATTTCGACGCCTGTCGCGGCTTCCAGCGCGCGGATATTTCGCCCTTCGCGGCCGATTATCTTGCCTTTGATATCGTCGCTTTCAATGTTGAATACGGAAACACAGTTTTCGATCGCATTTTCAGTAGCTGTGCGCTGAATCGTTTCGACCACGATCTTCTTCGCTTCCTTCGTCGCGGTGAGCTTGGCCTGCTCCATGATATCTTTAATATAGCTCGATGCCTTGGTCTGAGCTTCATCCTTCAGGGCGGTAACGAGCTGTTCACGCGCTTCGTCGGCGGTGAGTTTTGAAAGATTCTCCAGCATTTGGATCTTTTGCTGGTTGAACTTATCGAGGTCTTCCTTACGTTTCTTTACGTGTTCGAGCTGTGCGGCCAGGTCGGTTCGGATATCGTCCAGTTCGCCTTCCTTGCGTTTGATGTTCTCGATCTCTTTGCTGAGTGTTTGTTCGCGTTGCCGGATCTTCTGCTCGTTGGCAATGATTTGATTTTTTTTGCGATTGGCCTCATCCTCGAATTCCGACCGCATTTTGAGGATCTTTTCCTTTGCCTCCAGGATCTTGTCTTTCTTCAGGTTTTCAGCCGCGATTTCGGCTTCTTTGATAATGAGGCGCGATTTCTCTTCAGTCTCTTCGATTCGTTTGTTGGACCTGCGTTTGAGCAGCAGGACCGCGATGATCAGAATGAGAATAACAACCGCGGAAGCAACCGCGATGATTATGGTCAGGTTTGTAGACATAAATAAAGATAGGGTTATGTAAAAACCCCGGAGTGCCTCTTTGGCTGGAAAAGAACTGGAGAGAAGTTAAAGTATAGACTGGGATACCAGATGATTCAGCTGCTTCACTTTCTCAAACACAGTCTGGTCAATGACCTGATGCGTTTCTTCAGCCGCCATTTTATCGACCAGACAGTCAAAAGCCACCATTGCGATAAGGTCCTGTTTATCGTCGATCCCAAATCGCTCCCGGTAAGATTTCAGTTTTTCGTTGATGAGTTTGCCAGCAGTTCTTACCCTCTCCTCATCCATGCGCTTCACCTTCATCGGGTACTCGCGGTCGGCTATTCTAATCTTGATTGAAAGCTCCTCCATCAAATAATCTTACTGGTTGCTACCTACTTAAGTGGGCTATGCATTTGTCTATCTCTCTGATGTATTCGTCTACTTTTTTCTTCAGCTCCGAAACACTTCCGTCTTCCGGGTGCAAATTATCCACAATTTTAGTGATTTTCAGTTGATTATGAAAACCGGCTATCTGTTCGTCACGGATCTTGACAGCGGTTTTCAGCTCCTGGTTTTCGGTGCGAAGGGTCTTTAACTCGTTTTTAAGGCTTTTGTGCTCGTTTATTAGCACCAGAAGTTTGCGCTCCAACCCATTGAGGTTGGACTTAAGTACCTCTTGATCCATTTGACTATCTGGGGTTTCTTGTACGCCTATACCTTCAGTCGATTCAAATCCGATCGTATGTTCGCTCACAGCAGGAAAATATCTTAGTCGTTGTCTGTCAATTATTCCTACTTCCGTATTACTGCGCCCAATTTCTGCTCCAAAGCATTCATGAGCCGCTGCATAGTCCCTTCTATTTCTTCGTCGGTCAGGGTTTTCGATTCATCCTGAAGGGTAAAGCTCAATGCATAAGCTTTCTTTCCTGCCGGAATCTTCTCTCCTTCGTAGACATCGAAGACACCAATATGTTTGATCAACCGCTTCTCGGTATCCAGTATCAGGTTGCGTATCTCTTCGAAGATCACTGGCGCATCTAATACGAGCGACAGGTCCCGCTTCACTTCCGGAAACTTCGCTACCTCTTGAATTACTAACTTAGGGCTTGCCAGCCTGAAAAGCAAGGATGTATCCAGCTCGGCAAAAAATATTTCCTGCTTAATGCCGAAATCTTTTAGCAACGCCGATTTTACTTTCCCCGCCGTTCCCAGAAAGGCTTTGTTAACTGTGAGCCTGGCAGCGTAATCGAACAACTGATCACTGTGTGCTTCGTACCTCACTTCTCCGATACCGCTCTTTTGCGCAATATTGTGCACATACTGTGCAAGGTCATAATAACCGGTCGGCTGCACTTTATGTCGCCAGTTTTCTGTCTCAACATTTCCTGTCATATAAAGCGCCAGCTTCTCATGCTCCCGGTACTGTCCGTTCTTTCGGTCGTAGTTTTTTCCGAACTCGTACAACCTCAGATCCTTCTGCTTGCGGTTGATGTTGTATGCGCATACCTCCAGGCCTGTAAATAGCAGGGTTTGGCGCAGCACTCCCTGTTCTTCGCTCAACTTATTCAGTATTTCGACTGCCTCACCGTCAAAAGTCAGCTTGTGCTTCTGCTGATACGATTGATTGGTCAGTGAATTCGTCCATATCTCGTAGAACCCGTTGGCAACCAGGTATTCACCGATCGAGCGCTTGTATTTGTCGATATTCTTTGCCGGGAATTCGGCTAGGTAATCGGTCTTCGCAGTGCTCGATAATTCAATATTGTTAAAACCATAGATGCGCAGAATCTCCTCGATGACATCGGCTTCCTGCACGACGTCTACGCGATAGGGCGGCACAGATACTGTGTAGTGGTCGTCTGTGGATCCCGTGACGACTATATCGAGCCCGTTCAGGATGGGAAATATCTCCTCGCGGGGAATACGTTTGCCAATAAGCCGATCAACGTTCCTGTCTTTCAGTTGAATAACACGGGGTTTGATTGCCTCCGGATATACATCCACGACATTGGAAGAGATTTTGCCGCCGGCGATGTCTTGAATAAGAAGCGCCGCGCGTTTGAGGGCATAGACAGTTATATCGGGGTCTGTGCCGCGTTCAAACCGGAAAGAGGCATCCGTTTTCAGTTGATGATGCAGGGAGGTACGGCGGATCGACGCCGAAGAAAAGAAGGCGCTTTCGAGAAAGATGTCTTTCGATTTGTCAGTTATTCCTGAGCCAGCTCCGCCGAAGACGCCGGCGATGCACATTCCGTCTCCGTTTCCATCGCAGATCATCAGGTCGGTATCCTGCAATATCCGTTGTTTGTTGTCCAGCGTCGTAAAGGCGGTGCCTTTCGCCAGGGTCCTCACGATCACCTTGTTGCCTTTGATGGCCGAGGCGTCGAATGCGTGAAGGGGTTGCCCCATTTCATGGCAGACGAAGTTGGTGATATCGACAATGTTATTGATTGGCGTCAGATCGATCGACTGCAGCCGGTGTTGCAGCCATTCCGGCGAATCGGCGACTGTCACCCCCTGGATTGTCAGCGCCGAATACCGCGGGCATGCGTCAGCGTTTTCAACTTCAACCGCTATGGGGAGGTCGTTGTTGTCGACCTTGAATGCGGCTACATCGGGCCAGTTGAGTGATCTGCCGGTAGCGGCGCGGATGTCGCGTGCTACTCCGATATGCGATGTCGCGTCTGCGCGGTTTGGAGTGAGTCCTATCTCAATGACCCGGTCTGTCTGGATGCCAAAGTAGGCCGACGCGGGGGTGCCGGGTATCGCGCTGCTGTCGAGCACCATTATACCTGCGTGGCTTTCGCCTAGCCCTATTTCATCCTCCGCACAGATCATTCCCTCCGAAGCTTCACCTCGAATACGGGCTTTCTTGATCGTGAATGGATCACCTTTCGCAGGATAGATTGTGGTTCCGGGTACTGCCACGACAACTTTCTGTCCTTTTGCTACGTTAGGCGCGCCACAGACGATATTCAGCGGCTGATCCTGGCCGATGTTGACGGTTGTCAGCGAAAGCTTGTCTGCATTCGGATGCTTGTCGCTGGTAAGTACTTCGCCTATGACCAGACCCGCCAGCCCGCCTTTTATGGGCTCCCCGCTTTCTGTGGTCTCAAGGGCTTCAACACTCTCGACTTCAAGGCCGGTGGAGGTCAGGACCTTGCCAATATCCTCAGCGGATTCGGGGATGTCGATGTATTCCTTCAGCCAGTTGTACGCTATTTTCATTGCCTTACGTTCGGGATAAAATTCAAAAATAGGACTTTGAGATTAAAGCACATAACACGTGTCTGCTGATCCTTTTATAAGGAATCAAAGGTATTGAACAGACCGAAGATTCTACGCACAATTTATGCACAAGGTCGCCCCCGGCTACGCTAGGGGTGGTAGTTCTTCTCACCCGCTCTGATAGGAACGGTGAGGATGTTTTCGCGCGGGGAAAGGGGACAAGAGAAGGAATTGTCATATGCGCAGTACGGATTATACGCCAGGTTAAAGTCGAGTTTGATTGTGCTGCTGCCCGGGGGGCTGGCGACATCGAGATAGCGTCCGGCGCCGTACGTCTCGCTGGCGCTTGTTTCGTCGCCAAAAGCCAGGAAAAGCTTGCCACGGAATGGCCCCATGTCTGCGATTTCAAGGATTAGTAGTCGCTGAGCGATACCGTCCAGTTTGAATTCCGCCCAGGCATATTCTATGTAACGCTGTTCTTTTCCGTCGTTTGTAGCTAGTATCATAGGCTTTCTCTGGTGCACGGGCTTAAGGCTCGCGATGATCCG
Source organism: uncultured Roseivirgaceae bacterium (assembly GCA_964493505.1). Taxonomy (GTDB): domain Bacteria; phylum Bacteroidota; class Bacteroidia; order Cytophagales; family Cyclobacteriaceae; genus Chryseosolibacter. Next base: position 110,437 of record CAZBNP010000011.1, read on the forward strand.
GTATTTGATGTCGGGCGGATAGTATGACAGACCGCTGTAAGTATCGGGTGCGCTGGCAAACGGCGACTCTGCCGAGGTTCGCATGAAACGGTCTTTCTCCTCGCGTTCTTTTTTGATTTCCGCATTGTAAGCATCCTCGTCCTGGCTTCCACTAAACGAATAGAAAATCGCAATGACTGCTACAACCACGACAAGAACGATGATGATATTTTTGTTTTTCATTTTTTTAGTCAGTCGCCGGTTTTACCGGTGTGTTTCATCTGGGCGGTGACCCATTGTTCGTTTTGCCAATATAGTATGGAATCGCGCCGATTGTAGAATTTATTGAAGAAGATCGGAACACTGTTGTCGACCAGTCTGCCCGGGCCGTTGCTCAGTACGCAGATGCCGATGCCGCTTCGTCGATCGACGGCTACTTCGCTTCGGTATCCCCTCACGTAGCCACCGTGGTAATACAATGTGTCGTTCTTGAAATTGAGAACCCGCCAGCCGAGGGCATAACGCGAATCAGACCGACCGACCCATTTCCGAAAGTATCGGTTCTTTGAACGTGCTTTCACCATGGGCGTAAAGATTTTGTCGAGTGTCGATTTTGCAATGATGTCATCCCTTGTGCCGAGCATGACCTTGAGCCATTCGGCCATATCGGAGATGCTCGCGTTTACGCCTCCGGCCGGCCCTACGTTGTAGTAGGTGTTTGATATGGTTGTCGGCTTCCATCCTTTTCTCCAATGCAAATGCGGTTGCGCTACATTCTCATTCTGCATGATCGCATCGTAGCTCATCGACGCGTCCTTCATCCCCAGGGGATTGAATACTCTCTCGCGCATCAGGGCCTGATAGGTCCTTCCTGTTTTTGCGCGGATGACTTCACCGATAATGCTGTAGGCGACATTCTGATAGCTGTAGACCTCACCGGGTTCGGCGATCATATTTACGTTCTTGAGCTCCCCGATCATCGCGGGAAGGTCAAGTCCATCTTCCACCAGCGTGGTGTAGGTGTGGTAAGGGAGTCCTACGGTGTGTGAAAGCACGTGTGTAAGCCGCAGGCTGTCCGTGTTTTTCTTTGGCTTGAGCTCGAAGCCGGGAAGGTATTGCACGACGCGGTCTTCCCATTCGAGCAGGCTGTCTTCTACCAGTATGCCGGTGAGCAATGGCGCGAAGCACTTGGAAACGGAAGCGAGCCGAAAGACGGTGTGGACGTCTATCGAGTCAGGTTTGTCAGTGTCGCGCACGCCGTAGGCTTTCATGAACAGGACTGTGCTGTCCTGCACGATCGCAATAGCGAGTGCCGGTGTCTTGGTGTCGGCGAGCATTTGGGTGATCTCCGCCTCATAGTCGCTGAGAAGACTTTCGACATAAGGATTTGGAAGTGCGGATTCTATCGGCTCGGGGGTGATCTCTGGTTCTTGAACAGGTTCTTTTGCCTGGAAGTTGATGATCAATCCGAATACGATCACCAACATCACAAGCAGGCTTCCAATGACTCGTTTTCTCGCCATGCTTTGACTTGTGTTTTTCTGCCGGTCTATAGAAAACTGACAAACCGGTATTTTATTACGCGGGAAGAGGACCCATGAGGCCCGCATCCCCAAAACTAACATAATCCTGGCCGGCAATGATCAGATGATCAAGTATCTGAATATCGAGTAATTCACCCGCGCGGACCAGTTTTTTCGTTATGTCCTTGTCTTCTCTACTGATCTTCGTACTTCCCGATGGATGATTATGGGCCAGAATGATTCCGCTTGCCAGTTCGGCGAGCGCAAGTTTGAAAATGATTTTCGCATCGACAACAGTAGCGGCAACTCCGCCCTGGCTAATCCGGCATTTTTTGATCATCTGGTTGGATCTATCGAGCAATATTATCCAGAATTCTTCACTATTAGCATCCTCTAGGTTGGGCCGGAGGATTTCATAGGCATCGATTGAGTTGATGATCATTGGTTTCGCCCCGACGATTGCCTCCTTTCGCCTTCGGCCGAGTTCAAGCGCGGCGATGATCGCCACGGCTTTGGCCTCTCCTATACCTTTGATTTTCATCAGATCTTTAGTCGTTAATCGGGCGAGTTCGTGGAGATTGTGATTAACGGTGTGCAATATCCGCCTGGCGAGCTCTACGGCGCTAACGGCGGGAGTCCCGCTACCCAGCAAGATAGCGAGCAGTTCGGCATCGGAAAGCGATGGTGTTCCTTTTACCAGTAGCTTTTCACGGGGTCTGTCGTCCGGAGACCAACTTTTGATCTTCAGCGGATGAAGTGCAGGGTCATTCATAGGGGTCTTTTTATCCTGGTGATCGTTTGAGCGGGCCACCAAACGAATTTAAAAAGAAAAACCCTCTCCGAACAATTCGGAGAGGGTTTCATCTTCTCAATTATCTACTACTATTATATTCTTATGACTCCAGTCCGTTGACGAACTTGGCGAGTTTGGATTTCTGATTTGCAGCCTTCTTCCAGTGAATAACGTTGTTCTTGGCGAGTTTATCGATCATAGCGGAAACTTGCTTAAGCAATTCCGTAGCCTCCGATTTAACCTTGGTGGCCCTCAGCCTCTTAACAAAGGTTCTGGTGGTTTTGTGTTGATAACGGTTGCGCAGGCGCTTTGTCTCGTTCGCCCGCATTCTTTTTTCTGCTGATTTATGATTTGCCATATCCTCTTGTCCAAAATAAGGATTGCAAAGGTAAGGAGAATTGCGAAAAATGCAACAACAGGATTCAAGTAAGTTGTGATGCGGCGGGGGTCGTAGGGTAGAAAAAGTACGGTTTTCTGGTGCGTGCTGGTGGCAGAATTCGCTATTTTAACATAAAACCGATGAAAACGACCCTTTTAATCATTGTCATGGCCCTGACTACCGCCGCTGAGACCCAGTTTTGGGGGTTTTACGCGCACAAAAAGATCAACCGGCTGGCGGTTTTTACGCTTCCCGCTGAAATGATCGGTTTTTTCAAAGCCAACATAGACTACATCGAGGAGGCGGCTGTGAACCCCGACAAGCGGCGATATGCCGTTGCCGAGGAGGCGCCGCGGCATTTTCTCGACGCCGATCACTACGGCGACGACCCTTTCGACCAGCTGCCGCGGCGCTGGAGTGAGGCGGTGCGGCAATTTGGCGACGACAGCCTCCAGGCGCATGGCATCCTGCCCTGGCATCTGTTCCTTATGTATCAGCGCCTTCGTGATGCCTTTATAGTGAATGACGGGCCGGAGATTCTCCGGCTCTCTGCCGAGCTTGGTCATTATGTGGCCGATGCCCACGTGCCACTGCACACAACGAAGAACTACAACGGTCAATTCACGGGGCAGGAGGGCATCCACGGGTTTTGGGAGTCGCGGTTGCCCGAGTTGTTTTCGGATGAATACGATTTTTTCGTCGGCCGCGCTGTTTACATCTCCGATCCCCTGGAGGCTATCTGGGGAGTCGTGATCTCGGCGCATGAACTGGTCGGCGAGGTGCTGCGGCAGGAGAGTATCCTCGCACAGCGATTCGCTGAAAGAAAGTATTCTTTTGAAACCCGCGGCGGTACAACGGTGAGGGTATATGCTGAAGACTACGCGCGCGCCTATCACAGGGCTCTCGACGGTATGGTTGAAAAACAAATGCGCGCCTCCGTGAAAATGACCGGCGACCTCTGGTACACCGCCTGGATAGATGCCGGACAGCCGGATCTTTCCAGGCTGATTGACCGCAAGCCGACTGCCGCGGAAATACAACAAAGACGGGAGGAACTGGAGCGCTGGAAAGCCACACGCCTCAATACCCGAACCCACGATTGATTTCGCCGCAGCTCAGCAGCCGCTGAGCGACTGGCATATCCTTTTACCCGATTTGTTGCGATAGCCGTGCAGGAGTGCTATCTTCCTCTATGAGACCTATGAAAGAATGGTTAACGCTATTTCTATTCGCTTTGCTTTCACTGTGTCCAGACTTATATGGCCAGGGTATAGTGGCCGTCGATGACGACGTAGACGAGAATGTTTTCATGCCCTACGAGCTTTCCTACCTCATCGATCCGACCAACACTCTTTCTTTCGATCAGATCTCTTCGCCCGAGCTAGCCGACCGCTTCAAACAGCACAGCTCTTACCAGAACAAAGACTTCCAGACCGATGCGTCATACTGGATCCGTATACCTATCCAGCACACGGTCAGCACGGGAAAGGTCTGGCTGCTGGAATTCTATGATCAGACTATCGACCACCTTGACGCATACGTTCCCCGTTCTGACGGATCGTACAGTAAGATGACCTTCGGCGACCGCCGCGTGTTTGACGAACGCTCATTGCCTCACAAGAATTTCGAACTCTTGCTCGACATGAGAACAGACACGCTGATGGTTTATTATTTCCGGGTTCAGTCGCACGGCTTTGCAGATGTACGGATCGCTTTCCGTTCACTTAACCGGTTCATCTATTATGCGCTGAATGAGTACTTTCTCTTCGGCACGTTTTATGGGATGATCCTCATTATAAGCCTCTACAATTTCCTCGTGTTTCTCGCTATTCGCGAAATCAAGAACATCTATTATATTCTGTATATTTTAAGTGTAGCGGCGTATGCGATAAGCTATGATGGCATTGGGTTTCAGTATTTATGGCCCGACCATCCTGAATGGAACGATTATGCAACCGGTGTTACACTTTTCTCCGTTATTTTCTGGGCCCTCGTTTTTACGCGGCGTTTTCTGCGAACAAAGACAAATGCTCCTATGCTCGACCGGGCGTTGCTCGGGATGATTGTGGTCAGGTCGGCCTTTTTTCTGACGGAGTTATCTTTTTTTCCTGATTTGCTGACGTATCGCAATATTGAAATCATCCCGCTGTCGCTAATATTTTATAGTGCGATTGCTGTGTGGAGACGGGGATACAGGCCGGCGCGTTTTTTCGTGATCGCGTACGGGATTCTGTTTACCGGGTTTTTTATCCGCACACTTGTTTATTTCAATGTGCTACCGTTCACTACACCGCTGCACTACAGCCTGCACTTCAGTTTTGTCCTTGAAATGCTGTTCCTCACCTTTGCGATGGGCGACCGTATTCGTATTCTCAAAGCTATGCGCGACCGGGCGCTCAAACGCATCTTCCGCCAACATGAAATCAATCTTCGGCTTAAGGATAAGGTGAACCGTGAACTTGAGCAAAAAGTGCAGGAGCGAACGACCGAACTCAACCGGAAGAACGAGCAACTGGAAGTGATCAACAGCAAGCTCGAACGGCAGTCGGCTGAGATCAATCAGATCAACTCCATGCTCGATCTGGATAACTGGAAACTGAAGAACAGCATCCGGGAAGTGTTGAATGAGCGCCTGATGGAAAAGACCATGGACTACCGGCAGTTCAGCACCTTGTATCCCGATAGCCTCGCATGTTTTCGTTTTCTTGAGACCCTGAAATGGGAAAATGGATTCCAGTGCAGAAAGTGCAGCAATCCGAAGTATTTTGAAGGTGCACAAAAATTTGCCCGTCGGTGTACGCGGTGTGGTTATAATGAGTCGATCACCAGTTATACGATTTTTCACAGTATTAAATTTCCAGTCGAAAAAGCCTTCTATATCGCATACCTGGCGGTGGCCGGGAGAAAGGATTATACACTTGAGTCGCTCTCAAGCCAGCTGGATCTGCGGGTAAATACGGTCTGGTCTTTCAAAAAGAAGGTGCACGATAGGATTCTCCTGTTAGATCGATCCGGCCGCAAGCCAACGGTATCGCGTTGGCAGGATGTGGTTACAATTCCCCAAAAAGCCTTAAGCAGCCGTACCCGTGATACGGCGCAAACTCCGGATAGTTCGTCGTAATTGGAAAGTGTTTTTGATCCGCAAGAGGATACCCGTGAACCCTCAAAAATCTTCCCGAAATCGTTTGAAATAGATGTTTTTTTTCCGCAAAAAGCTATACGCCATTTGTGCGTGTCTGGCGTGAGTTAAATACCATTTCGGTCGATTTTTCTGCGCATTCAGGTGGTTTTTGCCCAAATTTTCTGTTATCAAAACTTAACCGATAACGTATGAAAAAATATCTACTAATCCTTTTGCCTCTCCTCTGTGCGGCATCGGCGTGGTCGCAGGACAGGCTGGTGACCGGAACGGTTATGTCTGGGGAAGACAACCTCCCTGTTCCGGGCGTAAACGTGATCGTGCAGGGTACCACCAAAGGTACCGCTACGGATGTAGACGGGAATTATTCAATATCCCTTACACCCGACGAGAATATGTTGGTTTTTTCGTTTGTTGGCTTTGAATCTGTCACAGTGAATGTATCGGGACGTTCAACAGTCGACGTTACGCTGGAGGCGGATGTCACCGCCCTCGACGAGGTGGTTGTGGTAGGTTACGGCACCCAGCGCGAAAGAGATCTTACATCGGCTATTGCAACGATCAGAGCCGACGAGATCTCGAAAACACCCACAGGCCAGGCGATGCAGGCATTGCAGGGTAAAGTACCTGGCCTCCAGATCGTGAGCAGCGGCGCTCCCGGTACCGGTCCGACGGTACGGGTGCGGGGCGTCGGTTCTTATCCCAGTATTAACGCGGAAGGTAAAACGAACAATGTGGAATCACCGCTTTATGTGGTCGACGGAATGTTCTTCGACAACATCGATTTCCTCAACCCCGCTGATATCGCCACGATGTCGATTCTGAAGGACGCATCAGCGGCGGCGATCTACGGAGTACGCGCAGCAAACGGCGTCATACTTATTGAGACGAAATCCGGCCTTAACAACGAGGCTGCGCAGATCTCCTACGATGGATATTACGGCGTTCAGATTGCCCAGAATATCCTGAAAATGGCAAACGCGGAGCAGTTTACGGCGATGGCGAATGAATCGGGCTCAGTTCCGGATGCGAATAATATCCTGAGCGCAATGCAGCGCTACGGCAGGAGCCGGGTAAACCCAAATGTACCGGATGTCAATACCGACTGGTATGATCAGGTTCTCAGGGCGGCGCCTATGCAAAACCATAGCCTGAATGTAATGGGTGGTGGAGAAAACACCTCCTATTCCATCGGCGGGGGATATTTCTCGCAGGATGGTATCCTCGACACCAAGAACGACTATGAGCGTTTTAATTTGCGCTCAAAGATCGATTTCAAAGCCAACGACTGGTTCAGCATCGGAGGTAATGTCAACATGATCAACTCTACACGTTACGCGGCGGAGGATGCTGCCTGGAATCAGACTTACTTCGCGGTACCCATCCTTCCCGTCTATGACGAGCAGAATACCGCGGCATCACCGGTCCGTTACGCAAGTGCGCAACACATCGGTTATCGCAGCGGACAGAACCCGTTCCCGGTGCTCAGGTTTAACAACAACCAGCACCGTGTTCGCCAGACGCTGGCGAATTTTTACATGCAGTTCGATCTCATTCCTGATAAGCTGAACTTCCGGTCGACCTACAACGTCAGTTCGCAATCACTGAGTATCCGGGAGGTCGACCTCCCTTATTATGTGAGCGACGGCTGGCAGCGTCCGCAAGCCACAATTACAAAAACCAGTGAAACATTTTACAACCAGATCTGGGATAACGTGGTGACTTATACCGAAAATATCGATGATCACCACTTTGTGGTAATGGTCGGGTCGTCGTTCCGCGATGAATCCTGGACGAAACTCAAAGCGGCGGGAACGGATTTCTCCGTGCCGCTTGACAGGGAGCAGTCGTGGTACTTAAACTTCGCGAACCAGATTCCAACCGAACAGGTAGACGATGATGGTACGCGGGGTTACGGTCTGTCGTATTTTGGAAGAGTAACCTACAACTTCAGAGACAAGTATCTCCTGTATGGTACCATGCGCGCGGATGGCACGTCTAAGTACCAGGAAAAGTGGGGCTATTTCCCTTCAGTCGGCGCAGGGTGGGTGTTGTCGGAGGAAGAATTCATCACCGATGCCCAGGGGGTTGATTTCCTCAAGCTGCGCGCCGGATGGGGTAGGTTAGGCAATGATAAGATCGCGGCGAGTGCAGGCGCGAGAACGACTACTGTCATCACGACGGCGATCAATGATCAGCTGGTATCGGGGGCCTTGTTCAACAATACCTTTGCTTATCTGGAGTGGGAGGTTATTGAATCCTGGAACTTTGGTTTGTCGTCGCGCTGGCTGAACAACCGTCTCTCGTTTGAAGCGGATTATTTTATACGCAAGAATCTCAACGCCGTCATTCCCGTCCGCTTCGGAAATACATTCGAGAACCGCAACGCCGGCGTCATCAAGAACTCTGGATTTGAGCTGGCTGCCGAGTGGTCTGAACAAATGGCCAACGGCCTGACCTACCGCATCGGGGGAAATCTGACGACGGTGAAGAATGAGGTTATTGACATCTATGGCCAGCCGTACATCGACGCCGGCACAGCCGAGTTCCGGCGACGCACGATGACGGGGGAACCTATCTACGCTTTTTTTGGGTATGAGGTGACAGGTGTGTATCAAACTCCTGAACAAGTCAACGCCGATCCTATTGCCGTTGAGAATGGGCTCGTCCCCGGCGATCTTGTGTTCAGGGACCAGAATGACGACGGACTCATAAACGACAATGACCGCGTTGTCCTCGGGTCGTATCTCCCGACAGTTACCTATGGTGCGAACCTTGGCGTATCGTTCATGAACATTGACCTGTCGGTGAATGTCATGGGCCAGTATGGAAACAAGATCCTCAATCGCAAACGTGGGGAGATCATCTGGACTCCCGATGGCAATATGGATGCAGACCTGGCCATCAACCGGTGGCACGGAGAAGGCACTTCCAATGAGTATCCTTCATCGGCCGGCCTGAGAAAAGGATGGAACCAGAAAATGAGTACATTCTTTGTTGAAGACGGAGGCTTTTTCCGGATTCAGAACGTACAACTCGCTTACAACCTCACAGAGCTCGAAGCATTCGGAACGAGGTTGCCCGCTTCGCGGATCATTCTCACCGCGGAACGTCCGCTGACGATGTTCAGCTACAACGGTTTTAACCCTGAAGTTCCGGGCGGTATCGATACACAGACATATCCGATCCCCGCTGTTTACACCGTCGGATTAAATGTGAAATTCTAACTCACCAGAATATGAAACTCATAATATATTATACAAGATTAACGGTCGTTGCTTTGGTAGCATTGTTCGTGACCTCATGTCACGACCTGCTTGAGGAACCTCCGGAAAAGACATCTTTTGTGGAGGACACCGACTACACGCAATCCGACAATATGATCCTGCCCTTGTACGGGGCATACGCCGAATTCTATACGCGCGGATGGGAGGACTTTCCTGTGATTTCGGTTCGGGGAGATGATGTGAACGCAGGTGGCCTTGGCGACCAGCAGGACTTCGCCGAAGAGGATAAGTACAATTACAACAAGGATTTCTGGATGTTCAATTCGGTATGGCAAAACCACTACAACGATATCTGGACAGCTCATTCAACAATGGAACAGATCGCGTTGTATAAAGAGTATGCTCCGAACCCGGCCTTGGCCGATCAGTATATCGCTGAAGCGAAAGTAATACGCGCGTTCCTTCTTTTCCAGTTGTCGCGCGTCTGGGGAGACGTATATATCACCACCAGTTCCGATCCCTCCGACCTCCTCCTGGCTGCTCCGGCGACGAAAGATCAGGTGATGCAGCATATCTCCGACCAGATGGACGAGGCCATTCCGCATCTGCTGAATATTCACCCGAACCAACGAACTGATATCAAGGGTGGCGTTACTATGTACACCGCGCTGGCCATGAAAGCATTGGCGAATCTCGAGTTGAAGAAGTATCAGGACGTTGCTGATGCAACATCACAGATCATCGGTTCGGGTCTGTTCGCGCTTGAGTCCGATTACTACAACCTGTTCAAGAAGCCTGGAAAGCTCAACCGGGAAAATATCCTTGAATGGCAGTACTCAGATTTCGGTCAGGGATCGGGCGACAACAAAGGTTACACTTTTGCATTCTTCGGCCCGGAAACGTGGGTGCCGACAGTGGCCGGGTCTAATGCAGGCTGGGGGTTCTACGAGCCAAGCCTGAAGTATATCAAGTTCATGATCGACAGAAATGAGACAACGCGTCTTGAAACCAGTGTGCTGTTCACTAACCGGGGTATCGCGGAGATCAGGAAGGATCCCAACTACGCGACACTACCTGACTGGATTGACAACACAACTCCCTCGGGCGATGTCATTACCGACTATGCTCGTGCGCTGTTTGCCAGTGGGAAACACTATTTGCCCTCGGACCAGCTGACACCTGGCCGCACCGAATACGGGACGAGTAAGAATTTCATCTGCATCCGTTATGCGGAAATCCTGCTGATGCATGCAGAGGCGCTTGTCCAGGGGGCATCCGGTACGGGGATGACGGCCGACGAAGCGGTCAATGCCGTAAGAGAACGCGCAAACCTGGGGGCACTCTCGGGTGCAACACTTGATCAGGTGATGGACGAAAAATATGCGGAACTCGCCATGGAGTGGGGAACGCGTTACTATGATATGATCCGCCTCGGACGATTCAGTGAGCTCACTTACGACGGAAGAATTTTTTCCGAAGACAAGATCTTCCTTCCATATCCGCAGGCACAGGTGGACCTGTATCCTATACTCCGCGAGAACCAATAGTCGCTAAACTATGAAGAAAATGAAAGCTATTAAGAAGATAATTGTATGTGGCGCCCTGTTGGTTGCCGCCGGCTGTGAGGATGGTATTGATCCAATCACGAGTGTCGCGCCCGGGCCGGATGAAGCAGCGCCTTCGGTGGTCATAAGCTATCCCCTTGAAGGAACACTTTTCAGGGTCAAAGAAGATGTGGCTCCGATCAACATTGAGTTTCAGGTTACGGACGACATAGAGATTGGCTCGATAGAGGTAGCGTTGAACGGGACAACGATAGCTAATCTCACGTCTTTCAAAGACTATCGCCGCGCACTGCAGTCGTATCGATACGAGCAACTCACTAACGGAAGTCATACGCTCGCGATCACCGCAACAGATTTGTCTGGAAAAACAACAACGGAAACCGTCAACTTCGAAAAGGTTGAGCCTTACAATCCGGTATACGACGGCGAGATATTCTACATTCCGTTTGATGGAGACTATTTAGAGTTGGTTAATATCCAGGCGGCGACCATAGTGGGCTCTCCGGATTTCTCGGATCTTTCCGTGGAGGGCGCGAAGTCGTACAAAGGGGCTGCGGATGCGTACCTGACATTTCCCACCCAGGGCTTACTCGGAGACGAATTCAGTGCGGCCTTCTGGTATAAAGTAAATGCTTCCCCTGACCGGGCCGGCATACTGGTTGTTGGTCCGCCGGAGCCTGGTGTCGCAAAACCAAATAACCGTACGAGCGGATTCAGGCTGTTCAGGGAAGACGCTGGAGGTAAGCAACGCGTAAAACTCAACGTAGGAGCCGGCGCAGCTGACATTTGGTTTGATGGTGGCGCTGCGGCAGACATCGACCCGGCAGCGGGAGACTGGGTTCACATCGCGTTTACGATCGGCGCCGACAAGGCGGTGGTTTATATCAATGGAAACATCGTATCGGAAGGAGCGCTTCCCGATGGTGTGGATTGGGCTGAATGCGATCTCCTTTCCATTGCCTCCGGCGCGCCGAGGTTTACCGGTTGGGACCACTTCTCGGATCAAAGTCTGATTGATGAGTTGCGGTTGTTTGACAAAGCATTAACACAGGAAGAAGTGCAGACACTCATGGAGTAAGTGCTCTCGACCTTTGAATGACACTGAAGGATTTTGCAGAGGCGGTTTCCGCTTTTACAAAATCCTTCTTAAGTTTTATGAATGATGGGGAAAATATCTCGTGGGATACTCTTGCTCCTGTGTTTTTTTGTCGCGTGTCGTGACGACGACCCGGGCAATGGTTTGTTTGAACTACTCAGCGCTTTTATGGGTACGACGGAAATCGCGCTTGATGGGGGAACGCATGACCTGCCGGTGGATAGAAGTGTTACGCTGGTGTTTTCACGATCGGTTAACCCGGCAACAACGGAAGGCAATATCAAAATCACGGACGATAGCGGTCCTTTCGCGACCAATATTGCTGCCGGATCCGATGCGAGAACGGTAGTACTACAGCCGCAGGGCACGCTGAAGAACAACACCCGGTATACCATTGAGATAGCAGCGGGTCTGAAAGGAGCAGGTGGCGAATCAATTTCTCCTTTTACAATTTCCTTCACAACAATTGCCGCATCTCTCACGCTGGTATCGGCCAGCGTAGGAAACCTGAATATCCTGACAGCCGGAAAGGTTGTGGATGTGCCGCCGGATCTTTCGCTGCGCCTGGTGTTTTCAGCTCCGGTAAATGCAAATTCATTCGAACGGGCAACGACGCTGGCCGGCCCCGGTGAGACGTCTCTTGCGTTTTCATACAGTGACAATAACCAAACGATTGATTTGTCTGCCGGGTCGTTGCAACACCTGAGTAGGTTTCAGTTTCATATCGGCGATAACCTCGAAAGTGCGGGAGGAGAGACTTTTGCAGGATTTACCAAACTCCTTTACACCCGGGCAGATCCGACACCGAAATTCCCGGTTATGGCAGACGATGCGCTCCTGACACTTGTCCAGGAGCAGACATTCAAATATTTCTGGGACTTTGCTCACCCCGCCAGTGGCATGGCACGTGAGCGCAATACATCAGCAAATACAGTGACCAGCGGTGGCTCGGGGTTCGGTATCATGACGCTCATTGTAGGGATGGAGCGCGGCTTCATAACACGCGAGGAGGGACTGCAGCGGATGGATAAGATACTGACGTTCCTGGAAGGTGCTGACCGCTTTCACGGTGCATGGTCGCATTGGATCAACGGCGACACGGGTGATGTGATTCCCTTCAGCGACAACGACAACGGCGGCGACCTCGTGGAGACTTCCTTCCTGGTACAGGGGCTTCTGACTTTCCGGCAATATCTTGAAGAAGATGTCGCGGATGAGAAAACGCTGATCGACCGGATCAATGTGTTGTGGCATGAGGTGGAATGGGACTGGTACACGCGCGACGGACAGGACGTGCTTTACTGGCATTGGTCGCCGGACAAGCAGTGGACAATGAATCATCCGATCCGGGGGTATAACGAAGCGCTGATAACCTATTTTCTCGCGGCGGCGTCACCTACGCATGCTATCGCCGCATCTGTTTATCACAACGGATGGGCTGACGGCGGCGCTATCCAAAACGGGAAAGAATATTATGGAATTTCACTGCCGCTCGGATATGATTACGGTGGGCCCCTGTTCTTTGCACACTATTCGTTCCTCGGCCTCGACCCACGCAATCTTTCGGATAGCTACGCCAACTATTGGACGCAGAACGTGAATCACACCAGGATCAATCACGCTTACGCAGTTGCTAACCCCAGGAATTTCGTCGGATACAGCGGCGAGAACTGGGGACTTACCGCCAGCGACAATCACCAGGGGTATTCCGCTCACTCGCCGACGAATGACCTGGGTGTGATAACACCGACCGCGGCGCTCTCTTCCTTCCCGTATACTCCGGATGAATCGACTCAGGCGTTGAAATTCTTTTATTACACACTCGGCGATCGGTTGTGGGGGGAATATGGATTTTATGACGCGTTCAATATCAGCGAGGGGTGGACTGCCAGTTCATATCTCGCGATCGACCAGGGGCCAATTATTATCATGCTTGAAAACTACCGCACGGGTTTGCTGTGGGATCTTTTTATGTCGTCGCCTGAAGTACAAACCTCTATGAACAGGCTTGGCTTCACACGCTGAGATCGTTAACTTGAAATGCCAACAAAAACACCTCTTATGAAAAATCTTCTTTTTGTTGTTCTGACGCTGGTTGTCCTGGGGTGTTCACGCCCTAAGGATGACACTGGCACGGTTGACACCGGGGCCTCCAATTCCCTGACAGACGATTCATTGATGACGCTCGTTCAGTACCGGACTTTCCAGTATTTCTGGGGCGGCGCCGAGCCCACGTCAGGCGCGGCACGTGAGCGGTTTCATGCCGATGATGTTTACCCGCAAAACGACAAGCATATCATTACGTCGGGAGGAACCGGCTTCGGCGTGATGGCTATCCTGGTGGGTATCGAACGCGAGTTCGTCACGCGGGCGGAGGGTTTTCAAAGACTGAACAAACTCGTAGACTGGCTTGAGAAAGCCGACCGCTTTCACGGTGCGTGGCCTCATTGGATGAACGGAGAAACAGGTGAGGTGAAACCCTTCAGTCCCAGAGATGATGGGGGTGACCTGGTGGAGACTGCTTTCCTCGCGCAAGGGCTGATATGTGTTCGCGAATACTTCAAGGACGGTAACGACCAGGAGAGAGCCATGGCTGAAAAGATAGACAAGCTATGGAAGGAAATCGAATGGGACTGGTATCGTCGCGGAGGTCAGAATGTATTATACTGGCACTGGTCACCAAAACATGAATGGGAGATGAACTTCGCTGTCACAGGCTACAATGAATGTCTCATCATGTATATACTGGCAGCCGCGTCTCCTACACATGGCATACCAGCGGAGGTTTATCACGAAGGGTGGGCAAAAAGCGGTGGCATGGTAAACGACCCCGCTCACGAACAGTACGGCTACCATCTCGCGCTTAGGCACAATGGCGCCGAGCAGTTTGGCGGACCGCTTTTCTGGGCGCATTACTCCTATCTCGGACTGGACCCGAGGAAACTGAAAGATCGCTACGCCGATTACTGGGAGCTCAATAAGAATCATGCGCTGATCAATCGACAGTACTGTATTGAGAACCCGAACAACTTCAAAGGATACGGAGAAAATTGCTGGGGACTCACCGCCAGCTATTCGATCAACGGATACTCAGCACACAATCCGAAAAACGATCTCGGAGTGATATCGCCGACAGCTGCTCTGTCGTCATTCCCCTATACGCCGAAGGAGTCGATGAAAGTGGTTCGCTATCTATACGATAGTCTTGGCGACAGGGTGTGGGGCGAGTTTGGATTCTACGATGCCTTCAGTGAGCAGTTCGATTGGTACACTCCGCGCTATCTCGCTATTGACCAGGGCCCGATCGTGGTGATGATGGAGAATCACCGATCCGGTCTGCTGTGGGACCTCTTTATGGGAGCGCCGGAGATAGCCGCTGCTTTGCGTAAATTGGGGTTTGAAAACCAATAGACTATTCTCCCTGTGTGGTGCATCTTTCCACACTAAAACGGTGTTAATTATTGATTGTCAGCACGAAACGGCTGTTGGCACCATTTTTTCTTGCTTGTATTGCATGGTTCTCTCACAAACGTGCAGGACAATGAGCAATGAATACATGAGCAAGTCAGGACCCATCATAGTGATTGACGATGATCTGGAAGATCATTTTATTATGGATGAAATATTCAGGCAACTGAAGTGTCCTAATAAAATTTTGTTTTTCAATGATGGCTATGCGGCAATGGATTATTTGAATACTGCTGAAGAGCTTCCATTTCTAATCATCTCCGATATTAACATGCCCGGCATGAACGGCTTTGAGGTGCGCAATCGTATCTGCAACAACGAGAAGCTTGGCATGAAATACATCCCTTATCTTTTCTTCACAACAAGCGCTGACAAGAACGCGGTATGGCAGGCGTACGATCTTTCCGTACAGGGCTTCTTTATAAAACCAGCGACAATGGCAGAACTCGAACAGGTTCTGAAGAAGATCATCGAGTACTGGGGAGTGTGCTATTCGCCAACACAGTTTAATTGATTGGCCACTTGCACATCCTCATCTTACCCTACCGGCTTGTTCACGGAATCTGTATCCATGAAATTGATAATGATAAATGTTACCAGCATCCCGGAGAAGACCCCTTCAAGAGCAGCAATGAAGGAAACAATATATGCGTTTAGGTATTGGCCCATCGGCTCGTTCTCCTGAATGGAGAGCATCAGACTAGAATCCAGTTTCAAAAACACGAACAGAAATACTCCGAAGATCGTCGCGGCGGTGACCGACGTTGACAGACCGACGGCTAATGCACGAAAATAGTGAATGCTGTTCGCGTGTGTCTCTTTGAATTTCTTCAGGGCGAAGTACACCCCCACCAGTAATATGAAGACATTGAGCAAGCGATATTCAGAGTTCTCAGCAATACCCACGAAATACATAATGAGAAAATACGCAATCAGGCCAGCGGCGATTCGCAAGCCGTAGCGCCGCGGAATGCGGTTAGGGTCGGTGAATAGATTCATAGACAGCGATTTTAATGAGACTGTATGTGAATATAGGGATTATTTGCTCTATTTCCCTACCTGCTTATTTCTCCATTTTCCCAATCCTCCTTACCTTTCCCCATGCGTTATCAGGAAATCGACCGGCAACTTTTCATTAACAACCGCAAGAACGTTATAGAGGCGCTCAAGCCCAACTCGGTGGCGGTGGTGAATTCAAATGACATCATGCCAACCAACGCTGATGGAACTATGCGTTTCCGTCAGAACAGCGACCTGTTTTACCTGACCGGTGCTGATCAGGAAGAAAGTGTATTGGTGCTGTGCCCTGATTTTCCCGATGAGAAATACCGCGAGGTTCTGTTTCTGCGCGAGACCAACGACCAGATCGCATTGTGGGAAGGTCACAAGTTGACAAAGGAAGAGGCACAGGCAGCTACGGGAATCAAGACGGTGCTCTGGACAAGCGAGTTCAACAGGATATTCAACACCATGATGGTAATGGGAAATGTTGAACATGTTTATCTCAATACCAATGATCACTATCGCGCCGACGTGTCGGTCGATACACGTGATCAGCGATTTATCAAATGGTGTAAGCGGAAGTATCCTCTTCATCGTTACGAGCGATTCGCACCCATCATGCACCGCCTGCGCAGCGTGAAGTCGAAAGAGGAAATCGCACTGATGCAAAAAGCATGTGACATTACGGAGCAGGCCTTCCGGCGTGTTTTGAAGTTCGTGAAGCCGGGTGTCAGGGAGTATGAGATAGAAGCAGAATATGCACACGAGTTTCTCCGGAACGGATCACGCGGATTTGCCTATGAGCCGATCATCGCGTCGGGTGCCAACTCGTGTGTGTTGCATTATATTGTAAACGACCAGCCTTGTCAGGACGGCGATGTGTTACTCCTCGACGTCGGCGCTGAATACGCTAACTACAATGCTGATCTCACGCGTACAATCCCGGTCAACGGAAAATTCACGCCGCGTCAGCGTGATGTGTACAACGCTGTGTTGCGAATACATAAAACCGCTATCGAAATACTCCGGCCTGGAGTCGTCTACTTCGACTACCACAAGGAAATCCAGAAGCTCACCGAAGCCGAATTGATCGGGCTAAAGCTGCTTGATAAGCGGGATGTCGGGAAACAGAATCCGGACAAGCCGCTTTTTTTGAAGTACTTCGCGCACGGTACTTCTCACATGCTTGGGTTGGACGTACATGACGTCGGAAACATGTATGGTAAAATGGTTCCGGGAATGGTTTGGACCGTAGAACCCGGTATCTATATCCGGGAGGAAAAGATCGGTATCAGGATCGAGAATAACGTGGTGATCACGGAGAGCGGCATCGTCGATTTAATGAAAAACATCCCCCGCGAAATCGAAGAGATCGAAGAGATCATGCACTCGGCCTGATCCGGTGAAAACCAGGCGGCGTCAGACGGAAAAAGACTCCCCGCATCCGCAGGTGCGTGAAGCATTGGGGTTGATAAACTGGAACCCTTTTCCGTTGAGACCGTCGGTGAAATCGAGCGTAGTGCCCAGCAGGTAGAGCAGTGATTTCTTGTCGACCAGGATCTTCACACCCTTGTCTTCAAAAACCTGGTCAACAGAATTGACGTTCTCGTCGAAGCCCAGATCATACATCAGGCCCGAACATCCTCCACCTTTTACAGAAACACGGATATTGGCAGTTTCCGGCCTTCCTTCCTCTTGGCGGAGTTCGGTTATGCGTTCTTTTGCCTTCTCTGTTACAGTTATCATGTGATTCAATGTCTAAAGATCCACGATTCAGCGTTTAAGATGCAGACTCGGGAGCTGCTAAAATCTCAAATCCTGAATTTAGAATCTTGAATTCCTTCTTAAAACTTTTGAATGACGTAAAAAGTTTCGTCTTTCGACCTGCAAGTTAACCAATTATGGAGAAACTGGAACATATCGGCATAGCGGTCCGCAATCTTGAGGAGGCCAATAGAACCTTTGCCCGTCTGCTCGGAAAGGAGCATTATAAAATCGAAGATGTTGCCTCGGAAGGTGTGACGACGTCTTTTTTCCAGGTAGGCGAGGTCAAAATCGAGTTGCTCGAAGCGGCAGACGACCAGTCGGCCATTGCGCGGTTCATAGAGAAAAGGGGCGAGGGGATTCATCACCTGGCTTTCGCGGTGGAAGACATTCACACCAGCGTTAAAAGGTATTCTGAACTAGGTTTCGAAGTGATCAACCCCGAGCCCAGGAACGGCGCCGACAATAAGCTGGTTGTTTTTCTTCACCCGAAATCAGCGAACGGAGTCTTGATCGAGTTGTGCCAGGAGAAAAATTCTTAATACTGCCCCCGCGCTTTCTTCCCGCCGAACTGAATATCGTTATAATACTTCTGCTTCCGTTTCCCTTCATTTGTTTTATAGTAAGGCTTGCTTCCGGCGCAGGAGCTGAGAACGATGGCGAGGATGAACAAAAAACCGAGATACCTTTTCATGCGTGTTGGTTAAAGGAGTTAATACCACTTCACCCGTAAAAAGAACCCGCTTTTGGATTTTAATTCTGATTTTGCGTCGTCAAAAGCGGAAGTATAGAACCTAAAAATAGGTCAGAAAATCGATATGAATAATAAAAGGCTGGAAATCAGTGATTTAGGTGAGTTTGGTCTCATCGCGCGTATAAGCGAAAAGTTTGCGGCGACACAGCCTACCTCTGTTTTCGGGATCGGCGACGACGCCGCCGTGATCGACGCCGGTGGCGACTATTTGCTGGTTGCTACCGATATGTTGGTAGAGGGCATTCACTTCGATCTCACCTACTCTCCGATACAACACCTGGGCTATAAAGCTATTGCCGTAAACGTGTCTGATATCGCTGCCATGAACGGGAAAGCGGAACAGGTAACGGTCAGTCTGGCGCTGAGCAACCGGTTTTCAGTCGAAGCGATCGACGCGCTATACGATGGAATAAAGGCGGCATGTGAGAACTACAATGTTGATCTGATCGGGGGCGACACCACTTCGTCGAGTTCAGGTCTCGTGATCTCGGTAACGGCCGTCGGCAGGGTCGCTAAAGACAAGGTTGCCTACAGGCATGGTGCGCGTGAGAATGACATAGTGTGTGTGACCGGCGATCTCGGCGGAGCATTTGCCGGCCTGCAGGTGTTGGAACGTGAAAAACAGGTTTTTCTCGCCAATCCCGACATGGAACCCAGCCTGGAGAAATACGATTATATCGTCGGTCGCCAGCTAAGGCCGGAGGCCCGCACGGAGATCGTCCTCGACCTGGCTGAATTCGGTGTGGTTCCCACATCGATGATCGATGTTTCGGACGGCCTGGCCTCTGAGCTCCTGCATATTTCCCATGCGTCGAAAGTCGGCGTGAGAATATATGAAGACAAGATCCCCATCGATCAGCTCACCTATGATACCGCGGTGGAGTTCAATCTCGACCCCGTCACCTGTGCGCTTAACGGCGGCGAGGACTACGAAATCCTCTTCACGATTGATAAAGATGATCAGGACAAGCTCAAAAATCACCCCGACATCCACATGATCGGATACGTCCATAATCGTCCTGCGGAAAATATTATGGCTACCCGGTCAGGAGGCGTGGTACCCCTGAAGGCACAAGGATGGGAGCATTTTTAACTGTGGTCTGTAGATAAAAAATCAATGCAAAACGATCCCGAATTAAACGGTAAGTATCTCGGTACTATTTCACAAGACTTCGTGAAAGTTGCTGATACGTTAAAGGAGGCTTCCTATCAGATTCGCAAGCGTGGATTTTCTCCCTATCCCATATTCCCGGTGTGCAAAGTTGAGCAACCTGTCGGGCAGTTGCTGATAGACCAGGCTACCAGCAATACCGAGTGGAAGTATTACGCGTCATACCTGGACGAGTTCCTGCAGCGCGATCTCATCGAACATGAAGAGGCGTTCGTCGCGGCGTTTAAAGACCCCGATGAATTCTGTTGCCTGTTTATCGTCGATACCGAGTTTACTAATTTTGTGTTTATTCCGTTCCCGGAAGATTGAGAGCTTGTCCGCCGTAGCCTTCAGCGAAGGCGGGATTCGCGCAGCCAGGTTTCGGAAAAATTTTTCAAGAGGGGGAAGAATGTCTGGAATTCTTTCAGGAAAAGGTTGTAGTGTTCTTTCAGATCTTTGGATGCGTGTTCCATTCTGGAATCGTAAGGCGTGCGGCTGGCCATCCCCGACAGGGCCTGATGAATACCTTCGATGTGACGATAACTCACCAGCCAGTTGCCCCTGACCATATAGGGCAGCATCATCCTGAACTCGCCGGGTAGTGTGTTGAGGGAATCATGAAGAGTGGCATAGGTATCGGCCGCGAAGTCCTCCAGGGGTGTGGTGTGGTACGATGACCAGTTAGCGGCGAGGAAGTGATCGTAAAACACGTCGACGATCACGCCGGCATAATGCCTGTATCCTGCGCGAAGGCGGAGCTTGCTCTCACGTACCACCGGATGTTCGTCTGTAAACTCGTCGATTGCGCGGTGCAGTTCCACTCCGCTGATTACTTCAGGCTCGAGTTGGTTCAGGGCCTGTTTCCCCTTAATGAAGTCGCCCGTCATATTACCAACGAGGATCTTTTTGCTGTCTCCGGATAAATAGGCGTGCGCGAGGAAATTCATGCAAGTAAATGTATTGGTTATTTGTCATTAAGTTGTTAGGTTGGTGGGGAAACCCGAACGCTCTTATGAAGGACATGTCAAGAATGAAGCTTCTCATCAATTTGGCGAAAGTCGATGGTCAGGTTGCTGACAAGGAAAAGAATTTCCTTATCAACATCGGCCGTGCCAACGGTTTCTATCCCGATGAGCTCTATCCATTGTTCACACAGAACTACGATGTGCCGGTACCCTCCGACCTGTCTGACGACGAAAAATTTGAATTGCTGTTCAGTCTTGTTCAGCTGATGAAGCTTGACGAACGCATGTACAGAGAAGAGATCGCGTTCTGCGGACAGACAGCGGCACGTCTGGGATACGACAAACAGGCGATGTTCGAACTACTCGCCCGCGTCCGATCAGACAAGATGGAAGAACAGGAGCTAATGTCGCTGAAAGAGATAACCCAAAACTTCCTGACACGGTAAGCTGGCCGGCTCCAGGTCTGGCACCTGGAACCCTTGCACCTTTCGACCGGGTCATCTTTAAACCTATTTCCCTTATCCCCCTTATTTCCTACTTTTGCACTCCACATTTGAGGAACCAGGAAGGGAATGGAAAACATCCGCAATTTTTGCATAATCGCCCATATCGATCACGGGAAAAGTACGCTGGCAGACAGGCTTTTGGAATTTACCGGCACGCTGACCTCCCGGCAGATGCAGGCACAGGTGCTGGATAACATGGATCTGGAGCGGGAGAAGGGCATTACCATCAAAGCCCACGCTATTCAGATGAACTACCGCCTGGACGGCCAGGAGTACATCCTGAACCTGATCGATACACCCGGACACGTTGACTTCTCGTACGAGGTTTCCCGCTCAATTGCGGCGTGCGAAGGCGCTCTTCTTATCGTCGACGCCAGCCAGGGGATCGAGGCACAAACCATTTCTAACCTCTATCTGGCGCTGGAACACGATCTCGAGATCATACCGGTACTCAACAAGATCGATCTCCCGCACGCTATGCCGGAAGAAGTAACGGAGGAGATCGTCGGCCTGATCGGGTGCAAGCCCGAAGATGTCATTCACGCCAGCGCAAAGGAAGGAATCGGAATCGAAGAGATACTCCGGGCGGTGGTGGCCAGGGTCAAGCCGCCAAAAGGCGACCCGAAAGCACCGCTGCAGGCGATGATCTTTGACTCGGTATTCAATTCTTTCAGGGGGATTGAAGTCTACTTCCGGGTGTTTAACGGCACTATCCGCAAAGGCGAGCGAATCAAGTTCGTCGCGACCGGGAGGGAATACTTTGCGGAAGAGATCGGTGTCCTGAAACTGGAGAAACAGCCCAAACAGGAAGTCTTAGCCGGCAACGTCGGTTACCTGATATCAGGTATTAAAGTAGCGCGCGAGGTGAAGGTCGGTGATACGATCACACACCCGGATGTGTCGGGAAAGGCGATACAGGGTTTTGAGAACGTTAAGCCCATGGTGTTTGCCGGTATCTACCCGGTGGAGACGTCGGAGTTTGAAGAACTCAGAGCGTCGATGGAGAAGTTGCAACTCAACGATGCGTCGCTTGTGTGGGAGCCGGAGACATCAGCCGCGCTGGGTTTCGGTTTTCGCTGTGGATTCCTCGGGATGCTCCACATGGAGATCATTCAGGAGAGACTCGAACGCGAGTTCGGGATGACCGTCATTACCACCGTGCCGTCGGTACAGTTCAAGGCCCACATGACAAACGGCACCATAATGGCTATCAATGCTCCGTCTGAAATGCCCGACCCGACGAAAACAAGTCATATAGAAGAGCCCTATATCAAGGCGCAGATAATTACCAAAGCCGAGTTCATCGGTGCCATCATTGGATTGTGTATGGACAAGCGGGGAATGATCATTAACCAGAATTATCTGACAACTGATCGCATCGAGCTCACATTTGAAATGCCGCTTGCCGAGATCGTATTCGACTTCTTCGACAAACTGAAGACGATCTCGCGCGGGTATGCGTCGCTTGACTACCATCTCATTGGATACAAGGAATCGGATATGGTCAAACTTGACGTTATGCTTAACGGTGAGCGCGTCGACGCTTTGAGCGCCATTGTTCACCGCGCGAAAGCCCATGAGTGGGGAAGGAAACTTTGCGAGAAGCTGAAGGAACTGATACCCCGCCACATGTTCGAGGTGGCCATTCAGGCAGCGATCGGCCAGAAGATCGTAGCGCGGGAGACCATCAGCGCTATCCGGAAGAACGTGATCGCCAAATGTTACGGCGGCGATATCTCGCGAAAGCGCAAGCTGCTCGAAAAGCAAAAGAAAGGCAAAAAGAGAATGCGGCAGATCGGAACGGTGGAAGTGCCTCAGGAAGCATTTATGGCGGTACTCAAAATTGATTGATCATCCAGTTGAATATGACAGAAACGACTTCATACACACTCATCGACGGCCGCAAGGTCTCTAGTGATATCAAGGCAGAGATTGCGCAGCGAGTAGCCACACGCAAGCAACAGGGGAAAAAGATCCCCCACCTCGCGATCATACTTGTGGGCGATGACGGAGCAAGCCAGACCTATGTCGATAATAAAGTGAAGGCGTGTAAGGCGGTGGGCTTTCACTATACAATGATGCGCTTTGCCGACACGATTAGCGAAGAGCGCTTGATGAAGCACATCGATCATGTAAACAACGACGACGATGTCGACGGCTTTATTGTGCAGCTGCCGCTACCGGACCATATCTCTGTAGAGCGCGTTACCGAAATGATACGCTCAGACAAGGATGTCGACGGGTTCACCAACCATAACTTTGGAAGCATCATTTCGAAGAGTCCACTGCTGATGCCGGCTACACCCTTCGGCGTCATGGAGTTGCTGCGTCGCTATGATATTGAGACGGAAGGTAAGCACGCGGTCGTTGTAGGCGCGAGCCGTATCGCCGGTGCGCCGCTGAGTATGATGCTCGCCGAACAAGGTCGCGCCACGGTCACCATCTGTCATAAGTACACGAAAGATATCGCGGAGTACACCCGTGCCGCTGATATCCTGCTTGTCGCTGTTGGCAAACCCGGTCTCGTCACCGCCGATATGGTGAAGGACGGCGCTGTGGTTATTGATATTGGTACCACGCGTGTGGAGGGCCCCGAGTTTCAAAAAGGTTGGGCCATAAAGGGCGATGTCGATTTCAAAAGTGTCGCGAAGAAAGCCTCCTTTATCACACCTGTACCGGGCGGTGTCGGGCCCATGACCATTGCGTCGTTGCTCCTCAATACGCTCAAGGCGACCGAGTCGCGCAATCCATAAATATTGTTCTTCATGGCGGAAGTTTCGGACAAGGCGTTGACTGTGCTGCCACTGATGGAAGACTTCTACACCATCCAGGGAGAAGGGGCCTATCAGGGACAGGCTGCCTACTTCATCCGTCTGGGTGGGTGTGACGTGGGGTGTGTCTGGTGCGATGTCAAAGAAAGCTGGGACGCGTCAGCCTATCCCGTTGTAGCGGTCAGTGATATCGTGCAGAAAGTAAAAGACAGCGGATCACCTATCGCTGTCATTACCGGGGGGGAACCCTTGATGTATGACCTGACGGTACTCACGCAGGCGTTGCAGGACGCGGGCGTGCGCACGCACCTTGAAACTTCTGGCGTGTATGCACTCACAGGGTCGTGGGACTGGATCTGTTTTTCACCAAAGAAATTTAAGTTGCCCGACCCGTCGATTTTCCGGGAGGCTGATGAACTAAAGGTGATTGTGTATAATGTCAGCGACTTCGAGTGGGCCGAAAAGTTTGCTGCAGAAGTGCGGGAAGACTGTGAACGATTCCTCCAGCCTGAATGGTCGCGCGAAAGCGGGGTGCTTCCCTTGATCATCGATTATGTCAAGGCGCATCCTGAATGGAAGATCTCGCTTCAGACACACAAGTACATGGATATACCGTGATGGTACTCCTGGCCCCCGGCAACCCTAACCCGTAAACCACTCGTGTCGATCGATGAATTTATCGAAATACTGAATGAGTATGGCGCGAACCGCGTGCCGTTCCTCTCGCTGGTGGATTTTGAGATGCAGAAACCGGTTGTCATTCGGCTTGATGCCATCAGCGCTGAGCATATCATGTACGACATCAATGGCAATACTAATGTGGTGACGCCGCCGTATACTGCGACGACGGTCGGTTTTACCAAGTCTCCTCCTGGATTTGCAAACTATAAAAAAAAATTTGATTCGGTCTGGTCGCGCCTGATGTACGGCGACTCGTATCTCACGAACCTGACGATCAAAACGCGGATCACGACACCGCACACGCTGAAAGAGATCTTCTTTCTCGGGCAGGCCAAATATAAATTGTGGTTCGACGAGCAGTTTCTCGTGTTTTCTCCTGAAACATTTATTAGAATTGAAGACGGGATAATATCATCGTACCCGATGAAAGGAACGATTGATGCGACATTGCCCCGTGCCGCGCACGCTATCCTGAATGATTCGAAAGAAATGGCCGAGCACGTTACCATCGTCGACTTGATCAGGAACGATCTCAGCACGGTGGCGGATAGGGTTAGCGTTACCCGCTTCCGGTATATTGACGAGATCAGGACTATGCAGAAAAATCTTTTGCAGGTGAGCTCCGAAATACGCGGCGAGCTCGCGCCGGGATATGAAGGTCGCCTGGGCACTATACTCGTCAGCCTTTTACCCGCCGGTTCTGTAAGTGGTGCTCCGAAGCGCAAGACAGTCGAAATCATCAGGAACGCGGAGGAAGAGGCGCGAGGATACTATACAGGCGTAGTGGGCTTGTTTGACGGAAAGAAATTTGATAGCGGGGTCATGATCCGTTTTATGGAACGAAGTGGAAATGCCTGTTACTACCGAAGCGGAGGAGGAATAACCGTGCAGAGCCAGGTGGAAAGCGAGTACCAGGAAGCAATCGATAAAGTGTATGTCCCTTTTGCTTGAATCGATCAAGTTGCTCGACGGGAAGTTTTACAACCTCCCGTATCATGAGGAGCGTATGCAGCGGGCGTTGCGGACACTTTTCCGTTATGCCGATCGCGTGAACCTCGGTCGCTTGCTTGGGAAGGAAGACTATCCGCGTGCCGGTTGCCACAAATGCAGGATCGTCTTCGACGCCAACTCGTTTGATGTATCGTTTTCTCCTTATCAGACGCGGGAGATCCGACGGATAAGAGTTGTCAGAGATAATGATATTTCCTACGAATTCAAATTTGAAGACAGACGTGAGATCGATCGTTTGTTCAGCATGCGCGGAGATTGCGACGATGTGCTGATCACCAAAAATGGGCTTGTGACAGACTGCACATATTCAAATGTAGTGTTCAGACGCGGTGGGCAGTGGTTTACCCCTGACAGCCCGTTGCTTGAAGGCACGGCGCGGGCAAGACTCATCAGAGAAAAGAAGATTGTGGCAAGGGAAATACCCGAAGGAGATATTCGTTCTTTCGACAGCCTTAAGATTATCAATGCCATGCTCGAATTTGATGGCCCGGAGATTGACGTATCAGATATTGTTTTTTAGCTTTCGTGATGGTTCGGATATTCATTCTGCTTTTTCTGTTTACTGCTCACGCCGCTCTGGCGCAGCTGCCCCTGGCCACAAAAAATAAAAAGGCGATCGAGCTTTACACCCAGGCTGACAACTTTCGCGTGCGTGGTCAGAACTCTCAGGCCATCGGATTGTTGAATGAGGCGATAAAAAGAGACCGGAAGTTTGTCGAGGCATATTACCGGCTCGGCATCGTCTATATGACCATTAAGGACTTTCCTCAGGCCATCAGCAATTTTGAGAAAGGCCTTGCCCTCACAGATGATATCCGGAAGAAGAAGGTATTTTGGTATGACCTCGGGGAGAGCTACTTCAGTATTGGTAATAACGACAAGGCGGAGGAGATACTTGGGCAGTTTCTCAAAGCGGAGGTGCAGAACAGATCGAAGATAGAACGCGTCACACTGCTGATGAACAATATAAAGTTCGCGAAGGAGAACAGTGGTAACGCCGCGGCGTATAAACTAAGACCCCTGAGTGACACCGTAAACGCGTTTGTCATGCAGTATTTTCCTGTACTGACGGCAGATCAGCAGCAACTGATCTTCACCCGGCGCCTGGGTGGCGGCGGTGGTGACGACGAAGATCTCGTTGTTTCGCGAAAAACCGCCAATGGCAGATGGGGTGAGCCCCAATCGATCTCCGACAACATCAACAGTGAGCTGAATGAAGGTACCAGCACGATCTCTGCCGATGGCCGTAAATTGATTTTCACTTCCTGCATCGGAAGGCGCGGATATGGCAGCTGCGATCTCTTTGAAAGCGTGCGAATTGGCGATGAGTGGACGACGCCGCGGAATCTCGGTCCCAATGTCAACAGCCCGGAGTGGGAATCGCAGCCATCGCTATCCGCCGACGGCCGTACATTGTATTTCATCTCCGATCGTCGCGGCGGTGTCGGGCGTCGCGATATATGGGTGAGCACCCTCGACGAGAACGGACATTGGACGCGCGCGAAGAACCTGGGTAAACCGGTAAATACGGTCTATGACGAGATATCTCCCTTTATCCACGTAAACAACCGCGAGCTGTTTTTCGCATCAAACGGTCTTGTCGGTTTCGGCGGATACGACATCTTCTATTCCGAAAGAGACGCTGACGGACGTTGGTCTGAACCGAAGAATATGGGGAGCCCCATCAATAGCCATGAGGACCAGTTTTCGCTTTTTATTACCCTGGATGGCGAAAAGGGGTACTATTCACATGAAGAGTTGAGGGAGGCCGGGTATACGGTAAGTCGCATATTTGAAATCGAGATCCCGGAAGAACAGAGGATACGATACAAAAGCAACTTTGTCAAGGGCATTGTACGCGACAAGGAGTCGGGAGAGCCGCTCGCGGCCGCGATAGAATTGATTAACCTGGAGACCCGGGAAACTGAATCGCTCGTCGCTTCCGACTCGGTCACAGGATCGTACCTGATTGTGCTTACCGAGGGGGCGGAATACGCTCTATATATAAATAAGAGAGGCTACCTGTTTCGCAGCCTCAACTTCAACTATGCTGAAGAACGCGACTATGAGCCGATTGTTCTCGATATTGACCTCCAGCGGGTCAGCGAGGGCAAGAGCGCCGTTCTGGAGAATATCTTCTTCGACGTAGACGCGTACGCCCTGAAAGACAAGTCGATGACCGAGCTTGGCAAGATTCTGAGGTTTCTCCGGGAGAATCCGCACGTCGGAGTAGAGATCAGCGGGCACACAGACAATACCGGATCGGACCGGTATAACGTTCAGCTTTCCGAAAAGCGAGCTGAGTCGGTAAACAACTATCTTGTTGCGAACGGTATCCTGCCGGAGAGGTTGTTGACAAAGGGCTTTGGTTCATCGCAACCGATTGCGCCAAACGACGAAGAGGAGGGGCGGCAGAAGAACCGACGTATTGAATTCAAGATCATTCAGCTGCGGTGAGCCCGAATTTTTCCCTACCGTCCGTTCGTCAGTAAATGCTTCGAAAAAAGCAGTCTTAGCGCACTTTTTGGAGGATTTGGGATCAAAAACCGCTTAAAATAGCCCCTAAGGGCGGTATTTGGGAGCGAATATTTATCCCTTTGTTTGGGTGAAAGGTCATTTTATGCCTATTTTGGCCTTGATAATTTTCATTAACCTACCTAAAAAAGTATGAAGAGAATTCTACTATTGCTCATGACCGTGCTATCGGTTACCGGTGCGTCCGGCGTGATGGCTCAAGACCGGACGGTGTCTGGCCGGGTCACTTCGGCAGAGGACGGTGGTCCGCTGCCCGGAGTAAACGTAGTCCTGCGGGGGACTCAAATAGGTACAGTGACTGATGTCGACGGTAATTACCGGTTGGCAATTGAGGGGCAGCAAGGAGATGTGCTGGTCTTTTCATTTATTGGTTTGACTACCGCTGAAGTTACTATTGGTGGCCGTTCGGTGATCGATGTGCAGATGCGAACAGATGTTACGCAGCTTTCCGAGGTTGTTGTAACTGCTGTGGGTATTGAGAGAGAACGCAAGGCGCTGGGGTATTCGGTTGAGAATGTCACAGCCGACAAGGTTCAGCAGGTTGCTGAAATGGATCCGCTCAGAGCGCTTCAGGGCAAAGTTGCCGGTGTGAACATCACCGGTTCAAGCGGAGCACCTGGTAGTGCTACACGGATCACGATCCGCGGTAATACATCACTTCTGGGCCAGAACCAGCCTCTGTTCGTCGTTGACGGAATTCCCTATAATAACGCGGAGAATTCGTCTTTCGCTGGTTTATCCGATGGTGCTGCGTACTCCAGTCGGTTTTCCGACATCGACCCAAATAATATTGAGTCCATAACCGTGTTGAAGGGCGGTGCTGCCGCAGCTCTTTATGGCTCAAGGGCGGCGAATGGCGTGGTCGTGATAACTACCAAAACCGGTAAAAGTATTGCTTCGAGGAAAGGGCTTGAGGTTACCTACTCGTCGCAGTATGCTATCGAGCGGATCGGTAGTCTGCCGGACTTTCAAAACCGGTATGGAACCGGAACGAATTTTGGGTATGCAGCGGCCAATGGCTCCTGGGGTGCGCCTTTCCCGGGGACGGTGCCGTACGAAACTATTAGTGAGATACCGCATTGGTATAATGGCAGAGTCGGAATGGAAGAATTCTGGGGGACGACAGTTCCGTTCATGGCGCACCGGAACAACGTAAAGGACTTGTTCCAGACCGGGTCGCTTTTCGAAAACTCTATTATTGTAGCCGGTGGGAACGAGACTTCCAACCTTACCGCTACGCTTTCGCGCTCAACGAACGAAGGGTATGTGCCCAACACGGAATTTGACAAGACCAATATCAGCGTTGGAGGCCGTACCATTTTGGCCAACAAGATTATTGTAGGTGCGAGTCTGCAATACACCAAGAGCTTCCAGCGGGCCGTTCAGAGCGGGGTCGGATTGTCGGGAAGTAACAACAACTCGGCTTTCGCACGGGCCTTGTTCATGGGAAGGAACTGGGATTTAAGTCAGCCTTATCAAAACCCGGTCGACAAAGGCAGTGAGTTTATGGTGGCGCGGTCGCAGGCCGATAACCCGTTTTGGTCGTATGAAAATGCGGGGGTACTATCTAATGTGAACAGGATATTCGCTACGACCGATTTTTCCTATGACGTGAATGACTGGCTCAGCATTGGTTATAAGATTGGCCTCAATCAATATAATCAGGCGATTACTGATTTTATTCGCCCAGGATCGACGGGCCCGTCCAGTAACCCCGGTGTAGGACGGGTAGTGGAAGATTATATCGAATTCGAGGAGATTGAATCAAACTTCATCATCAACTTTTCTCCCACAATTAGTGAGAACATAACGTTGAGTGGTCTCATTGGTCACAACGTTAACCAGCGGACAACCGACCGCCAGGCTTATCAGGGTATCGGTTATGTCACGTTTGATATTGACGATATTGACAATACCAACGCGGTTACGCCGTTTGGTGGAACGTATTCGAGAAGAAGGCTCTTTGGTGTGTTCGCCGATGCGACGCTTGGCTATCGCGATTGGGCGTTCCTTAACCTGACGGCTCGCAACGACTGGTCGTCGACGCTGCCCAAAGACAACAACAGCTTTTTCTATCCCGCTGCATCACTCTCCGTAATTCTCTCCGACGCCCTCGATCTGCAATCGAACTTCTTGAACATGGTCAAACTGAGGGTCGCTGCTGCTCAGGTGGGGAAAGATACCGATCCTTACCAGCTTGTCCCCGTGTATCTGGTTAATCCACCCCCTACGTCGGTGGATCCGATTGACTTTCCGTTTCGCGGCATACCCGGTGCTTCGCTTAGCAACATCGAGCGCGATCCGAATCTGAAACCCGAGCGCACGCAGGAGTTTGAGGTAGGTACTGATCTGCGGCTGTTCGATGATCGCATCAACGTGAGCGCGACTTACTATAAGAGAAAGTCGTTCGACCAGATCGCGCCCATCAGTCTTCCTTCAACCAGTGGTTTCAGCTCTTACTACACGAACTTCGGGGAAGTCTCGAATACGGGGGTTGAAGTATCACTTGACGCCGACGTTGTAAGCCTTGCAAACTCATTCACCTGGAATATCGCTGGTACGTTCACGCATAACCGGAACGTGATTGAAGAACTCACCGCAGGAACGGATGAGATCCAGTTTGGGTCTGGGTTTTCGGGTGGCGTGATCAGCACTCACCGTCCCGGTCAGGAATATGGTCTCTTGCTGGGGACAGTAGCCGCGCGTGATGACGAAGGCAATTTGCTGATTGATCCGTCGAACGGACAACTGCTGCAGGCACTTGACCGGTTGATTATCGGTAATCCTAATCCCGATTTCATTGCCGGTCTTAGTAATTCATTTTCATTTAAAGGAGCCCGGCTTGGAGTGGTATTCGAGTACAGGCATGGTGGAGACCTGTATAGCAATACCGTGCAGTCGCTGCTTGGTCGCGGTGTGCTAAAACTGACGGAAGATCGGGAAATGAACAAAGTGATACCTGGTGTGTACGGTGATGCCACCACGCTGGAGCCCATCCGCACCGAGGAAGGACAAAAGATCGTGAACACGACCATGATTGAGCAGAATGCCATTTGGTTCGGGAATACGTTTGCGATAAACGGTCTGGACGAGTACTCCGTCTACGATGCCACCTGGTTGAAGTTGAGGGAGATCTCCCTCGGCTATGATCTTCCACGTACACTACTGAGTAACTCCCCCATTGGTTCGGCGAGTATCACCCTTACAGGCAGAAACCTGTGGTTTACCGCGCCTAACATGCCTGAGAGTTCAAATTTCGACCCCGAGATCAACCAGTTTGGGGCGTCAAATCAGCAGGGGATAGAGTGGGCTGGTTCGCCCGCCGTAAAACGTTATGCTGTAACGCTTAGGGTAACCTTTTAACGAGAATGAACATGAAACTATTCAAAAGAAATATTCTGAAGATTGGGCTGGTGGTCCTGGTGTTCTCGCTGGGATCATGTGAGGACTTCCTCGATATCAACACAGACCCAAACAATCCCACGGATGTGCCGTTGAACCAGTTGCTGGCGGCGGTTGAGGTCAGAGTTGGTACTATAACTGACCACTCCACGGGTCTGTCGCGATTCGCCCATCACTATATGCAATACACAACTACCCGGGGTAACATTAATCATAACATTATCACAGGTAATGATTATGAGGCGACAGCCCCATGGGACCGTGCTTATCTGACGCTGCTGACCGATGTTCGCGATCTGATTTCCAAAGGGACAGAAAGCGAAAGCTGGCACTATGTGGGTATCGGTCAGATTATCCGCGCATACGTGTTTAGTGTACTCGTCGATTACTACGGCGATGTCCCGTATTTCAACTCCAATCAAGGTTCGCTTGATCCGACTCCGGTGTTTGATAATGGCGCTGCCATCTATGCGGATCTTTTCCTTCAGATAGATGAAGGGATCGCGAACCTGGCTAAGTCTTCTACGTTGTCGCCATCCTCGGACGATTTGATCTACGAAGGCAACCTCGTTAAATGGCGGAAGTTTGCCAAGACATTGAAGTTGAGACTTTACAATACGATTCGTGAAGTGCAGGACGTCTCTGGCCCGGTTCAGGCGCTGCTGGCCGAGGGTGATCTCATTTCATCAATCGATGAGAACTTTGAAATCAAATACGGCACCTCGGTTGCACCTGATAACAGGAATCAGGGATACGCTACCGAGTATGCGATAGGTACACACTCTAATGTGAATCCTTACTTCTATGAGGTATTGATGAACAAAAACAACTTTGGGCACGGGGGCAATTTTTTCAAAACGCAATCCCCCGACCCTCGCATTCCCTATTATTTCTATAATCAGCTCGTGCCTGGCGAAAGCCCGGAGAACCCACCTGCTTACTTCAACCGGGATACGGGGTTCCTATCGATTTTCTCCTTTTCGTATAACATCGATCCGAATGAAGGCTGGGATCAGGGAGCCTCGCAGACTGTCATGGGACTTTATCCGGTTGGAGGCAGGTATGATGACGGTGAAGGCCTCACCATTAATTTCAACGGGTACGGTGCCGGACCTCTTCGCCTTCTTCCCTACATGAATCGCCTGTTCATCGAGGCTGAATTGGCCGCCGCGGGTGTCGTGAACGCCGCCAATGCCCAAACGCTTTTCGAGGCTGCGGTTCAGGCGGCGTTTGATGAAGTCAACGCCATCGCCTCGGCTGCATCAGCACCGTCTCTCTCGCAAGACGTCATAGACGATTATATAGCCGACGTGGCGAGCGATTATGCGGGGAACCCGATGCAGGCCATTATCACGCAAAAGTGGATTGCGAACTTCGGAAGTCCGATCGATGTGTACGCTGATCACAGGAGAACGGGTTACCCTATCCTGCACGATGGAAATACAGACACAGAAATTGTGACTGAGCGCACACGTGACTGGATCCTGTCTCTGCCATACAGCACTTCTGATCTGGATTTGTATGAGAACCCTCCGGCTCAGCGCAACCCGTATTTGAGCAGAGTTTTCTGGGATATTGACTAATTAACCTTTGAGCAAATGAAAAGAATAAAATATATACCGTCACTACTGATACTCCTGGTATTGGTCTCGGTTTCGTGCGAGGACGATGGGGCTATTCGTATCCCGGACTTCCTTGATGCCGCGAATGTCAGAGTTCAGATAAATCCTGAGCGTTCATATTTCGATTTCAATGATATTGATAATGCGTTTCTCGAATATTCTGTTTATTCGGAGAATTCGAATATTCAATCCATAGAGATCCTTTTCGAGTATGTCAACTCAGTGTCGGGTGACACGACCGATTCGCAGGTGATCAAGAGTTACCAGCAAACGGATTTCGTCAGCGGAGCGATTAAGAATCAACGCATCTCATCGGCTGAGTTGGTTGCCGCACTGGGAATAACCATCGCTGACCTGACGGGTGGTGACCAGTTCCTGTTCCTTAACCGGACGACACTCACCGACGGCAGGGTATATCCGAGCGCTACGATTGCCGGCTATCAGAACGTTCCGGCGGAAATTCGCCTCGCGTCTCCTACCGCGAGCTATACGACCGTATTTGATGCCATCGTGGGATGTCCGCCTGACGCGCCCTTTACCGGCACGTATTTGCTGGAGCAGGTTGGCGGGCCCGCCGATGTTTTCAACGGCGACGCGGACATCTTTAGCGAAGGAGAGATTACTATCGAGTCGACAGGTGCCATTACGCGGACATTTAATGTAGGCTACTTTGCTGGAGCTGTTTATGACTTCGATACGGACTTCGCGTTCACGCTGCTCTGTGGTGAAATTATCGTCAGTGCTATCAATACCGGTATTGGTTGCGGCGGTCCTGCATTTACCTATCAATCCACGGGATCAAATCCCTATGATCCGACTGATGACAGTGAAATTACGATCAACATCATACAGAACATTACGGGCGCATGCGGTGTGACACCTAATGAGACTTTGGTGCTGAAACTCACAAAACAATAAGAAAATGAAGAGAAAAGTATCATTTATATATGTAGCAGTCTTCGCCTTGGCCGTTGTTTCGTGCGTAGATGATTACACGGATGCTAATCCGCCGCTTCCGCTGGATGCGCCCTATGCCTATGTCTCCTCGTCAATACCAGCCGCGAAAGATGGTATTCCGCTTGTGGGTGGAGAAGAGGTCACTCTTTCAATTAATATTGTGGATGCGCCGGGAGTTTTAGATAACGTCGTGTTTACTTTCAGTAAGGGTGGTGAAGTAGTGTCCCATACTTTTGATCAGATCAAGGGTAAACTGGTGGGCTCGTTTGATGTGACGGTAAAGGCACCCATGAACCTCGATGGAACTTCAACGGTTACGATCGAGGTTAGTGATTCACAGGAGAAACCGAAGGTGCTGACCATCTCGCGGGTTCTCGATGTTAGTTACCTGTACGATGGACCAGATTTCACAGTGGAGATTCTGGATGATGATGGCTACGCTTTTGAAGGCGATATCCTCGACGTTGTGCTCACGATCAATGATGTTCCGTCGGGCGCGATCGCCAGTATTGCTGCAGCCGGCTCCGCAGGTACTGTGAACTTCGATGAAACAGAGCTTGCGGCTTTGATAGGCCAGTCAAGTGGTACCATTACCGGTACTCTTGAAGTTGGCCCCGTAGGATCCACGGGAGAGTATGATGTTGCCGTGTTGATAACCGATGAGCTGCAAAGCAGGCAGGTGCTCGAAAGGGGCAGCATTGTTTTCATCTGTCCGGCGGCCATGGATATTTCCGGTACTTACAAATCCTATTCCAGCGGTGATGCCGGTGACGACTACGACAACCTCATTGCCACCGTTACGATTACCCAGGAGAATGAAGGACAATTTGCTATTGACGACATGTCTTTCGGAGTGTACCCGGATCTCTATGGGGATGCCGCTCCGAGCGGGGTTTTGAATGTCTGCGGACTGGATATTTCCGGAGATCCTGGGAACAGGGATCAATACAATGATCCATTTACGATCACGGGAGTCGTTGTTGAAACCGCGACGGATTTGATCACGCTTGAGTGGTCGAATACATTCGGAGACTCGGGCAAGGTCACCCTGGTGAAACAGTAGATATCGACACCAGATGGATGCATTGAAGAGGTTGCCTGAGAGGCAGCCTCTTTTTTTGGTGCGCCCTGCGCTGAAGGGAAACAGCATAATACATGTATATTTGCGGCAACTGCCGTACAATGCTATACGTATCCAGAAAAGAACACTTTAACGCGGCTCACAAGCTCTACAACCCTTCCTGGAGCCGGGAAAGGAATGTGGAGGTGTTTGGCCCCTGTGCAAATGAGAACTGGCACGGGCATAATTTCGACCTCATCGTGACGGTAAGAGGCTGGCCGGAACCGGAGACGGGCTTTGTCGTCGATCTGAAAAAACTAAGTACCATGATACGACGGGAAGTCATCGACAAACTGGATCACAAGAACCTCAATCTCGATGTCGATTTTATGAAGGGCAAGCTCGCGAGTTGTGAGAATCTCGTCATTGAAATATGGAAAATTCTCGACAAACATTTGCCGTCAGTGACAAATACAGGGAAGCTTCATTGTATCCGCCTCTACGAGACTCCGCGAAATTACGTCGAATATTTCGGTGACTAGAACGGTCGGTGCCGAACCTGGCTCGGCCGAATTCGTTAATTAACCAATACCCGATAAAGACCAATGCGTTATTATATCATAGCCGGCGAACGCTCGGGCGATCTTCACGGTAGCAATCTTGTAAAAGCCATCCGCAAGCGCGATCCTGAGGCGACATTTCGCGGCCTGGGTGGCGACTATCTCCGCGAACAGGGGGTGGAATTATTTGCTCACTACGCCGAGTTTGCTGTGATGGGCTTCGTGGAGGTGATGTTGAACATCATCAAGATATCAGGGTATCTGCGTAAATGTGGGCGCGATATTGTGAGTTTTCAAGCAGACGTGATCATCCTGATCGACTACGCCGGATTTAACCGCCAGATGGCGCGGTTCGGGAGAAAGCATGGTATAAAGGTGTTTTATTATATCAGCCCGAAAGTGTGGGCATGGAATCAAAGCCGTGCCTGGCAGCTCAAGGCTAACGTGGACCGCATGTTTGTTATTCTCCCGTTTGAAAAGGACTTCTACCGGAAATTCGACTGGGAGGTCGACTATGTGGGGAGCCCGGTGCTCGATGCGGTGAAGGCGCACATGCCTGACGAGAGCTTCCTGTCGAGACACGGCTTCGATCGCTCCCGGCAGCTGGTAGCGCTCCTGCCCGGCAGCCGTCGCCAGGAGGTGCTTCGGGTTCTGCCGGTTATGCGCGAGGTGATCAGCCGGTTTCCCAACGTCCGGTTTGCCATCGCGACGGTAGATAATCTCGATGCGCACCTTTACGACGAAGTGGCGCTCCTTCCGAATGTAACGCTGGTAGAAGAAGATACCTACAACCTGCTGTTCCATGCCTCTGCCGCGGTGGTAACTTCCGGCACCGC
The DNA here is from genome assembly GCA_964493505.1 of uncultured Roseivirgaceae bacterium. GTDB lineage: Bacteria > Bacteroidota > Bacteroidia > Cytophagales > Cyclobacteriaceae > Chryseosolibacter. The sequence goes on from CAZBNP010000011.1 coordinate 147,182, forward strand.
TACGCTCGAAACAGCCCTTTTCAAAGTGCCACAGGTAGTGGTCTACAAAGCCGCGGCATTAACTATCGCGTTGGGTAAACTCATAGTGAAAGTGCCACACATCTCACTGGTAAATCTTATCGCCGACAAGTTGGTAGTAAGGGAACTCATTCAGAAGGAAGCCAGTGCGGATAACATCAGTGAAGAGTTGGCAGCGTTGACGGCCAACTCAGAATACCGCGGAAAGATGCTCGCCGGCTACGACGCGATTATCAACAGGCTCGACACCGGATCGGCGTCGGAGAATACGGCAGAACTGATGATTGAATCGCTATCAGCGATCAATAGTCGATCTACCGCTTAAGCGACCTTCAACTTGCTATACTGCGACTTGCTGAACTTCTCTTCCGCGTAGGCGCGGTTGATACTGAGCTTGTCGGATGTTTTCTCAGAGGGGAGTTCGAACATCGCATCGTTGATAATGGCCTCGCAGATACTGCGGAGTCCACGGGCGCCGAGTTTGAATGCTAACGCTTTCTCGACGATAAATTCGATGGCGCCGTCTTTGAACTCGAGTTCGATGTTCTCCATCTCGAAGAGCTTTTGATATTGCTTGACGAGGGCGTTCTTAGGCTCTGTAAGGATGCGGCGAAGAGCCTCCATATCGAGGGGATTGAGGTATGAAACAACGGGAAGTCGTCCGATGAGTTCGGGAATGAGGCCGAAGCTTCGGAGATCCTGAGCAGAGACAAACTGCAGCAGATTGTCTTTGTCGATATCGCCGGGATGAAACCCATCCATCGCCGAGATAAACCCGAGCGGCTTGGTGTTAAGACGATTTCCTATGAAACGCGTGATACCTTCAAATGCTCCTCCGCAGATGAAGAGAATGTTTTCGGTATTAACGGTGATCATTTTCTGGTCGGGATGCTTTCGTCCGCCCTGCGGGGGCACGTTTACTGCTGTTCCTTCGAGCAGTTTCAACAGCGCTTGTTGTACGCCCTCTCCGCTCACATCGCGTGTGATGGAAGGGTTGTCTGACTTGCGGGCGATCTTGTCGATCTCGTCGATATAGACGATGCCGCGTTCCGCTGCTTCCACATTGTAATCGGCCGCCTGAAGCAGGCGAGTGAGAATGCTTTCTACATCTTCGCCGACGTAACCAGCTTCTGTGAGCACCGTAGCGTCGGCGATACAGAAGGGCACCTGAAGGATTTTCGCAAGCGTCTTCGCCAGGTAGGTTTTACCTGTGCCGGTCTCGCCGACCATGATAATATTAGACTTCTCTATATGGATGTCGCTTTCCAGCTTTCGCTGCATCAATCGCTTGTAGTGATTGTATACCGCTACTGAAATGATCTTTTTCGCTTCATCCTGGCCAATGACGTACTCGTCCAGGAATTTCTTGATCTCCCGGGGCTTGATGAGTTTGAAGTTCGGGGAAAACCCTGCTTCTGTCTTGCTCTTTTTTTCCTCCTGCAGGATCTGACTGGCCTGTGTCACACATTTGTCACAGATATGGGCGTGGATACCTGAAATCATCAGGTCTACATCCTTCTTGCTTCTCCCGCAAAACGAGCACGTTACTTCTGCCATAACTTGATTTTAATGAAGGACGACACGCGGTATCTCCGGTCAGGGTCATCATGCCGCCAGACTGCAAAGGTACGCAATAAATCGCACATCGTCCTTCAAACTGGCCTGTCAGGCCTTAGTCGGAAGTTTGCGTTCAAGAACTTCGTCTATCAGGCCATATTCCTTGGCCTCAGCGGCGCGCATCCAGTAATCGCGATCTGCATCGCGTTCGATTTTCTCGTATTTCTGGCCGCTGTGGTTGGCGAGGATGTTGTACAGGTCCTTTTTAACCTCCAGCGTTTGTTTCAGCGCGATTTCCATATCCGCCGCCTGACCTTGCATTCCGCTCATCGGCTGGTGGATCATAATCCGCGAGTGAGGAAGGCCCGACCGCTTGCGGGGTGACCCCGACGCCAGCAACACAGCAGCCATGGATGCTGCCAGGCCGGTGCAGATCGTTGCCACATCCGGATTTACGTAGTTCATGGTATCGTAAATGCCGAGACCGGCGTAGACAGAGCCGCCGGGACTGTTGATATACATAATGATGTCTTTCTTCGGATCTGAAGATTCGAGGAAGAGCAACTGTGCTGTAATAAGATTGGCTATCTGATCGTCAACCGCCATTCCAAGGAACAGAATGCGGTCGGAGATCAGGCGCGTGAAAACGTCGATCGCGCGGAAGTTGCCTGGCCGCTCCTCGATCACGTACTGTGTCATGTTGTCGAGGCGCTGCGCATAGCGGTCTATCGAACTGCCGCTCATGCCGAGATGTTGAACAGCGTATTTTCTGAATTCATGATTTCTATCCATAGTCGTTATTTATACAATTTTAAGCCGGTCGAAGGGATGGCAGATACCGTTAACCTGAACAATCTTAGCTATACCCAAATTAAAATACAACGTTAGAACGTCCTTTAAGTAAAAATGGTTTTACCAACCCTGATAAAACCATTGACGCATTCAAGACTATTTTATTGCCAAGACGCTGCGGCGATCTCGCGGAATACTAATGCTTGTGTTCTGTTACGATCTTCTTGAAGTCGTCCAGTGAAACACTCTTCTCTTCTACGCTGATATTGTCCTTGATGTGTTTCATTATCTTTTCCGCGCGCAATTGATTGTACAGTCGCATGAAATTCTGACCGTTTTCATTAGCCAGATAGTTGTCTGTGATGGCATCGAGTTTGTCTTGCAACGAGTCTGCAAAGGCTTGTCCGCCAAACTGGCCGACGATCATCTCTTTAGCCTTTTCCCGCACCTCGTCCGACTCTACTTTTATCGCGTGATCTTCAGCGATCTTGTTCTTGATCAGGTCCCATTTCAGACCGCGAACATAATGTTCAAACTCTGCATCGAGAACCTGGTCGGTCACCTGACCTTCCCCCGACGTTTTCAGCCACGTCTTCAGGAAATCAGACGGTAAGTTGATGGTTGTGTTTTTCAGGAAATAATCTTCGATGAGATGGTCGGCGAAGTGATCGGTTTCCCGTTGATAATTTTCGGCGATTGTTTCGCGGACTTTGTTGATAAACTCCTCTTCTGTCTTCGCGACATCTTTTCCGAATACACGGTCAAACAGTTCGGGCGTGAGGTCAGCGGGTTCTGTTCTGCTGATCGTATTGATCTTGAGAATGAACACACCATTTGCGTCATCGCCGGATAACCCGAGCAGCTCCTGAATCTGCGCTTCGTCTTTGTAGACTTTGCGCGGTTCAAACTCGATCTCATCTTCTTTTTGGCGACCCACGAATTTGGCGCGCTCAGCGGCTTCGATACTTTCTATCTGGATGACAGCCTGTTCTTTCTTCTCCGACTCGCTCTCGGCGCTGTCGTCTTTCGGACGCACCTCACCGTACAGCGTGTCCTGTTCTTCGCTGACGTCGGGATAGGTTACCTTACCAAATCGCTTTTTAAGGTCGGTAAGGGTTTCGTCGATCGTCTTGTCGTCTACAGTAATCTTATACCCGGCAACCTTCGCTTTCTTCGAAAGATCGTAGCTAAAGTCCTCTACCATGCCGATCTGGTACTCGAACTCAAAGTCTTTCTGCGCGTCCCAGTCGATCTCTCTGGCCTTGTCCTGATTGGGCAGCGGCTCTCCGAGAATGCGGAGATTATTGTCTTTAATATAATCGGTGATCTTGTGCGACAGGAGGTGATTGATCTCGTCTACGAGAATGGATTTTCCGAACATCTTGCGGATTACACCGGCAGGGACCTTTCCCTGGCGAAAGCCTTTGATTGTGGCTTTGCGGGCGTAGTCTTTTACCTTTTCCTCCACCTTCGGCTGATAATCCCCCTCGGTAAGCTTAATCCTGATCAGACCTTCTGTGTTGGTCTTTTTGTCTAGTGTAATTTCCAAAATTTCTAACGTTTGACGTTCAAATAAATCTGCCCGGGCGGAGCGCTACGGCAGGCCTGCCCTGCCCGATGAAGTGGTGCGGATGAAGGGACTCGAACCCCCACGCCTTTCGGCACCAGATCCTAAGTCTGGCGCGGCTGCCAATTACGCCACATCCGCAAATATTGTAGCCAGCTGGTAATTCTGGCGCGCCTTGTTTCCGACGCACTGCGTTCCGCGCAGTCAGGGCGGCTGCCATCCCGATAGCTATCGGGAACGCCACATCCGCAAATATTGTAGCCAGCTGGTAATTCTGGCGCGCCTTGTTTCC
>CAZBNP010000011.1:151507-156284 GCA_964493505.1 uncultured Roseivirgaceae bacterium
GACGCTCTGCCCCCCCCAACTAGCTACCGGGGTTGCCGCATCTGCAAAAGGAGCGCAAATTTATGGATATTTCGGGAATAAAGAATATTTTCCTGTTGTTTAACTAATGGCGCGCAGATTACCCTGCAAAAGGGTTAAATTACGAGTGCGAAGTAAGAGAAAATCTTTAGTCGAATCAATGATGGTTATAGACGTTGAGCGGGAGAAAAAAGAGATCATAAATCGCTACAGGAGGTTGTTACGCAAAGCAAAGCCCATACTCAGGGAGGGCGATGCCAAACTCATCAAAAAAGCCTTTACTATTTCGCTGGAAGCGCATAAAGACATGCGCAGGAAGTCTGGCGAGCCCTATATTTTCCACCCGCTTTCGGTAGCGGAAATCTGTACCGAGGAAATAGGACTGGGAACAACGTCGATTATTGCCGCTCTCATGCACGATGTGGTGGAAGATACCGACATCGAACTGGTGGATATCGAACGTATCTTCGGCAAGAAGATCGCGCGGATCATTGATGGCCTTACCAAGATCCGCGGTGTATTCGAATACGGCTCTTCCCAACAGGCGGAAAACTTCCGCAAGATGCTGTTTACGCTTTCGGAAGACGTCAGGGTGATCCTCATCAAGCTGGCCGACCGGCTGCACAACATGCGCACGCTCGACAGTATGCCGCGAAACAAGCAGCTCAAAATTTCTTCCGAGACTATTTACCTCTATGCGCCGCTCGCCCATCGCCTGGGTCTCAATGCGATGAAAACGGAGCTTGAAGACCTTTATCTGCGGTTTACCGACCGGCAAATCTACGACACCATTTATCAGAAGATAGATACCACCAAAACGAGTCGGAACAAGTTTATCAAGCATTTCATGGTGCCGATAGACGAGGAGCTCAACAAGCTTAAAATACGATACGATATCAGGGGCAGGCCGAAGTCAATCTATTCTATATGGAACAAAATGCGAAAGCAGAATATCCCCTTTGAGGAGGTATTCGACCTGTTTGCGATCCGTATTATCCTCGACGCGCCGGTGGAACAGGAGAAGGCCTTGTGCTGGCAGGTCTACTCGATCGTCACTGACTTCTATACCCCGAACCCCGACCGGCTGCGCGACTGGATCAGCACCCCCAAGGCCAATGGGTATGAGTCGCTTCACACAACCGTGATGGCCAAGAACGGGCAGTGGGTCGAGGTACAGATACGCACTAAGCGTATGGATGAGATCGCCGAGAAGGGTTACGCCGCCCATTGGAAATACAAGGATGCCCACGCTACCGCCGAGTCCAATCTGGAGAAATGGTTAGCCAAAGTCAGGGATCTGCTGGAACAGCACAACCACTCGGCCCTCGATTTTGTAGACGACTTCCGCGGAAACCTCTTTAGTGACGAGGTATTCGTTTTTACACCAAAGGGTGAACTGAGGAACCTCCCGTACGGATCGACCGCCATCGACTTCGCTTTTGAAATCCACAGCCAGGTCGGATCAAAATGTATCGGCGCCAAGGTCAATAATAAGCTGGTTCCGATAAACTATGTCCTCAAGAACGGAGACCAGGTCGAAATCCTCACATCGGCGAAACAAAAACCCAATGAAGACTGGCTGCGGTTTGTGGTGAGCTCAAAGGCGAAGGCGCGGATCAAGGACGAGCTTAAAGAGGACAAGAAAAAGGTCGCCGAGGACGGTAAGGAAATATTGTTCCGCAAGGTGAAGCAATTGAAGGAGGTACCCAGTCAACAGATCATCGAGCAGATGCGCGATTATTTCAAGGCACCTACGCACTTTGATCTTTATTTCAGGGTGGGAGCGGGGTTTATTACCACCGCCGACATTAAACGGTTTGTGGAAAATAAGCCTGTTTCGCCGATTAGGTCTAAACCCAACGCACTGGTTGCCGATGCCAGTCCTGTTGAGCAGGAAATAAACCGCATGAAAGGGCGGTTTGAAGACAGCCTCCTCATCGGCGAAGATATGGACGTCGTTGACTACAAGCTGGCGAAGTGCTGTACGCCAATTCCCGGCGACGATGTTTTCGGGTTTGTGACAGTCAACGAAGGCATTAAGATCCACCGGGCCAATTGCCCCAATGCTCCCGAACTCCTTTCCCAGCATGGAAACAGGGTCGTGAAGGCGAAATGGACATCCCAGCACGAGGTTGCTTTCCTTACCGGCCTGAAAGTCAAAGGAACTGACCGGGTAGGGTTGATCAACGACGTCACAAAGATCATTTCGGAAGAATTGAAGGTAAATATGAGTTCTATGTCAATTCACACAGATTCGGGGATCTTTGACGGCGAGATTATGTTATATGTCAACGATACCCGCCATTTGGAGCAGCTTATAACCAAATTGTTGAGCGTGGATGGCGTTATTAAAGTAAGCCGCTTCGACTCTAACGAATAAAAACTTTTGATAGGGGCCGGTGAATGTTATCTTTGGCCCCGCGATTTATACTATGCCGCTGAATCCGACCATTTACGAGGAGGTAAAAAAGATCTTTACTGCCTACCTGGAAAACAAGGAGTTGAGAAAAACCCCTGAGCGCTATGCGATCCTGGAAGAGATCTATTCCAGGAACGGGCATTTTGACGTGGAGTCACTCTACATCAGTATGAAGAACAAGAACTATCGCGTAAGCCGGGCAACGGTGTACAACACACTTGACCTGCTGGTGGAATGCGATCTTGTCTCAAAACACCAGTTTGGAAAGAACCTCGCGCAGTATGAGAAATCGTACGGCTACAAGCAGCATGATCACCTGATTTGTACCGACTGCCATAAGGTTGTGGAGTTCTGCGATCCGCGGATCCAGAATATTCAGAGTACCGTGGAAGATATCCTGCACTTTAATGTGCTGCATCATTCTCTGATCCTTTACGCTGCCTGCACACGCGAAAATTGTGAAAACCGCAAAGTTGAAATTAACACGCCCCTGCCATGATTTTTGAACAGGAAATTAAGGACGATGTTCTCTATTTGCGTATTTCCGGTGATTTGATCGGTGAAGACAACGGAGCCAATGTTATGGATAAGGTCAACACCGCTATCCTGGATAATATTCGCACTTGTGTTGTCGATATATCAAAGCTGCGGTATATAAACAGCAGTGGTATCGGTGTGCTTATCACTATTCTTACCAAGTTCAGGAACAAAGGCGGCGAGGTCTATTTGATGAAACCGTCGGAAACAGTCCAAAAGCTTTTGGTGATCACCAAACTCAATGCAATTTTCAACGTTATTCAAAACGAGGAAGAAGTTCCTAAAACTGCCAGGAAATAATGTCTAAAGTAGATGTTTTGCTAGGCCTTCAGTGGGGAGACGAAGGCAAAGGAAAAGTTGTGGACGTATTGGCTCCGCGCTATGATGTGGTTGCGCGTTTCCAGGGCGGCCCCAACGCCGGTCATACGCTGGAGTTTGATGGTATCAAGCACGTCTTACACCAGATTCCTTCCGGTATTTTCCGCGATACTACCCGGAATGTCATTGGCAACGGCGTGGTTCTTGACCCGATTGTTTTTCAGGCGGAGATCGCCAAGCTTCAGAAGTACAATCTGAAGACGAGGGAGAATCTTTTTATTTCGAAGAAGGCCACAATTATTATCCCTTCGCACAAGTTGCTGGATCATGCTTACGAGAGAGCTAAGGGAGAAAACAAGATAGGCTCGACGCTGAAAGGAATTGGTCCGGCATACCAGGACAAGATCGGGCGCCAGGGTTTGCGTGTGGGAGATATCGTGGCTGATAATTTTCTGGAGCGTTACCGGGATCTCAGAGATTTTCACGCGCGTATACTGCGCGACTATGAAACCGACTTTAACTGGAAGGAGCACGACGAAGAGTTTCTCGAGGCGGTAGCGTTCCTGCGTGGGTTCAAGCTCATCGAGAGTGAATATTTCCTGAACGACGAGTTGAAGCGAGGTTCAAAGGTCCTGGCGGAAGGAGCACAGGGAGCGTTACTCGATATAGATTTCGGGAGCTATCCGTTTGTGACGAGTTCCAATACGGTTACTGCCGGTGCTTGTACCGGCCTGGGTATTGCGCCCCGTCATATCGGGGAGGTATTTGGGATATTTAAGGCCTACAGTACGCGGGTTGGAAGCGGTCCGTTTCCGACGGAGTTGCTTGACGACGACGGCGATCTTATACGCAAACAAGGTAACGAGTTCGGATCTACAACAGGCAGGCCACGGCGTTGTGGCTGGGTTGACCTGCCGGCGCTGAAGTATTCGATCATGATCAATGATGTTACTCAATTATTGATGATGAAAGCCGACGTGTTGAATGTGTTTTCGCGTATTAAGGTGTGTACCCGCTATCAGCTGAAAGACGGTAGCCTGACCGAAAGGTTACCATTTGAGCTGGTACATGAAAAGATTACGCCGGTTTATGAGGAGCTTCCGGGTTGGAACTGCGACCTGGCGGGAATTTCCGAAGATTCAATGCCCGACGAGTTGCGTGGCTATATTGATTACCTTGAAAAGAATCTGGGTGTACCTATCACGTTGATTTCCACCGGGCCTGACCGTACGCAGACGGTTTATCGCCAGCCGTTTCTCGGGCAGGCGGTAGCGGGGTAAGCGACGAAATAAATATAATATTTCGAATCGCGCCTTGCTTTTTGGACTTTAAAACATACCTTTGCACTCCCATTTTGGAAGAAAGTGGGTTGGAGATTGAAAAACAGAGTCCTTTTAAAAAGGGAACTCACAAGCGGCAGCGGCATTTTATAGGGGATTAAAATTCCTTTAGGATGTTGAGCCACAGCGTTCTTTGAATGGATGT
>CAZBNP010000012.1:0-12507 GCA_964493505.1 uncultured Roseivirgaceae bacterium
AGCGCATCGTCGAGCATCAGTATCTTTGGCTCTCTGACGATTGCCCGGGCAATCGATACCCGTTGTTTTTGTCCACCGGACAGCGTGATTCCCCGTTCGCCGATCCGGGTGTCGAACCCCTGGGGAAATGCGCGGATATTCTCATAGACATCGGCATCCTTCGCAGCCTGGTGAATACCGTTTTCGCTGGGATCCTCCAGCCCGAATCCGATATTGTTGTAGATGGTGTCACTGAACAGGAATACGTCCTGCGGTACATACCCTATCTGGCTTCGCAGCGCGTTGAGGTTGTAGTGCCGGATGGGAATATCGTCGATCAGGATCTCGCCGCCGGTCACGTCGTAAAGGCGGGAGATCAGGTTTGAGATGGTGCTCTTGCCGGCGCCGGTAGTGCCGATAATAGCAAGCGATTCGCCGGGATTAACCGTAAAGGAGATCTCGTTAAGAGCTTTGATGCCGGTGTCGGGATAGATAAAGGAAACGTTGCGGAATTCGATCTTTCCTTCTATCTCGTGCATGAGCTCTTTTTCCGACAAAAGGTCGGATGTTGTGTGCAGAAATTCGTTGATGCGCTTTTGTGATGCTTCGGCCCGTTGCACGAGACTACTGGTCCATCCGAGTGAAGCGACAGGCCACGTGAGCAGGTTTACGTAGATAATAAACTCGGCAATATTGCCGAATGTGAGCGCGCCATTGATCACCAGCGTGCTGCCGGCGTAGACAGTGAGGATGGTACTCAGACCGATCAGCCCCATGATCAACGGGAAGAAGAGTGATTGAACGACCGTCAGCTTCATCGACTGGTCTTTGTATTCTTCGCTTTCCTGCGCAAACTTCGCGACCGACTCGTGCTCGCGGTTAAAGGATTTGAGCACTCTGATGCCGCTGAAGGCCTCTTGTACAAAGGTGGAGAGCCTTGACTGGCTGCGCTGTATTTCTTCAGAGCGCTTTTCTATGGTATTGTTGACGAGGAAGATACTCAGCGACAGCAGGGGCAGTGGACTGAGGGCATATAGCGTTAAGGTCGGGCTGATGCGGATCATAAACGGGATGAGCATCATGAACAGGGTGATCAGGGTAATGCCGTACATGATGGCCGGCCCGAGATACATCCGCACGCGACTTACGTCTTCCGAAATGCGGTTCATCAGGTCGCCCGTATTGTTTCGTCGGTAAAAGCTCAGCGGCAGCGTCTGGTAGTGCTCGAAGATCTCGTTCTTCAGGTCGTACTCAACGTGGCGGGACATCACGATCAGGGTCTGGCGGACAAAATAGAGAAATACGCCTCGCAGCAGCGCCATGAGAAGGATGAGGCCTGCGTACACAAGAATAGCAGAGGCGAATATCTGAAAATAGTTTCCCTGAAGGTCGAGATCGGTGAACGCGTCGTAGATTTGAATGTTTCCGACGATGAGGTCAATTGCGTGCCTGACCAGCGGACCTGGCAGTATCTGGAAAGCATTCGAGATAATGACAAACACAGTTCCGAAAATCAGGTGCCACTTGTATTTGAGTAGGTATTTATTGAGATATCTGAGTTCTTTCATTTTATTGTTCCTGTCGCTGAGGGTCTCTCAAAATGAGGGCCGCTCCTCCGAAATCCGAGCCATCGGCGCCGAACTTGCAAAGCAAACGATAAAAATCGGTCAAGTAGAGGTGGTTTCCACAAAATTTTGGCTCCTTTCCTGAAACGAAATATATAGCTAAAAGTTTGTGCAAACGGTTGAATTGAATGAATCGCCGGGGTTTTATAACCACCTTTCAGCCAAAAATCCCGGGACAGAGCGTCAGTTCGATCTATTGGAAGCCGGTAAATTGTTTACGCGCGTTTTTGATGAAAAACCTGTTGGTATGTTTATTTTTGTGACGTTGAAATCTCAATAACGTTCTTTCACATGCTGAACAGAAGAAGTCTTCGGATTAAAGTGATGCAAAACCTTTTTGCGCTGCATCAGTGCAAGGAAGCTGCGTACGAACTGTGCCAGGAGAAGATATCGGAGGGCTTTGCTCCTGATCTCAACTCAATGGAGGTGCAGGACAAGGCGATGCTTCAGGTAAAAAGGAAGGAAGCGCTGAAGCTGTTTGTGCAGGCGTTTGCAGGGGGCCAGTCGGATGTTGAGTATGACGACGGGAAAGTCAGGCAATCTGTTCAGACGGCACTCGCATTTCATAAGACGCAGGTCGCGAAAGACACCGATTTTTTTCGCCGGAACCTTGTCGTCGAAGTCGAAAAGATCTACGACCATTATATTTCCGCGCTGAGTCTTGTCACCGCTTTTGCTGAACTGGCGGAGGCCGACAAGAAAGTGTACCATACGAACTTTGTTAATAACACCTGGATCCGCGCGTTGAAAGACAGTGAGTTGCTGAGGAAAGATGCCCTGCGACTCGGGCGCCATTGGAACAACCACGCCACCGAAGTTCGTCACTGGTTCAGAGATGTTGTCCGCCAGGACAGCGAGTACCTGAACTATCTTGACAGGAAGAGCCCTTCGCTCGAAGACCAAAAGAAATTTGTTAACCACTTGTTCAGGAAAGTGATCTTTGGACCGACTGTGATAAACGACTTCTACGAAGAGGAGGTTTTGCGGTGGGCCGAAGACAGGGATATTGTAAAAGCGCTGGTCGAGAAGACAGTGAAGTCGTTCGAGCCGGAAGCCCAGAAGGAGATCTCTCTTCATACGCTATCGCTGAACTGGGAAGACGACAGGAATTTTATTGAGGTTCTCTATGATGGGTCCGCGGCTCTTAAGCCGCATCATCGGGAGCTGATTGCAAAGAACACCCGGAACTGGGAGGTAGACCGCCTGGCGCTGACAGATCGGATTATCCTGGAAATGGCGATCGCAGAACTGCTCAGCTTCCCCAACATCCCCGTCAAAGTCACGATCAATGAGTACATCGAACTGGCGAAGACCTACAGCACGCCGAAAAGCCGGAATTTCATCAACGGGATCCTGGATGTTATTGCGAAGGAGCTTATGGAAGCAGGCGAAATAAAGAAGAGTGGCCGGGGGTTGATTGACAATAAATAGGCGGTAAGGCTTATATTTGCTAAAAGTTGTCAAAAGTTTGAAATTAAGTCTGAACGGTAATAATTTTGAAAGCCTATGAGCAAAAAGGGAGGAAACACGCTGTTGACATTCCTGGTGGGAGCGGCTACTGGCGCCATTCTGGGGATTTTGTATGCCCCTGACAAAGGGTCGAATACACGGGAAAAACTCTCTTATCAGCTGGATAGATACCGTGCTATGCTTGAGGAAGTGATCGACGATTTTGTCTCGGGAAAGGAGACTCCGCTGACATCCGAAGCGAAATCACAGGGACAGAAAGTCGTGGACGAGGCAAAGACGAAGGCTGAGAAACTCCTGGAAGATGTTGACGAACTTTTATTGCAGATTCGTGGTAAGAAGAATTAACAAAGCAAGTATTATGAAAAAGATGTGGATAAGGATTTTTTTGATCTGTGCTCTTGCAGCAGGATTTAGCGCTTGTACGGACAGAAACGCCGAAAAGAAGATTGCTGAGCTCGAGAGCAGACTCGCTGAGCTTGAGGGAAAGAAACCGCTTACCTCTTCCAATCTCACTCCGGCTCCGACTACTCAACCTGTTGCTGACGCAAAGCCGGAAGGCCCCCTTCCTGCATTTCAATTCGAAAATGTCGACCACGACTTCGGAACTATCACCGAAGGGCAGGTGGTGGAATACAGCTACAAGTTTACCAATACCGGCGATGCTCCGCTGATCATTCAAAGTGCTCAGGGATCATGCGGCTGTACGGCGTCAGACTGGACAAAAACCCCTATTCCCGTTGGAGGATCTGGTTTCGTCACGGCGAAATTTGACAGCAACGGCAGGCCCAATATTCAAAACAAGACGGTTACTGTAACGGCAAATACTTACCCGAAACAGACTGTTTTGCGCTTTAAGGCAATGGTTACCGCAAAAGCGGGTTCGGGTGCGAGCGGGCCCGTGAGAAACTAAGGCAGGTCATTACCTCTTGAGCAAAAATCCCGGACCTGAATCCGGGATTTTTGTTTTGCTCAAACGGACAGGAAATCCCGGTTCCCGTTTCGGGTATGTATAAAATCGGTGGCTATTAATTCCCTAAATCGTTTAACTTTGGCAGCTAATTAATTTATTGTCGATATGCTAAGCATTTTATTACAGGCATCGGGTGGCGGGAGTGCCGTACCTCAGCTGATTTTCTTTGGTGCAATCATCCTGATCTTCTACTTCTTTATGATTCGCCCGCAACAAAAGAAAGCCAAAGATCAAAAGAAGTTTACTGAAGAGATTAAGAAGGGCGACTACGTCGTGACCATTGGCGGTGCCCATGGTACAGTGGGTGAACTCGAAGGAGATACATTCGTCCTCGAAGTTGAAAGAGGCGGTCGAATCCGTTTTAACAAGTCTGCTATTTCCCTGGACGCAACGCGCGCCTGGAATAACAAGAAATAGCCCCCGCCTTAGGGAGGCTGTTGTTCATACCCGTGATGAGAGTAGTTGATATGATATTCAATATTCTCCGGTTTAACCGGAGAAACTGGAAGGCCGTGGTTCTGTGTGTCGTCACAGCGACGGTCTTCTGGTGTTTTAATGCTCTCAATAAAACCTACACCACCAATATCAGTTTTCCGCTCTCAATCGCTTACGACGACGAAAACTTCGTTCCCGTAGGTGCTATGCCACAAAGCGTCCGGTTAAACGTAACCGGAAATGGCTGGGAACTCTTCAAGCGCAATGCCGGAGTGAGAACGGAACCACTTGAGATCCCGCTGGAACACCCGGCCGAAGTAAAAAAAATCGTTGGAAGCGGCTTGAAGTTCTCATTCACAAACCAGCTTCACGGGCTTGAAATCAATCATGTACTGAGCGATACTATATACCTCGATCTTGAACCCAGGGCGGGGAGGTGGATCAAACTGGGAGTTGACTCAATCGTGGCAAACCTGAAGCAGAATTACGGATTGACCAGTGATATTGTGATAACACCCGACTCAACTTATATCGAAGGGCCGAAGCGTATTGTCGACAAGGTCGCAGCACCGCTGATGCTGAAGATTCCGCACCGGAATATCGATGGCGACTATGCCGAAGACATCGCCGTTGCAATCCCGCAACAGGGGCGCATCACCTTACAGCCGCCTTCGGTTGCCGTGAGATTCAACGTCGAACAGCTGATCGCAGTAACAGATTCCATTCGCCTTGTCATCGAGAATATTCCTTCAACGGTGTTGGATGTGATGACTGTTGGCAAAGTGCCAGCGGTCCTGTCTGTTCCGGCGAGTTTCCGGGAAAGCTCTGGTTTCGATTCGCTGCGCGCAGTTATCGATCTGAGTGATTTCAAGGGAGGTGATCAAAAAATTCTGCCTGAAGTAAGAGGTCTTCCCCCTTACAGCGCTGTGGTAAAGATCGATTCCGTAACCGTGAGCTTGTAGCGGTGGGCACCAGGCTGGAAATAGGGATCACGGGTGGTATTGGCTCCGGAAAGTCTTTGATCTGTAAGATATTCGCTCAGCTCGGTGTTCCCGTTTACGATGCCGACCACCACGCGAAAGGGTTAATGACCACCGATGGAATACTGGTATCTCAAATCAGAAAAGAATTCGGTGATTTGTCCTACCATCCCGATGGAAGCCTAAACCGCGAATGGCTTGCAAGCCATGTGTTTTCGGATGAAACCGAATTGAACAAGCTCAATGCACTTGTTCATCCACGCGTAGCTGTCGACTATAAGAATTGGGTTGAGAAACAGAAGGCGCCGTACGTATTGAAGGAAGCGGCCTTGTTGTTTGAATCGGGTTCGTATCGCCTCCTTGACAAAATTGTTGTTGTTTCGGCACCCGAATCTGTCCGACAGAACCGGGTGTTGAAGCGGGATGTCAACCGGACCGCGAAGCAGTTCAGGGAGATTGTTGAAAAACAGTTGCCGGAACCTGAGAAACTAAAAAGAGCTGACTACATTATCGTCAATGACGATACGACACCCGTGGTGCCTCAGGTGATTAAGCTCCACGAAGAATTCACATCAGGTATCGCGTCCTGAACCGGATATGAAAAGAGTATGTTGCAAATTCAAGCACAAAATTAATATATGCGTTTAATCACACAGGGTTTCAGTTTTCTTTTCATAACCGTTTCACTTTTGTCATGCGCCTCGAAAGATCAGCAACCACGGAGCGGCCGCCGGACATCCGGACCCATTGTGGTGGATGCGTTTGTGATCAGGCCTTCTTCGATCAGTGAAACTGTTCAGGCTCCGGGTACGCTCAAGCCGTTCGAGGAAACGGAGATGCGAGCCGAGGTTGGTGGACGGGTCGTGCAGATGAATATCAATGAGGGAGCTGCCGTAGCGAAAGGAACACTGCTCTTAAAACTATTTGATGAAGACCTGAAAGCTCAGCTGCGCAAACTGCGAGTGCAACTTCTGATCAGAGAGAAGACTGCCGAAAGAAATGAAGAGCTATTGAAGATCAACGGTATCAGTCAGCAGGAGTATGACCTCAGTACATTAGAGGTGGAGAACCTGCGGGCCGATATTGAATCTACGGAGATCGCTATCTCCAAGACGGAGATCCGTGCGCCCTACAGCGGTGTGGTTGGCCTTCGCAATATCAGCCTGGGGGCCTATATCTCCCCATCTGATATTATCACCACCATCAGACAAGTTGATAAACTCAAGCTCGAGTTCGCCATCCCCGAGAAATATGCCAAGAATGTAGGTCGTGGCTATCCGGTGAGGTTTCGCGTCGATGGGGGACACCAGGATCACGTGGCCACCGTTATAGCCACAGAAAACAGCGTCGATCAGAATACGCGTACATTGATGATACGGGCCGAAGTCACTGGGAAAAACCCTGAGCTGGTACCGGGCCTCTTCGCGAAAGTAAATTTGCAGCTGGGCAAAAATGATGAAGCGCTTTTGGTTCCGTCACAGGCCGTCATACCGACTATCCTGAACAAGCAGGTGCTGTTGCTGAACGGTGACAGCACCCGGATAGCGGTTGTTGAAACGGGAATGAGAGATTCTGTCTACGTTGAAATTACCCGCGGAGTTAATGCGGGCGATACGGTCATCATCACGGGCCTGATGGCGATCAGACCGGAAAGCGTTGTCAAAATATCGAGTATCACCTCTCTCTAGATCTTCAAAACAAAACGATCTTATGAATATCTCGGAATTAAGTTTAAGACGTCCGGTGCTGGCTTTCGTCATGAACATTATCCTCGTTTTGTTTGGGATCATTGGCTTTAACTTCCTTGGCGTACGCGACTACCCGGCAATCGATCCGCCAGTGGTCAACGTGCGAACAACCTACCCGGGAGCGAACGCCGACATCGTTGAATCTCAGATTACGGAGCCGTTGGAGAAATCGCTAAACGGTATCCCCGGGATTAAAAACATGACGTCGTCATCGAGCGTCGGTCAAAGCAGCATCAACATTGAGTTTGAGTTAGGTGTCGATCTGGAAGCCGCGGCAAATGACGTGCGCGACAAGACTTCCGCTGCCGCACGCTCGCTGCCGCGCGATCTCGATAGCCCTCCCGTCGTATCGAAGGAAGATGCCAGCACCGAGTCGATCATCGCGATGACGGTGCAAAGTATGACGCGAAACCCGTTGGAACTCACCGAATACGCAAACAATGTTCTCGTTGAACGGCTGGAAACCATATCCGGTGTGAGTAGCATCCGGATATGGGGTGAGAAACGTTATGCAATGCGCATTTGGCTGGATCCGGCGCGACTGAGTGCCTACAGCCTCACTCCACTCGACGTTCAGGCAGCGCTTAACCGCGAACACGTCGAACTCCCCTCCGGAAAGATATCAGGAAGAGCGACGGAGCTTACCGTGCGGACTTTCGGAAAGCTTTATACCGAAGACGACTTTAACAACGTGATCGTCAAGTCAGCTTCAACTGGTGATATAAGACTGAAAGATATCGGCCAGGCAGTGCTCGGACCTGAGAATGAAGAGTCGGTCTTGCGTGAAAGCAATGTAGCGATGGTTGGCCTGGCGATCAATCCGCTTCCCGGTGCTAACTACGTTCAGATCGCCGAGGAGTTTCACAAACGCCTGGCTCAGATCAAAGATGAAGTGCCCGACGACATAAAACTCGATATCGCAATGGATCAGACAGTGTTTATCACACGTTCGGTCTCCGAAGTGGAAGAGACACTTGTTATCGCGTTCATACTGGTGGTATTGATTATCTACCTGTTCTTCCGTGACTTCCTGATCGCGATTCGACCGTTGATCGATATTCCTATTTCTCTTATCGCGACTTTTTTCATCATGTATCTCTGCGGGTTTTCAATCAACGTATTGACTATGCTGGGGATTGTATTGGCGACGGGCCTTGTGGTGGATGATGGTATTGTCGTCACGGAAAATATTTACAAACGATTGGAGGCAGGGATGAACAAATACCAGGCGGCGCGTGAAGGCTCCAAAGAGATTTTCTTTGCCGTTATTTCGACGTCCGTTACCCTCGCGGTCGTTTTCCTTCCTGTAGTTTTCCTGGAAGGATTTGTCGGGCGTCTCTTCAAAGAGTTCGGCATTGTTGTCGCCGGAGCGGTTCTCATATCATGCTTCGTGGCACTGACAATAACACCTGTATTGAGTGTGCTGTTGACCCGTAAGAATCATAAGCATTCATGGTTCTACCACAAGACCGAACCTTTCTTCCGCGGTATGGAAGAGGGATATCGGAATTCGCTGGCCGGCTTCATGAAAATTCGCTGGCTGGCCTGGGTTACTATAGTGGTTTGTGTCGCGGCGGTTTACTTTATCGCAACCAATATGCAGGCGGAACTCGCGCCGATGGAAGATCGCAGCCAGTTCCGCATCCAGATGACCGCAACAGAAGGCACGGCGTTTGAATACATGGACGACTTCGTACAAAAAGTAGTGAAATTTGTGCAGGACTCTGTGCCGGAATACACAAGCGCTCTCTCCGTTACGGCGCCCGGCCGGTCGGGTGGAGGTGCCGTAAACACGGCATTTGTTCGTGTGCGCCTGGTTGACCCTGACGAACGCGACCGTTCGCAACAGGAAATTGTTGATATGGTTAACCGTAACCTGTACCTCTTTCCGGAAGGACGTATGTTCGTGATCCAGGAACAAACTATTCAGGTTAACAGACGCGCTGGTATGCCTGTGCAGTTTGTATTGCAGAACAATAACTTTGAGAAGATACGGGAAGTCTTGCCAAAATTCGTTGACGCGGTAAGCGACCATCCTGTATTTCAGGGTGTCGACACCGACCTGAAGTTCAACAAACCGGAGCTGCTTGTCGAGATCAACAGACTCAAAGCTACGCAGCTCGGCGTCAGCGTCCATGATATTGCACAGACACTGCAACTTGCCTATAGCAACCTCCGATTCGGATATTTTACGAAAGACGGTAAACAGTATCAGGTCATGGGACAGGTTACGCAGGTTAACCGCGACGACCCTGAAGACCTCAAATCGTTGTTTGTGAGAACAAACTCGGGCGGGCTGATCTCAATCGACAACGTCGTAAGCATACAGGAATCGACTACGCCGCCGTCGTTGTACCACTTTAACCGCTATAAATCAGCGACGATCTCCGCGGGGCTCGCGCAAGGGATGACCATTGGCGATGGTATCGCGGCGATGGACGAAATAGCGGCCGATTTGCTCGACGAAAGTTTCACCACATCGCTGGCTGGTAATTCGCGCGACTACGCCGAAAGCTCCGGTAATACCACTTTTGCTTTTGTCCTGGCGCTGATCCTGATTTACCTGATCCTGGCCGCGCAATTTGAGAGTTTCATAGACCCCTTCATCATCATCACAACGGTGCCGCTGGCGATTTGCGGAGCCTTTATCTCGCTCGCGATATTCGGGCAGACTATCAATATCTTTTCACAGATCGGGATGATCATGCTGATCGGCCTGGTGACGAAAAACGGTATTCTCATTGTGGAGTTTGCAAACCAGAAACGCGAAGACGGCCTTTCGCGGATAGACGCAGTGCTCGAGGCATCACGCCTTCGCCTGCGACCTATTCTGATGACCAGCTTAGCGATGGCGCTGGGATCGTTGCCGATCGCATTGTCGTTGGGCGATGCCGCAACAAGCCGGCAACCGCTTGGGATCGTTATCGTCGGGGGAATATTGTTTTCTCTGATTCTTACATTATTTGTAATCCCCGGGGTGTACACCTATTTGTCGCGCGAAAGGAAGAAGGTCGATTTTGGCGATGAGGTCGTTCGCCCCCAACCCAATAAGGATTTAGTGTATGAGGCTTAGAACGATTGCGTTTTCTCTCTTCATTCTTTGCAGCTCGCCGTTGGCGTTTTCCCAGTCGGCAGAGGTTTCCCTGGAGCAGGTCGTGGCCCTGGCTCTTGAGAAGAACTACGACGTGCGGGTAGCTCAAAAAACGGCGGAAGCAGCGTCCACAGATGACCATTATGTCGTGGGAGCGTTTCTCCCGGAGATCGCCGCAGAAGGCGCGACCGTCTGGAATGATAACGAACAGACCCTGCGATTTGAGGATGCATCACGCAACAATAGCGGCGATGCCGTGTCAAACAATCTCAGCGCATCACTTCGGGCCTCGTGGCTGTTGTTTGACGGCACGCGCATGTTTGCAACCCGCGAGCGTATTGCTGCAATAGCGGATCAGAGCGAGCTGGAAGTGAAGGAACAGATGGTGAATACCATCGCGGAGGTGATCAACAACTACTACGATATCGTCAGGCAAAAACAACAGCTGAAAGCTATTCAGGAGCAGATGTCGGTAAGCGAAGAACGCGTCAAACTTGCCGAGAAGAAGCTCGAAGTTGGAACCGGCATACGCCCGGAGCTACTGCAGGCCCGGGTCGACTACAACGCGGAGCGTACACAGGTACTGCAGCAGATGACAATGATTGCGCAACTGAAGGAGCAGTTAAATAACATGGTCGGACTGCAATTGCCGACACAGTATGACGTCGCAGATACAATCCTCATTGACCTCGACCTTCGGATGGATGAACGTTTTGAGAATATCGACAACACTAACTTCAGCCTCCTTGCCGCGCGATACGATATCAACATCGCCACTCTCTCGCTGCGTGAGCGCCGTGCCGAGTACCTGCCTTTCCTGAACTTCAATGCCGCGTATAATCTTTCGCGCAACGATAACACCCGACAGATAAATCCCTTTGGCGCGGTGTACAACCGAACAAATGGGTTTAACTACGGTTTCCAGTTGACCGTCCCGATCCTGTCGGGATTCAATACACGTCGTCAGACCCAACTTGCGCGCCTTGAGCTTGATCGCCGCTACTTGCTGTTTGAGCAGGAGCGGAACACGATCAACGTCGCATTGCGAAATGCCTTCACGAATTATGAGAACGCGAAGGAAATCCTGCTTATTGAGGAAGAAACGATAGGCCTCGCGAAGGAAAACGTTTTCATAGCGCTCGAGTCGTTTAAGCGCGGCGTCAATACCTTTATAGAACTTCGCACCGCCCAGCAAAGTCTCGCCGAGGCCTACAACAGACTCATCTCCGCTCGCTACAACGCAAAAGTAGCCGAGACTGAATTGCTCAGGTTGAATGGGGGATTGCTGAGGTGAAACCCGTAGCGCTAGCGAGGGAGAAGGATAGGATGCTTGCAAGATGCTAACAGAAATAAATCATGCGATAGAAGCTCTTCGAGTCAGGGGAGTTGAAAGTCCACAGGTTGGTGTTATCCTCGGAACGGGACTTGGCGGAAGCTTCATCCGCGAGATATCCAATCCGGTTGTCGTGCCTTATCATGATATCCCCCATTTTCCTTTGGCTACGGTGACTTCACATCAGGGGAACCTGGTCTTCGGTGACCTGCATGGAAAAAAGGTGCTGGCGATGCAGGGAAGGTTTCATTATTACGAGGGATACTCGATGCAGGAGATCACTCTTCCGGTTCGGGTCATGAAGATGATGGGTGTTTCGCACCTGCTGATCTCGAACGCTGCAGGCAACATGAATCGCGGGTGGAGCAAAGGCGACCTCATGCTTCTCGATGACCACATCAACCTTCAGCCGGATAACCCGTTAAGAGGCATTGACCATATTCCATGGGGTAATCCCTTTCCGGATATGAGCGAGCCGTATTCGTCGAAGCTGAATCAAAAATTGCTTGCGCTCGCAAAAAGTGAAGGAATAAAACTTCACCCGGGCGTGTACGTCGCGGTTCCCGGACCAAACCTTGAGACCCGGGCGGAATACCGATACCTCCGTGGTATCGGAGCCGATGCGGTGGGTATGTCTACCGTGCCAGAAGTCATCGTAGCTAATCATCTGCGCCTGCCCTGCTGTGCAATATCGGTACTGACAGATGACTGCGACCCTGAGAATCTTAAGCCCGTCAGTATCCAGGAAATCCTGAACGTTGCTGCACAGGCGGAGCCGCATGTGACTAAATTGTTCGGAGCACTGATCGGCGAGTTGTGAAGCTACAGGAGGCTCCTACGGAGCCACTGGATTGTTGCGTCACGTACGTTGCTAGA
>CAZBNP010000012.1:12607-142045 GCA_964493505.1 uncultured Roseivirgaceae bacterium
GGCATCCCCAACTCCGGAGGAGTTTCCTGTTTCTAGCACGCATGACGAGAAGAGGGAACATTGGCTCCGTAGGAGCCTCCTTCTATTTGAGTGTCTAGGCTGTTTTCTGAGCGTGATTGGTATTCCGTGATTCCTCGGTGGCTAGGGCCTACGCTGGTGCATGTCATCGCTGTACTGAATACCTACCTGACTGGCTACAGGAGGCTCCTACGGAGCCACTGGATTGTTGCGTCACGTACGTTGCTAGAGACAGGAAACTCCTCCGGAGTTTGGTGCTGGTTCCTAGTGGTGTGCGGTTCTCATAAGCGCGTCTGTTTGCATCTATCGATGTGGTGAATGCAAATGCGCGCGAGATGTGTCGAACGCGAGGAAATTTTGGGGATTATGGCGATGGCCCTCGATTAGGAACGATAGGATTTCTGCATCTATTGATTTGGCGAATGGAAAACGATGTTCGAGGCATCCCCAACTCCGGAGGAGTTTCCTGTTTCTAGCACGCATGACGAGAAGAGGAACATTGGCTCCGTAGGAGCCTCCTTGAATTCCAGCCTGCGGGTCGCGCACACCAAATGACCATCTCCGCGGGAGCTGAAAAAAATCCCAGATGATGAATAATTAATCCGTATCAGCTGATGATATGGCGTTTTTTATTGACATTTTTGGAACGATATTTAATTAATACCTATGCAACTCACAGCCAAAATTATCCAGATACTTCCTCTTCAGACAGGTACAGGAAGAAACGGGGAATGGAGGAAACAAGACATCATCGTTCAAACCGATAGCCAGTATCCCAAGAAAATCTGTATTTCGATTTGGGGTGATAAGATCAACGAGGACTTGCTGAAAATTGATAATCGCTTAAAGATTGACTTTGATGTCGAAAGCCGGGAATATAATAGCCGGTGGTATACCGATGTAAAAGCCTGGAGAATAGAACTTGCCGGTACGGATGAGCAAGGTCGACCCGATACGTTTAGTAGTGCCGATGAGGGCCCTCCGACAGGAGATGATATTTTACCGTTTTAGCTGACCCGGTGCGCCTGATCAATACCCCCTCAATTCAATAATACCCTCCGGAAACTCCCCCGGATTCCATGCGTCATGTATGGCAAGTGCGGCACCGAGGGCGGTTGCCTGTGGCACGGACGAAGCTGACACTTCCATTTCTGGAAAGAACGAAGCCAGCAACTTCATATAGATCGGATTCTTCCCAAACCCGCCGTCGACAAAAATGCTTTTTGCCTCTGAGCCGTGCAAGATCAGCTGTGTTGATACGTATTGCTGAACGACGAGGTCGAACATAAGCTGGTAGTAGGCGGCGATGTCATTGGAAAACGCGGAGAGATCTCTGGAGGCGAACCGAGGTTCCTTCAGGACCGCAACGGTGTCGGCGCCGGGATCGAACGTACGGTCGATGGCGCGGTATGCTTCTTCGTCGAAGGAGAGAGAGAGATAATACTCTTTGTCTCGGTTGAAGCGCGCGGCTATGCGCTCGACCTCGACATCGTGAAAGTGTCCGAGGAAAAGCCGCGATGCCTTCACGGGACTACCCTTGTATTGCATGTACGACAGGCAGTCGCATTCCAGCTCGCGCCTGGAAAGCGGAGTGGAGTTGAATGGGTTAAGACTGATTGCCCACGTCCCCGTTGAAATCAGGACGAAGGGCTGCCGGAATGATACCAGGTAGGGTATCAGTGCCGACGAACTGTCGTGTAGACCGATCCCCGCCGAGTATCCGCATCCGGATGGCTTGACAATTTCGTCGGAGGGTGCGATCGCCGGTAGTTTTCCGAGGATGCCTTCGTCCTTTACCCAGTGATGGTAGTCGTTATTTGCGAAATGCCAAAGCGCTGTGTGACAACCGATGCTTGTGATCTCTGAAAATGGCTTGCCGGAAATCAGGAAGCTGAGATACTGTGGAAGGTGAAGGAAGTATTTTACTTTCCCGAACACTTCGGGCTTCTCATGACGCATGCGGTACAACTGCATTCCGGAATTCAGGTTTCCGAGAACAGGTGAAGCGGTTTCAGACGAAAAGAGCTGCTCACCGCCGTAGGTGTCGTAGAACTGTTTCTTCAGCGCCGGCGGGTAGGGCTTGAGGTAGTTGTAGAGACAGCCGATGGGATTTCCATTTTCGTCGATGCTGACGAAGCTTGCGCCGTAAGCGGAAACATTGACCGCCCGGACCTGAAACCCCGGCATATCCAGGACGGCTTTTAATCCATCGTGGATAAAGGCCTGTAGTTTCCCAAGATCTTCACAAGGGTCTCCGTCTTCATCCGTGATCTCGTCAAAATGCACCGTCTTTTCAAAAACGATCCGGTATGACGTGTCAAAGAGAAATAATTTCTTGTTTGTCTTTCCGACATCGAATACGGCGGCTACTGGTTCAGACATTATGCAAGGAAATTAAAGGCCGGTAGCAAAACTTTTTGCGCCGCGGTCTTTCACAAGCTGTGCTCGTATGTTCCCGGCGCGGAACAATGCGAGTGGCTGCAAAGCCCCACCTGCGCGCAGCCGCGCTTCAGCAACTAATGGCCTGACATCCGTGCGATAAGCGGCCTGAAGTATTTCCTGCGCGCGCACGACATCGTTTTCTTCCTGCGCTTCTATGAGTGCTTTCCTGTCTACGATCAGTGCCTGGGCGTACGCGATCTGGATAGCTTCAACGGATTGAAGCAGGTCTTCCAGTGGATCTTTGACATTGTGCGAAGCATCGATCATCCACCCCAGGTCGGTGGTATGTTCCATGGCACGTGCATCCATTCCTTCCACGAGCTCGTTGAAAATGAGAAACAGCTGATAGGGTCTGATGCTGCCTACGGTGAGGTCGTCGTCGCCGTACTTAGAGTCGTTGAAGTGGAAGCCTCCGAGCTTGCCTTCCATCAGCAGCAAGGAAACGATCTGTTCGATGTTTGCGTTGGGCAGGTGGTGACCGAGGTCTACCAGTGTGTATGCTTTTGGTCCGAGTTTGTTTGCATAGAGGAGTGACTGACCCCAGTCGCCCACGGTAGTGGAGTAGAAGTTCGGTTCAAACGCCTTGTATTCAACAAACATCTTCCAGTTGTCCGGCAGGCCTGCATAAACTTCTTTGAGACTTTCGAGTGTGTGTTGAAATGCTTTGCGAAAATTCAGCTGTCCGGGAAAACACGATCCATCAGATAGCCATACCGTTATAGCCTCCGAGCCGAGTTCTTTTCCGTAGTGGATCACTTCCAGGTTATGATCGATGGCTTGTTGCCGTACTTCCTTCTTAACATGCTGAAGCGAACCAAACTTATAGCTGTATTGCTGATCGGGTTGATCCTGGAAGGTATTGGAGTTGACTGCGTCGAAACGGATGTCGTGCTGTGCGGCGAGTGTTTTAATGGCGCGGGCGTCTTTTGGGATATCCCAGGGAATATGAAGTGAGATGGCTCCGCTGGATTTGTTCAGTGCGTGGAGGAGTCCGATATCCTCGATCTTTTCTTCCAGACTGCGCGGTTCGCCGCCTCCGGGGAATCTTCCGAAGCGCGTTCCCCCTGTGCCAAGAGCCCAGCTGGGAATCGCGATCTGGAAGGCGCTTAGTTTTTCTATTACTTTATTGAGATCCTTTATACCTTTTGAAACGAATTCAAATTCACTCTTGTGTTGAGGCCGCACCAGGTCATTGTGTTCCTCCACCGTGTTCTTTCCAAGTTGCATCATCTATCAGTTTACGGTAAATAAAAAACTTCTTTCAGGGGGATGCTCACCGGCGAGTTGTCGGGGTTGGTATCCATGATATCGCGCATGTGAGCCCACCATTTTTGCATCACCGGATGTTCCGGTAGACTGGCGATCAGCCTCGGGTCGTCAACCTGCATGATTCCAAAGAGCTCGTTTGTGTTTTCGTCCAGAAAGATCGAATATTCACTGACACCAGTGCTTTTTAGAAGCTCCTGCAACTCAGGCCACAGGTTATCATGCCGCCGCTTGTACTCTTCTTCAAAGCCGCGGTGAAGCCGCATTTTGAACGCTCTCCGTATCATACTTAAATCTGATTACCGGGCAAAGGCTATAGCCACGCCGCCGTCGACGTTAAGCATGTTGCCGGTCGACTTTTTCAATAGCCCGCCGACAAACGCGAAGCACGCATCCGCGATATCTTCGGGGAGAATGACTTCATTCAGGAGTGTGCGTTTCGCGTAGAACTCAGGAAGCTCTTCCACTTTTACTCCGTATGCTTTAGCTCTGCCCTCAGCCCAGCCGCCGGCCCATATTTTACTGTCGGCGATGACGGCATCGGGGTTGACCACGTTTACTCTGATCTTATCTCCACCCAGCTCTGCAGCGTTCAAACGACTGAGATGGATTTGTGCGGCTTTAGCCGATCCATATCCGGCGTTGTTGGGACCCGATACCAGCGCGTTTTTGCTGACGATATTAAGTATATCGCCACCAAGCGCTTGCTTGCGCATAACGTTAACTGCCCCCTGCGTTACGAGGAACTGACCCTTGACGAGTACGTCATAAAGCAGATCCCAGTCTTTTTCAGTGTGTTCTGCCAGTGGCTTTGAAATAGAGAGACCCGCATTGTTGACGATGATATCTACGCCGCCGAATGCGAGGGCGCTCACTTTCATCGCAGATGTAATGTCGTCTGCTTTCGTGACGTCCATCAGAGCGGTAGCATAAGCATCGCGTCCGAATCCTCTTTTGAAACTTTCATCCGCTTCCTTCAGACGGGTTGCATCGTTGTCGCTGACAACGACACAGGCGCCTTCTTCCGCAAACTTCTTAGCGATCGCTTTCCCGATTCCGCCGCCGCTGCCTGTTATCAGGGCTACTTTCCCGGAAAGAGCCTTAGGTTTTGGCATGCGTTGAAGCTTTGCTTCTTCGAGCAACCAGTACTCAATGTCGAATGCTTCCTGGCGTGGCAGAGATGTGTATTCGGATACAGCCTCCGCGCCTTTCATCACGTTGATGGCGTTCACGTAAAACTCAGCGGCTACACGCGCAGTCTGCTTGTCTTTTGCGAAAGTGAACATACCGACGCCGGGATAGAGTATGACGACCGGATTAGCGTCGCGCATGGCCGGGCTGTTCGGATGCTTGCATTTTTCATAGTACGCTTTGTACATGTCGCGATAGCCCTCAAACGCGGGGGCCAGCCTCTCCTTGATCGCGGTTGTATCGGACACATCATCCTTCGGACTCAGGTCAAGCACTAACGGGCTGATCTTTGTGCGGAGGAAGTGGTCGGGGCAACTCGTTCCCATAGGGGCGAGCCTGTCGAGGTCGTTGGAGTTGATGTACTCAAGCACGCGATCGTCATCAGTAAAGTGCCCGATCATGTGTCTTTCGCTGGAGCAAAAACCGCGAAGGAGAGGAGCCAGGGCGGCTGCCTTTTCGAGTCTTTCTTCTTTTGGCAGGCTCTGTAGTTTCGCTCCTCCAAACACCGGCCGTTTCTTGCCGTAGTTTTGTTCGAGGTATTCGGCGCATCTTTCAATGACCTCCAGTGTATTGATGTAGCTTTCGTAGGCTGTATCTCCCCAGGTGAAGAGTCCGTGCGAGCCGAGCATGATGCCTCTGATGCCGGGGTTCTCTTCCAGGCAGGCGCGCAGCTTCAGGCCGAGGTCAAAGCCGGGACGCTGCCACTCGACCCAACCAATGGTGCCGTCAAACAACTCCTGGGTTATGCGTTTACCATCTTTCGCCGCCGCTATCGCGATGGCAGCATCGGGATGAAGGTGGTCGATGTGTTTGAAGGGGAGAAACCCGTGCAAAGGGGTGTCGATAGAAGGCGCCTTCGAACTGAGGTCGTAGATACAATGATTGAACAGTTCGACCATCTCGTCTTCGTGCTCGATACCACGGTAAACATTTTCAAGGCTTCGAAGCCGGTCAACGTAGAGGGCGGCCAGACCGCTCTTCTTCAGTGTTCCTATATCGCCTCCGGAACCCTTAATCCACATAACTTCGGTCTCGTTGCCGGTAAGCGGGTCTTTGGATGTCACCTTGCAGGATGTGTTGCCGCCACCGTAGTTGGTCAGCCGCAGATCGGCTCCCAACAGGTTTGACCTGTAGATTAAGAGTGCCACCTCGTCACCCGCCAGCTTCGCAGCCTCTTTTTCGTCCCACAGATAGCTGACGTGCTTAAATTGTTTCGTTGAAATCGCTGCCATATTTATAATTATTGATGTGTTATTCCAGTGAATTACCGTAACCAACCAGGATTACCGACCCCAAGATTGTCAGGATACCGAGTACAATAGTTCTTTTTGTTGCCTGGCTCACCCCTTTCCATTCGTGCAGGATGATCCCCCACATGTTCGACACCAGGATAATGAAGGCCATGTGGAGTATCCATGAGCTGGCTCCGTTTCCAAGTTTACTTTCCCCCATCCCGTAAAAAAAGAACTGTAGGAACCATGTTGTTCCAGCCAATGCTGAGAAAATATAGTTGTTGACAAGCGGCGTCTTACGATCGGCATAGTTCGAGAATGTTTTGTTCCGGGTGTTCAGGACGATACACCAGATGAAGTTGGTAGTAAGTCCGCCCCACAACAGAACTACGTAGGTTACGTTGTTCTGAAACAATGGATTATGGCCAAGTTTCACCGCTGCTTCCGCCATCGGCTTGCCGGCTTCAATTCCGAAGTTAAAACAGGCGCTTAAGATACCGGATATTGTCGCAACGATCAACCCTTTCATCAGGCTGAACTCTGCTATGCTTTTCTTTTTTTCTTCTTCGGGAAGATCCTTTTCTTTCATGATCCCCGCTCTTCCGCAAATGAAGATTCCCACGAGGCATACCAGCACTCCGAGTAACACCATTCTTCCGCCCGGGCTCTCGAGCATGTGCGAAAGCGACACTTTTCCATCCTGCGGATAATAGTTGTAAAATATAGGAGGAACCAGAGAGCCGAACGCGGCGCTGTATCCGAGGATCACCGAGTTACCCAATGACATTCCGAGATAGCGTATCCCCAGACCATAAGTAAGTCCTCCGATACCCCAGAGCACACCCATGGTGTAAGTCCATCGGAAGATGGTGGTGTCAGTTTCGCGAATAATGTCGGCAAAACCGGGGATGGTGAGGGCTGCGGCGAGGGGTGGGATGATCAGCCAGGAAAACAGACCGCCGATCAGCCAATAGCTCTCCCAGGCCCATTCCCTGACGCGCTTAAATCCCATGTAAAAGCTGCCAGACGCAAACCCGCCCAGAAAATGGAAAATTACACCCAGAATGGCATTCATGTGGAAATAGTTAGTACAGCATTCAGGGCAACAAGTTAAATACAAGCGCGTTTGCTGCTATCATGTACTGTCATGTAAAAAGCATATTTTTGTGGTTGGTTTGTGACGAAAAGACAGTATTGCATGGAGCGCGACGATATATTCAGACTGATTCACCTCGACGATCACTCGGCTACACCCAAGTATCAGCAATTGGCGAATTCCATCGTGGGAGCGATCGAGCGGGGGGAGCTACGGCGGGAGACGATGATGCCGTCAATTAATGAACTTAGTTTTGAGTTTCAGATCTCTCGCGACACAGCGGAAAAAGGATATAAATACCTGAAGAGTATTGGTGTGCTGGGCTCTGTTCCGGGGAAGGGCTTCTTTATCAGAACCACGGAGGTAGACGTGCGGCTGAAAATATTCCTGTTGTTCAATAAACTGAGTG
The DNA here is from genome assembly GCA_964493505.1 of uncultured Roseivirgaceae bacterium. Lineage (GTDB taxonomy): Bacteria > Bacteroidota > Bacteroidia > Cytophagales > Cyclobacteriaceae > Chryseosolibacter. The sequence goes on from CAZBNP010000012.1 coordinate 20,262, forward strand.
CTCACAAGAAAATAATTTATGATGCGATAGTATCATCACTGGCCGGGCATGCATCGATCGATTTCTATATCTATAATAATGACTTTGCGCTTTTTCAAAATCTGCTTCAGTCAAAACAGGATCAGTACACGCACTATGTGATCATTCCCCATTTCATCGAGGGCGGTGAAAACGCGTCGCAGGTCATCAATAAGATAGACAAGAGCAAGTTGATCATACTTGACAAGCTCGTACCGGGAGTGGAGGGAAAGTATGGCGCTGTCTACGAAAATTTTGAGAAGGATATCTACAAGGCGCTGGAGCAGGCGCTTCCGCAACTTGCGAAGTATCAAACCATTAAGATCATTTTTCCGGAGCAAACCTATATGCCGCGGGAAATTCTGCAAGGGTTCTACCGGTTTTGCAATGAGTACGCATTCAATTACGCTGTCGTCCATTCAATAGAGACGGAACCGATCAACGAGGGCGAAACCTTTATCAACCTCATGGAAAACGACCTGGTCATCTTGATTGAGCGGATCATTTCCATGAAGCTGAAGGTCGGTAAAGATGTCGGTGTGATCTCCTATAATGAAACACCTCTCAAAAAGATCATCCTCGACGGGATCACAACCATGTCGTCCGATTTTCAGATGATGGGAGAGAAGACCGCTCAACTGATCATGGAACGATCAACACGGCATATTGAAATACCTTTCCATCTTACGCTGCGACCTTCGCTGTAACTTTCGACGCGGAACAAAAAACGGCCGGGGGTTGCTCATTTGCGGAGAATTCACCAAACTTAAAGACGGATGACTGGTTGAGTATCCTCTTTATCTCATCTTTTTTTTTGACAACATGAAAAAAAATAAGTTCTTCAGGGGGCTGGTAATCATCGCTTTGGTGCTGTCGCAATGCAGCAAGCCATCGGCGACTGATTTCATCGTGCCGGCAAAGAATTCACACATCCTCCTTATTGGCAACAACCTGGGCTCACGGATGATGGACTTCGGCCACTTTGAAACCGAGATGCACGTCCGCTTTCCCGACAGCACACTATTCATACGCAATATGTGTGATGGGGGAAACACCCCGGGCTTCAGACCACACTCCGGCAGGAATTCACCGTGGGCCTTTCCCGGCGCCGAGAAGTTCCAGACTGAACTGGCACATCCCTCCGGGTCGGAAGGTCATTTTGAAACTCCTGATCAATGGCTCACACGCCTTAAAGCCGATATCATTCTCGCGTTCTTCGGATACAGTGAATCGTTTCAGGGCGCGGACGGAGTAGAGAACTACAAAGCCGAGCTTGAGGCTTTCATCAAACATACCCTCGACCAGAATTACAACGGCAAAGGAGCGGTGCAACTTGCGATCATCTCGCCTATTGCCTTTGAAGACCTGTCCGATCGCTATGATCTTCCCGATGGCAAACGCGAGAACCAAAATCTGGCGTTGTACACAGCGGCGATGAAAGAGGTGGCCCGGAAATATAATGTGCGCTTTGCTGATGTCTTCAGCACTTCACTCAACTGGTATAATGGAGCCGCCGCACCATTCACGATAGACGGCTTTCAGTTAACAGACCAGGGATACAGGCAATTTGCAACGGTACTGGTTGACGAAGTGTTTGGCCCGGCGCCGGAGGTCGCTTCAAGCAACCGGGATATCGTACATCAGGCTGTGATGGAAAAGAACTGGATGTGGCATAATGACTATAAGATCCCAAACGGGGTTCATGTGTTTGGAAGAAGATATGAGCCGTTCGGCCCTGATAATTATCCCGCGGAGTTAGCGAAGATCCGCGAGATGACGGCTATCCGTGATACGGCGATCTGGATGGCAGCCAAAGGAACGACACTCGACCTGAAGGCTGCCGATGCGCGGACAACGGTTTTGCCTGCGGTAGAAACCAACTACAACCCGAAGGCTAATGGAAGCCTTCGGTATCTCTACGGCGAGGAGGCCCTGAGCAAATTCAAAATGGCGCCGGGGTATAAAATAGAATTGTTTGCCTCTGAACATGAGTTCAGTGACCTCGCGAACCCTGTTCAGCTGTCCTTTGATAACAAGGGTAGGCTGTGGATCGCGACAATGCCTACTTACCCGCATTACCGTCCCGGCGATGGAAAGCCTAACGATAAGATCATTATCCTGGACGACACCGATCATGATGGAAAGGCCGACAAACAGATCACCTTTGCGGACAGTCTTCACCTTCCCGTTGGCTTTGAACTTGCTCCTGAGGGGGTTTACGTTTCGCAGGGAACAAACCTCGTCTTGCTTACCGATACCGACGGCGATGATCAGGCCGACCGCAAGGAGATATTGTTGAGTGGCTTTGACGATCACGATACTCATCACGCACACAGTGCCTACACGACCGACCCTTCCGGTGCGATCTATATGGCGGAGGGTGTGTTTCTTCACACCAATGTGGAGACACCGTACGGTCCCGTACGCGCTACCAATGGAGGATTCTACCGGTACAATGCCCAGCGCAGGTACCTTGAGCGGACTGCGCAGCTGTCGATCCCTAACCCATGGGGTATTGCTTTCGACGATTGGGGCCAACCGATTTTCGCAGAGACGTCCGGTCCGGATGTGCGGTGGATGTTACCCGGAACGGTCAAGCCGCGCTATGGGGTGGCTACTCACAAATCATTCAACCTGGTTGAAGACAAGCATCGCGTCAGACCTACCTCTGGCCTCGAGTTCGTTTCAAGCCGGCATTTTCCTGACGAAGTGCAGGGTGATTTCCTGATCAACAACACCATCGGTTTCCTGGGAACAAAGATGCATACGTTCGAGGATGATGGTACGGGTTTCAAAAGCAGGCATCGTCTGGATCTTCTTCAGTCGGATGACAGGAATTTTCGCCCTGTCGATATGGAGTTTGCGCCCGATGGTTCCTTGTATGTGGTCGACTGGCACAACATCCTGATCGGACACATGCAGCACAATGCGCGCGACCCCCTTCGCGATCATGTGCATGGCAGGATTTACAGAGTCACCTACCCGTCGCGACCTCTTGTCGAACCGGCGAAGATAGCCGGTGCGAGCATCGAGGTGTTGTTGGAAAACCTGAAACTACCTGAATACCGGACCCGCTACCGGACGCTCCGCGAACTACGCGGAAGGAAGCCCGAAGAAGTGCTTTCGAAATTAAGCCAGTGGGTCGCGGCTCTGAACATTGAAGATGAGTCGTATGACTATAATATGGTGCAGGCACTTTGGGTGTCGTGGGGACTCAATCGTATTGACAAAAATGTGCTACACCAGGTGTTGCAGTCGAAGGATTTTCACGCTCGGGCAGCGGGTGTACGGGCGTTGCGTTACAACGGTCATCAGGTCGCAAATCAGGTTGAATTACTTACGAAGGCCGCTGCTGACGAGCACGGACGTGTAAGATTGGAAGCAATTGTCGCGGCATCATGGCTTGACCGGGAAAACGGCCAGGCGATCCTCGAAGAAGCAGGCAAACATCCACTGGATGAATGGATGATACACGCCTACGAGACTGCGCAAGCACACCTGGAGGGGAAGAACGTAGAAGAGAAGAGGGAGGAGGGGGTTCAGACAGATTTGAAAGGGGCGGAACGCGAACTTTTTATTAAAGGGAGGGAGATCTACGCACGCGATGGGTTCTGTATTACCTGCCACCAACCCGACGGTGCGGGGTTGTCTGCTTCGGGATTCCCTCCCATCAATGGGACAATCTGGATAAACGGAAATGAGGAGCGTCTTATAAAATTGGTTCTCAAGGGGCTACAGGGGCCGATAGAAGTGAAACAGGTGAAGTACGAAGGACATGTTCCGATGACACCCTTCGAGGGACTTCTGAATGACGATGAAGTGGCAGCCGTATTGACTTATGTGAGGAACTCGTTCGGCAATAAAGCACCGGCGATCGATCCGGCACAGGTGAAGCGGGTCCGCGCCGCGGTGAAAGACAAGAAAGACTTTTACACATCGGCCGATCTTCTGCGGGAGCATCCTACGAAGGAGTAAGATCGCCGGCCGAAAGGTGAAGTGGTTTTTACAGGACCGGCAAACCGGCTGGAAGGGCGGCAGGGGGCTGGTTTGCAGGACGGTACAGGATGCCTTGTCGGGGATTAATAAATACTTTACGCAAACGGTTGTATATTGTCAAACAAACGATTTTCACGCCACCTCTATGATTGTGACCGGATCTATCGAACGGGAACTTTTGTACCGTCTCCGACGGGGAGATGAAGCCGCTTTTTTGCGTATTTATGAAACGTTTTGGTACAAAGTCTTTTCGGTCGCTTTCAAGCGGCTGCGCGACAGAGATGTCTGCGAAGAGCTTACGCAGGAGCTTTTTTTGAAATTGTGGGAAAAGCGGGCGGAGCTCAATATCCAGCAATTGGAGAACTACCTGGTCGTCTCTATCAAACACGCGGTCATCAATCATATTCAGGCCGGGATCGCGGCGAATAAGTATCTCGAGCACTATACGGTGTTTGTTCAGCGCAACAGCCTTGCTACAGAGGAGTACCTTCAAATGGAAGAACTGAACGATGTTATCGAAAGAGGCCTGGAGAAGCTACCGCTAAAGTCGCAGGAGGTCTTCCGGCTAAGCAGACTCAATAATGTTCCGATGGAACAGATTGCGCGGCACCTCAATCTTTCCGAAAAGACAGTTGGTTATCATCTGACAAAGTCGCTGAAGTTTATGCGCACATTTCTTCGCCAGCACAGTCTTCTGTGTCTCCTTTTCTTCTGGGTTTAGCCAGCTCCCGAATTTTTTTTCCTGACGTTTGAGGATTTGCGCACGGCAATCTGTCCTGGTTGTAGGATCAATTTCAATTTCTATGACTCCGGACGACTTTCGCCATTTATTACAACGATACAGGGAGGGCAAGTGCACGCCGGAAGAATTGGTGCGAATAGAAACCTGGTTCGGGCATATTCTGGACGAAGACCTGGAACTGACGGAGTGGGAAAAAGGGCAGGTACGGCGCCGGATAAAGGACAACCTTGTCGCACGGGTCAGGGGTCACCGTTCAGGCAGGCGTTTCCTCTCTCAGTGGGCGTGGCCTGCCGCTGCGGCAATACTGCTGATGATAGCGGCGGGAGTATTCTCCTTTCTCGGAGGCAAGGAGTTGTTTTCCGATCCGGCGATTGCCGGATATCTGGGTACGGAGGCGCCAATTACGCGGATCGTCAATAACTCAAACGCGGTTGAGCGCCTTGACCTCCCCGACGGAAGCACCGTGGATCTTCACCCTGCGTCACTGGTTTACTATAGTGATGGTAATGACAGCTCGTGGGGCAAAGAAACGCGCGAGATACACCTCGTTGGTGAGGCTTTTTTTGATGTAGTGCCCGACGCCCGGAGGCCGTTCTATGTATATGGCGGAAGCGTTGTGACAAAAGTGCTGGGCACGAGCTTCACGATCAAGGCCCTGGAGGCCGCTGACAGGATTGAGGTCGCTGTGAAGACCGGTAAGGTTTCGGTCTATGAGGAGGGGTCGGAGATGTCGGGAGACAACCTGCTGTCGGGAAGCGGCGTCGTCCTTACGCCAAATGAGAGGGTTCAATACTTTGTCAAAGACCGCCATTGGGTGACAAGTTTGGTTGACAAACCTCAGCTACTGCCTTCGTCCGATCTCGATGACTCTGAATTCCTCCTCTTTAACGGCACGCCGGTGCGCGAGGTCTTTGCGCACATCAAATCAGCGTATGATATCGATATTATTCTCGAAAACGAAGTGTCCTGGTCATGCACGTTCACGGGCAACGTGACTGAAATGGAGCTTTTTGATATGCTCAAAGTGATATGCAAGTCGATTGGAGCAGCCTACGAAGTGAAGGGGACAAAGATCCTGATCTCTGGTCTGGGCTGCGGCTAAATGAAATTTACTCACCAAACAAAAAAAATTATGACGTGAAAATTACCTGAAAAAAAGAGGGCCGGTCGCGAATCGCGACCAGCCCGGAGCTCCCGACATCCGGCAAGATGGCGGGACGTCTTGTTAGAATTGCTTACATCCCAAACAAAACCTTTAAAGTTATGAGTAAACAGCATAAGCCGCAATGGCTTGCCTTACTGTTATTGACTATGAGAGTCTCCGTTATCTATTCGTTCCTGGCAGTGTTCCTGACGTCATTTGCGCTGGCACACAACCTTGAGGCACAACGAATCCTCGATACCGAGGTTACCATTAAAGTGGAGAATAAGGCATTAAAACGAGCGCTGACGAGGCTGGAGGCCGCCGCAGACACGCGCTTCGCATACAGTCCGGACATTGTCCGCGACATGCAAAAAGTCACGATCGACGCGCGAAACGAGCGGCTCGGTACACTTTTGACGGAAGTCCTGACGCCAATGGGCATCTCGTTTGAAGTAATCGCTGATCATATTTCTCTTTTCCGGGCACCGGGTGCCGGCGGAACTTCTTCTGTCGGGTCCCTGCGTTCCGCAACGGCTGAAGTAACGGTTTCCGGCGTCGTTACTGACGATAGCAACCACACACTTCCCGGTGTCAACATTCTCGAAAAAGGGACTACAAACGGAACCACTACCGATGCACAGGGAAGGTACTCTATCACTGTTGTTGCTGAAAATTCAGTACTCACGTTCAGTTTTATTGGATTTGCCCAACAAGACGTACTTGTCGGCGGACGCACGGAAATTAATATCCGGTTGGTACCCGAGATAACATCGCTGGAGGAAGTCGTCGTCGTCGGTTACGGTACGCAGCGAAAGAGGGATATCACCGGCTCAGTTGCCAGAGTTACCAGCGAAAAATTCATCCAGCCTTCTACAGGTAGTTTTGATCAGATGCTGCAGGGAAAAGTCCCTGGTGTGCAGATAAGTCAGACTACCGGTGCTCCGGGCGGGAACGTAAACATCCTTGTACGGGGGGTCAGTTCGATCACAGGCGGAAACCAACCGCTGTACGTTATCGATGGCTTCCCCATTGGCTCCGGTGGCGGTGGCTCCGATATGAGAGGATACGGAGGAGCGTCGTTCACATCGAGCGACATGGCCAACAACACGGCTACCCGGATCAATCCACTGAGCTCGATCAATCCGGCGGATATCGAATCCATTGAGATCCTCAAGGATGCGTCTGCAACCGCGATCTACGGCTCGAGGGGTGCCAACGGTGTCGTTATCATCACGACCAAACGGGGTACCAACGAAAAACCGCAGATCAGCTTCGACGCCTCTTTTGGCGTTCAGGAAGTCGCTAACAAGCTCGATATGATGAACGCACGCCAGTATGCGGATTTTGTTGCCGATGGGCGTGATAACGCGCGGGTGTTCGCAGGCGGTTCTAAGGACGATCCCAACGAAATCAGAAACGTAGCGCATCGGGTCCGGCCTGAGTTCAGAAACCCTGAATCGCTCACGACAGATACTGACTGGCAGGATGTGATCTTCCGCGTCGCTCCGGTGAGAAATCTTCAGCTTTCCTCCAGCGGGGGAACTGACAAGACACGATATTTTCTTTCCGGAGGATATTTTTCGCAGGAGGGAATTATCATCAACACCGACTACAGCAGGTTTAATCTCCGTGTCAATATCGACACAGAGATCTCTGATCGCATAAGGATCGGTAGCTCCACCTATGGTTCGCACGGCTTCGGCCGGTTTGCCAACACGGAGTCTCACTACGGGCAAGGTGGTATTCTGGCCAACGCGCTTTCAGCATCACCCACCATTCCGGTCTATGATGAAAACGGAAATTACTACTTCAACCAGGATGATGTGACGGATGGGCTGGGCTTTCTTCAGAACGTTCTCGCGGTTAGCGAAGGCACGGAGGATAAGCGCAAAGTCATGGACATCTTTACAAACAATTATCTCGAGTTTGATATCCTGAATGATCTGACGTTCCGGACCTCCATCGGTGTAAACTACGGGTCCAATGCCATCAGGTTGTGGCGTTCCTCTGCGGTGCCAAACTTCACCACCCTGAATTATCCGGCGACGGGTGCTGTGACAAAATTCGAGTCTATCAACTGGTTGAATGAGAATACACTTACTTACAACACATTGGTTGATGACAAGCACTTCATTAATGCAGTGGTAGGATACACCGCCCAGAAAAGCAGCACCGACCGCATGTCAGCCGGCGCTTCCGATTTTCCCACGGAGTACGTACCCTATATTTCCGCTGGGATCGTCAACGCCGGAACACACACCTTAAGCCAATGGTCCCTGCTTTCGATGATGGCAAGGGTAAACTATTCATTCGATGGCAGATATATGGTGACGGCGACTATCCGGCGGGATGGAAGTTCTCGCTTCGGATCGAACTATAAGTGGGGATCATTCCCATCCATTTCTGTGGGATACAATCTGTCTGAGGAAGCATTCATGCAGAATTCCGCTGTTATCAGCAACCTGAAACTAAGGGCAAGCTTTGGCGTTTCAGGTAACAACCAGATCGGAAACTACTCACACATTGGCCTCCTGTCACCGACGCGCTATGTTCAGAACGGGCAGCTGATTCCGGGATTGGTTCCGGGAAGTCTTGCTAACGATGACCTGACATGGGAGAAATCAAAACAGACAAACCTCGGTATCGACCTGGGACTGCTGCGAGAACGGATCACGTTGACCGCCGATGTATATAAAACTATTAAAACCGACCTTTTGCTGGCGGTGCAATTGCCTGCAGCTTCCGGGTATAATTCGTCGACCCAGAACATAGGTGACATTGAGAACAAGGGCCTGGAACTGGGGCTGAACACGTTGAACCTGGATCTGCTTAAATTCAAATGGAACAGCAGCCTGACATTCAGCGCAAATCGGAACAAGGTACTTAAGCTGGCCACCGAGGGCGGAAGAATTTCGAACTCTCCGTACCAGATCACGGAGGTCGGTCAGCCAATTGCAAGCTTTTACCTGATCAAGAAACTGGGCGTGTTTATGACTGAGGCCGAGCTGGAAGGCGCTGCGTTGTATCACCCCCAGTCACAAGCGGGTGACCTGAAGTTTGAAGACACCAACGACGACGGCGACATTAACCAGAGCGACAGGCAAATCGTAGGCACACCGTGGCCTGATTTTACCTGGGGCTTCGATAACACGTTTAGCTACGGACCGTTCAGCCTTAGCGTCTCGCTGGTCGGCTCACAGGGTGCGCACACCTATCTTGAAGTCGGCGGATCGCTGTTGGGATCAAATGGCGTTCAGAATGGTCTCGCGATACAAGACAGGAGATGGCGGTCCGAGGCTGACCCCGGCGATGGAATCATGCCGAGAGCTATCCGCAATAACTATGCGAACGGTTTTGGTACGTCGTCCCACTATCTCTTCGACGCATCGTTTACACGCATCAGAAATGTGATGTTGTCCTATGACATGCCACAGCAGATCGTTTCGAAATTGTCGTTGAGCAGTCTGAATGTCTACGCAAACATATCGAACCTCTATACCCATACGGATTATCCCGGTTATGACCCTGAGTCGAGTACTACTGGCGACAACGTGGTGAATGCGGGCATCGATTACCTGAACTATCCTTTGCCGCGGACCTATACACTTGGACTTAAGTTATCGTTCTAACGTCAAACCTTGTTATTATGAAAAAGTATCTTGTATATATATTCATCGCTTTCATCCCAGTCTCCTGTTCGGATTTCCTGGACCTGCAGCCTGAATTCCAGATCAGTGAGGGTTCGTTTTACAAAACTGCGGAGGATATAGAGACTGCGTTGATCGGAAACTACGCCGACCTGCAGCTGCACAACCTTTCGCTCGTCTATCTCGGTGAACTCACGACCGATAACGCCGAGGTCCGGTGGACAACTCCAACCGAAGCCGAGGTGGAGGCCGACGAAATGAATTTCACCCCGGGGAATGGTTTTCTAAACAGTGTGTGGAATACCTGCTTTTCGACTATTTCAGGATCCAATAATATCCTGGCACGGATAGACGCCCTGGACTTTGACCAGGGGCTGAAGGATCAGCTGAAAGGAGAATCACTCTTTCTTCGCGCATACAGCTATTTTTACCTCGTCAGGCTGTTTGGTGATTTGCCAATCGTGACGGTAGCTTTTAGAAGCCCGAATGAGATCGCGGCTTTCGACATGAGCAGGCAGCCGGTCAGCCAGGTGTATGAGTTGATCATTAGCGACCTGGAAGATGCGGCGACGCTGCTCGATGGGATCGAAGGCCTCGGCAAGTCGCGTGCCTCAACCGGAGCCGCTAAAACGCTTTTGGGAAAAGTTCACCTCACGATGAAGAACTATGATCTTGCTGCGGATGTGTTGAAAGAGGTAATCGACAGCCAGGAGTACGCGCTTCACGATAGCTATAAGGCATTGTTTACCAATGGCAACGATGGGCTTATCGAGTCAATATTTGAGATTGAATATCTGTCGGGAAATGTGGGCGAGGGGAACAGCTTCTCCCGCACTTTTACGCCTGCGCGATTCGATATGGCAATCTTCCCCGGGAATATGCAGGGTAACGGCCGGATATTGCCGACACCCGACATGGCCAATTCGTATGAGGAGGATGATTTGAGGAGGCCCGCGTCAATTGGCGATTCCGTCCTGTTGGTAACGGGAGAATACGAACCCGAATTCTACGGCCTCAAGTTTGTAGACTTTACAACAGGTATCTCGGATGACGGCGGTATCAACTTTACATCGTTGCGTTACGCCGATGTATTACTGATGTATGCCGAAGCCCTGAACGAACTGGAGCGGACCGATGAGGCGTACGAGTATATCAACGACGTGAGGGAGCGCGCGGATCTCGAGGGACTCTCCGGGTTGACGCAAGAACAGTTCCGGCTGGCGATGGAAAGAGAGCGAAAGGCAGAGTTCTTCCTGGAGGGTCACCGGTGGTTTGACCTGGTCCGCACGGATCGGTTGGCGACTGTTATGAACGACTACTTCTCCGACAACGGCTTGAGCTTTGGTGTGGAACCACACGAGGTACTTATGCCTATTCCGTTAAGAGAAATTGACATCAATCCCAATCTCAAGCAGAACGACGGGTATTAGTATAATAACCGGGTTAGTTTAGTTTCTGTTTCCATATATTGACCGCTGCATTTATGCAGTGGTCAATATTATTTGGTTTATCAACAAATTTTTTCATGCGCAAAACACTTTCTTTATTTCTCGCATTTTCTTTTTTCGCCGCAATTGTGCAGGCTCAGGTCTCCCGTGGGAACCTTGACAACTCCACACTGAGGGGGAAGAACTTTAACAACATCACGCTGGAGGTTTCGCTGAAGCCATTCAAGAAAAACGATGCTGCGTATATGAGGGCAGTAGCCAGTGAGATATTCACGCAGTGGTATTCTTTGCTCCGGCATACCGACACGGTTTCCGTGATGCTCTGGACATCCGATGGTTCGGAGATTCTCGACTATAGCGGCGACCTGCATCAATCGCTTGAGTGGGCGAAGTATCTCGGAAACCCAAACACCCAGCACGAGGTTGGTTCTGGGCCGGAAAGCTTGTCTATTCATGAGCGAGCGTATTTGTATAGGGAAGAACCGCCTGCTTTTTCGTATGGAGATCTTAAGACGATTGTCGGTATCCTGAAAGAAGTTGGTGGCGAACTTACCGGGAAAGTTGTGCGTGTAGGCGCTACGTTCGATCCGGGTCCGGAGTTTGCCAAGTCCGAATTCAAGTACACGAAGCACCCCGAGATCCTGGGGGGGAATGCGATGGGCCATAAGTCGTTCGTCAGCTGTTATTCGGTGTTGAATGCGGATACTGACCAGTACGCGGGGTTTCCTAAAGGTATCCCGAATAAGACTCCGTTCGGGGTTTTCTTCGGTCGGCAATGCCAGCATTTCCTTTCCGATCTGGATTTTGACTACATCTGGTTCAGCAACGGTTTCGGCTTCGGTGTAGAAGGGTGGAGCGCAACGGGTGCGATCTTCAACGGGAAGGAGTTTGAACAGAAGAAACTCGCCGGGGCAACTGCGAAGATCGCTGAATTCTGGAAGCTGTTCCGAAAGGAATGTCCTGAGTTTGAAGTTCAGACACGTGGCACAAACCTTTCGGCGGGAGCTGACCTCGCGCGCGATGGGGTCGACCTGCGCGCAATTTACAGGGGTAACTTCAATGTTCTCCCGCCACCCAATTCTCCCTGGGCGGCGCTGGATGGTGACTTTGGCCTCGAGTTGGCCGGACACCTTTCACGTATTTCTGAACTACCCGACAACCGCTTTCTATTCCGCTATTATACCCATGACCCGTGGTGGCTGAATAGCCCGTGGCTGGATCGCTACGGACGGGAGCCACATGATATCTACTTGCCGATGGCTATCTCGCGAATCGACAGCAAAGGAAATATTGGCGTCCCGACGCACCTGAATTTTCTCTCTATTGATAACTCGTACGGGGAGATGCCGACACAGGTTCCGGATGAAGTTATTCCCCATATCCTGAAGGCAAGGTATGACCTGCCTACGGCGCCGGGTCCTCTCGTTTGGTTGTACCCATTCGACGAGTATCACGACTGGGCATATCAATATAAAGATCGGCTGCCCGAGATCTATTACGGCGACTGGTTTATACGGCAGGCTATCAACAATAGTTTTCCGCTCAATACGGTGATCTCTACAGCATCATTCAGGAATGTGCTAGCCGAAAAACCCGCTTTACTGAATGAGTCGGTGGTGGTAACCATTGCGCCCGACGCCGGATCGGAATTGGAACGATCACTTATCAGTTTTGTTCAGAACGGCGGGAAGCTGCTGCTATTTGGACCCGTTGACCATTCGGGGACGGAATTCCGCAAACTTCTGAACCTGGCGAATGTACGACCGCTTGACGGCGAGTTCGCACTGAAGAAGACTTTCTCCGTCGATCAGGTTGAAAATCCGTATCCGCAGCGAATTGAACATCGATCGTTGTTCAGTGGCGGCGGAATCAGGACGCGCGTTGACAACCCGGGCGATCCGGCTACCCGGGTACTGGCAACCTTTCAGCAGGGGAGTGAGGAACGCGATGTGGTCTGGACGCGCGAGGATAAAAACTGGAAGGGCGGGAAGATCGTCTACGTCCGGGGTACGAACTCGAGCCGCTTCAGTGGTGGCAGGCTGCTGACGCCGGATGATCCCGAACAGTATTTCATTGGCCAGTTGTATCTCCGGTATGCGCTGAATGAATTCGGATTGAAAATTGGTGTTGAAAAAGAACGCGCGGGAATAAAAAGCCCGGTGCTGACGATCGCCAGAAGCAACAACGCTTTCATTTTCTCCGGATACAACCCAAACACTACTATTCGGCAATATTTCAGATTTCCGCAGGGAGCACCACTACTACTGGGACTCGAAACGATCTTGAAAGAGGGTAGCTCGGCCTACACGATGCCGACAGCCTGGAATCGTGAGTGTCGTGTGTTTGTCGAACAGGATGCGGGAATGATTTCCTACAAGGAACTTCACTCGGGGGTGAAGGGGATTTCGAAACGGTATTCAGTTGAGGGACTCGAAAACGCTACCGTACGGATATATGCGGAAGATCATGTGACAAGCGATGAGATACAGGTGTATTTGAACTCATCCTACCCGTGGAGAAAAGGGCGTGTGGCGGTCGAGGAAGGCGATGCTTCTTTTGGTAAACATTTTGTCGTGAAAAATGTTACGGGAGGATTGGTCGTGGCATGGTAGATTAGGTAGGTCGGAATAACGTGGTGGAGTCGCAAAATTATCAGGGATCACCAGACAATAATAATTATTCATCATGATCAATAAGATTCAATATGTAGCGCTGGGTGTCATTATCGCACTTTCAGTTTCATGTTCGCAAGAGATCGAGCAGGACAGCGGCTCACTGAAGCAAGGCTTTGCTAACCCTCCGATCAGCGCGCGCGCTAAAGTCTATTGGTGGTGGCTCAATGGATACGTCGATTCAGTGCGTGTGAAGGAGGAGCTGCGCGCGATCAAAGACGCTGGATTGGGCGGTGTGGATATTTTTGAGATAGGTGTTCCCCCTGAACGCGATCCGCAGCATATCATACCGGCTGGCCCCGCCTTTATGAGCGATGAGTCAGTCGACATGATAGCTTTTGCGATCAGAGAAGCGGGCAAACTCGGGCTGGAAGTGGGACTTGGAGTTGCCAGCAGCTGGAATGCGGGAGGTAGTTGGGTTCAACCTCAGCACGCGGCAAAGACCCTTTATGCTTCGCGTGTCGCCATAAAAGGCGGGCGAGACATTAACATAGGCCTGCCTTTCCCGGTTATCACGCCGGATCGCAACGGTAAGCCCAGAAAAATCGAATATATGGGGAATGGAAGGCCTGCGTATAGCGAGGAGGTGGCAGTTATCGCGGTACCTTCCGGCGCCCGTAACCTTGCCGACACTTCCGCTGTTGTCAACGTGACCCGCTATTTTGATCCTGCTACCGAGCAGCTTACCTGGCCGGCGCCGGAGGGCAACTGGGATGTATATCGGTACATCTGCTCGAATTCCGGCGAGCAGGTTGTCAGACCTTCGCCAAAGTCGGCGGGGCCTATCATCGACCATTTCGACTCATCTGCGACACGCATGCACATGATGTATTTCATCGACCGCTTGAAACCACATATCGGCGACTTCAAAAAGAGCCCATTGAAGAATCTCTATCTCGCGAGCTATGAGGCCAAGGACTTCACATGGACGCCAACTCTCCCGGCGGCATTTAAGAAACTCAACGGATATGATATCTACAAATTTATTCCGGCGATCTACAATGCGAACTTGTTCAACGAAAAGACAACCGAGGCTTTCAACTTTGATTTTTCAAAGACCTTTTCCGAGTTGATGATCAACAATCACTATGCGAAGTCGAAGGAGGTCTGCAATGCGCACGGTTTGAAAATCACTTCAGAGGCAGGTGGCCCGGGCCACATGCACCACATCCCGGTGGAAACGCTGAAGGCACTCGGTGCTCTCGATATCCCGCGCGGCGAATTCTGGTATGACCGTGAGTATTTCAAAGAAGACAGTATCGTGGATTACATTTGGCTGGTTAAGGAAATCGCGGCTGCGTCACACATTTATAAGCAGAAAATAGTGGAGGAGGAAGCCTTCACAAGCTATTGGGATTGGCAGGAAAGCCCGGCGAATCTGAAGGTCATTGCCGATCGCGCATTCTGCGAAGGAATGAATCGCCTGGTTATTCATGGTTTCTCGCACAACCCGGGTGAGTTTGGTTCTCCGGGTATCGCCTACTGGGCTGGAACACACTACAACGACAAACGCGTGTGGTGGCCCAAGGTCAGACCCTTTAACGACTACCTGGCGAGAATCTCCTATATTCTCCAGGAAGCGGATTTCTATTCCGATGTGCTCTACTACTACGGCGACAAAGTGCCGAATCTCATCCCACCGAAGAACACGCGCTTCAAGGTGGGCGATGGATACGACTATGAGGTGATCAATACCGAAATTCTTTTGAGAGATCTGGTTGTGGAAAACGGTGAACTTGTACTGCCGGGAGTGGCGCGTTATAAGGTGCTGTCCGTAGGGAGCGAAGAGGCCATGAATCCGGAAGCGCTTAGCAAACTGGAGACACTCGCTGCGGCGGGAGCTATTATTGTAGGTGGAAAACCGGTGAAGTCGGATGGATTGAATCACCAGCCGCGTGCCACTGAAGAGGTTCGTACAATGGCCACTCAGCTCTGGGATACGGTTAGCGTAGACATCGCGACGAAAGGCAAGGTGTTGTCGGAAGTGACGCCTGCTGACGCGCTCCGTCAATTAAATGTTCCGCCTGATTTTCTCTACGAAGATCAGGCTTCCGGCGCGCTTGACTATATCCACTACCATCGCCGGGGAGATGACTTCTATCTCATCCGCAACACAACAGATCAGTGGGTAACAAAACAGATATCCTTCCGCCAGCCAAACAGAGTACCTGAGCTGTGGGATCCGCGTTCGGGTGAGATCGTTGCGTTGAATATCCATCATTCCTCTGACACACATACCTCATTGCCACTCAGCATTGCGCCGTATGGAAGTTATTTCGTTGTTTTCACTGCAGGGACACCAGCACCTTCGTATGAGTCATTCGAGGGGGCCAATACGCGAGTTCACTATACGAAAGACGGCTTCTTCCTGTCGGGTGATGGACTGGCCAGTCTGACGAAGGACGGACAGCGGGTAGCCGTGGATTACAAGCCTGTGTCTATTCCTGTTGAAGGCGAGTGGAGAGTTTCCTTTCCCGAGGATCTCGGAGCCCCCGCAGAGGCGATTTTTTCAGGGTTGCATTCATGGACTGAACACGACGACGCGGGTGTTCGCTACTTCTCGGGAATGGCTACTTACCACAAGCAGTTTCCCTTTACGGCTGATGTTGGCGATGACGACAGGGTTTACCTCGCACTTGGCGACCTGGCGGAACTGGCTGAGGTTTGGGTGAACGGTGAGTCAGTTGGGGTGACGTGGACAAAACCACATCGCTTCGATATTACGGACGTGGTGAAAGATGGGACGAACGAATTGCGTGTGGAGGTAGCGAATACCTGGTCGAATCGTTTGACGGGCGACGGGAATACGGGTGAGAAGTTTACACAGACAAATATTGCTGTTGCAAACAAGTTTGTGACTCCGTGGAAGGACCTCCCGCTTAAAAAGTCGGGGCTTTTCGGCCCGGTGCAGCTGGAGGTTGTGAGAATGTACTAGGTAATAAACAGCGCACATTTATCACCCAATCGCGGCTCTGACGACAAGAAAATACGATCTAACAACTATCTTGTCCTCAGGTTCAAAAAATCCGCGTCATGAAGATCAAATGTCTTGTCCTGTTGTTGTCATACTGCTCGCTGGCAACAGCGCAGAAAGTTGTTCCACTTTACGGAGGTAGCGCGCCAGGCTCCGAAAAATGGAGTTGGAGCGAGGCGGAAATGTATTCCGACCTGTGGCAAACACGTGTTGTTTATAACGTTGCACAGCCTACGCTCACGGCATACCTTCCTCCCGCTCCGAGCGCCCACGGAACATCGGTGGTCATTTGTCCCGGGGGTGGATTCCACGCCCTATCGATCGATACCGAAGGTGTTGATGTTGCGAAGTGGTTGAATAAAAGGGGAATCGCCGCGTTCGTGTTGAAGTACCGGCTCGTGAGGAGCGAGACAGACGATCCTGTAAAAGAACTCAACATAAAAATGGCGCAGGGCGGAAGTGAAAGCCTGCAGATAATTCCTTTTGCCATCGCTGACGGTCTTGAGGCGGTCAGGTACATCCGCGAGAACGCGTCGGATTTCCACATCAATCCCGAACGGATCGGCATAATCGGATTTTCAGCTGGTGGAACCATAGCGGCGGCTGTGGGCCTCCGTGGTAAGGGAGATAGCCGGCCTGATTTCGTTGCTCCTGTTTATGCTTACCTGCCGGAATTCCTGATGGAAGAAACGGTTCCGGACGATGCGCCACCGATGTTCGTTACGGCTGCGACCGATGACCAACTCGGGCTGGCCTCGCATAGTGTGCTCTTGTATGAAAAGTGGATGAAGGCAGGAAAATCGGCAGAGATGCATTTGTACGCCGAAGGTGGTCACGGCTTCGGTATGCGCACCCGGAATGTGCCGTCCGATACGTGGATCGAGCGCTACGGTGAATGGATTGAAGCAAGCGGTCTCCTGCTGTCTTCAGACCAGAGTCGATCACAAAACATGGCCAGGGTGCGGGAGAATTTTCGGTATAGAAGGGATCGGGAGGAGGAACTCCGGAATGATTGGGCCAACCTCAGCCGCTTCAAAACCGACAACGAGAACCTCGGTGCGCCGAAACCGGGGGAGAAGCGTGTCGTCTTTATGGGTAACTCGATTACAATCGGGTGGCTGCGTGCGCACCCGGAGTTCTTTGCGGACAGACCTTATATAAACCGAGGGATCAGCGGACAGACAACACCGCAGATGCTGGTCCGCTTCAGGCAGGATGTGATAGACCTGCAGCCGGCGGCGGTCGTGATTCTGGCCGGTATTAATGACATCGCGGAAAATACGGGACCAACGACTCACGAAGCTATTCTGGGCAATATTTCGAGTATGGCTTTGCTGGCCAAAGCGCATGGTATTGAAGTTATCCTGTCGTCTGTGCTGCCGGCTTATGATTTCCGATGGCGCCCTGGATTGCAGCCCGCGGAAAAGGTGGTGGAACTGAATAAAATGATTCGGGCTTTCGCGAAAGAAAATAATATCTACTATCTCGACTATTTCAATGCTGTGGTCGACTCACGCAACGGCATGAAGAAAGAGTACGCCTACGACGAGGTACACCCGACGCCGGAGGGATACAAACTGATGGAACCGTTGGTCGAACGGGCCATTCAAACGGTGTTAAACAAAAAATAGCAGAATTCTTCATTCGCCGCTCGTCTTCTTTTATCTGATATCCGTGTTAAATTGCTGGATTGACTCAAACAAAAAGCCGATCTTGTCCGTCTCCGTGCGGAAAAATGAAATTCCGGATTTTGCATGACAGTTTGCGCAAAGGGCGCATCTGAGCACGTCCCTACAGGATGGTGCGGGACGGTTTTCGTTGTTATCGACCTACTTTAGAGCAAATAAACTTGATTATATATACTCCACTTATGTATTGTACGCGCAACATGGGAAGACTTCTGATAATGCTTCTGGCTTCCGCATTCATTTTATCATGTGCTGGCGACAGCGCTGATGAGAAGTCAGAGAACCCGAAGATAAGCAAGCTCAAGCTCCTTCCCGATTTCGAAGTCGATCACCTTTACAGTCCTTCTGCAGATGAAAACGGATCGTGGGTAGCAATGGCTTTCGACGACAAGGGACGTCTGATCACAGCCGATCAGTACGGTATGCTGTATCGTCTTACACTTTCTCCGCTGGGTGTCGACTCGCTTACGAGAATTGAACGCCTCGATATAGGAAAAACGAGCGCCGAACTAAACGACCCCTCCGCACCGCAAGTCGAGCTGGGATATGCGCAAGGTCTTCTGTACGCATTCAACAGTCTTTATGTAATGGTCAACAATGGGGGCGGAGACGGAGGGTTTACATTCAGCGGCCTGTACAGGCTGCAGGATACGGACGGCGATGATCAGTTCGATAAGGTTACGATGTTGAAACGCCTGCACGGCGGGGGTGAGCACGGTCCCCACAGCGCGATATTGGCACCCGACGGTAAATCAATCTATGTCATTTCAGGAAATCACACGGATGTTCCTCCCATGGACGCGTACAGACTGCCGCCGGTCTGGCAGGAAGACAACCTGTTCCCGTTGATCAAAGATCCGCGCGGTCACGCTAATAACAGGATGGCTCCGGGCGGATGGATAGCCCGTATAGATTCACTCGGCCAGCATTGGGAACTCATCAGCGCCGGGTACCGCAACGCATTCGACATCGCATTCAATGACGACGGAGAATTGTTTTCCTACGACGCCGATATGGAATGGGATTTTGGTATGCCCTGGTACCGACCCACCCGTATCTGTCACGCTACCAGTGGCAGCGAGTACGGATGGAGAACCGGAAACAGCAAGTGGGCTCCCGAGTGGCCTGATAACCTTCCGGCAGTTTTGGACATCGGTCAGGGCTCGCCCACAAACCTTATCTCTGGCAGAGAGGCTGCCTTCCCGGAGCGATACCGGAAAGCGTTGTTCGCTTTCGACTGGAGCTTTGGAATTATCTATGCTATTCATTTGCAGGAAAACGGCGCATCGTATTCGGCGAAGGCTGAGGAGTTTCTTTCCGGCGCACCGCTTCCTCTCACAGATGGTGTGATTGGTCCGGATGGCGCACTCTACTTTCTCACCGGTGGGCGCAGACTTGAGTCAGATCTTTACAGGGTCTACTACAATGGAAAGGATGCCGATAAGATGCTGGCGCAGAATGTTTCGAACATCTCTACAGCGACTTCAGAACTGCGTGAGCTGAGAAAGCAACTGGAAGCGTTTCACAGTGGTCCCGAGCAGGGAGCTGTCGATTTCGCATGGCCGCACCTGAGACATGAGGATCGCTTCATACAGTACGCAGCACGAATAGTATTGGAACACAACCCGGTGGCTGAATGGCAGTCGCGTGCGTTGACGGAAAAGGATCCGGTCTCCAGAACACAGGCAATCATTTCACTCGCTCGCCACGCGAAGCCGGCATTGGGAAATTCGCTGCTGAAATCACTGATGGAAATCAACTATAACGACCTGAACGAATCGCAACAGATCGATCTGTTGCGCGCGTTTGAACTGGTGATATTGAGGCAGGGTATGCCAGCGGGTGAATTGAAAATCGGTATAACCAACTATCTCGATTCACACTACCCGGCGAATTCAAATAGCCTGAACCGCCAGCTAAGCAAGTTGCTCGTTCACCTGGAAGCCCCAGGCGCGGTTGATAAAACCCTGGCGTTGCTGAAGGATGCCAAAGACGATCCGACAGAAACCGCTCAGCATTCGTCAGACCTCATCCTTAGGAATCCGCAATACGGGATGGATATCGCCGAGATGCTCGCAAATGTTCCTCCTGCACAACAGTCTTACTACGTCACTGTGCTTTCAAGAGCGAAATCGGGATGGACTTCTGAGTCGCAGGAGGTATATTTTAAATGGTTCAGGGATGCTTTTCGCTTTAAGGGTGGCCGCAGTTATGTCGGCTTCCTCAATAAAGCGCGCCTGTATGCATTGGAAAACGTTGCGCCGGATCAACAGGAACATTTCCGCCAGGCATCGGGTGAGGAGTTTCTCAGCAAGTCAGGCAACGATCTGATCAGCGGCCCGCAGCCGAAAGGCCCGGGACGGAAGTGGAAATTGGATGAGGCGGTCGCGGTAGTTGAAGAACAACTTGTCGGCCGCAATTTCGAGCAGGGTAAAGCTATGTTCGACGCCACGCGGTGCAGCTCCTGCCATCAAATGCGCGGTGCAGGTAGTGCCCTCGGACCAGACCTTACACAACTCGGTACGCGCTTCTCTGTTAAAGATATGCTTGAAGCAATCATCGATCCCAGTAAAGTCGTGTCCGACCAATACGCCGCGACGGTGTTTACGATGAAAGACGGATCTTCAATCCTCGGCCGACTTAGCGATGAAGACAACCAGAACTATTATATCTCACAAAACCCCTTCACACCTGATGTGCTGAGGGAGGTTGCGAAGAGTGATGTCGCGGAGAAAAAGTACTCCTACATATCGGTGATGTACCCCGGCCTTATCAACAGCCTGAACGAGGAAGAACTGAAAGACCTGTTGGCCTTTCTGATGGCAGGCGGAAACCCGGATCACGAGATTTACAAAAACCAATAACCCCTGGACAAAAATGAGACGAACACCGATAACGCACGGCTTCTTTATCATCGGATTATTCGTAGTCCTCGTTGCAGGGGCATGCGGTTCTCAGACCGAGAAAAGCGGTGATACCGCCATCGATAATGTTGACCAGCGTGCGACAGCTGATGAAGGGTTTATTGAGATTTTTGACGGGAAGTCGCTCGACAATTGGGAAGGTGATGCTTCTCTCTGGCGGGTGGAAAATGGAAGCCTGGTAGGAGAGATCGTCCCGGGCAGTGAACTGAAGACGAACTCCTTCATTGTATGGCGCGGAGGTACTACCGAAGATTTTGAATTGAAGACTGAAGTCAGAATAACAGAGTCCGGCAACAGTGGAATCAATTACCGCAGTGCACCATTTGGAGATATTCCTAATGCCCTCACCGGATACCAGGCTGATATCGACGGAAAAAACACGTACACCGGCCAGAACTATGAGGAACGCGGCCGCACCACCCTGGCTTATCAAGGTGAGAAATCGATTATTAGCAGCCAGCCCGATCCCGGAGCGGAGGGGTCATTGCGGGCGAACGTCAAAAAGAACGCCTGGCAAAGTCGCGAGGTTACAGAACGAATTGCCACGCAGGATTCTCTCCGTACACTCATGAACGTAAACGACTGGAATGAGATTCACATTGTCGCCAAAGGTAATCTGTTGCAGCATTATGTGAATGGAGTGTTGATTTGTGAAGTGACAGACAATGACGAGCACAATCGTAAGATGAGCGGTGTGCTCGGAGTTCAGGTTCACGTTGGTCCGCCGATGAAGGTTGAATACAGGAATATTCGATTGAAGACGATCAATCAGTAGTTGCGAATCGGGAGTGGCCGGTAATCGGGCGTCAGTAATGAATGTAAAATTCTATGAATTGGTTTTGAATATGAAGAAAGGGTATCTGGCGGGGGTTTTGATTTATTTTTTTTGTTTTCCACTTTATGCCCAGACAAATACATCTGAGGCGATAGAGATCATTTCTGAAAATTTATTGAATCAGAGAATAAAGGGACGTGATATGTCCCGATCTGGTAGCGAAGCAGTTTCGTGGAGTGAAAAGTTATTGGCAGACGGCAGCTGGGAGGATATAGACTATAGTAGTAAAGAACGAGGTGCCTGGTCGCCGGCCAGCCACATAAGGCGTATCCGGCAGATGGCTCAGGCTTACATGGTGAACCCGGGAGAGTACCCTCAGCTTCACTCAAGAATCGAGAAGGCGGTGCTTTACTGGATCAACAGAACGCCGGAGCCGAAAAGTGATAACTGGTGGTTTGAGACAATCGGGTTGCCTACTGATATAGGCTACACACTTTTATTCATGACAAAGACGCCTCTGCCACTGTCTGACCAGGCGGTTGATGGCCTTTTGACCTGGATGAAGAAAAGCCGCAAGATCGAAACGCAAACCACTACAGAGTTGAACCGGATGCTCGCGATAGGGTTGCACTACATTTTGAGAGGATGTGTCACCAACGACGAGAGTCTCATCAGGGTCGCTGTCGGATATGTAAATCAAATGATGGAGCCCGAATCGGGATTCACGGGGATACAGGGTGATTATTCATTTCATGCCCACGGGCCCCAGCTTTATATGCATGGATATGGCACCACTTTCCTGCAACGCATAGCGGAATTTTCAGAGATTCTGTCTGGCAGTTCCTATACTCTTTCCAAGACGAATTTTCAGGAAGTGATAAATTTCCTGCACACCAGCTTTTTTAAAGTTGCGAGAGGTGCATACATAGATTATACAGTACTCGGCAGGAACGTTGCGCGGGCGGGGAACATAAACGCAGGCCGTCGACTTGCTCCGATTTTAAGAGACTATAAGCAACTTGATGACCCCGATCGGCTAAACGATTACGAAACAGCGATCGCGAGATTTTCCGGTGAGAAGAGCGCGGATTATGGAATAGAGCCGGAGCACCTTCAACTTTGGTCTTCCGATTATACCGCTAATATCCGGCCGGGGTATTTTGTTGGACTGAGGATGGTGTCTACCCGAACAGTAAAGCCGGAAAGAGGAAATGGAGAAAACCTGCTTGAACATTTTAGAGGAAACGGAGCTATATCTATCATGGTCAGGGGAAATGAGTATGAGAATATATTTCCTGTTTGGAAATGGAATCAAATCCCCGGAACAACAACTCCGGCACTTGAGGATGTTTCGGATCAGCCGGAGTGGTTCTTTAATAAAGGAAAGACGGATTTCGTGGGTGGAGTGAGCGACGGACAATACGGAGCCGCTGCCTATGATATGGATGACTATGATACACAAGCCCGGAAATCATGGTTCTTCTTCGATCGCTATTTTGTCTGCCTGGGAGCGGGAATAACCAGTTCCAATGATGCTCCGGTATTTACAACGATCAATCAAAGTTTGTCGAAGGGAGGAGTTGAGCTTGAGCATGATGATGAAGATGGGGTTTCCGGGAATGATAGCATTTGGACAAACATCAGCGTGTCGGCGGTCAGAAATGATGAAGTCGGATACTACTTTCCCGATGGTGAGACTGTGCAGATATCGAACGTTCACCAGGAAGGATCATGGAAAAAGATCAATGTTAACCTCTCCGATAACAAGATCAGCGAACGCGTCTTTACCATGAGTATTGACCATGGTCGCCACCCCGTCGATGCTTCCTATACGTATTCTGTCTGGCCCGGAATCAGATCCATAAAGGAAATACGGCCCGACCGTACAGTGATCTTGAGCAATTCAAAAAAGGTTCAGGCAGTTTACGATCGCGGTAGCGATGTGTGCCAGATCGTGTTTTACGAACCCGGAACACTTTCTTTTGAAGGTGATAGCGTAACGGTCGATAAGCCTTGCGTTGTTTTGATTCGAAATGTGAAGAGTAACGCACCGGGCATTTATGTTGCTGATCCGACACAAAAATCGGCGGAAATAGTAATCAAGGTGGAAAGAATAGGTGTAAATTATCAGGAGGTATTGCGCTGCGAGTTGCCTCAGGGAAAACTGGCAGGTAAGAGTGTCAGGGTAAATTGAAGGCCACTCTGTGAGTAAAATTGTTGTTTATTGTTCATCATTAAAAAACCAGGGAAATGAATAAGTTGAATCGGAGATTTTTTGTCAGGAACTCCATGTTGGGAGTTGGAGTTCTGGGGGCTTCCCCTGTGTTGGCGTCGATGAATAGTGAAGATCGGGATACTAAGAATAGTAGTGACAGAATGGTGTGGGTAGCGTCACTTACACAGGAAGGAATTAAAGGTACCAACTACAAGGAAGCGGTCCAGGCGGCGTTGAAGCAGATGGAGTATGCGCTCCCCTTTTCTCCTGATATTTATTGTTTGCCGGAGGTTTTTCATGTGGCGAACTTAACAGGATCGAGACCTGCCATAAAAGAGGCTGCCGAGGACGGATCGGGAAATATCGTCGCCCCTTTCAAACAGTTCGCAAAGGAGCATTCCTGCTATATAGTCTGTAATGTTTATACTACTCATAAGGGAAAGTACTATAACGCTGCATTGCTGATTGACAGAAAGGGGGAAGTAGTTGGCGAGTATCAAAAGACCCGATTGACGGTAAACGAAATGCAAAACGGGTTAACGCCCGGCCCTTTGTCCATCCCTGTATTTAAGACTGATTTTGGTACAATCGGAATTCAGATTTGTCATGATATACAATGGTCCGATGGCTGGGAACAATTGGCAGCGAAAGGAGCCGAGATCGTTTTCTGGCCTTCCGCTTTTGCCGGGGGACAAAGAGTGAATATGCGAGCCTGGACCAATCAATATCGCGTTGTATCGAGCACACGAAAAGACACTACTAAGATCTGTGATATTACGGGTGAGGAAATCGCGGTCACCGGTAACTGGAATCTCTGGGGTGTCTGTGCGCCAATAAACCTGGAGAAGGCGTTTCTTCATAGCTGGCCTTATTCCCGGAAATTCCCGGAAATTCAGAAGAAATACGGGCGGAAAGTCAACTGCTACTCTTTAAATGAGGAAGAGATATCCGTAATCGAGGTGGTTGCCCCGGGATTGAAGGTGAAGGATATTATGAAAGAGTTTGGCCTCATCAGTTTTAAAGAGGCATTGAGCGTTGCCGAAGAACAACAGGCCCAACTCAGGGGCTAATGAAGTGACTTGAGCTTCACAGCGAAAAAAAAGACAATTATGAGCGCAAATTCCTCATTCGATAAGATCTCTCACCCTTTCCAGCTCGGGGGCATCGAAACCGCTGTACTTGACAACGGTGTGGGTAGGGGTACACGTATCGCATGGGTGAACACAGGCTCCGGTCTTCGCTACAAGGTAGTGATCGATCGCGCCATGGACATCGCCGACGCGGCGTTCAACAGCCACAACCTCTCATGGTTGAGCCATACCGGTATTACTCCTCCGGAACCATTTTCTTCGTATGGAAATGACTGGCTTAGAACGTTTGGTGGCGGACTGGTGACAACGTGCGGGCTGTCGTATTTCGGCCCGGATGAAGAAGACGAGCATGGCAGCCGTGGCGTTCACGGCCTGATCAGCAATCAGCCTGCGTTCCTGGAGTCTGTCATCCAGCCTGATCCGGCGCGGGGCAGGATGGATATGAGTATCACCGGCGTAGTAAGGGAAACCCGCATATTTGGACCAAGCCTGGAATTGAAAAGAACGATTTCCGGGACGATTGGCCAGCCCGTCATCCGGATTCACGATGAGGTTACCAACTTCGGAAATACCGAGACGCCACACATGATCCTCTACCACTGTAATTTCGGATGGCCCTTGCTGGATGAGGGGGTAAATGTTTTGTGGAATGGCTCCTGGCAATCGGATGGAAGCGAAGGGGCCAATCGAATATTCCACAAAGGACGGGACTTCAAAACAGGTGTCGCTCCTATCAAAGAACACAGTGGAGGAGGTCAGGCAGTTGCGTTTGTCGATCCCGACGCGGACGCCGCGGGTAACGTTTCATGCGGCATTCACAACGCGCAACTTGGAATAGCCGTGGCGTTGCATTTTAACAAGAATCAGCTTCCGGTTCTTAGCAACTGGCAACACCTGGGGAGAGGTGAGTATGTTATGGGACTGGAGCCCGGAACAAATCCTCCTACCGGGCAAGCCGCTGCCAGAAAGGAGCAACGACTTATTTACCTGAAGCCGGGAGAGACGAGAACCTATGACCTTTCGTTCGAAGTCCTCGCTGAAGGACATCGTATTCGTGAATTTCTAAAACAATACAATCTGTAATGGCAACAAAAGCGACAACAAGCCTTGCTGAAAAGGCATTGGACCAGGGAAAGGGAATAATACGACTCGCGCCCACCTGGGTGCCGCGTTCATTCTGCGTACCGGGTCGAAGGATCAAGTTACACCCCGACGACTACTATGTTCTTGGAGGTATGCGTGGCGGCATCGATGAGCGTTGGTTCTCATCGACCACCCCCGCGAAAAACGGCCCGCTGACCGGCGAAAACGAGGGGCTCAGTCCTATCGTGGTGAAAGACGGCGCCAGGACGGAGCAGGTCCTGCTGAAGGATGCCGTCGATCATTTGAAGGGCGACCTCATCGGCGATCGCCTCTGGAAGAAATACGAGAGCTGGCCGATGTATTCCAAGTTCTTCGACAATATGGGACCGCTGCCGCATCACGTTCACGCCAATGACAAGTATGCGAAGATGGTAGGTCAGTATGGCAAGCCGGAGGCATACTATTTCCCTCCGCAAGTCAACAACCACGGAGGTGACTTCCCCTATACCTTCTTTGGGATTGCACCCGGTACTACCAAAGACCAGATCCGCGAATGTCTTGTCAACTTTACAAAGGGCGACAATAAGATAACAAACTTCTCATCGGCCTATCGGCTTGAACCGGGCACCGGATGGGATGTTCCGCCTGGGTTGCTGCACGCGCCGGGCAGTATGTGTACATACGAGCCACAAAAGGCGTCGGATGTGTTCGCTATGTATCAGTCGCTCGTAAACGAGGCTATCGTTCCCGAAGAACTGTTGTGGAACGGAACGCCGGCGGACAGGATCGGTGATTTTGATCTGCTCATCGAAGTACTCGATTGGGATCTCAATATGGATCCGAACATGATGGAGAATCGATTCATGAATCCGATACCTGTGCGCGATGAAGCTGAGATGAAATCGCAGGGCTATCGCGAGACATGGATCTGCTACAGGTCGGCGGATTTCAGCGCGAAAGAGTTAACCGTGGAGCCCGGCGCCACGGTGACGATAAAAGATGCTGCCGCTTATGGAATGATCATGATGCAGGGTCGTGGAAAGATGGGCGTGTGGAATATTGAAACACCATCTCTTATCCGCTACGGACAACTGACAAATGATGAATTCTTTGTCAGCGAAAAGGCGGCGAAGGAAGGTGTGAAGATCGTGAATGAATCAGACACTGATCCTATCGTAATGCTGAAGCACTTCGGTCCCGAAAACCCGGACCTGAATCTCAAATCTTGAATTTTGAATCCTTAAATTTTGACCATGGCTAACACTTTTCCTAAACTCCACAACGCGACCTGGCCGGGTATCGTCGGTAAAGGTCCGGATTCCGAACCGTCGATCGAATTCGATACACTGTTGAAACTCACCGCTGCCGCGGAAGTCGATGGCGTGAAATTCGATGGCGTAGATCTTGGTCTGCTGGAGCCACATGTTAAGATCGATATGAGTGATGATGATATTAAGAGACTGGGCGACAAAGTCGCTTCGTTCGATCTTGATATCGGGAGTCTCGTCGCACCGGTCTGGGGCGGCCCCGTTTTGGGCAGCGACGCCGATCGCAAGACGTTTATTGAAATGGTGCGCAAGTCTTGCCACATCGGGAAGGTGTTGCGCGACCATGGTGTGCGTCCTAACGGCGTTGTCAGGATAGACTCCGCAAGCTCCCCTGAGCAATGGGCAAAAGATCCGGTTAACAACACTAAGCTTATCGCGAAAACCTTCCGCGAGGCGTGCGATGTGGCTGCTGACTACGGCGAAAAACTCGCTGCTGAAGGTGAGATATGCTGGGGGGGCATGCACAGCTGGAAGAAGATGATCGATACACTCGAGGCCGTAGACAGACCCAACATTGGTTTTCAGGCCGATATGTCTCACACATTGTTGTATACGATGGGGTACAACGCTCCCGAGGACAGGATCCTTCCGCCGGATTATGACTGGAAAGATCGCAGCGTGCTGTCAGAGGCACTCAAGACGCTGACCGACGCGCTTCGTCCATGGACAATTGATTTCCATGTTGCGCAGAATGATGGAACGGTGTTCGGTAGCGGGTCGCACGACAAGACCGGACGCCATTGTCTCGCAACCGACCCGAACGGCAAACTCGACATTGCCAATGATGCAGGCTACTGGCTCCGCGACGAGAATGGAAACGTAACAAAGAAGTTCAATCATATCTGCTGGGATGGGTGTATGTTCCCGAACGATGTGATGATGAAACAACAAACCTGGAATGACATCCTTGCGGCGATGATTAAGGTGAGGGAGAAACACGGATGGTGAGGACCTGGTAGCACCGGCTACTGATCACGAATCCATAAACACTAAGACGACTATGGCAAAAAAATCACTTCGTATAGGACTAATCGGCTGCGGCTTCATGGGCCGTACCCACTCAAATGGATACAATCGTGTCCGCAATTTTTTCCCCGAGCTCCAGTATGTTCCGGAACTTAAGGCGGTTTGCTCGCGCAACCTGGAAAACGTTAAAGCATTTGCCGAACAGTGGGGATACCAGTCGTATGAAACCGATTGGAGGAAACTGGTAGAAAGAGATGACATCGATGCGATTGATATTTGTTCACCCAATGATACTCACGCGGAAATTGCGATCGCAGCCGCCGCGAAAGGTAAGATGATCCTTTGCGAGAAGCCACTGGCACGGTCAGTGGCGGAGGGGATA
The DNA here is from genome assembly GCA_964493505.1 of uncultured Roseivirgaceae bacterium. Lineage (GTDB taxonomy): Bacteria > Bacteroidota > Bacteroidia > Cytophagales > Cyclobacteriaceae > Chryseosolibacter. Next base: position 49,355 of record CAZBNP010000012.1, read on the forward strand.
AGGATGGTGGATGCAATCGAAAAGGCAAAGGTGCCGAATACAGTATGGTACAACTACCGTAGAATTCCGGCTGTGACGCTGGCTAAACAGATTATCGAGTCGGGCAAGCTTGGCAAGATCTTTCACTTCCGGGCAAACTTCCTGCAGGATTGGACAATCAGTCCCGACCTTCCGCAAGGTGGCACCGGCACCTGGCGACTTGATGTAGATGCCGCGGGCTCGGGTGTTACAGGCGACCTGCTGGCTCATTGCATTGATACCGCGATGTGGCTCAACGGTGCTATCACTGATGTATCGGCAATGACGGAGACCTTCATAAAAGAACGCGTACACGCGGCAACGGGAAAGAAGCAAAAGGTTGGCATCGACGATGCGTGTATTTTCCATTGCCACTTTGAAAACGGATCGCTTGGCTTGTTCGAGTCGACACGGTATGCGCGCGGTCACAAAGCACTGTACACATTTGAAATCAATGGCGAGCATGCGTCGATCCGTTGGGATCTGCACGACATGAACCGCCTGGAGTATTTTGATCACAGCGATGATTCTATTGTGCGGGGTTGGCGCTCCATCCTCGTTACGGATGGAGATCAGCCGTATATGAACAGGTGGTGGGTTCCGGGTTTGATTGTAGGTTACGAACATACCTTCGTGCATCAGGTTGCGGATTTCCTGAAGGCGCTTGAAGAAGGGAAGGAATGTCATCCGACCTTCAGGGATGCCCTGGAAACACAAAAGGTTTGTGAAGCTGTGATAGAGTCGGCAAACTCCCGGAGTTGGAAAGATACGGGTGCCAACGCCCTGAAGTAAGCCCGCCACCCCGGCCGGGGAACAGTAATCAGAAATTGCTTCCTGGCCGGGATGGTTTTTTATGATGAAAAATAGTCACATACTTATATTCGCCTGGTTGCTCGTCATATTGTCGTCGACAGCATGCTCGGAGAAGGCCGACCGACTGGATAAGGAAGATCGCTTTGACGGCTCGAAGTTCCGGGAACTCATACGGTCAACACCGGCGCGCACACCCGCCGAACAACAGGCGGGATTCGTGCTCCCCGAAGGATTCGAGATTCAGCTATTCGCTTCCGAACCAGACATCGGCAAACCGATTAATCTCACATTCGATGCGAAAGGAAGAATGTGGGTTACCCAGTCATTCGAATATCCCTTTGCGGCCGCGGCAGGAAAAGGGAATGACCGGATCACCATTCTCGAAGACACCAACAGTGATGGCACGGCGGATGTTTTCACGAACGCCGTTGACACCCTGAACATTCCCATCGGTATCTATCCGATGGTCGATGGTGTCGTCGCTTACAGCATTCCCAATATCTATCGCTTTACTGACAACGACGGCGACGGAAAGGCCGATGTGAGCAAACCGATCGTCGGACCGTTTGAACATCGGGATACCCACGGGATGGTAAACAACTTCATTCGTGGCTATGACGGATGGATCCACGCTTGTCATGGCTTTACCAATCATTCTACCGTAGCGGGCGCGGACGGTGACTCGATTACGATGATCTCGGGAAATACCTTCCGTTTCCGACCCGACGGCAGCAGGGTGGAACACATGACACACGGAAGGATCAACCCTTTCGGGCTTGCGTACGATGAACGAGGTTATCTTTATTCTACGGACTGTCATACGTCACCGTTGTATCAATTGATACGTGGTGCGGATTATACACAATGGGGAAAGGAAGAAGGGATGGGATTCGCACCGGATATGAAACCGCTTGAAAAGGAGGCGACGGCGCTCGCGGGCCTCGCTTACTACGCTGACGTTCTCTATCCCAATGAATATCGAAACAACTTCTACATCGGCGACGCGGTGGCATCGCGCATATACCGGAACTCGTCCACGTTTACGGGATCGACGCCCGTGGGCAAGCTCGAAGAAGAGTTTGTGCTCAGCGATGATCCCTGGTTTCGTCCGGTAGATGTCAAGCTGGGTCCTGATGGTGCGTTGTATGTCGCTGATTTCTACAATTCCATCATCGGTCATTACGAAGTTCCCCTGGATCATCCCAGCCGCGACAAGATCCGCGGACGGATATGGCGGATAACCTATAAGGATGCTACCCACAATAGAGTTGACCTGACGTCATCATCTGCTACAGACCTTATCGCAGCGCTCGATCACGACAATCTTATGATTCGATTCGCCGCCGCGGATCAACTTGTTGAACGGGTCGGCACGTCGGTGGCGGATCAGGTGCGGGCGATTGTCGACAATGAAACAACCGCGGCCAGGGCACGGGTTCACGGATTGTGGGTATTGCACCGGCTGGGTGCGTTAGCTGACGACATGATCCGCCGTGTGGCCGCAGATGGGAATCCGCTCATCCGGCTGCACACCATGCGGATATTGCTCGAAAAAGATCTCGGTTACAACGATTACTTCGCGCTGGTATCGAAGGCATTGTCGGACGACGATCCTCATGTCCGGCGTGCGGCAACGGAACTCCTGTCGAAGTTTTCGCAAATTTCCGCATTGACGACGGCGCTGGAGCAACGGGACCTTGTGCCAAAAGACGACTCACATCAGTTGTATACTACCCGGCTGATGCTCCGCACACTTTTGCGGAACGACAAGCTGATGGAGGAGGTGGTCGCCCGCGACTGGGATCAGAAGAATGCGAAGTATATCACTGATGTGATCGTAGGAGTGCCTTCGAAATCGGCGGCTCGTTTTCTGGCGCGTTATATTCAGGATTCTGACTGGACGGGGGAACAACTTGTGCGTCAATATGAACATCTCGCCCGATTCATTCCGTCCGATGACCTGACGAGTGTAATCGCTACTGCGGAGGAAAGGGGAAAGGAAGACATCGACCTCCAATACATTGCCTTTAAAGGTATTCAACAGGGTATCGCTAAACGCGGTGAGCGGGAAAGTGCGTCGATGCGAACATGGGGGAGGAGTCTGGCGGCAAACCTGCTGGAAATATTTCAGGGCAATGCAGATCCGGGTGCGACGAATGTGTTGGCTAAACATCGGCTCGCGGTGGAACTGGTGGGTAAGTATGGACTCAGCGAGCTTGAGCCGAATCTCGTAGCTTTCTTTGAGAATAATTATCGCGATGTTGATGTTCGTGTGTCTGCCATGCGATCGCTGCTCACACTCGATCGGGACAAACACGCTATCCTTGCCCGGAACATCCTGGAGAGCACAGCGTCGGCAAGGCTTAAAAGTCGCGTTGCTGAACTGCTGGCCGAGTTCCCGGGGTCCGAGACCCGCGCGGTGCTGGCTGATGTCAGGGATGCACCGCCAGATCTGCAATCGGCTGTTGCCATGGCGCTGGCTTCGTCGCCGGAAGGGAAGGATATTTTGTTTCAAAAGGTCCGGAACGGTGATATACTCCCGCGGACGCTCCTACAGCCGAGGGTCAACGAGCGCCTTATCCGCGGTCTATCTTTCCGCCAGGAACAGGAACTGGCTTCAATCACTGATCGACTTGAACCGTCGAGCAGGGAAATGCAGCTATTGATTGATACGCGACTGATCGCATTCAGTACAGCGAAAGAAGAGGTGGCCGCCGAAGTGGGTAAGGAGGTATTCGGGCAACATTGTTCGGCCTGTCATTCGATCGGTGGTCAAGGGGGCGCGATCGGCCCTCAACTTGATGGCGTAGGGAAGTGGGGAGCGCGCGCACTGACCGAGAAGATACTCGACCCGAACCGGAATGTGTCGGAAGCTTTCAGCATGTACACCATCCATACGAAAGACGGGAAAGTACTCAGTGGACTTTTCCGACGCGAAGAAGGACAGATGCTCATATTCGCCGATATCGCCGGCAATGAGTTTTCCGTATCACAAGATAATATTGCGGAGAAAGGACGGGCAGACTATACCCTGATGCCTGATCACTTTGGAGAACTCATTTCAAAGGATGACTTTAATGCACTGCTAAAATATTTGCTTAGCTTGCAAAGCTGACGGTTTGAGTCGAGATGATAAGAAGGAACTATGAGAACACGAGTAGTTTATCTGTTTATAGTGATGGCTGCAGTACTGGCTGCCTGCGGTAACACGCAGCAGGATAGCGAGCGTATATCAACGACTCCGGCCGACACGGTAGCTTTCAAAAAACATATTCTGACCAGCGATTTTATCTCGGAGGGAGTTGCTGTTGGTGATGTGAACCGCGATGGAAAAATTGATGTGTTGGCGGGTGCGTACTGGTTCAAGGCACCCGAATGGGAACGCAGCGAGATATTCGAGGGACAGGTTTTTGATGGCGCGAAAGGGTATGCCAACTCGTTTGTCAACTTCAGCCTCGATGTTAATCAGGATGGATGGATCGATTTCGTACTGATCGGTTTTCCCGGAACACTTGCCTACTGGTATGAGAATCCAAAAAACAATCCGGGTCACTGGAAGAAGCATTTGATTCATGAGACTGTCCAGGTGGGAAATGAGTCGCCTCTCCTGGTTGATGTTGACGGCGATGGAAGAAAGGATTTGCTTTGCGCGGATTCGAAGGAGAAACAGGTGGTCTGGTTAAAAGCGCCGTCATCGGAAACGCAGACACTGTGGACGCTGCACACTATCAGCGGGAAGGGCGCTCCCGGCACAGATAGGTTTTCGCACGGCCTCGGCTTTGGTGATATCAACAATGACGGCAGAAAGGATGTCGTCATTACGAAGGGGTGGTGGGAGAGTCCTGCTGATCCGACGCAACCGGATTGGGTATTTCACCCCGCCACACTCGGCGAAGATTGTTCGCACATGCACGTCGTGGATGTAAACGGCGATGGGTTGAACGATGTGATAAGCGCGTCTGCACACCGGTACGGCATCTGGTGGCACGAACAACTTCCCGCGACCGCGGGTGAACAGGCATGGCGGACACATGAGATCCACAAAGTCACTTCGCAGACGCACGCTTCGTCGCTTGCCCATATCAACGACGATGGACATATCGACTTTGTAACAGGCAAGCGCTTCTTTGCCCACAACGACACGGACAACGATCCCGGAGGACGCGAGCCGGCGATATTGTATTGGTTTGAATACACCCCGGGACAGCCTCCGTACTTTGTTCCGCATGAGATCGATGACGACTCGGGAGTGGGACTGAATATTGTTGTTGAAGATATTACCGGAGATAGCGCAATTGACATTGTTGTATCAAACAAGAAAGGAGTCTTTGTCTTCGAACGATTGTAGTACCGGTATCCACCACCAGAACAAATAGCCAGGAAAAAAACACTATGGAAAGGAGAGACTTTATTCAGAAATCGATTCTCACGACCGCCGGAGTTGCCGGCGCAGGATTGTCCGTCGCTGCCGCGCAAGCCCGTAAGAACAATCAGGTGTATGAGTTACGGGTGTATCACATGAGACGCAACCTGAAGCCTATCGAAAACTACTTCACCAAAGCCCTGATCCCCGCGCTGAACAGGTTGGGTGTGAGCAACGTTGGGGTATTTACTGAATACAGCAGGAACGAGCCTCCCAAAGTGTACGCGCTGATCCCCTACGGGTCGATGGAGGAGTTTGGAAAGGTTACGCTCGCGCTGAGAGACGACAGCTTTTTTTTGCAAGCGAAACGCGAATACGACAGTATCCCTGAAGAGAGCGCTGTGTACGAACGCTACGACTCTTCATTGATGCTGGCGTTTGACCGGCTTCCGCAACTGGTTGTTCCGGCGAAGTCGCCGCGGCTATTTGAACTGCGTATCTATGAAGGCTACAGCGAAGACGCCGTAAAAAGAAAGGTACGAATGTTCAATGAAGGCGAGATTGATATATTTGATAAAGTAGAGATCAACGGCGTCTTTTTCGGCGAGAATCTCACGGGCCGGGGCATGCCGTGCCTGACCTATCTGTCGGTCTATGCAGACATGGCTGCGCGAGACACGGCCTGGAATAAGTTTCTGGCACACCCCGACTGGAAGAAACTGTCAACGGCTTCGGAATACGCCAATACAGTTTCAAGAATCTACCGGGTGTTTCTCGAACCGACCGTCTATTCGCAGATTTAGCGGATTTTCCCGCTCCTGATACCCGTGGTCCGGGGCATTACAATTTGGTGAAACAATATGGATATAAACTTTGTATTATTCATATTTACCGGCCATGGCTAAAGCAGCGACAGCAGAGCAGAACTACATAGATTCATCCGGGCACGAAATGATCGAAGTTATCGGCGCCCGAGAGCACAACCTCAAAAATATCAGTGTCTCTTTTCCCCGGAACAGACTGGTGGTGATCACGGGTATCAGCGGAAGTGGCAAGTCGTCATTGGCGTTTGATACTATCTATGCCGAAGGGCAACGTCGCTATATGGAAAGTTTCTCGGCGTATGCCCGGAGCTTTCTGGGAAACCTCGAACGGCCGGATGTTGACAAGATCAACGGATTGAGCCCGGTAATTTCAATCGAACAAAAGACCACTTCGAGAAACCCGCGGTCGACAGTCGGTACAGTCACCGAGATATACGACTTCATGCGCCTGTTGTATGCAAGAGCGGGTGAGGCGTACTCCTACCTTAGTGGCGAACGGATGATAAGGCAGTCGGAGGACCAGATCCTGGATGCCATCCTCGGCCAATTTAAGGGTCGGAAGCTGGTTATGCTCGCGCCGGTCGTAAAGGGTCGCAAAGGACACTACCGGGAGTTGTTCCAGCAAATCCGCAAGGCGGGCTATACAAAGGTAAGGGTCGACGGCGAAATGCGCGACATCACTGCAAAGATGCAGGTTGACCGGTACAAGATACACGATATTGAAATTGTTGTTGACAGGATTGTTGCCGACACCAAAGACAGGGCTCGAATCGGACAATCGATTGGCAGATCTTTGAAAGAGGGGAAGGGAGTAATGATGATCATTGAGGAGAACGGGAAGCTCCACCATTTTTCAAAATACCTGATGGACCCCAAAACAGGATTGTCGTATGACGAGCCCGCGCCGAATTCCTTTTCTTTTAATTCGCCGTACGGCGCATGTCCCGAGTGCAACGGATTGGGTCAGATTGAAGAGATCACCGAAGAGTCGGTCATTCCGGATAAGAACCTGAGTATAAGCCGGGGCGGTATCCTTCCGCTTGGAGAGTATCGCGATGTCTGGATATTCAAAAAAATCGCGGCGATACTTAAACGCTACAAACTTTCGTTGAGCACCCCGTTGAAGAATATGCCGCGGGAGGTGTTGAATATTTTGCTGCACGGGGCGGACGAACCTGTCGATGTTCCCTCGGTGAAGTATCCGGGAACAGCGTGGACCACAAACTTCGAAGGCATAATAAGCTTTCTGAAAAAACAACGCGAAGAGGGATCGGAGGCGATCAAAAAGTGGGTCGAAGATTTCACGGAAGTAAGGACCTGTCCGGAATGCAATGGCATGCGCCTGAAAAAGGAATCTCTTCATTTCAGGCTTGCCGGCAAAAATATCGCTGAACTTTCCGTGATGGGAATAGATGAACTTCGGGACTGGTTTACCGATCTCGAAAAAAGACTTGATGCCAAGCAACGCGTCATCGCCACAGAGGTTCTGAAAGAGATCCGCAAGCGTATTGGCTTTCTCCTTGACGTAGGTCTCGACTATCTGCATCTCCATCGTCCGATCCGCACGCTCAGCGGTGGCGAGTCACAACGCATACGGCTTGCTACACAGATTGGTACCCAGCTGGTTGGCGTTTTGTACATTCTGGATGAACCGAGTATCGGACTGCACGCGCGCGACAATGCCAAGCTGATAAAAGCACTTAAGGATCTTCGAGATCTGGGCAACTCTGTTATTGTGGTCGAGCACGACAAGGACATGATGCTTGAGTCGGACTACATTCTGGATATCGGACCGGGTGCCGGCCGACACGGCGGACAAGTAGTGGCTGAGGGGACTCCCGAAGAGTTCCTGCAATCCGGCAGCACAACTGCGGCATACCTCAATGGAGCACTGCGGGTGGCATTTTCACCCGATCGCAGGAAGGGCAATGGCGGGAAACTTTCGCTGAAAGGCGCGTCAGGCAACAACCTCAGGAACGTAAGTGTCGCCATTCCCCTGGGAACGATGGTGTGTGTCACTGGTGTTTCCGGCAGTGGGAAGTCGACGCTCATCCACGATACGTTATTCCCTATCCTCAATCAGAAATTTTATCGCTCCCGGAGGGAACCCCTTCCGTATAAGAAGATTGAAGGGCTCGACGCCCTGGACAAGGTGATTGAAGTTGATCAGTCGCCTATTGGCCGGACACCTCGCTCAAATCCGGCGACGTACACGGGAGTGTTTACCGAGATCAGAGACCTGTTCTCACAATTGCCGGAAGCGAAGATTCGAGGGTATAAGACCGGCCGTTTTTCATTCAATGTAAAAGGAGGGCGTTGCGAAACATGCCAGGGTGCCGGCTTGCGCCTTATTGAAATGGATTTTCTGCCCGATGTTCATGTGCCCTGTGAGACCTGTAAGGGGAAGCGCTACAATCGTGAAACCCTGGAGGTACGCTTTAAGGGAAAGTCGATCTCGGATGTACTCAACATGACCGTGGAAGAAGCTGTCGCGTTTTTCGAACATCAACCGCGCATTCTCCGCAAGATCAAAACGCTTTCTGACGTTGGCCTGGGCTACATCTCTCTGGGACAACACGCGACAACACTGTCGGGAGGGGAGGCGCAACGCGTGAAGCTTGCTACCGAGTTGTCTAAGAGAGATACCGGTAAGACATTTTATATTCTGGACGAGCCTACGACCGGACTGCACTTCCAGGATATTGCGCATCTTCTCGCTGTGCTGCAGAAACTCGTTGACAAAGGGAATACGGTACTGGTGATCGAGCACAATATGGACATCATCCGGGCGGCGGATTACATCGTCGACCTGGGGCCGGAAGGAGGCGCGGGTGGCGGGCGGATTGTAGCCAGGGGCACGCCGGAAGAGGTGTCAAACAATCCCGCCAGCTATACGGGTAGATTTCTTAAGCCTGAATTGATATTGAATAGCCATGAGCAGTAGCAGGACAAATCACTACTGGTTCGGGCTGGCGTTTATCGCGCTGGGAATCTACTATGTCGTTCAACGCGACTACCTGGAGTTCAGTCTCTACCTGTGCGCAGGGATGACCTTCATAGTCAACGCATTTACGATGAGCCCGGCGGCGGCGCCGTATAGAAAGCCGCTGGTCATCATTACCTGGCTGCTGATCGGAGTTTCCGGAATTCTGTTTTTGTATATGCTGCAGTTCAAGTATCTGTAATGCAACTGACCTGATATTTTTTTTACAACCTATTGAATGATCGCGTGAACAAGAAACGGCTCTACTGGACTATGCAGATCGGAGGGTGGCTCCTCTACGCGATCGTACAGATCTTTAGCGCCATCATTGCCGGCGGAGGTACGTCCGAGAGAATCGCGTTCCTCTTTCTGGAATCAATGCTGCCATTGTTTGTGACACATGGTGCACGAACGCTGCTTCAACCCGGCGCGTGGCTAAAGATAGGCGTGCCGCGCCTGATCGCGCGAGTGGTGTCTATGTCGCTGTTGTGCGGGCTGGTGTACTATTTCCTGAGACTGCCGGTGAGCTATATGCTCGGAATGTACGATGCGGAAGTTGCTTTTGACCCGGGATGGATCCTGGGGTTGTCAATCGTCTACGCGGTGATCTTTTTCCTGTGGTTCGTGCTGTATTTCACCTATCATTATTTTGACCGGTACAACAAGAGCCTGAAATATGAAGCATCGATGGTTCAGATAGAGTTGAACAATCTGAAATCTCAGCTCAATCCGCATTTTATCTTCAATGCTTTAAACAGTATCCGGGCACTTGTTGACGAAAACCCAGGGAAAGCCAAGCTGGCAATTAATCAGCTTTCGAATATTCTCAGAAATTCCCTCGCATCTGATAAAAAGAGACTGATGAAATTCGGTGACGAGCTGAAGATTGTAAAGGATTATCTGGGTCTCGAGCATATCCGGTTCGAGGAGCGGCTAAAGACGGGGTTCGATATCGATCCCGCATCCCATCGGTTTTACGTACCCCCGCTGATGATTCAGACACTTGTTGAGAACGGCATCAAACATGGCATCTCAAAGCTCACCGCCGGCGGAGTGGTGCAGATAACCACGGAGGTGGAGAATGACCGGTTGCGGATCCAGATCCGAAACAGCGGCCGTTTGGGAGACGTGGAGCGGAAGCATGGTACCGGATTAGGTATCAAAAATACCGTTCAACGATTGAAATTGATATATGGGGATACTGCTTCCTTTCGAATTGTTAATGAAAACGATAGTTTTGTGCTGACAGAAATTGTAATACCACAAAAACACAGCTATGAGAGCATTAATCGTGGATGATGAACGCCTGGCGCGCAAAGAGCTAATGAAGTTGCTGGAGGAGCATCCGATGATTGAGGTGGTCGGGGAGGCAGCCAATGTGGAGGAAGCATTCCAGATGACCAATGAACTGAATCCTGATCTGCTGTTTCTCGACATTCAGATGCCCGGGAAAACCGGCTTTCAGTTGCTGGAAATGCTCGACGCCGTCCCGTTGGTGGTGTTTACTACTGCTTACGACGAGTTTGCCCTCAAGGCTTTTGAAGTGAATGCTCTCGATTATCTGTTGAAACCAATTCAGGCGGAACGCCTGAGCGAGACCATTGCTAAGCTCGCGGAAAAGGAACGCTCAAGACAGGTGGCCGAACGCGGGCCGGAAAAAAAGCTCGGCCTGAACGACCAGGTTTTTGTAAAAGACGGGGAGCGATGTTGGTTTGTCAGTCTCAATAACGTACGTCTCTTCGAATCGGACGGCAACTATATCAAGGTCTATTTCGACAATAACAGGCCCATGATCCATAAATCCCTGAATGCACTTGATGAAAAGCTTGACGAGCGCTCTTTCTTCAGGGCGAGCCGTAAGCATATCGTTAACCTCAGCTGGGTAGAGGGGATTGAATCATGGTTTAACGGAGGGCTTATGGTACGCTTGCGCGGGGGCGACAAAGTGGAAGTGAGCCGTCGCCAGGCTGCGAAGTTCAAAGAGATGATGTCCCTGTAGATCGGCCGGTTACTTCAATTTGCTGGGGGGCACACCAAAGTGTTTCCTGAATGCAGCCGTGAAATGTTGTGGGTTCTTATAACCGGCGAGCATAGATACCTCGTTGACAGTCTTGTTGCCTTCCAGCAACATTTCCCTCGCCTGCTGCATCTTCACTTTGCTGACAAATCCGAAGATCGTCTCGTGAAATGTTTCACGGAACCCTTTCTTCAGACTGAATTCATTTAGTCCCACCATCCTCGCCAGGTCTTTGATAGTCGGTGGATCGACAAGGCTTTTTTCCAGGATTGCCCTGGCCTCATACAGTGCTTCCCGTTCGGACGTGCGGGTTGTCTGCACCCCTGATTCCCCTTTTCGAATCTCCGCCTGCTCTACCTGCAACATCAGCAATTCCAGAATTTTTGCCTCCAGAAAGAGACGTTTCAGTATGCCTGTCCTTCGGTTTTGCCGAATGGTATTGATGATCCATTTCATCGGCATCGTTATAGGCATCATTCCTTCCTGGAGATGGCCTTCCATGCCGCCGGCCACGCACCTCAGAAAGGTATCCTGAAGTGCCGAGTAGCCGGAAAGAAGACGTGCGTAATAGGGTGTCGGAAGATTGATCTCCAGCGTCTCTACCCGACCTGCTTCGGGGACCATCCCCATTTCCGCCTCGAAGTCTGTCGAATGATAAATGTTGTGTTCGCCCGCTGTTGTCAGCAAGTCCTGCCCCACATGATTCAGGGAACAGCTTCCCGCCAGATTAAAGTAAAGTGATATGGCGGTGCCCCTGCCTTCGCAGGTACAGGAAACACGTTCGTTGCACGCTACGGAGAGCTGTGAAATCAGAAAATTGTCAAACCCTGCGCCCTCGGCACGAAGGCTGCCTTCTTTCGGGCCCTCTATTCTTATCTGTTTATGATAGATGCCTCCGGAAATGGTCCAGCTCGCTGGAATTGATTCCAGATGCAGCCACTCTCTTATTTCTCCTGATTCACTCTCCTCCATTTTATTCCCGGTTACGTCGGTCGAATTTCCCGATTGCGTTATCTTCATCCGCATCCCAACGCCTATCCTTGCATTATTTTTAATAAATCTAAATAAGGACAATGATACAAAATTTACGCGAAACAATGATTACAGCGTTGCTTTTTGCGATTCTCTTCATTCCTACCGGGGCTCACGCACAGTCGCAGACTGTCACTGGCAAGGTTACGGTCCAGTCTACAGGAGAACCCCTGCCGGGCGCCAATATTGTAATTAAGGGTACAACCCAGGGAACCATTTCGGGCGCCAACGGTGACTTCACTATTACAGCGGACGCGGGTCAGATTCTGGCAGTATCCTTCCTGGGATTCGTGCCGGTAGACGTGGTGGTAAGACAAGGCGAAACAGTTGTCAATGTTGAGATGGTCGAGGATGCCAGTTATCTGTCGGAGGTCGTCGTCACCGGAGCGCTGGGTATTGATCGTGCCGCCCGGGAAGTCGGGAGCGGAACACAGGTTCTCAGCGACGAGTATTTTAATCAGGGAAGAACGGTTAACCCATTCTTTGGGCTTACCAGCAAAGTTGCCGGATTGAGGATCAATATGTACGATAGCAAAACAGATCCTCAGGTTCGCATTACCCTTCGCGGAAACAGGTCCCTTAGCCGGACATCGGGTATTGACGGACGGGGTGCCAACGAACCGATTTATGTAGTCGATGGGGTGCCGATCCCGACGATATCCAGATTGAACCCTAATGACATTGAAAGTATTACTGTCTTAAAAGGAGCCAATGCCGCAGCGTTGTATGGCTCCGAAGGTGTCAATGGCGCGATCATGATCACCACGAGGCAGGGAAAACGCGGTAGCGGCGAGATCAGGTTCTCAAACACCACTACTTTTTCAAATGTGTTCTTGCTTCCTCCGGCGCAGACCCGATACGGACAAGGTAACAACGGTGTTTACGATCCTGAACAATACGAGTCATGGGGGCCTGAGTTTGACGGGACTATGAGAGATTTTGGTTTACCACTTCCCGACGGCACGCAGCCACAATTGCGGTATGCCGCACCAGGCAAGGATAACCGGCTTGGCCTCTTTCAGACCGGGATCAATGTGCAGAATGACATATCTTTCTCTGGCGGCGACGAACGGAGCACATACTTTCTCTCGCTGCAGGATGTTTCCATTAAAGGTATCATCCCCGACGATGAAAGCAGGCGCACCGGTATTCGCTTCAATGGCTCGCGTAAACTTGGAAAACTGAACACGGCCTATAATATCAATTACGTTCGCTTTCGTAATGAAATGACCCCCGACGGGCCCTGGATAGGAGCATACCGCTACCCTGCTAACTTTGATTTTGGTATGGTTGAGAATTGGCAGGATCCGCTTTCGCCGGGCAACCCGCTCAATTACTTTACAAGTTCCGGAAGCTGGCTAAGGAACCCTTATTTCCTTATCGGAAGTATTCGCAACGAGAGCAAGCAAGAGACCCTGAATGGCAAGCTGGAATTTGACTATCAGCTCACGCCATGGATGAAGGCGATATATCGCGTCGGTCTTTACAGTCTTAACACCGCAACGCGAAACACAACGCGGAAATTCGAAGCGCCGGGAACACGCAACACCAATGGTAGCGTAAGTGATGGCAGTGAACGCTATACGAGACTTAACAGTGACGTCATGCTGATTCTGGAGAAGGAATTTGACAAGATCAGCACGAGATTGTTGCTGGGCCAGAACGTGCGGATGGATGATCAGAAAGAAACATCGATCGGCGCATCAAACCTTCTTTATCCCGATGTCTTCAACCCGGGTAGTCGCATCGGAGAATTAAATGGAAGTTCATCTATCAGTCGCTATCGGTCTTCAGCGGTCTACGGTGAATTCACCGCTGGCTACGACAGGTATCTTTTCGTTACCTTCACCGGGCGCAACGACTGGGTGTCTGTACTGAATCCCGAGAACCGGTCCTATTTCTATCCCGGTGTGAGCGCGTCGTTTATATTCAATGAAGCCATCACATCACTGCGGGATAGTCGCTTCCTTAATTTTGGAAAACTGTTTGCGTCCTGGAACAAGACAGGCAACGTCACGCTGTCTCCGTATCAGCTTAACAACAGTTACTCCCAGTCTAACGGATTCCCGTTTGGGAATCTCAGTGGATTCTTACCGAGTTTGACGAATCCGAATCCGAACATCAAACCTGAGTTTGTCACGTCTTATGAGACGGGCTTTCAGTTGAGCTTTCTGGATAGCAGGTTACACTTTGAAGGAAGCTACGTTTACTCCGACTCGAAAGGTCAGATCTTCAACGCGACAACCTCACGTGCTACGGGTTACAACACCGCCCGGGTAAATGCCGGCCGGCTTACCAACAGCATCGTGGAACTCACGCTGGATGGTGAAGTGATCAGCCGGAATGATTTCCAATGGGATCTCGGGTTTACATTCTCGTATATCGATACTCAGGTGAGGGAGCTTTACGAAGGGCTCTCGAATATCAATAACTTCAGGCAATCGTACGCCGTTATTGGTGAACGCTTCCCTACACTGCTTGTCAGCGATTACGAACGCGACTCGGAGGGAAGGGTGGTGGTTGACGCCACAACAGGAGACCCTGTTATCGCGGCTGATAATACCACGCTGGGAACGCTGGTTCCTCCCTATATGATGGGTGTGCATACCCATTTGCAGTTTAAGGGCTTCAGCATAGGTGCGCAGTTCGACGCGCGTACGGGCGGGTGGTTGTACTCGGAGATCGTGCCTGCGATGTATGCGGCGGGAACAGATCCCCGTACCGTGGAATACAACCGCGAACCATTCATCTGGCCCAATTCCGTTGTCGAAACATCACCCGGTGTTTTTAGCCCTAACACCGAGTTTACCACGTCCAGCGGTGGACGCGCGTTCTGGAGCAAACAGGGCGAGGTCCAGATCAATACAGCTGCCAAATCTGATTTCCTGAAACTGCGCGAGCTGAACATTACCTATTCAATTCCTGTTGCCGCGCTGAACTGGCAGCGTGTTGTCCGCGAAGCCAGCATTGGCCTGGTCGGGACCAACCTGTTCATCATCAGGCACAAGGACAACAAGTATGGCGACCCTGAATACCTGTACAACAATACCGACGGCTACCTAAGCTTCCGGCACGTGCCGCCTTACAGGACCTATGGTTTTAATCTGAACGTAACGCTTTGATACTCATGAAATCATTGATAAAAATATTCACAGCATTTTCTTTTGTTGCCATCCTGGGATCTTGTGACGACTTCTTCGATGTAAATGAGAATCCAAACGACCCTGCCGCGACTACCCTGCCGTTGAAGGCGAAGTTACCCGCCGCACTTGTCAGTACCGTGCGACAGGAAACGTTGCAACTCAATCAGATCGGCGCCCTGTGGGGTGGATACTGGGGTACTACAAACGAGGGTATCAGTATGTTTGTAGATATGAAGACGTACAACGGACCGGCTATTAGACACCAGCGCGATGGTGTGCCGGTTTGGGAGAACGGATACGCGAACATGTTGTATTACAAACTTATCCTTGACGAAGCAGAGCAACAGAATTCATTGTTCTACGCCGGTGTCTCGAAGATTATGCTGGGATGGCATTTCATGCGGCTCGTTGATATGTATGACGCTATCCCATTTGATGACGCACTGGCCGGAACTGATCGGCCGACACCTGCTTACGAAGATGGGGAGTCGGTATACAGAAAGTCTATCGCGCTGATCAGCGCCGGCATTCAGGACGTAAAGAATGCGGTTCCGGGAACCGAGGCGGGCAGCGATGACGTGATCTTCAATGGCAATAGAGTATTGTGGGCGAAATTTGGAAATACGATCAAACTGCGCGCACTTCTCCGGCAAAGTGAGGTCACCGCACAAGCGTCTTACATAAACGAAGAACTGGACAAGATCGGGCAGGAGGGAAGCGGATACCTCGGATCGGGAGAGACTGCATCGGTGCAGCCGGGATACCTGAACACGGCGGGTAAGCTGAATCCTTTCTGGGAAAATTACTACAAGTCGGTTCAGGGTGTGGCAACAGCCAACTACCAGGATATTCGGCCGACAGAATTTGTCCTTGAGCAATACAAGACGCTTGACGATCCGCGCTTGTCCGCACTCTATGTCAGCGTAGCGGGTGAATACAATGGAGTGATCTTCGGCAATCCCGATGTGTCACCTGAGTATAGCCGGGTCAATACCTCAGCGTTTAAGGGGCCGAATGAAAACGGAGGCCAGCCGGCGGCATTGTTTAAATCATCCACGCAGGCGAGTGTGCTGATGGGGTCATTTGAGAGCCTCTTCCTTCAGGCGGAAGCTGCGCAGCGCGGCTGGATTGGCGGTACTGCAAAGTCTTTCTACGAAGCCGCTATCACGGAATCATTCAAATACATGGGTGTTGATCCCGCAGAAGTAGCGGGTTACAACGCTCAGGGCACTGTCAACCTCGATGACGCCGCTGACAAGATCACGCGTATCATCGAGCAGAAGTGGCTCGCGTTGAACAGCATCAGCAGCATTGAAGCCTGGAATGATTTCAGAAGACTGGGTGTCCCGGCCATCCCGAATTCACTCGAAGCGCCGACGCCTGCAACCCGGCCGTTGCGTCTGATGTATCCAGAGACGGAGCGAATGACGAATAACGAAGAGGCTTCACGCGTGGGGTCGGACGACATGTTCAGTCAGGGCGTTTGGTGGGATAAATAAATTAGAGATAATAAGCTGTTTTAAAGGATTGTATAATGAGCGACAAGAAGGAGCGCTGGCACGCGATCAGAAAGTTCTTTAATGACCTTCATCTCTGGATGGGATTGGGAAGTGGCCTCATCGTCATAGTGGTATGTTTCACCGGCACCGTGTATGTGTTCAATACCGAATTGAGGGAGATGGCATCGCCGGAGTTGTATAAAGTGTCGCACGTGCCGGAAGGGGAACCACTTTCTGCCGAGGATATCATACAGCACGCTCAGGTAAGTACCGGCGGCGAAGTGCAGTCGTTGAAGATCCCTCATAGCAAGTTGCGGACCTGGCATGTGACGGTTAGGGTACCATCCGGGGATGCCTCAATACCTTCTCCACAACAGCGGGGAGGGCGACCTCGCATGGGCACTACCTACGCGGTAAACCCGTACACCGGCGAGATCGTTGGTAACGTCTCAGACGAGAAGAACGGTGTCACAGAATTCATGCGGACGATGTTCAGCCTTCACCGCTGGCTGCTGCTCGATCGCATCGAAGAACCGATCTTCGGGGAGATGCCAAACCGCACACTCGGGAGCTACATCACGGGCACAGCCACCATTCTGTTTACGCTCGGCGTGATCACGGGGCTGATCATCTGGTTTCCGCAGAAGGTGAAGGCGTGGCGACAGGGCCTGAAGATTAAATGGAATGCCAAGTGGAAACGCCTCAACCACGATCTTCACAATGCGTTGGGGTTCTACTCGCTCATATTTTTGTTCCTGATGGGAATAACCGGACCGCAGTGGTCTTTCCCCTGGTATCGCGAAGGCCTTCAGAAAACACTGGGTGTTTATCGTCCGGCTTCTTCTACTACTCCGGCGCCGCCCAGGTCGGTGATCCCGGACGACCTTTCGGGCAATTCAACACTGGCTGTTTCAGATTATCTGGCGGTAACCGGTGGGTTACTCGACTATCACGGTGACTACACAATAGTTTTTGCGCGCGACTCGACTGATGCAGTATCGGTGAGCAAGAACAAAACCGGCTTCTTTTCGCCGGCGGCGAGCGACAGGCTCAGGCTGGATCAGTACACAGGCGAAATTCTCCAGGCGGATATTTTCAGTGAAAAGCCCTTAAATGAACGCATAGGAGGATCCATCAAAGCTCTCCACCTGGGTGACGTATATGGCACCTTCACAAAGATTCTTTATTTCTTCGCGTGTCTGGTAGCCACAACGCTTCCGGTCACGGGCACGATGATATGGATTCACAAATTGAAAAAGAAGCGGAGGAACCGGGCCGGGATAGTGATGTCAGCCGCGGAGACGGCTTGATCTTATTGGCAGTGTATAAATAAAAAAGCCGGGATTAACCGGCTTTTTTTATTCAGTGCTTATTCACTTTTCTTTTCCTTTGGCTCCCTGGGAGTCTTGGCTTTCTTCACCTTGACGGTGAGCAAGTCACCCTCGCCTTCGTAGTCGGCGAGTATAGTGCCGCCTTCCTCGACCTCACCTTTCAGAATTTCTTCTGCAACCGGGTCTTCCAGGTATTTCTGGATTGCCCGATTCAAAGGTCTGGCGCCGAACTGATGATCGTAACCTTTCTCCGCCAGGAAGTCCTTGGCTTTGTCGGTCAATTCAACATTGTAGCCGATCGAAGTTACTCTTGAGAACAGCTTGCCAAGACTGAGGTCGATGATCTTGTGGATATCTTCCCGCCGAAGCGAGTTGAACACAATTACATCATCCAGTCGGTTGAGAAACTCAGGGCTAAAAGCCCGCTTCAACGCGCTCTGAATAGTCGACTTCATCGCTTCCTCTTCGTTCTCACGTCTGGCAGCACTGGCGAAACCAATACCTGTTCCGAAGTCTTTCAGATCGCGGACACCAATGTTGGACGTCATAATAATGATCGTGTTCCTGAAATCCACTCTCCGTCCTAATCCATCGGTCAGAATACCGTCGTCGAGAACCTGAAGCAGGATATTGAACACATCGGGGTGTGCCTTCTCAATTTCATCGAGAAGTACAACCGAATAGGGTTTGCGCCTCACCTTCTCCGTGAGTTGACCACCTTCTTCGTATCCGACGTATCCCGGAGGCGCTCCGACGAGGCGTGACACGGAGAATTTTTCCATGTATTCGCTCATGTCGATGCGGATCAGCGCATCTTCTTTATCGAAGAGGTATGTTGCCAGTACTTTCGCGAGTTCTGTTTTTCCAACACCTGTCGGGCCGAGGAAGATGAACGACCCGATAGGTTTTCTCGGATCTTTTAGTCCCACCCTTGTACGTTGGATGGCTTTCGTCAGTTTCTTGATAGCCTCTTCCTGTCCGATAACCCTGCCACTAAGCTCGTCGGTCATGCCGAGGAGTTTGTTGCTCTCTTTCTGCGCGATACGCTTGGTAGGTATACCAGTCATCATTGCGATAACATCGGCAACGTTGTCTTCGTCTACCGTGTACTTTTCAGTACGGGTTTTTTCTTCCCACTTTGCTTTCGCGAGTTCGAGTTGTTCGATGAGCTTTTTCTCGCGGTCGCGGAGTTGCGCGGCCTCCTCGTATTTCTGGCTTTTTACCACCCGGTTCTTCTCTTTCTTCACGTCCTCTATCGCGTCTTCAAATTTGACGATATCTTCCGGAACGTGGATGTTATTGATGTGAACGCGTGCACCAGCTTCATCGAGCACATCTATAGCCTTGTCTGGCAGGTAACGGTCGCTGATGTAGCGGTCTGACAAACGCACGCAGGCATCGATCGCTTCCTTGGTATAGATCACATGGTGGTGGTCTTCATACTTTTCCTTGATGTTGTCAAGGATCTGGATAGTCTCCTCAACGGTGGTCGAGTCGACCATCACCATTTGAAACCTCCGCGCGAGCGCACCGTCCTTCTCAATATACTGACGGTACTCATCCAGCGTGGTTGCACCGATACATTGAATCTCTCCCCTTGCGAGGGCGGGTTTAAACATATTGGAGGCGTCGAGTGATCCTGAGGCACCACCCGCTCCGACGATTGTGTGAAGCTCGTCGATAAAGAGAATGACATCCGGCGATTTTTCCAGTTCATTCATGACGGCTTTCATACGCTCTTCGAACTGGCCACGGTACTTCGTACCGGCTACCAGTGAAGCGAGGTCGAGGGTAACAACCCGTTTGCCGAACAATACGCGCGAAACTTTCTTCTGAATGATTCGCAGGGCGAGGCCTTCAGCGATAGCTGTTTTACCTACGCCCGGCTCGCCAATAAGAATTGGATTGTTTTTCTTGCGTCGTGACAATATTTGCGCAACACGTTCGATCTCTTTTTCACGACCGACGATAGGATCGAGCTTGTTGTCTTCAGCGAGACGGGTAAGGTCGCGTCCGAAGTTGTCGAGCACAGGTGTTCTCGACTTCTCGGTTCCTTTTTTTTCCTTTCCACCTGTGGCAGAACTTCCGCTTCCGAAAATTTTCGAAGAGTCATCATCCGGATCATCAGTATCCGACGATGCCATGGGTGTTTCATTTTGATATTCCAGCATCTCTTTAACGGTCTCGTAGTTTACGTCAAACTTGTTAAGAATCTGGGTTGCCAGGTTGTCAGCATCACGAAGAATGGAGAGCAACAGATGCTCCGTTCCTATCAGCTGAGCTTTGAAAATCTTGGCCTCCAGGTAGGTGATCTTCAAAACCTTTTCTGAAGCTTTGGTTAACGGAATGTTCGCCAGGTTCTTTATTTCGTGTGTGGCGGTTCCCTTGGATATTTTTTCTATCTCTGCGCGCAGTTCCTCCAGAGGAACGCCCAACTTCTTCAGGACTCCGACGGCCACTCCTTCACCTTCCCGAATCATACCAAGCAGGAGGTGCTCTGTTCCAATGTAGTCATGGCCCAGGCGCAACGCCTCTTCTCGGCTAAGGGAAATCACTTCTTTAACACGGTTGGAAAATTTAGCTTCCATGTATAATTCCTCTCGATTTGATTAATGTAAATGTATAGTTTTTCTATGGTACAATACTACCCCCTCTCACTTTCCCGATCCCCTTGGGACCGCAGAATTTTAATTCCCTATTGAAACGCTGTCCAGGCTCTTATTGTTCATTTGAGTGCCGAGGCTCTTATAATCCCACCGGCACCAGGCCCCTGGTTAAAGATCACATCAATAATACTGAGGTTAGTTACAAAGTTACTGCCAAAGACCTGCGGATATTCTATACTTTTAAGCATTCTATTACAACCGTCCGCTTTTTTCGCGTTTATTGCCCTCCGCAGGTCTGTTATTCCCGCTCCGGCTACTTTTTCGTATTCCCGCGTTTCTGTTATCGAAACATCCATTTTTAGCCAACTCAGACATAATGTCATTAGGGCGACGTCCAGATCGTATAGAAACTGGTGTTTTTTGAATAAAGTATCATGAATGTCGGGCCCGTAATATTCAAAAAAAGGGGCATTTCCGTAGGCCGTCCGAATCGTTCGCCAGTGGTTATTGAGCCACTTCTGACTGTAGTCGATGCGTACTTCGCTCGTCAGCGCTTTTCCGCTCTTGCCGGTGACCGGGATAATCAGGGTCTCAACCTGGTGAGGCCCCAATATCAGGCAACGATTCCTGAAAGTCTGCTTCTCGAAGTGCTCGTGCCGCTCTAATATGAGCTCCCTGCAGGAAGCCAGCGAAGAGAAGTATGCCATGCAAGGCAGGTAATGCGGCTCGATCAGAACGGCTGCCTGGTTCATATTAGTCAATTATCGAGCTCTCCCAGACCTTGACGGATGATTTCGATAGTGGCCCCCGTGCAATCGACGATGGTCGAGGGAATGTTCCCACCAGCGCCACTATCGATAACGATGTCGACAACATGCTTCATGTCTTCATAGATCTCAAGCGGGTCCGTGGTGTATTCGCGGATCGTATCCTCATTCTTGATAGAGGCATTGATCAGTGGATTTCCTAATCCCTCCACAATAGCGAGCGGAACGGCATGGTCCGGTATCCGGATCCCGACTGTCTTTTTGTTGGCTTCGAGGATCCGGGGAACTTTGCTGCTCGATTCAAGGATAAACGTGAAGGGGCCCGGCAGTGATTTTTTTAACAACTTGAAGATGGGTGTGTCAATGCGCCGGGCATACTCGCTTATCTGGCTCAAATCGCGGCAAATGAAGGAAAGGTTCAGTTTCTGTGGTTTGATACCCGCAACCTGGCAAAGTCGTTCAATGGCTTTTTTGTTCATCAGGCTACAGCCCAGGCCATAAACACTGTCGGTTGGATACACGATCAGACCACCGTCTCGCAGAACTTCCTGAACATGTTTCAGTTTTCTGGGTTCAGGGTTGAGCGGGTGTATCGATAGCAATTCTGCGGGCATGGGCACTAAAAATTGATATTCAAAGTTAAAAATTGTTATTGGCCTGCGTTTTAAGAAGACAGGCATAAACCGCCAGTGTACTAAATTTGTATTTTAGCGCCAAGTTTGATAGCATGATACCGTCGAAGAAGCTCATATTCTTTCTTTTGTTTTCAGTTTTGCTGATTTCTTTCGGCTACTATAGCTATCAGATCGTCTATACACCAAACGTTCTGGTGGGTAAAGACCCCAAGCCGCTGATAATTCCGCGCGGGGCGACATTTAAGGACGTTCAGGACCTTCTTCATAAAGGCGACTATACGCAGGATCTCATTTCCTTCAGTTTTGTGTCGAAATTGATGGATTATGACAAACAGGTGAAGCCAGGCCGCTACCTGCTCAGATCTAACCTCAACAACGTGGAGGCCGTACGATTGCTGCGCGCCGGTATCCAGGATCCCGTAAATGTTACATTCAACAACGTGAGGCTCGTCAGTGACCTGAGTGAAAAGATCACGCGCAACCTCAATATGAGTCAGGATGAATTTGAAGCGGCATTGATCAAATTCGCCATGAATAACAGGTATGGGTTCAACAAAGACAACGTGCTCTGTATGTTCATTCCCAATACCTATGAGGTTTATTTCAACGTATCTCCCGACGACCTCATCGGGCGGATGTATAAGGAATACGACAACTTCTGGAATGCCGGGCGTCGCGCGAAGGCGGAAGCCGTCGGATTGTCACCCATAGAAGTGTCTGTTCTCGCGTCAATTGTCCAGGCCGAATCGGTGAAACATGACGAGGCACCTGTAATCGCGGGACTGTATATCAACCGGCTTCGCCAGGACATTGCCCTTCAGGCTGACCCTACCCTCGTTTTTGCCGTGGGCGACTTTACGCTCAAGCGCGTATTGAACGAACACAAGGAAATCGATTCGCCGTATAACACGTACCGAAACCTCGGTCTTCCGCCCGGTCCTGTTAATATGCCGGAAATATTCGCGCTGGACGCTGTCCTGAACTATATGAAGTCGGACTACCTCTACATGTGCGCGAAGGAGGACTTTTCCGGACGACACAATTTTACCCATAGCTACCGCCAGCACCTCATCAACGCCCAGCGATATCAGCGGGCACTTACGCGCGAAATGAAAATTGCGGCAGCCCAAAAGAGAAACCAGTAATGTATATTTCCGAGACCACCGTGAGGGTGCGATATAGCGAAACA
Source organism: uncultured Roseivirgaceae bacterium (assembly GCA_964493505.1). Lineage (GTDB taxonomy): Bacteria > Bacteroidota > Bacteroidia > Cytophagales > Cyclobacteriaceae > Chryseosolibacter. The sequence goes on from CAZBNP010000012.1 coordinate 72,575, forward strand.
GATCAGATGGGGTACGTCTACTATGGCAACTATGCCATGTACTATGAAGTAGCCCGTGTCGAAAGCCTGCGGCAGCTCGGACTTACCTACCGCGAGCTTGAAATGGAAATGGGAATACTCATGCCAGTGATCGAGAACCGTTCCCGATACCTGGCCCCCGCGCGGTATGACGACGTTTTGCGCATCGTCACAACACTGCGGGAAAAACCGGGCGTCAAAATCCGGTTCGAATACGATATATTCAATAGTGAAAATACGCTTATCCATCAGGGAGAAACGGTACTGGTCTTCATAAACAAAAAGACCAACAAACCTTGCCGCCAGCCCCCTGCCATGGAGCGCGTGCTTCAGCAATTTTTTGGATGAAGTATAAGCACAAGAGATTGATCCTTGAATGGCACCCCGCCAGACTGATTCTGACCTGGATGAAGAATATCCGGTTTGCGGCTCACGAAGATGTATCCCTGTACCGGATCGTCAAACGTTTCCTTCGCAACCTTCAGGACGATGAAATAATGGACAGGGCGAATGGTGTGGCCTTCAACTTCATCCTGGCAATTTTTCCGGCCATTATCTTTCTTTTTACCCTCATACCCTATTTTACGCCGTATTTTCCCGAGATAAACCGCGAAAGTATCCTTGATTTCCTCGGCGATCTGTCGGAGAGTGGCCTGATCCCTCCCAATATGTACGAGGTAGCGTCATCGACGATACTCGATATCGTGAGCAACCAGCGCGGCGGGCTCCTGACACTCGGGTTCCTTTTTGCCCTCGTACTGTCTACCAACGGAATGCTCGCGCTGATGCGCGCCTTCAACGCATGCTATAAAACGATCGAGAACCGAAGTGCGGTAAAAACGAGAGTGATAGCCACAGCGTTGACAGTCAATATGACGTTCACGATCCTGGTCACCATCCTGTTGCTGGTAGTAGGCCAGTTTGTAATGGAATATCTGCTCACGCACTTCCAGGATCTCACCACGTTTAACCTGAGCAACTTCCAGGTCGGCATGCTCTTCGTCGTGAGGTTCCTCATCATCTTTGTCACTTTCTTTATCGCTATCTCGACGATCTATTACTTCGGCCCGGCAATTCACTACAACTGGCGTTTCTTTTCAGTAGGTTCGTTTATCGCCACGCTGCTCTGTTTGGCCGTGTCATACGGGTTCTCCTATTACATTACAAACTTCGGCACCTACAACAAGGTGTATGGCTCCATTGGAGTGCTGATCGCCCTCATGGTGTGGGTTCAGTTGATAACGGTAGTGCTATTGGTGGGCTATGAGATCAACGCGAGCATCCATGACTCTATTCGCGCACAGGCCCTGTGGAAAGCACGGAAGTACCGGGTGCCGGGATAAAGAGGGTTCTGACAGGTTTGAAGATTGATTTATTTTATAAATTGAATTGAAAATCAACAGAATATGCAAAGAAGATACCTCATTGTCCCATTCATCCTCTCTCTTATGATCAGCTGTGCCCCCCAGTCCGAAAAAGGATCATCGTCCTCTGCCGATGGATCGGAGAAGTCAAAAGGAGTTTCATCAACCCACTACGGCAAGCTGAAAGACGGCACCGAAATCTCACAATACACCCTCACCAACCGCAACGGCGTGACCATGCGGGTTATTGACTACGGAGGGATCATTACTTCACTGCAGGTTCCCGATCGCGATGGGAAGCTGGTGGATGTCGTACTGGGCTTTGATTCTCTCGAAGACTATGAGACCAGAAATCCGTTCTTCGGAGCATTGGTCGGCAGGTACGGTAACCGTATCGCGAATGGGAAGTTTGTACTGGAAGGCAAAACGTATGAACTTGCTCAGAACGAAAACAGCAACCATCTCCACGGTGGGAAAAAGGGGTTTGACAAGGTGATCTGGGACGTCGAACAGATCCCATCGGATGACGGATCAGCCTTGAAACTTTCCTATCTGAGCAAAGACATGGAGGAGGGCTATCCGGGAAATCTGAATGTAGAGGTTGTCTATACGCTGACCGACGACAATTCTCTCAAAATCGACTACAAGGCCACGACCGACAAGTCCACTGTCGTCAACCTCACGCAACATACATACTTCAATCTGAACGGAGGCAAGAATACTATTCTCGACCACGAGGTTTCGTTGAACGCGGACAAAATTGTGGCAGTCGACGAGAACTTGATTCCCACCGGCGAGTTGCTCGCTGTAGAAGGTACGCCCTTTGATTTCCGCACTCCGGTCAGTATTGGCGAACGTATTGACGCCGACCACCAGCAGATTCGGTTCGGCATGGGTTACGACCACTGCTGGGTAATTAACGGCACCGGACTCAGGCCGGCAGCGGAAGTTTATGACTCCGCATCAGGAATTGAAATGATGGTGTACACAACCGAACCCGGTGTGCAGTTTTATACAGGCAATTTTCTCGATGGCTCACTCACCGGCAAGAACAATACCGTTTACCATCAGCGAACCGGATTCTGCCTCGAGACAGAGCATTTCCCCGACTCGCCTAACCAGGCTGATTTTCCCTCGGTGATTCTCAATCCCGGCGACAAGTACACTTCGCAGACCGTTTATATGTTCGAAACGAAATAATTACCCACGTATGACCCGCACCCTTGCAATTCTCGCATGCCTTCTGATAGAAGCAGCATCTGTGGCGCAGACGCCGTGGGCCCCCGTTGAAGGACGGATCGCGTCGCCGTGGGCGTCGCAGGTCGATCCACAGGCAACGCTTCCGGAATACCCGCGTCCGCAAATGGTGCGCGATACATGGCTTAACCTCAACGGACTATGGGACTATGCTATCAGACCGGAAGGCGCTTCCGATGTCCGGCAGTTTGACGGCCGTATACTCGTGCCGTTCGCCGTTGAATCTTCACTCTCGGGTGTGGGAAAAACTGTCGGGAAAGGGAATGTCCTCTTGTATCGACGCACGATTACGCTACCGTCCTCATTCACGAAGAAAATGAGGGTGCTTCTTCATTTTGGCGCGGTTGACTGGAAATGCGATGTATCAGTGAATGGTGTTTCTGTCGGAACACATACCGGCGGCTACGACCCCTTCACATTCGACATCACTGCTGCACTTAAAAGATCAGGAGCTCAGGAACTCAAAGTCACGGTGTGGGATCCTACAGACGACGGCCCGCAGCCACGAGGCAAACAGTTGAATAGCCCGCGAGGTATCTGGTACACTCCGGTAACCGGGATATGGCAAACCGTGTGGCTGGAAGCAGTGCCCGAAACATTTATCCGCGCAACCCGGCTTACACCCAACATCGATGATGAAACGCTGGCGCTCGATGCCGATATCCAAAATGTTCAACCCGGTGACCGAATACGAATATCGGTTTGGGATGGAGCGCGCAAAGTAGCGGAGCAGGAGTCGGATAGTCAGGAGATAACAGTGAAAGTTTCCGATGCGAAGAAGTGGTCGCCATCAAATCCTTTTCTCTACGATACGCACATCAGTATTATCCGCAAAGGAAAAGTCGTTGACGAAGTGCGCAGTTACTTTGGTATGCGCAAAATATCGATGGCGGCTGACGCGAATGGCGTTAAGCGTATGTTGTTGAATAACGACGTATTGTTTCAGTTCGGTCCGCTCGACCAGGGATGGTGGCCCGACGGGCTGTACACCGCGCCTACCGATGAGGCGTTGAAATTCGACATTCAGAAAACGAAAGACATGGGATTCAATATGATCCGGAAGCACGTCAAGGTGGAGCCCGCGCGATGGTACTACCACTGCGACCGGATAGGTATGCTCGTATGGCAGGATATGCCGAGTGGCGATCTGGGCAATCGCTGGGATTCCAGGCCGGGCATAATAGGAAAGGCTACGGAACGAGAAAGAACTCCCGAGTCTGAGAAATATTTTCGCGACGAGTGGAAAGCAATTATGGATGCCACCATGCACTTTCCGTCTATCGTAGTGTGGGTTCCGTTTAATGAAGCCTGGGGACAGTTCAAAACAAAGGAGATCACGGAGTGGACAATCTCTTACGATCCTTCACGCCTGGTCAATGCTGCCAGTGGGGGTAATTTTTATGAGGCAGGACATATCATGGATATTCACAACTATCCCGAACCGGTCATGCCATCGCCGGAAATATTCGGGAAGGAACAGGTAATCGTCCTCGGAGAATACGGAGGACTTGGGCTTCCGATCGAAGGACACACCTGGCAGGAAAAAGATAACTGGGGATACCAGAGCTTTACCACCCGCGATGAGTTACTGGCGAAGTACAAGGAGTTTATTGATCGTATGCCCGCGCTTATACGCATGGGTTTGGCGGCGGCTGTATATACGCAAACAACAGACGTCGAAATTGAAACCAACGGATTGATGACCTATGATCGCAAGGTGATCAAGATACCGGAAGCGACACTAAAGGACATTCACCGCCAGCTGTATAGCAAGCCGTAGAGAATGTTCTTTCCTCCGCAAAACGAGCGAACCGGCTTTGTCGTTGTGCCAATGTGGAAATTATTCCCTGTCTAGTGGAATTACCTGGACGAGAATTCCGCGCTTCAAAAAAACGACGGCCGTATCCGTCGAGTCCCCGAGGCTGGTGTCTACTCGTCTTTTCAGACAAAATTTGTTTAACCTCGTCGCGTTTTCTTTGCAGTTGAAATAGAGAGGCGGTTGTGCCGCAGATCGGATTTTGTGCCTGACCATTTTTTAATCTAAGTATATGAAGAGATTGCGTTGATTGTTTCTATCTGTCTATAGTTTTTCCAAAGTACTTTTTAAATCCCACGACAACGCCGATTCCATTGAAGGAGGCGCTGGAAAATTTTTTGAGAGAATGAGACTACGATTCGTATTAGCCCTTGCCATTTTGGGCGGCCTGGCGTTTTCAGAACTGAATGCCCAACAAACCGCAAAGATCACGTCCTCGAACATTGCATACCTTGAATATCTACCACAGGATTACGGGAAGAACAACAATAAGTATCCGGTTGTCATATTCCTTCACGGAATTGGAGAACGCGGAGTCAATTCCAATGATGCCACGGCGTTGAAGAACTCAGTACAGACAGTGGCAAATGTCGGACTTGCCCGGTACATCAAGTACGGAACACAGTATCCGTTCATAGTGATATCGCCACAACTTAAGAGCTCGTATGGAACGTGGCCGGCAAACTATGTTATGGATGTTGTCAACCATGTGAAGAAGAATCTTCGCATCGACGAGCAGCGGATTTATATCACGGGACTGAGTCTGGGAGGATTCGGCACCTGGACAACACTTTCAGCCTATCCCGACGTGTTTGCCGCCGCCGTGCCGATCTGTTCCGGCGGTAATACACTTGGCAAAGCCTGCACAATCGCGTCACGCAACGTTCCATTGTGGGCTTTCCATGGAACAAGCGACGCCGTTGTGGCGTATGGTGTCACCACAAACATGGTGAATGCGATCAATGCCTGTAGCCCGAAACCCAGTCCTCTTGCGAAGACGACACTGTTTTCAGGTCTCGGTCATAATATCTGGGACAAAGTTTATAAAGAGACAAACGCACTCAACTGGATGCTGACCTTCAGGAAAGGATCTTCCGGCGGAGCGACGACTCCCAATAAACCGCCCGTTGCGAACGCCGGCACAGACAAGACGACGAGTGGATCTTCCATTACATTGACAGGTTCCGGTACCGATCCGGATGGGAGTATCACTGCCTATAAATGGACACAATACGGCGGAGCTCCTGCGACGCTGGCCAATGCGAATACCTCCAAGGTTACAATCAGTGGACTCAAAACCGGGAAGTATTACTTCCGCCTTACGGTCACAGACAACGACGGTGCTACTGCTTTTGATAACATGCTGGTCAATGTCGCGGGTGGCGCACAAAGCTCTCCTGCGCCCGGTCCGAACGTAGCGCCGATTGCCAACGCGGGTCCGGATCTCAGGATCACTTCAACATCCGTTACCCTCAACGGCTCCGCTACCGACAGTGACGGCTGGATTACCGGCTACAAATGGACCCAATACGGCGGGGCCGCTGCCTCACTTTCCAACGCGAATACTGCAAAGCTTACGATAGGCGGGTTGAAAGAGGGCAAATACTACTTTAGACTCACTGCAACCGACAATATGGGCGCAAGTGCCTTTGACAATGTCCTCGTTGTTGTCAACAAGGGCGGGTCTGCCGCCGCAAATATTCCTCCGAAAGCGAATGCCGGACCAGATATACGTGTCAGCAACGTCACAAGCGTACAGTTGACGGGTTCAGCTACTGACGCCGACGGGAGGATCGTATCGTATGAGTGGTCTCAGTATGGCGGTAAGCCCTTGACACTCCAGCACGCCAGCAGCCCGGCGGTCACCGCAACCGGGCTGAACACCGGGAAGTACTACCTGCGGCTTACCGTGAAAGACGATGACGGAGCGGTAGACCAGGATAACGTTCTGATCGTTGTCAACGAAGGCTGATTTGCAGGCTACTACCGCGGCCGGATCTCCCTTCTCATAAACGACATATACGACAGCGCAAAACACACCACGGTAGCCGCGATCAATCCGGTAAGTTGCGGCCAGACCAGCAGCAAGCTTTCACTCAGGGGCAGGGGACTGGGAACTGTTCCCACCACCTGTTCCATAGACAACGGCCCGAGGCTGCGCACCGATGGCATCAGGAGCGTAGTAGTAGCGTCGCTGAACAACTGGCTTGGCACAAGCCGGAGGAGGCTTCGTACAAACTCCTGGTAGGACAGGATTTCGCGTTCGGACGCCATGATGGAAGGAGCGGATGCTTTGGCAATCACATTGACGATCAACTGATAAAAGATCGTAAAGAAGAGCCAGACTGAAATTCCGCATAGGGCTGCCGTTGCGGGTTGTCGAAATCGCACGGAGAACAGGATCGACAGGTTCAGCCAGAAGGCCACGTAGCAGATGCTGATTACGATGAAGCAGATGATCCTGAGAAATTCTTCCGCCGTCGGAGGAATACCCGTGCGCATTAACCCGAGCCCCATGACGAGGAAGCACAGCGCGAAGAACATGACACTGATCACGATCAGCGCCGCGAGCGCTTTCGCATTGATAACATAATCACGGTGTATGGGCTGTGATATCAGACGGCTGAGCGTGCCGCGGTTTTGTTCCGAGTTGATAGCGTCGAATCCCAACGCGATACCGAGGAGCGGTCCGAGAAAGCTGATAAATACTGTAAACGACGGCAGCGTACCGTCGGAAAGCGTAAACAGTTTTGCGAAAAGGAAAGTATCTTCGGGATCGGTAGCCTTTACCGCTGAACTGATATTCGACAGGGCCGTGTATAGTGAACCGAAACAGGTAAGACACAGAAGGCCTATCATAATGATGAAACGCCAGCTCCGCACGTGATCGGAGATCTCCTTCTCTACCATGATCCAAAACGGATTCGAGGCACTCGTTGTCCGCAGCTTGTTTCCGGACAGTTGCATTGCTGCTGGATTATCTTTTACATCGGCTAGTGGGGTTTCCGTGATATCCTTACGCATGACTTTCAACTTTTTCCTTGAAGTAATGATTGTAAATATCGTCGAGCCCGTATTCTTTTTTCTGCAGGTATTTGAGGTTGGCTCCGCTATCGATGATGACGCGTGCGATGTCGGAAGCGATATCTCTTGAGCAGCCAACTTCGAACAGGCCGGCGTTACAGCTGACACTGACGACGCCGGCAACATCCTTCAGCGAGTGCTGAATTTGCTCTGTTACGGCGAGTGTTGCCGAGGCGATCCCGGCTTCGATTACAACAGGCTCGTTCGCAAAAAGACCCTGCGAGAGCGTGTGAATATTCCCCTCGGCGAGCAGCTTTCCCTGGACGAACAAACCGACGCGATCACAGATTTCCTGCACCTGGTGGAGGTGATGAGATGATAGCAGAACGGTCAGGCCCTCTTCTTTGCTGAGTTGTGAAATGAGTTCCAGCAGTTCGTCAACACCTTTCGGGTCGATACCCAGCGTAGGCTCATCGAGAATGATCACTTCCGGGTCTTTGATGAGAACATCGGCCAGGCCCAGGCGCTGACGCATTCCACGGGAATACTTTCCGGTTTTTTTCGTAGCCGCATCACTCAACCCGACGCGATCAAGTAGCTGTTCCGCTTTCTCTCGTGCTTCTGTTTTCGAAAATCCGTTGAGCCTCGCCGTGTAAACAAGATTTTCAATACCGTTGTAGTCATCGTAGAAGCCAACTTCTTCGGGAAGATACCCCGTGCGGCGTTTTACCTCAATTGGATTGCGCGTAGAGTTGAAACCACATACTTTTACCAGCCCCGATGTAGGTTCTGTTAAACCCAGGATCATCAGTATGGTAGTAGACTTTCCGGCGCCGTTGGGCCCCAGTAGTCCGAACACTTCGCCCTTGCCAATTGACAGGGTTAGGTTGTCGACCGCGGTATGCGTTGGGTACCGCTTGGTGACGCCGTTCAGTTGAATGGTACTCTCGATCACAACTACCTCCTTCCGTATTTGCGGAACAGGTAAAACACGCTTGAAGCTGCTCCGCCGATAATAGCCAGTCCCAACCACCCGTACAGTAACGGCGTCTTCACGGAAACCCGGATGGCCGCTGTCGAAGATACTTCCGGTACCCTAGCCTGGAGGTTGGTTACGTAATCTCCGGCGATCGCCTTATCGTCTGCCTTGATGACGGCAGTGACTTCCGATACACCCCCGGGCTCCAGTCTTTCAATTTCCTTCGGATCAAAAGTTACCTCCCAATTGATGGGTGCTGTTGAACTGAGCGTGATGCCGGTAAGATCTGCCGACCCGGTATTCTTTACCTGAAGCCCGAGTCTTTTTTCGTTGCCAGCCGTGACACGAGTGCTTAGCAAACCGGTCGGAGTTGTCAGTTCCATGCCATACGAGCCGGTGACAACAACTTCGAGTTCCAGGTTTGCAGACGTGCTGCTGTTTGTGGCCGACACCGGAATTTTGTAGGAGCCCGCCGCAATCGCATCGGGGGGATCGATTTCAATAATAATGTTCTCCGTCAGATTCGGCTCTACCTGCGCAGAGGAAACCTGACGGCCGGAGCTCTTGAAAGAAACGTTCCATCCTCTGGGTGCGCTGCTTCTGAAAGCATAGACCTGTTTTTCCGACGTGCGGTTTGCCAGCTCCGCGTTAAACGTGAACGACGTCTTCGCATTGCCTTCCATGTTGGGTTGCCTGGTGCTAAACTCGGTCTTGAAGGTGCCCTCTTCCGAAACAATGACAGTCAATGAAAGACTCGTAAATCCCGGCGCTGACACTGAAAAGTGGTAAGTGCCTTTCTTCACTTTGAACGGAACCCCTACATTGAGCGACAGTGTTTTCTTTTCGTCAGGTAGTACGGACAATTGGTTCACGGTCCATCCTCCGGACCTCAGGCTGTAGGTCCAGTCTTTCGGAATTCCGCGAACAGACACCCCCACATTCTTCACGCTGCCGGTATTGTTGATAACATCAATCGTGTAGTCGATAGACTGTCCGGGGGGGACGGAGATCTGGGTGAACGGCGTATATAACACTACGCCGGCATTTGCGGGAGACACCTCTGCATGGAGGCCGGAGACGCCCGGCAGACAAAATAAAATCAAAGAAAATAGCGTACGCATAGGCAGAAAAAACCTTTAGGTTGAAAATTTTTAATGGCTGTTGTACAGTGATCCAAAAATAAATAAGTGAAAGAAGAATGCAAAAGCCTCCACGGAGCGAAAATTTGCAGATTACACAAACGGCGAAAGACGTGCGGGAGATTTCCGCGTGGAATAGGGGAATAGATTTTGTAAGTTGTCTTATAGTAAGACCGGACAACGCTATGAAATTGGTATTGATGATGCTTTTGATTGGATTTCCCCTTTCGCACGAGAGTTTAGGGATGAGCGGATTTTCGGATTCCACTGATTTCGAGTTAATTAAGAAACGCAACGGCATTTCGCTTTATGAAAGGTGGTATCGCGTGGACGCTAACCAGCTTGCACGCGAGGTAAAGGCGACGTTTAACATCAAAGCGCTTGCAAGCGCCGCCGTGACCCTGATCCGGGATGAGACGAAAGGAACACAGTGGAATAAGAACACCAAGGTGTACAAGGTTCTTTTGCGCGACAGCAATGCATGGTTCGGATACATTGAATACGATTTGCCCTGGCCCGTGAGCAATCAGGATTGCGTTTTGCAATATCGCCGCTTCGTTTCCGCAGATGACCTCCGTCTTGAATTTGAAGGCACTGATCATCCGGCATTTCCGCCGAACCAAAAGATTCAACGCATTCCTCGTATTTCGGGAAAATGGATCTTTCGCGAAAACAACGGTAGCCTGGACGTTGAGTACTACGTGACTACAACGCCAAGTCCGGTACTGCCTACATGGCTTACGGATCCCATCATTCGCAACAACCTCCTGGATACCCTGAGCGGTTTCCGCAAAATCCTCGAAGGTGAGGCAGGGTGAGAATACTATTTGCTAAATTGGCCCTGAAAAACAAAGCCAGATACTTTCATGGAATACCGTTTGATTGCCGACACTGACCTGAAATTACCTGTCATCACATTTGGCGCCTGGGCAGCCGGAAGCTGGATGTGGGGGCATACCGATAGAAAAGAAGCCATTGGCGCGATGCACGCTGCCTATGACCTTGGAGTTACCGCGATTGATACCGCACCCGTGTATGGGCAGGGAACCAGCGAAGAAATTGTCGGAGAAGCGCTTCAGGGAAAAGACCGATCAAAAGTACAGATACTGACGAAGTTCGGAATGCGGTGGGATCTCGCGACACCGAGCGGGGATTTTGCCTTCAAAAGTAAAGACAACGAAGGAAAAGAACTCGATATCTTTAGGTATGCAGGACGGGATAGCGTCATCAAAGAATGTGAAGACAGTCTGCGCCGACTTCGCACTGATTACATCGATCTGTATCAAATACACTGGCCCGACACGCAGACTTCCATTCAGGAGACGTTCGAAGCCGTGTCGCGGTTGATCGGGCAGGGCAAGATACGCTATGCCGGCGTATGCAATTACAATATCGCGCAAATGATGGAAGCCGAAAAGACCGTGAAGCTTGTTTCTAACCAGATGCCTTATAGTATGGTAAAGCGCGATATCGAAACAGAGGTCGTGCCGCACTGCGTTGCTACGGGAAAATCGATATTGGCCTACAGCCCGCTCGAACGCGGTCTGCTTACCGGAAAGATGAGTCCGGGATATACTTTCGCGGAGGGAGACCATCGCGCGAAGCTTCACTTCTTTACAGACGAAAACATCCAGCGCACCAATGTGTTTCTGCAAAAGATAAAACCCCTCGCCGACGAGCGGGGCATTACGCTGGCGCAGCTTGTTCTGCGTTGGACGTTGCAGCAGCCGGGTATCACTATCGCGCTTGCGGGCGCCAGAAATGCGGGGCAGGCTACCGCGAACGCAAAGGCCGGTGAGTTTGTTCTCTCTCCCGGGGAAGTTGAGGTGATCAATGCGCAGCTTCGCGACCTGGAGATCGTCAAACCCGCTCCGGTTTCCTGAGAAACAGCATAAACCTGCTCGTAAAATTGGCTATCTTTATGCTGCCGTCACCAGGAAGACCGGGTAACCGCCGTTGGCACCTACCATTTTATGTTTAAGATATTTGACCGGAAAAAGCCATTCATCGATCTGGATGGCGCCGAGTTTGATCGGGAGATGAAACGAAACTCTGACCCGCTCGTTCTCGATGTTCGTACGCCGGGTGAGTTCATGACCGGAAAGATTCCCGGTGCGATTAATATTGACATCAGGAGAGGTGATTTTGAAAGCATCGTAGATACATTCGACAAAGCGAAAACATACTTTGTCTACTGCCGCGCCGGTAACCGAAGCATCGCCGCTTGCAGTATTCTGGGCTCTAAAGGATTTCGTTCGTATAACCTCGTAGGCGGTCTTAAGAAATGGAAAGGCGACCTGGAAGAAGTTCACTGACATTTAAAACCAAAAGCATGCATGATCTCCTGAATACACTTAAGCAGCCCTGGCCCTGGTATATAGCGGGTCCGCTTATTGGCCTTACCGTTCCCTTGCTGCTGCTGCTGGGGAACAAAGCATTCGGAATCTCTTCGTCGCTTCGGCATATATGCGCGGCATGCTTCCCTTCGAATATCGGATTCTTCAAATACAATTGGAAGCGGGAGATGTGGAATCTCTTCTTTGTGACGGGTGTGTTTGGCGGCGGTGTCATCGCCGCGGTTTTTCTCGGATCGAACGCGCCTGTGCTGGTCAATGACAATCTTCGCGAAGAACTCATTTCCTATGGCGTCAGCGACTTTTCCGCCCTGGTGCCAGCGGACCTGTTTAACTTCGGCAATCTTTTTACCCTACAGGGTTTTGTGCTGATGGTGGTGGGCGGATTCCTGGTAGGCTTTGGAACGCGCTACGCCGGCGGTTGTACGTCTGGCCATGCAATCACGGGCCTATCGACTTTGCAGTTGCCGTCGCTCATCGCAACAGTCTGCTTTATGATCGGTGGATTTTTCGTCGCCAATCTCATACTACCCTTTGTTCTCCAACTATAATATTATGGCTATCGCATCCGGAAGCTCCCTATCTCCTAAGGCACAAACTGATTTCGTAGACGGCGACGAAAACACCGATTTCGAAGTTCGTTCGCTCGATTCAGTATGCATGAATGAATCGGAACTCAGGCATCCCTTCTGGTATAACCTGAAGTACCTCGTAGCCGGGTTGTTCTTTGGTGTTCTGCTGGTGAAATCGGAAGTGATCTCCTGGTTTCGTATTCAGGAGATGTTCAGGCTTCAGTCATTTCACATGTACGGCGTGATCGGGTCAGCCGTAGTCGTTGGGATGATCTCGGTATGGATTATAAAAAAATCTGGGGTCAGGACTATTCACGGCGAGGCGATTGAGTTTCGTTCGAAGCGGGTAAACAAAGGAAATATCTATGGCGGTTTGCTTTTTGGAGCCGGCTGGGCGTTGACGGGTGCGTGTCCCGGGCCGTTGTTTGCGCAGATAGGAACCGGAGCGCTGGTCATCATGGTTACGCTTGCCAGCGCGGTCGCCGGAACGTGGACGTATGGATATTTTCGCGATCGCCTCCCGCACTGAATACCTTTCCTGGATGCCGCACTTCGGGATGTGGGGGGCTGTGCTGAATAAATTTGATTTTTTTAAGCCTCTCTTGCGGAAGTTTGGACGTCCTGTTCCTTTCGAAGAGCTCCTGGAGCCCCGAATCCTTTACGAATTCGGGGTTTTGACTTTGCTTGTTAAGTTATCAGCGGAGGAGGGGGGATTACCTTCGGTGATCCCATTTGTGGGGCGTGTCAAACGCTCCTTGCACCGCCTCGCTGCGCTCGCGTTTTTTGTTTTACGTCGCCTCTCGCCCAAGCGATGCTTGGCTCGTGTCGCCGTAAAACAAAAGCCCGACTACGTCAGGCTTTGTGCAGGAGCGTTTGCAGAGGAGGGGGGATTCGAACCCCCGGACCCCGTAAAGGATCTCCGGTTTTCGAGACCGGTACATTAAACCACTCTGCCACTCCTCTTTTTACCCCGCAAATATATCACTTCTACTCTGTTGTCAATTTGAAGCACAAAGACTTTTTATTCCCGGCTCATGGATATTCAGCCCGCTCTTCTGTCCGCGTTAGCAGCTATCGCCGTCAAATCCCGGCAAATCGAACCGGTTGATATACCAGTATTGGTCCAGACGCACGAAGCCCAGCGACGCTACCCCGCGATAGTGCACCGGCTTTCCGGAATCCTTTCCCCCCGAGATGAGTAGCCGCGCGTAAACAACACCTCTCGACAGATCATGGCCGACCTTAACCTCCTCGAATTCGAGATCCAAAATCTTCAGGGCGCCGTGCGTTTCCTGAAATGCCCTGATGAGCGCGGCTGTCTCCTTGTGCCCATATATCCTATCGCCGTAGCTTACGTCCCGGGTGATTTTGATATCGTCAAACTGCTCGTCCCATTCCCGGGTGTACACTGCGTTGATGAAATCCGTCGCCTCGCGCTGCAGATCGTATTCATGGTTGGGATGGAATTCCTCGTATGTAAAATGCAAAGTCAGGCCGGGAATACGCATGTCGTCTACTTCGTGATAGAACAACTCTTCAGTGATGAACCGGTACAGGGTAGCGTCATCGTATTCGCAGAGGTAACTTAATTTTACATTGTTGTTTTCCATGATCACTTCCAGCCGCAGTCGCTCGTCGCGCATCTGGTGGGGCTTCAGGTTAGCGTATGCCTTGAAGGAAGGCTGCCCGAGGTAGTCGTAAAGCTTGATCCGTTTGGCATTCCTGAATTGCTGTTCAAATGCATAGACAGATTTCAGCCACTGGTTTTCCACATCGGGCGGAAGCGTGCTATCACACATTTCCATACCGTGTTCAAGTCCGAGTTTTAACTTGAGCAATGTGTTCTCCGCTTTGATCGCATCTTCGCCAGAGAGGAGAGGGTCTTTCTCTTTGTTCATAATATTGATCATTTGGTGTTCGATGAAATTAAGGACGACCTGCCTGCGACGCAAATATTGGTCGAACAGAAAACCAGATAAAATAAAATTGGGTCTGGCGCTTAAAAACGATATTTTTGACCAACGCTTTCCTCAATAGAACTATGACACCTCTTGTCGATGCTATACAGCAACTTTCGCTGGCGCGAAGTATGGAACAGATCATGCGAATTGTTCAGACTGCTGCGCGATCGCTCACTGGCGCCGACGGAGTCGCGTTTATTCTGAGAGACGGTGATGAATGTTTCCATGCCGACGAAGACGCTATCGGGCCGCTGTGGAAGGGCAGGCGTTTTCCGATAGCGGAATGTATCAGTGGCTGGACGATGCTCAACCGAAAGCCGGTTTTTATTGAAGACATATACCAGGACGACCGCATTCCACACGATACCTACAGACCAACCTTCGTCAAGAGCCTTGCGATGGTGCCCATCAGGACGACAGATCCCGTTGGCGCAATCGGATGCTACTGGGCCGCGAATCGCATGCCGACGGAACACGAGAAGGACGTTCTTCAATCGCTCGCCGAGAGTGCCGCGGCTGCCTTGGAAAACGTCAATCTGTATCAAAGCCTGGAACGCCGCGTCGCGGAATGTTCAGGGGAACTTGCATCGGCGAATCGGAAACTCCAGATGGTCAACGCAGAGCTGGAGACTTTTGCATATTCCGTTTCACATGATCTCCGGGCGCCTTTGCGCGCGATTCTGGGATACTCGTTGATCATAGAGGAAGATTGTTACGCCGCATTGAATGATTCAGGAAAGAAAGCCCTGGAGGCAGTGCGACGCGGCGGAATCCGGATGAATAATATGATTGACGATCTGCTCGCCTTCACACGTCTGGCAAACAAGGAAGTAGTGAAGACGCTTGTTGATTCTGAAGAGATCATACGCACCTGCATTGGTTCATTTGAGAACCCGGTCGTATCGAAAGTGACGATCACGATCGGGCCGTTACCATCTGTGTCGGCCGACAAAAGTCTCCTGGAACGTGTATGGCGGAACCTGATTTCCAATGCCATCAAATTTTCTTCTTACAAAGAGTACCCCACGATCGTGATCGGTCATGAAGAAAGACCGGGTGAAGATGTTTTTTTTGTTAAGGACAATGGAGTGGGTTTCAAACAGGCGTATGCATCAAAACTGTTTAAGGTATTCCAGCGTCTTCATGATGAGCGAGAGTTTGAAGGCACCGGCATGGGTCTAGCATCGGTCAGGCGAACCGTTGAGCGTCACGGTGGTACGGTCTGGGCAGAGGGTGTCGTCAACCAGGGTGCGACGTTCTTTTTTTCTTTACCGCGTCAGGAGCCGGAGCGTTCAGCCTTCCCGGAGATCGACTGACGAGCAGCCTGTTTTGAAGCGGATCGCCGCGTGGCTGTCCGGTAGTGGACGGTATATTTGATGAAGTGCTTCGGCCAACACCACTAACGAAAATTGCGATATGAAAATAAACTCAACTGTACGGATTTGTTTTGTCCTCATGGCCTTTATCGCGGGCGGTAATCTTTATGTTGCCGCACAGCCGGGCAGGCAATGGATCACTTATAACGAAAACGCAGGAGCCAATGCCCGGCATATCGTCTTCGTTAGCGGTGATGAGGAGTATCGTTCGGAAGAAGCTCTGCCGATGCTAGCCAGAATTCTCGCCGTGCATCACGGATTCAAATGCACGGTGCTTTTTCCAATAGATCCGGCGACTGGCAATATCGATCCGGAATACCAGACCAATATCCCCGGATTACATTTGCTCGAGACCGCCGATCTTATGGTCATGATGTTAAGGTTCAGAGAGCTTCCCGATGATCAGATGAAATTCATCGATGCATACAGACTCTCGGGTAAGCCGGTTATTGCGCTTCGTACTTCGACTCATGCCTTTCGTTACACCCGGAATAGGAAGAGTCCTTATGCACGATACACGTTCGATAGCAAAGTCAGTGGTTGGGAAGACGGGTATGGCCGGCAGGTGCTGGGAGAGACGTGGGTGTCACATCATGGACATCACGGAGAGGAAGGCACGAGGGGAATTATTAACGGGTTGATGCAGACCCATCCGGTGCTGCGCGGAGTCAGGGATATCTGGGGAGCCACCGATGTATACACCGTCCGAGACCTTCCCGCTGATGCGGAAGTCCTGATGTACGGTCAGAACACGAAAGGAATGAATGCCGATGTACCGCTGGCGTTTGACAAGCCCGCTATGCCGGTTGCGTGGACAAGAAATTATACGAATGAAAAAGGTATCGTCGCCCGCGTGTTTACGACGACGATGGGCGCGGCGGTAGATTTTCAGAATGAGGACCTGAGAAGGATGCTGGTGAACGCATGCTACTGGGGTATGGGAATTGAAGACAGGATACCCGAAAAAGGCAGTGTTGATATTGTTGGCGAATATAAACCCACGATGTTCGGTTTCGGAGATCACAGAAAAGGACTGACCCCCTCTTACTTCGCATTACCCCGGTGACCCTGACTCTCGACCTTCGCCCACCAGCCCTTCTCGCCCACCGGCACAACAGCTCACCGATTCCCTCTTTCATTTTTCACAAATAAACACTAACTTAAACAACCCTGCCAGCCAATTTGTGGTTGGGCGGGACACCAGGAAATCCTTCCCGGTATTGTCAAGAGAAATCTTCAGGCAATGTCAGCCCCTCTCAACGACTACGAAATCCGAAAGCTGCTTTTCTCCCTTCCCGGAAAGGCAATAAGAATTCTTTGCGACCGGTATTACGGCGGCTTGGTCGAGATCGCGCTTAGTCTGACTCACGATGACGCCGCTGCGAAAGATATCGTGCAGGAAGCGTTCTTTCATGTATGGAGGAATTCCAGGCGACTCGGAAAACAGCACGAGCGATCCATCGAGCATTACCTTGTCAGGATCGTCAGGAACAGGGCGATGTCGTATTATAATAAGAGCCTTTTCAACGAACGAAAGATACACGCAGTCCGAGTGGAGGAATCCGAGCAATCGGCTGAATCGCACATCATTCAGTTCGAAATAGCGCGGGAGATCGCCGATATGATAGCGCGGTTTCCACCGCGGGAACGCCAGTGCCTTACGCTTAAAATGGACGAGGAGTTGACCAATCCGGAGATATCCGCGCGTCTTGGTGTTGGGATAAAGGCTGTGGAGCGGAGCCTGACGAGTGCGCGAAAACGCCTTCGGAGAGAATTGCAGACGCGCCTCAACAAAAAATATTGATATGGACATAGGGAAAACCGGATATTTTGAGAGTTAATAATAGCATGCAGAGCGATGGATTACGCAACACTTATTTATAGAGTACTTTCCGGGGAGGCAACCCGACAGGAAAATATCCTATTGCAGGAATGGATACTTGAAAGCGAAGGGAACCGCCAGGAGTTTGAGGATATCAAATTGCTGCGGAAG
This sequence comes from uncultured Roseivirgaceae bacterium, assembly GCA_964493505.1. Classification (GTDB taxonomy): domain Bacteria; phylum Bacteroidota; class Bacteroidia; order Cytophagales; family Cyclobacteriaceae; genus Chryseosolibacter. The sequence goes on from CAZBNP010000012.1 coordinate 90,428, forward strand.
CATTCATTGTTATCCCGGGACGGCAAGGACGCTCCGGGCGCCTTCGAAGCGATCCGGGTGCGCGTAACGGGGTACCTTCGGAAGCGACGGCAGAGACGAGTAATGGTTTCAGTTTTGGTGCTGATGGGTGTGGTGGTGGTTATTCTTTCTTTTTGGTGGCATCGCTTATAATCCGGAAGTGAACGACAAAGTCTTGATATCCGGCTATGTGTTTTCAAATCTGGCGTCACTTATAGTAAGTGAACGCCAAAGCGAAAACATTCAGGGCCGGATGGTAGCACCCAAACTCACTCTTCATAGGGTCCGGTTCCTGATTGTTTCGCGTTGATGCGGTAACCCCCTCTTCATGAATCAACCCGAAAAGCTTCACAAACTGATTGACCGGATGGAACTGCTTGTAGGTGACTTGCGTGTGCGGAAAGATTTGGTGATCCATCAGCGGATCAATCTGTTCTTCTATATGCAGAAGATTGAGGAGTTGAAAATGCTTCTTGAGCAGATTGATGAGATTCGCCGGGAGCTTGAACGCATGTCATCTCAGTTACAGACAAACTATGACCTTTGTGTGACGCGATGGTATGAGGATGCGCGGTGGCTGAATTCGTATATTATGCGGGAACGATGGAAGTCGATTCTTTAGCGAGATGCTATCTGCGTTTCCTTTCCTTCCGCTTTTGGTAACGGAAGCTCCCCTTCTTTGATCCTGGTGATGCTTCCAGTTTTCCTTCTTTCACCGCCTTTGTCAACATACCCGAAGCAGCCGAGCTGGTGAGAACGAGGTTGTACCTCCTTTTGAATTCAGCGACAACCTGTCCTGTTGTCTTGGGTGAGTTTAGAAACTCACTCTCCTCAATATTTTTGTTGAGGAAGTGGGTAGTGGTTCCATGCTCTTTTCGTTTTTTGCCGGGCAGGGTAGGCTTAGTGACCTCGATCTGGTAGTCGACGTCGAAGAATACCACCGGTTGCACGCCCAGCACTTTTGCTATCGCTAGCAGGTGATCGAGGTTAGGCGGGTACTTCGCATTTTCAATCCTTTGTATTTGTACTTTGTTTAGACCCGCCGCGTCTGCCAGGTATTGTTGTGACATCCCCCACGTGCCACGGTGCTTGCGAACTAATTTGCCTACCGCTTTGTAAAAGAAATACAGGTCGCGCTCCACGAAGGAAAAGTGCACGGAATAGATGATCAAATAGGCGTCATGTATGACGCCTATTTGATTAACGGATAATATATTTGTCTGAGCAGGGTTAATGCACCACACATCTCGTCAAATGAATCCGTATTTGAAATATCTGGATATGGAGTTGACAGATCTTCTCAGGCAGGGAGATACTCAGGCGTTTGAGACGATCTATCGCAGATACGCAGGAGATCTTTTTTCTTATGCGCTGCGGAAGATCCGCGTCAGAGAGGATTGTGAAGAAATTGTTCACGATGTGTTTGAATCACTTTGGAAACGCAGAGAACATCTTGCGATAACATCCCTGCGGCAATACCTGTTTACATCCGTGCGCTATATGGTGATCCGCTATTTCAGTCACCGCGATGTCAGAAGAAGATTTGCCGACCACTACCGGTTGTTCGAAGCGATATACGATACGGTTGGCGACGAAGCACTAAGGGATTCCCGCGCCATTTGCGCTACACTGCTGGATCACATCCAGGTGCTGCCGGAGCGGTGCCAGGAAGCAATCAAACTTCGCCTCATAGAAAACCTCAGTAATGGAGAGATAGCAGAGCGCATGCACATCAACAAGGGCACTGTTGAGCTTTATATCTCGAAAGCCTTTAGCCACTTCCGGGCGTCTTACGACAAAATTTTCAAGACCGCGGAGTAGTGGCGGGAAAATTCTCACAATTATCCACCTTTTCACTCATAGTCTCGCGTAATACAGTCACCTGTATATAGAAAGAGGCTGGTCGTTTTTGTAAATTAGAACACACCTTACAAATTTCGTTCATGGAAAAATCCTTGTTGGACCACCTGATGGACCGGTATGTCAGGGGAGAAGTCACGAAAGCTGAGCGTGCCAAGATCGAAGCATGGCTGGATGCCATGGGCGCTGAAGATAACACTGATCTCGAGCTCAGTAAGGAGGAGGAAGACCGTATCTTCCGGAAGCTCACCAGCACTGTCATGGCTGGCGAGGATATAACGATCCCCAAGCGGACGAGGTCGCGTCCCGATCGCTGGATACTGCAGATCGCGGCATCGCTGTTAATCGTGTCGACGCTTTCGTATGTCATCTGGCAGTTTGTTGCGCCGGACCCTAGCCATCCGGAAGTTGTGTCTGCGGGCCGTGTCGAAAAGGTCATTCTCAACGACGGGTCGCTGGTATGGTTGCGCGGCCAAAGTAAAGTGGTGTACCAGGAGAAGCCCGATGAAGGAACACGGTATGCGGTCTTTGAAGGCGAGGAAGCGTTGTTCGAAGTATCGAAAGATGCGGATCGCCCCTTTATTGTTGCCTGTGGCGACGCGAGGATAAAGGTACTCGGCACCAGCTTCAGTGTCAGGGCTACAAAGGACATTGTTGAAGTGACGGTGCTGACGGGTAGCGTAAACCTGTCATCCTCAGCCAACGCAGACGGCATCGATCTCGTGATGCACGAAAAGGCGATCTGTCGCCTGGACGGAACATTTGAGAAGCTTGAAACCCGACGAAGCGATATCACCACATTAACGGAAGACACAGACTATGACATGCATTTCGAGAGCGCGAACATGGGGGATGTATTGCGGCGACTGGAGGGGAAATTCAATGTGACGGTGAAGCTCTCAGACCCTGCGATCCGTGCATGCAGGATTACGATTGATCTCACGGACACGTCGCTCGACAATTCCTTGCGACTGGTTTCCGAGGTCCTGGGTTTGACGTACACGGTTGACCGAGGGACGGTCAATATTTCCGGTCAGGGATGCGATTAATTGCGAACCTAAACTAACGCTGAATATGAAACCTAATCCGAAGTCACTGTTTGATTCTACCTAGGAGGAAAATCCCCGCCACGCTATCTCTTCGCTAAGGTCTGCCTTAAGGGTTTTCCTTAGGCAGACGGACATCGGCGACTGAGAAAGCTACGGCGGGGAACCCGCCTTCGCGTTCGGTATTACGAAGGCGGGGAAAACCCCGATTCCATGTCTCGACAACAATGGACCGCTCATTTTGAGCAGGGCGGGGATGCTTTGTCCGATTCCAGACAGAAACCAGAACAAATACCCTATCAATTTATGAAAAAAAATTTTACGCTAAAACTCTTGAATATTATGCGTGTATGTGTGGTCCAGGCAGTGATAGCCATCACCTTATGCGGAGTTGCACTCTCCCATTCCAACTACGCGCAGTTGCTCGACCGGGAGATTACCGTCGAGCTGGTTGACCTTCCCTTTGAACGTGCGCTGAAGGAGATCGAGAAGGTAGCGCAGGTGAAATTCGCTTACAGCAACAGCCAGCTGGAGGATGAACCAAACGTATCGCTTTCTGTGGAAAAGCGAACGCTGCGTCACGCATTGGAAGCATTGTTCCCAGCGCGTTCTATCCGGTATAATGTACACGACAAGGATGCAGTCATCACGCTGAAGAAGATTTCGTCTTCGCGCGGTACGCGCAGCGATCCCGGGCAGGGAGCGGGTAGCGAACCGTTGCGCGCGTTTGTCTTGATGCAGGTTGCCGGCACGGTGACGGATGCATCGACCGGTGTACCGATGGCGGGTGTCAGTGTGCTGGTAAAGGGCACGACAAACGGCACGACCACCGATGCAAACGGGTACTACACGGTAGGCACGGAAGAAAATGATGTGCTGGTATTTTCATTCATCGGGTATGGGTCGGTGGAGGTGCCGGTAAACGGGCGCACCGCGATAGACGTCACTATGAGTGAAGACGCGACGAACCTCGGCGAGGTGGTGGTGAACGCCGGGTACTGGGAAGTGGAAGACCGCAAGCGCACCGGCAGTATTGCTCGTGTCGATGCAAAAGCGATTGAGAATCAACCCGTGCAGAACCCTATGGCCGCGATACAGGGGAGAATGACAGGAGTATATATCACTGAAGATTCGGGAACCCCCGGCAGCGGGTTCCGGATCCAGATACGTGGCCGAAATAGTTTGCGCGAGGATGGCAATGACCCGCTGTATGTTGTTGACGGTGTCCCATATCAGGCAAACACCTTGCTACAAATAAATCCAACTAGACTGCTTCGAAAGCCTAGCCCTCTGAGCATTATCAATCCAGCTGACATTGAGAGCATTGAGGTATTGAAAGATGCAGATGCAACAGCTATCTACGGGTCAAGGGGTGCCAATGGTGTGATACTGATTTCGACTAGAAAGGGCAAAGGTGGGCAAACAGAGATCGAGGCAGATTTTCAGACTGGTGTAGGCGACATCGCCAATCGGATGGAACTGCTCAACACGGAGCAATACCTGGAGATGCGGATGGAAGCGTTTGCCAATGACGGGCGTACGCCTGGTTCGGCCGACTACGACCTGAACGGTGCTTGGGACAAGGACCGTTACACCGACTGGCAGGAGATATTGCTTGGGGGCACAGCTCGTTTCAGCACAGCACAGTTGAATGTATCTGGTGGGTCGGCCAATACGCGGTTCCTGATCGGAGGTAGTCACAGTAGACAGACAACAGTACATCCGGGGGATATGGGCTATTCGAGGAGCTCGCTCCACGTGAATTTGGCCCACACGTCGGACAACAAGAAATTCAGCATTAACCTGACTACGACTGGAGGACTAGAGGACAACAATCTAAGCCCCGTTAGCTTTTTCGATGTAATCTACCAGTTACCGCCGAACGCACCCGCGCTATACGCTGAAGATGGGAGGATAAACTGGCAGGGTGGATCCTGGAACAATCCGGTCGCCAACTTGGAAAGTGACTACAACGCAAGAACATTTAGTTCACTTTCCAGTCTACAGATAGCCTACAAGGTATTGGATAAGGTGACGATTAAGTCGAGGCTGGGATACAACAACACCAACGTTCGCGAGCGAAGCCTCAGTCCAATCAGTGCGTTGAACCCTGCATCTCCCAATCTTACCGGTTCGGCACGATTCTCAACAACGTCCGGAACCACATGGATCGCAGAACCACAGGTAGAGTATCTCACGGATGTCGGACGAGGGGTTTTGACGGCATTATTAGGGGGTACCTTTCAGGACAACACAACAGAAAGTGTCACTGTGAACGCCGAGGGTATCGAGAACGATGAATTGCTATACAATATAGCGTCAGCCCCGGCTGGAGAGATTGTTGCGGGCAATTACTATTCGCAATACCGATACATTGCGCTCTTTGGCCGCGTTCACTATGACTATGAGGACCGATATATCCTGAATCTAACAGGGCGCCGGGACGGGTCTAGCAGGTTTGGTCCCGGCAGACAATTTGCAAATTTTGGGGCCGTAGGAATTGCCTGGATATTGTCCAATGAGAAATTTTTCAGAAATGTATTTCCGTTTTTTAGTTTCACCAAACTTAGGACTAGCTACGGAATCACCGGAAGCGATCAGATCGGCAATTACGGATATCTTGATACTTACTCTAACGTTATATTATGGGACCAGTATGAAGGCAAACCTACATTGGTACCTTCGAGGCTTGCCAATCCAGATTACGGCTGGGAGAGCAACGAAAAGCTCGAGTTTGGGCTGGAGTTTGGTCTTTTGAAAGACAGGATATCGCTAGGCACCAGCTATTATCGGAATCGCTCGTCCAGCCAGCTCGTTGGACTTCCATTACCGGCGACTACCGGATTCAGTTCTATACAATACAACCTACCCGCGACAGTACAAAACACTGGCTGGGAATTCGAAATTGAGTCGTCCAATATTCAGTCGGGCGGACTGACCTGGTCTACATCCGTCAATTTAACGATACCTCGCAACGAGCTCATTGAGTATCCGAATCTCGATATCTCTCCCAATGCCAAACGCTATAAGGTCGGTGAGCCGATAGAAGGCTTTTCGTACGCGTATGATTACACTCAGATCGATTCAGAAACGGGAATCTATCAATTCACCGACTTGGACGAAAGCGGCACTATTTCATCGGGTGATCAGATAGCTACATTCGTTCGTGGTCTTAACTACTACGGCGGGATTGTAAACTCGATTACGTTCAAGGGATTCCAATTGGAAGTGATGTTACACTTCACAGATCGAAAGAGTAGCTCCCACCTCACTTGGTTTTCTACGCCTGGTGCCATGGCACCCCAGCCAGTGGAGGTTTTGAACCGTTGGCAGGAAAGTGGCGATATCAAGGACATTCAAAAGTTCGCGACTAGGGGAGCAGCTTTTACTGCGCAGACCACTTGGGAATCAAGCGATGGAAACGTAGATAATTTGTCGTTCATGAGGGTAAAAAATTTGTCTATTAGCTGGCAATTTCCGGAACGGTGGCTGAGCAGACTGAGTGTAAAACAGAGTAAGATTTATCTGCAGGGACGCAATCTCGTGACCTTCACTGATTATAAGGGACTTGACCCTGAAACAAACGCTGGCGCTCCCCTCAGAATGATGAGTGTGGGATTGCAAGCAACGTTTTAATCCAAACAAAATTACTATGAAACGACATATACTACTCTATTGCTCGGGGCTATTGGTACTAGCAATGATCTCCTGCCAGGACTTTGTCCAGATCGACCCACCAAAGGATGAGTTGTCAACTCCTACAGTGTTTTCAAGTGACGCCGTTGCTGAATCAGCGATCCGAGGGATCTACTCCACTATGCATCTACAAACAAGTTTTGCCGGAGGATCGGGATCAACTCTTTCTGCGTTGCAGGGAATTGCCTCGGATGAGTTAATGAACGACCTTTCTTCCTATGCGGATCATTTGGAGAATTCACTTCGTTCTACTGATCCCTACGTCTCTAGCAACTGGACCAGTTTGTACCACCTTATCTATCTGGCGAATTCGGCAATGGAAGGTGTGAAGCATTCCGATGCTTTGTCTGCTGAGACAGCGATGCGTCTTGAGGGTGAAGCAAAGTTCTTTCGGGCGTTCTGCTATTTCTATCTGGTCAATTTGTGGGGAGAGGTGCCTTTATTGCTTTCGTCGGACTACCGGGTTAACACCGCCGTTTTAAGAGCGAGTACGGATCAGGTGTATCAGCAAATCGTTTCCGATCTGATCGATGCCCAGAGACTTTTGCCGGAGGACTACAGCTTAAGTGGGGGTCTCCGAACTCGGGTGAACAAATGGACAGCCACTGCTCTGCTGGCACGGACCTATCTTTTTATGGGAGATTGGAACAAGGCAGAGTTCGAAGCGACTGCTGTTATCGGCCAGGAGACCATTTTTACATTGGAACCTGATCTGGGTGATGTTTTCCTAGTGGGGAGCCGTGAGGCAATCTTCCAATTTTACCCTTTGGGGAATGATATGAATAATTCCAAAGAGGCGCGGTTGTTTTTACCGAGCCCCTTTCTGTTGTCATTAGGGGTGCCACCAAGCTACCTGACGACAGATAATTTGCTTGCTGCTTTTGAAGCCGATGATAAAAGAAGGAGCTCTTGGGTCGATAGCGTTTTGCTTAATGATGTGATATATCGTTATCCGGGCAAGTACAAGATTTTTAGATCGGATGATCAAATCGAGTTCACTGTTTTAATGAGGCTTGCTGAGCAATATCTTATTCGGGCAGAGGCTCGTGCCCATCTTGGAAGGATTATTGGATCCAACAGTGCTGAATCAGACGTCAACACCATTCGAAATCGGGCAGGATTGGGTAATACCACCGCCAGTAACGAGAGTACTGTGCTTGATGCGATCATGCACGAGCGACGCGTCGAGTTGTTTAGTGAATGGGGACACCGATGGTTCGATCTTGTGCGGACCGGCAGGGCCAATACGGTCTTGGGAAGTATTAAGCCGGACTGGACACCCGAGGATATGCTTCGTCCGATACCGCAGTCTGAGCTGAATTTGAATCCATTTTTAACCCAGAACTTGGGCTATTGATGATGAGGTGTTTAGTACTGATTATCAAGACCCTGGCAATTACTTTCTTTTGGTATCTAAGTGTAAGCGTCTGGTCCGATGAGATCTTGGCAAAACACTGGGACATTAGGTTACCAGATAGATCATTTTTGTCTTGTGCAGAATATGACGGCCGTTATGTCGTCACGATTCCTGAAGAGACGTTAGATAAGGAGATGCTATTTGTGACGCAACTGACAGGCAATGCATTTGATTTCGATGTCTATGGCGCCGGCAAATACCTGACAAGGTTCTCCGCACCCTTGGTTGTCTTCGTGTTTGAGGAAATGGATAACAAAATCCTGATGAGGTTCATCCGGCAGGACATCGCTTCGAATATTGATGGGGAAACATCGTCGAGCAAGGCCAACAATCTGGCGCCTATTTTCTATGTATTTGATATTGAATCCAGAGACGTTGGTAGAGGTACGGTGTCGATTGACGTCACTGACTTGTTTGCTTCGATTTTGCCTTGGGTAGAAATACCGTCGAAGTTCGGGATCTCTGGTGTTGATAAATCTAGGTCAGGACTTAAGTCATTTCGCATTTCAAATGATAAAATTGAGTTTAGGCAGCTTCTGACCTATCGTGCAACCTCCGTCCCTGGCAATCCTACGAATGCAATTACGCTTGAATTGACACATGCCGTCGTGTTACTCCCAGAGAATTCAATGATTCCGCGGCTCGACCTTGGGTTACAAAGGTTTTATACTGTACACTGGTTTGACCTTACCGCACATGATTTCGTACGATCGAATCGGTATATTTTTCGTTGGAGAATGCAGCCATCAGATTGGGGGTTGTATAATCGGGATCAACTCGTTTTGCCAGTTCATCCTATAACGTTTTATATCGACCCCTCCATACCCCCGAAATGGGGAGCTTATGTGAAACGCGGAATTGAAGACTGGAATGAGGCGTTTGAGTATGCGGGCTTCAAGGACGCCGTTCGGGCGATCCAGGCTGGAAATGGTAAGAGGGACTGGCAGACCCCTGAAATGCGCGCGGTTGTCCGTTATGTTCCGCGAAGCAAGGTGGCTTATGCCAGTATAATCCATGATCCGCGTACCGGTGAAATCCTGGAGTGCTCTATCCAATTCGGGCAGGATATGATTGAATCGATGGCTGATCAGTTCTTTGTTCAAACTGCTGCTGCGAACGAGATAGTCAGGGGGAAAATGCCCGATTCAGTGAAAGGCGAGCTCGTTAGGGCGCTAATCTCCCATGAAGTGGGGCATGCCTTAGGGTTGCAACATAATATGAGTGCAAGCAGAGCTTATCCTGTGGACTCGTTGCGGTCGCCTTCCTTCACTGCGATGCACGGTCTATCGGCCTCAATCATGGATTACACTTGTGGCAACCACATTGCTCAGCCTGGAGATGGTGTGAAGAATTTTTATAGACGAATCGGCGAGTTGGACTGCCTTGCAATCGCCTACGGATACAAGCCAGTGGTTGATGTGGTGCATCCGTTCGATGAAATTTCATTCCCGATCTCCTTGAACCAAAGCAGCGAGAATTTTATTATTGGGGATCATTATGATGATACGGCCTATGAATTGGGCGATGATGCAGTATATGCGGCAATACTCGGTACAAGTAACTTGAAACTGGTTGTTGAAAATTTGGAGGCATGGGCAGACGTCGACGATATCAAAATGATCGAATTATACGAAAGTGTATTTGGTCAGTACGAGATGCTGATGAGATCAGTGAGTTCCAAATTAGGGATCCTGGATGCAACTTGGTCTAGCCTGAAGCAAGATAGACGTCACCTGTCATTTCTCAATGCAACTTTGTTTGATGCACCAGAATGGTTAACCAGTATAAATAGAAAATATTCAAACAAGGTAAGTGATCTTCAAGAGAGAACGCTACACTCCTTACTAGGTCATCTGTTTGCTACTCGGATGAGGATGGGTGATGGGACTCGGACGTTGATGCTACTGGTTGAGCTGAGTGATAATATTTTTCGAGGGATTGAAGCGGGTGATCCTGTTAACGCCAACCGCCGACGCCTTCAGAGTACCTTTGTTCGCATAATCATAGATATATACGAGGACAGAATATACGAAAAGTTTCAAAGTTCCGACTACAACGGGGCTGCGATGTTGGTCCTGACCGATCTACTAGCTGTTATTGGTGATGGTATTTCAATTCAGCAAGATGCGATGTCTAAGGTTCACTTAAATGCATTGTTATTTAAGATCAAAAAAGCATTAAATGTTCCTTAATCTGAAGTAGACCAGGAGTTGCCATCCGTATTGGCAACTCCTTTTAGGTTCCTATGGATCTTTTGGCCGCTGCGCCATCAGACATCCCTCCGTGGGGGATTCGATGAATGCTGTGACCGTGACTTGCTCGGTCAGCTTGCACTCACAGAATGTCCCTTTATTTTCTGGCGCACAGGTCGAGGTGTCTCCAATTGGGGTGGTACACTCTTCGCAACCATTTTCCGGATCCCAATAAGATAGTATAACGGAGCTACTATCTTTCTCCATCGTCGTCGCAAACGCCGCAACCACTGCAAACAAAAACGCAAGCAATGGCAGAATAATATTCCATTTTTTCATAACACATTTGGTTTTAAATTATCGCTTACTCTCTTTTACAGGTTTTCAGCTTCCCCTGCTCCGCCAGGCGTTGCACTACATGGCGGAATTATTGCGCAATTTTTTTACCGACTGGCTCTTTGTCCCAACCTTGTACTTCACAATACTTTTTTCATACCGCGCCAGCAGGATTGTGTCTCTTGCTAGTAGAAATTCCCTGACCTTCTTTCCTTGCTGCGCCGGAATATAAAAGCTGTACCGGTAGCGCTTTGTATTCAGGTCATACACGTCGATAACCGACTGTGTTTCAAACGCGCCAATATCCTCGGTCTTCGATAGAAGATTCGACTGAATTAAAAGATGATTGTCTGATACCGCCGATTGGAGATTCACCTGCAACGGCGGGGCGGCCATCGTCAGCGTGTTCTCCGAACGGATGTTCCGGGTCACGATCTTTGCGGTGGTAATGGTGTCTATCGTATTTCCTCTTGTCACTGACCGAAAGCTCGTATCAGCTTCAATGTACTGGTTGCGGTAGTAGTAGACGTAGACAAACGTTGCGCGTGCCTTACTGTACTGAAACATTCCATCGGTGCTGAAGATGCCATCGCCCTGTTCTTCAAGGATCTCCGGAAAGGTTTCGACCGTTCCATCCGGTGTACGCCTGGCGAGGGTGTTCTCAAGATTCCGGATGACAACAAATGCCACGAAATTGCCGAAAGGAATGGCCGTTGAAAAGCCGGTATCGGTGATCCACTGACTTGCGGTTTTGCTCTCAAGGGTCCCTCTGTAGATAAATGGTATCGTTCCGTCGAGCAGGTAGAAATACGGCGAGTCTACCTTCACAGCGAGCGCCCGGTAGGCAAGTGAATCATGATCGATTACGACGCGTGTGTGCGTGGTGTCCTGAAAGTTGCGACCGATCGTCATAATGCTACCCGGGCGACGGGTGTTGGCGAGGTAGACGGTGAGCTCCGTATGTCCGGCGAAGTAATAACCTGTATTCCCCAGGTCAAGGGTGTCGACCGGTAGAAGTGTAACGCCTTCAAAGTTTCGCGTGAAGCTCGCATACCGGTGATTGGGTTTCCGGTCGGAGAGGGAGTATAGCGCGCCGACAATCGAGATGCTTGCGATGAGCACTATGATGGTATACAGAAAGTGATCACGTTTCATTGCCCGGTCGTTTGTGTGCTGGCGTCGGCTCCTTCACTCCGGGCACCACTCTGCAGACGGATGCCGGCGAGAGCCAGCGCCACGAAGCCGAGGTTGAAAACGAAATGCTCTTTCCAGCCGAGCTGTTCAAGGATGCCGCCGCACGAACAGGGAACGTGATGACTGAAGTTCAGCACGGCAAAAATGTAGGCGGTGAACATCACCATGAGGCCGAGACCGAGGTACAATCCGGGTAACCTCGTGCGCGAAAACGCCAGCATAGCGGCGACTACTATTTCTACAGTGGGGACGGACCATCCGATGAACCCGGCAATGTTTGTCAGGAGCGGCGACTGCCCGATCTGTATGGTGAATTTCTCATACTCCAATAGCTTCGTGGTAGCCGCGTAAACAAATAGTATGATGAACGCATAGCATATTGTGTTGAGAACGATCTGCTTTTTCATGGCCTTCGGTTTGTTCAATAAAGCTACGCTGATGGATGTAGAATATTGCCAAGCCGATGTTCAGCGATGACGTAGCGGATGTTCAGAATTCAGCTTAACATCTGTCTTTACATTTGTTAAGAGTTACTAGTCCGTAGAAGATTTCATACTGCAGACAGCTTCTATTCCGGAGTCACTTACTTTTTTCTCCTTTGATAGAGATACCGGCCTTTTGTTTCCGGAGATGGTATTCGTTTGATTTTTCGTTCCTGGACAAGTTTACCCAGTACGCCGGAAACCGCGGAGCTTTTCAAAGCAATCCGGTATTTCTCTTTGTCTTGCGCCACGATCTGGGCCACGGTTCTGGGCGTGTCGAGAAATGGTGAGTTTGCGAGATCATTCACCCGCCTGGTAGTGTTTGGCCTGCTGGTCTTGGTATGGAGCGGATGGAAGTCGGTATTGAGTTTGTGATTGAAGGGAAACCTTAGCAATTCATCCGGGTATTTACCAAGTGCAGCCGCCAATGCTCTGATGGTATGAAGGTTTGCCGCATGCCTGCCATTTTCGATCCGGGATATCTGGTTTGCGTCCAGCCCTGAAACTGCGGCCAGTTGCGCCTGTGACCAGCCCCGTTCGTCGCGAAACTTTTTGACGTGCTGGCCAAATGCCAGTTGAAACGTTTTGTCCCGATATTTCATCGCCGGCAAGCTGCGCTACCAGGTTGATCAAATGATTGCGGTATTTGTATATAAATTGATTGGTATCTATATTTGAGAAGGCGTCAGGACGACGTTTGCTTCGCGGTTGTCGCGCGATCTCCCGGACCATTTCTGATCAATAGAGACATCCTTAGATCCGCTTATTAATATGAGAGTATTGACGATCGTTTTGATTTTCTTCTGCGTGGGCAACGCCATTGATATTGCGGCGCACCCTCGGGAGTCGGGTACTGTGCCGTTTCTGTCATGTGCGAAGAAGGATGGCCGCTATTTCCTGACTGTTCCATATTCCACGCTTGGCAAGGAAATGCTGTTCGTGACCCTGCTGACAGGTGATGCTTTCGGATTCGATCTGCAGGGTGTAGGAAGGTACTGGGACGAATGGCCTGCTAAACAACTCCCGCTCATGTTTGTGCTTGAAAGGCATGACGCGAGGATACTCGCACGGTTTGTCAGAGCCGATGTTCCGCATGAAGTCAATTCTGAGATATCGGGCGCGGTAAGGGCGAATAATGTAGCTCCTGTCTTTTATTCGTTTGATATCGTTTCGGAGGATAAGTCGGGGAAATCATTTGTGGTTGATGTTTCACAATTATTCAGTTCAACCTTACCCTGGGTCAAAGTGCCGAACAGGTTTGGTGTCTCCGGCGCTGACCCGCGTCGTTCCGGCCTGACGTCGGTGCGCGTATCCGACTGTAAAGTTGAGTTTGTGCAAATGCTGACATTTTATGCGTCTGACGTGCCGAACAGTCCCACTAACTCACTTACGCTTGAGATGACGCACGCCATTCACCTGCTACCCGACGAACCCATGCATCCGCGACTTGAGATCGTGCCGGGCAGATTTCTTGTTGCACCCCGGCGATTCGACGGGGTAGTCTACGATGGGAAGAGACCACAATACTATATTTGGCGCTGGAGGCTGGAGCCGTCGGACTGGCGGGCGTATAACCGTGGTGAGCTCGTGACACCTGTAAAACCGATCATCCTGTATATAGACCCCTCTATGCCGCGGAAATGGCGGTCGTATGTGAAACGTGGTATCGAAGACTGGCAGAATGCGTTTGAGCGTGCGGGCTTCCGGGACGCTATTATTGCGGTTCAGGTGGAAGACAGCCGCGACGACTGGCAGACACCGGAGATGCACGCGGTGGTGCGGTACGTTCCTGGAAGTTCGGTGGCTTATGCCGGTGTTGTACACGATCCCCGCTCGGGCGAGATAATAGAGGTTTCCATTCAACTTGGAAAGGGCAAGATTGACTTGATGGCCGACAGGTTCTTCGTTCAAACCGCGGCTGCAAACCCCAATGTCAGGGGGACGATGCCTGATTCTGTTAAAGGTGAGTTGGTCCGGGATGTAATTTCTCATGAAGTCGGTCATGCGCTTGGACTAAGCCATTATATGAGCGCCAACAGGTTGTACCCGGTTGATTCGTTGCGGTCGCCGACGTTTTCGGTCACACACGGACTGTCTGCATCGGTCATGGACTATACGCGCGGCAACTATGTCGCGCAGCCGGGAGATGGTATAGAGAATTTTTACGGGAGAATTGGTGAAGCGGATTACTGGGCGATCCGCTGCGGATACAGATCAATCGCAGGGGTGGATAATCCGTTCGATGAGATTCCGTATATGAGTTCCTGGAAGGAGGGCGCAGGAAACTTGTTCGTTGAGACTTATTATACCGATGTCGATCATGAATTGGGCGACGACCCGGTCTATGCCGGAACGCTGGGGATGAGCAACCTGAAATTGGTGGTAGAAAACCTGGGGAACTGGACCAATGCTGATGATCCTGAAATGGAGGATCTTTACGGGGCGATTTATAAGCAGTACGAACTATTGATCGAATCGGTAGCTGTAGGTTTGCGGGCTGATACGCCGTTGCCAGGGAGGAAGCAGGATCAACTTCGACTGGAATTCCTGAATGCGATGCTATTCGAGACACCGGAATGGTTGACACGTACGGAAAGGATAAAGCTGTCTAACAAGGTGGCCGGTCTGCAGGAATCGATGTTGCGCTCGCTACTCACTTACTACTTTCCGACCCGGGTGAAGCTGGGGGATGGAACAAGTATCCTGACATTGGTAACCCAATTGACAAAGGCGCTGTTCAGGGAATGTGAGACCGGTGAGAACATTGATGTTTTTCGTAAGCGCGTACAGGAAGCGTATGTCAATTATCTTATTACCGTATGCGAGAAAAAGATATTCCCTGAACTTCAGAGCAGTACCTATACCGGGCTAGCGTTGTCTGCGCTCACCGACGTGCAGGTCGCTATTGAGAAAGGCATTCAGGAGCAGGAGGATCCGATGTCAGGAATTCATTGGCGTGCATTGTTGTCCCGGATACACATCACCTTAACATTACACGGTAATCCCTTCGTAAAATAACTTTCCACGAAGAGACCATCATACTTCCTATTTTGGACGCCTGACTATCTCACAGCTTGTCATGGAAGGATTAGTTCTCGCATCTGCTTGAATACCTGCTCCTAATTCGCATTTACATATTGGACCGTTATATATCGATTTACAGTATTCGGGATCCAGCGGCGGATTGTTACAGGATATACATTCCCCCTGTAAGGGGTTCCAATAGTAAAAAGTTGTTGTGCTTTCATCGCCTGCGGTTGTAGCGAACGCTGCCGCCATTGCAAGCAGTAACGCCAGGAAGAGCAACATAATATTACGCTTTTTCATAACATGGTTGTTTTATTCAATAAAGCTATGCTGATGGATGTAGAATATTGCCAAGCAGATGTTCAGCGATGACGTAACGGATGTTCAGAATTCAGCTTAACATCTGTTAAGGAGTACTATCCTCACCTGCCAATCTGTTTTTTCAATCTGCTCAGTGACTGTGGTGCGATGCCGAGGTAGGAGGCCAGGTATTCCTGTGGAAGAAGCTGCTCGATCCGGGGGAAGTCGCGATGCAATTTTTCGTAACGCTCCTGGGCGTTGAGATGCTGCAGGTCGTGTATACGCTCTCTGGCTTGCTCAAAATATCGATTCATGACCATGCGATAGATGACGTTGGCATCGGGGAAATCGTTGAGAATACGCAATAGTGATGCGTGGTTGATATGCCATACCTCGCTGGGCTCGATCAGCTGAATGAATTCCTGCGAGGGGACTTGCTCAAACAGGCTTCTCGGGGAGAGTATGATCTGCCCGGCACCAAACAGTAGTTCGATCTGCTTTTTTCCGTGAATGAATGTATAGGACACGGCAAATCCGCTTTCAAGAAAGTAGGCATGGTCTGAGATCTTCGGCGCTTCGAGTAGCAAGTAGTCCTTCGGCAGCGAAAGGGTGACCAGCTCGTTCTGAAGTACGTTTTTCAGTCCTTCAGATAACGGATGCAGGGCGTTCAATGTTTGGAAGAGTCTTTCGGAATTCATAACGAGGGGTTTTATTCAGTCGGTCGGGAACGTACCTGACTATATAATACTCTTTTCCGGCGCCTGATTTCCTATGCTGCGATGCGGAAAAATCGTTCGATGGAATCGTTGAAAGCTGAAGTGAGAAGATCAGTAGGTGCGAATTGTGCCGATTTTGGCGACAGGAAACCCAGTGGGGGCTATTTTTTCTTTTGGGGTTTCTGGTAAAGATACCTCCCTTTGATTTTGGCGTTTATATCTTCCAGGTATTTCTGCTTCACGAGATTGCGTAGCACACCGGAGACGGCCGAACTCTTAAGGACGACGTTATAACGCGACATGCACTCATGTACGACCTGCTTGACGGATTTGGGCGTGTTGAAAAAATTGGTTCCGAGCAGCTTCATAACGAAGGCTGTGGCGCCGGGCTGTTTTTCAGGGTGGGGAGTCAGATCGTTATTGGCCTTTATCCGGTAGCCGACTTTCAGCAATTCCCAGGGCTGTCGGCCAAGTGCGCGGGCAATGTTGGTAAGGGTCTTCATGACCACCGAATACTCGGCTTGTTCAACCCGTTGTATCTGTTTCTTTTCGGTGTCGGCCAGGTTAGCAAGATATTCCTGCGTCCAGTTCAGCCCTTCCCGTAATTTCCGGATCCTGTCTCCTACAGCTTTTTCGAATTTGATATCGCGTTCCACTGAAGGAAAATTGCCACAGATAGTTGATCAAATAGGCGTCATCTATGGCGTATAGCGTGGGCGTGGACTTCGGCTGTGATCAACGGACTATCGCCCGTAACTTTCAGAATAAAAAGCTTATTCCAACCTTAAAGAACAGTGGTGTTCCGGGTGTAAAATGGATTTCCGAGACAGGGCCAACTTCATGCTGAAGCCTGGACTCGGTGTCGAACTGGGCTTCGTTCCATTCGGCATTCAACAGGTTCTCTGCCGACAGGGACACTTCGAACGACCGCCGTGTGTACTTCACGGCTGCGTCGAGGAGGAGGTATCCGTCCGCGACAACGCTGTTGTCTTCGTTAGCAGGACGGTCGCCAAGATAGCGGTACCGGATGCTGGCGGTGAGCCCACCCGCCTCCTTCGCCTGGCTGCGCGGTGCCTTGAATGAGATACCGCCGATACTGGTTAAGGTGGGAGCGAGGGGAATATGGTCTTCGCCTTCGGGCATTCCCTTTGCTCTAGGGTCGGTGAGGTTTACGTCGCCGTCGAGATACAGCCATGGCAGCGCCTGATAGCGCAGCGAAACGTCGATGCCTTTGCGCTGTGTTTTTCCGCTTGGCTCGACAATCCCTTCGTCGCCGACATAGACAAATTCCTGATCAAGGTCGAGCGTCCACAGGGCCGTGTTGACCAGTAGTTTTTCGCCTACTTTGAAGTTGGCGCCGAGATCAAGGCCGTATGCTCTGGGTAATACTTCAAAGCCATCCTGCGCAATTACAACACGCGTATCGTTGGAATGGAATCCGATACCGCTCCTGACAAAGAGATTTACATTCTGTGACGCGTGATAACTAAAGTTGACTTTAGGACTCACAATAGCTTTACTTATACTCTGTCTATGGTAGTCGGGTGTTAACGCATCGACGTAGTTGAAAGTAAAATGGTCCAGTCGAAATGCTGCATTGATTGAAAGCCGGGAACTGATGAACAGGGTTTCATCGAGGTATGCATACAGGTTTGTTTCATCAATGTCTCCTTTGGCCACATCGCTTATATGTTCCTTTCTTGATCGTGTGCGATACAGATGGATGTCGTTGACGTCGTCGTAGCGGAAGCCTGCGCCTGCTTCTGTCCGAAGATTCCATGCCCTACGCGTTGATTCGATCGAGTAGCTGCCTTTGTAGCCGTAGATGTTGCGTGATTCACGTTGTGTTATCTGGTCGCCGTTTACCGGGTCATTGAGGAAGAACGTGAAATTTGAAACCAGGTTGAAGTTGTAGTTGGAGAAGTATAATTGGTTTTCAAAAAGCCCGCCGTTTTGTCCCGTGCTGACATGTTTGACCCAGGCATTGGTGCGGGATGTCTCGCCGCCTTCTGTCGGGTCTATAGACCCGAACCGGGTAATGCTCCCGTCTTCAACAGCACGCATGGGAATCTGTCCTGACGCATCCCATCTGCTGTTGAAGGTAGATAGCGCAACGGTAAGCGATTCCCGGTGACCGCGGTAGACATGGTATCGCCCCATCAGGTTTAGCCGGTTGAAATGTTGGTGTTGCTCAAAGAATCCATCTGTTCTGAAGTACTCCGAGGCGATATACGCGCTGCTCCTCCAGTCGCCGGCGTCTTTCTTGAAGATGTTGATCGCGTTCACGTTTCGAAGTGTTCCAAAACGACCTCCTTCCAGTTTCACCATATTTTGTTCGAGCGAGCGCTTGGTATGGAATGAAGCGTATCCTGCCGTGGTAAGATTCCCCTTGTCAGCGTAGTACGGACCTTTGTTGAAATCCACTGTTCCGACAAGCTCCGGTATCAGAAAGTGCAGGTCGGAATAGCCCTGGCCATGGGCATGCGAAACCATGTTGACCGGAAGGCCGTCGACTTCCAGATTGATGTCGGTGCCGTGATCGATATCAAATCCTCTTAGAAAGATCTGTTCTGCCTTACCGCCGCCAGCGTGCTGGGCGATATACAATCCGGGAATCATTCTGAGGATATCCTGCGAAGTGTTTATGGGTCTGAGTTTGATGTCCACCTGTGAAATGGTGTTTATCTCCGTACTCAACTGGTCGGTAATCACGACATCGGCGAGCAGGAGTTCGCCCTCTTCCAATACGATGTTCATATTCACGTTGTCGGTATTGCTCACGCTAATGGTTTGTTGTTGCGCCTGATATCCGACAGAAGTGGCTGAGACCTCATAGGAACCCTCGGGTAGGTTCCGCATCACAAACCTTCCAAGCTTGTCGGAGGTGGTAGCACGGTTAAGTGACGGAATGTAGACGTTTACGTCTGCGACCGGTAAAGCGTCCTCATCGATGATGGTACCGGTTAACGTTGTCTGAGCGAATGCGACGTTGAATGAGATCAGCAGCAGACTTGTATAAATATAAAGAAGTGATTTCATTGTCGCATTAATTTGAGCGTGATTAGCGATGTTACGACACTTGGTGTCAGTGAAACGGGTTCTCTAATACATGCGTACCCCTGCCTGTAGTGACTACGTAGGCCTCCATGTCAAGGTTGAACGCAGATAGATAAGCCGGCCTCACCTGGTTCAGAAAGTCGTCCACTCGATCCTTATCAATGATATTGAGTGTGCATCCGCCGAATCCGCCCCCCATCATCCGCGCGCCGATTAATCCGTCAAAGCCTTCCGCCGAGTCAATCAAAAAATCAAGTTCGGGGCAACTCACCTCGTACAGGCTTGATAGTCCGGCATGTGTAGCGAACATCTTTTCGCCAAACGACTCAAGGCGTCCGGCTTTGAGATCTTTGCATGCGGCGAGTACACGTTCGTTTTCTTCCACTACGTAGCGGCAGCGGTCGTAGATCTTGCCTGGCAGGGAGTCTTTACACGCTGCGAGCATTTCAATTGAGACATCGCGAAGAGATATGATGTCCGGATACTTACCTTTTAAGATTGAGAGACCGCTTTCGCATTCCTGCCTGCGCGTATTGTACTCGGACGACGCCAGCGAGTGTTTTACTTTGGTGTCGCACAGAACCAGGGTATACGACTTCAGATCTAACGGTATGTATTCAAATTCGAGCGATTGACAATCCAATAGTATCGCATGGTTTGTCCGCCCCATAATGCTGGCGAACTGATCCATAATACCACACTTTACGCCGACGTAGTTGTGTTCGGCCCACTGCGCCATGTGGATCAGTTCGGTATTGGGTATACTCAGGTTATTCATTGCGTTCAGGGCGAACGCGAAACCGCATTCCACCGCCGCCGAGGATGAAAGCCCTGCACCCAATGGAAGATCGCCGTCAAACACACAATTGAACGGTGTGACTTCAAAGTCCCTGGCTTTCAGCTGGTGAATGATTCCGAGAAAGTAGTTTACCCACGCCGGCGCTTCTACCGGCGGCACGTCGGCGTTCAAATCAAATTTGTACACGTCGCCGTACCGGTTTGAATACAGCGTGCATTGACTTCCCTGCGCGGGGCCGATAGCGACCTGGATCCCCTTGTCGATGGCTGCCGGCATAACGTAGCCGTTGTTGTAATCGGTATGTTCGCCGATGAGGTTTATACGACCCGGGGAGTGTACGATAAGGGGGTTCCCGCTAAAAAGTTCAATGAATTTGCTTTTTACCTGTTGGTTAACAGGGGTTGACGTTGGATGAGCCTGGGTGCTTGCGTTCGACATACCGGTGTATTGAAGATAAGCCGCCATTTTAATAGTTCAGGAGGTGAAAACCAAGTTTATTCTCCCACGCTTTTCCGCTAATAGGAGTAGGGGCGAAGATCCTCAGCGGCACTCCTGCTGACTATTTACGCAATGCCTCCCGCACCCTGGGCGCGATACTGGCCCCGAAGATCTCAATGGATTTCATCAGCGACTCATGTGAAGGTCCGCCGACATCCATGTGGGCGGAAAAGCGCGTGAGGCCGAACATCTCATTCATTTGAAGTATCCTGTCGACCGCCTCATTTACGTCTCCAATGATATAGGCACCTTGCGCACTGCGGCCGGCGTCATATTGCTCCCGGGTGAACGGTGGCCACCCGCGTGTACGCCCTACGCGTGTCATCTGCGCAGCATAAACGGGATAGTATTCATCTGCTGTCTGCTGACTGTCGTCGCCGAAGAAGCTGTGCATGTGTACACCTACCTGAAACCGGGTCATGTCGTGACCGAACTTCTCGTACAGATCCTTATAGTATTTGAATAATGGTTTGAATTGAGCAGGGTTTCCACCGATAATAGCAAAGATGACCGGTAGGCCCAGACGCGCAGCGCGCTCTACCGATTCCGGTGTTCCTCCTACTGCGATCCAGACGGGCAGCTTGTCGTTCTTTGCACGTGGCAACACGTGCTGATTCTGAAGGGCCGGCCGGAATTTTCCTTTCCACGTGATAGGATCATGCTCATTTATTTTCAGTAGCAGATCAAGCTTTTCCTCAAACAGCGCATTGTAGTCCTTGAGCTCATAGCCAAACAGCGGGAACGATTCGATAAAACTTCCGCGGCCTGCTACAATCTCGGCACGGCCGTTGGTTATCTGATCTATTGTGGCAAAGCTCTGATAGATTCTTACCGGGTCGGATGAGCTGAGTACACTAACAGCACTTCCTAGCTTGATATTCTTTGTAACAGAAGCCGCGGCAGCGAGTACGATTTCGGGCATTGACACAGCGTAGTCCGGGCGATGATGTTCACCGATCCCGAAGAAGTCGATCCCGACTTCATCCATGAGTTTTATTTCTTCGATCAGTTCACGCAAACGATTGCCAGCGGGCAGTGGCTGACCATTTGCATCGTAGTGGTTGTCGCCGAACATGCCAATTCCCAGTTCCATAAATCCAGAGTGTTTTTGTTGTTGTAGTGGTAAACAATATTGACCTTAATTCGTTCCCGGTCTACCGACTACTGACGGTCAACTACTGACTCCCTTCCGCGGAGGTATTCAAAAGCCAGGATGAAGTCGGCTTTCTTTTTCAGGTTCAGGTTATTCTCCTTAACCAACGTGTTAAACCGGTCGTAGTCATCTTTGAGGTAAGATTTAATCGTTTTTTTATCGAGGTCTGGCTTGGTTCTCCTTGCGAAGATTTCCAATTTATCCTTTTCTAGTTCGCTCACAACGAGGACTTCGGCGAGAATGCCAGCCTCGTTTACGAGGTAGAACCTTTCGAATTGTTCATATCCAACCTTTACCGTTGTCGTTCGACGGGTCGGAGACGTGGGGTCAACCACGCCCACCTGGCGCTCTCTCAGTGCCATGTTGGCGGTCTCAATTCTTGACAGGAGTGCGAAATCCCGGAACTCCATCACTATTTCGAACAGCCGCGCAAGTTGGCGGCCAGTCTCCTCTTCTTTAAGATTGAATGTGGCGAACCGGCGCAGACGATCTGCGTTGTCGTCAAAAAACTCCAGGACGGAAATACTGGTTTCCGCGAACGATTCTTCCGGATCTTCAGGGTTTTGTTTGAATAGAATAACGCCAAGTTTATCGTTAAACTGGATCAGACCTTTTCGGGTAGTGCCATCGTTGCGCACGATAGACCCGGATCGCCATTTGGTTTTCAATCCCATGTTGTCAAATTGCGCCGACGTATCGGCGGCAGGAGTAAAGAGGAATGCGATCGCGCATAGAATTGCGGACGCACATGGATGAAAGGGATTTTTCATATATCAAGGTGAGCGTGCCTAAAATACCTGACGGAGTTATTGTTGGCGTGAATCCACAATAACGATCGCAACTATTTTTCAATCATTTTATACACTCGCACATAATCGATAATCATCGACTGTGGTAATACAGTGTCATCAATACCTTCGCCACCCCCCCCAGTTCCCCCCAAAAGCGATATTGATTAAAAGATGAAATCGTCTATCGAACGGCCACGTCTTTGAACCGATCCCTTCGTTCACAAACTCGAACACCAGTTGGTCATCAAAATAACCCCGGACTGCATACGGCGTCCAATCTACGCGATATTTATGAAACTCGGTGCTGGCTGTCGCGATGGTCCTGGTGGCACTCCGTTGCGTGCCCAGCACGTGATTGTACGATTCAGTATGGACGCTGAAATGAACACGGTTCTGATCATACCCCACGTGCTCCATGATGTCAATTTCGCCGGAGTTTGGCCATGTGCCGTAAGCCCAGTCAGTAGGCAGCATCCATATTGCCGGCCAGGTACCTTTCCCTACCGGTAGTTTCGCCCTGACTTCAATTCGGCCATATAGCCAGTCGCCTTTCTGACGAGTGACGAGCCTGGCGGAAGTGTAGTCGCGATTTTCTTTTGTCTCCTTCAGCGCCGTTACAGTGAGTACACCGTCGGCAACGCTGGCATTCGCGATGTCGTTTGTGTAATACTGAAGCTCGTTGTTCCCCCATCCACCCCCGCCGATGTCATAGTCCCACTTCGATGCCTCGGGGAGTCCCGTGTAGTCGAACTCATCTGACCAGACGGGTGTGGATTCGAACGTCCAGTTTTTGTCGACGGGCTTGTTTGAATCGGGACGTTTTTTCTGGGCTTCCAGACTGTCTCCCGACGAACAGGACAATAGAGCCGTTATCAGGAAGGGTGCTAGTACGAATGTTCGCATTTAAGTTTCGGAGTAAAGTAATGGGGCTAAGATACAATTTCGTCTGATTAATAACAGCGGCTCCAGCCGGAGTGGTATGTTGTCACCGATTTTTTTGATCACGCAGTGCTGCCTACGCTTTCCTCAGTGATTTTACTCACTTTTCTTACTCGCAGTCCAAAGAGAAATCGGGTTAAATTCCACCGCTTGACAACGAACTCATAACCTATAAGGCAGCCGGCCAATGTAAACATTAGAACCAGCGTGAACTTGATCCAGGGCTGAAGCGAGAGGGGGAATATCAGGTACGATCCGAGGAATAGAAAGATCAAATGGAGAATGTACACCGGATACGCGGCCTGTCCCAGGTAGCTTAATGTCTTGCTCGGACGGTTGAGGTGTCTGGATCCAAAAGCAAAGACCACGAAGATCCAGCACTGTGATTCGATCACCTTCAGATAGTTCGGCGCCAGCAGCTCAAACCACAGGAGGCGAACCAGGAAGAGCGCGATCGCCAGCGACAGCAAAGGCCACCGCCATTTCTGCAGCATATTCCAGAAGGCATTGCCACTAACCACCATGAGGAAGCCGGACAGGAATGCGATAAGACCCAGCGCGAAACCATGCCAGGTATCTGCGTACATTTCGTAAATCATCGGCTTGATGAGTAGCACTTCCGCGAGAAATGCGCCCATCACGAATAATAAACTAAGGGGTGAGCCAAAGAGATATCTGATTATCCGGATGGCTTTTTCATTCCTTTTTAGATAGAGGAGGAGAGGGCCGAGTAGCAGCACATACATAAAGATGTTTCCGAGAAACCATAGGTGGCCCGGGTGTGGGTTATAGGTGGCGTCAAAGTTGTAGTAGCGCTGCCAGATATACGTGCTGACGGGAAAGACTGCAATCGCTCCAAAGATATACGGAATCAATATTCTACTGGTGCGCTCGATGATCAGCTGCTTGAGGTTTCTGTGTTCGAGCGCAAAGTACACACCCATTCCGGAAACAAAGAACAGGAGAGGTATTCGCCAGATATTGAACACCGCCATGAAGCTCCAAAGAGAGCTCCATGACTGTTCATTTGTGACGAACTGGATCATGATTCCCCACGGCTGGAATCCAATAGCTACGTGGTAGACCAACAGGAGACCGATAGCGATCACGCGGATCCAGTCGATGTCATACCTTCTGCTGGCTGATGGAATTTTCGTAGTGCTCATCCGTGTGGAAAGGTTATTTCAGCATCCCGGCGATTTCCGGCCGCGTTGTTTTCAGGTGATCGTAGTCGAGTTTCAATCCCATAGGACCCAGCATTTTTCCCATGATATCATAGGCATTCTTTGATTCTTCGAACGGTGCGGATACGCCATCCAGCGGTGTTGCTCCGTAGCTGTTTCTGATGGTTTTGTCGGCTCCTTTGTCCAGCAACATTTTTACAATTTCAGGGTGGCAAAAGAACGCAGCAGTATGGAGCGCAGTAGATCCGTCGTTGTTTTGGAAGTCGAGATCAGCGCCGGCATCAATCAGCAGTCTTGCTGCTTCAGGCTTTCCAAAGACAGCTGCGGTGATCAGTGGGCTTGAGCCACCAAATGGATCCTTTTCGTCCAGGTTGCTGCCGGCTGCAATATGTTGCTTCAACGCATCGAGGTTGTCCGTCAGCACCGCTGTGTGAAGGTCGGTTTCCGGAGGCTTGATATCGGAATTCATACCTGGCGTCATGGTGTCGGTCGACCGCTGGTTTTGGCTGTCGCACGATACAATGGCGAAGAATGCGATAAGGAGGGCGGCCGTGCCGGCCAGCTTGATTGTCCCGGGTTTTGAGATTTTCATGGTTTTTTGGTTTGTGTTTTGATGGCGTAAAGAACGGGGGAGAGGTGACGCAAGGCTAAGCAGCTATGCTGCGAAGAGCATCAAGTTTGGGGGAAACCGTGTAAATTATGGCGCAGAGATATAAATTATGACGCGGATGCCGCCAAAAGCAGTAAATTGTTTGTGAATGACCACGCGCGACAACATGTCTGACCCGCTCTCCAGGCGCAGTGATTTCGTCGCTACGCTTATGGCTGCGATCGAGGAAAACATTTCCAGTGAACAGTTTGGTGTCTCTGAATTGGCAAGGGCGGTGAACATGAGCCGGTCAAATCTGCTGCGCCGGGTGAAGAAAGAGACCAACCTTTCGGTCAGCCAGTTTATCAGTCGCGAAAGGTTGCGGCACGCGATGGAAATGCTGGGAACGTCAGATCTGAATGTATCGCAGGTATCCCATGCTGTGGGCTTTTCCAGTACCTCCTATTTTATAAAATGTTTTCGCGAACGCTATGGATACCCGCCAGGGGAAGTTGGAAAGCAAAAGGCCGGTAGCCAGAATGCCGATGTTGCGCTAGCTGCCCAGGGGTCTGCGGTTGTTCTCCCCGCCGGCAAAGGGAGGCGTTACGTCACTTTTGGAGTGGCAATCATTCTTTTGCTTGCGATTGGTTTGTTTGCCTTCAGGTACTCTCTGTTTCAGTCCGACTCGCCTGAAAAGTCGATCGCCGTGTTACCCTTTATCAATGACAGCAGCGACTCTTCGAATATCTACCTGATCAATGGCATCAGGGAGGCTACGCTCAACAACCTGCAGCAGATTGAACACCTGAAAGTGACTAGCAGAACGTCGGTGGAAAGATACCGTAATAATACGGCCAAATCTATCCCGGAGATGGCAGCTGAACTGGGCGTGAAATATTTTGTCGAAGGAAGTGGCCAAAAGATCGACAACCGGATACTGCTAAACATTCAATTGATTGATGGGGAGACTGACCGGCATCTGTGGGCGAAACAATATCGACATGACCTGGATAATATTTTTGAACTACAGCAGGAGATAGCCAAAAACATCGCTGAGGCGGTAGAGGTCATCATTACACCGGAGGAAGAACGACAGATCAAAAAGAAACCTACAGACAATCCTGTCGCGTATGACCTCTACCTTAAGGGAAAGGATCTCTTCTTTCAAAGCACGGGCGAGAGTTTGGAGCAGTCAATACCGTATTTTAAACAAGCGATTGAAGCCGATAGCAAGTTTTCGCTTGCATACGCGAATGCTGCTATGGTTTATTACTACCTCGACATGTTTCAGGTGCAGAAAAGGTATGGAGTGGAGATCACTGTATGCGCGGAGAAAGCCATGCAGTTTGATCCGAAACTTGCCGAAAGCAATATCGCCCACGGGTTATCTTATGCACATAGGGCGAAATTTGATCAAGCCGTATCCTGCCTTGAAGTCGCGTTGGAATGCGATCCTAATTCCGGACTGGCTGTACACTTTCTCACCGAGTTCTACAGTATCCATGTTTCCAATACGTCCCGGTATCTGAAGTATGCGATAAAGGGTGCTCAACTGGATATGGCGTCACACGATTCAGCAACCACGAGCTTCAAGTATTTCCATCTCGGCAATGCACTTGCACAAGCCGGTTTCGTGGATGAAGCGCTAACGTATGTGAACAAGTCGCTGACGTACGATCCCGACAATATCTATTCGGGTTACGTCAGAGCATGGATCACGATGGCGAAGAACAGAAACCTTGATGAAGCGAAGGATATGCTGCGGGAGGTGTACAGGAAAGACACCACGCGTCTGGACGTCGTTAATGAGATAGGAAAGGTCTACTATTTTCTGAGGGACTATAGGAACGCCTACGGGTATTACAAGCGTTGTCTCGCCATTGAGAAAGCGCTCAATCTGGATATCTTCAAACACGAGAACCTGGCAATGGGTCTGGTCTACCGGGAGGTGGGTCTGGAGGTAGAATCAGAAGCTCTTATCGAAAATTTCAGAGTGTTTGCCGAAAATGACAAGTCAATATACAAGAACCTGCACTTGTCACTGTATTATGCGTATAGGGGTGATATACAGCAGTCGATCAGGCACATGAGGCTTTTTTCTGTTGAAGACAACTGGCCTTACTGGTTATTGTTTTATGACGTTGACCCCGCCTTTGACAACGTGAAGTCCGCCCCTGAATTCAGGGAAGTCATGCGCGGTTTGGAATCCGCATTCTGGAAGAGACATGAAAAGATTAAAGCAGAACTTGTGACGCAGGGTTTGCTATAGCGTCAAATAGTGTAATTCTGGCTGACTTTGTGTATTTTTAGTTTGATTTTTTAAACCCCGAATCATGGCAATCCTTCTGGCACTGGCATTTCTCATTGCTGTTACCCTTTATGTGATATCTCTTTACAATCGACTGGTAAAAGCCCAGGTCCACATCGACGAAGGATGGAGTGGTATCGACGTTCAGCTGAAAAGGCGGGCGGACCTCGTTCCCAACCTGGTGAATACGGTGAAAGGTTATGCGGGACATGAGACGAAACTGCTCAACGAACTCACCGAGCTCCGCACGCGCAGCCTTGCGGGCAATTCTGTCGCCGAACAAGCGCAGGTGGAAAACAAGCTCAGCAGCGCACTTCGCTCGGTAGTAGCGGTAGCCGTCGAAAATTATCCCGACCTCAAAGCCAATCAGAATTTCGTTGTCCTCCAGGAGCAACTTGAAAAAATAGAAAATGATCTGCAGCTCGCCCGACGGTATTACAACGGAACGGTGCGTGACAATAACATCCTGATTGACGCCTTCCCATCCAATATGGTGGCGATGATGTTCGATTTCAAGAAACGCGAATTCTTCGAGATTGATGAACCGCTGCGCGACGTCACTCCCGAGGTTAAGTTCTAAAAACAAACACACACCCACGATGAACCCTTTCAGAGAATGTGACTTGGGTCCGCGAAGTATGCTGCGCAAGGCCATACGCCTTTTTGTTTTCTGCATCGTCGGATTTTCTATGACGCCGACGTTCGGACAAGGGACGGATTTTCAGGAAGAGAAGATCGTCTTCTACGGAAGCGAGGTGGATATTGATACGTCCGGGACTGTACACGTAACGGAAACAATTAAGGTTCGCACACTGGGGCAGGACATCAAACGCGGAATTTTCAGGACACTTCCCACAGAATACAAAGGCAAGTTTAACGAGACGGTCATCATTTCGCTGGCGGTGACACAAGTCTTGCGCGACGGGAAGCCCGAAGAATATTTTGAGGAAGAATCCGGTAACGGGAAAGTAATCTACATCGGGAATGAGTATGTCCAGCTTCCGCCCGGAGAATATACCTACACCATTGCGTATACAGTTGATAAACAAATCGGTTTCTTTGACGAGTATGATGAATTCTACTGGAATGTGACCGGACTTGACTGGAAGTTCAAGATTGATTCGGTCTATGCGATCGTCAATCTCCCTCCCGGCGGAAGCATACTTAACGACAGGCTTGCCGCGTATAGCGGTCCCGCCGGAGCTACCGGATGTAATTGCACAATTGTTCCGGTATCAGCGACGTCTGCTGCCTTCCACACAACACGTCAACTGAGTGGTTATGAAGGGCTCACTATCGCCGTCCCTTTTGAAAAAGGACTGCTCACACCTCCGACGTGGGAAGAGAAAAGAGACCGCTTTATCAAGGACAATTTTTCGGGCGTCATTGCCGTCATTGGGCTTGCCGTTGTGCTTGTCTACTATATTGTTGCCTGGTTACTGGTGGGAATAGATCCTCCGGGAAGAGTTATCATGCCCCGGTACGAGCCACCGGCGGGTCTCGCGCCTTACGAGCTGCGCTACGTCAAGAAATCGAGATTCGATAACCAGACAATGGTTGCGGCACTGGTATGGATGGCGCAAAACGGAAATTTGACATTGGCAGAAACAGGCAAGCGAAGCTATACCCTTACGCCTGGCACCAATCCGAATCACAAGCCATCGGAGGTTGAGCAAACGATGATCGACCGCTTTTTCAGTGGCGGAGCCACCACACGCCTGGACAAAACCTACAATCCGGCTTTTGCCGAAGCCAAAAAGGTACTCGGCCACCATTTGAAGAAAAACTTTCGCGAATCTGTACTCCGGCTTAACCGTCCATGGATCACGATCGGAATTTTACTGAGCGTTGCGGCCGTTATATGCAGCGTAGTTCAACGCCCGTTTATCGAGGCTTTCGCTTGTTTCTTCGCACTGTTCTTTTTGGCTGCCTGGAGCTTTTTCTGTTATATGCTGGTCCGCGGGTTTATCAACACTATTCGTGAAAAGAAGTATGTGGAGATGGCGGTTCTGACATTGTTTGTTGTTGCGTTTGTGGGTGCCGAGATTTTCGGGATCATCTTGTTGGAGAGGGCCTTCAATTTCTATGCGTACATATCGATAATCCTCCTTGTATTAGTCAACATCCTCTTCGTCTGGCTGCTCAAAGCACCTACTCTACACGGACGACAGTTGTTGGATGAGATCGAAGGGTTCAGTCTTTTTCTACGTACCGCCGAGTTGTCGCGCATGGAAAATCTCACGACAACGCTGGTCATGGACCTGAACTTGTTTCAGCGATATCTTCCCTACGCCATAGCCCTCGACCTGCAGACCGAGTGGGCAGGGCACTTTGAGAACAATCTTGCAAATGAGGCCGGAACGACTACCGATCGTTTCCGCTGGCACAGGAGTATTTCGACAACGGGCTCGCTGGCTGACTTCTCGTCTTCGTTGAGCAGCTCGCTATCGTCGTCGATATCATCGAGCAGCACACCTCCGGGATCAAGTAGCGGAAGCCGTGGAAGTAGCGGTGGTTCCTCCGGAGGGGGAGGGGGTGGTGGTGGCGGCGGTGGCTGGTGATATACGCGCGATACCTCAGCCGCCACAACTGCCGGCACATTGGTGCGAGGAGTTGTGGCGAACATAAGGTTGTTTCTCTATGCCGTCTGCGATTCCAGGCTAGCGTCGTAGTTGATGTGATTCTCAGCGATCTGCGTAAGCAGCACATCGGCTTGTTTTTCTTCGGACAAAGTTTGCTCAAGCTTTTCGGCTGCCTCTTTGAACCCCAGCGTTTTGGCCAGCGAGACCAGTCCACCGTAGGTGGCAATCTCGTAATGTTCGGCTTTCTGTCCTGCGAAAATAAGACCCACGTCTCTTTGGGCTGTTTCGTCGTCGGTGTTGTCAATGATTTCGTTGCCCTCGTCGATAATGCCTGCCATGGCAGGACACTTTTGCGCAGTGGCAGGCTCGCCAATCGATTCAAACACTTCCTCTAATCGGGTAACGTGCTGCTCCGTTTGCTTCAAGTGATCGCCGAAAGCCTGTTTTAACTCGTTACTGGTAGCGGCTTCCTGCAGCTTTGGAAGCGTCTTTACCAGTTTCTTTTCAGCCCAGTAAATGTCCTGAAGCTGGTCTACAAAAAACTCCTTGAGCTTTGAATTGTTAGCGTCTACTTTTGGTGCCATAGTCGGTTAGATTTATAATTTGATTGCGATCGTTCTTAGTATAAAAATTATACCGCGCGAAGATGGGGCGGAGAAGATCGACGAAAGTGATTTCGGTTTGTGGCCACCTGCCGGTAGCTTGAAACGGCTGAAGTTCACGTTTTTGGGAGCCGACTAAGATAGAATAAGGTATCTATTTTGAATTAATTCTGTTTCTTTATAAAATGAAACGGACAAATAAAAACAGCATCGTGACAGAAATAGTTATCGATGCGCCAGCAGAAAAAGTTTGGGAAATTCTGACCAATCTGAATGCCTTCCAATCGTGGAATCCCTTTATAGTTAAATCAGTAGGAGAGGTGAAGCCAAAAGCTCGCCTGGTAAACACCATGCAAACTGAAAAGAACACCATGACCTTTAAACCGGTTGTCCAGCAAGTAATTCCGAACGAGTACTTTGATTGGATTGGTAGTTTACTGATACCAGGAATTTTTGATGGACATCATTATTTTCGCATCGAACCAATAGACCAGAAACAGGTAAAATTCATTCAAGGTGAGAATTTTTCGGGAATTCTTAGTTCAATCATTTTCCGCAAGGTTGGAGATGACACTCGCATGGGCTTTATCAAGATGAATCAGGCCTTGAAACAACAGGCCGAGCGCATCGTGAACTGAAGCAACAAGTCAGTAGGGTATCGAGGGCTATTTAGAGTCCTTATTTTGCTGACGCTGGTTGTAGTTGTGGATGATCGTCGGCATATCGTTATAACTTACTTCGCCCCGGTCAATCCGCCCAACAATATCGACGTCATCCGCGAGTAATTCCTTCATTTGCTCTTTGAACTTTCTGCGTACCAATCGAATATTTTCTTGGCCATTATATAAGTAGAAATGGTCGGATTTCGAGAAGGAATAGAATCCCCTGTAGATCGCACTGTATAACTCGAGTTTTCCGGTAACAATTCGTGGTATCATCGCAGCTAATCTCCCGGTCCCAGCCGGTATGGTTTTGAAAGTTCGAAGGAAGATGCTATCGCCTTCAAAAGTCGTAAAGTTCTTAGCATACAACATTTTTCTCTTCTTTGTTTCCGGGTTTCTGAAAGAGATGTGCTGTCCCCTTTGTGTCAGGGTATTGTCAAAAAGAAAATATCCGGTGAACGATTTATGGCCGCGCAAAGTACCATAGATGTAATTACGTTCGCTTTGCTGAGCAATAAGGAAGGTTGAATGGAGAAGAATGGCCGTGACTAGTATGAATCGCATTGGGGACACCTTGGTATAAATTTATGAAAAAGCCGAGGGATGTCAAAACCTCAATAAGGTAGTTAACCATCTATTCATTGGTGATAGTCCGGCTGAACCACAGATCCGCATTCATCCGACCATGCTAGTGACTGCGGAACGGATTTTCAATACCAAGCTCGAGCTTAATCCCTACGGAAAGCTTTTTACCACGGAGTCCAGTCCCGAGGTAAATCGAAGCCGTGGAACGAAAAGCGCAATTGGTTTTATGTGAGCTGCCTCCAGTACAGGTGCGCGCTGTCGTTTAGGACAATTGGAAATTTTTGAAATAGTCCATATATTATATGGTTCATCCAAGCACTTGTATGGCTGAGCGGCTGTACCATTTACATCCTGTCATCCTATCAAAACTTGACGTATGCTCAACTTTGACCTGGCCAACGACTCGGAACTCTTTAGCCATCTGGTTCGGACCTTGGCTCGTAAACATTGTGAGAACAACTTCTACACAACAAGTCAATTTGCAAATCTCGTATTCGGGAAAGGAGATTCGGTAAACATGGCGTTGGTAACTCGCGTTACTTTGACATACCATAATTACTTCGAACGGCAAGGAATATATAAGAAGAGACTTCTATTCGAAAAGGTTCGAAAAGATCATCCGAACATTTTTAAGAAGGGAACCAATTCGCAAGGCATTGTCAACCCAGAAGGGAACGAAACGCCACTGATCAACAACCTCATAAGAGCCCTTAAGGAGGAGATAATTGCGATCAAACAGGTGAGTCGGCCGATAAGAATTGATGGTCTCCAAAACCTGAAAAAGGCTACAAACAAGTACATTTATAGCGCCAGTCTCAACCTCCAATCAGATGAGGAAGTCATACTTAATGAAGGTGCGCTAATCAAGTTACTTCCTGCAGGTGTCGGGGGTGCGGTGCTGTCGTTCGATGCGGTTCACAATATTCTGTACTTTGAATGCGATTTCAACCTTAATACGTCAATGTATTATTTGATGCAGGTGGACCTTGCAACAATTATCAATCCACTGATCGATGTATTGGAAACCTACAACCGGGATGGGCTAAGTGGCCTCGCTAAGATAGTGACAAACAAGACTTATCCTAACCAGGTTACCGAGCCTACAGCTAGATTTTACTCAAACCTTGATCCGTCCCAGGAAACCGCTGCAAAAAGTGCACTCAATTCAGATGTAAGTTTCATTTGGGGGCCTCCGGGAACGGGAAAATCTCATTGTCTTTCAGTGATCTTAAACGAACTGTTGAATAAGGATGAGAAGACTCTTATCGTTTCGATTGCAAACGTAGCCGTAGATCAACTACTTGCAAAGACCCTAAATCTTTTGGACGAAGGAAGTCCATTCAAGTCTACCAACCTTGTCAACAATGGGAAAGTCTTGAGAATAGGGTATATCACGGAGGAACCTCTTGTCAAGCGTTTCGATGACATACCCAAACAGAAGGAAATATTGTTGCTCTATAATAAAATTAGAGAACTCCAGCAGAAGATTCACCATGCACATTCTCCGGGTGCGAGAGCTGAGTTAACTGCCGAGAAGCGCACCATATCCAGGCAAGTAAATGAAATCCAGAAGGCACGAATGAGCAAGAGCCGCCTGGTATTTTCTACAGCGACTAAGGCTGTAATGGATACTTCCATATCTTCGACTGAGTTTGACAATCTGGTGATAGACGAAGCTAGTATGATGTCAATTCCCTATCTATTTGCACTGCTAAAGAGAATTTCGAAGAGAGTGATCGTTGCAGGTGACTTCACCCAGTTATCTCCAATAAGCATTTCTCAGACAGATCTCGCGGATAGGTATTTAAAGAAGGATCTATTCAGCCTGGCGGGCATCGATAAAAACAACATGCATCATCCCAGCCTTTCGCAGTTGAATATAAACCGAAGGGCAACGGAAGAGATATGCAACCTTTACAACCAAGCGTTCTATAATAGTTCGATGACCGTAGAGCGCAAACTCCCACAGATAAATAATCCAGGGATCTATTATGTACCGTTAGAGGCGATTGGCGCTGAATTTACAGAATCAAAATCAAGACGTAACAGGACGTCATTCCAAGTAGTAACCAATTTCATTCTCAGTCGGATACATAAAACTGATGCTTCAATAGGGATTATTGCGCCCTATCGGGCGCAGGTCAACGATTACAAAAGGTTTTTCAAAGAGCAAAAACTAAGTAAGGACAAAATAGGCAAGATAAAGATCGGTACGATCCACACTTTTCAGGGATCAGAAGCCGACATCATTGTTTTTGATACAGTTGATACAAGTGACGTTGGCGTTGGAAGACTATTCCACTACGAGCAAGGCGAAAGACTTATCAATGTGGCAATTAGTCGCGCTAAAGACGCGTTAATCCTATTCGGTGATCTGGATGCATTCTACAAGTCGAATCAAGTGACGGCAAAGGTCTTCAAGGTATTAAATGTAATCAAGTCAAAAAGGACGGCAGTCAAACATCTTTAACAAGAAAATGGCAGAGTGAGTTTTAGAGTAAGCCCATCCCAAACTATTATAAGCATGATACAAACCATCGATCATGTTCATGCCGTGCCGGTTCATAGCAATTCTATACGCTTCAATACTTTCTTGAAAGTATTTGGCTACTTGCAGATAGTTTCCTTTAAGATTATGAGCATCGCCAAGAATTCGGGTAAGTTCGAAATCTCAAGATTTTACCAGACAGAAAAATAATCTTCACAATATTGCGGAGGAACGTAAATGGGACTTGGTTCGAGTATTCAGGTTCAGTTTCATCTCTGTATAAATGCGATATACTCGTTTATGATTGTCATTGAATTGCAACATGCGTAGCCGGTGAAACATCATCCAGAAGCCCCAGCGATTATGGAGCTCAGCCATCATCTGAAGTTGACCCCGGATAGGCTCGTCAGCTTTCGGCTTTGGTTGATAGTAGTAAACTGATTGATGAATCCCGACCAGACTGCAGGCCTGACGAATGCTTCCCTTATGCTCCTCTCTGATGTACTTTACAACTTCACGCTTTTCGGCAGGCCATAGAGCTTTTTTTCGATCACATCTTTTAGCACGTGGATCTGCCAGGTCTGTTCAGCAACAATCTTCTTGTACTGAGATAGTTCAGATTCGAGTTCCTTCAACTTCTTGAGATGCTGCACGTCGAGCCCAGAATACTTGCTCTTCCATTGATAAAATGTGGGCTGGCTGATGCCATGTTCGCGGCAGATATCCGCCACTTTCTTGCCCTGTTCCTGTTCCTGTTCCTTGAGGATGCCAATGATCTGGCTCTCGGTGAATTTTGTCTTCTTCATGTTTCCCAAATTTAACGATTAAACTTTATTTTTAACCGCTACTATTTTTGGGGAAGCTTTCAGTGGCGTCTCGGCTGTAGCGAAGCCAATGCAAAATGCTCAATTAAAACAGGAGGTTCATAGAATAAACAAGGATCTTATACAAACTGCAGAAGATTTATTCCAGTATGGAAAATCATTAATAAAGGTCTATTCTGTATGGGATAAACAATCACTTCCCAATCCTGAGGAATACTCCGAAGATGAAGCTTTCTATATTCATCGCGCAAATGGTCTCTTTGTCTATGCTATCAACTTTATCCTTTGTCATGAGTTTGCACATGTTGAAAAGGATCATGTAAATGCTGTTGTATCCCGCAATGTTCCAAATGATGAAAGAAAATTGTTCGAAAAAGAGGCTGATGCACGGGCGATTGAGTTAATGCTAGAGGGTAAAAATGGGATTACTGATAAAAGCATTGAGCTCGGTATTCTTATCGGCCTTTGTTCCATGCTTTTTTTCAGAAGCACAACTTACGGAGGAGATCATCATCCCGACACAGATAGCAGAATCAAATCATACCTTGAGAAATTACGGCCAACGGAGGGGGATCCGTTGTGGGGGATAGCAGCACTATTTCTCAAATTTTGGGATGATCAATTCAACTTAAACTTTGTTTGGCCGAAACATATAAATGATTTTCGGGAGTTGTTTTATAACACATTAACACAAGTGGAAAGCCGGAAATGATACTGGTACGCTCTCCGGTTTAAAATCCGAACGGCAAGCCTGGAGAGCGCTACGAGGATGTCTGAAAAAATTCTTTTAAGCTGGTTTGCAGAAGGGAATCTTCAAATGTCGATATCGTCAAGTCGCAAAACTCTTTCAAGCGCAATACCTCCATCTCAACTGGGTGCGAATTCCTCGCTTCAAATTCTGCTGATGTTTTTTGTAAATCAATGTCTTTGCTCCTGAGTAGATATCTTTCTTCTCGGACATCGTAAGCTACATCAATAAAGATTGAAAACGCTTGAGCTGAATGCGTCTTGATCAGGTCAAGAATGACTAGATGCCTAACACCCTCAAAAATTAGGCTCTCCGCACTTGAGCCGGGAAAGTTAATCACATCGAATAGAAATTTTTCGGGTTGACTTTTAATAAATTCGTCACCGAGATCTTGTAAGCTTTTTCTATCATTTGGAAGATTGCTACGCAAAGAGTAGTCATTTAGATAATCACCAAACGAGGCAATTTTAATTCCATATGTTTCGGAGATGTGCTTAGCGACAGTAGATTTTCCGGAACTAATTGCTCCGATAATTATGATGGATTTTTTTAATCTGCTCAAAACGGATTAACTGAATAGCGTATTTGCCAGACCAAGTTTCAATGTGACCCAGCCCAATTGATCATTTTTATCGATATTAAACGGCCTTAGTTGTCGAAACTGCTTTACCTCGATCAGCGTTGCGAAATTTGCCTTAGAGCGCATGTCCCAAAAGTTAGTATCGTAATGAGAGCATATCCACTGGCCATAGTTGTCTTCAATTTCCTTTAACCGATTCTCGTTCAGGTAAGTATAGAACTTCACTTCGCCAGCTATGAAAAGGCCTTTCACATAACCACCAGATTCTTTTACCAGTATCACGTCTCCCTCAGAAACTCTATCAAATGGAGTTACCTTACTTTGTGAAAATCTTGATTCTATCGTTTTTTTTCCTTCGCACAACAGCGTTAGGTATGGCTCTGTGAAAATAGCCAAGTGTAAGCCGACAGACTGTTGGTTTTCAATTCTCTCAATTATTTCCTTCCAATATGGGTCACACAACAGTTGATCGCTAAGGTGGTCAATCAATTTGTCTTTCCATTTCATGATATAGCCACTCTAAGTAGTCGTTGAATTCTCTCATCTCCAAAGATGTGACTTGTTCAACAAAATCTGAAACAATTCTCTCATTGTTATTATGAAATTTTTTACCCTCTTTAACCTCTCCCAAAAGCCGCCAAAATGTACTGGTATCGCTTACTTTATAGATCCTGTTTCCAGAAGTCCAAACATTGGCTTCATTTCTTCTGGTATCGCTCTTACTGACAGAAGGTAGTATGTCACCTTTTAGAATGTGCGTAACTTTTAATGGTGTTTTCAATTCCTCTCCATTTTTCTGCACTCTTATTCTAACTCCCTCTATTTCAATTTCATTCCACTTCTCATCGCTTGATGGAGGAATAGGAGGGCGAGGTGTTTTCTTATCACAGATTTTTCGAAAAATTGCCAGATCTCCCTTTCGCCAAAATGGAGGGAATCCTTGTACACCGGCAGCTCGCAATGCATTAAACTCAAAGAATGGCATAGCATAGTGAAGCTGCTGCGGGCGAAGAAGTTCAAGACACAACCCTTGCTCACTACAGTAGGAAATCCAATCTAAACGTTCAATTAGAATATCGTCCTTAGTATTTAATGGAGGCATACTAATGCCAACTATTCCTCCTACTTCAACCACCTGTCCTGCAAGCCACATGAACTGTTTAAAAATCGGAGAATACCAAGGAGGATCCATCACTACGCAATTGTGCCGCCCTATTCGCTTCGGATCGACCGTAAAAATATCTTGATCCAAAACCTTAAATCGATCTTCGTTCCCAACCAGTTTAATAAGACCTTCTATGATCGGTTTGTTCCTTTCTACTAATGTTACCTTATGTGGGATGTCTTTTTGAAAGGCAGTCGCAAATAAAGTGGGCATTCCCAAGTAAAGAATGTTGTCTGTGACTGAATTCATCTGCTGAATCAAACCGGTGAGATAGTTCAGACTTGCAGTTGAATTCCGCCATTCAAAATCTAACGGATGAGGTGTCTTTAAAAACTCAAAGTATCCCATGTACTTCTTCAAATACAAGTGCGGATCTGGAGAAACAAATCCGAGAGTTAAATTTTTATCCGATTCCTTTTTTGCCCAGAGGTTATCCTTTTTGATTATTAATTCTCGATCCTTTAGTTCATTTAATGTTTCATGAAGCTTTACGGGATCAAGACCATCCATATTCTTACACAGATAATCAAATGTGCGAGGCTGTCCGCACAAGCGGATGAGTTTGCCCTGGATGAAGTTCTTGTTCATAGCTATTTTAGCGGTATTTCGGTTATAGGTAAATTCAACTGCTCACGAGTGAATCTCTTTCCTAACTCTTTGTTCCACACCTCAAGCGCCGAATATTGGCCCTTCATCATATCTTCGAATGTATCGTTCATACGAGGCGCGAGCGGATGGTACATTTTTACCTCAAGAGGGATGACGCGAAGGGGGAACATCTGGTTTTTACTCTGTAGCTGATCTAGAAATCTCGGAACTGCCGTTTCAAAATCGGTTGTTGTTTCTGCGGTTAAAGTAATATATCCGTACAAATCAAATCCGGTTTCAATTAATCGACTACACAAATCAAATTGATTTACGAAGAGCTTGGGGTCTGCCTTAGTGTTAAGTGAGAACGATTTTTCATCAATACCCTTAAAGCAGGAGACTCGTGAGTATAGCTTGTACTTCAGCATTGTCTCAATTTGACTTGAAGAAAGATACCGCCAGAGGTAGTCGTTGCTAAGATTGTCATCAGACCATAAATATACTTTGTCTTCGAGGCCTCTTTTGATAAGAGCTTCCATCATCCACGGCACCCATTCCGGAGTTAAGTCCGGCTGGCCTCCTGATAAATCGATCATCGGTGGTGGATTAGGTTCTTTCAAGTAGAGATCGACCAATTCGTCCGCTGTTAAAAGAGATGAATGCTTTTCATCTCCCTTCAACAGGCTAAAATCCACAAAACAATACCAGCATCGCCAATTGCAAATTGAGTTTTGAAACACTTGTGCACGAATGGTCGAATTTGGTTTCAACCCCAGAGCTTTGGCGGCAGGCAAAATGGGTAAAGGATTGTTAACCCAGTTTTCGCTAGTGCTAAACTTGAAATACCTCACTCTACCAAATCCATTACAATTCGATGGATCCGTAAAATCTTTTTCCTGATCAGAGCCTAGGAAGTTTGTTATCGAAACTCTCTTGGTATCCAAATCAATGCCTTTTCGCCTGAGCGTGGTAGAAACCTTTTCTGTGTCGATAGCATTCATATCAGCACTATTTGCTCAGTGGATTGTCCTTGATGTTGGGCACTCGTTCGGTGATGTAAAGCATAACCAAATTTGTGCAAAATTCAATTTGTTCAGCGCTGAGTACTTTCTCTTGTGGAATATTGTGCCATGCTTCTAGGCACTTCCGGCAACAGGTTGCGGTAGCGTGTTGAGCGTAATTGATAATCTCTTTTCCTGTGAGTGGAGTCTGACGCCCATCCATGAATGTCTTTTTTCCAATTCTCCCCTTGATCAACTTTTCAGCCTTTGCTCTAAGCTCTATTTTTCCGCGACCGTGTGCATGATCAATAGCAATTTTCTCAATAGGGGTGTGCCAAAA
Source organism: uncultured Roseivirgaceae bacterium (assembly GCA_964493505.1). Taxonomy (GTDB): domain Bacteria; phylum Bacteroidota; class Bacteroidia; order Cytophagales; family Cyclobacteriaceae; genus Chryseosolibacter. Next base: position 130,195 of record CAZBNP010000012.1, read on the forward strand.
GACATGACGGATCAATTCGTTCTTCATTGACTTAAACATGAATGGAGCGTCTTTGATACTGTTCTTATGAACTCTGTTCCATTCAATTAGGTCTGCACCGCACTCGTGGCAAACCCTCTCGCTATGATGCTTTCTTAAAGAGCTCTTCTTGAGACTGAAACAGTGAAGTCCATCATTACATTTTGTACTTCCGCATGAAATGTCGAGCGGGGTGAGGTCCTCAACTCGTATGTTATCAGGAACAACTCTTTTAAATTTTTTTCTTTCCATATTAATCAGTTGTTGAAATTGCCATTTGTAATAGATTGAATTCCATCTCGTTCATATCCTTTGTCGAAATATTATTTTTTAAAATATTTGTTGCTATCGCAAAGGGATCTGGGTCTGTTATCTGTAGTGAAGAGGCAGCTCCCCACCAATTTTGGTCATCGAGCGATAACCGAAATGCAACAAAGTTCGCGAGAATGTCGGCTCGTATGTTCTCGGTGCGAGCGACATTCTGCACTACGGATTTAAGTCTATCCATCCTTCCCCCAGTCTTTTGTACACATTGGTTCAAAATCTCTTGAGTTCGATCAGCGAACAAAACCTGGTGCGAGAATGTATTCGCCTCCTTTTCTTCATTTGACTCAGTATCATTGAACGGATTGATTTCTTGTGTCTCCACAATTGTGCTATTAGGATCATCAAGATGCGCAAGAGCATGATAGACTTCATGAAGGAGATCAAAGATCCATCGTGCATGGGACTTAGTATTCTGTTTTACAACGATCACACGGACTCCATCAATATTCCACGCGGCCCCATGAAAAACGCCTGGATCATTTAGAGGTAAAACACAAATGCCAATTTCCCACGAATAATTTAACAATCCCTGAAGATCGAACACGCGATACTTACTAAGGTAAGTGTCGCGAAATTCATCCATATCACCAGGAACTTCTTCAACTTTTGATGGTTTGTAATTCTTTGCAACCAGCTTTGAAAGATAGTAGGCATAGTGAGAGTAGGCACGAATTTGATTGAGGTTTGCATTGTTGGGCATTTTAAACTTAGCGAACGATGCAGGGAGACCCGCCATTTCAAGTCTACGTGTCCCAAATAGGTCACTCTCCTTCCATGAAAAGACATTCGAGATAAACGAGGTGAAAGCGTTGACACCTGACGAGTACCCTAATCTTTTCCAGTTTTTAAATGCCGAAGGGATTATCCTTTTCTCTAGCAATGACTTTGGAATTCCTGTATCCGTGAGCCGCTTAATTAGTTCATTTAGGTCTAAATCTGTCAATGTCTTGCTTTCTACCTCATTGCTTTTTTGAAGATTCTTTATAAATGCGATTCCCTCCATCCTTAGTTCTTCAGGATCGAGTCCTTCATCCTTGATTATTTCATTGGCCTTTTCAATGTCATTATCAATTGCGTCCGACGTTGATAAAAACATCTCCAGAAGGCTCTCATCTTTATTCTTTTTATTTTCTTTGCTCATGAGTAATAAATTAGAGGTTTCTAATATTTCGTATATGCCTTCTAAGTCTTTTTTGAATGTTTCGAATTTTTTCGATTTCCATTTTCTCATACTTTTCCGAAATGTCCTGGGGCGTCATCCCCTTTGCCAAGTCGGTAAAGACGAGCCACATGTCAGGTTCATCTAATAACGTTTCCTCAATTTGTTCGATAAGATCTTGATTGATCATTTTCTTTTCAAACATATCATCGAACAACATCACGTCATTTATTTCTTCTGTCAAGTCAGCATCAAGTGTTCTTTTAGCTTCATCTGATTTAAGGAGGTTTGAGATGAGGCTATTGACAACCTGCTTCAGGTACTTTACTATGTCGGGATATTTTTGAGGATCCCAGTTTCGTTTGCCTTCATATACAAGCGTCACGGCTTCATTGGCAAAATCCTTAAAGGTTTTGCCTTGCAGTCTCATCTCCGATTTAATTCCGAACCAGTTCAGGCGGAAAATTGAGTGTGCGTAGAGTTTAACCATGATTGATGGCCAGTCTTGGGCGTCTAGGGCTTTTCGTAATTTTGAATCCATTGGAACATGTCATTCATTTTAAGGTTTATAGAACTAATGCTCATGGAATCCAGCTTTTTGCCACGATTGCTGAAAAAAGTTAAGTTTTTTGAAAAAACGGCTTTTTTGCTCGGAAAAAAGGCCATATACGCGATTTGGCTGAATTGAACATTACTGACTCCAGGTGGGCTGCGATCAACGGATCAGGTGGGTCAAGGAGCCATAACAATTTATCAATATCAAACCGAAATACAATGCCTATTCGGCTGTCGGGCAAAAAAACAAGTCACCGGTTCCTGCCCCTTCAACAAAGCTACACCGCTCGTGGCAGTTCATGTGTTGATAACTGCTGATGAATCCATGCGCATATCTAAACCGCTGAACTCCAAAGTCGACACCTCCTAGTTGTGTCGTGAGGGCGATAAACTGGAAGATCTCCATTGAAGCAAGGTTGGCGCTAAACGGAAAAATGTTCTCGTTATTTTTGAAATGGTGATTTACCGGCAGACCTTTTAGATATGTTGGGTCGTCAAGCTTTCCCATTCGTTCCATGTCTACTTCCGCCGGCTCATAGATCCCCAAACATTGAAGGCATGGTTTGCCAATTGTTATTGTTTGAAGCTGCCACTCAACATTCTCGAAGCGCTCTTCGATGAATGAAACTTTGATTCCACCATCGATCACAGGAATTAAATGAGCATACGCAATATGATTAAGCACATATCTTGCGTGAGGGCGGTCAACGCAAGAAAAGATTACATCGCAGTCGAGCGCTGCCTGGTAGCCGATCGTGTGGGCCACCGAACTTGTTATTACTCTCACAGATACCTGCTCACTTGTTGCTGAAGCACGGATCAATCGTTCTGCAACGTGTACTTTGTACTTGTCAATGTCTTCCTCCGTTGCTCCAAGCTGTCGATCAAGATTATATCTTTCTATCTTGTCAAAATCTATGAGAACAAAGTTTCCGAGTCCCATTCGAGCCAGCGTTTCCGCGAGAATACTTCCGACACTGCCTAAACCAACGATACCTATGCGTAGGCGTGAAATGTTTTGATGATGCGCTTCTCCGTAAACGGTTCGAGTTCGCTTGAACTCTTCTCTGTATTGGCTTTTAGGAAAAGTCTTATCGTTAAAATTCATTATAAGACTCCCTCCAACACATTTTACGAGCCCAGCTCACTTTCTTTCAAACTCACCTTCTGCCTTATGCTTCCAGAGCCGGGCACTCCAGGTTGCATCATTGCCTACGGTCATTCCGACTAGCGGTAAGTTTGTTAACTCGAAAACAGTTGGGGCCAACTTTGTCTCCGCGATCACGTCATCACTACTCATTCCTTGCCATCCTGAGAATGGATGAGAATGAATAAAACAAATCCCCATAGATTTTTGCATCGCTATTGCGCAGATCTTTTTGAAATATGCTTCATTGAACGAGACGTTTCCGTGTATTTGCCGATCACCATCAGTGGGTAGAATCAAGTTGTTGACGAGAATAGTTTTTCGTTCTTTACCTTCTGAAGGTGCATAGAGAGCAAAACAAAGGTCTTCTTGTTCGTCCTCTCGGATAAGGTTTTTCAACAAGACCTGATTTAGGTGGGCTGGTATCGATACAGCTATTTCTTTAGACATTTTTTAATATGGTTACAATCTGAGTAAGTAAATATTGAGTTGTATCAGACGGATAAAACTTGAATGCGAAACTCCAATAACGCCACTCAGCACCCAGGTTGCTCGCAATAATGTTTCGAACCCCAGGTACATTTTGGTAGTCCATCAATATTGGTGTTGACCGTAAATGCATTGACGAACCAACAAGTCGCCATAGTCGGCTGGCGCAGGGATAGCAAGATCAATGACTCGGTCTTCGAACTTGCCAGCGGGAATTCGGAATCCTGAGATTAACGCATAGTCAACCCCTGAACCATCTTTGATAGATTCAGGGGTATAGCCCAGCGTTGTCAGATCTTCAAGTAGTCGGACAATTCCTACTTTCATGACACGGTGGTTGGGGTTTTGTCGAACAACACGAAGTGCATCCCGTTTTTCATTTCAATGGGTTTGTCAAGTTCCGTGAACTCATCAAACCCACCCTGTCTTTTGAGGGCAAGGGTATTCGTATCAGGTGAGACCTTCGCGAATTGTTCGAGTATTTCCCTAGGGGTAAGGTGACTTTTCTCTGTCTCGTACTTCTTTGCACCTACGAAGAAGACGAACTGCTTGTGATTTTGCATACTATTATATTGTTTATAATAGTATTGCTCGTGGCAGCTAAGAATTTGCCATGATGCCGAAGAAATTTTTAGGAAACCAACTTCCTGCAACATTTCTCAAGTGTAGACCGACTCGATTTCAACCTTCTTCCGACTCTTCATTGACTTCATTCATAATCGAATGAATTCATGAAAATTCATTTACAATAATTCACATTTCTTCATAACCATTAAGTCACGGTTTTCTACTGTGATAATTTTGTCTCACAACATAAGAGCGATGAAAGCACAGCAAGGAGTGGAGAACGAAACGTTTGTCTTAAAGGCATTAACTCATAAACAGCTCGGGCAGATGTATGGTGTGAGTTGGCTCACATTTCAGAAATGGATTAAAAGGGTGGAACAGGAAGTGGGAAGAAAGACCGGCCACTTCTATCACATCGACCAGGTGAAGAAAATATTTCAACTCTTCGGCTTACCGAAGCAAATCATTATTTCAACTGAGGATGTTGAAACCATATTTAAGAACTAATTCTGAATAGCTTTTTTTAGCTGCTCCTTAAGTAGCACCATATCACCTTCAAGTGAATTGAGTCTTTCATATAAGCCAGAAGGCTCTGGTGCCTGACGAGTAAGTTTCACTTTAAATTTCCATACCTCTTTGATGTTCTCAACCGGAAGAGGAAACGTTGGGTACTGGGGATCTTTGTTGTCTGACTTGCAGATAATGACTCCTCCTTTATCCAAGTAATTAAGGCAACGCTTAAGAACGATGTTGTCAATATCATGTGCATTGTTCACAAGAACATAAACGAACCCGTCCTTAATGTCCTCAAGCTTTTCAACAAGTTCTGCAATGACTACATCACCAGGAAAGAATCCTTGGCGATCTGCGAGCATGCTGTAACCACTCACTTCAAAGGCACGGAAAGAACCTGGCCCAAGTCCTGGAAGCCAAAATGCTGGAAGGCTTTCAATGTATTCATGATCCTGCGCACCCAACAAATATCCCGCTTGAGCTTTGATGGGCACCAGCACAATATTGTCTTTTCCGGAATTGTCAACGGTTGTCACAACGGTGCGAATTTCCCTCAATCCCTCTGTTTTAGTGGGCTTTGCATTCCCGGTAAGATTGTCCCAAGTTGTTGAGTAATACTTTACAATCTTATCAATGGTCTCTAACGCGGGGTACGTTTGGCCACTTTCTATCTGTGATACAGCCGACCGGCTTAAATCCACGGAAGCGCCAAATTCCTCCTGAGAGAGGCCTTTTTCGAGCCTTAGTGCCTTAATTTGATTGCCTACGACATCTTTTGACAGCATAAATATATTTGTTTAGTAAAACTTGACAATATTAGTAAGCGTTACTTAACATTGCAAACCAAGCCGAGAATTTAAGCGAGATAATTATATGAAGCGCGAAATCACAAAAACCGAGGAAACCGGAAACAAACCAGAAATCTTTGTATTGAAACCCTACAATCACAAGCAACTGGCGGACTTCTATGGTGTTTGCTGGTTAACGTTTCAGCGTTGGGTCAAGAAGCACGATGAGGAAATCGGAAAGAAGCAGGGTCACTTCTACAGTATCAAGCAGGTGCTAGTTATCTTTAAGATATTTGGCATGCCTAAACGCTTTAAAGTCTCTTTGACTGAAGTGGAGGAAATGTTTAAGGCCGCGTAAGCCACCAGAACCCATTATTACATAAATTAGGCACTGTTAAGTATTTCAAATATTTAGGCTATTAAATGACTCAAGTGGCAGAAGAAATAGAGCAAAAGGGGCAGGTAAAATCAAAGAAACGTGTTGCTGATCATGGTGAAGTCTTTACAGCGGAACGAGAAGTTAATGCTATGCTTGACCTTGTTAAGCAAGAAACGGAAAGAATCGACTCTCGATTTCTAGAGCCAGCATGCGGAGATGGAAATTTTCTTGCCGAAGTATTGAAAAGGAAGTTGGCAATTGTTGAGAACCGCTATGGTAAAAGTCAGTTAGAATTTGAGCGGTATTTGGTAATAGCGGTCTCAAGCATTTATGGGGTTGACATTTTGGAAGACAATGCTCTTGAATGTAGGTCAAGACTTTTCGAGATTGTAGATGAAAAGTACAAGGCGCTGTACAAAGACAAGTGTAAAGACGAATGCCGTAGAAGCATACAATTTCTTTTCAAGCGAAATATTTTGTGGGGTGACGCACTTGATTTTACCAATCCGGTTACGCGGGAGCCAATTGTGTTTTCAGAGTGGAGCGCAGTGAACGGTACAATGCTAAAACGGAGGGACTATGTCTTTAGATTTTTAGTTGAAAAAACGCATCAGTTCTCACTTTTCAACGATGAAGGTCAACCAGCGGCAATTGATGAGCCTGTTAGGGATTTCCCATTAATTCATTTCTTAAAACTTGGCGAGAATGACACAAACTAGTTACAATCCGGATGTACTTTCCTGCCTTGCCAATTTGAGTAACGATGAAGTGTTTACGCCTCCAATCTTGGCAAACCAGATTTTGGACTTGCTCCCTGTAAATATTTGGACGAACAAGAATGCAACGTTCTTAGACCCGGTTTCAAAATCAGGGGTATTCTTACGCGAAATCACCAAGCGGTTAATGACAGGACTTGAAAAGGAAATTCCTGATCCCCAAAAACGAGCTAACCACATCTATACAAAACAAGTTTTTGGCATTGCAATAACGGAGCTCACATCGCTCCTCTCTCGTAGAACTTTGTATTGCTCAAAATTTGCCAATGGAAAGTATTCCGTTTGCAGTGACTTCAATAACGGACATGGAAATATAGCCTATGAACGGCTGAAGCACACTTGGGAAAATGGAAGATGTTCCTACTGTGGTGCCACTGAGGAAGTGTACAACAGAGAAGAAGCCTTAGAAACCTATGCCTATCCATTCATACATACTGATATAACTAAAAGCATTTTCTCCGATATGAAATTTGACGTAATCATTGGAAATCCTCCTTACCAACTTAGTGATGGAGGGCATGGTGCGAGTGCGAAGCCGATTTACCATAAGTTCGTACAGCAAGCTATAAAGTTGAATCCACGTTACTTAACAATGATAATTCCATCAAGATGGTTTGTAGGTGGTAGAGTCGGTGAACTCTCCGAGTTTCGAGACGAGATGCTCAAAGATGATAGAGTAAGAGTCATGCATGATTTTATTAGAGCAAGTGATTGTTTTCCTGGTGTAGAAATTAAGGGCGGGGTTAACTACTTTTTATGGGACCGGGACAGCAAAGGAAAGTGTAAAATATATACACATGAAGGCGACAAGGTTACAGAGTCAGAACGGTCATTGCTTGAGAAAGGCTCTACCACTTTTATACGGAGAAATGAAGCGATCCCCATCTTGAAAAAGGTTCTTGAGCTTGGTGAAGAAAGTTTTGCCACGATTGTAAGTGCTAACGATCCCTTCGGCTTTGATGTGCGCGAAGAAAATAGCATGAAACGCATCAAACCAAAGTATAAGTTAACGGAAACTAAGGATAGTGTAGCTTTTTACTATAACGGCTGGAAAAAGACAGGCCTTGGATATATTGATAAGAAGTACGTAAAGAAAAACGCTGAATGGATTGATAAAAATAAAATCTTTGTTCCAAAGGCAGTTGGAGTTGGCGATAGCAAAACAGATATAATCAAGCCAGTGTTTCCTAATAAAAATTCTTGCTGTAGTGAGACATACATCGTCATTGGTCCGTTTCGGTCGAAGCAAGTTATGATGAATGCTTCAAGTTACATCAATACAAAGTTCTTTCACTTTTTATTATCACTCAAGAAAATAACCCAGGAAGCTAGACGTGGTGTTTACACATTCATTCCTCTTCAAGATTTTTCAGAAGAGTGGACAGACGAGAAACTATACACAAAATATAGACTGTCGAAAAAAGAAATTGCTTTCATCGAATCAATGACGCCGGACCTTGATTCAACCAATAACAGTGGTGACAATGAATAGGAAATTCTTTCCACCACGACCGGACGCTAATCCGACAATTTACGCTTATGAATTAATTGGCGTGCCAACCCATTCCGGACTACTCAAGGTTGGTTACACGAGTCGTTCGTCAGAAAAACGAATTGCCGAACAAACGAAAACGGCAGGGATTAAAACCAAGATTGTGTTTGAAGATTCTGCCATGAAAAATGATGGAACTGCCTTTACCGATCTTGACGTACATAGATTGCTGAGAAGCAAGAAAATCAAGAATCCGGAGGGCGAATGGTTTGAATGCACACTTAAAGACGTTAAGGCTGCTATTCTTGAAATCAAAAGCGGTGTGAAGAATGAAGACAACCGAACCTCTGATTTTGGAATGAGGCCAGAACAGGAAGAAGCAGTCATCAAGACCATCAGCTACTTTAAATCTTTTAAGGGAGAAAACCCGAAGAAGACACCTCATTTTCTCTGGAATGCCAAAATGCGTTTTGGTAAAACTTTCGCAACCTATCAGCTGGCAAAGCGATTGGGTTGGAAGAAAGTTTTAGTGCTCACATTTAAACCTGCGGTACAAAGCGCGTGGGAGGAAGATCTTAAGTCTCACATTGATTTCAAAGGCTGGCAGTTCATTTCAAAAGATGGTTTGCAGTTTAGCAAAGCTAATCGGAAACAGCCCATTGTCTGTTTTGGTTCTTTTCAGGATTACCTTGGAAAAAATGAGGCCGGTGGGATAAAACCAAAAAACGAATGGGTACACGCAACTGACTGGGATTGTGTTGTATTAGACGAGTATCATTATGGAGCATGGCGCGAGAGCGCAAAAGACCTGTTTGAAGGTGAAGACATTAAAGAATTGAAGTTTGCCGAAGGTGAGGCCTTGGATTACTTCGATGAGCAGACTATGCCAATCACGACAAATCACTATTTATATCTATCCGGAACGCCTTTCCGGGCGATAGCATCTGGTGAATTTATTGAGGAGCAGATTTATAACTGGACCTACTCAGATGAGCAACGAGCAAAAGAAAATTGGAAGGGAGAGCCCAATCCATATGCTTCGCTCCCCAGGATGGTAATGATGACTTACCAATTGCCCGATTCTATCCGTGAAATAGCAATGAGAGGCGAGTTCAACGAGTTTGATCTAAATGTGTTCTTCTCTGCGGAAGGTGATGGCAAAAAAGCTAAGTTCAAATATGAAGACGAAGTTCAAAAATGGCTCGACTTAATAAGAGGCTCTTTCACCGAAACGACAATCGACAATTTGAAATTGGGGGCGAAAAAACCTCCGTTACCCTTCTCTCATGCTCCGTTACTAAATGTGCTATCGCATACTTTCTGGTTCTTGCCATCGGTTGCATCATGTCGTGCCATGAAAAATCTATTGGATCAACGACAAAACAGATTTTACCAAGACTATAACGTAATTGTAGCAGCCGGGATCGATGCTGGGGTTGGTATTGATGCATTACCTCCGGTTCAAGAAGCGATGGGAAATCCCCTTACGACAAAAACCATTACTCTTTCATGTGGTAAATTGACAACCGGGGTTTCGGTAAAACCTTGGACGGGCATTTTTATGCTGAGAAACTCATCAAGTCCTGAGACATATTTTCAAGCCGCGTTTAGGGTTCAAACACCGTGGACGATAAAGAATCCTGACAGTAAATCGCCCAATAAGGAAGAAATCATAAAACAAGAGTGCTATGTTTTTGACTTTGCACCTGACAGAGCATTGCGTCAAATTGCTGACTACAGCTGCCGGTTAAATGTAAACGACACAAATCCTGAGAAGAAGGTAGAGGAGTTTATCCACTTCTTACCTGTGCTAGCGTATGACGGTAGTTCAATGAAACAAATTGATGCAGCCGGAATACTTGACATGGCTATGAGTGGAACAACCGCCACCTTGTTAGCAAGACGATGGGAAAGTGCTCTATTAGTAAACGTGGACAATAACACGCTTCAACGACTCATGAACAATGAGAAGGCAATGGCAGCGCTTATGAATATCGAAGGGTTCAGGAACCTAAATCAAGATATTGAAACAATTATTAATAAATCAGAAGCTGTTAAAAAGACAAAGAAGGAAGCTAATGAAAGAGAACTAACAAAAGCCGAGAAGAAAGAATTAACAGAACAGGAAAAGGAATTTAAAAGCAAACGAAAGGAGATACAAGAGAAGCTTATCAAGTTTGCCACTCGTGTTCCCATTTTTATGTACCTGACAGATTACCGAGAGAGAAGTTTGAAAGACGTAATTACCCAGTTAGAGCCTGGTCTCTTCAAGAAAGTGACTGGATTAAATGTGAAGGACTTTGAATTGCTAGTTAGCCTTGGTGTGTTCAATAGTGCATTGATGAACGATGCGGTTTATAAGTTCAAACGATATGAGGATGCAAGTCTAATCTACATTGGAATTAATAAGCATGAGAATGAAGATATTGGTTTGTTTGATACGGTCTTGAGTAGGGAGGACTATGAAAATAGTTTTGAAAATATTTCGCCTTGGTTAAATAAAGCTACCGAATTAGTTTCTTCCAATTTTGGAAATGAAAAGAAGTGGATTACAATCAATACTTCACTTTATGACCTAATGGAAAAGAATAACCTGTCGTCTTTTAACTTAAATGATCTTGCGACAGTGGCGACAAAAACAGAAAATGAACTTTCAGATGTGTTCTCACTGATTGGTTTACTTTCAAATCCTAGTAATAATCTGATGCAACTCGAATTCTCTACAATTAAGGACAACAAAATAATAGAGTCCAAGGACCTATATAAAAAGCTTCGACAGTATTGGAAAGAGAAAAAACTGTCAGAAAAGGAATGGGAAGAGTGGTCACGCAAGATCCGAGTAAAATGGAAAATAAACAGCAATAATCATGACTGACAGTAGTGCATTCGATTATTTTGAACTTACAAAAAAACTTTCAAGAGAAACACTTGACTTGATAACGTCCAATTCAGACGAAGAGTTTGACACTGCATTTGATAATTGGCTAACTCAAGCTATTGCCAAGCTTGAAGCTGGAAAAAAAGAGTTTAAAGATTTGGGCGAGAACGGTCTTTCAACGGTATTAGCTTGTTCACTTTCGACTCCAGAAATTTCAGTAACGCGAGAGCAAAATTCCAACGGTCATGTTGACTTAACAATAAAGCTTAACAATTCTGCTACGCCAAGAACTAAACTAGGCGAGGCTAAAATTTGGCATGGCAAAGAATATCACGTGAAAGGTTTAGACCAGTTACTTAACAGATATACAACCGGAAGAGAATGCAGGGGCTTTGTTATTTCGTACGTGCAACAACAAGACATAAAAGGTTTGTTTGAAGATTTACGAGAACACATTGATGACTCAAAGCCATTCAACCTTGAAGGCCTCTGCCTCGACCACAATATAAGATGGTCATTTTTATCCAAGCATAAACATAGCTCAGGTGAACTTGTAGCTATTTGTCATATTGGATGCAATTTGTTCTAGAATATTTAATTTATTCTGGTGAATCAGCAAGGCAAAACGAATAAGCCATAAATTCAGATGTTGACATATAGCGAACACATCGACTTAAGAGAAAAGCTAGCGAGTGGCGAAATTGCATCTGTAAGCTCCCCCGAAAATAGGACAGTTTAGGATTAGACGAAAGTCTTTTAACTT
>CAZBNP010000013.1:0-43020 GCA_964493505.1 uncultured Roseivirgaceae bacterium
GGCAAAGCGATCGAGTTTACCAAAGCTTGGCGGCGACCGGAGGAATTTTTCGCGACTCAGATACGAGGCATTTCCTGTCTGCATGGCGAACCACGCCAGCGTGATATTTCCGGATGGTCGTTCTCTGTCGCCGCAGTCGCCAAAATTATAGAATCCTCCGGACGGGGCTACACTCAGCATCCGAAAGTCAGCGCTCTTAATGAATGCCGGGTACTCAGCTATTCCAAAGTCAGTACCAAATGCACTCTCGAGTAGTGACGACGTATAGACCGAATAGCTTGTCCCGTACTCCCAATAAGTCGCGCCTTCGGGATATAATCCATCCGGCCCATAGGTAGCCAGCGCATTCGGCATACCATCGAGCGAGCGGCTGATCGTTTTTGCAGCGAGTTCAGGATCTTTGTCTGCGATAGCGATCGCCGCGGCGATCATCCCTCCATTGCAGACCTGGTTCCAATTGTTTGTTGCATTCACCCAGCCTGGCGGCGTGTTTTCGGAGAAACCCGGCAGAATACCTTTTGAGATCAAGGCATCCTTTGCAAGATCAACGGTCGTTTGTGGCAATTTGTCGCCGGCCCAGTCAAGCGCAATCGCTACCGCCAGCGACATCTCCGCAACATCCAGATAGTGCGAGGGATTCCAGTCCGTGAAATTACAGACTGCCTTCATCTCCTCATCGATCCGTTTCAATACAGCCTGATCTCCCTCAATCCGGTACACCATTCCCAGTATATTCATCCGGTATACCATCTCCCGCGAGGTGGCGAGCAGTCGTCGGCCAATCACCTCGCGTGTAAGCAACGGTTGTTTTACGATCTCCGCCGCATTCAACTTCATCGCAGCGTAGTAATTTTTTACGAGCGGATCAGTCTTAATTTTGCTCCTGAGTTTCCTTTCGATTGCCGGCGTGAGGATAAGACGCGGTGTTGCTTTGCGCAAGTTGGATTTCAGATACCTGACTGTTATCGGATTTTCCAGTTTTACGGGGTCCAAAGCGGGCCTTTGGGCACTCAGACACCGGGGCAGACACGACAGTAAAAGGCAAATCAAAAACAAGGGAGCGATCTCAACTCTCATAGCCATTGGTTTTATTGACAAATGTTGTTGCATACTACCGCGACTTACGCACCACTACCACCGCTCAAAACTTCCCGTGTCGCGAATGATCCTTTAAAGCCCGGGCACCGTGAAAGGAGCTGTCGCAGTAATAAGTTCCGTCACCAGCAACACACTGAATTTTCCGTGCGTCAGTTTCAAATATTCCGTAAATACGGGAGGACCAATCGTGTTGCCCGTTCGATGCCACGTGTAGCGCACCACGTTTCGCGCAGGCCGGTCGATGATATCCGCGTCCGTAAAATCATAAAGTCGCTGACTCTTGACATAATGAACTGAAAGCCGGTAACCGCTCTCTACGGCGTGATCGGGAAGATACACAGTCAGGATAGTTTTCGAAGCATCACTTTGAGCTTCCACGCGAAAGTCCTGATAGGATGACAGGTCAAGATCCTGCCGCGGCGCGGGCTCGGCAGAAGTCCCTGCGTTACCATATCCGAAACGATAGATCCTTCCGAGCACACTATTTACGCCGACCTGAGCGCTGCCATCGGAACGCTGCGCGACTTTCAGAGCGTCATCTTTCGTTGTAATCGCTCCCGTCAACTTATCAAAGGAAAGGTTAAACGTGCGTTTTTGATGCAGCGGATCCTGCACAGTTACAATACCGCCATCCGTCTCATGGTCTCGTTGAACGATCGCAGGCGCATCTGATTTAATCCCGAGACAGGAGTCCGCGTCAAAGAAGACAAGGCTCTGTTTCTTCCCTTCCCTGTCAGTTACCGCATGCACGCGATCATCGTGGCGCACAGGCCGGAATGGCATTTCCTTCACGAAGGCTTTGGCCGTTTCAAGGGTAGCGTCAGGCAACAGTGCATACGCGTAGCTTCCGTTGGTCGGAGCGTTCCCGTGATCGATCCACACCATCACGATGCTATCTTTCACGCGAACAAAAACATCTGTGGGGTCATTAAACACGACTGCCACATTTTCACCTTCTATCCACAGCCACTTAGTCTTTTTCAGAAATCGCGTCTCGTTGTCGGATATGCGTTCATGTCGATTATTCACCATGATAACCGGCAGCTTCGCGGCAGATGGCCACTGTAGAACGGTTGTGTGAACCGGTTTGTCGTTCTCCTTCTTGTCTATCGAAGCAATGGCGCTTCCCAAAGCCCAGTAGCCATTGGGGAAGAAGTGCAGCGATTTTCTCGCGATCATACCGCCGTATACAGGTTGAAGGATAAAGCCCGCAACGCCACCGTCCTGGTATCCGACACCGCCGGCGAATGGCGACTTGCCAAAATTGAGGCTGAAGCCTGTCGTACTCATCGTGCGTCCCGACGGGTCGTTTACAAACAGTGGATTCTCCGGATTCGCGCCTATCCGCGCCGTTGTACCGGTCAGGTGTTCCAGGTCGAGGCTGGGAAACATCCCGGGCTTATCAGACTGATACCATGATCCTTTACCGTCATTGCGAAGAATATTCGTGAAGCCATAAGGGAGGTTCGCTCCTTCTCCCCCCTCGCCACCGTCTGCGCGCATCAGATACTCATAGTCCTCAATACGACTCGAGAATTGACGGAACCCTATATGATACGAGGGTTGCCTGAACACGCCTATCTCGCCGGTAGGCCAATACCTGAATCCGGTAGGCAAAGCGCCTTTCTCCATACTGAGCATATCTGCGAAACCAGCACATGTGAGCTCCGCCCGCATTTCGGGCTTGGCGTGCAACATGGCCGCCGCCGTAGCGGCAAGTTCCTTCCTCTTCGGATCGGTGGTCTGCGCCAGTACCACGATAGCCTCGAGGATGGAGTCCCAGTTACCTTTGCTTTTCTTGAATGTCCGTCCTCTTATGTGAAGATCGATATGACCATCCGCCAGAAACCAGCGCGTATGTTCCAGCAGGAGATTTCGGATAATATCGCGATGAAAAGGCGACAGCGCCCAGGGTGTGTCGTCAAATGTATAGATGAACTCAGCAACCGTCTGCGCAAATCCGGAACCGTAGGCGCCAGCGTAGGGAATAAATCCATGAAAAAGATAACAGAAGTCCTCGCGGATTCCCTGATCCGGACCGTACCGGACAAACTGAAAGACATAGTCGGCTGCCCGCTGCAGGCGATCAACGTCTCCGTCGAGCAAGGCGAGATAGATATGATTTCTTGCTTCCCAGGAGGCATTCGTGCCGGTAAGAATTAATCGCGGACTCAATTCACTCCGAAGGGTTGTCTTTATCCTGCTCAACAGGTCGGGAGGCAGATCGGACTCCATCAGCAATGCTGTCGCGCCGAGATGGCGGGGGATCACAATAAGCCAGGGATGCCAGTTGCCCGGCCGCGGTCCGTTGGGCTGAAAGTACTGCAGGACATTTTCAATGCCATCGACAATCCTCTGCCGTAGCTTTTGGTCCTTTTGGTATCGGCTTCCTTCTGCAACGAAAGCTGTCGCCAATCGTTCAATGTCTGCGGTCAGAGATTGAATCCGGACATTCATCCTGAGAGCGGCAGCCTCTTCCCACACAAGCGGGTCGTAGGGGCTACTCATTTCCCGTCCTACCCACTCATCCAGCGCCGCCGTGGCTTGCCGGCGATACTTTCCCGTCCCTTCGCCACCGAGCAGATACGAGATAGAACGTTCCTTGACCTTCTTCAGCGACCGAGCCAGATCGGCGTCATTTGCGGGATGCGGTGTCTGACCACTCGCAAATAGTGACACCGAAATGAAAAACAACAGACCTGGCAACAAAAACCATATACGCGTCATAGTAATAAAATAAAATAACAGAATGGAAAGTTAGGGAATCGACTCTACGCAGATAGAAAAATTACAGGGAAGGCGAACTGGCGATGCCAGTCCATCTCCCCTGCAAAAAAGATATTACTGATTTTCCCACTGCGGGTTCTGGCTGATATTGTTATTCTCAGCGATTATGCTGAGAGGTATCGGCCAAAGATAGTCTTTCGTTTCATCGAACACGGGGTTGCCCCAGTCGGTACCTTTGTAAGGATCTATATAAGGTATTCCGGTAACCGGATCTTCCGTTGTCTGAACATTCGCGCCTGTATAGCGCGCTTGCGCAGCGGCATCCCAGCGCATACCCAATGACTTTTCTTCCAGCTTCTTACCCTGTTTCCAACGTCTCAGATCATCGTAACGAAAGCCTTCTACGGCGAGTTCGATCCTTCTTTCACGCCGGATCTCTACGAGTAGCGATGATATTCCATCATCGGCATAACGCGGATCCATTGGCGGATTCAGTTCGAGGTGCGGCATTGCGACACGGTCGCGCAGCCTGTTGATGCTCATATCAAGGTCAGCCTGGGTGATAACACCGAGTTCCGCCCTTGCTTCCGCATAGATCAGGAGAGCTTCCCCGAAACGCAGGAGAATAGCGGGCGTCTCACTGGTGAACGCCTTAAAGTCATCGGGATTGTAATACTTGATCACATGATAACCCGTAGTGGAAATACTTCCACCGGTCATACCGGTAATCCTGGGGTAGGCACGTCCGTCATTCTGAAAAAAGTCGTACGCACCAGGTTTCAGAATCGTTTGACTCAGGCGCGGATCGCGGTTGACGAATATATCTTCGATTGTCGCATCTCCCTGGTACTCGGTTGAAAGCGTTATCGGCAGCCCATCCGTGCAGAGATAATCCTCCACAAGGTCTTTGGTAGCCCCGCCGTGGTAGCCACTGGAATAGAAATAGCCCTGCATGTTGTTGCCGTGCATACCAACTCCGGAGACATACTTCTTGTAATACATCACTTCCGGATTACCGGTGAGATCAACGGTGCGTTGATAGGCGTTGTAGTCACTTTCGGGATTGCCGGTCTGGTACAGTGAATAGGGTCCCATCTCGATCAGTTCTTTCGAAGCGTTCGCAGCTTCCCCGATCCACATGTCGGCATCGGGCAGGGAGTGATATTTTCTCCAGGTGCCTTCAAAGAGCGTTACTCTGGCTTTCACGAGCAAGGCGCACCAGCGGTTTATCCGCCCGGGATTGTTGCCGTCACCCCAATCGTCCGGAAGGTTTTGTGTTGCGAAGTTGAGGTCTTCGAGAACATGATCCATAACCTCTATTCGCGGCGTTCTTGGCGCAAACAGTTCCTCCGAGTCGACATTCAACGGCTGGTCTGTCCAGGACACATCACCGAATTTCTGAACCTTGTCTGCAAAGAACCATGCTCTGAAAAGACGCGCTTCCCCAATATATTTGTTCCGCACTGCTTCAGCAACATCGGCCCGGTCATAATTCGCAAGTCCGAAATTAACCGCCCTTATATAAGACCATCCCTTGTAGCCAAACCGTTGTGCGTCAGGACTCGTCGGAACCGGCACCCTGCCGCTTCTGATTTGTATGTAACTGGTTTGTGTTCCATTCGTCGGCGCCATGTTATCCGACGCTCCGTCCTGATACCACGGACTGAACCACCCGCTGGAACCTCCCGGTGCGTGGATCATCATAAAGCTGATCTCGGGATTAAAACGACCATTATCATCCGTGAGGTTGTTGTTGCCATCATGTATAGTCGTATTGTAGAACGCCAGGTTGTACAGGGCGAGATCCGCCTCGGTATTCCAGAATGTTTCGCTACTGATCTGATCGAGTGGCTCACGCTGGAGGAAATCGTCGTTGCAGCCCCCTATTAGAAGGGCCATGGTAAGTACCAGTGCCCTGAGAGAAGCCGGCAGAAGATTCGCCAACCTGATCGCACTGCTCTTGATTCTATTCGCCGATATATGATATAGTTTCATTGTTTCTAGCATTAAAGGTTAAAACACCAGGACTCAGAAGGATAGTCTTGCACCCAATGTGTACAGTCGTTGCATGGGGAATTCGATCGCACCAACTGTTCCTGCAGTCACCTCCGGAATCGACTCCGGATCAAGTGGTCTTCTGATGCGTGACCACTCCCAAAGGTTCATACCCGTAAAGTACACCTGGATGTCGGCAACACCGATCCGCTGCAGCAAGCTTTGCGGCAGGGTATAGCTCACCGTCACATTCTTCAATCTCACATATGCAGCCTTTTGCAGGAAGCGCGACTGTACCTGATAATTCTTGCTCTCCCTGCTGTCGTATGCCAACGATGGCGCGGGAAAATAGGCGTCCCGGTTGTCTTCGCTCCAGGATTCCTCAATGGCCCATTCTTCCATGTAGTGCGACTTGAACGGATAGAACCAGGTCCAGCTATTTGTGGAGGGCCACATATCGCGCTTGCCAACTCCCTGGAAGAATGTAGACAATCCCCAGTTCTTGTATCGCAAACCCAGGTTGACACCAAACTGATAACGCGGAGTTGTATTACCAATCACCCTTACGTCTCCCGGCTCAGACAAGGTACCCGATCCGCGATTGATCACTCCATCGTTATTCAGATCGGCATAGCGCACATCTCCGGGTTTCCAGTTAGCACCGATATTCGCCTGGCTCGGTGCATCGGCGATCTCATCAGGAGTCTGAAACAACCCTATGGTTTCCAGTCCCCATATTTCACCGATTGCTTTTCCGACATAGTAATCGGAAATATTCCCTCCGGGGTTTTCGTATTTGGTGATCTCGCTCGTCCAGTCAGACAGACCGACTGTCACATCGTAATCCCAATCGTTCTTAATCTTGTCTCTCCACGTCAACGACAGCTCCCACCCCTTTGTACGCAGATCAGCAGCGTTCTCCTGTGGAGGCGTGGCGCCCAGGATGTCCGGATAGTCGCGGCTCCTGAGCATATCCTTGGTATCACGCGTGTAAGCATCGAAGGAAACATCAAGCTTGGCGTTCAACAGCGTTACATCCAGACCGATATTTCTTGATATCACTCTTTCCCACGTCAGGTGAGGGCTTACCAGGTTGGGCCAGAGGATATTCAATTCCGGTGACGATCCCTCCAGTATCAACGGATACGCACTTGGTATTCCGCTGTTCATAGTCGAGATATAGGGATAGTAGTTGGATCCAAGCAACTGGTTACCCAGTTCTCCATACGATGCCCTGATCTTCAGGTTGTCCAGCCAACTACCCGTCGACGCCATAAAATTCTCATTAGAAATTCTCCACCCTGCGGAGAACGACGGGAAAAATCCGAACCGTCCGTCCTTGGGGAAACGCGACGTGCCATCGTAACGACCGCTGGCCTCGAACAGATATCTTTCCTTGAAATTGTAATTAAGGCGATAGAAAGCACCGCGCAGCGCGGTATGCGCCGCACCGCCGTCTACCTGCTGCGTTCCGGTTGTAGCGTGAATGTTGGGCACCGATGGTGTGATAAGCGAATACGCTGTTCCTGCAAGAGACTGATAGTGATACCACTCCTGATTGAAGCCAACCGTCGCGGTCAGGTGATGACCCGACTCAAAGTCGTAGTCGTAGGCACCATAGACGTTGAATACGTACGCCTTGTTATTTATAGACGTATTCGAGATGAAGTCAGGACTGCTGAAGTCATGCGA
This sequence comes from uncultured Roseivirgaceae bacterium, assembly GCA_964493505.1. Taxonomy (GTDB): domain Bacteria; phylum Bacteroidota; class Bacteroidia; order Cytophagales; family Cyclobacteriaceae; genus Chryseosolibacter. Next base: position 7,513 of record CAZBNP010000013.1, read on the forward strand.
GATACGATTGGCTGCCAGCAGGTCGCGACTCACGATGTCGACCTTGCTCCGGACATTTTGGTAGATGCGATTATATATCTGATACGAAAAATTCGAGACGACCTTGAAATTCTTGAATGGTGTAAGTGTCGCTCCGGTCGTCAACCATAGATCATTGTTTGTAAACGTCTCGCGGCCACCCTCCATCAGGTACGGGAAAAAATTCTGTCCACCAAAATACTTACCGATATAAGGCAGGTATTCCTCGCGGTCGCCCGGTGTTATATAGAAAGGCAGATCCGGAAACTGGATGGGCATCACAGTACCTACACGCGCCAGCGAGTTAACATGAACGTCCCAGCTGTACTCCGTGGGACTATCATTGCTCTGCGAATTGAAAACAACCTGTTCGTGAAGGCTCAACCAATTGTTTACCTTGAAGTCCGCTTTCATCAGGATGTTGTAGCGTTTAAACCGGCTGTTGTTATCGCGAAGATATCCGTCTTTGCTAAAGTATCCCGCCGAGACGTAGTAGTCGGTGTTTTCCGAACCGCCCGAAATCGAGAGGTTGTGCTGTTGCGCCGGAGCGAAATCGGTGATTAACTGATCCTGGTAGTTGTTGAAGCCGTAAAACTGCAGCACGCCATCTTGCACTTTCCAGGCGTTCTCCAGGGTCGGATTGTCCGACCATGCCTTTGTGTTCTGAACGAATTCGTCGTCGTACATCGGCGTACCTTGTGTACGCATAGACGCCTGATTCCACACCTGGGCGTACTGATAGGGGTCCTTCATCACGTCCATGTTGAGAATCGGTTTGGCCATCGACACCTGTGTATTGAGGTTAATGCGTGTCCGGCCTTTTTTTGCACTCTTGGTTTCAACCAGGATAACGCCGAATGCCGCGCGACCACCGTAGATCGCCGCCGCGGAAGCATCCTTCAATACACTGATGCTTTCAATGTCATTAGGATTTATACGGTTGATGTCCATCGGCACGTTGTCTACTAAAACCAGCGGCTCGCCACCGTTGATAGACGTGAACCCCCTGACATTGAAGGAAGGCGGGCTTGCCGGATCACCGTTCCGCACAGTGATGTTCAGGTTCGGGATAACACCCTGCAGACCCTCGCCCACGTTGGCAATAGAGCGGTTCTCCAACATCTCGCTGGAAACAGTGCCCACAGCGCCGGTGAGGTTTACCTTCTTTTGCGTTCCATATCCCACTACGACAACCTCTTCCAGCGCTGTTGCGGTTTCCTGAAGCACAATCGAAATAGATGTTCTGCTGCCAACCACTACTTCCTGTGTCTCATAACCGATAAAGGAGAAAACAAGTACGCTTTTTTCTCCCTCAACATTGAGGGTGAACCTTCCATTTCCATCGGTGGTTGTACCGTTCGTCGTTCCTTTCTCCACTACATTCACACCCGGGAGTGGGCCACCGCCCCCGTCGACAATGGTACCCGTCACAGTAACAGCGACCACGACTTCAACAAATTCTTTATCAACGTCACTTGCCATACGAGGTTTGAGAAGAATTTCATTGTCGCGGACGCGGATAGTTACGTCTTTTCCCAATATTTCTTCAAGTAGAGTACCCAGAGAAACATTCTTTACATCCAGTGTCACTTTTTCGAATCCCTTAATTGTTTTCGTCCGGTAGGTGAAACTGACAGATGCCTGATCTTCGATCTGTCTGAGCACTTCGCTCAGTTCATTTGCCGAAACCGATAAAGTGATCGGTTTCTCCAATACGTCCTGCCCCCTGATCTCGGCGGCGGTTACCACCGAAGCGAACATGGTCATTAGCGCAAATTGAGCAAGGGATATTTTCATAAACAGACAGACAACGTCTTGAATACGTCTGGTTTTATACATACTTTTAATGGTTTTTGTTTAACAAAGGCAAAAACTGGGTGCGCCGCTCTTCGAGCGGTGCCCTACCGGCCGGTGATGTTCGCGCATCACCGGCCTTCGTGTTTGTTGTGGTCAGGTAAAACTCTCCATAGGCATATTGTGGTTTTGGTGGATATTAGGTAGATGGGGTCGGTCAGTTGCATCCGGTACCCTGGATGAATATCTGCGTATCCCGAATCTCGTATTTCGCGCCTGTGATCTCGCAGATCACATCAATTCTTTCGTAGAGGTCAGTGCCGTCTACAGAAGTTGTTATAGAGCATTCCGAAAATACTTCCTCATCAAAAACGATATCGACGCCGTACATCCTTTCCAACGCCCTGAAGATCTCCGGCAGCGGCGCATGCTCGAACCTGATTCGGCTCACCTCTTCTTCTGAAATTATTACCTGAGGCTGGTCAACGAGTTGCAGCGCCACCTTCTGATCATCGCGCGTATAGACTGCCTGCTGATTAGGTTCGAGGATTACGTCCGCAGATGTCACTTCTTCTTCTCTTTCTTCCCTGTATGTATAAACAGATACTTTCCCGGTGCTTACAGACACCGTGATGCGTTGATCTTCAGGATAGGCCCTTACCGTGAAGCTTGTTCCCAAAACTTTTGTGACGACCTCACCGGCGAATACATAAAACGGTCTGGCTTCATCCCGCGAAATATCAAACGATGCCTCTCCCGTGAGATACACTTTGCGTTCCGTATCACGAAAATCAGTTCCATACTTCAGGGTAGATCCCGGAGATAAATTGACTTTACTTCCGTCAAGCAGAAAAATAGCGCGGGAAGACGCTGAGTCATTAGCAACCTCCATCATCGCGAGGGAAGCCATACGCGACTGATCTGCCGCGGGCTGGGCGCGGTTAAAATATAGGATTGAAAGCACCAGCACAGCAGAAATTGCAGCCGCTATGCCAGTTAAATAAACAGTACGATTACGCATCCTTTCCTCCGGACGTTTGAGTTTTGGTTGCAACGATTCCCAGTATCGTTTCTTCAACGCCTGTCGCTCCGCATCCGAAAGGTTATACGGGTAATCCTCTCCGGAAAGGGAGTTGTACCAGCGGTCTATCAACTCTATTTCGCGATCCGTGGCGTTGCCTGCTATGTATTTATCCAGCAGATTCCTGATTTTATTCTCCGACATATAAACGCAGTCGCAGAAAACACGCGATACCCTAAACAGCTATCAAAAAAAAGTCGAAAAAAAACGAAACCGCAATCGAGTTCACTATATTTGTTGTGTAGAAATCCCTATCCGCGACTTGAATGAAATATCCACATATCGTGACGAGCAACTTCTGGAACTTATCCGGCAGGACGATGAAAGAGCGTTTGAGGCGCTGTTTGACCGGTATTGGGAAACCGCTCACTGCATCACTTATTCGAAAGTAAGATCAGCAGAAGCGACGGAAGAGATTGTACATGAATTGTTTCTCGACTTTTGGGAGCGGCGGCATTCGCTTCGTATCAGCACCAGTTTCGCGCAGTATCTGCGCGGCGCAATCAAGTTCAGGACAATCTCGTACTTCAGGCAGCAGCTCACCAAGAGACGCAGCATGGAGGATTACCTCCGGCAGCTTAATCCTGACACCGCGGAAACGGAACAGGCTGTTAACTATAATGAACTCATCACGGCATTGGAAGCGGGCGTCAAAAATTTGCCCGAGCGCACACAGGAAGTATTCAGGCTAAACCGCCTCGAAGGGCAGTCCGTGCGCGAGATAGCAACGAAAATGAATCTATCGGAAAAAGCTATCGAATATCATATCACAAGATCGCGAAAAGAACTGCGCCTCTTTCTTAAAGACTTCCTGATTATCTTCTGCATAGCCACCCTAACCTAGCCCCAGCAGCAACCGCGCACCGCTCACCGTCTATCGCCGCCGAGACAATACCACCTGCATATCCCGCCCCTTCGGCGCATGGGAAGAGCCCCTTTATCTGGGGGTGCTCCAGCGTAATATCGTCTCTCGGGATCTTTACCGGCGAAGAAGTCCTGCTTTCAACACCGACTACCTGCGCTTCGTTGGTAAAATAGCCTTTCATCTTCTTTCCAAATTCACGGAAAGCGATCTGGAGAGACCGTGTTATAAACGGCGGCAGCACATCCTCCATACCGACCGACGTCAGCCCGGGCTGATACGACGTTGGCGACAGTGTAGAAGAAACCCGTCCCTCCACAAAATCCACCAGCCTCTGCGCCGGCGCCTTTTGCGTCCCTCCGGCAATCTCGCAGGCCCGGCGTTCTATTTCCGCTTGCAGCACCATCCCGGCAAGAGCGCCATGTTTTTGATGCTGCAAAAAATCCTGATGATCGACCGCGACAACGATGCCCGAGTTTGCGTAGACCGAGTCTCTGCGCGACGGACTCATTCCGTTTACAACAACCTCGCCAGGTGCCGTTGCCGCCGGTACGATGAATCCGCCAGGGCACATGCAAAAAGAAAAAACACCCCGCTGCCGGCCATCGACGATCGTCTGTTGCACCAGACTGTAGCTTGCCGCGGGTAACCACGGACCGCGATCGACCGGGCAATGATATTGAATCTGGTCGATCAGCTCCTGCGTATGCTCAACCCTCAGGCCAAGCGCAAAAGGCTTGGCTTCGAGCGCGACACCCTTTCGCTGAAGCATTTCAAAAACATCTCTCGCTGAATGCCCGGCTGCCAGTATCACCGCCTCTCCGGCAACCTTCTCACCGGAAGCCAACACGACACCCTTGATGACGTCGTCATTGATCATCAGGTCAGTCACCTTCGTGTTGAAGTGCACTTCCCCCCCGTACTCTATGATGGTGTCTCTGAGCCCGGCCACCAGTTTCGGCAGCTTGTTGGTTCCAATGTGCGGATGCGCGTCAAACAGGATATCCTCATGGGCACCGTGTGCGACAAGGATCTCGAGGATTTTTCGTACATCACCACGCTTCTTCGATCGCGTGTAAAGCTTGCCGTCAGAATAAGTCCCTGCTCCTCCTTCACCAAAACAGTAGTTTGACTCGGGGTTGACAATGTGGTCTTTATTGATAGCGGCAAGGTCACGCCGTCGCGATTGAACATCCTTCCCCCGTTCCAGCACAATGGGCTTTACACCTGATTCAATTAGTCGCAGTGCCGCAAACAATCCCGCCGGACCAGCTCCAACGATCACAACCACCTTCGCATTGCGCACATCTGAATAGCGTGTCTCAACCTCCGGAGCGGAAGGATCTTCCGATACATCGCGAATCTCACATTGAATCCGCACATTCACTTTTCGGCCACGGGCGTCTATTGACCGCTTCACCGGCGTCACCCAAACACTGCCGTCATTTTTCAGCCCAAGACGCTCATAGAGAATTGCCGGAAACAAAGCCTCGTTAAACGCTTCCTCCGGCTGGAGTGTCAGATCGGCAATTCGCATAAGTATAGTTTCACAACTACCAACATCAAAATATCCTTTATCTTTGGCGAAGGTAAAGCAATAATCAATACTTCCTTATGGCCAGTCACAACAGTGGAATGAAAAAGTCTTTGAAGCAGGATGTCTTTGAACATCCTGATTTCTATGGAATCGACGACCTGCTGACCGAAGAGCACAAACTTGTGCGAGCCTCTATTCGCGACTTTGTAAAAAAGGAGATTTCCCCTTTCATCGAAGACTGGGCGCAACAGGCCCATTTCCCGTATGAAATAGTCAGGAAATTCGGAGAAATCGGCGCCTTTGGCCCCTCCATTCCCACGGAGTACGGCGGCGGTGGTCTCGACTACATCGGCTATGGTCTCATCATGCAGGAAATTGAACGCGGCGACTCCGGAATGCGGTCTACGACGTCAGTACAAGGATCCCTGGTGATGTATCCCATCTACAAATTCGGTAGTGAAGAGCAGCGGAAAAAATACCTGCCCAAACTAGGTTCCGGCGAATGGCTTGGTTGCTTCGGATTGACGGAGCCGGATCACGGATCAAATCCGTCAGGAATGACAACATCCTATCGCGATATGGGTGATCACTACCTCCTCAACGGTGCGAAAATGTGGATATCGAATTCTCCGCATGCAGACGTCGCAGTCGTTTGGGCGAAGAATGAAGAAGGGCGCATACACGGGCTAATCGTAGAACGTGGTTATGAAGGGTTCTCGACACCGGAGACGCACGGCAAATGGTCGCTCCGCGCAAGCGCCACCGGTGAACTGGTGTTTGATAATGTCAAAGTACCCAAGGAGAATCTTCTGCCGGGAAAGAACGGGCTCGGTGCACCGCTGATGTGTCTTGATTCAGCCCGATACGGTATAGCGTGGGGCGCCGTTGGCGCGGCCATGGATTGCTATGTGTCGGCACGTCGATACGCTCTTGAAAGGATGCAATTCGGTAAGCCCATTGCCTCGTTCCAACTTGTCCAGAAAAAACTGGCTGAAATGCTGACCGCAATCACAAAAGCTCAACTCCTGAACTGGCGCCTTGGCACACTCATGAACGAAGGCAAAGCCACTACCGAACAGATTTCGCTTGCAAAACGTGATAACGTACGCATCGCCCTTGAGATAGCCCGGGAAGCCCGGCAGATTCACGGCGCCATGGGAATCACCGGGGAATATCCGATCATGCGTCACATGATGAACCTTGAATCAGTCATCACCTACGAAGGCACGCACGACATCCATCTTCTGATACTGGGCAATCACATTACCGGTATACCCGCGTTTGGAGGATAGACTACTGCACGTATGCCGTAAAAGTCAGTCGCTGAACCGGATTTCGGGGGTCGTTCGAATAAAACGCGACCGACTTGTTTTGTGTTCCGCTGCGGTCGGCCGGATTAAACGATATCCTGATCGTACTGCTCTCTCCGGGCTTCAGTTTGGTTTTGGCCGCAGTAGCCGTAACACACGAACAGTTGGATTGGATGCCCCTTAATTCGAGTTCCTTGCGGCCGGTATTGGTAAAAGTGATCTCCCGCTCGGTCGTTGTATTACTTTTGATGTTGCCCAGATCGAGGACGTTAGAACTAAACGCAAGCTTTGGGGCACTCTCCAACTCTGCCGCCGTCATTTCCGGGAAGAGGTCTTCCAGCGTCGCAAATACGGTAAATGATTTCAAGGGAGCCGCTGAGTCGTCGGTGTGGATTACAAGGTTGTCTGACTGGAACCCGTATTGATCCTTCAGCGCGCCGTTGTAGCCTACCCTGATCACACCGCTTGCGCCGGGTTCCAGCACGCGCGGTTGAACGTCTACCGTGATATACGATGGGTGATCGAATTCACCCGAAAAGCTAACCGGAGTATCGCCGGCGTTCTTCACCGGAAACTCGCGCACAGCGTATTCATCTTTTCTGAAAACACGCCCCATATTGAGAGACGCTGTTCTGAACCTCAGGCTTCCTTTGGCAACCGGGAGGTCAGATGGCGACGGATTTTGGAGATTGGCAACATGACCCTTGATATGCAGGATCACCGGGTTTGGCTCGAGGTCGGTTGTCACGGTCAGAGACTTGTTAAAGTATCCCGGACGGCCCTGTGGGTTATAGCTGGCCTGAACAAAACCCTGTTGCCCCGGCGGAATCTCTTCCTTCGACCAGCCCGGCGTCGTACATCCACACGATGCCTGGACTTTCAGGATCCTCACGGGACGATTACTATTGTTTACGAATAGGAACTCGTGTGTAACCGGCCCCTTGTTCTCTTCCACCATACCAAAGTCGTGGGTCTCTTCGAGAAAAGCCAGTTGTTTCGCTTTCTGGGCCAGTCCCTGAGAAAGAATCAGCGTAAGAAATAATCCAAATACAACTTCTTTCATAGCAATAACTGATTGGGCAAAGTTACCAGCATTTTCTTTTCTTTGCAGGATATGGCAAGAATACTTACCGGAATCCAGAGCAGCGGCCGTCCGCACCTTGGAAACCTGCTGGGAGCGATCATTCCGGCTATCAGGCTGTCGCAACAAACCGGCAACGAATCACTTTTTTTCATCGCCGACCTACATTCACTGACAACGATCAAAGACGCAGAAACCCGTATCGGCAACGTACAGGCAGTAGCCGCCGCCTGGCTGGCGTTTGGGTTTGATACGGATAGAAACCTTCTGTACCGGCAGTCCCGTATCCCGGAGGTTTGTGAGCTCGCCTGGTATCTCAATTGCTTTACGCCCTACCCGATGCTGGCCAATGCCCACTCGTTCAAGGATAAATCCGAGAAACTGGCCGATGTCAACGCGGGGTTATTTACCTATCCCGTATTGATGACGGCCGATATCATCCTTTACGATGCGGAGGTGGTACCCGTCGGAAAAGATCAGCGCCAGCACGTGGAGATCGCCCGCGATATCGCGTCGTCGTTCAACAACCAGTACGGAGAAACCTTCGTCATCCCGGAAGCAAAGATTGAAGAGCAAGTCATGACCGTGCCTGGAACAGACGGCCAGAAGATGAGCAAATCGTATGGGAACATCGTCGACATATTTCTACCCGACAAGGAATTGCGAAAGCAGGTCCTTTCGGTCGTAACCGACAGCACCCCCCTGGAGGCACCCAAAAACCCCGATAAAGACAATGTATTCGCTATTTACAGCCTGATAGCAACAGAGGAAGAGCAGGCGACTCTCCGCGCAAAGTACCTCGCGGGAAATTACGGATACGGTCACGCTAAGCAAGAGCTCTTTGAGCTGATTGTCAATCGTTATTCCACGCAGCGCGAAGCGTTCAACTACTATATCAACAATCCTGGCGAGCTTAACAAAAAACTCGAACAGGGAGAGGAAAAGGCGCGTGAAATTGCGAACCAGACACTGGAACGCGTCCGCAAAAAACTGGGATACCGGTAAAAGCGGCTATTTGTCGCTGCCTGTCCAAACAACCTGCTTCTGCTCCACTCCGACCACCAATACTATTCGGGGCGGATTGGTAAGAAGCAAGAGACGCGTATCCTTACCCGGAAATTTGTCGACCTCCACCGGCACACCTTTGCCCAGGTATGCAAATGGCATCAGCACATCGTTGTCAGGACAAAGATCGTCGTGCACCGACTGAAGAACCTCTTCCAGAAACTCGCCATGATTATCGTGAAACTCATCCTCCAGATCGTGGAGTTGTTCTTCGAGGTCATCATACCGGGGGTCGTTGTAGTCGAGCTTGCCCAATTCAGTTTTTGCCTTTTCAATTCCCTGCAGCCCGACGTCTAGTTCCTTAAGATCCATATCAATAATTTTCTGTAAATATTACAGAATAAAAGGAATTACAAAAAAAATCTATCACAATCGACAACAGAGATACCGCCACCGGCACGTTTTTATAAAGAGAGAATACCCGTGAACAGCAGGCAATAGGTCAACAAAAATATCTTTATCTTCGCACGGCATCTAAAGCATGCGGTTCGCAAATACCACGCGTCCGATGCGATACAAAAAAACATGTAATTATGTCGGAATTGATTCAACAAGTCAGAGAGAAAGCCAATACATGGCTCAGCAGCGAGGTGATTGATCCGGAAACAAAACAAATGGTCAAAACGCTCCTGGAGCAGGAAGACCCCAAAGAACTGATCGACAGTTTCTACAAAGACCTGGAATTCGGCACGGGCGGTCTGCGGGGCATTATGGGCGCGGGCTCCAATTGCATAAACCGATACACTATTGGCATGGCTACGCAAGGTCTGGCAAACTACCTCCGAAAGACATACCCCGACAAACCGATCCGTGTGGCTATTGCGTATGACAGCCGCAACAACAGTCCGTACTTTGGACAGGTTACCGCCGATGTGTTGTCGGCCAACGGGATCAGTGTTCATATTTTTCCGGAACTGCGGCCCACGCCCCTGCTCTCGTTTGCCATCCGCTACCTGAAATGCGACTCCGGCATAGTCATCACCGCTTCGCATAACCCGAAGGAATACAACGGCTACAAAGCCTATTGGCATGACGGCGCGCAGGTGGTACCACCTCACGACAAGAACATTACGGCGGAAGTACAGGAGATCAGATCCTTCGAACAGGTAAACTTCTCCGCAAACCCGGCGTTGATCCACACGATCGGCGCTGAAGTTGAGAACGCGTATTTCGAAGAGGTTCGCAAACTCATCCCCAACAGGGATGTGATTGAGAAACACGCGGATATCCCCCTGGTGTACTCCAGTCTCCACGGCGCGGGTATTACGCTGGTTCCCGAATGCCTTAAACGCATCGGATTCACGAATCTTCAGGTCGTCGAATCTCAAAGAATACCGGACGGAAATTTTCCCACTGTGCAGTCGCCTAACCCCGAAGAGCGGTCGGCCATGGAACAAGCGATCCTCAAAGGCAAAGAGGTCGGCGCCACCCTGGTGATGGCAACCGACCCCGACACAGACCGCGTGGGAATCGGTGTCCGCAAAAGCGATGGCGGCTTCATACTGCTGAACGGAAACCAGGCCTTCAGCCTGATGATGTCTTTCATTCTCAAGAACCTCCACGACCGGAATAACACCTATATCGCCAAGACTATCGTCACGTCCGAGCTCGTCGATACCATGGCCCAGCGAATGGGTATCTCGTGTTATAATACGTTGACAGGATTCAAATACATCGCCGCGCTAATAGGCCAGCTTGAGGGGCAAAAACAATTCATTGCCGCAGGAGAAGAAAGTTACGGGTACATGGTCGGCGACTTCGTTCGCGACAAAGATGCCGTGTCGGCATGCGCTTTCTTCGCGGCCATGGCGGCTAGCAGCGCCGAAGAGCAGAAGCCCATGTACGACTGGTTGATCGATATGTACGTCGAATTCGGGTTCTACAAAGAACATCTCCTGAATCTCACGAAAAAGGGGCAACAGGGTGAACAGGAAATCAGAGCAATGATGCAAACCTTCAGGAATACCCCCCCCTCCGAAATCGCCGGGAGCCCTGTCGCGCGTATACTCGACTACAAAACACTGGAGGATAAAGACCTGCGTACAGTCACGACAAAGAAACTCGATTTCCCGATCTCCGATGTACTGCAGTTCTACCTGGCCGACGAAACCAAAGTTTCTGTGCGTCCGTCCGGTACGGAACCTAAGATAAAATTCTATATCTCGGTGAAGACCGACCTGTCATCGCGTGAGGAGTTTCACGAACGCGACCAAGAACTCGACACCAGGATCAGGGAGATCGAAGCATGGCTTCTGAATGCGTAACCGGGGAACCAGGGTATTGAGATTACCGGGGAACTGATTCGGTGTCCTTTTCAAGCGCCAGCGGATAGTCAAACAGCCCCTTCTCCTTGATCGCCTCTTCTACCTTGTGGGGAACGAACTCTTCCCAACCCGGCTGCCCCCTGCGGATCATGGCAAGCACATTGTCTGAAATGATGTGCAGGTTACTGATGTTGGCATCGCTGATATCTTCCAGCTTGTTGTTGGCGACGAGGTAAACGAACAGACTTTTCAGGTTCTCGGGCAGCTCTTCTTCGAAATCCTTCAGTGTAAACAACGAACCGTCCGGTCTTAGCGCCGGATAGATATAGAGCTTGACATTAGTTCCAAACAAGGACGCGAAACACTCGAGAATTCCTCCGCGGATGTTCTCGTAAGTTTTTTCTTTAAAAACACGCTGAAGGGCGTAGATCCCCATTGTGATCCCGATCTTTTTTCCCTTTGTTATACGCGACAAATAATCAACAAGGCGGTAATATTCAAAGTAGTTCGATATCAAAACGTTTTGACCAAGCGAACAAATGATATCCGCGCGATGAAGGAAATCACGTTCATCAATACGGCCATCGGGACTCAGGTCATTGAGGGTAAGTTCAGTGATCAGCAAAATTCGCGAACGATCGACATCCGGTTCCCTTTTAAAATGCCGGCGCGAGGTCAGCAGCATATCGACGTTAACATTCGTCGGCGGCCTGAACCTGCCGCGCAATACCAGCACATTTTTCTTGTACAACTCGTCGGTAGGCTGCATCACATTGCCATCGGGACCAAACATTGCCGCCCTGGTCAGACCATTTTTGACAAGCTTCAGCGCCAACAGCCGATTGTCTACATGTATAAAGTCCGGACCCGAAAGCCGGAGCATGTCAATCTCTATACGCTTCCCGCTGAGTCCGTCGGTAAGCGACATCAGCATCTCCTCGGGATCACTCATAAACATACAGGCGTATATCATATTCACACCGACAATCCCGATGCTCAACTGCTGTTGTAAGGGGTCGTTGTCGAGCATCTTGACGTGAATAACGCACTCATTCGGCTCCGTCGCGGGCAGGAGCTGAAATCGCAGGCCCAACCATCCATGACCGAGGTTCGTGCGCTCGTAATTCAGTATCTCGATGGTATCGGCAAACGCGAAAAAACGGGTGCTTTCTATCCGGTGAGGAAGGCGCTCAGCCAGCAGAACATACTCGTGATCGAGCATCTGTATCAGCCTGTCTTCGCAAACATAGCGGTCGCACACGCCGTAGATCGCGTCACTAAAGCTCATATCATAAGCGGAGATGGTCTTTGCGATAGTCCCTGAAGCCCCGCCTACCTTAAAAAAATTGGCAGCGACTTCCTGCCCGGCGCCTATTTCCGCAAATGAGCCGTAGATAGCTTTGCTTAAGTTGATTCGCAGTGCCTTCTCCTGAGTGGTAAGTTTCCTGTATTCCTCCATAAGCAATTGAATAACAATTCGAATTTAGCGAATTGATTTAACTCTCCATTATGTCCCTTTCCGGATGTTCAACACCATAATTGTACCACTTTTAACTGTTTTTTGAAGGGAAAGGTTTTACAGGGGATACGCCTGGAGGGGAAAAGGTAAGCACGGTCCCCCCATATCTTTTCAGAATGGATTTGGAGACCGATACCGGGATCCGGGGGGATTGGCTACGAAAGGAGAAAGCGCTCCTTTGCTTCCTGTTTGATATCCTCCCAGTCTCCGGCCGATGGCGGTGTTCCGCCATCACCAAAAATATCGAGCAGCCACGACACTATTTCCTTCTTAATCCCGAATTTGCTGACTACATCCTCGATGAACGACACTTCATTTCCCGCAATTTTTTCGTCCGCGTGAACCATTAGCAACAGATCGTAGATAAGATTCATCTTGTCGTCGTGGTTATCGGGAATATTCAGGGTATGGCCGGTATCGCTGTCCATAATAGCCTGGATCTGACGGTCTTTCAGCCCATACCGGCGCCCGATCCTGAACAACAGCGCCTCTTCCTTAGGATGCATGTCCCCATCCGACCTCGCCAAAGCCAGCAGGTTTCGGATATGGTTCTTCTTGAAGGAGAGATACTGGTGTTCAAAAAAGCCAATCATTGAATACTTTGTTTAACAAGGGCAATTTGCAAGGTCCTGCCTTTGCCTTTTGCCGTTTGCCCTTTGCTTTTTGCCCTTTGCTTTTTGCTTTTTGCCTTTTGCTTTTTGCTTTTTGCCAATTAATCAAACTTCCTCCTTCAAAGCGCGGCGGAGGATTTTGCCGACGTTGGTCTTGGGAAGCTCCTCCCTGAATTCTACATATTTCGGTCGTTTATAGTTCGTGAGGTTTTCACGACAATAGCTTTTTATCTCTTCTTCGGTGAGGCTCTTGTCGCGTTTTACGACAAATACCTTGATCGCTTCTCCTGCGGAGGTGTCGGGTATCCCGATAGCCGCTACTTCGAGCACCTTTGGATGCGCCGCAATAACATTTTCTATCTCATTAGGATAAACGTTGAACCCGGAGACCATGATCATATCCTTCTTGCGGTCGACGATCCGGAAAAAACCGTCTTCATCCATGCTCCCGATATCACCCGTCCTAAACCAGCCGCCGGGGAAGAAAACACCCGCATTGTCATGTTTCCAGTATCCGGACATCACCTGTGGTCCGCGGGCACAGATCTCGCCCACTTCCCCCTGCGCCAGTGGGTTGCCATCATCGTCGAAGATACCCACCTCTGTGCTCGGCATCGGAAGGCCTATGGTTCCCGTCCGGTGAGTACCATCAAGGGGATTACAGCAAAGAACCGGCGACGTTTCCGACAAACCGTAACCCTCCAGCAAGGGCTTGCCGGTAACTTCCTTCCAGCGTTTGGCTACGGCATCCTGCACCGCCATACCGCCGCCAATCGCTCCTTTAAGGCGTGAGAAATCGAGATCCTTGAACGTCGGATAGTTCAGGAGTCCGTTGAACAAAGTATTTACGCCCGTGAGGATCGTGAACTTATGTTTGCCGAGCTCCTTACAGAATCCTTTCATGTCGCGGGGATTCGTTATCAGCACGTTTTTCACGCCCGTACTGAACATGAGCAGACCATTCACCGCCAGCGCAAAGATATGGTACATGGGGATAGCCGTCACGATGATATCCTCACCACCGTTTTTGAGATAGGGGTAAAACCAGTGTACGACCATCGTATTGTGGTTCACCAGATTTCCGTGAGAAAGTTGCGCGCCTTTAGATACCCCGGTTGTACCACCGGTATACTGGAGGATCGCAATGTCATCGTTGGTAACTTCCGGATAATCAACCTGAAGTGTTGCTCCTTTCTTTAACGCGGATTTGAAGGTGAGTGCTTCCGGCAGATGATACGGCGGCACCATCTTCCTGACATTCTTGACAACGAAATTCACGAGAGCGCCTTTGAGCCCCCCAAGCATATCACCAAGCTGCGTAACGATAACATGCTTGATCGCGGTATGAGCGATGATCTTTTCGAGGTTACTGGCGAAATTCGCCACGATAACTATAGCGACCGCGCCGGAGTCTTTGAACTGATGCTCCATTTCCCGCGGTGTGTAGAGCGGATTGGTATTGACTACAATCAGCCCGGCGCGCAAGGCGCCGAAGAAAGCGATAGGAAACTGAAGGGCATTGGGCATCTGAATCGCGATGCGATCGCCTTTTTTCAGACCTAATTCCTTCTGAAGATAAGCGGCAAAGTCGCGGGAGAGTTTGTCCACCTGCCCGAAAGTCAAGCTGGCACCCATATTCTCGAATGCAACTTTATGGCTATACTTCTTACAACTCTCTTCGAAAAGGTGTACTACCGAACGATACTCGTTCAGCGCGATTTCATCCGGTACTCCTTCGGGGAAATTTTTCAGCCAGGGATAAGATTTCATAGTCAAGACAATTTTACGGAAAAAAGTCGACCGACGGCGGGAGTACACAAAAAAAGAAACCCACCTTCCGGTTTTCACCGAAGAAGTGGGTTTAGCTCTGAATAACTCATTAACCTAAACTGAGCTGCTGTAGAGGGAGGGCTCGAACCTCCACGGGGCAGTTAGCCGCAGGACATAAGAGAACATTTTAGTGGTCAACCCATTATCCTGTGTTTATCCTGGATCCCCACCCCCGAGACAGGAGGGTATGTCTGCCAAGTTTCATCACCCTACAATTTTAAAGAACGTCGTTGCTGTAGGGGAAGGGTTCGAACCTCCACGGAGCAGTTAGGTTACCCAACTCCCCGAGCTCAATGTTGCAATTGAGCTCGGGTGATCGGATAAATTTATCCCTTACCTCCACCCCCGAGACAGGAGGGCTTGTCTGCCAGTTTCAACACCCTACAATGTGTTGCTGTATTGTAAATTACGCAACAAATAACGCTTGTTTTACCACCATGACGCAACAAAACCAGCAAAATATTGGTATATTTTCAATATTAATTCGTATTTTTAAAGAATAGCTAATAACACATTTTTATATGGCTGAAAATTCAAAAATTGACAAGGTCGACCTCAAAATCCTCGAGATACTCATGCAGGACGCAAAAAAGCCCTACACGGAAGTCGCAAAAAAAGCATTTGTCTCCGGCGGCACGGTACACGTGCGTATGAGCAAGATGGAAGATGCCGGTATTGTTGAAAAGACGACGCTAAAAGTAAACTACGCCAAACTGGGCTACGACATCACAGCGTTCATCGGCATTTTTCTTCAGAAGAGCGCGCTATATGAACAGGTGATGACGTCACTCAAGGAAATCCCCGAGGTTGTGAGCATTCACTACACCACCGGCAACTACAGTATGTTCGTGAAAATCCACTGTAAAGACACCAGTCATCTCAAGATCGTGCTGCACGACAACATTCAGCAGATAGAAGGTATTGAAAGAACCGAAACAATGATCTCTTTGGAGGAGAGTCTCGACCGCAGTCTGAATCTCACATTATGAAGCGAAATCGTTTACGGAACTCTTTATTTTGTGAAGACAAAAAGAACCTTTAAATCCGCATTTTGTTATAGATTTGTACTATAAATTGAATTTGGTCTAAATAGGCGAAGATGAGTAAGGACAACCAGGTATTAGAGGAACTGACATCGAAGGAATACGAGCACGGTTGGACGACCGATCTTGAGGTTGACGCCGCTCCAAAAGGACTCAATGAAGATATCATTCGTTTCATTTCATCCAAAAAAAACGAACCGGAATGGTTGTTGGAATGGCGACTGAAAGCATTCCGGCAGTGGTCTAAGATGAAGGAGCCACGCTGGCCAAACGTAACCTATCCCCCGATCGATTACCAGGATAGTATCTACTACTCAGCGCCTAAGAAAAGCACGAAAGCAAAAAGCCTGGAGGAAGTAGATCCCGAACTTATCAAGACCTTTGAAAAGCTGGGGATTTCACTGACCGAGCAGAAGCGCCTCACAGGAGTGGCTGTGGATGCTGTCATCGACAGCGTTTCCGTTGCCACCACATTCAAGGAAACACTCGGTGAGCTGGGAATCATTTTCTGCTCTTTCGGCGAAGCTGTGCAGAAACACCCGGATCTTATCAAAAAATACATGGGATCGGTTGTCCCGATTTCCGACAACTACTATGCAGCGCTGAACTCAGCTGTCTTTACCGATGGGTCATTCTGCTATATTCCAAAAGGCGTGCGTTGCCCGATGGAACTCTCAACCTATTTCCGTATCAACGCTGCCAATACTGGCCAGTTTGAACGAACACTTATCGTCGCAGACGAGGGCTCCCAGGTAAGCTACCTGGAAGGCTGTACCGCGCCCATGCGTGATGAAAACCAGTTGCACGCGGCGGTGGTGGAAATCTACGCCATGAAGAACGCAAAGGTAAAGTACTCGACGGTGCAGAACTGGTACCCCGGCGACAAGGACGGCAACGGCGGTATTTACAACTTCGTGACAAAACGAGGACTGTGCGCCGGCGATAGCTCAAAAATTTCCTGGACCCAGGTGGAAACAGGTGCCGCTATTACCTGGAAGTATCCATCCTGTATCCTGAAAGGCGACAATTCAGTAGGCGAGTTCTATTCCGTCGCGGTAACCAACAATTACCAGCAAGCCGACACGGGCACCAAAATGATCCACATCGGAAAGAACACGACATCGCGTATCGTCTCCAAAGGTATCTCGGCAGGACGTTCCCAAAACAGCTACCGCGGACAGGTGCATATCCTGAAACGCGCCTCCAACGCACGTAACTTCTCCCAATGTGACTCCCTGCTGATGGGAAACAAGTGCGGAGCTCATACATTCCCGTATATCGACGTAGACAACAATACGGCACGGGTGGAACACGAGGCTACCACATCCAAGATTGGTGAAGATCAGATCTTCTACTGCCTGCAGCGAGGGATCGATGAGGAATCGGCGGTTGCCCTGATCGTCAATGGCTACGCCAAAGAGGTACTCAACCAGTTGCCGATGGAGTTTGCCGTCGAAGCACAAAAACTGCTCGCGCTTACGCTCGAGGGTAGTGTGGGGTAGGGTGATGGGTTTTGGGGCTGGGCTAAAGTTTAAGTTAGGAGTTAAAGATTAATAGAAGATAGATGTTAAAGATTCACAACCTGCATGCGAAGATTGAAGAGAATCAGATTCTCAATGGGATCAACCTGGAAATAAATGCCGGAGAGGTGCACGCGATTATGGGCCCGAACGGTTCGGGTAAAAGCACGCTGGCATCGGTCCTGGCGGGGCGGGAGGAATTTGAAGTGACCGACGGATCAGTCAGCTTCCTGGGCAAGGACCTCCTGGCGCTGGCACCGGAAGAACGTGCGCGCGAAGGGATCTTTCTGGCATTCCAGTATCCCGTAGAAATTCCCGGCGTTAGTACCATCAACTTCATGAAAGCTGCCGTAAACCAGATTCGCGTACATCGCGGACAACAGCCTCTGGATGCGGTTTCATTTCTGGGCCTGATGAAGGAACGGATGAAACTGGTGGAGATCGATCAGTCACTCCTGAACCGTGCACTCAATGAAGGTTTCTCGGGTGGCGAAAAAAAGCGCAACGAAATCTTCCAGCTGGCGATGCTTGAACCTAAACTCGCGATCCTCGACGAGACAGATTCCGGACTCGACATCGATGCACTGCGCATCGTTTCAGATGGGGTAAACAAACTCCGCACAAAAGACAATGCCATGATCGTAGTCACTCACTATCAGCGCCTGCTGGAATATATCGTGCCGGACTTCGTGCACGTCCTCTACAAAGGAAAAATCGTTAAATCCGGTACCAAAGAACTCGCCCTCGAGCTTGAGGAAAAAGGATACGACTGGATCAAAGATGAGGTTGTGGGGGTTTGAATGGGGGCTGGTGCTGAGGGGGGATGCAGTGGACGAAACGTCAACAAAGACTTTTAAGTTAGATGGACAAAATAACTACAGATTTGGATATAACGTCGGGTGTGATGGATCGCGTTCAACGAAAGGCGAGTCACTCTAATGATCCGATGAGAAAACACGCGCTTGAGTCGTTTCAGCGTGCGGGCTTGCCGGTGGGCAAGAACGAGGAATACAAATACACGCCGATCACGCGCGAGATCGAAAAGAATTTTTCCTTCCAGGATGAAATAACCGAGTCATCCATCACCGACGTAAGCGAATTCCTGGTACCCGACCTCAACGCAAATGTGCTTGTTTTCGTCAATGGTATCTATTCACCGGCGCTGTCGGTTATCCGGACACCGGCGGAAAAAATTACTATCGAAAGCCTGGAGTCGGCACTGGAAAAGAAGAATATTCCGGCCGTCGGGCACTATGGCCAATATGCGAAAGTCAAGGCTGATGCTTTTGTAGCCTGGAATACCGCTGCCTGGAAGAACGGGCTATTTGTTCATATCCCCGACAACACAGTCGTAGATGAGCCCCTGGAAGTTCTGTTCATCAACGACACGACAGCGGGAGAAGTTATTGCGGAAAACCGTAACCTGGTTGTCATCGGAAGGAACAGCCAGGTGACACTGGTCGAAAAATTTCATTCGATCGGTTCCGGCAATCACTTCACCAATATCGTTAATGAAGTCGCCGTCGCTGAAAACGCTCAGTTCGACTACTATACCATCGGAAACGACAAGGGTAACCGATACCAGTTTTCACATACGGAAATATATCAGCACGATACCAGCCGGGTCAACACATACACTTTTGATCTGCAGGGCAAACTCCTGCGTACGAACCTCCACCTGATCATCGACGGCGAAGGTATCGAATCGCACATGTACGGACTTTATCTGCTTAACGGCAATACGCTGGCTGATAATCATACGGTGGTCGATCACATGAAACCCAACTCGATGACGAACGAGTTGTACAAAGGGGTCATGGACGACAGCTCCAGGGGCGTGTTCAATGGAAAGATCTTTGTGAGGCCGCTTGCGCAGAAAACAAACGCTTTCCAGACAAACCGCAATATCCTGCTTTCAGAACAGGCAGCGGTGAACACGAAACCTCAGCTTGAGATCTGGGCTGATGACGTGAAGTGTTCTCACGGTTGTACTACCGGCCAACTTGACGAAGAAGCGATGTTTTATCTTCGGGCACGCGGTATCGACAAGCAAACAGCCCGCGCAATGATGCTTTATGCGTTTGCCGGCGAGGTATCCGACAAGATACCCCATGCGGGCATTAAGCGTTACATCGAGGGAATTATCCGCGAGCGCCTTCAAAACAATTCTTAAAAATGGAGACAGTCCTGAAACCAAAGCCTATAGATGTTGAGAAAATAAGACAAGAGTTCCCAATACTGCTTCAGCAGATCAATGGGCGGGACCTCGTATACTTAGACAACGCAGCAACCAGCCAGAAACCCAAACGCGTCATCGATGCGCTGGTCGACTACTACACAGGGTTCAACGCGAACATCCACCGGGGCATTCATACACTTGCCGAAAAAGCGACGCGCGAATATGAACTAACCCGACAAACTGCCGGGCACTTTATCAACGCAGGGTCCGCCGAAGAGATCATTTTCACCCGTGGTGTAACGGAGAGTATTAACCTCGTGGCCGCGACGTATGGAAAGGCTTTCGTTGGAAAAGGTGACGAAATCATCATCTCCACACTTGAACACCATTCAAACATCGTTCCGTGGCAGCTCGTTTGTGAAGCCAACCAGGCAATACTCAAAGTGATTCCCGTCAGCAGACAGGGGGAACTCGACCTGAAGGTCTTCCAGCAGCATCTCAGTCCCCGAACAAAAATCGTGGCGATCAACCACGCTTCCAATAGCCTTGGAACGATCAACCCTGTCAAAGAGATCATCCGGCTCGCCCATGACGCCGGCGCTGTTGTATTGCTCGATGGTGCGCAGGCTGGTCCGCATATCCGTATCGATGTGCAGGACCTCGACTGTGACTTCTACTGCCTGTCATCGCACAAAATGTACGGTCCAACCGGTGCGGGTATCCTCTATGGAAAGAGACAGTTGCTGGAAGAGATGCCGCCATACCAGGGTGGTGGCGAAATGATCAAGGAAGTCACGTTTGAGAAAACTACCTACAACGACCTTCCTTACAAGTTCGAGGCGGGCACACCTAATATCGCGGACGTCGTTGCTTTCCGCCATGCGATGGATTTTATCCTCGAACTCGGACATGAAAACATCGCGGCACACGAACAGGATTTGCTGGCGTATGCTACTGCGAAGGTCGGCCAGCTGCCCGCCGTAACCCTTGTCGGGGAAGCGGCGCACAAAGTAGGCGTGCTTGCGTTTACCGTGAAGGGGATCCACCATTTCGACGTGGGCCAGATGCTCGACGCCAGGGGTGTCGCGGTCAGGACGGGCCACCATTGCACTCAACCATTGATGGAATGTTATGGAATTGAAGGAACTGTACGGGCATCATTTGCCGTTTATAATACAAGGAAAGAAATAGACCAGTTGGTAGAGGGGCTGGAGCGGATCATTGGTTTCATGAATAAATAAGACCCTAAATACCCTCTCCATGAAAAACGAAGACAAAATCATCGAACTGCTGGCTGAATCCCTGAAGAGGCAGGACAGCATTGTTGGCGAGCTGAAAGGTACCAATCTGAGACTGGACCGGACAGTAGAAAGGTTGGACCAGACAGTGGAAAGGTTGGACCAGACAGTAGAAAGGTTGGACCAGACAGTGGAGAGGTTGGACCAGACAGTAGAGAGATTAGACCGGCTGGAAGTCAGGGTCGACAAAATAGACAAGCACCTGGTCAGGCTTAACCTACAGAGTGCCGAAAACACCCGGGCAATTATGCGCCTGGGAGACAAGATCGGAGAGATCGCAGACCTTCACAACCGGGTAACAAAATTGGAACGAACGGTTTATAAATGACGATCAACCAGATTCAGGACGAGATTATCAGTGAATTTTCCCTGCTCGACGGAGACATGGAAATGACCGTGTTCTATATCATGGAGCTGGGACAAAAACTTCCGGAGATGCCGGAGGAACAAAAGACAGAGGAGAATATCGTCAAAGGCTGCCAGTCGAAAGTGTGGCTTACGACGTCGTTGGAGGAGAACAAGGCAACCTTCCAGGCCGACAGCAATACGGCTATCACAAAGGGTCTGGTAAGTCTGCTGGTTCGTATTTTCAATGGCCAGTCGCCCGAAGCAATTCTCAATGCTGACCTGTATTTCATGAACAAAATCGGGATGGACCGCTTTATCGGAACACAACGGTCCAACGGCTTTGCCGCGATGATCAAGCAAATGAAATTGTACGCACTGGCGTTGAAAACAAAAATGGAGGTAAAGTCATGAACGAAGAAACAAACAATACCGGGCAATCGCCGTCCGACGGCAATATTCCTGACCTCCAGGAAAAGGTACTTCAGACGCTCAAGACTGTGTACGACCCGGAAATACCGGTCGACGTTTACGAGCTTGGACTGATCTACGAGATCAATATCTTTCCGGTCAACAATGTCTATGTGCTGATGACGCTGACGTCTCCCTCCTGCCCTTCCGCGGAAGTGATCCCGGAAGAGGTGCAGCAGAAGCTGAGGGAAATCCCCGGAATCAACGAGGTGAAGGTGGAGGTCACGTTCGACCCGCCGTACTCGCAGGACATGATGAGCGAAGCGGCAAAGCTGGAGCTTGGATTTATGTGAGCGCAAACTGCTTTGCCGGTGTTAAGGAATAATCAATAAAATAAAGTAACAACAATATGTATCCAGAACAATTAGTGGCGCCTATGCGCTCGGATTTAACCAGTGCGGGATTCAGGGAATTGAGAACTGCTGAAGATGTTGATGGTGAACTGAATGACCAGAAGGGAACTACGCTGCTGGTGATCAACTCTGTCTGCGGGTGTGCGGCAGGTGCTGCTCGTCCCGGTATCAAGTGGGCATTGCAAAATTCAGGCAAGAAACCAAATTCACTGACAACGGTCTTTGCGGGAGTAGATATGGAGGCAGTGGCGAAAGCGAGAGAATACACACTACCCTACCCGCCTTCTTCACCCGCGATTGCGCTCTTCAAAGATGGCGAACTCGTTCATTTCGTCGAACGCCATCACATCGAAGGACGCAATGCCCAAATGATAGGTGAGCATTTGCTGGAAGTGTTCAACGAATACTGTTCATAAGCGGTGAGCCGTGAGTCGTGAGTAGATTTCTGCGACTCACTTTTTTACTCTCTGTTCATGGTTCGTGCGGCATTTCTGAAAATGCTAAAAGCTGAACTTCCTCAAAAACTCAGTCAAATCCTCTTTCAGGGTTCTTGAGTTTCTGATCCTCAGCGTATCCGTGATCAGGGGATTCACTTTTACATTCAGTTCGTGAAGCGTCAGGTGCTGGTTGATAAAAATAAACTCAAGGTCGGGAATAAGTTCCTTGAGGACGTCAAGGATATCAATCACCTTCAGGTTCTTGTCTACGATATTGTACACATCGCTTGGCAGGTCGGCGTTGAGGAGATTGTTTAGCGCTCGCGCCACCATTTCAATATGAATGAAGGTGCGCGATTGTTTTCCATCACCCTGGATCGTGATAAGCCTGTTGAAGTTAGCCTCAAACACGAACTTGTTGATAACGGCGTCGAAACGCATACTCTTGCTGTAGCCGTAAACATTGCCGCAGCGCATGATATACGTATCTCTCTTTCCTATCAGGCGACGAACATGCTCCTCTCCCCTGAGTTTCGACGTTGCATAAAACGTCTGCGGCTCGGGCGGTTTGTCTTCGTGCGCCGGTATCTTTGACGATCCATAAACTCCTGTGCTACTCGTGTAGATGAAGCGTTTTACATCGCTTGCTTCCACCGCGTAAACCAACTCAGCGGTACCCCAATGGTTTACCTGTTCGTAGGCGTGTGCGTCTGCATTCGCAAAAGGAGTCGTTACCTTCGCGGCCATGTGATAGACAACATCCACACCGGGGAGTATCTTTTTCAACGCCCTGGAGTCGAGCAGATCGCCTTTAATGAATCTTATTTTATGCGCATTCTTCAATCTCAGCCCGAGAAACAGGTTGGCATTCGGCCTGCTGAGATTGTCGTAAACAATGACACTATCGACCAACGGATTGTTGATCAGGGTAGCAACTAATTCGGTGCCAATATAGCCGGCACCTCCGGTAACAAGGACTTTCATTCGTGGGTTGTGAGTCGTGAGTAATGGATCGCTGCCTGAGCGAAGATAGGTGAGTTGTGAATTGTGAGTTCTATGTTCTTCATCAGCTGTGCGTTTCAAATGCCCTGACTAATCGAAGGGGGCAAAATTGTCAATTCCATTTTCCAAATGCAACATCTTCCGACACCAAATTAATAGCTCATGACTCTCACTCTCACTTGTTTATCAGATCAGTATGAAGCCCGCACTCAACTTTGT
This sequence comes from uncultured Roseivirgaceae bacterium, assembly GCA_964493505.1. GTDB lineage: Bacteria > Bacteroidota > Bacteroidia > Cytophagales > Cyclobacteriaceae > Chryseosolibacter. The sequence continues at coordinate 31,352 of CAZBNP010000013.1, forward strand.
TCATACCGAACCAACGGGCTTCCCGTTCCTGCATTTCTGGGTCAACCCTACGGGTACATGGTTCACATCCGATGCTTATATAGCCCTTCTCCTCCAGCGGATGCTTGGGGAGATTATATTCCTTCTGGTATTCCCATATCATTTTCGCATTCCAGTCGAGCATCGGATGAAAGCGCATGCAGCCGTGCTTGGCTGGCTGTTCGGTTTTCATCGCCGCCCGGGTAGCGCTCTGATCCGCGCGGACACCATTTATCCAAACGTCATGCGACATAAGGATGCCGTCCATAGGCTGTGTCTTGTTCAAATAGCAGCAGTGATCCGGGTCGGATGTAAAGAGCAACCGCCCCTCGCTGTCGCGTTGCATGAACTTCGGTACATCCGATTTGAGGTCGACGGTATTGATGCCGAATTGTTCGGTAACCTCGTCGCGAAAACGAACTGTTTCCGGAAAGTGATAGCCGGTATTGATAAAGTACACAGGAATCGTGTTGTCGATACGGCTCAGCATGTGCACTAACACCAGGCTGTGTGATTGAAACGATGAGGTGGTGAAAAGTAACTTTCCACCCTCCTTATAAGCCTGTATCTGGTCGCGAATTGCTTCAAAAGTCATATTCTCGTAGTTTCAATAAATATGTGTAACCCAGAACGTTATCTCATTTATTGGAAATCTTTACTTTACTACCTATCTTGAGTTTCAAAACCCAACTCTTCGACCCCATGAACATGAAATACCGCCTGCTGCTGGCCATCCTCCTGACGCTTCTGATATTCTGTTCTCAAGCGATCTTCCACTAGCTGGAACAAAAGCGCATTTCAAATAAACCAATATTCACGCGAAATAGCTCCAATTCCCGGTGGATCTGTTAACTTTTGTTTCTTCAAACGATTGATTTACCCTCAAAAGGCCAGTGCCTTTGGAGATTGTGTCGGTTTTGAATTCCTTTAAGACATGAATTCCCGCGACTCAGCATTCGCATGCACCCATTCGTCCAACCTCCCGGACCTCCTCCACCAACTCAACTGCTCAATTGCCCTCAGTACCTATCAGGCCGGAAAGGTTATCTTCATTAGTGCCATTGGCGCCGATAGGCTGATCCAACTGCCACGGTCATTTCCGATGGCAATGGGTATCGCTACCGACTCATCCCGACTGGCAATAGCCACTCGCTCGGAGGTGATGGTATTCAACAACGCCCGCCGGATGGCTCCGAACTACCCGGCACATCCCAACCAATACGATGCGCTCTTCCTGCCTCGCGCGACTTATTTCACCGGAGAAGTAGATATCCACGATCTTCACTGGACAGGCGACAACCTGCTCGCGGTCAATACGCGATTCAGCTGCCTGTGCCATATCGACCACCGTTTCAGCTTCACGCCCGTATGGCAGCCATTCTTTATTTCCCGTACGCAGCCTTCCGACCAGTGTCACCTCAATGGGGTGGCATTCGAAAATGGTAAACCGCGGTTCGTCACCGCACTCGGCCGAACAGATGATCCGAATGGCTGGAAAAAAAACCGCGAGCACGGTGGCGTTTTACTCGAAGTGTCAACGAATAGCCTCGTTGCCGAAGGACTGGCGATGCCGCATTCTCCGCGGATCTACGATGGCCAACTGTTCGTGCTGGAATCAGCATCCGGAAACCTCGTGCGGATCGACCCGCTCAACGGAAAGAAAGACGTCGTGCTCTCGCTAAATGGCTTCGCTCGCGGCATGGACATGATCGGCGACTTTCTCTTCATCGGACTTTCGCATTTGAGAAAGAAATCGGGGGGCATATTTCAGGATCTCCCGATAGCGAAAAAATCATTGCTCTGTGGCGTCGCGGTGGTACACCTCCCCAGTGGAAAAGTTGTTGGCCACCTTAAATACGAAAACAGCGTCGAGGAGATATACGACGTGCGGATCATGCATGGCATGAAACGCCCCGGTCTGGTTAGCGCCCAAAAAGGAGATCACCGGCTGGCCGTAACTACGCCCGACGAAGACTACTGGGCCGTAAAAAAGGATGAAACCAATGAAGACGAAGTCGGAAGTAATGTCAATCATTAAAGAGGCCATTGCGCAGGAACAGGGATTGTCGCCGGACGAGATAGACGATGGTGCATCCTTCTTCTCCCTCGGACTCGATTCTATCAAAGCCGTATTTATTCTCGATGTGCTGGAGAAAAAGCTGGGCATCGAAATGAGCCCACTGTTCTTCTGGGATCACCCAACGATAGCGCTACTCGCGGAGCACCTTACTTCGCTGTATAAACATGAATAAACGTTCACTCTGGAGGCCCCTGGAAGATGAATCCATTCGCGATCCCTGGCGCATGTACAGCGAGATACGGGAAACCGAACCTGTACACCTTTCACAGACGGGCGAATATATCATCACGCGATACGACGACGTAAAACAGGTACTCAAAAGCGAATTATTCGATAGCGGGAACCGCCTCACGTGGCTGAAAAAGAGCATCGCTTACTTCGACAACAAGGAGGAAGACCTTCGGGCTATCCACCAGGCGATGAACTCGTTCATCCTCATGCTCAACGGCGAACATCACCAACGCATCCGGAACTTCGTCGCCAGGACCTGGACCAGCCGCGATGTCGATCCAATCATCCGGGCAAACATCAGCCGGCTACTCGATAGTCTCCGCGAGGAAGATATCGACTTCGTTGCTGAGTACGCCCAACCTCTTCCCGTACTGACTATCTCCGGCATCCTCGGTATCTCGCTTCCAGACACACGCTACCTCAACGATCTGGGGATAGCGATGACAAAAGCACTCGATCTCTATATCTCGCTGAAAGACCTCGTGCAGATAAACCGGGCTGCCACCGAATTCGTCTCCTTCTTTCGCGAACAGATCGCCCGCAAACGCGACCACCCCGACGACGGGCTTTTGAGCAAAATGATTCTTCGGAACCATGCAGAGGGGTATGGACTTACCGACGAGGAGTTGATTTCAATCGCGATATTTCTTTTCACAGCAGGGGAAGAAACATCGTCAAGTCTGATCAGCAGCGCGATGCTCAGCCTGTTGCAACACCCGGACCAACTGGCGTTGCTCCGAAGTCAGCCTGAACTCATAGAACCGGCGATCGAGGAGGTGCTGCGCTACCATGGCATCGTTCACTTGCTCGGACGTATTTCCCGGGAAACGGTCAGTCTACACGACAAGACGATCCCGAAGGGCTCCGCCATAACGCTCGTGGTAGCCTCCGCCAACCGCGACGGACGTGTATTTGAAGACCCCGACCGGTTTATCATCTCGCGAAAACCGAATCGCCACCTTTCATTCGGCAGTGGCCGGCATTTCTGTCTCGGCGACTGGCTTGCACGCCGCCAATCGCAAATGGCGATCGCTGCTTTTCTCGACCGCTTTCCCACTATTGCGCTGCGTCAACAGGAGTTATCGTGGGCTCGAAACCTGGCGATCAGAAGATTGAATGCGCTTACTGTGAGGGGCGAGTTCGGGTGCTAGGTTTCGGGTTTGGAGGGACATAGGAATTATGAGTTCCCACTTTGCCATTTGCCATTTGCCTTTTGCCATTTAACTACGGATCCGTGCTCCCTTGAAATAATAAACGCGGAGGTGGTGCCCCTTATTCGTGTTGCCGATGTAGATCATGCCGCTCGCAGGCCAGATAGCTTCTGTGCGGTATCGCTTAAGCCCGGGATGTTCCACGACTGTGATGATACCGATAGCGGGATCTTTTTCATCGTGTGTGTGGATGGATTCCAGGAAATCGCGCGTCTCAACCAGTAATTTTGCCGAAAGGCCTGGTATACGGTAGTCGGGAACAAGCATCAGGCGCACGGCAAAAAAATAGTGGCGCAACCTTTCAACGTAGGTCCTGAACGCAGTAGACAATCCCGCGATACGGCCTTCTGAATCTCTCACTACAAATACTACCTGCCGGAGTCGCTCCAGGCCATGCACATCAACAGGGCCACCATGGCTTCTCCAGATATCGAGCACTTCTTCGGCGATAGTATCCGTATTCGCCATCCAGTAATTGTCGAAAGAGAGGTTGTATTTATCATTCATTGTTTGAGACAATCCCTCGCGTGTTATCAAATATCTTAAAAAAAATGTATTATCTTGTTACGAGTTAGGAAAACCCATTGTTACGAGTTAGAAAAACCTCATGAAAATCCCCGCTCACCTGATAGGACTGTACAACCGAACGTTGCGCCGTTACAGGAAACTGTCCACTAGGTTGAAACGCGAACAAGATACGGGTACTTTTCACTATCTCACCCTCGTCAGAAAACTCAGAAAACTTCGCCGAAAAATAGCGGACCTTCAGGTTCGATTGAAAGTTGCGGTAGCTGCAGGCGTGTTGGTGGTGGGCATATCCCTCTCCTCGAACGCACAGACAACCAATAACGGACCCTTTGTCCGGCAACCGCGTTCTCAGAATCCCTTAAGAGAGCCGTTCAAATTCTACGACGTCACATATCCCGCAATAGCGGATATCGACGGAGATGGCGACCTCGATCTTCTTGTCGCCGATCAATCAGGTTACGGCTACCAGGGCGCCCCGGACCCGATGCGGTATCTGCTCAATGTCGGAACGAAGGGAAATCCTGCTTACGAGGAGCAGCATGGTATTGCAAATCCCTTTGAAGCAATTGATGTCAACAATTATCACCGTGGAGTTGTCTTTGCCGATATAGACAAGGATGGTGATCAGGATCTTTTTATAGCACTCTCCTATGACGAATCGAGGAAGATCCTGTACTACCGAAACGACAACGGCACTTTTGTCGAACAAACGACGGCGTGGAACCCGGCGACGAAGGCGGGTAATCCCCTTCGGGACGTCGATGCGAACGGTCACATAAAACTTGCGTTTGGAGACATTAACGGTGATGGTCATCTCGATGCCATCGTAACAGGCTATTATACCAACCCTATATCCGGTGCACTAGAGTACATCTCCTTTTACAAGGGTGATGCTACAGGAACCCTTACAAAAACCACGGAATTTACTTTAGGATCGCTGCCCGGAGACCCGTGGATGCTGAATCCGGCACTCGCCGACATCGATGAAGATGGCGACCTCGACCTGGTCTTTGGTGGATATTACTCGGGCTTAGCATACTACAAACAGGTAACCCCTGGAAATTTTGTCCGGCAAACCGGCGCCTATAATCCTGGCCCCAAGACCGGCAATCCCTTCAATGACATCTATTTCCCCAACACACAACCGATCTTCGCCGATTTCGACGGCGATGGCGATGCCGATCTCCTCCTCGGAACAGGCGATGGCGACCACTACTTTAGTGAAGCCAGGAATATCATCCACTGGTACGAAAACAAGGGCAACGGCCTCTACGAAGAGAAAAAAGGCCTCAGCAATCCGCTAGATGGTGTCGATGTGACGCAAGACGGTTCTCCCTTCCTCGTCGACCTCGATGGAGACTCGGATCTGGATGTCCTGCTTGGAAACAAGTACGGGGAGAATATTTCGCAACTCAACATCCTCATTCACTACGAATCCAAAGACGGCGAATTTGTCCGGCGGGAACGCGAGGATAGTCCGTTCGGCGGGATTGAAATCGAGGGCTCCATTACTCCCTACCTGGTGGATATTGACGACGACGGCGACCTCGACTTCATCACCACATCCTTTTATGGAAGTGTACGACTGTTCACTAACAACGACGGCATCTATACCGAGGTATTGACCGGCAGTCCCTTTGCCAATGTCTATTTGGGTTATTTTCCTTCTGTCGAATTCGCAGATATGGATGGAGACGGTGATTTTGACATGATCGGCAGTAGTTACTCCGGCATTCTCTATTTTGAAAATACCGGCTCGGCCAAGACCCCGATGTTTGAGCCGCGGACCGGTGCGGCAAACCCTTTTGAGTTCGTGCTGCGGGGATATCAGTTCGAAGGGTTTATAGCGCTTGTCGATATCGACCACGATGGGGACATCGACCTGATGGCCTCGGAAGATGACAACGAGAACAGCCAGCAAAGTATTATCTTTTTCTACGAAAATACCGGAACACCATTCGCCCCAAAGTTCACGTTCAATGCTGATCAACCCTTTCTCAGCATGCTCGACCCCGCAATCAATACCTACCAGCACCAGCCTTCATTCGGCGATGTCGATGGAGACGGCGACCTCGACTTGTTTATCGGGAATTCTCAGGGATATTTCATGTATCTGAAGAATGAAAATCCTGCCGTTGTCACCGAGCTGTCTACAAGTGATATCAGTTATGCGGTAGGCATCGATGACCTGCTTATCGTTGACGCAACATTGACACTCAGCGACGAGGACAACGATCTCGTAGTAAAAGCAACGGTCACGATAGGAAATTTTGAAAATGGCGATGAATTGCATTTTACCGACCACGCAGACATCACCGGAGTTTACGATGAGACACATGGCGTGCTTACGCTAACGGGCAAAGCACCCCTGAACGCTTATCAAACCGTATTGCGAACGGTAGCCTTTCGCCGGAGAGACACAACCGCCGACGACACCCGTCAGAAAGCTGTTATTGCCAAAACGATCGAATTCCGGGTTTATGATACCGACTTGACGAATCCCGAAGTCGCCACCAGGAACGTGAACATGGCCGACGCTTCCGAGCTTGTTCAAGTGTTTAATGCGGTAGCACCGGCCAGCACGGGCGACAACAAGTTCATGCGCATAGTGAATCTGCCAACAAACAATACGGTTGCGATTTACAACCGGTGGGGCGATAAAGTCTTCGAGACCAGTAACTACGACAGTCAGATACCGGAAAAGCGTTTCGAGGGAATGAACAACAATGGTAAAGAACTCGCTACAGGCACGTATTTCTACAGGATTGAGATTAATGAGGAAGGGTATTCCGGGCCACGGTTGGTAACCGGTTATGTCTTCCTGAAACGATAAATCAGGTTACTTTATCATCGTACAATAAATTAAAGAAAAACCGACTGACCTCCACGGGACTTCAAATTTCGGTAATAGAAACCAGCAGGTCTATGATCAAATATCTACTTCTTCTCGCCATATTTCCCCTTGTCGCCCTTACCGCGAACGCGCAGGTTGACCCGTTGTATGCACAATACCTTAACAACCCCATGCTGATCAACCCGGCGTATGCGGGCTTGAACAACAACTTTAACGCCAGCATCAGCTACCGGAAGCAATGGGCGGGTTTTGATGGTAGTCCTACTACCTTCAACGTCAACGGCCACACCTCTTTGCTCGACAACCGGATGGGAGTGGGTGTTATGTTTGTTAAGGACAACGTAGGGGTAAACAGTAACACCGAAGTACACGGGACATACGCCTATCGTCTAGACCTGGATCAGAAATATCTTTCATTCGGTTTGCAGGCAGGATTTATCAGCTACCGGGGTAACTATGACGACCTCAATCCCTGGGACCGGTCGGACCCGGTGTTCAGGGAGGTTGAAAACGTTAGCAAGCCGAGCTTTGGCGCCGGCCTCATTCTGCACAGCGAACGATACTTCATTGGATTGTCGATCCCGCGAATGCTGAAAGCGCAGATAACGGTAGATGACGTCGAAGCACAGCTTTACAGCCAGCATTTCTATGCTATGGGAGCATACGTCTTTTATCTCAATGAGCACATTCGTTTCAAACCCTCAGTACTTCTGAAATCCGTGAAAGGTTCACCGATGTCTGCCGACATTAATTTCTCCGCTACCTTTGAAGAAAAGGTCACCGCCGGAATTTACACCCGGAACCTCAACGCTTATGGGCTGATGGGACAGATCAGGTTTGGCGGCTCCTACCGGTTTGGCTATGCCTTCGAGGTTCCTTCGGGCAGCTCGGTTGGTGCCCGGTTTACAACCCACGAACTAAGCTTTGGGCTTAATCTCGCGCTGCTTCGTTTCCACAGTACCTCCATGACCAACTTCTAGCCCCAAAGGCACAGCGCTGCGTCAGTATAGTCATGTCTCTCTAGGGATTTTTCCCCATCGTGAACCTTTTAGCCGATATCCTGTTACTTTTAGGACATGAAGGTTAAAGTTTCCCGCAAGGAGCATTTCAACGCCGCGCACCGGCTTTTCCAGCCAGATTGGTCCGATGCCGAAAACGAACGCGTATTTGGCAAATGCAGCAATCCGAACTATCATGGCCATAATTACGAACTGATCGTAAGTGTAACAGGTGAACCCCGCCCGGAAACCGGGTTTGTCTACGATATGAAGGCGTTGAGCGGTCTGATCAAAGAAAATATCGTAAGCAAATTTGACCACAAAAACCTAAACCTCGACACCGAGTATTTTAAAGAACTCAATCCGACCGCTGAAAACATCGCCATTGTTATCTGGAGGATCTTAAGGCAGAAGATAGATTCTCAACTTGAACTGAAAATCACATTGTATGAGACAGAAAGAAATTTCGTTGAATATCCGGCCTCTTAAAGAAATCGATGACGAAGAGGACGACCATGTCTCTTCTTCCGCCGACACTCCTCTCCGACCCGACGCCTTTGACCTGGGTGACGACGAAAAGATCGAAAAGATCGAGGCTCATTTCAGGGACATCATGCAGATTCTCGGGCTTGATCTCACTGACGACAGCCTTAGCGGAACGCCCCGCCGTGTGGCGAAAATGTATGTAAAGGAAGTGTTCAGCGGACTCAATCCGAAGAACAGGCCTCACGCCCGTCTTTTCGACAATAAATATAACTACGATCAGATGCTCGTGGAGAAGGATATCACGTTCTATTCCCACTGCGAACACCACTTTGTACCTATCTACGGAAAAGCTCATGTCGCCTATTTTTCAGCCGGAAAGGTGATCGGGCTATCAAAGATCAACCGCATCGTTCAGTACTACGCCAAGCGCCCCCAGGTGCAGGAGCGGCTTACCGTGCAGATTGGCAAGGAGATGCAACGTATCCTGCACACCGAACACGTCGGAGTAGTCCTGGATGCGAACCACATGTGCGTAGCCTCCCGCGGCGTTAGCGACACCAATAGCAAGACCGGCACCGCATACTTCAGCGGGAAATTCAAGGACGAGAATATTAAGAGGGAGTTTCTTAACTATATTAATAGTAAGTAGTTGGGTTAAAATTAGTTGAAAATTGGCAGTTGACAAAGTGGGAGCTGTTTGATTAAAGGGCAATGTGGGAACTCATAACTCCTAGGTCCCTCCAAACCCGGAACTCGAAACCCGGAACTCGCACCTCACTACCCGAAACCAATTCCCCTTTTTTTATTACTTTAGCGCCGTTAAAAATTTCACTATGGTATTCGATTTAGATATGATCAAGGCCGTTTACGGCGAATTGCCGGGGCGTATAGCCCGCGCGAAGAGCGCTGTAAACAGACCCCTCACACTTTCCGAGAAAATCCTTTTTACACACCTGCACGGTGAACAGACACTCGAAAACTTTGGCAGAGGCAAGTCGTACGTAAATTTCTCGCCCGACAGAGTGGCGATGCAGGATGCCACTGCCCAGATGGCGCTCCTTCAGTTTATGTCCGCGGGCATTCCACGCGTCAAGGTTCCTTCAACCGTACACTGCGACCACCTGATCCTTGCCAAAGACGGAGCCAAAAAAGATCTGGCGGAATCGTTGTCCGCCAGCGGCGAAGTATTCAATTTTCTTGAATCGGTTTCAAATAAATTCGGTATCGGGTTCTGGAAACCCGGCGCGGGTATTATTCACCAGGTTGTCCTGGAGAACTACGGATTCCCCGGCGGCATGATGATCGGTACCGATTCCCATACCGTCAATGCCGGCGGCCTCGGCATGATAGCTATAGGCGTAGGCGGAGCGGATGCGGTTGACGTTATGGCTGGAATGCCGTGGGAGCTCAAGTGGCCCAAATTTATCGGCGTTAAGCTGACAGGCAGCCTCAGCGGATGGGCTTCAGCAAAGGATGTGATCCTGAAAGTTGCGGGTATCCTCACCGTGAAAGGTGGGACGGGCGCGATTGTCGAATACTTCGGACCGGGTGCTCTTACACTCTCCTGTACCGGAAAAGCTACCATCTGTAACATGGGGGCCGAGATCGGCGCCACGACATCTACCTTTGGCTACGACGAAAAGATGGCGGAATACCTTCGTGGTACAGGCCGAAGTGAGGTCGCAGACCTCGCCGATGGCGTCCGCGAACACCTTACAGCAGACCCTGAAGTTTACACAAACCCTGAAAAATATTTTGACCAGGTCATCGAGATCAATCTCTCCGAGCTCGAGCCACACGTAAACGGACCGTTCACACCCGACCGCGCTATTCCGATCTCCGAATTCGCGAACGAAGTCAGAAAGAACGGATGGCCTGAAAAGCTTGAAGTGGGACTGATCGGATCATGTACCAACTCATCGTACGAAGACATCACACGATCAGCCTCGCTTGCAAAGCAGGCTGTCGACAAGAAGATCAAGGCCCGTGCCGAATTTACGGTTACACCCGGCTCAGAGCTGGTTCGCTATACAGTAGAACGCGACGGCTACCTCGGTATATTCGAAAAAATGGGCGGCGTGGTATTGGCCAATGCCTGCGGACCCTGTATCGGGCAGTGGGCACGTCATACGAACGATCCCACCCGCAGAAACTCCATCATCACCTCCTTCAACCGGAATTTTGCGAAACGCAATGATGGCAACCCCAATACGCACGCGTTTGTAGCCTCTCCCGAGATCACTACAGCATTCGCTATTGCGGGCGACCTGACATTCAATCCACTTACGGACACACTCCTCAACGACGATGGGCAGGCTGTTAAACTTGATGAACCGAAAGGCGCGGAGTTCCCCCCCAGCGGTTTTGACGTGGAAGACGCAGGATACGTTGAGCCGGCAAAAGACGGCACAGGCGTACAGGTAAAGATCGATCCCGAATCGAAGAGACTACAGGCCCTCAGCCCCTTCCCTGCGTGGGACGGTAAAAATCTTACCGGCGTAAAGGTGCTGATCAAGGCGAAAGGAAAGTGTACAACAGACCACATTTCGATGGCGGGTCCCTGGCTGCGTTTCCGCGGACATCTCGACAACATCTCGAACAACACTCTGACCGGAGCCGTCAACTACTTCAACGAGAAGACAGACACAGTCAAAAATCAGCTAACCGGAGAATACGGAGCTGTACCGGCAACACAACGCGCCTACAAGGCTGCGGGAGTACCCACAATTGTAGTGGGCGATCACAATTACGGCGAGGGCTCATCGCGTGAACACGCTGCCATGCAGCCCCGTCATCTCGGCATTCGCGCTATCCTGGTAAAATCCTTCGCGCGTATCCACGAGACCAATCTCAAGAAACAGGGAATGCTTGCCCTTACGTTTGCGAATGAGGCCGACTACGACCTGATTCAGGAAGATGATACAATCGACTTCTCTGACCTGACTTCGTTCGCACCTGAGCGTCAGCTTACGCTCGTGCTGAATCACGGTGACGGAACCAGCGACACCATTAAAGTGAATCACACGTACAACGCGGGTCAGATCGAATGGTTTAGAGCAGGGTCTGCGCTTAACCTGATGGCGAAGGAAGGTAAGTAGGAAGTTGCCGCTTTTGCTTCAGCGAAGATAATCGGGCATCACCCGCCGAAGCTTCAGCGAAGGTAATCGGGCATCGCCCGCCGAAGCTTCAGCGAAGGAATCGGGCATCACCCGCCGAAGCTTCAGCGAAGGAATCGGGCATCACCCGCCGAAGCTTCAGCGAAG
>CAZBNP010000013.1:43254-139611 GCA_964493505.1 uncultured Roseivirgaceae bacterium
CGCCGAAGCTTCAGCGAAGGCAATCGGGCATCGCCCGCCGAAGCTTCAGCGAAGGCAATCGGGCATCGCCCGCCGAAGCTTCAGCGAAGGCAATCGGGCATCGCCCGCCGAAGCTTCAGCGAAGGCAATCGGGCATCGCCCGCCGAAGCTTCAGCGAAGGCGGGTCAGCACCACGCGGAGTTCGTTGAGCATCATGGCGGTAGCACCCCAGACCACCTCGTTTTCTATTTCGAAGTGAGGAGCGATCATACGATACTTCCCGGAGGCAACGACTTCCCTCTCTTTTACGGAGTTCGCATTGGTAATATCGACGAGTGACGCCTCAAGCACGCCGGAGACCTCGTAGGGATCCGGGCGGAAGGCCGGCTTATGGTCCACGCGCGCGACGACAGGTGTCACCAGGATGTTGCTGGGGATCACGAAGTAGTCCGTCAGCCTGCCCAGCACCTCCACGGTACGTTCCGGCACCCCGATCTCCTCTTCACATTCCCGCAACGCCGTCTGCTCAGCGTTCTCTCCCGGCTCCGCCTTTCCACCCGGCAAGCTCACCTGTCCCCCGTGTGCACCGGGGTAGTCCGGGCGTTTTATTAGCGGGAACCTGACGATACCCGAGTCTTCATAGAGGAGTATGATCACACCACCTCGTCGCGGCGGCTGGCGGGGCATCAGCGGGAATCGCATCTTGCCAATCGGCTTTGCACGGAACGCTTCATGCGCCGCAGCGCCCGGCAGCGGTTGCGCCAGGCGTTCCTTCAGCGATAAGCAAAATTCTTCAAAGCGCATGGTGGTATGTAGTCGAAGATGGTTCAGCGGTTAAAGGTAGGACTATATCTGAGAACGCGTATAACACCGATAGGATGGAATAACCCGGGCTGACGATAGCCCCCTCATTCAGTCCCGGAGGGACGACCGATTCTCTCCTCCGCCATTACCCCCTATTCGCACAGCACTCTCATGAGCAAGATTGAGATTATTCGAAATAATGACAGTATCACCCTTGCTTAGCTTTGCTCCCTTACTCGAATTAGCGGTGACCGTGTATGATGTACTGTTTTCGAAGCCAGTCTCCACGTATGTCCAGAGCGCCTGGCCGTGTGCATACTTAAAGAGCACCTCGTTGGTACCCGTGATGCAAGCAGGTACCAACGCACTACCCCGTTCCCGGTGCTACATGATGTTATCGATCACGATAATCGAATTGTCGATCATCATCCCCAGGCCCATCACCAACCCCGAAAGCGAGATAATATTGATCGAAATGTTCAGCAGGTAAAATAAGATCAGCGATACGATCAGCGACGCGGGCATACTTATCCCCACAAGTACCGGCGATTTTACATTCCGGAGGAACAGGAACATGACCGCAAACGCCAGGAGCGCGCCCCACAGAATATCCTGTCCCAAATTCGAAATAGCATATTCCAGAAGCTTCGTCTGATCACGCGTAACCGAAAACGCAATATCCGGGTAGTGACAAATTCGCTACGGCCTTACGATCTCACGCTTTTGAACGATTGGGTCGCGCGACCCAAACAAAAATTGCTTTATCTACAATAATTTCATATCATCACGAACATCCCGCACGGCGCAGGGCAAGCGAGTGACTATTCACGAGTTCTTACCCCTTTTATGTGGCACTAACATCTCGCAAAGAATCCATTTCCCAAGCGATACTGATACTGTTCGCCTCAACTGTCTTCCTTGCGTCCTGCGTGAAAGGAAAGGATGAAGCGACACTTCAGGATGAGGTCAGGCAACTCGCCGCTTCTCTTAGAAGCGATCAATTTTCCTACGAAACCGTGTTGACATACCTTCTGAAGATCGAAGAAAATCTCGTTCACAGCGAAAACAGGGAACTGGCGTATGGGGACTGGCGTACATCTATTTCTCACAAATGGAATTCCGACAGCTCAATTATTCTGATAAATGTTCAAAAAACGCTTCCTGTGGGATTCCGAAGGGAGAAAATCATCCGTGCCGGAGACTCTGTACTATTTGTCTACCGTTTCAGTACCGAACCTCTGGGACCGGTCAAAAGGGATGATTATACCTTCCTCGAATCCATCTACTATTTCCACGACACCACTACCATCAAACACATGGACCGCGTTGAACACCGGCGACGAAATTTAAGAGACACTATCGCTTTCCGTAAGAAGCGTTTTAATGACTATAGCGATAGTGGGTTTAGCGACTACTTCTTCGAGTTAGAGCACATCAGGGCTCTATTGGAATGAACCTGGGCCTTTCAAAATATCCCATTGCTCATTCAGTAACGGTATGGCGGTATGCGCAGTCAGATCGAACTGACACGGAACGACGGACACGTAGTTGTTGGCAATCGCCCACTCGTCATTATCCTCTCCCTTGTCGAAATTCACAAAGTTGCCGAGCATCCAGAAGTACTTTCTCCCGTTAGGGTCCTGGCGCTGATCGAAGTCTTCTACCCATTTTGCATTCGCCTGCCGGCAGATCCGTATCCCCTTGATTGGTTCGTCGCGTTTCGGGGGAAAATTTACATTCAATGCCACGCCTTTCGGAAGTCCCTTCTTCAGAACTTCCAGTGTGATCTTCCTGACGTATTCCTCCGTATGGGAGAAATCGGCCTTGTGTGAAAAATCCGAAAGCGAAAATCCGATCGCGGGTGTTCCTTCAATAGCAGCCTCAATGGCGGCCGACATAGTGCCGGAGTACAAAACGGAAATAGATGTATTGCTTCCGTGGTTCACGCCGCTTACGACTACATCGGGCTGACGATGATCTTTGAGAACAAAATGCCTGGCGATCTTCACACAATCGGCGGGGGTACCTGAGCATTCATAAGCTTTCACGCCATCGAAAATAAAGTTCTCTTCAAGGCGCAACGACTCCCCTACCGTAATCGCGTGGCCCATTCCGGACTGGGGACTATCGGGAGCAACGACGATCACGTCGCCGAGTTCCTTCATAATGTTGACTAGTGTAAGAATCCCTTTGGCGGTTATGCCATCGTCATTGGAAACGAGAATCAGCGGTCGGCTCATAGTTATCATAAAGGATTGTCACAACATATTCTGTTGCAAAGTAAAAAATATCCGGATCCGAAGTCGTGGAATGTATCAAGAGCCTGCGAGTGAATTGTAGTAAGCAACGATCCGGGCTGCGTGGTACTTCTCGGTAAAGTCGAGCCGATTGCTTCTGATGTATTTCTCAACAGCTTTTCTGTGATTTCCCATGCGAGCGACAAAATCGTTTTTACTTCCTCGAAAATCTTCGATAGAACCGTCTGCCTTGAGAAAGTAGAAGGATGAAGTCTCCACGAGACGGGTATATCCGCCGTAGGCGTAGAACGAGTTGTAGGTTTTGTATTCCAGTACATCTCTCGACAGCAGTGTCATTTTTCCTTCTTCCAGCAATTCGAAAAACGTCGGAGTTCTATAGTTGGAGGTAGTCCGGTAAGGCAATGCGAAAACCTTCCTGTAGCGACGAACCGTTTCATCGAAAATCTCGAAGAACAATACTTTTCTCGCCGTGTAGACTTCAGCCTGTTTGTTACTGCCAATGTACTGCACCAGGTTTTGAGGAAAGTCGTACTTGATGAATCCCTTAAGCGTATCTCCATCTACCAGCGTAATTCTCCCTTCATGCCACATCTGGGAGGGCCATTCTCCGTAGCGTTGGCCGGAGGCGACGAGACAAGTAAACATGAGTGCTGCCCCAAGCAGGATACGGATCGGTGTATGGCGGTGTTGTTTGTTCTCCACGCTATACTATTTATTATTCTTCAGAATATTGTGTCCGAGTTTATCGCGTTTAGTCAGCAGGTACTTTTCGTTGTGTGTGTTCGGGACCATTTCTATCGGCACATTGTCTATAATTTCCAGACCGTAGCCCATAAGCCCGACGCGCTTTTTGGGGTTATTCGTCATCAGGCGGATCTTGGTGACACCAAGATCGCGAAGGATCTGCGCACCGACACCGTAATCGCGTTCATCCATATCGAAGCCAAGCTGGATATTGGCTTCTACTGTGTCCATCCCCTCTTCCTGCAGCTTGTACGCACGCAGTTTATTCAATAATCCGATGCCCCTTCCCTCTTGTTTCATATACAGGACGACTCCCTTACCTTCTCTTTCCACCATTTCCATGGCGTGATGCAATTGCGACCCGCAGTCACAGCGGCAGGAGCCAAAGATATCACCCGTAACGCACGACGAGTGAACGCGAACCAGGACGGGATCATCTTTGTGCCACGTGCCTTTGACCAGCGCGAGGTGCACCTCGGATGAATTGGTCTGCTCGTATGCCACGAGTTTGAAATCACCGTATGCTGTGGGCATATTTACTTCTACCTGCCGGTTGATGAGTGACTCTTTTTTGATCCGGTACTCGATCAGGTCCTTGATAGATACCAGCTTGAGCTTAAACCTCTGCGCCACTTTGACCAGGTCGGGCAAACGAGCCATGCTGCCGTCTTCGTTCATGATCTCGACAAGCACCCCCGCCGGTTTAAAGCCAGCGAGTCGTGCGAAGTCGATCGCCGCTTCGGTATGGCCCGCGCGGCGCAACACGCCGCCGCGCTTTGCTTTCAATGGAAATATATGCCCCGGCTTGCCGAGTTCTTCCGGTTTGGTTTCGGGATCAACCAATGCCCTGATGGTCTTGAAACGGTCGTGGGCGGAGATACCGGTAGTGCACCCGTGGCCGATAAGATCGACCGAAACAGTAAAGGGTGTCTCAAACGCCGCGGTGTTGACACCTACCATCATATCAAGGCCCAGTTCCTCACAGCGGTCTTCAATCAGCGGCGCGCAGATCAATCCCCGGGCATGGGTTGCCATGAAGTTCACGATCTCAGGCGTAATACACTCCGCCGCACAAATAAAATCACCTTCATTCTCCCGGTCCTCATCGTCAACAACAATGATTACCTTACCATTTTTGATATCCTCAATAGCCTGTTCAATAGAATCTAATGCGATTTCGCTCATTTGGTTATTTTTGTTTTGATACACTTTTGCAAAGGACACAGTTCAAAGGGCAATGTGGGGACTCATAATTCCTATGTCTCTCCAAACCTGAAACCCCGAACCCCACCTAATAACGTCCGGAAACGATCCCAAGTTCTTTCGCTATCTCAATATCGGCGTTCTTTAGTTTTATCTGCCTATCCAGCAGCTCGTCAACCTCCTGATCGCTGACGGCATCTTTCAGCTTTTCCTTGTTCTCCTCAATCAGACGCTGAATGTACCGGTATTTCTTGCGCAATACGTTCTGATGAGCAAGTGCAGGCAGGTTTTCCTTTTCGTCTGCAAAGTAAATGTGATATTTCGAACTCCAGTGCGGACTTGCATAGTATCTCCTCAGCGTGAGTTCGGCAATAAGCGACCTGATATTCGTCGGGGCGTGCTCCAGGAACCACGCTGATCCTACCAGTTTTCCTTCATTCCGGGATGTGAGAAACCTGTTGTAGATGTAGGCGTATGATTCATTCAGGAACTCGATGTCTTCGAATTCGGATATGAAATAGCTAAGCAGATCAACGTCGTCTTCGAGCTCGCTGTCGGCATAGTTGAGCAGCAGACGAACCATCTCGCGTTCCTGCAACTCTTCGGGATGAACCTGTGTCTCCACAGGCTGCTGAACGTCGATATCGGGTACAGGCTCCTCCGGCCGTTGTTCCTGGGTCTTCCGGCGATCCTGGATCAGGATTTTGTTGAGTTCAGTGAGCAGCATTGTTTCCTGCATCTTCAGGAGGGTGCTTGTCTCCTGAATGTAAACCGCGCGTTTTATTGGGTCGGGAATCAGGCTGATGCTTGTCACGATTTCGCGGATTGCCTCGGCCTTTTTTATAGGGTCGTTGCCGGCATCGCGAGAAAACACTCCTATTTTGAACGAAATAAAATCCTGAGCATGCGCGGCGAGGTACTCTTTTACCTCGGTGCTTCCCTTCTTGCGCGCGAGGCTATCGGGATCTTCGCCTTCGGGGAGCAGCACAATTCGCACGTTCATGCCCCCCTTCAGGATCAGGTCTACGCCGCGAAGTGCCGCCTTGATACCGGCGGTATCGCCGTCGTACAGAACGGTAATATTTTCCGTAAACCTCCTTATCAGCTTGATCTGATCTTCAGTCAGGGCGGTGCCGGATGAGGCTACTACATTTTCTACGTCAGCCTGGTGCAGCGAGATGACGTCGGTATATCCTTCGACGAGATAACAGAATTCCTCCCGCCGAATCGCGTTCTTCGCCTGAAACATCCCGTAGAGGACATGGCTTTTGTGATAGATCTCCGTTTCGGGGGAGTTGATATATTTCGGCTGGTTTGCGCCTTTCTCTTTGGCGAGTATTCGCGCGCCGAATGCGATGACCTTGCCGGAAAGATTGTGTATGGGAAAGGTCACCCTTCCGCGGAAGCGGTCGTATTTCTTTCCGTCATCCTTTTTTATCAAAAGGCCTGATTTCTCAAGCATCGCTTCACTGTAGCCGCTCTGCAACGCGGTTTTTGTCAGATCATCCCATTGATCGAGTGCATAGCCCAACTCGAATTTTTCGATCGTGCGATCGTTGAATCCTCTTTCCCGAAAGTAGCTGAGGCCGATACCCTGCCCTTCATCGTGTTCGAACAACAACTTGCGGTAGTATTCTTTCGCGAAGTTCATGACGATGTAGAGGCCATCGCGCTCGCTCTGCTGCGCGCTTTCTTCCTGCGACATCGTGGCGTCTTCACGGATCTCGACTCCGTACTTTTTGGCGAGGTAGCGCAGGGCTTCAGGATAGGCCATGCCTTCGTGCTCCATGACGAAAGTGATGGCGTCACCCCCCTTCCCGCTGCTGAAATCCTTGAAGATACCCTTGGATGGCACGACATAAAACGAGGCTGTCTTTTCGTTGGTAAACGGACTGAGTGCCTTGTAGTTCTGACCCGACCGCTTGAGAGTAACAAAATCGCTGATGACATCGATGATGTCGATCCGGTTCTTGATATCTTCTATCGTATCGTGGTTGATCATAGAGAGGCCTGGAGGCTGGTTACGCACATGCGCACCGTCGGGACCAGGTGACAAAGATATTTCTTGCAGGGCACATTCAAAATCGCTGCGAACGGCAACATGACATTCGGATGCCTTTATGCCGTCTTTCGGTGAAATAAGTCCAAAATCGTCATTAACTTGCGCCTGGTAAACGATTTTGCAGCGAATTATTGTTAAGGAAGCATGAGTTATAGTCAATCCGATATTTTGAGGGCTCTTTCCACCGTCGAAGACCCCGACCTGAAGCGCGACCTGGTAACCCTTAACATGATCAAAGACGTGAAAACAGCCGCTGACGTGGTATCTTTTACGGTCGTTTTGACTACTCCCGCGTGTCCGCTGAAGGAAAAGATTCGCCAGGACTGCGAAAACGCGGTGCGCGAGGTGGTGGGGCCTGATGTCCGGATAGACATCCATATTACCTCGTCAGTGACCACGCTTCGCGACAATACGCCAATTTTGCCGGGCGTGAAGAATATTATCGCGATAGCATCGGGAAAAGGCGGCGTTGGCAAATCCACAGTCACCTCCAACCTCGCGGTAGCACTCGCGCAGTCGGGAGCGAAAGTCGGTCTGATCGACGCGGATATCTACGGACCGTCAATCCCTACGATGTTCAACTGCGAGCATGAACAGCCACATGTAAAACAGGTCAATGGCAAGAATGTGATCATCCCCCTTGAGCAGTACGGCGTAAAACTGCTCTCGATTGGGTTCCTGACACCGCCGGACAGCGCGATTGTCTGGCGCGGTCCGATGGCGAGTTCCGCGCTAAAACAGTTCTTCGGAGATGCTGAATGGGGCGAGCTCGACTACCTGCTCATCGACCTTCCCCCGGGAACAAGTGACATCCATCTTACGATGGTCCAGACCGTACCGGTAACAGGAGCCGTGATCGTGACTACCCCGCAAAAGGTAGCGCTGGCAGACGCAACGAAGGGGCTGGCGATGTTCCGTCAACCACAGATTAATGTACCGGTGTTAGGCATCGTTGAAAATATGGCGTATTTTTCACCGGAAGAACTGCCGGGCAATCGCTACTATATTTTCGGGCGAGACGGCGGTAGGCAGCTGGCGGAGAAATTTGATGTGCCTTTTCTCGGACAGGTGCCGCTTGTTCAGAACATCCGCGAAAGCGCCGACAACGGTCTTCCCGCCGCTCTCAAAGAGGGGCCCAGCGGTGAAGCGTTTCACCAGCTGGCCCAGACCCTGGCACGGCAGATTGCCATAAGAAATGCTAACTTTGTAACAACACAAAAGGTCGAACTGAAAGCATAATGAGCGAAAACAAACTAAATCCGGAAGCGTTAGCCCTCAAGATCGAAACATCGCTCGACTCGATCAGACCCTATCTTCAGGCTGATGGTGGCGATGTGAAGATCAATGAAGTTACACCCGAAGGTGTTGTCAGGCTGGAGTTCGTCGGCAACTGCGGCAATTGCAGTATGTCTACCATGACCTTCAAGGCCGGAGTCGAGGCTGCAATCAAACGCGACGCCCCGGAGGTTACCGGCATCGAGGTGATCAACCTCATTCCCCTGGGCTATTGATTAAAGGCTGCACTCCTCACTAAACGGCTACCCCTGGTGAAAACACGCTATTCATAGGAAATCATCAGACCCATGAGGCATACCCTGCGATATATCATCCTTTCAGGATTTGCCTTTACTATTCCTTCATTTTTTTTCTCTTTTTCCAACGCGCAGGAACGCTGCGCAACCGTGCAGTACTCAAAAGCACTGCACCCCGACTATGAGCTGAGACGTGCGGCGTTCGAAACATGGATGGCGCAAAAACAGCTGACGAAGTCACAGCTCCGCAAAAAAAATTCTTCCTATCAGGTACCGGTAGTCGTTCATGTCATTCACAACGGTGAGCCAATCGGAACGGGTGCGAATATCTCCGATGAGCAGGTGCTCTCACAACTCCGGGTGCTGAACGAAGATTTCACCCGGCAAAATGCCGATGCCGCTGACACCCCTCCGGCATTCGCCAGCGTTGCGGGTAGTCTCGATATCGAGTTTGTACTCGCGAAACAAGACCCCGACGGACTCCCCTCCACCGGTATCGTACGCGTAAACGGCGGTCGCAATGGCTGGACCTTTAATGACAACTATGCGTTGAAAGCCGTGAGCTACTGGGATGCGGAGGAATACATGAACATCTGGGTGTGCAACCTGACCGATCAATATGTCGGCTTTGCCCAGCATCCTGTGTCCGACCTGGAGGGACTGGAGAACTCTTCAACCAACCGACTGACGGATGGTGTGGTGATATGGTATCGCGCATTCGGCTCGATAGACGACGGCGCTTTCACGCTCGATCCGGTCTTCAATAAGGGTAGAACAACCACCCACGAGGTCGGCCACTTCTTTGGGTTGTTCCACCTCTGGGGCGACACCGCCGGATGCAACGGCACGGACTACGTAAGCGACACGCCGAATCAGCAAAGCCGAACCCAGGGTTGCCCCACACATCCGAGAGGCGACAGCTGCAGCGACGTGATCATGTTTCAGAATTTTCTTGATTACACAGACGATCGCTGTATGAACCTGTTTACACAAGGGCAGGTAGACCGCATGGCTATCGTACTTGAAAACAGTCCTCGCCGCCTCTCGCTGCTAACGTCGCCGGGGTTGCAGGAACCTGTTCCGCTGGCCAACGATCTGGGTATCCGCACTATACTAGCTCCCGGTGAATCGGTGTGCAGCCATGATATCACACCGGTGGTCGAAGTAAGGAATTATGGCAGCAATGCAGTCACCAGTGCGCAGATAGCCTTTATGGTTGACAATATCGCGCAGGAAACACTGAATGTATCTCTTTCACTCGACCCTGACGAATCCGCACAGGTATCCTTTAGCACGCTGACAGTTTCTTCAGGATTGCACGACATCCGGTTCGAAATACTTAGCACCAACGGCGTCTCTGATCCGGGCACCTACAACAATATCAAAATCGCGACGGTAGTGGTTCCCGTTTTCGGCGTCACACCGATGACTGTCGACTTTGAAGCCACACCCGCCGACTGGATCACGCAAAACTTCGACGGTCAGATCACCTGGATGATCTCAGCCGTGTCAGGTACGACGCCTGGCAACAAAGCACTGCGGTTAAACTATTTCACCTACGAAGACAAGATTGGGGAGGTGGATGTATTTCTCAGCCCCGTACTCGATCTTTCAGGCGAGTCAGTCGCGGCGCTGACATTCGACGTCGCGCATGCACGCTATCAAAACAGCAATGACCGTTTGAAGGTGGTGGTTCTGACAGGTTGCCAGAGCGTATTCGAAGGTACTCCCGTGTACGACAAAGCAGGCGCCGCACTCGAGACAGCGCCGCCTGCCAACGCACCCTTCACGCCGGCCAACGACTCCCAATGGCGCAGAGAGCGTATCGACCTGAGTCCGTTCGCCGGGATCGACGGCGTGCAAATAGCGTTTGTCGGCATCAACGACTGGGGAAATAATCTCTTCATCGACAACATTTCACTCACCAGCGAGCTCAGTACAGATATCGTCCTCGTGGAACTCAGGGCACCGTCGGTCGTAACGTGTGAGCCGCAGGCTACGTCGGCGCTGACCATATCCAATATCGGCACGGCTCCTGTCACTGAAATCACCGTTGAGTATTCCGTCAACGGCGGCGCAGTGCAATCAACATCAGTCGCTGGACTTGATATCCGTTTCGGAGAAACCGAAGAAGTAACGCTCTCGCCGTTCACCCTCGCCGAGGGCTCAAACACCATTGCCGTGAACGTCATTCCGGGTGGGCCTCTCCCCGACCTGGATGAGTCAAATAATCAGCAATCGTTCACCGTCGTCGTCAACAACAGCAAAGATCGAATTCCATTACGCGAAAATTTTGAGGGTGATTTCGCCGCAGCATGGACAATCGCCAACCCGTCGCCGGATGGCGGCATGAACTGGGAGGCCGTCGGAACCAACTTCGGAACATCGCTTTACTATAATGCATTCAACAACGGGGAAACAGGCGCTGAATCGTGGCTCGTCAGCCCGGTACTCGACTTCTCGCGCACCTCGCGGGCAAGCATGTTGTTTAATGTGTCATACCGGGAACAGCCAGGCGTACCGGGTGAGTCGCTGGCTATCTTCGCGTCTGCTGACTGTGGTCTTACCTTCGAGCCGGTAGCCTTCAATTTTCCGCAGACCGGATTCTCCGTCGACAGTTGGAAACCTCAACAGGAAGAGCACTGGGCGGAAAGAGTTGACGTTAACCTGAATAGCTACGCCGGTGAGGAAAATGTCAGGATCGCTTTCGCGGTCACAAGCCGGCGCAACAACAACCTGTATCTCGATAATATTGAATTCTACGTTACCGCTCATCCAGGCGACATCGAAGTAGCTCCCCTGTACTCAATCTATGGCTACGAGATGGACAAGCCCGGTCTCAGCAACCTGTACATCGCCTTCAATCTTCCCGAACGACAGACCGTGCGCTTTTCGATCGTCAATATGATGGGGCAGATGGAGACCGACGGAATCATTCCGGACGTGCTCAACCAAACCTTCCCTTTGAACCTGCAGGCCAGGCTGGCGGCCGGCGTGTATATTATCCGGTTGTCTATCGGAGGCAGGTTCTATAGTACCAAAGTGTTGGTGAACTAATAGCAGCCAGATTTCACTATCTTTGACCCCGAAAACGTCTCAGATGACCAAGAAGAAGAAAGTAGCCATTCTGTTCGGAGGGCGATCCGTCGAGCACGGGGTTTCCGTCAACTCGGCCCGGAACATCTACGAAAACATAAATAAAGATCGTTTTGAGCCGCTCACGATAGGGATCACAAAATCCGGTCAATGGTATCTGACTGCCGGGGTAACGAAGGATATTGGCCAGGGAAAGGCGCTTGCGTTAATATTGGATGCCCAGAGTCCCGGGTTTATCATTGCCTCTAGCGGCGATCGTATCAAGGCAGATATTGTCTTTCCGGTACTCCACGGAACAGACGGTGAAGACGGAAGCATACAGGGGATGGTCAAAGCGATGGACATCCCGATGGTTGGCACCGGTGTACTCGGCTCGGCACTCTCGATGAACAAGATCATCTCCAAGCAGCTGTTGAAGGCCGCGGGGCTTCCGGTCACAGATTTTCTTGCCTTTCATTTCCGTGAGCGCGAAGAAATTGACTATAAAACCATCAAAAAAGCACTCGGGACTCCTTTTATGGTGAAATCCGCCAGTCTGGGTTCCTCTGTAGGCATCAGCAAGGTGAAGAACGGAGCGGAGTTTGAGAAGGCAGTGGAAGAGTCGTTCCGCTACGACGATTCAATTCTGATCGAGGAATATGTAACGGGACGGGAGATCGAATGCGCCATTCTCGGCAACAGTCCGCCACAGGCATCGCACCCGGGCGAGATCGTCGTCGACAGCAAATATGATTTTTATACGTTTGACGCGAAATACGTCGACCCGGACGCCGTTCGCATTGATGTACCCGCGAAAATAGACAACAAGATCGCTGAAAAAGTGCGCGATATTTGTGTCAGAGCCTACAAGACCCTCGCCGGTGAAGATTTTGCAAGGGTAGACTTGTTCCTGACAAAGGAGGGGAAAATTTATATTAATGAAATCAACACCATTCCCGGGTTCACCAATTCCAGTATGTTTCCGATGATGTGGAGTGAGCGCGGCATCGGGTTTACAGAACTGATTACACAACTGCTCGACCTCGCGCAAGAGCGTTATGACCGGAGTAAACGAATCGAGAGAGAATACAATTCGTCGCTGAAGTTTTGATGGGTTATATTTGGAGTGTTAAATTAAAACGTGTCGGTGGAAACGCTTCGCTATTGACTATGTGCCACAACGCGGGGTATGAGGAGCTATTCTCTCCCAACAACCCCGGACGGGTTGAACATAAATTACGAAATTCGCACAAATGAAATTCAATTTTCGCAATCTGGCGTCCTCCTTTAAGTCCAATACACTCGGTGGGCTAATGCTTCACATCGTCCTGGCGGTAGCGATCTTTATCGGGATATGCCTGCTCTACTTCTACGCCTACCTTCCGCACGTGACAAATCACGGCGAGAGCATCACCGTACCAAGCGTGGAGGGATTACCGATCAGCAAGGTAGAGGGGTTTCTTGCACAGCACGATCTGCGCTACGAAGTCAACGATTCATCTTACTCCGCCGACTACCCGCCTTTGACGGTGCTGAAACAGTACCCGGCGGCCGGAGCCAAAGTGAAAGAGCAACGGAAGATATTTGTCTCGGTAAACCGCAAAAACCCGCCGACCGTAAAAATGCCGGATCTTATCGACGGGTCGCTGACCAATGCCGAAGCCGTTCTGAGGGGAAGTGAGCTGAAGCGTGGAAAAGTTCGCTTTGTCAGAGGTCCCTTTCTCAACGTCGTAAAAGAAATGCAGATCGACGGAAACAAGGTCGTGCCTGGTGTCGCTGTCCCGAAAGGAACCGTGATAGATCTGCTGGTTATGGACGGAGGAAGCACGAAAGTGGAGACGCCCAACGTTATAGGTATTGACTATGAAGATGCAAAGGTCAGTGTACTGGGTTCCAACCTCAACTTCGGTGAAATAAAACTCCTGGGTGATACCACGGGGCGGAACGCGGTAATCCTCAAACAAGTACCACCACCGGGCAAGATCGTTATGGTTGGCGATGTCATAGATATCTGGATCGGTGAAGAAGGCATGGAAGTTCCTCAGGACGAACTGACCGATGAAGACGGAAATCCAATAGATGAAAGCCCTGGCGACGTCCGGTAGGGCGAACACGACGCCAACGCTAAACCCGACGCTGTAAAGTGCTATCACCGCTGAAGATTTTTTTATCCGCAATCCTGGCGCTCGCGTTGTCTCACTCCTCGTGGGGACAGTTAAAGCGCTTCCCGGCCTATCAGGCAAGACCGGGTAGCCCTGGCGTGGCACGGGAGGATCCCTCCGCGCGAACAAAGCAAACCACACCGCTCTCACTTCCCTTCTTCGACGATTTTTCCAAACCTTTCAAAGGAATATCCCCGGATACCCTTCTTTGGGAGAACAGTTCATCCGTTTGGGTGAACGACGGTATGGCAATCCATCCGCCAACGATTAATGTGGCAACCTTTGACGGACTGAACGCCGGCGGGATGCCTTACAATCCGAATGAGATCCTGCTGACCGGCTACACCGATACGCTGACATCCCAACCTATCGACCTCAGTGAAGCCGCAGTGGCCTTCCCTGAGCGAAGCAGTGTGTATCTCAGCTTCCTCTACCAGTGGCAGGGTAACCTCGAACCACCGGATGAGAAAGATCATCTTGAGCTAAGCTTTAAAACAGCCGAAGAACAATGGGAGACGGTGATGGAGATATTTCCGAAAGACCACGCCGACCCGACTGTATTTTACGATACCATCATTCCGATCGTCGGCGACCAGTTTTTTCACGACACGTTCCAATTCAGGATCCGGGCATTCGGACGCCTGTCGGGTCCGTTTGATGTCTGGCATGTCGACTACGTCTATCTCAATAAAGGCAGAGACATGAACGACCTCTCCTTCCCCGATCGCGCGCTCTCTACCCTACCCGGTCCGTTGTTTGGAAAATACCGATCTATACCGCGGCACCACTTCTTTTCCAACGACCAAATGACACCGCCGACGTTCGAAATACAAAATATGAAGAACGGCCCCGCCTCCATCAACTTCAGAACAGAAGGCTATTTCAAAAGCTTCAACCGCCAAGAAGGTATTGGTTTTCCGGAGCACGAAGTAGTCATTAGCAAGGCGACTCCGATAAACATAATCGACAACGTACTCCTGGCAAAGGAACACAAGACCATCCGCATGGATACGCTGCCCGACATCAGCGATCCTCTTCAGTTTCCGCAGGACCCCGGCATCGATTCGACGATAATCCGTCTGACCGTCGCCTTACAGACACGTGACAATATTCCGTTCAATTACACACCGCCGGTTGAACCCGATTCGACCGGTGACTATACAAAAAACTACATCCCCATTCGCTTTACAGCCAACGACACCGTCACTGTCGACTACGTTTTGTCGGACTATCTCGCGTATGACGATGGGGTTGCGGAGTATGCCGCCGGGTTGATCGAAGCAGGCAATCTCGTGGCGTATGAATTTGATCTCGATACAGCGTATGCCCTGAAACAGGACACACTCATTGCGTTTGACGTGTACTTTCCCCCGTACGCGGTAACGAGCAACCAATCATTAGACTTTTATATCTATCACGAAGACAAAGACAATCCTGGATTTCCCGGAGAACAATGGCTTCGGATCGCCCAACGACGGGTAAACCGGGTGGGACTGAATGAATTTCAGCGGATCCAGTTCTTACCTGCAATCCTGATCAATGAAAAAAAATTCTACATAGGCTGGCAACACCCACCCTCGGGCAAAGCAATGGTCGGGCTTGATATGAGTAACGATACCGGGGATAAGATATTCGTCAATACGAATGGCTTCTGGTATCAGAATGAAGACGTCAAGGGAAGCCTTATGCTGAGGCCGGTATTCGGTTCAGGTATTGTCGATCGCGTCGTGGGTGTGGAGGAACCAGAGACACCCGTCGGCGTTTACCCCAACCCGAATAGCGGGAGGTTTTCCATCGATGGCGACATTACCGGTATTGCGGTCTACAGTCTTACCGGCCAGCTTATTCCCCATCAGTCGGTTGTACATGACCAGCGCACAGACGTAACGTTGCAGACCACGGTTCCCGGTTTGTATGTGTTGCGGTACCGCCAAAACGGAACGATCCGCTCTGTCAAGGTACTTGTCCGCCAACCATAATCTCCAGCCGGATCGGCGCCGGACTGAAACACAGGATAAAGATCAGCAGAGCTATCCACCCGAGCGCTACGCGTTTCGGGTCGAGCGGTTGTTCGATCTCCGAACGAGGGTGTTCGATGCCAACAAATCGTCCGACGATAAACGCGAAGAGCAACCACCCCTCATAGCCTCTTATACCAGGAATCCACACCATGAGCAGGAATTGTGCGGCGAACATCAGGACTGCATACATCACCGTGTCCTTCACCGGCATCTTCAATCCCTGAAAAGCAAGGAATAGAAAAATGAGATAGCCCGCCACGCCGGGTAATAACGTCGATGGCGGCAGTGAAGGGTTGATAAACGACAGACCCAGTCCCGCATAGAACATCATGCCCAGGAAGAATATGCGCGCAATGACACGGTGGTTTTTAAAACCGAACAAACCGTATACAACGTGGCCGCCATCGAGTTGCCCTACGGGGAAAAGATTAAGACACGTAACAAACAGCGCTATGTAGCAAGCCAGGAGCACGGGATAATGTATGAGCTCATGCGGGTTCGGCACCCGCGCCGGGTCAGCCACCGTGTGCTCAAGTATCCAGAACATCAGGTTAGATCCAATGGTAGGCATCAGGATATTGCCTTGCTCCTTAAGATAGTCATCGGAATAAACCACATCCGCGTAACCGGGACCATACTGTTCGTACTCGGGATGAAACTGATAAATGTACTCCGGTGGAGGCAGCGTCACGAACGCGTAAAAAAGGATCGCGATTGCCACGACAAACCCCGCGACAGGGCCTGCCACGCCGATGTCGAAGTTCTGAACGTTGCTCTCGGGTCTTGAGCGCAGCCGGATAACCGCGCCCATGGTACCGAGATTACCGGGGAAAGGGATCGGCGGAAACGGTATGTAATACGGCAATGAAGTCTTCACCTTGTGATATAAAGCCACGAAGTAGTGTCCAAACTCGTGAACCGTCAGGATCAGCAGCAAGGGAACGGAGTACGAAAGTCCGCTCACGAAGTCGCTCCACGTGTAGCCATCCGAAAAAATCGTCTTTCCATATACCCACTGCGTACCGGCCAGGGTAGTGGTAATGAACGTCACGACGAACAGCAGAATCTGCAGGAGTATGCGTCTGCGTTCACTATGCATGGAAGTAGTCGAGAATCAGGTTGGGGGATGTAACGTGAATTGTTTTGATACCGAGCGCCTTTGCTCCCTCAATATTTATCGCTGCGTCATCGAGAAACAGCGTCTGTTCAGGCAAGAGTTTGTTCTCTTCCAGCACCTGTTCAAAAATCACGGCGTCAGGTTTGCGTTTGCGCATTATGTGTGAATAATACGCCCGGTGGAAATATTGGTCGAGCACCTCGCCGGTGCCGTTTGCCCCAAGAATAACGTTGTTGATGTAATCGAGGTGGATGGCATTGGTGTTGCTCAGCAGGAATACGCGAAACTCATTTTGAAGCCGCAGGAGTAGTTCCAGCTTAACGGGAGGAATTCCCCTCAGCATAGCGTTCCAGCAGTTGTCGATGGCCGCGTCGTCGGAGGAGATGTTGAACGTTTCGCGAATAAAGCCACGAAACGCCGCATCATCAATCTCGCCCTTCTCGTAGGCAATAAAGCCCGGTGCCGAGTCGTATAGCTCGTGAACGCGGTCTTCCGGCGTATCAGACAACTGCGAAAAAGATTGGAGAGTGTGATCGACAGAAAGGTCAAGGATAACCCCGCCCAGGTCAAAAATCAAATTTTTTACTGAAGAAACAAGCACGATATACCAGGTTAAGCCACCGACGTTGACGGCTCAATTTAGCACATTCCCGTTGTCATTGGGACGTGAGGGGAAATTTTTGTTATGGAGAGGCTGTTGAGTCAGCTGGCACCTCCGATTCCCTCACCCACTTCTTCAATTCATCGCGCTCTTCCGGATCCAGCCGCGAAAGCGACTTGCGGTACTCCTTGAGGAACAATTTCTTACTAAAACTCATTTTCTTCAACACGGTTTTGCAATAACCCAGCATGCTCTGCTTAAAACTCCTCCCGCTCATAAGATCCGATAGATTTAAAAAATCAGGGTGTCGGTGTGTCTGCCCCCTCTTGCCTGCTTCACTTACTTCAACACACCGACACTCCCTTTATTAATTACTCTGTAAACGATGAAAAGCACATGAAAGTTTAAATCATTTGCAAAACTTTAAAGATTGAAGTGTCCTTCAGCCTCCGGCTGGTAGACCACCCGTTCGACCTTGAACCGGCCTACGCGCGACGGAATACGCCAGGAGGTAATATCCCCTTCCTGACATCCCAGCAAGGCCACGCCAATCGGCGTGAACACCGAAATCTTCTGCTCTTTGGGATCTGCCTCGTCAGGATAAGTCAAGGTTATCTGGATCTCCCTTCCACTTTGCAGTTCTTTAAGCTGCACGCGCGAATTCATCGTCACGATATTCTTCGCAATCCGCTCCGACGGAAACGTTCTTGCCGCGCGCAACTCCTTGAGCAGCCTGTCAGCAATCTCCGGACTCTGCTTTTGAAGAGAAATAAATTCGTTTGATCCGGTGATCCGCTCATAATCACTCACCGTGATATACATTGTCTTTTCCATGATATCTGTTTTCATACAACATCCTATACAGTATCCATGCCAGAGAAAAACCGCCTTACAACCGTCAGGGAAGTCCAGTCACTGGGTAAATTGTACCCAGTCGGGATATTTTACCCACCTAAATCTTACATTTCCGTCCGCGATCATCCCTTTTCCAAAAGGCTCTGTTACCTTTGTGAAGAATAGATATCCTATGCAACAGCCGCACATCCAGCTTAAAGAGCGTCTCAAAGAGCTTAAATGCCTGTACGACCTCTCGCGAATCGCGTGGGAAGCCGACAACGATTTGCCGACCATTATCCGGAAGGCGCTGGATATCCTGCCCCCGGCGATGCAGTTCCCGGAACAGGCCGAAGCCGCTATCTCGGTTGACGACCATGAAGTATCCACGAAGGGATTTAGCCAATGCCGGGAACGCATATCGTCGCCGTTGATGGACGGAAAAAAGAACCGGGGATCGGTGGTCGTGGGCTACAGACCGTCGAAAAAAGGCAGCGCTCCTGTTTTTCTCGCCGAGGAAAAGAAGCTGATCAAGGCCGTATCGCAGGAGTTCTCCCTGATTGTTAAACGCGCCGGTGCGGAAGAAGAAAAGCAAAAGCTGCAGCTCCAGCTCCAGCATGTGGAGCGCCTCGCCTTCGTCGGCGAGCTCTCGGCGGGTATTGCACACGAGTTGAACGAGCCACTCGGAAAGATCCTGGGCTTTGCGCAACTCATCAAGAAAGCCGGTAGACTGAGCGATCAACAGACCGAAGATATCGAACGCATTGTCAAAGCGTCTCTTTACACCCGCGAGATCATTAAGAAACTCATGATCTTCTCGCGACAGATGCCGCGGCAGATCACGCAGGTGAATCTGAATGAAACTGTATCGAATATCCTGTACTTCATAGACGTTCGCTTCGTCGGTCGTCAGGTCACCATCCGGCAAAAGCTCGATCCTGATCTACCCATGATTCAGGCTGATGAAGTGCAGATGAGCCAGGTGCTCGTCAACCTGATCACCAACAGCGTCCACGCAATGCCAAAAGGTGGCCAATTGACCATTGCCACAAAAAGGAAGGGGCAGATGATCAGCCTTCTCGTTGGTGATACCGGGCACGGTATGACGAGCGAGGTGAGGAAACGAATCTTCGAGCCTTTCTTCACGACAAAGCCTCCCGGACAAGGCACCGGACTTGGCTTATCGGTTGTGCAGGGAATAGTGATCGCCCACCACGGCAGGATTAGCGTCACCAGTCAGCCGGGGAAAGGAACGAAAATCGAAGTATTGCTGCCGTTAAAGCAATCACAGAAAGAAGTGAAATGAAAAAGAAGAAGGAAACAGCGCCGGTAAAAGTACTGGTAGTCGATGATTCGCCTGAATCAGTAGAGTTGATAAGACGTAACCTGGAGTCTATTGGCTATCATGTATCTACCGCGAACAATGTTCAGTCGGCCCTGACACTGCTCGACGCTATCGACGTCGATCTTGTCATCACCGACCTTAAGATGCCGGAAGAAAACGGATTGGCTCTTGTGCGTCACGTGTCGGAGAATCACAAAGGCGTTGGCATTCTCGTGGTCACCGGATTCCCGTCTATTGAAGGAGCGATTGAATCGATCCGCATCGGTGCGGAGGAATACCTCGTAAAGTCATTTACGGACAAGGAGTTGTTTGTCGCGGTCAATCGCGTCCTGCAGAAAAGTCATCGGACGAAAAAACTGAGCGGCGACAACTTTCAACAGGACTTCGGTATTATCGGCGAGTCGGAGGAAATGTATCGCGTATTCCACGCTATTAAGAAAGTACGTGTTACGGAGGCGACCGTGCTTATTACAGGCGAAAGCGGAACCGGGAAAGAACTCGTCGCGCGTGCCATTCACTACAGCGGGCGCACGTCGAAAGCACCGTTTGTGCCGGTAAACTGCGGCGGCATTCCAGACTCACTGCTCGAGAGCGAGCTATTTGGCCATGTAAAGGGTGCGTTTACCGGAGCGATGGAAACACGTGCCGGCTTTTTCCAGACAGCAGACGGTGGCACTATTTTCCTCGACGAGATCAGCAACACCAGTCTTGCCATGCAGGCTAAGCTGCTGCGCGTATTGCAGGAAAAAGAATTCTACATGGTCGGCTCGAAGAAGTCGATGAAAGTAAACGTACGCGTTGTCGCCGCCACCAACGTCGACCTGATACAACTTGTCAAACAGGGGAGGTTCAGAGAAGACCTGTACTATCGCCTCAACATTGTATCGATCGACCTGCCGCCTTTGCGCGACAGAGGCGATGACATCCTGTTGCTTACCAATTTCTTTCTCGCGCGCTATGAGCGTGAAGTAGGGCGCAAGTCGATGAAGTTCACACCGAAAGCATTGCGCGCCCTGAAAGAGTACGCCTGGCCTGGCAATGTTCGGGAACTGCAAAATCTCGTCCATCGCCTCACCATCATGTCTGACGACACCGTGATCGACGTTCCCGACCTGCCCGAATCATTCCGCTACTCCGCCACCCGGTCGAAAGGGCTCGACAGGAGGCTTGATGAAGTAGAGCGTGATTACATCCTTGACGTGTACGCCGCCAACAACCGGAACATGTCACGGACAGCCGAGAAACTCGGCATTGACCGGAAGACATTGAGAGAGCGGATTAAACGATACGAGTCAACGTCCAAATAACCCCGCATTGCCTTTTGCCATTTGCTTTTTGCTTTTTGCTTTTTGCCTTTTGCCTTTTGCCTTTTGCCATTTGCCATTTGCTTTTTGCCTATTGCCCTTTGTCTCCCGGGTAAAAACGTACCACATGGGAAAATTTACCCACCTCCCGACTCCCAATGTCTTCGTACAGGCAGCGTACGCGCCCATTACGTAAGATGGTATGCAATTTGGGGTAGCCTGCTACAAACTTCAAGGGAAATGATGCTGCCAGACATTGAGGAGCTCGTGACAAAAGAACTTGGCGGCCTTTGCAACACGTGCGTTCATCGCACAGGGTGTTTATTCAGACAACGCTCGGAGCGGGTGGTAATCCAATGCGAGCAATTTGAAGCCTGGCCTTTAGACGTCGCCGCACGCAACCTGCCGGCAAGGGGATTGTGTTTGAATTGCGCCAAAGCTGCGGTCTGTCATTTACCAAAGGAGCCATCGGGTGTATGGCATTGTGAAGAATATGAGTGACGTAACTATGTGGAAGATGTTTCAGCTGTTTTTTAAACGCAAGAACCGCAACGCTCCCAGGAATGGTAAGTGGAAGGAGTTCAATAAGAACGCGGTACTGATCTCGGAAGGATATTACGAGAACGACATCAAACACGGAAACTGGCGACAGTTTTACGAAACCGGCGAGCTTCTACTGGAGGAGAACTATCAATATGGTATCCTTCATGGCCGCTATGCAACCTACCATCCTAACGGTCGCGTACTAAGTGAGGGCGAGTACCAGCACGGTAAGCGCGAGGGATTTTTTAAGGTCTTTGATGAAAACGGCGCACAAATCCGGCGACTGCTATTTGTGAACAATATATTGCTTGAAGAGGGGCAGGTTGGATTGAAAGCACAAATGGCGGTATAGTCAGGGTTGCAGGCCGTAGACCCCGAATGGAAGAGTGCTGCGTGTTGTAGTTTTTCCGGCAATTTACTAACATTGCCCCTCGTTTCGGCCAAACAAGGTCGGAGGGGCCCATAGCTCAGCTGGTTAGAGCACCTGACTCATAATCAGGGGGTCGCAGGATCGTGCCCTGCTGGGCCCACCGCTCATGGTCAGGCAGTTACAGAAAAGTGTAGCTGCCTGTTACCCATTCACGATCTCTCCACCGTTTGGATGGATAAACTGCCCTGTCACGTAACTCCCGTCAGAAGAAGCCAGAAAAAGGAAACAAGGCGCTATCTCCGCCGGCTCACCGGCGCGCTCCATCGGAACATCGCTGCCGAAGTTTGATACCTTTCCGGGCTTGAAGGTCGACGCGATCAACGGGGTCCACACCGGACCAGGGGCCACACCGTTGACGCGAATCTTTCTCTTCACGAGGTTAGAAGCCAGGCTTCGGGTGAAGCTCACAATCGCTCCTTTCGTCGCGGCATAATCGATCAGCGCCGGGCTGCCCCGGTATGCCGTCACGGAAGCGGTATTGATGATACTACTCCCCCGTCGCATGTGTGGCAAAGCCGACTGTGTGATCCAGAAATATGAAAAAATATTGGTAGCGAATGTCTTGATGAGCTGGCCTGCGGTGATGTCTTCAAGATTCTTCTGCTCGTAGTGTACGGCCGCATTGTTGATAAGAATATCGATCTGCTCAAATTTCTTCACCGCTTTCTGCACAGCGCGGCGACAGTTTGCTTCCTTGCTCAGGTCGCCGGGAATCAGCAGGCACGCTCCTCCTTCTTCCTCTATCATCCGCCGGGTTTCCTTTGCATCAGCGTGTTCGCTGAGGTACGCAATGGCTACCTGCGCGCCTTCTTTTGCGAACAGTAAGGCTACGGCGCGTCCGATGCCGCTGTCGCCACCGGTGATGAGGGCTGTCTTGCCTGCCAGCCTTCCTGATCCGCGAGAGCCTGTTTCACTGACAGGGGTTGGTTGAAGTTTCGATTCAAGCCCGGGCTTGCGTTGCTGTTGGGGTTTCCGGAGTGGTTTTTTCTTGCCTGCTCTTTGCATAGGTATAGTGCTATCAATAATTTATATCAATAATAGGTAGGCGACTTCTCACCCATAGATGCGTTCGCTAGCGGCTTTCATGTCGCGCTCCTTTTCTGTCAGCTTCCGGGTAACGTGGTACATCATCCTTTGCCAGGTCTTGTCCCACGAGTTATGAGCGAGGAATTCATCTACCTGTCTAAGCCACTCTTCTCTATCGTGATTCTCTAACTCGAGTGATGCAACCCTGACAAACTCTTCAGGGGTGCCGGCGATGTTCACCAGTCCGCTGTTGCCATACTGCCGAAGAACATCGATGATCGGCGTCGAGATCACAGGTCGCGCGGCGGCGAGATATTCGGGCGTCTTCGTGGGGCTGATATACCGGGTGGCGTCATTGTGAGCAAACGGGAGTATCGCGATATCCCATCCCGAAATATAAGCGGGTAGTTCATCGTACTTTTTCATTCCCAGGTAATGGATATTCGGCAACGCTGGCAGGGCGCTGACACTGATCTTGCTCACGGGCCCTACCATTACAAGGTGCCATTCGGGTTTCCGGCGAGCAACGTTCTCGATGAGTGACAGGTCCATTCTCTCGTCGATCACACCAAAGTAGCCCAGGCGCGGATGAGGGATCGTCGCCTGGTCAGCGGGGTCGGTATTGTACACCCGGGCTTTGGAGTAATGTTCACTGTCGATACTATTCGGGAATGCGTGAACGTCGGGGTGTCTGTTCTTCTTAGCCTCATACAAACTATACCCCCCGGTAAAAACGAGATCGGCTTTGTTCAGCAACTCTTTTTCGCGATCCTTCATATCCGGTGGCGCAAAACCGGACGCCGAGGGTTCAGCCACGCAGTCATAGACGATCATTGTGGGATTCAGATGGTCGCTTATCGCGAGTGCCATCGGCGTGTAATACCAGAAGAGGTACTGAGTGATATCATCGTCGATAAACAATCTGGCAAGCATCTCCTTCTGATAGGTCACGGACTGTTCTTCGCTCAGCCCCTCTTTCAGGCGGGGCACGATGACGCGGATACCATCTATGGGACTGGAGATATCGAGAAAATTCCGGTCACCGTCGTATATGGGCGCTTCGATGTAGCACACGGGAAAGTGCTGCGCGAAACGGCTCATCAGATGCTGGGGTCGCTGATAGACAAAGTTCCACCGTAAGTGTGAAAAGCAAATGAGGTGATAGGGTGACGCCGATGCAGTCATAGGTTTGATGTTAGCGGTCCAACCGGACAGCCATATTTCCGTGCCAGCCAGACGATTGTTTGAAATCAACTCATCTGAGTAAGAAATTACCCAGGAAGTAAACCGCTACCTGATCAGGTGAATCCAGTTCTTGCAGGTTTTATAGCCATCAACCGTCACTTCGTAATAATAAATGCCCGCGGCTAATCCTTCGCCGTACCAGTCATACTGATAATCGTCCGATTCATAAACAAGCTTACCCCAGCGGTCGTAGATTGAAACACTGGTTTTGTAATTGTAGTCAGCGGGTGTGACGCCATCCGCCTGGCCGAATCGGATCATGAACACGTCGTTATGCCCGGGCACGCCGGGAGTGATGACGTTCGGTATAAAAAGCTCAAACACCGGTATGGCTACTGACTTCTCGTAGACGCAAAACCCTCTTTGTGTGATCATGCTGACATCGAAGACGGCGTCGTTCTGAAATGCATGCACAGCCGCATCCTGATCGGTGACCGTGCCGTCGCCGAAGTCGAAATACCAGGAATCTTCATGCTCCAGACTGTCGGTAAGGTTTCTAACGGTAACTTTCGGGCGCCCGGCGCACTCCGCGATTTTCGTCCACTCAAATTCAGGAGTTATACCCGGAACTACATTGATTTGAACAGTGTCTGTGCGGATGCAGCCATTGCTCTCCTCAAGTGTAATGTAGTACACCATTGTATCTTTTGGAGCAACTACGGGCGTGGGCAGACTGGATGTAAGCGACCCGTCGTCGCTGGTCCACTGGTAACGGATGCCACCACTCGATTGCAGCTGGTGGCTGTCGCCGAAGCACAGGTCGGTATCGTCCTGGATGAACGACAACGATTCGTTGACGGTAACGAGCACTGACGTCCGGTCTACCACCTGGCATGTACCCTGATCGACGGCGGAAAGTGTTACGACATACTGTCCTGGAGTTTTGTATTGATGCGCAAGAAATGATGTGTCGGTTCGCGTTTCAGTCTCACCATCGCCGAACTCCCAATAATAAATTTCTCCCCCGGTACTTAGGTTTTCGAACCCGAGCGGATCGGGCAGACAAACCACCCTGAGGCCCGGCATATCGCGCCGATATGAGTTCGTTTGAAGTCGCGCCTTCAGTGTTGACAGGTCAAACTTGAAAGCCGCGTTGTTGCAGTTCTGGCTGCGATTCTGTCGCGACCATGCGCCAGAGGTTGTGGGAAAATCGGAGGTAGGCTGATTCGCGTCGTTGAAAGCGCGGCAGCCAGCGCATACCGAATGATAGACAATTCCGCTTTTGTCGAACCGGCTTGTTCCGCCATCAACATGCGTACTCGATTGGTTTCCGCCGAAGAAGGTTGCATAAAGACGTTCTTTCGCATCATCGGTGAGCACAAGAAAATAGAAGTCGGAACCCTGGGTCGTTAGTTGAAACGCGTCTGCAGTCGTTGTCATACCCGACGTGCCACTTTGCCAGAATCCCGTCTCGCGATTAATTCTTCCACCCCACCCTGCCATATAGAGGTTATTGCAGTCATTCACCAGGAAGGCAGTGGGTGAGATATCGGGGATACCGCGGCCTGCGCCAAACACAGTTGAAAAAATGAGTGCGTTGAGTTCAGGGTTAAACTTCTGAATAAACTGGCCGCTGTTCGGGTTGTGATATACGCCGGGGGTAATGGGAAATGATCCGCTGGTTTGTCCGTATACGTAAACTTCGTCTGCCTGATTGAGATCGAGGAAGTAGATCTGATTGTACTGTTCGGTGCCGGTAAAGGTGGCGTGTTGCAGGGAGGTACCATCGGCGGCAATCTTTGCGATCCACCCGTCGACATTTCCCGAGTAGGCAGGTTGATAGCTTTCTGCCGTCGCGGGGAAGTCAGCGCTGGTTGTGCCCCCTGCGATAAACAGATCTCCCCGACTATCGATTTTCACGGTGTGCGCGGCATCTGTTGCGCTCCCTCCGATCATGGCTCCCCAGACCATTGTGGTGAGATCGGAATCCATCTTGAACAGTATAGCGTCCGTAGCGCCACCGCGATAGGTTGTAGCAAACGAAGCTGTCGCGGGGAAGTCGGTCGACGAAGTTACCGACGATACATAGATGTTGTTGGCTTCGTCGGCGATGATGTCGCCGCGAAGTTGGTCGCCGTAGTTCATGGTAAGCGCGCCACCCGGCGGGTTGAGTCCGTCATTGTTGGTACCACCGACAAAACTCGAAGCGAGCAGCGCCGTGCCGTCGGAATTGAAACGGGAGATGATAATATCACATCCCTCATCGTAGGGATATCCGATGACATTGGATACTGGCGCGCCACCGCGAAAGGTATTCTGAAACGCGCCTGCTGTTGTGGGGAAATTTGCCGAACCGGTTGTTCCGAGCAGGAGTAGCTCCTCAGCATTGTTCACCACGAGGCTGTGGGGAGAATCGTTGCTGGTACCGCCCAGGTAGGTAGCATAGAGCAGCTGACCGCCGGTGGAATCATATTTCAATATCCCGATATCGTACAAGCTTCCGGAGCTGGTCTGGTAGGCGCCCGGGGTGGCAGGAAACCGGCCACCCCCTTCTTCGTTGGTAACTCCGGCCGAGTACAGTGTGCCGCGTTCGCCGGGTGTCGCGGTGCTTCCCCAGTTGTCTGCGCTGGATCCGGAAAAGGTTGAAAAAATCAACAGCGGATCTATCACCAGCTCATAACAGCTGTCAAAGCCTTCCGGAAAATGAAACGAGACGCTGTCGACTTCCAGCCTGAATACACACGGAACGTCGACTCGCTCACCATCGACTAACTGCCAGGCTACCGGTTTCTTTTCAATGATATCGCCCAGTGACGTACGGATGGTCAGGTCACCCTTATCCAGGAATAGTTTGTCGGCACCGCGGTAGACGGCGGTGATAACAGATGGATCTGCTCCTGGAGCAACGATAAAGTCGTATTTCACGTGCTGTCCGTAGGTATAGACCTTCATGTCCACACCTGGAAAAAAAGATTCGTACATAACGCCGTCATAGGCGTAGGCTTTGGATGCCCACCGCGACGGATCACTGCCGAAATAATAATTTCTATAATCATCTGAACGACCCAGTCCTATGGACGAACT
Source organism: uncultured Roseivirgaceae bacterium (assembly GCA_964493505.1). Classification (GTDB taxonomy): domain Bacteria; phylum Bacteroidota; class Bacteroidia; order Cytophagales; family Cyclobacteriaceae; genus Chryseosolibacter. The sequence goes on from CAZBNP010000013.1 coordinate 70,564, forward strand.
CGTCATGCCCGCCCCGGGAAATTCGACGAATACGGCATGCCCGCGTAAACCAAGCCTGGCTTCTGCCAAACCATCGGGCTGGTGTGTCTGGTGGTGAAGGTCTTCAAGCGTCTGGTGGTCGCGGATGAAATAACGAAAGGCATCGGCTGATACCGTCATGCGCCCGCCGGGGATGTGTGTGACGAAATCAATATCAGCCGGCCACTGGCCTTTGTTTTCGACAAACCTGACAGGAGGCTGGGCGTGGGTATCGACACCTGTGAGTAAAAGGATGCCACCACACAGGAACCACCAAAGATTGCGCATACAATTCTCCGTTTTCGTAATGGCTCTGGCTGCCAAGATAACAAAAATGCATTTAATCCGACCAGCTCTCAAGACTGAGTAAGCAGTGCATCAGGCTTCCTTTCTCAATATCTGCAACGGTGGCGTGGATATTACTTCGCGCGAATTGTACCAGCCAATGAGCACCGTGAGCACCACGACACTGGCACTGATAAGGAGCAACTCAAGCCAATCAAAGGCAAAAGTAACCTCGAAGAAAAATTCCGCCAACAGAAAACCACCGCCCAGCGAAAGCGCCATCCCGGTAACCGACGAGAACAATCCGAGATAGGCGTACTCAATCAACGTGATACGTGTGATTTGTTTTGTTCTGGCACCGATGGTACGCAACAGGACGTTTTCTTTGATACGGACGAATTTACTGTTGATCACCGCTCCCGCCAGAACGATCAGCCCCGTAATCATACTGAAGAGCGCGAGAAAGCGGATGATCCACCCCAGCTTGTCAAACATTTCATTTACCGTCGCGAGTATAAGTCGCAGGTCAAGCAGCGATACATTGGGAAACTGTGTCACAAGCGCCTGCTGAAACTTGTTAGCCTGCTGTGGTTCATCAATGCGGGTGGCGGTTACCCATACTTGCGGCGCGTACTCCAATACGCCGGAGGGAAAGACAAATGAAAAGTTCGGCGGATCTTTTGGCCAGTCGACCTTCCGTACACCGCCGACGAAAGCTTTCACCGGCACTCCCTGAACATCGAACACAAGCGAATCGCCGATTTTCACGTCGAGATTATCGACCATCCCCTCCGAAACTGTCACCCAAACTGAATCGCGCGAATTTTTCATTTGCTGCACTTCACCTTCGATAAGTTTTTCGGAGTTGTGCAAGCTGTCGCGGTAGGTAACGCGGTATTCACGGCGTATCGCCCAGCCCGAAACGTTGTCGGTTGTGTCATTCTGCAGTTCTTCCGCCGGCCGCCCGTTCAATTCACTGATGCGGCAGGTGACGATCGGTGTAACCTGATTTATCGCCAGCCCATTGTCCTGCATCAACTGAATCACACCCTCCTTCTGGGAAGGCTGGATATCAAACATTATGGTATTCGACTGGTTCTCCTGGCCGGTGAACTCAACCTGACTGAGCATACTTTGTTCTACGATATTGAGTGTCGAAACGATAAAAGCGCCGAGGCCGATGGTCACCATCAGGACACTCGTCTGATTATTGGGACGGAAAAGGCTCGCCAGCGCGTGCCGCCAGATAAACGTAGCCGAATTCGGGAAGTATCTCTTCACCAGATAAAGCAACACAAAGGCTATGAGTGCCAGAAAAGCCAATGCCACGACTAAGCCGAGAAAGAACATCGAGCCGGCCATCCAGCTCTTCGCCTGTACAGCCGCGAAAGTCAGCGGGAAAGCGGCAATCAGGATGATGGTCACTATCCGCGTCTTCGAAAAGATCATAGGTTGGCGATCGGCGCTACGCAGTACTATCAATGGTGGAACAAAGCGCACGGCGGTGAGCGGCAACATCGAGAACAACACAGACACTACCGCACCCACCGACACCCCGAGCAGTACCGACTTCCAGGAGATCGCAAAACCCATCTTAAACGGAATCAGGTCTTTAACGAACAACGGTATCACCTGCTGAATACCAAGTCCCAGCAGTGATCCGATCACGCTGCCCAGCAACCCAAGCAGGAATATCTGAATGAAGAAAATATTGAACGCCTGCCACCCGCTCGACCCGATGCATCGAAGCACCGCTACCTCGTCGCGTTTTTCGCGGGCATAAATGTGGACTGAGCTGGCTACACCCATACAACCGAGGATAACCGCGACAAACGCTAACAGCGAAAAGAAGCGATATATCGAATTGAAACCGCGCCCCAGACCTTCTTTGCGTTCTTCTACTGTATCGTACGAATATCCCTGACCGCGAACGAGTGATCTGAACTGATCGATGATTTCTTCGACACGCGCCTGCGATTCGATCTTGTAGTAGCGTTTATAGTTTACTCTGCTGCCAAATTGTACAAGTCGCGTGGAGTCAAGATCCTTCATTGAAATATACACCGACGGAGTGAACGTAGACATCAACCCGCCGCCGCCGGCAATCCGGGTAACAACCCCGGCAACCCTAAATGCGCTGTTGCCCACGCGCAGTGAATCGCCGGAGCTTACTTCATATTGAGCTGCCAGGGTCTCGTCCAGCATGGCATAGCCGCCCTGCTTCACTTTGTCGTAGGTATCACGCGGCAGTGTTTCAATCTCACCGTAGAAGGGAAAGTCGCCCTCCAGCGCGACCAGCCTGATGAGCCGCGATTTCTGATTGTGCGTAAAGAATACCATGGAGGCCATGTTGACTTCCGCTGCGACCGGCAACTTAAGTGAATCAAATGCCGCGTGTAGCTCGGGGGTGAAGGGCTTCTCTCCCTCCAGCACAAGGTCTGCGCCCACCAGCTCGCGGGCGTTCGACTCAATATCCTGCTGCAAAGAAAAATTGAGGGAGTCAAGCGCCACAACAGCCGCGATACCGGTAACAAGGGAAGCCACAAAAAGGAAAAGACGCGAGAAATTATGTCTCGCGTCCCGCCAGGCCATACGCCATACCCACCGGTCTGTAAAAAGCGTCCCGGTCTTCCGTTTCAGCTTGATGATATATTCAATCACGTTACCTTCGCTAATTCTTCCACAAGTTTTCCACCTCTCATCTTGAGGATACGCTGGGTGAGTTGGGCGAGTTCGAGGTTATGGGTTACCAGCACAAGCGTAGTCCCCTGCTCCCGGTTCATTCCGAAGAGGAGTTCCCTAATGTGATCTGCGTTCTCCTCGTCGAGGTTTCCGGTCGGTTCATCAGCGAACAATATCCGCGGATTCGTAATAAAGGCGCGCGCCATGGCAACCCGCTGCTGCTCGCCTCCCGACAACTGCGTCGGGTAGTGGTTGATACGATCGGCCAGGCCCACGCGTCCGAGCAATTCTTTTGCTTTTGGCCCGACATTCCGCTCCCCTCTCAATTCCAGCGGAACCATCACATTCTCCAGCGCGGTCAGGGTTGACAGCAACTGAAAATTCTGGAAGACGAATCCCACATACTGGTTGCGTATGTATGCGCGGTCATCTTCGCTCATTGCGTTGAGCTGCAAGCCCATCAGCGAAATAGTGCCCGATGTAGGGGTATCCAATCCGGCGCATAAACCCAGGAGCGTAGTCTTCCCACTGCCGGAAGGCCCGATTATCGACAAGGAGTTGCCTTGTTCGACGGAAAAAGAAATTTGATCGAGGACCGTGAGCTCTTTCTCCGCCGATCGGTATATTTTCGTTAATTTTTCTGCTTGAAGTACAACCTGTGACATGGTTTTTGCTTTGGACACTGTAATAAGCGAAAATTGCGCAGTTTACGTTAGAAGTTAAACGGAATTATTTACATGGTCGTCAAAAATACGCTGATTATTGTATTGGCACTGCTGATGCAAACCTCAACAAATCCGAAAACAATACTGTTCTTTGGCGACAGTCTCACAGCAGGGTACGGATTGTCGCCCGATCAGGCGTTTCCGGCACTGGTGGAAAAACATTGCGCCACAAATGGAAATCCGTGCAAGGCTGTCAACGCAGGACTGAGTGGCGAGACATCAGCCGGCGGCCTGTCGCGTATTGATTGGGTGCTCCGTCAACCGATCGATATATTTGTGCTGGAACTCGGCGCCAACGACGGACTGCGCGGGCTTCCTGTTGAGCAGACGGAAAAAAATCTCCAGGCTATTATGGACAAGGTCAGAACAAAATATCCAAACGTAAAATTAGTGATCGCCGGAATGATGGTACCCCCCAATATGGGACCGGACTACAGCGCGCGATTCCAGAAAATTTTTCCCGCACTCGCGAAGAAAAATAACGCGATGTTAATTCCTTTCCTATTGAAAGATGTAGCGGGCCTTGAAAAACTCAATCTCGGCGACGGTATTCATCCGAATATCGAAGGCCATAAGATCGTAGCGGGAAATGTTTACGAAGCGATAAGAGAGTTGTTGTGAGTTCCGGGCCTGGAGAGACATAGGAATTATGAGCTCCCACATTGCCCTTTGCCCTTTGCCCTTTGCCTTTTGCCTTTTGCCTTTTGCCTTTTGCCCTTTGCCTTTTGCCATTTGATCAAAAAGCTCCCGCTTTGTCAACTGCCTACTTTCATCCAGTTCCTCCTTCGCCTCCAATTACTCAAACCGTAAAGACTCGATCGGATCGAGTTTCGAAGCCTTGTGTGCCGGGTAATAACCTGACATCAGACCAACAACCACACAAATGACCATGCCCAGTAGCATTTCCTCCCAGGGGATCACAAAAACTTCAATATTCATCAGGTTGGATAACAGGTTGCCGACCGAGATACCGAGAATAATACCAGCCATCCCACCGAGAAGACATACCACGATGGCCTCGACGACAAATTGTTGCCGGATCCTTTTTCGCGTAGCGCCAAGTGCTTTACGCACACCGATCTCGCGGGTTCGCTCGGTTACAGACACGAGCATGATATTCATCAACGCAATGGATGCACCCAGGAGCGTAATAAAACCAATTCCAAAGCCAGCTATCCGTAAGCCTGATGTAATGTTCTCGAGGTTCTGTGCCAGCGTCTCGCTTTTCTCGAGCTCGAATGAATTCTCCTGCCCTACCCTATCGCCCCTGATCTTGCGCATGAGACCAGTAGCCTCGCCCATGGCAAAGTCAACTTGCGACGGATCTGAAATACCCACTTTCAACTGGTACCAGAGCCCCCGGCCCTCCGCCATCTGGTTTGCCTTTACGATGGGAATGGCAACCATGTTGTCGAAGTTATTTTCCGAGAGCATGCCTTTCTCTTTCAGTTTGCCAATCACTTTAAACTTCACCCCGAGAAAGGTGATCTCCTCTCCTATCGGATTCGTGTTCGCCTCAAACAGCGATGTGTAGATCTTGTGACCGATCACGGCCACCTGGCTTCCATATTGCACTTCGCGCGCCGAGAATGCGCGACCATACTCCAGATCCAATATATTGATCGAAAAGAACTTGTCATTAGTTCCTGCCACCCATACATTTGGGTTCGTCTTCTTCGACAGCCGTTTTATTTCAGCGATATACGTGAGGCCTGCGCTCAGGCTGACGTTAGCCGGCACTTCGTACTGATCTATAAACTTAAACGCTTCTCCCATGGTTACCCTGGGATAGGATTTCGCGATAACACCCTGCTGATTCCTGTTGCGGTTTGATTTCGACGTAATATCAAACGTATTGACGCCCATGGACGAAAGACTTTCTCTTACCGAATGCTCGATACCATCAACCGTGGTAAGCATTCCGACAAGTGCGGTGATGCCGATCGCTACAATGAGCGCGGTCAGGATGGAACGGAGCAGGTTAGCCTGGATTGAACGCAGGCCTTCTTTTATGTTTTCAAGGAGATTCATAAATACGCTTGGCCTGGTTGGCATAGCGCCAGCTCAAACCGTGGATATACTAGCCAGTATACGGAATACGTTGAAAAACAGAGGCAATTTATCACACTTTGGCCTCAATTTTTTACAAATGAGCCCGGAATAGCACACGTTATATGAAAATGACCTGTAGGATGGGTAAATTAGCACTGAAATGAAGATTTTTCACCGACTGCGTCTGACGCTGCTACTGTGTTTGCTTTTCGCCGGCCACCTGGCAAAAGCCAATTCTATCCTCATACCGATGGATGAGAGACAGTCCAATCATTTGAAGGCGTACGGGATCGTCTACTGGGTTCTTCGCAGTGAGACAGAGGTAGACTGGCTCCTGAATTACCGCGGCGGCAGCTTTATGGTTCAGCAACACCCGGCAATCCAGAACGAACTCGTGGTCAGGGGGGTGAGCTTCGAAGTAATTTCCGATGCGCAGGCAAACCAGATACTTTCCGAGATCGCCAGCCCGGCTGTCAACTACGATGTTATGAAGCTGGAAAAGTATCCGCGGATCGCCGTGTACACGCCAAAGTCAAACCAACCGTGGGATGATGCCGTCACGCTGGTACTCACCTATGCCGAAATCCCATACGATGTAATCTTCGACGATGAGATCATCTCGGGCGCATTGCCCAAATACGACTGGCTGCATCTTCACCACGAAGATTTTACCGGTCAGTACGGGAAGTTCTACAGCCAGTTCAGCAACATGCCCTGGTATGTTGAACAAGTGAAAGAAGCCGAAGACCTCGCGCGGAAGCACGGCTTTCACAAAGTGTCCCAGCTGAAACTCGCTGTCGCGAAAAAGATCAAGGAGTTCGTTACCGGCGGTGGTTTTCTCTTTGCCATGTGTTCGGCTACGGATACATACGATATCGCGCTGGCGGCTGAGGGTGTAGACATCTGCGAAAGAATGTTCGACGGCGATCCCGCTGATCCGCAGGCGCAGGAGAAACTCAACTATGACAACACGCTCGCCTTTACTGACTTCCATCTCAAGCGCGATGCCTACGAATACGAGTTCTCGGATATCGACAACCAGATGAGCGAGCGTGGTATCCGGCAGGACAACGACTACTTTACCATCTTTGAGTTCTCCGCAAAGTGGGATCCTATCCCAACCATGCTGACACAAAATCACACGCGGGTTATCGCGGGTTTCTTCGGCCAGACCACCGGCTTTAAGAAGCACCTTATCAAACCGGATGTCGTCATTATGGGCGAAAACAAAGCGATCAGGGAAGGGAAATACCTGCACGGCGAATTAGGTAAGGGATTCTGGACTTTTTACGGGGGACACGATCCCGAAGATTATCAGCACCAGGTCAATGAAGAACCCACCGACCTGCATCAGCATCCCAACTCTCCGGGCTACAGGTTGATCCTCAACAATGTGCTCTTCCCCGCGGCGAAAAAGAAAAAGCAGAAAACATAGAAAACACCCTCGACCGCCGGCTAATCGTAAAATGACCAGTCGAAACCGAAATCGAAGATCGGTCGCTGGCCCGGGTAGTAGGGCGTCGGGAAGTAGCCGGAACCTGTCACCAACTGGATAACATTGTTGTACTTAAAGAACACCCTGGCGCGCTTGATCTTCGCGTTGACGAAAACATCCACGAGCGGAAACGCCGGCGATTCAAACACATCCTGATTATAGAACTGCTGGATAGCCGGAGCGTAGCCGGGGGCAAAGTAAGCCGACTTCCGGTGCAGGTCGACGCCCGCGTGCATATCGAGATTTCCATTAAAGAAGATGTTCGAATAGGCGAGTTGCGCATTGACAAAAAGATCAGGGACGCGTATAGCATCATCGTTATTCTCGAGAAACAAGGTATATATCGACCGGTTGCTCAGCGTCAAATGACGGAAGAACGTAAGCGACCAACGCACTTCGGGGGCAGCGAGAATCTGATTCCCGCCCGACTGTACCGGTACGACCATTTGCGTGGAGGGGGCGTCTGATATCTTGTCGAAGAACACATAGTTGCGATGGCGCGTAAGCGTAATACCGGGGGAAATACTGAATACGTTACTTCGATAATGCAGAAATCCATCGAGTTGAGAGGTCTCTATGTTCTTCAGTCCTTCCAACGGCGCAAGCCAGTGATCCCAGAAATCATGCCTGCCGCGGTACGACTGCGAGAGAAAGGAAGGCTTGTATAAGAAATGTTTCAATGATGCCGAAAGCCACTTACTCTTAAGAAATCCCTCAATCCGAAAATTACCATCGGGAATTATGATTTCGGCACGACCGGTAAGCTCAACCAGTGAATCGAGCGCCAATGAAACCCGGCCTCCAAAATAATGTTCATCCCCCTTCTCGTCAGGATACCGGCTGAGAGAAGGCGCGCCGCCCGGCATACGCTCATATCGCATGTGATAGTGACGAATGGCGTAGTAGCCATTGTAGAACAGCTTAAGCAGGTTACCCTTGAAGCCGACTTCATTTCTCACGGTACGAATAACGGCCGCATCCCGGACACTGTCTGACGCTGCGGGATTGGTAAGTCCGAAAAACAACGAATCGATGGACTCGCTGGCCATGTCCAGAAACTTGTTCTGCTGCTTATAGCGGTCGAGTGTGTGGTAGAACTGCAACCCACTTCCGATTTTATATTGATGAAAGAGATGGAAGTTCGTCCGAAGATCCTCAGACGATGCCGTTGTAAGCCACGGCCGCGCGTTCTCATCAAAATAATCGTCGATACTTTCCAGGGCGTCGGCATCGATCCGAACCCCTCCAAACTCATTCACACGGTGCAGCATACGCCTGAAATTCATGAACAGCTGATAGGTGCTGTCCTTGTTTTCGTACGAAGTGTATGCGTCGTAGTAATTGCTCCGGGTGGTGCGATCGTTCTTTCCCCGCCGCTGGACCTGCTTGTCGGCAAATATCCCGCGAAAATTAAATCCGAAGTTCCAGCGTGGATTAATGTTGCGGCTAAAGGTTGCCCGCGTGATTGAGCGGCCCTGACCACCCAATATAAGCTCCATGTTGGTGTAGGGCGATTTGGTATCATAGTACTTAACCTCCTCGGCATCCCAGTAGAGATCGTATGCGTGATAGCCGGTCGTCGCTCCGATCTCCGCGGGCGCTCCCGAATAGATCGGGTGGATAGCGGTACCGATGTTGCCGAGATCCTGATAAAGGTTGTTGTTCTTTTGAACGTAGTTTGCGTTCCGGTGAAAGTTGTGGATAAACGTATCGATGGAATGCAGAACCGGGCGATTCATAAACACATCGCGTTCATAGAAATACGTCGATGTATTCGGGCCATAAACCTGCCGCGTGGTATCGTCTATGACGCGTGATCCAGTGCGGCGAGGCGCTTGCTGTGCCTGGGCAACATCGGCGGTTAAAAACATACACGCCAGTAAGAACAGGATAATCCGGAATTGCACGCGCAAAAATACCCGGCTATCCGTTCGATCCGGAGTATTGCCTTGTTTTTTTTTACCCAGCATAAGATCTGACGACATCAAGCACCATCGCATCAAAATCCTTTCCATCTTTCAGAAACCCGATCCTGATAGGCAAAAAATTCAGTTCAACGGAAGCCTTCTCGAATATCTGCGGATCCATTTTCACAACATCCTTCTCGGTAGTCACGACCACCGCATCATTTTTGGCGGCGAGTGTGCAGATATCCGAGAGGTCCTTCGTCGTGTAGAGATGATGGTCGCGGTACCGGAGATGAGCGGCAAGGCGATAATTCTTGCGCAGATAGGCTTCCAGGGGGCCAGGACTGGCGATCCCCGAAATAAGTACGACGTTGTCTGTCTTACCGATGACACCGGACGTGACCGGTGTCATCGCTCCGTAAGTGACTGTTGTAAAAAACACCGGTTTGTCCGAATAATTGCGAATCCTCCCTTCCAGTTTGATCATGTTTTCGTCAGAAATATTAGCAGGGCACTTTGTCACCACCACCACATCCGCTCGCGCTGCACCGCGTTTCGATTCGCGGAGCCGACCCGCGGGTAGAAGATAGTCGTCAACAAACAGGTTGTTGTAGTCTGTCAGCAGGATCTGAAAAGACGGCCTGACACGACGGTGCTGAAATGCGTCGTCGAGGAGGATAACACCTACATCCTCGCGCTCCTGAAGAATATGCGGGATCGCCAGCGCCCGGTCTTCTCCAACGGCAACAACTACCCCGGTACCGAATTTTCGGTAGAACTGGTAAGGTTCGTCGCCCACGGTCGTCGGATTGTCGCTCTCTCCCACAATGCGCATACCCTTTGTCCTTCTTCCGTATCCCCGGCTCAGGGTCGCCACCCTGGCGTCGGGCGAAAGCAGGCGAATGAGGTGTTCGACCATGGGAGTTTTTCCGGTGCCCCCTACGCTGAGGTTTCCGACACTGATAACCGGGATATCGAATTGCGCAGTGGGTTTTACACCCGTGTCGTACAGACGATTTCGGATACTCGTTATTGCGTCAAACAACACCGCAAAAGGAAAAAGGAGCATACCAGGCTTCATAACGCGCAAGAAAGGGGAAATAGCGGAATTTTTACCGACTTTCCCTTACTTTGAGCCGGAAAGCCGAATCTTATGGGACGTATTCAAATTAAAGATGTCGTAGCGTATCTGGAGTCATTCGCGCCGTTGACCTACCAGGAGTCATACGACAACTCCGGATTGCTGACGGGAGACCTCGCAGCCGAGGCAAAGGGAGTGATGGTGACGCTTGATTGTACAGAACTCGTTGTAGATGAGGCAATTGAGGCTGGGTGTAACATGATTGTGGCCCACCATCCTATCGTTTTCAAAGGCCTCAAGCGACTTACCGGGGCCAACTACGTAGAACGCACGGTGATCAAAGCGATACGCAATGACATTGCTATCTACGCTATTCATACAAACCTGGACAATCTGCACACAGGCGTCAACCGAAAGATTTGCGAAAAAATCGGTATTACGAATACACGGGTTCTTGCACCAAAAACAGATGTTCTGACCAAATTGGTGACGTTCGTGCCGCAGGCGAAAGTCGGCGACGTGCTCACCGCCCTTTACAAAGCCGGGGCGGGACAGATCGGCAATTACCAGAACTGCAGTTTCAGCGTTGATGGTCGCGGCACCTTCAAGCCGAATGATCAGGCAAACCCGGTAATTGGTGAAAGGTCGGTGCTGGAAGTAGTGGACGAGACACGTATCGAGCTGATCTTCCCCTCCCATCTGCAGGGAAAAATCCTGCATGCCCTACGGCACGCGCATCCATACGAAGAGGTGGCCTACTACTTCACCCGGTTGAGCAACCAGAATCAGGAGGTTGGCGCTGGTATGATCGGAGACCTCGCCGAACCTTTGGAACCATCCGAGTTCCTGAGGCGTTTGAAAAACAGTATGGAACTCAAGGTCATACGCCATACCCGAATCCTTGATATGCCTGTTAAGAAAGTAGCGGTTTGTGGAGGCAGCGGCAGTTTCCTTTTACCACAGGCCCGGCGCGCCGGTGCCCAGGTGTACATCTCGGCAGACTTTAAATATCACGAATTCTTTGACGCTGAGGATCAGCTTATAATCGCTGATATCGGCCATTATGAGAGCGAGGTCTATACGAAGGAGTTACTAGGAGAGGTTTTAACAAAAAAATTTCCTAATTTTGCACTCTATTTTTCCCGGACGGTCACGAATCCAATAAGCTACCTCTAAAATAAATGGAAAATCAATCAATTGCCCAAAAACTTGAAGCCCTTGTAAAACTCCAGGCAATAGACTCAAAAGTCGACGAATTAAAGAAACTGAGAGGGGATCTCCCCGACGAGGTTCAGGACCTCGAAGACGAGATCGAAGGATACAAGACCAGATTTCAGCGTCACGAAACGGAGTTAAAAGACCTGGAAGAAAGCATCAAGAAGAACAAGGAAGGGGCCAAAGAGGCAGAAAAACTAATCAAGAAATACGCAGAACAACAAAAAAACGTCAGAAACAACCGGGAATTTGACGCCATCACCAAAGAAATAGAACTCCAGGAACTCGAAATTCAAATCTGCGAAAAGCGCGTCAAAGAAGCCAAAGACCTCGTCCAGGCCAAAAAAGACGAAATCGAGAAGACCGACACCCTCATCGGCGAACGAAGCGAACACCTCGACAATAAAAAGAAAGAGCTCGACGCAATCCTTGCTGAGAGCGAGGAAGAGGAGAAAAAATTGCTGGCCGACCGGGAAAAAGCCACTAAAAAAATCGAAGACAAGCTGCTCAAATACTACGAACGACTTCGCGGAAGCCTCTCAAACGGGCTCGCGGTTGTGCGTGTGGTCAGAGGCGCTGCTGAAGGTTGTAACATCGTTATCCCCGCCCAAAAGATCGCTGAGATAAGAGAAAAGAAAAAAATTGTGATAGATGAGCATTCCGGGCGTATTTTAGCAGATGTTGACATGGATTCACTGGATGAAGCAAACAAACCGAAAAGCTCCAAGACCCCAGTTGCCTCTCCAAGCCGGAGAAGGAAGGTCGAATAATTCTTTGAAACGAACTTATAGAGAGAAGGCAGCCCTATTGGTCTGCCTCTTTTTGTTTCCCCTCACCTGTGTCTATTCGCAGGAAATAGTGTTTGACGCTAATCTTCTTGAAGCTCACCGACTGGCGCTCAACCTCCGGCCCGACGATGCGCTCCGGCATCTTCAGAATAGAGACGATATCGGCGCGATATATGTCGCCTCACTTGCCGAGGCTATCGAGCTGCTCATCACCGAAGACAACACCAGGTTTTCGGAATACGAGGAGCGCTTTCACCAACGGGTCGACAGGAACGTAAAAGGATCCGCCCGCGACTATCAGTTCCTCCAGGCTGAGATCCGAACGCACTGGGCATTCATCTATCTTAAGTTCGGGCACGAGCTCGACGGAGCCCTGCAGCTCAGGCAGGCTTATCAGATCGCAGAAAGCTGTCGCGAAAAATTCCCGGACTATCTGCCCATTCGCAAGACGTCGGGCTTGCTGCGCCTCATCGTTGGATCAATTCCTGATAAGTACAACTGGGTTCTCAGTCTTCTTAATATGAGTGGGACAATCTCCGGCGGATTGGAAGACCTCCGCGCAGTATCGTCTCTGCCGGCCTCTCCGTTTTCTCTGGAAAGCAAGATCCTGTATGCCCTCGTACAAGGCTTCCTTCTGGCAGATCCCGGTTCCGCAGTAGAAAGTATGAACGCCGTACTCGCTGCCGACAAAGGCAACCGGCTGGCGATGTTTTTCAACGCCTCTCTCGCATTGAAAAGCTCCCGGAACGACGTTGCCTTGGAACTGCTGGACGGCCTTTCACAGACTGATGCAGGTATTCCACTCTACTACGCAGACTACCTCCGCGGTGAAGCCAACCTGCACAAGGGCGACTATATGAATGCCCTGGCCGCTTATCGCTGGTTTATCGAACACCAACCCGGTCAGAACTACATTAAGGATGCGCACTACAAAATCGGATTGTGCTATTGGCTCAATGGGAACGAGAGTGACGCATTCGAGGCATTCAAGGAAGCCAGGAGCAAGGGCAAGGAAGCAACAGAGGCTGACAAGTCAGCTGCGCACGCACTCGCCGACAAAGACCTTCCGAATATCAAGCTGACAAAAGTCCGGTTTCTAACCGATGGCGGGTACTACTCCGAAGCAGACGCGATCCTTTCGGGAATTACCAGCATGGATCTGCTGATCAAGCGCGACCAAATCGAATACCTGTATCGAAAAGCGAGGCTTCTCCATAAGACAGGGAGCGCGGAAGCTGAAAAATATTACCTTGACACTATCAACATGACCGCGCAAGAGAACTGGTACTTCGCTCCCAATGCAAGCCTTCAACTCGGGTATATTTACCAATCGCAGAACAAGATCGCCGAAGCGGAAGACTATTTTCGACGCGCCCTCTCCTACCGCCGGCATGAGTACAAAAACAGCATCGACAGCAAGGCGCGCTCCGCACTAGCTCAACTCACACGCATGTGAGCGTCGTCATTGTGCTTTTCGACGGTGAACATGGTGCCTGTGTAGTTCAGCAAATACAGCCCGAGGTTCTGATGCTCGAACATATCCATCGACTGCAGGGGGTAGTGAAGAAGGTAACACAGCAGGATCCGTATAGCGCGGCCATGCATACATATAAGGATGGTCTTCTCATCCTTTTTTGACATGATATAGTCGACCGCAGGTTTCATCCGCACCACCACATCGTCGGGACTCTCGCCCCCTTCAATCTTCAGGTGCGTGTTTCCTTTCCGCCATTGATCCAACATGTAATGGTAGTAAGCGTCCTCCTCGGGAGTTACCCGATGACCCTCTTTGGTCCCCCAACTGATTTCATTGAGCCCCACGAGTGAGTCGTGTGGAATACCGCCCTCGATGAAACGCTCAACCGATTGCCGTGCGCGCTTTAGCGCCGAGGTATAGATCTTGTCGAAAGGCACGTGTTTATAGGCATCGAAAAACAACGATGCCTGACTTCTTCCCAGGTCGTTCAGATCCGTGTCAACGCCGCTTCCCTGTACTATATTCTTCAGGTTAAAATCAGTTTGACCGTGCCGTACGAGGTAAACTTTTTTACTGACCAATTTTTACATTATTTTGTCGCTGCTCACAACAGCCGGCAAAAATAGCCAAATTGTTCAAACATGAGCTATTGCACACCCAATTACTGAAATCGATGGGGATTTTCTCTCAAAATATTACCGTGGCAGACCTGAACAGCCTGTCGAAGAACACCCTGTCGGGACACCTCGGGATCGAGTTCACCCGTATCGGGCCTGATTTCATCGAAGCCACCATGCCGGTAGACGCGCGTACACATCAACCCCTCGGAATGTTACACGGTGGGGCGTCGGTAGCACTCGCAGAAACACTGGGGAGCGTCGCCGCAGCCTGCTGCCTAGACCGCGACAACCAATTTTGTGTCGGACTCGAAATAAATGCCAATCATATTAAGGGTGTCAGGTCCGGCCACGTCACAGGCACGACAAAACCCGTACACATCGGGAAGAAAACACAGGTGTGGGAAATCCGTATTGTCAATGAAAAGGAAGAACTGGTTTGCATCAGTCGTATCACCATGGCAGTACTCGACAAGAAAGACCAATAAGCTTCCACTGGTATGAACCTCGTTTCGGCTACTGCACTGTTTGAATATTCCGAGCGCGATCTTCTGTCACGCGTCCTCTCACGTTCAACTGCCCAGCGACAAGCGTCTGCCGTGTGGCGACTGCCTGGCTCCCCGATAACGCACGTACTCGTCAGCGACAATATCACATTGCTCAACCGCGAAGACTTTCTGGAAGATCTCGACCCCGGATTTCTCTTCGCTCCTTTTGAGCGAACGAAGAGCCGCGTGTACTTAAAGGCAGATCATCTGTTGACACTCCAAAAAGGAGCCGTGCACCAGGTCTCAACAGCCGGAGGCCACGGTTCGCCTCAATGGCTCTCGGACTTGACGAAATCGTTGGGACATGAAAAACACAAACCTGAACCCGCAGCCATGTCAGTATCCCCGGACCAGGATCAACAGAGCTTCCAGAACGTCGTCATTCGCGCACTGGAACAGATCGAAACGGGATCGTTTGAAAAGATCGTTCCCTCACGAACCAAGACTATCAACCTGCCCGACGACTTCGATATAACAGAAGCCTTTCAAAAACTTTGCAATGCCTATCCGGAAGCACTGATCTCGCTTGTGAGTATTCCCGGGATCGGCACCTGGCTTGGCGCAAGCCCGGAACTATTGGTTTCCGTTCAGGACAAAAGCTACTTCAAGACAGTAGCACTGGCCGGTACACAGCCCTATCAGCCCGGCACCGATATTAAATCGGTAGCGTGGACACAGAAGGAGATTGAAGAGCAGGCCTTGGTTGAACGCTACGTCATCAGCTGTTTCAAGAAAGTGCGCTTGCGCGAATACGACGAACAGGGACCCCGTACCGTTATCGCCGGAAACCTGATGCATTTGAAATCCGAGTTTACCGTCGACATGAAGGCGACAAACTTCTCACAGATAGGAACGGTGATGCTGGATCTGCTGCATCCTACCTCCGCCGTTTGCGGCATGCCTTTGGATGCTGCCCTGCAATTCCTGCGGGAACACGAACATTACGATCGCGAGTTTTACGCTGGCTATCTCGGGCCGGTAAATATTCACAACAACATCGATCTTTTTGTCAATATCCGCTGCATGCAGATATTTGGAACACAGGGAGTATTGTATGCAGGCGTGGGCATTACCAATGACTCCATTCCCGAAATGGAATGGAAGGAAACTGAAATGAAGTTTCAAACACTACTGAACGTCATCCTCTGATGCAATACCAACCGATATACGACATCGCGGAAATATGCGCGCGCAAAAACATTCGGGAAGTGATCTTGTGTCCCGGCTCCAGATGTGCGCCGCTTACACTTGCTTTCACAAGGCACCCGGCGATCAATACACGGACAATAAGCGATGAGCGTAGCGCCGGCTTTATCGCCCTCGGTGTAGCGCAGTCTATCAGCGCCCCCGTTGCTGTGGTGTGCACGTCCGGTACCGCCGCCTACAACCTCGCACCCGCCATAGCTGAAGCGTGGTTCAGCAACACGCCGTTGGTCGTGTTTACCGCCGACCGGCCAGCTGAATGGATCGCACAGCACGACGGTCAGACAATCATGCAGCGTGAATTATATGGCCCGCATGTAAAGAAATACTTCGAGCTGCCGCAGGACTATGAGCATGCCGATAGCCCTTGGGCGATTAACCGGATTGTCAATGACGCGATCAACCTGAGCAATCAGGCACCAGCGGGTCCGGTACATATCAACGCGCCCTTCCGTGAGCCGCTGTACCCCGAAAAAGGAACGGATACCTTCACATACAGCGACGTTCGCATTATCGATGTATTCAATGGAACGGTCGGGCTATCGGACGAATCAGCGCAGCGCCTGCGCAGGGAGTGGCCGCAATACCATAACGTATTGATGGTAGCGGGCCAACTTCCCCCGGGAAATAATATTCATACTGCACTTTCACGTTTTCGCGAAAAACATCCCGTGCCGGTTGTTCACGATATAATATCAAATCTCCACGCCTGCGGCGATACAATCCAGCATAGCGATCTCTTTCTTAGCCAGGCATCCGACTCACTCAAGGAAATGCTTCGGCCCGACCTCCTCATCACCTTCGGAGACTCGCTGGTATCAAAGAGCCTGAAGTTATACCTTCGGAAATATAAGCCGAAAACACATTGGCAAGTCCGGATCGCGGGAGCGGTTCCCGACACGTACAAACACCTCACCGGCGTATTCAATGCCGCACCTGAAAGGTTTCTGGAGTTTCTGACAACCCTCGATGCAACCGACAACTTCGAGGGCCAGAAACAAAAGAACTACCGCAGTCTCTGGGATGCGGAAGAGCGGCGGGTACTTCGAACACTTGATCAGTTCTTCACCGGCAACGAGCTCAGCGAAGCCGCTATTGTCAGGGCAGTGATGGAGAAGTTGCCGGACAATTGCAATTTGCACCTCGCCAATAGCATGAGCGTACGATATGCAAACTTCATCGGACTGAATTCTTCAAGGGCCGGCATAAGCGTGTTCTCTAATCGGGGTACAAGCGGAATAGATGGATCAAGCAGTACGGCAGTGGGCCATACGGTTGCGTCGGATATCCCCAACGTTCTGATCACCGGCGATCTGGCTTTCTTCTATGATCGGAATGCATTCTGGCACAATTACCCGCTGGGAAATCTTAGAATACTGTTGCTCAACAATCACGGAGGACTGATCTTCGACATCCTCGAAGGACCCTCCTCAACACCGGAAGCGGCCGAGTATTTCATCACTAATCAGAAACTAAACGCGCGGAATGTCTGTGCTGATTTCGGCTTCGACTATCTCAAGCTCGACAACAAAAGAAAAATCAACAATCTGCTGAAGGATTTCTTCACCTTCGATGGAAACGCAAAGGTGCTGGAACTGGAAACAGGCACGAAGGAGAATGTTAACGTACTGGAAAGTTTAAAACAAAAAATCAAAGAAAGTTATGAGTCATAAATATCCCTGGTCATCCGTAAAAGAGTACAAAGAAATCATCTTCGAAAAATATGAAGGTATCGCCCGTATCAGCATTAACCGGCCGGAAGTACACAATGCGTTCACACCGCTGACAGTTTCGGAAATGATTGACGCGATGAATCTGTGCCGGGAAGACTCTTCTGTGCGCGCTATCGTATTGACTGGCGTGGGAGGCAAAGCGTTTTGCAGCGGCGGCGACCAGCGGGTGAGGGGCCACGGGGGGTACGTAGGACAGGACACTGTGCCGAGACTGAACGTGCTCGATCTTCAGAAACTTATCAGGTCGATACCCAAGCCAGTGATCGCCGCTGTGGCCGGATGGGCTATTGGCGGCGGGCATGTGCTTCACGTGGTTTGCGACCTCACGATCGCGGCTGAAAATGCGCGATTCGGACAGACAGGACCGAAGGTCGGGAGCTTCGACGGTGGTTTCGGCGCATCATACCTCGCCCGCGTGGTCGGCCAGAAGAAAGCAAGGGAAATCTGGTACCTGTGCGATCAATACGATGCCGGTGAAGCACTCGACATGGGACTTGTTAACAAGGTTGTACCATTGGATAAACTGGAGGATACGTATGTGGAATGGGCCCGGAAAATCATGGCCAAGAGTCCGCTGGCAATCCGCATGCTCAAGGCCTCTTTCAATGCCGAACTCGACGGCCAGGCGGGAATCCAGGAACTGGCAGGTAACGCCACACTATTATATTACCTGAGCGAGGAAGCAAAAGAAGGCAAGGACGCCTTTATCGAAAAACGCGATCCCGACTGGTCGCGTTATCCACAGTTTCCCTGATCACTTCCTATGCGAGGCCCTTTGTCATCGTCAGCTCCGTCAGGCCTCCAGGCCCCGAAAGAGAATCCCTATACCCATGCGAGTATCTGGATCAACGGGCGTTATGCAGCAGTCCAGGAAATAGTTAAGGACTCGGAAGCAGCAAGGTCTCCCTTTGAAGAACTTACCTTTCGATTTATCCGTGAATGGATCTCGGGACAGGAAACGTTCAGCATGACGACCAGCGGTTCCACAGGCCCGCCCAAGCGCATTGTCCTTTCCAGGAAGCAGATGATCGTGAGCGCCAGGCTCACCGCAGCCCAAATAAAACTGCGAAACGACGCCACAGCGTTGTTGTGTATTGACCCTTCCTACATCGGCGGAAAGATGATGTTGGTCAGAAGTCTGGTACTCGGACTTCAGATCGTGGCAGTTGATCCCGTCGCGAACCCTCTCGTTTCAATACCCGTTGACAAATGTGTAGAGTTCGCCGCATTTGTTCCCTACCAGGTCCAATCGATCCTTGAGTCAAAACATCCACATCTCCTCAACAACCTGAATCAGGTTCTCATCGGTGGCGCGCCATTGAACGCGGCCATCTGTCAAGCGCTCGATCGCTTCCAGTGCAAGTGCTATGAAACATACGGTATGACAGAAACCATTTCGCATATCGCGCTACGGTTGGTCAATACCGATTTGAAACAGGCGCATTTCCACGTCCTGCCCGGCGTAAGCATTAGTCAGGACGCACGCGGATGTCTGGTCGTCAACGCAGGTCATCTGCACGAACCGGTGGTTACTAACGATATCATCGAGATCGCAGGTCCGCATGAGTTCCTATGGCTTGGCCGTTGGGACAACGTGATCAACACCGGCGGTGTGAAAGTACTACCCGACAAAGTAGAGCGACCGTTGGAGCGTATCTTCCTGGATAATAATCTCCACTCACGTTTCTTTATAGCTGCTCTGCCCGATGAAAAGCTCGGCAACAGACTCGTGCTCATCATAGAAGGTGTAGATTTCTCCTCAGAAATTCTGAAACAGTCGCTCGATCAACTCAAATTGGTTGTTGGCCCTTATGAGATTCCCAAAGAAGTGTACTCTGTACCAGCGTTCAAAACCACTGGAACGCAGAAGATTGATCGAATCGGGACAATAGCTGAGACAACACTCCTTACACGCGTCGACATTTGACACGTCCCCCACGGGTCCTCATTCTTCCGGAGCACCCTTGTTCCGCATTAGCAGGTTGGTATCAAAATTTATAGTAGTCGGTGTAGATGAAATAAACACTACATCGTATGAAGAAGGTACTTGTCATAGAAGACGATGAACCTTTGTGCTGGCTTCTTGGAAGGATTCTGCGGGGCAAGTATGAAGTCATCATCATGAACAACGGAATGGAAGCCTGGTCATGGCTCACAGACGGAAGAAATTGCGATCTTATTATCTCCGATCTTAACATGCCGTCGCTCAATGGACTTGAATTGCTCGACAATCTCAGCAACAGCGGTCTCTTCAGAAACATACCCGTGATCATCCTGTCCGGTTACGACAACATGCGAAACCGATGTCTTGAACTCGGAGCATTCAATTATTTCGTAAAACCGTTCGAGCCCAGACAATTATTACACGAGGCAGACCGGGCCCTGACGTACGCCAAGGAAAACATCTTTGTGTAAACAAATGATTGAATAGCACTTATGGATATAGCTCTACAGGCGTCGGCCGCCATGTTGGATCCTCAACATTCAACCGATACATTCCACTCCAGGTACATACTGCACATCGACGATGGCAGTACCCTTCTCGCTGAATACGCGCCCCCGCGCACATACCTTGCGACGCTCCCCTTCGAACAGGCACTGAAAAGACTACACTCCGATGCGCCCGGCCCGGAGACGATCATAGTAAATCCGTACTGCGTGCGGGAAAAAGCTGGACAACTAAAGGAGATCGCAAAAATCAAATCGATCCCCATCATTGTATACACACCCAAGTACGACCGATCTGTAAAAGCATTGGCATTCGCAATCGCTGCCGACGACTACTACTATGGCTCACTCCAGTCAGATTTCTTCAAGCGACTTGATTTCATTAAGAAAGCAAAGGAGTACAAAACAGAACGCGGTAATAAACCTTACGCCTCCGGGCAAACAGAACCAATGCTACGGCCAACATTTTGGCACATGAAGCGGGTGTTTGACATCCTCGTTTGCTCGTTCGCTCTCCTGATGTTACTCCCCCTTTGTCTCTTGATTGCACTCATCATTAAAATCGAATCGAGGGGACCGATCTTCTACGTCTCTGAGCGCGCCGGAACGGACTATAAGATCTTCAATTTCTATAAGTTCAGAAGCATGCGAATGGGAGCCGACACGGAGTTGGCCCAGCTTGCCCACCGAAATCAGTATGGCGAGAGTTCCGTACACGAAATATTCTTCAAGATCAAGGATGACCCACGGGTAACAAAATTCGGTCAATTCCTGCGAAACACGAGTCTGGATGAGATCCCTCAACTCCTCAACGTACTGGTTGGTGACATGTCACTTGTCGGAAACCGGCCGCTACCCCTTTATGAAGCCGAGAAGCTGACCAAAGACCAGATCGCCCGGAGATTTCTTGCCCCCGCGGGTATCACAGGGTTATGGCAGATCACCAAGCGGGGCAAGGAAAAAATGTCGCCCGAAGAACGTATCGCACTTGACATGGAATACGCGATGAAAAACTCGTTCTGGCTCGACCTGAAAATTCTCATTCTCACTTTCCCGGCGTTACTCCAACGGGAAAAAGTATGACCGACATAGAAAAACAGCAGACCCATGTATATCATCGAGATCATATTGCTGTCTTACTTTGGATATGTAACCCTATATTCATCTATACTGAGTGTAGCAGCATTATTCTATCGCACCCCGCCGGTACCCACCGCACGCAGGCAGCGACACATCGCTGTACTCATTCCAGCCTATAAGGAAGATAGTGTCATTGTTGGTGTCGCCAGACAAGCATTGCAGACGAACTACCCGAAGTCACTCTTCGACGTTGTTGTTATCGCCGACTCACTGCGACCCGATACCCTGGCAGCGCTAAAAGCAATGCCTCTTATCGTCGTCGACGTCGCGTTCGATAAAAGCACGAAGGTAAAAGCCCTTCAGCGGGCGATGCAACAAATTGGCGACGACTACGACTGTGCGCTCATCCTCGACGCTGACAACGTCATGGAAAGCAACTTTCTCCCCAAGATGAATGATCTGTTCGACATCGGCCATCGCGCAGTCCAGGCGGCCAGGACTCCCAAGAACGAGAATACGCCACTGGCACTGCTGGATGGAATCAGCGAAACCGTCAACAATTTCATCTACCGCCAGGGCAACGCAGCACTCGGCCTGTCGTCGCCGCTCATCGGATCGGGCATGATGTTCGACTACGCCTTGTGTAAGAATACCATAGCTGAAATGGATTCCATAGGTGGCTTTGACAGAGACCTGGAGCTCAGAATGCTCAAACAAGGAGTCAACATACACTATGCGAGGAACATCATACTATACGATGAAAAAGTAGCCAACCAGCAGGTGTTCGAACACCAGCGCAAGCGTTGGCTATCGAGCCACTTCGTCTATCTCCGCCGGTATTTCAAAGAAGGATGGCGCCAACTGTTCCGTGGTCGGTTCGGGTACTTCAACAGCGCCGTACTGCGGAATGTCCAGTTGCCACGACTGCTGAACCTCGGCCTTCTCATGCTGACACTAGTGGCCTCAATTGCATTACGACAATATCTGGCGATAGACCCCTGGGTATGGGCGTTGCTACTTGCAGTCAATGTCGGTTCCATTTTGGCCGCCATCCCGGCACGACTTTACAATATAACAATGCTAAAGTCCGTGTTCCTGCTGCCGCGCCTGTTCGGAAAAATGTTCCTGCTGCTCTTCCAGCTGAAAGGAGCCAACAAAACATTCCTGCATACGCCGCACGATTCTGCTGAAGTAAGCGTCGGCGACCGAAGCGGCTAGTCTAAGTACCGGAAAATGAGAAGAGAGTGACGTTGTTTACGTGAGATCAGTTTGGCCTGAATGAGGGTCGGTAAGTGGTAGAAAAGGCAAACGAGATGTGAGATGAAGATCGGAATAGAAGTTCAGCGTTTGTTCAGAAATAAGAAGTTCGGGATTGAAACGTCATCGCTGGAGTTGATCAAAAGCCTGCGGAATCTGGAGCCGGCGTATCAATATGTACTCTTTGCCAAGGCGGATGTAGATCAGCGCTGCCTGGCGCCGTCCGATAATCTATCCGTCAAGCTCATCGGCGGAAAGTTGTTTGCAGACTTTGAACAATTCTACCTTCCGGTAGCCGCCGGGCGCGAACATGTGGATATCCTGCACTGCACCGGGAACACCACGCCCTTCTTTTCACCGGTACCGGTAATTCAGACGTTACACGACGTGATCTTCATGGATCCCATCTCGACAGATGACAGTCTCTATCAACGAATCGGAAATCACTACCGACGCCGAATAGTACCGCTCGTCACACCACGCAGCAAAGCCGTAATAACTGTGTCGCAGTACGAGAAACAAAGGATCATTCAACGACTCGGTATCGATCGCAACAAGATACATGTGATCTACAACGGAATCAACGAACAACACTTCAACAACAGCTTCAAGGGCGACCGGAAGCTAGCCGTGCGTATTCGATACAATCTTCCGGAAACATTCATATTTTTTCTCGGCAACGATGCGACACGAAAAAACCCGGAAAGGGTCATAGAGGCATACATCCAATATTCCTCGCAAGTCAACAATCCCATCCCGCTGGTAACCCCTGGCCTGTCTGACAAATTCATCACCGACCGGCTACACAAGTTCAATGCTCTGAACAAAAGACATTTGTTCATTATACCGGGCTATATCCATGACGAAGACCTGCCGGTGATGTACGGCATGTGCAAGGTGTTCTTGTTTCCCTCGCTTTCGGAAGGATTCGGAATGCCCTTGATTGAAGCGATGGCGTGTGGCGCCCCCGCAATAACGTCGTCTGCTTCGTGCCTCCCGGAAATAGCGGGAAGCGCTGCCGTACTTGTCGACCCCTATAACGTCGGCGAGCTCGCCTCCGCAATACGCTCGCTTACCACCAACGACAACCTCAGAAACAAAATGATCACAGCAGGCCTGGCGAACGCCAGACGCTTCAGCTGGAAACGTACCGCGGAAAAAGTTCTCAACCTCTACGAGGCAGTCGCAGCCGAAGAAAGGATCGTGCCGAAGCAGGCGGGATTCCTGGAAAAATACGTTTTCTCAACACGACACTGATCGACCCCTACACCCTGTCAGCTGCTTCACGGCATGACATTTTTATTGCTGCATCATTACAGCCAATGAAACACCGCATGTGAGAATAGTAAGGATCATAAAGCTGATTTCGATCAACATCCTTGTTTTCGCCGTCTTGCTGATAGCGACGAACTGGGCATGTGGAATCTACCTTCAGCGAGCAGCGAAATCCAACCGGTCGGAATTGCCTAACTACGAACATGAACGCGAACATGCGCGCGCGGTCTTTGCCGACTACAACAGGCTAAAGCACCGGTACGAGCCATTTGTCGGATGGAAGACACTCCCCTATAACGGCAAGACGACACATATTTCCGATACGGGCCTGCGCACCCCCGATAGCGACACCCTCGCGAATGATATCCGCCCGGTAGTCCGTTTCTTCGGAGGGTCTACCACCTGGGGAGAAGGCTCTGACGATCTTCACACCATACCCGCGTTATTCAACCAGGCCAACCCCGGATACAGGGTCATCAACCACGGTCAACTGGCCTACAATACACGACAGGAGCTTGATGCGCTGATCTCGCTGTACTCCACAGACCAACGAGCAGACATCGTAGTGTTTTATGATGGGGTCAACGATGCCGCATTTCTTTGTCCGGAGGAGATCCGGGAGCTCCCCGCCCACCGTCTGGTGCCCATGTACCGAGACAAACTTTACACAGGGAGATTTGCGATTATAAAAGAACTCCTCACCAAGGTATTCATTGAAAACATCGCTGGCATAGTCCAAAAGATACGCTACGAACCGACGCCGGAAAACTCACCCTACGATTGCGTACGAAATCCGTCGAAAGCAGAGGCAATTGCCGAAATGATGGTGAGGAACTGGGAAATGGCACATGAGATCGTAACCAACCGAGGGGGCGCATTCTACGCCATCCTTCAGCCTGTCGCGTTTATCGGGAACCCGCGGGTAGACCATCTGGCACTCGACAACGAGTTGGGAAGAAATATCAGAGAAATTTACGGCCGCGTCAGGATGAAGATCATCGAACGTCATCATCCATGGGTCATCGATCTTTCCCGTACCCTCGATGGCGATGAATATATCTTCATCGACTTTTGTCACATATCCCCCAACGGAAATAAAATCATCGCCCGGAGGATCTCCGAGAGTATTATGGAACTCAGGAAATAAATGCGTCAATTTCTACCATACATACATTTCCTAAGAGGCACCGCAATCCTCTATGTTATTGCTGTTCATGCGCGTGGATTCACGTCTTTCTGGCATTCATCACCAGAGGCATATACCATACTCGACAGTTTCAGCGATCCATCGGAAGGCAATGGAACAACTCTCTTCTTATTCATAGGAGGGTTCCTGTTTCAGTATCTTACGGCTGCAAACTTCGATTTCGGGAAATACATAACGCAGAAGTTCAGGAACCTCATCCTTCCCTATCTTATCATCTCCATTCCGCTGATCTGGATTCGGCTGCATACAGACTTTCGCACACCGGGACTTCCTGACGGCTTTCACCAATGGACCGTTCTTCACCAGGGAGGGCATCTCCTTCTGACCGGTTCCCATCTCCCTCCCTTCTGGTTTATTTCAACGATCATTCTGTTTTACTTCTCCTCCCCTCTCCTGCACGCTATCGACAATCCACGTTTTTACATGTACGTCTTTCCCGTCATGATTGTCGCATGTATGTTTACATACCGCCCGGAATACAGCGCCAATCCCTTGCTGTCATACCTGCACTATATACCGGTCTATATAACCGGTATGTGGGCGAGTCGCTACAGGAATCAAATTCTGTCAGGCAAGGGGCCAATCCCCCACATTCTTCTGATTATCTATCTCGGTTTGTGCGCCGGTGAACTGGCCGGGTGGATTACAACGTCGAGGGGCATCACCTTCGAAGATGTGTTATCCGGAACCATCGTCTTCAACGTGTATCTCTTCAAAGCAATGGTCCTGTGTTTTTTCTGGCTCATATTCTTCTATCGACTTCGCGAAGAATCGCTGCCTATGCTCAGCTTGCTGGGCAGTTACAGCTTCGGCCTGTTCTTCGTACACTATTTCTTCATCAGCATATCGAGAAAAGTCTTTGAACTTGGCAGCATGACGTTCGACTTCTCGCTGCTCACCTACCTGATCTACTTCCTTCTGATTCTGATAGCAGGAGTCATGACCGTTTACTGCGTAAAAAAAATTACCGGCCGGTACAGCCGTTACCTGATAGGCAGCTGACCGTTATGGCAATATGGCTTCCCGAAAACCAAACCCCATTCTCGACCAGTAGTTTCCTTCGACCAGTCGAAGGTCATCGGGAGGAAAAGCTGATTGCGACTGCAAAGCATCCCACCCTCGCTGGTCGCTCCTGACGCCGTTCTCATCCCAGGTCAGCCTGACAAAATAGGGATGATCACCCGGACGTCTTTTATCCGCCACATGCGTTTTCAAACATTTGAAAAAGCTGAATTCGCCGAGAGTTTCTATGGCGATATCCCCTTCCTTCCACCGTGTCGGTGCTCCCGCGTCCGCTCCCATGCCTTTGGAGACCGGGAAGTACGCGCCATAGGTGGGATGCCACTGTTGGATGCGATGCGCAGGTTCGTAAAATCCGCTATTGACATAGCTGGGGGCGGGTAGTTCACGCGCCACTATTTTTCCAACCGATATACCGTCGGTGCTTTCGAATACCCTGCTCTTACTCCCGTCGTGAAAAATATTATCAAAGGCAAAGGGGTCGGTACCGTACTTCCTTGAAATAAAGAAATTGCGCTCCCGCCTGCCGGTTTCGTTGTAATACACCTCGGTGATCCCGCGGAAGTACAGGCTGTCGAAATACCATCGCGTGCCAAAGCTGGCAGATCGATGGAGGTACATCCCCGTATCCCTTCCATCGTTGAAGAGGACATTGGATATCCTGCTGGAGCCAGGCGCACCGGTCGATTCCGAACCGAAGGGCATAAGTCCGATACTACCATATCCATCGACAATGATATGATGCAGCCTGTTATCCCCTGCATCAACAACCCACTGGATACCCGTATCCTGGCCGCTCATAAACTCATTCATCCAGCGGACATCGGCGGCGAAAATAGTGACGTGGTGAATGTCAGCACCGCCTGCCACGTGCTGGATCTGAAGTGCCTCGGCCGCCGTGCGGGCAATCACGCCGTGGTGTACCTTCAGATTCTTAAGCTTGGCAAAAGAGTCGCGGTGAGTGCCTCCCAGGTATTGCCCTTCGCCATTACCCGTGTCGTGAATGTAGAAATTGCAGATCTCGACCGATTCAACCGTGATATCCTCTTTTCCCCCGCTGATACGAACACCCGAGAAGCCATGCTGCGCTTCAAATCCTTTCATACTAATAGTGCCTCCGTCGAGTACATTAATATTGTAAGCATGTCCGCCCATCTGGTTTCCTATGACGTGAAACCCGAAGCTTCCGGTCAGAAACGTTCGTGGGACCGGCCACGCACTGAGACCCGGGAAGTCGGAACTTTCGCCGTCGAGTTCAAAATTCAAAATCCCCTGACACACAAAGCTACGCGCAACCACACGCGTATCCGGAATGTTTTTCACCCGCACAGACTTAATATGCCAGGGCGTCGTCGATTTCGATGTATTGCAGAACTTGAGTTCATTCACCGGGCCAAGGCGATCGCCGTCAATCCATATTGTCGCATTCTCCCGCAGTTGCGGCCATTGTTTTGGCATGAAGTAATAGATCACATCCCGCTTTCCATCGTTCGTTCGGGTAGGCGTATCGATGACAAGATCGCCGGGAGTAATATAGGAACCGTAAACCTGCCTGTCGGCCACTGTAGCGATGCGATTCTGAGCGCACAGCGGGCCACCCAGGACGATAACAACCAGAAGATACCCGAATGAATAGAACCTCATAGGCAATCATTAAAAGAAGGTGTCTGTCGCCGCCCTATTGTCTAATTCAGCAACGGATGCCCGTTGCGGGGAAGGCAGCAGTCGTCTTTCAGTCTTATCACTACCCTGCCTTTGGTCTTGCCGGAAAGGATAGCATCGATGTAGGTATCTTTCAATTCCTCAAGTCCGATCTCGCTGGCAATGGCAGGAAGTTTATCGCATACATTCCAATCGCGTATAAGTTTATCCCATAATTTCAACCGCAGATCCATAGGCGTCTGTCCCGCGCCAATACCGAGCAGGTTAACTCCGTTGAGGATAAAAGGATAGATCGTTGTTGAAAAATGAGTCGCCGAGAGCAGTCCCGTAGCCACAACATTCCCATCGCGCCGACAGCGTTTGAGCAACGTCGTAAGCATGGTACCGCTCACGGTATCGATCGCACCTGCCCACATTGCCCGCGAAAGCGGTTTACCCAGCGAGTCGTTGAGAAACTCGCGCGGCTCTATGCGGGTGGCACCGAGGAACCGTAGGTAGTCGTGAGCGTCGGGTTTCCCCGTTACAGCAATAACTTCATAACCCGCTTTCGCGAGAATAGAAACAGCGAGGCTGCCAACGCCACCGGTTGAACCGGTTACGACAATCGGGCCGTCGTCCGGTGTCTGGCCCATCAACTCCATCTTGTACAACGCGTAGGCTGCGGTAAATCCAGCTGTACCTATCGTCATGCAGTCTCTGCAGGAAAGGATGGAGGGCTTGGTGATAAGCCAATCGGACGGAACCCGGATAAACTCCGCGAAAGCGCCGGATGTATTCATGCCGAGGTCGTACCCGGTAACAAATACTTCCGCTCCCTTGCTGTACTTCTCCGACGAACTCGCGACCACTTCTCCCGCCGCTTCGATACCTGGCGTGTGTGGAAATGTACGGGTGATGCCTTTGTGTCCCGTCGCGGATAGTCCGTCTTTGTAATTCAAAGCTGAATAATGGACCCGCACAAGGACATCGCCCGCAGGCAAGTCATCGGTTTCTCGCTGAACAATCTCTCTTTCGAATTTTCCTTCAGGAGTCTCGGTGATCAGTAACGCCTTGTATTGCATTAGGTTTTCGGTTGAAACCTATATGCTTAAAAAACTGTACCTGCTGATACAGTTTAACTCACGTGAAGCGGCGATTTCACCGCGGCCTTAGAGCTTCAGTTTCTTGAATATTCCCTCTGGAATAAATCGAATTACCAGCATGATCAGACGCCAGACAGGGAGAACGTAGAGCACATTCTTACGGCGGCGAATGGCTATTGATATCTTTTGGGCAACCTTTCCGGGAGAGGCGGTAAGGATACCTGGCGTTTCCAGTCCTTCGATCATCTTCGTCTTTACAAAGCCTGGTTTGACTGTCATCACGTGGACACCGTGGTGGAACATGCGGTTCCGAAGACCTGACAAATATGCGGTAAATCCAGCCTTCGCGCTCCCGTAAATATAGTTGCTTTGCCTCCCGCGCTCTCCTGCTACCGAACTGATACCGATGATCATTCCCTTCTTCCTGCTCTGAAAGTCGTTGGCGACGATATTAAGAATAGAGACAGCGCCGGTAAAGTTCGCGGCGATTACACCGTGACATTGCTCCCAGTCGCGTTCTGCCGATGGCTGATCGCCAAGCATACCAAAAACACAGATCACAATATCGGGTTTCTCCGGCAGCGCCTCGTAAAAGGCTGCGTGGCCGCCGAAATCGAGCGCATCAAACTGCGCGGCAGATACCATCACCTTGTAACGGACGTGAAGATCACCTTCCATCGCAGCTAGCCTGTCGGTATTACGGGCTGCAAGCGTGATAGAGTATCTTTCCATGGCAAGTTGTCGGGCAATCGCTACTGCCATATCTGAAGTAGCGCCGAGGATCAATACATTTTCCTCCATTAAGGTTTTAGGGTTAGCCTTTCTGACAAGCCTGAAACGAACCGATTGTCCGGATCGTATTTCGTCAGAATATTCTTGAATTCAGGGGCATTCGCATACGTTTGCCAGAATATTTCTTTTTTCATCCTGGCGTCTTTCGACAAATAGATTCTCCCGCCGTAGTCGGCCACAATAATATCCAGTTCATCAAGAAATTCAAACAAGCCGGGTTGAATCGGGAAGTCAAGCGCCAGCGTATAGCCCTTCATCGGAAACGAAATAAGATCGTCCTGCTCGCCAAACAACTTCAATACAGCGAGAAACGATCCCGCGCCACGCAGGCTGATGCGTGTGAGAATATCGACTAGGCCCTCCTTTCCGGACGAAAATGGCAATACAAACTGATACTGAACAAAACCTCTCCGGCCGTATATCTTGTTCCAGTTCAATATTGAATCAAGGGGGTAGAAAAAGCCATCGTAATGAACCACGCCATCCATCACCTTCTTGTAGTTTTTTGCGTAATAGAGCGCATTGAACGCCTTTACGGTAACACTGTTCAGTGCAAATGACGGTAAGTAAAAAGGCACAGTCATCAGCGCCTTTTCTCTCGCCACCAGTACCTTGCGATGCTTCACTTCATCAGCGTTCGCATGCTCGCCCGCAATGAGGATACTGCGACCGAAATGTTTTCCTTTTCTCAGGCAATCTATCCATGCCACCGTGTAGGTCCACCCGCTGTTCTCCTCGAAAAGCGCCATAACTTCATCCAGATTACGCGCCTTTATCTGCCTCTGCCTGATATAGGCAGTGCTGATGCGTTTCAACCGGAATTTCACATCAAGGACGATCCCGGTAAGCCCCATTCCTCCGCAGGTGGCCCAGAAAAGATCTTCGCGCTGGGTTGGTCCGCAAACAAATGTCTCACCGGTTCCGGTCAGTATTGACATGGAGATAATATGCCTGGAAAAAGACCCGTCGACATGGTGATTCTTGCCGTGTACGTCAGAGGCTACAGCTCCCCCTATCGTGATGAACTTTGTCCCCGGTGTGACGGGCAAGAACCATCCGCGGGGAACAATTATCTGCAGCAGATCCGACAGTAACAGGCCGCTTTGGCACGTAATTATACCGGTAATTTCATCGAAGGCGAGAACCTTGTCGTACCGAAGTGTATTGACGACTTCCGAAGACAGAGACGCGTCACCATAACAACGTCCATTGCCATGCGCAATCGATGAGGGGCCGAGTTTCAATGCGATTTCTTTCCCGTAATCGAAAGAAATCTCCCTGGCTTCAACGACAGGATAGTTGTTCCAGTTAGTGATCAGCTTCTTCATGCGACAATGTGGATAAAAAACTTCTCCCGCGCGGGTTCGACCCTCTAAGAACACAATTTTAGACCGATTTTTCAATCATTCCGCAAAATATGCGCCTTTCGCAACGACAATTAGTGGCTCTCGAACTCTCCATAGTCGTTTTTTTCTGCTTTGTCCCGCTTCTTTTCACTAACCCGTACCGAATCAATATTTTCCTGTCCTGGGAGGGGGCTTACAGGATGTATCTCGGACAGGTGCCATTCCGCGACTTTTCCCTGCCCATGGGCTACGCATACTGGGTAATCCCGGCCCTGTTTTTCAAAATATTCGGCCCCTACTACTACAGTCTTATTAAGGCGCAGGTATTGATCAACCTGATCTCGGTATTCAGCTTCCGGTCAATTTTGAAACAACTCAATGTCAGACCTGTCGTTATCCTTCTCTCCGTCCTGGTCTACTGCCTTTCCTTCGTATCGTTCAATTTCTGGCCGTGGTATAATAACACGGTTATCGCGTTCGAACTTGTCACGATCTATTTCGCACTGCGCCTGGTCTTCGCCGATCCGGGATGGCGCCTGTGGCTGTACGCCGGACTTACCGGATTCTTTGCATTCGTTACGATCTGGACCAAGCAGGACGCCGGGGGAATGGGCCTCATGATCATCTATGGCATACTGACGTACAACGCCTGGCTGGACAAATCGATAAAAAAATGGGTGATCTTCACCGGCGCGTTCACTCTATTTGCCCTCGCCTTCGTGTTACCGGTCTTGCAATACGACTTTCTTTATTGGTTCAATTACGGTCAGTCTCCCCATCAATCAAGGCTCGTCTTGATCGACCTCCTTAATGCGATCCTGGGTTGGGCCTATTGGGAAAAGTTCTTCTTGCTGATGATTGTTCTATTTATCCTTGACAAGGCGCGCTCAGGGCGCGCGTTCTTTGAAAACAAACAACAAACGTTGTTCGCATTTCTTTGTCTTGCTATGATCCTGCAGGCCTGCGTAATTCCAGTCACGAGTCCGGTGCCGGACAAAAATGAAGTATTCTTCTACGGGTTCGGGTTCGCCTATATACTCAACAACCTGAAACTCGGGCTCGACCTCAACCGCCTGCCCTATCTCGCATTCATTCTTGTTCTGGTCGGCTTCTGGTGGAGCGGGATCTACTGGCGAAATATCGAACGGATTATTTCAAAGAAGCCGAGTGTAATTGAACGCAACGAAGAAAGGAACGTGCACAAATACCGGCTCGCAACAGAATACAAAACTATGGAGCGGTTGTTTCTGGCAGAATCGACACTGGAGGGGATCAGGAAAATCAAGGAACTGGACATTGTAAAAGCGCGGAAAGAAAAACTTCGCGTATTGAATATGAGCGAGCTCACATCTCTGGCCTGGGAGATTCCGTACACACCCCCTGTCGATCAGCCCCTCTGGTATCACCAGAATGTTGCCATCTGGCAGGAGGAGGTCGACGAATTCTGCGAAAAAATCAAAAACGGGGAATACGACGTCGTCATCTTCGAAACAGTTTCACGCCGCGAGGTGATTAATTTTTTTCCGATGGACGTCAGGGACTGCCTGATGGAGCACTATAACTATGAGTTCACCTTTCTGGCGCCGCGTTCGCCAGAGGAATCATTCATCGATGTCTTTACTCTGCTCCCAAGCTCAAACGCAACGCGGTAGCCGATGATGACGATGAGATCATGGCTTACCGCACATCCTCCAGCCGCATGCCAATCCATTGTTCAAGATCAAGTTTCGCATTCCTGAAATCGCGCTCGGCCATAAGCTGCGCTTTCACCGCTTCATTGTAGGAAGCGAGGCTTGTCGAGTAGGTCTCAAAAACGATCTCTCCGCGTCTGAACTGCTGTTCGGTAAGTTTATGAGACGTCTCGTTGTCGAGCAGTGTCTGCGATTGAAGATTGAACAGCTTCTCCAGCATCACATACTCGTTGTATAGCCGTAACACGGTGTTGCGAACTGTTAGCTTCTGAGTATTCACATTTGCTTCCGCGACAATCAGCTCTTCCCGGCTCTTCCTGATGTCGTAGGGTATAGTAAAAAAAGTACCCAGTGTAAAGGTAATGCCGAAATTATACAGCGGGTAAAACGACGAGCGGTAGTCAGACAACAGGTCGGCTCTCTCATCGATATTGAACTGGTTCAGGTTACCCGAGATCCGAATCGTTTCAAGCCAGCTGGCATTGTTCTGTTTCACATTATAGGCTGCGATCCTTACCTGATGACGAATAGCTTCGTTCTCAGGATAATTTCGCCAGGCAAGTTGAACCAGCTTTTCCGCGAAGTCTCCGTTCCGGGAATTTTCAGGCAAAATGACCTTGTTGTAATCAACAGGCTGCCCAAGTAAGGGCACAGTGATCACAAAAAAAAATACAGCAGCTATAATTTTGATTGTCATAGAATATTGATTTACGGACGCTTGGTATACAGTCGGTTTCAAATAATCATACCATATCCACAGAGAACAATTTTCTTTCAAACGTTCCAATTTTAATGACCAGCGCATAGGTTGCGAACACCACTACGTTAATCGGTTTGGCGAACATGGCGTCCTGTGTAAAATGCGCCACAGAAAGCGCCATGAATGGCACGAGGTAAACGAGGAGGTACGTGCGCAACACAGGATCCTTCAAGGCAAAAAAGTTATTGATTCCCTGAAGGATCACACAGAAGAACAGTGCGAGGAAAATCAGCAAGCCGACCCATCCGGTTTCCAGTGCGGTAAGCAGATAACCGCTGTCCGGATCCCACTTCCCGGCAAGCGGGTGGCCGGGCGAATAGCGCGCGCCATTGTGCCCCACGGTGTAGAGTCCTCCGCCAATCGGATGTGCCTGTATGTATTCCTGAAAGGCGAGCCGTTTATAGTCACGCACTGCCATCGAAGGATCGTCCGATGCTTTGAAGGTTGACCGAAGCCGGGTTATCGTACCTCCGTAGAAAGGTCCAAATATCAGGGCCGCACCGAATACTACCAGCGAAGCAGACGCCAGGAGTGCTTTCCGATTGTGAAGCATGATAATGATATAGAATGCGACACCCACAGCCACGAGAGCAATTGCCGTACGTGTACCGGAATAGGACATCGCGATCAGCATGATTACCATGGTCCCCGCGCTCGCGAGCTTGAACCGTACACCAAACGGACCCAACGCCAAAACCATCGCGCTGAGCGCGGCAGCTGCCGCAAAGAGTCCGAACGAAGAAGGATCGGAGAGAAAGGAGAACACCCGGAGCTGCCCCCAGATGATGTACAGGTCTATCCGCTCGGGTTGTTCATTCATCCACGTCCACTCGAACCCTGTCAGCCCGGCAAATTTCTGATATATCCCGTATAGCCCCACCACCAGTGCTGTTCCCAGCCAGACCATTGTAAATTTTTTCACGTCCTTCAGCGACGAGAACATCTGGAAACAGATCACATAGATGAGGAAAGAAATGTTGTTCCGAAGAGATACCAGCCACGCTACAGGTGAATTTGCGCTGGGATTGAATAGCTGCAACACCTGATAGGCAATCAAGACCAGTAACATAACAGTCACCGGATTTTTGAAAGCGCTCCAATCGCGTTCCCGCCTGTTGACGAATAGCGCAAAGAAAGCCAGCCCAACCAATGCGTCATAGATCACTCCGACCGGAAACGACATGCTGGCAATCCGGTCAACATAGAACATGAACACACCCATGAAAAACAACGTGTAGAAAGCTACACGATAATCGCTGATGGTCGCGGCGACGAAGAGAACAGCGAGCGAAAAACCTGCCACTGCAAGACCCACAAAAATGCCGTGTTGTGCTATCAGGTATGTAATCGCTATTGAAAAGAGTAACAATAGCGAAAACACCACAATAGCGGGAATTCTAATCGTTCGGTTTGAAATCATGCGTTCTCTTTGATGAGACTATTCCAGGATCAGAATCTTCAGGAAGATCATCACGTAGATACCAAACACAAACAGTATCGCGACAATCCTGTTCAGCGCCAAACCAGAGAATGAACCGGGATTTGAGCTTTCGTCTCTTTCATCGTCATCTTCTATCATGGTAGTCGTCGTTAACGGATCACCGCCTCTCCGGGCGCTTTGATATGCTTGTTCTCCAGGATATCCCAGAACTGCCTGACCCGGGCTGTCCATGTATTGGAGTTCGCCACCGTTGTCCGTGCAAGGACTTTTTTATCGTCATTTTCCGCAATTGCCTGGTCGATAAGCTGCACGAACTCGCCCGCGTCATGACCGATATAGATTACATCAGAAAAGCTCCGGATATCCTCCGAAAAATCGGTTGCCACGACCGGCCGACCGGCCGCCAGGTACTCATTGATCTTGAGCGGATATATACTCCGCGTCAGCTTGTTCTTTTTGAAGGGAATCAGGGCGCAGTCAAAATATTGCAGATACGCGGGGAGCTCATCTATCTTCCTGGGTCCGGTCATGATGACATTGGGAGCGTCGGTCAGGCCAATACTCCGGTGTTCGGGCGTGTTCACCGGTCCCACCATCGCTATGATCTTGTCGGGATGGTAGTCGATCACCGCCTTGAGCACCTGGTAGTCAATTCTTGTTTCAATGTTGCCGGTGTATCCGATGATTTTTTTTCCCTCCGCCC
This sequence comes from uncultured Roseivirgaceae bacterium, assembly GCA_964493505.1. GTDB lineage: Bacteria > Bacteroidota > Bacteroidia > Cytophagales > Cyclobacteriaceae > Chryseosolibacter. The sequence continues at coordinate 106,154 of CAZBNP010000013.1, forward strand.
GTGCCAGCTCCGCCGGGCGTGGATACCTTTCCGAAAGCGCACGCTGGAAACTGCTGAAGTCGGCGGCATTGGGGTGAAGATAGACCTGATCGGAGTGTTGAAGTTTCAGTCGCCTCAGTTCGCGGGAGGTCGTCAGGGTGACATCAAACTTCCTTACGATATCCTCCTCGAGTCGCGTTCCATGCCTGGCGGTGTACGGAGCTTGTGTTAGGTCGTCAATCGATTGATAGACTTTTTTCAAGGGCCGGATATCATCCGGAAAATCGCGACACAAATAGGGATCGAAGGCGTTAAGGAATACAAATTCCGAGACCCCATAGTCGCTAATGATTCTCCTCATCACGTTAAATACAGTCTCGTCGTTGCGCCGGGCGAGATAGTCGTATAAACGGCCCTCAGGCAGGAAGTTGATCGGCAACGTCATGCGAGGTGTGACCATTACCAGCCGCCCGGGATACTTGTCCGAAGTGGTATAAATATTCCTGCCTTTTAACAATGCTTCCTTGCGTCGCTGAATTGATGGTTTGCGAATTCCAAAAACAAAGTCCTTTACGGAAAAAGGATGATCGATATAGAATACCCGGTTGTTTTTCGCAAACTCCTTTGCCAGCGAAAATGCTGGCGACGAATACAGCGCATCCCACCGGGCCAGCCCCAGAATTATCAAATCACTATCTCTCAGCATCATCTCTCATTATACCGCTGCCAGTTAAAAAATCTGTACCAGTCGGGTGAGAAATAACCGGCAGTAAGAAGGCCAAAAACCGAAATAATTGAATCGTTCGTTATAAATTGCCCCCATGAAACGAATCCTCATCATAATCCTGATCATCATCCTCCTGATCGCGGGCGGGGGCTATTACTATTATAAGATAGTCATGCCGGGCATGATCGCCGACGCCGTCGTTTCAGGGTCAGTACCCGAGTATGTTCCTGAACGCATACAAGAGAAGATCGAGAAGATTCGCCAGCCGGTGAACCAGGGGACCGAAGCTATGATTAAGAGAATGCATGAACGGCACTTATCCCTGGATGATATTCTGGCGGCAGTTGACAACCTGACAGCCGAACAGATCTACAGGTTCCTCGACGACGTCAACGACAAGAAACCTAAATCGTCGGACAAGGTATTTGACCTTATATTACTACACTTTCCGACCAAATTCGACGCAGAGGTTTTCCGTGAGCCGTTCAATCAATACAGCGAATACGACAAAATCAAAGGCGCCATCACCTATGCGAACCTAAACAGGAATGCCCTTAAGATAGACATCTCGACCATTAAGGCTATTATCAAAAAAATTCTCATTGAGAAGGAAAAAGAGGTCAGGGGGAAATTCAACATCGAAGACCTGAAATATAAAACGACGGTTCCCTGATCCTTCAAATCTTCAAGTCCTTCGTTTCGACGCGATTGACGACGCATCCACCAAACTTCTTTCCGATCGCTTTGAAGTATTGCACAGCTTCCCGGTCCATCTGACGCAACGACGTCGTGGCGGAGAACACCGCCACTAACTTATCTGCATACCGTACCAACTCTTTCGTATCGGAATAGTCATTCATAGAGGCGCCCTCCATCAGAACGTAGTCAAAACTTTCGGACAGGATCGCTACCAGATTCTTGAAATCGCGACCGGAAAGGATTTCCGCAGGCGACTCACTGCCGCCACCTGAGTTTCCGACAATGTAAATATTCTTGTACTTGGTCGGGTTGATGAGGTCGTATGAGTTCTCATGCTCATACTCAGGTTCCAGCTTCCTGTCCGCTTCCGCCGACCCGGCCAGCAACTTGTGTTTCTTTGTGTCCAGAACTTTCAGGTCACTCTGGCCTCTTCCCAATATCTGAGACAAAGAGTTGTTCTTGAAGTTCGTATCCAGTATGAGCACACGCTTGTCCAGGAGGCTCAAAGCATAAGCAAGCGAAAACGTTACAAACGTTTTCCCATCCCGTCTCCTCGGACTGGTGAAGAGGATCACTTTGGCGTTCATCGTTTCAATTTCGTGGCGAAATTTCCTCAACAGGGATTTAAATATTTCAACCTCTTCGCCGCTGTCCTGCTGATTAAAGTATGTCCGTATATTAAAGCTACGGCCATCAATTCGGTTCAAAACTCCGGCAATCGGAAGGTTGACCATCCTCTTGAAACGCTCGGGAGTGCGGATCGAACCGTCCATAAGCTCGATCGCCGTGATAAACATCACGCAGAATACAAAGCAGGCAAATGCGGCGAGCGCGATGATGATGATACGTATCCCGGGCTCGGGATACACGGGCGGAGTTGCGGCCAATACAAGTCGTAGGTCATTTGACATGAGCTGACGGTTTCTGGCTTCGTTATACTTGTCGAGTGCCAGGTTGTATTCCTGAGTTGCCAGCTCAACCTCCTTCTGGATAGTCGCCAGTTCCGCTTCCTTATTGGCATATCCCGAGAAACTGAAGTTTATCGCCCGGATCTTGGCCTCCGTGTTCTCCAGGTCATTTCGCTGAACTTCCAGTTCGATCACCTTCTCTTTCTTCTGATATTGAAGGTCGGTAATGGTATGTCCGGGGGTTGCCAACGCTCCCTGGCGCTGCGAATTATTCTGCGCGATGCCCAGCTCTTCGCGGAGAAACTCAAGCGAATCGAGTAAACGCTGGTTGTTACTTCCCTGTGCGATGTATCGCGCGTTCACTTCGTTTATCTTTGCCCTAAGGTCAAGTATCCGCTGATTGTTGACGGAATTCGTCGGAGCCGACATACGGGCAATGTCTTCATCGATCTGTCTGATCTGAAGCTCCAGGCGGCGGACGGTGCTTCTGATCGTAGCTGCCTGCGATTCCAAAACCGAAAGCTGTCCCATTTTCATACCACTCTCCCCTTCCAGGTTGAAAACATTGTTGTCAGACTTAAACGCCTTCTGAGTCTCGAGTATCCCGTCGAGTTCACGTCTCTTGTTCCGCACCAGCTCTCCCAGAAACTCAACAGATTCGCTGCTTCGCTCTACCTTGATCGATTCAATGTATCGGATGAATTCTTCGCAAAATGCGTTTGCCGTCAGCGCGGAGAGTCCGGCGTCATCAGCTGTCACAAAAACATCGATGTAATCTGTGTTCGGAATACGGTGAAAAGTCAGATTGTCTTTGATGTCAGTGTAGTTATACCGGTAGGCCGTGAAAAAATCGTTAATAAGATTAAACTCGGGATCCGTCGATGTCAGCGGTGAAAATGCCTTCAGTTTTTCCCTGACAATCTTACGTGCCCTTTCAACCTGCTCCGCGGAGGGAGTGAATACTGATCTGTCCGCCCGGTGAAATGATCGGTTCGCCGGATCCAGATCGTGTAGCAACAACCGGTAAGATGTCAGATTGATCGCCAGTCCGGAATTCATCGAACTCATCAGATTACTGAACTTTATATCAGCTTCCCGACTGTTGAATTTCTCTTCCGTTAGCGTTACCTGATCGTGAATGGTAAACCCAGTCGCCAACTGCGCCTTCGCCATGTAGGTATCCGGCATATCGGTTGTGAAGAGATAAGCCGCAAACGCAGCAATAAGCGGTACTGACATCAGTATCCAGATCTTTCTCCACAAGACTTTCCCCAAAAATAAAAGGTCCATTGACTGTTGTTTACGATACCTGAAAATTTCACGCCCCCGGCCACCCTGGCTGTTAAAATCACGAGCCAGGGTTCTCATGCCCGGCCGCGCTCTACTGCCGGATCACATCGGATCGTGAATAACAAAAAGATGCCAACGGTCGGTCATAATCATTCAGGAACAGAAATTTATGGACGGTTTACATTATCTTTAGCATTCCTCTAAAAGCCTTCGTTTGAAAATATTAGGGATTTCAGCACTCTACCACGACTCCGCAGCGGCAATCATTTCCGACGGCGATATTGTTGCGGCGGCCCAGGAAGAGCGTTTCACCCGAAAGAAGCACGATCCCTCCTTCCCCACAAATGCGATAAACTTCTGCCTTGACTTCTCCGGATTTACACTCGACAAGCTGGACGCCATTGCGTTCTATGACAAACCATTGCTCAAATTCGAGCGGCTACTGGACACTTACTACGCATTTGCACCCAGGGGGCTTCCTTCGTTTATCAAGGCAATCCCTGTCTGGCTGAAAGAGAAAATATTTCTCAAACGCCTGCTCTACGAAGAGCTGGGAAAGATCCAGTCATTCAACCGCAAAAAAGTCAAACTGCTTTTCCCCGAACACCATCTGTCGCACGCTGCCAGCGCGCTCTACCCTTCCCCGTTTGAAGACGCCGCTATCCTGACAATCGACGGCGTGGGGGAATGGGCTACCGCCTCAATCTGCCAGGGGAAGGGAAAGGAAATCAAAATTCACAAAGAGCTCCGGTTTCCACACTCACTGGGCTTGCTGTACTCCGCATTCACCTATTTCCTCGGGTTTAGGGTAAACTCCGGAGAATACAAGCTGATGGGACTGGCCCCGTATGGCATCCCGGAAAGCATAGAGGTAAAGAGATTTGTTGATGCCATCACGTCAATGCTCGTCGACATAAAGGAAGATGGATCGATCTGGCTCAACCAGGAATACTTCCACTACGCAACCGGGCTGACGATGACGCGGGATGATAAGTGGTCGGCGCTTTTCGGATTCCAGAGGAGAAAGCCCGAAGAGGAACTGGAGCAGCACCATTGCAACCTCGGATTAGCGATCCAGCTGGTCACGGAGGAAGTTGTACTGCGCATGGCGAAAGAAGCTAAACGGCTCACGGGTGCCGAGAATCTCTGCATGGCCGGCGGCGTCGCGCTTAATTGCGTGGCAAATGGAAAGCTTTACAACTCAAAGATATTCAAGAACATTTTCATTCAGCCTGCTGCTGGCGACGCGGGAGGGGCTGTAGGAGCGGCACTGGCCGCTCATCACATCTACTATCAGCAGGAGCGAAACGCCGCACAATACCCGGACGCGATGAAAGGCTCCTACCTCGGTCCGGATTTCTCCGACCGGGATGTCGAATCAGCGGCGCGCCGATACGATGCTGTGTATAAGAGATTCGACGAAACCGGCGATCTATGCGAAATGGTAGCCCGGCTACTGGCGGAAGGGAATATTACCGGATGGGTCCAGGGAAGAATGGAGTTTGGACCGCGCGCGCTTGGAGCACGGAGCATACTCGCCGATCCACGCAATCAGGAAATGCAGAGAAAACTCAACGTTAAGATAAAATTCAGGGAATCATTTCGCCCTTTCGCACCCTCCGTAATCGCGGAAGAATGCACGCAGTATTTTGAGCATGACTCAATCTCGCCTTACATGCTCTTCGTACAACCGGTTTGCTACCCGCGCAGAAAACCGCTACCGCCTGACTACAGCCATTTTTCAATAAAGGAGAAACTTTATCACCACCGCTCCGACATGCCCGCGATAACCCATGTAGATTACTCCGCCCGTATCCAGACTGTTCACAAGGAAACAAACCCCGTCTACTATACCCTGGTACAGGAGTTTAAGAAACTTACAGGGTATGGCGTGATTGTTAACACCAGCTTCAACGTCCGGGGTGAACCCATCGTCTGCACACCCGACGACGCGTATCAGTGCTTCATGAGAACTGAAATGGATTTTCTGGTTGTGGGGAATTACCTTTTTGACAAGCGGACACAGCCGGAATGGCCGGAGAAGGACAACTGGAAAGAAGAGTTCGCGCTGGATTAAATCGACTACAATTGCCAAAATAAATTGCTATGGATTTCATTAAAGATCTTTTTAGCTTCCTGAGAGAGAGAAAAAAGTGGTGGCTGGCGCCTGTCATCCTGCTACTGATCTTCCTGGGGATTATCATTGTTATAGGGGGCAGCTCGGCGGTGGCACCCTTCATTTACACATTATTCTGAATTACTCTGGCGTGCATACTCAGGACAGATCTAAGACCATCCTGGTAATTGTTACCGGACTACTCGTGATCGGATGGATCTTTGATACACCTCTGCCGGGTCAGATCGCGCTGGTCGTGGGCGTACTGTGTGTTTTCTCTCCACTCGCTGCCAAGGTAATTGAGTGGGCGTGGTTCCGCCTGGCGCTGGCGCTGGGTTGGATAAACACGAGGATATTGCTTGCCGTTATCTATTTCTTCGTTCTCGTTCCTATCGCCTGGCTTTCGAGACTATTCACAAAAGATCCGCTGGCGCTCAGGCGACATACGCGTGACAGCCACTATGCCACGCGTGATCATGTGTACACAGGAAAAGATATGGAGAACATCTGGTAACAACCAGATGTTCTCCATATCTGTCTGTTTATTCATACCTTGTGCCGGTATACGTGAACCTGGAATCCGATAAACGACATGACTACGCAAAGTTTCAAGACACCGGGAGGCGACGAAGCAGAGTCTACGCTCGCGCTGTTCGATTTTGACGGCACCCTTACCACGCGCGACACACTTATTGAATTCGTGAAGTTTTACCGGGGCAATCGAAAATACAGGATGGGAATGCTGGTGCTTGCTCCGGTCATGGCCCTCTATGTACTTCGACTGATTCCCAACTGGAAAGCGAAAGAATACTTCCTTACACAATATTTCGGAGACGAGCCGATTGAATCGTTCAACACGCGGGGCGAGGAATTTGCCAGAACGGTCGTGCCGAAGCTAATCAGACCCGATGCACTGGCTGCCATAGAGGGCTACAGGAACGGCAACGCGACGATAGTCGTGGTCAGCGCCTCGGCCGAGAATTGGGTGAAACCCTGGTGCGATCAGCAGGGAATCACTTGCCTGGCAACCAGACTCGAAGTGCATCGGGGCGCGCTCACCGGAAAAATCTACGGGCAGAACTGCCATGGAGAAGAAAAGGTCAGGCGTATCAAAGAGAAGTTCGTGCTGTCAGATTTCAAACATATCGTGGCATACGGCGATTCCTCCGGCGATACGGCGATGCTGGCCCTTGCGACCAAACGGCACTATAAACCTTTTCGATAGCAGAATTCCTCCCGCGACTTTTTGCCTAATTACGCCAGTCGTACTATTTTGCAATTCTTAACAGCTGCGACAATGGGGCGTATATTTGAAAAACGAAAGCACAAAATGTTTGCACGCTTTGACCGGATGGCCAAGGCTTTTACGCGAATTGGCAAGGAGATCTCCATTGCTGTAAAGCAGGGTGGCCCACATCCTGAACACAACCCGAAGTTGCGCATGGCCATCCAGAACGCGAAAGGCGCCAATATGCCCAAAGACCGGGTTGAAGCTGCGATCAAGCGCGCGTCATCAAAAGAAGAAAAGGACTATCAGGAAGTTGTTTACGAGGGCTACGGTCCGCACGGAATTCCCATCGTCGTAGAATGCGCGACAGATAACCCTACGCGCACGGTAGCGAATATCCGTCTTCATTTTTCAAAGAATGGCGGTAGCATGGGCAATTCGGGGTCGGTGGCCTTTATGTTTGAACGCAAAGGTGTATTCAAGTTCGATCCCGCCAAACTCAACCTTGACGAACTGGAACTCGATCTGATCGACGCCGGCGCGGAAGAGATCGATGCGCAGGAAGATGAGATCGTCATCTACACAAAATTCTCTGAATTCGGTCACATGCAGAAGTTCCTGGAGTCGGCGCAACTGGATGCCAGCAGCTCCGAACTTCACTACATCCCGGCTAGCACAAAGGAGCTGAGTGAAGAGCAGCAGGACGAGGTGCTGAAGCTAGTCGAGGTGCTCGAATCAGACGACGACGTGCAAACCGTGTATCACAACCTGGCCTGATCTGTCCTGATTACCGCTGCCCCGCCGGTGTCAGTCTGTTTTCTATCAACCGATTATTGTACTGTTGCACCACCGCTTTGATATACGCTTCCATCTCCGCGACAACGTCGGGGCGTTCATGGAGAAGATTGTGCTGCATCAACCTGTCACGCTTGTAGTCGTATAGCGCGAGGGACGCGGTACCATCAAATACCAGCGCGTATTCATCGCGAAACATCTGATAAGTATTATCCTTGTAATTGAACGCGACGGGGGTCGTCGACTCCCTGAACACATCTCTTCCGAATGCGACATAAGGTTTATTGTACCTCAGGTAGCCAAGCACGCTCGGCATGATGTCCGTCTGTTGCGCAGTCTGTTCGTCGAGCGCGGAGAGACTATTGTCCGGCCTGAAAAAGATTATCGGCACTGAATAGAAACCCCACCCGGTCCGGTACTCGGGAAACCCGACGTCCGACGACGTATGATCGGCCGTGATAACAAAGAGGGTATTGTTGTACCACGGCATCCGGGAGACGGTCGAGAAAAAGCGGCGAAGTTCATGATCGGTGTATCCTATACATTGGTGGATAGACTCCGTGCCGCGCGGGAAAACGCCTTCAAACTCATCGGGCACTCTAAACGGGTGATGGGAGGAAACAGAAAAAAAAGACGAAAAGAACGGTTGAGGGAATGTGTTCAGGTTTTCGGCATAGTATTGAAGGAACGGCCCGTCCCAGATCCCCCACAGGCCGTCGAAATCATCATCGTTGCCGTATTCATCCATACCGTAGTAGTGCTCAACGCCTGCAAGGTTCATAAATGCGCTAAAGCCCATCGAGCCATTAGGGGCACCGTGAAAGAATGACGTGTGGTATCCTTCCCCGCGCAGCAAGGACGCGAGGCTGTTGATCTTGTTTCCGGAGTATGGAGACAGGAAGTAGGGATCACCCAAAGATGGTATACTGCTGACAACAGAAGGCAAGCCGTCGATAGATTTCCGGCCATTGGCAAAACCATTGACGAAAGTCAAACTGTGATGCATAAGCGAATCAAGGAAGGGCATGTAGCCTTCATACTCCAACCCCAACATGCCACGGTTAAGAAGTCCTGAGAACTCCCTTGAAAAGCTCTCCAGAATAATCACCACGACGTTCAATTGACGAAAGTCAGCGGTGTCGCCGGGCACGTGCAGAGGTGAATAGAGGGAATCGAGTGTAACTTCGTCAAAATAATTGACCGGTTTCACTTTGGTTCTCCCGTAGGTTCGGATAAGGGAGAAAGGCGTGTTGAGTACAATACCAATCTCACTGGGGTTCGAAACATAATCACCGGCGTTGCTCAACGTTATCGGCCTTGTGCTGTGTTTGAACCCACCCCGGATTCCGCCGACGATCAGGTAACCAATGACCGGAACCGCGACGATGCCCGCCAGGTAATAGACTATCCGGTTGCTTGTCTGCGGTCCCCACACACGTATGCGCTGATATACTTTCACCATTATCCAAAGCAACAACCCCCAGAAAACAAGGGCATACCAGTAGTCTGCTGAAAACTGTAGCAGGAGGCCCGTGAGGTTCCGCTCGTTTTCAAACTGTTGAAACACATCAGCGGAGGTACGACGCAGTGTAAACTGGTAATAGATGATGTCGGCTATATTCGTCAGCAGCGCCAGCCCGTTGGTGACAAAAAAAAGGTATTTGATTGTCTCCTGATATCCGTACCGGAAACGGAAATCGAATGGCACGATCATCAGCAGGATGTACAGAAGGTTTACATAGAGCACGGCGGTAAGATCGAACCGCATTCCCCCCCACAACAACCGCAGAAGATTGCCGGTAGCCATATCGGGGAAGAAGGACGCGTTGTAAAAATAGAAGGCGAGGCGGCAGAGGGTAAAAAGGAACATGACGAGCAGCAATCGCAGCAGCAGCGCCCAATAGATATTACCACTTAACCTCAGGTTTCCCAATGTGTCTTTCACAACGCGAAATAAGATAATTTCGGGATATTATCGACAGTACTTATTCACCTTTTGGCTGTCTATCCGGGCAACATGGCATACAGGAGAAGATTTGCTACCTTGCTGTAAACAATTCAGACAATGACAAAAGATCGTGACCACTATTACCACGCAGAAGACCTGAGGAAGTTCGGTGATATCGGCAGATTCGGGAAAGAACTGGCAGACAAGTTTTTTGAGTACTATAATTCCGTTTTTGCGGAAGGAGCCCTCACCGCGCGGGAAAAATCGCTGATTGCGCTGGCAGTGGCGCATACTGTGCAATGCCCGTATTGCATCGACGCTTACGCGACCGACGCGACTGAGAAAGGATGCACAGACAAGCAAATGATGGAAGCCGTCCACGTGGCCGCGGCCATTCGTGGCGGTTCGTCATTGGTGCACGGTGTTCAGATGATGAACAAGGTAGACGAGATATCGATGTAGGGATGCTTCAGAAAACGCTTTCATTTCGCCGGAGCCCGTTGGCATCTCCGGCGCAGCAGCTCAGGATACTGGAAGAACAGGCTGACTTCACACCCTTTTCCGACAAGCTCGCGCAGGCGGGCCTGCAACCGCTTCGCCCTGGAAAGATCGAAATCTTCCAGATAAATATCGGTAAGATGTGCAATCAGACATGCAACCATTGCCACGTCGACGCGGGTCCCGACCGAAAAGAGATCATGACACGCGACACAATGAAACGCTGCCTGGAAGCTATCAACGGCCTTCCTGTAACCGCCGTCGACATTACGGGAGGGGCACCAGAACTCAACCCGGACTTCGAGTGGTTTGTCCGTGAGGTACGGGCATTAGGTAAGCATGTCATGGTGCGTTGCAACCTTACCATCGTCGTCGCCAATCCGCGGTTTGCTCACCTGCCGGCGTTCTATCGCCAGCACCGGGTGGAGGTGATCTCATCGCTGCCGTTTTACAGCGCCGACCGTACAGACCGCCAGCGTGGGCAGGGGGTCTTTGATGATTCAATCAAGGCTCTCAGACTGTTAAACGACGTCGGCTATGGATTGGACAGCACGGGGCTTACACTTAACCTGGTGTATAATCCCGCCGGCGCATTTCTTCCCGCAAGCCAGGAACAACTCGAAAGGGATTTCAAAGCCCAGCTGAGCCAGCACCACGGCATTCAATTCAACAACTTGTTTTGTATCACTAACATGCCCATCAGCCGGTATCTCGAATACCTGCTCAACAGTGGTAACTACGAAAAGTATATGGACCGCCTCGTGAGCGCTTTCAACCCTCAGGCCGCTGAGAATGCGATGTGTCGCAACACCCTCTCGGTGGGATGGAATGGTTACCTCTACGATTGTGATTTTAACCAGATGCTCGACATGAAGGTTGCCTGCGATTCAATGCATATCAGTGATTTCGACGCTAACCGTCTCGCAACCCGGCTGATTCGCGTAAACCAGCATTGTTACGGGTGTACAGCCGGTACCGGCTCGAGCTGCTCCGGAGCTACTGTTTAGCGCCTTTCCCGCTGCCGCGGATTTCGTCCAGCAGCACCTGAAGCTCACCTACTTTTGAGTGAAGGTCGTTGTACAGGTTTTTGGTTTCACCCGGGTCTTCTTCAAGGTCATACAATTGACCTTGTGGCTCATCACCTTCTGGCTCATAGGTACTGGGTGGTGAAAATCCTCCTGAGCCAGGCTTCTCGATCAATTTCCACTTCCCCTGCCGGATTGCAAAGTGCCCCATTGACGAATGATGGACGACCGCTTTCTGACCGCTCACTGAATCAGCTTCCTGCATCAGCACCGGAAAGATGCTGTAACTATCGCGGGCACCCCCTCCCGGCAACTCAACGCCCAGGATATCTGCACAGGTTGCCGAAAGGTTTGCCAGCGTTGTTGTTGCCGCACTGACCGTTCCCTCCGCGATCCTGCCCGGCCAGCTGACAATAAAGGGCACGCGATGTCCGCCCTCGAATATGTCTGCCTTCATACCGCGCCACGATCCGGCGGCGCGATGATCAAATTCGGCAATAGAAGACGGGCGCCAATACGGACCGTTATCACTCGCAAATATTACGATGGTATTTTCGGCCAGCCCCAGACTGTCTAATGATGCCAGCACCTGCCCTACCGTGTGATCGACCATTTGTACAAAATCGCCGTATGCACCCGCTTCCGACTTACCCTTAAACTCCGGTGTGGGCACCCACGGCGTATGCGGCCCGGCAAGCGGGAGGTAGAGAAAAAACGGTTCGGACAACTTGCGGCCGGACAAATACCGCACAGCCTTGTCCTTGAAGTTGACAAGTACCTGGTCAAACTCAAACGAGGGAGCCATTCTCCCCGGTCGCCAGAACGCGCCGGTGTACCCGGTATTCAGATCGTTGCCAGGCGTGCTGTCTGAAGGGATCTCCGTCAGGACGTCATTCTCAAGATAGCAGTAGGGTTCCATGTCGAGGGATGCCGGAAGGATGAACGAATAATCGAATCCACGCGATAGTGGTCCCGTTGCAGGTGGAGTACTAAAGTCGATATCGTCCGGGCGCATATCGGTTACCACGCCGTTGGGCCGGACATCGTAGTGCCCCGTATCCAGGGCCGCCTCGTGGCCTGTCTTGACTTTCCAGTCCAATCCGAGATGCCACTTTCCGATTACTGCTGTGTGGTATCCCTGGCGCTGAAGGAATGATCCCACGGTATGAGTACTGTCTTCAATCAGCGCTCGCCCGTAGCCACGCAATACTCCTCGCGGCAACCTGCTCCGCCAAGGGTAGTCTCCCGTAAGAATTGCGTATCGGGTGGGTGTGCACACCGACGACGGTGAATGCGCATCGGTAAACCTCATGCCCTGCCGCGCCAGCCGATCGATATTCGGCGTGCTTATCTTTCCCTCCGGATTGTAGCACGACACATCTCCGTAACCCATATCATCCGCGAGGATATAGACGATGTTGGGACGCACATCCGCCTGCGGGCTTCCACCTCCGCAACGACAAATCAATAACACAAAAATCCCCACCGAAAGAATATTGAAAAGTAGCCTCATCCCATACATGTTTTTGACAGCCATAGCGGTATTGATATCCTATTTCCTTATTTCTCTCAAACCAACCTCATCCAGGTACTCCTCCAATCTCTTTTCCATCGCCGCTGCCTTTTTGCGGTTCTTTGCCGCGATATCGGTCAGCTCTCCCCTGTCACGCGACAGGTCATAGAGTTCAAGTTTCCCTGTATTCCAGAACTTAATGATCTTGAAATCACCGTCGATGAGCGCTGAATGCAGGTAACTGTTGTTGTAGCGATGGAAGATCAGTTCACGGGTAGGGCGTTCGACCGAGCCCTGTCCGTCATTGTGAAGCAGTTCAGCAAAGCTTCCGCCATCGAGCACATCCACGTCGGACGTGCGCCCTCCTGCAAGTTCGGCGAATGTCGGAAGTAAATCCCACCCGACAACCGGCACATCGCACTGGCTATTGGCTTTCACCCCCGGGCCACGCACGATCATCGGAACACGAATGCCTCCTTCATATAATGTCCACTTGCCACCGCGAAGGGGATAGTTCCTCATCGGCAACTCGAAAGAAGACGGGTGATCAAGGCGGTTTTTCACCGGGGGAAAGAACTCCGTCGCGCCGTTGTCTGTCGAGAAAATAACGTAGGTATTATCGCCCAGCCCAAGTCTTTCGATTGCGTCCAGCAGCATACCGATACTGTGATCCAGATCAGCCAGCATGGCGGCGAATGCGGGATCCGCATCTTTCACACCGGGCTTCTTCGACTGATAGCGCTCGTATGTTTCTCTTTTTGCCTGCAGATCAACGTGTGTGGCATAGTGTGACACCTGAAGATAGAACGGGTTTCCCTCGCGGGTCTGACGCTCCATGAAATTGATCGCACGTGCCGTAAGGGAATACATCTTCTTGGGATCGTCGGCAACAAACTGTGTCCGCCATTTATCGTCTCTGTCGGTCATGAGGTCCCCGTGTCGGTTTCCGGTATTGCCGTCGCTTTCGTCATAGCCGGCGTCTTCCGGGAAGAAGCCTGCGCGCATATCCCATTTTCCAAAATGCGCGGCCTTGTAACGATGATTGACAGACTTCAACACTACTGGCAGGGGACGGTGATGGCTGGTAGCGGGATTGTACCGCTCCGGAAAGGTTTCACTTCCCAATCGCGCCGGTGTCTGCCCGAATAGAATGCCCCGTCGCGAAGGTGAGCATATTGAAGCTGACGCGTAGCCTCGTGAGAACCGCATACCATTGTCTGCCAGCCGCGCAAGGTTGGGGGTGTCATGAAAATCACTGGTTGCGTCAAGACGCGCATCCATACTGCATGAAAGGCTGCTCCATCCCAGATCATCGGCCAGGATGAAGATGATGTTCGGCGATGACTGCCCCGAGGTTTCAGATGCGCACATCGCCACAAACACTGTCAATGCAACTAAAAACTTCTTCATTACTTGAATTTTGAAATCTTACGTCTGCCCTACTCCTCTCCCCTGTTATACTTACCCCTTTCCCGGAACCCTTTAAAGGCACGCATCTGTCCGAAGCGGGGATACGTCTCAAAGATGTCTCCGTTGCCTGTCATCCGGGGATCTGCCTGCTTCACAAGTTCGTCGTCCAGTGTCGTGCGCAGGTCGCCAAGTATCCGTGTGTAGGCGGTATCCGACACCACGTTTGTCAGACATGCCGGATCCCTTCGGAGGTCGAACAGTTCTTCACCCGCGCGCTTATCGAACGAACGCGAAAATGCGTCGGACCACTGATCTCTATGCGCCATCATAACCCGCTTGGACGGCGAGTCGTCAATATCTTCATAACCCTGTTGTACAGGACGCACCTGCTCACCGGGCTTTATATTCCCGTCTCCCGGGGGCGGATCACCGACGGGCCAGCGCAACGGCTGGAAATTACGGATGTAAAGAAAGTCTCGCGTGCGTATAGCCCGGGCGGGGTATCCCAGGTTCTCGGGACGAGCATGTGTATGACGTTCGCGTCCACTCAGGATATGCTCGCGTTCCGTATCGGATCCGGTTCCGTATAACATAGACGCCAGACTGCGACCTTCAATTCCTTCCAGTTGTTTTGCTCCGGCTACCTCGAGGAAGGTCGGTGCCAGATCGGTCAGGCTCACAAGCGCGTCTTCTGTCCTTCCACCAGCGATCGAAGGACCACAGATCGCCAACGGCACGTGAATACCATACTCATACATATTCGCTTTGGCGTGTGGAAAGGCCATGCCATTGTCTGCCGTCACCACGACGATAGTATTTTCGAGCATGCCCCGTTGCTCAAGGAGATCCAGCATCACACCCAACTGCCTGTCAAACCATGATATCTCATAAGCATAATCCAGCAGATCGTTGGCGATGGAGTCATGTTCCGGAAGGAAACCAGGCAACACGGGTGTTCGATCACCCATATACTTTTTACCAAGACCATATTCGTACGACCGATGAGGCTCGTGTGCTCCAAACCAAAAGAAGAATGGCTCATTTACTTTATTGTCATCGAGGAATGCCTCGAAGTTTGCCGCATAATTGTTCGGGTTCAGCCCGCTGCCGGGAACGGAATCAAAGCGGATGTCATTGTACGCTTTACCAACCGGATTCTGTGGCCATCCCATATCCTCCCAGTTGCCCGGTCCCCAGGCCTTCCCTGTAAATCCGACCGCGTATCCGTCGTGCGCAAGAACATCGGTAAAGACGCGAAATTTCTTCGGGAAATAACTGCTGTGAGTCCCCGCTTCTTCCAGCTGCCAGATATTGAGTCCGGTAAGGATGGCCGCGCGCGAAGGACTACATTGTGGAGCGGCAACAAACGCGTTGTTAAACAACACTCCTTTTTCCGCTACCTTGTCGAACGAGGGCGTCGATACCCAGTCCGTTCCATAAGCGGAAGCATGTGGGAACGATTGATCGTCGGCGATCACAAAGAGTATGTTCGGTCGACTATCCGCGCCCGCGGCTTGTTCCTGCCGGCGACATGCGGCAAAGACCAGGATCAGGAGAAAACCGGCAACAAACGATCGGTTCAATTTGATACGAATACTCATCGCGATAGGTTTAATATGCTTTGCTTAAGATGCCAGGGAATAACGTCGGCGAACGCGGTTCTTTGCTGCCCTCCTTCGGTCAACCTGATCGTCTCGCCAACGAGGCTAAAGATAACATTTTCTTCTTCGTTGCTGATACGCAGCATGGGTTGTTGATCGGCATCGAGGTTCGCGATGATTGTCCACGATCCGACCTTCACCTCCCGCGAAGAAGATTCGTTTGCATTTACAATGTTTTCCAATGTAGCCGCCGGCGATACCTGTAGTACGGCCAGAAAACGGTTACGAGGTACTTTCGCCGATGTAACCGCGCGCAAGTGCCATTGGTCTTCCTCGTATGATTTTAGTTTACCCGACGCATCCCTCGATGCACGCCAGTTGATCGCCGGCACATCGAACGTATCCCGCAGCACGAGATGTGTCGCTTCCGTGCTCCAGAGCCGGCCCACGCCTTCTGAGTTTTCAAACCGGGAGCGGAATGACCGGGTCGCCGAATCAGTCTCAATGCGCGACATGGAATGAATAAGCCACGACCACTCTACCGGTTTCGATGCTTCAAGCTCATCGTACACGACAATGATATCGGGTTTCAACAATAGCAGGTGTCGCCTGAAACGCTCGACGCCGTAATCTTCCCTTGTCTCCCCGCTTTTATAAGCCTCACTGGCATCCGCCTGCGTATAGGCTATTCGCTCACCCGCGATGAACTTGCGGACCCAGCCATACGCTTCTGTACTGTAAGGCTGACCCTCGCCGTCTACCAATATGCTGTTGTTGCTCTTCGTGTGCTGATACCATTGGGTGCGATGAGGATCGCTCATCGTGATCTTGTAGCCGGTGCGAAAGAATGTGCGCTCACCACCGTAAAGAATATTGAATGCATTCTGATCGGCAAGATAATGACCGTAACATCCAAAAGGACTTGATCGTATTGCAACCATCAGATTGGAGGCTGTGTTCGTGGGGTCGGAATGCATCGAAGCCAACCCGATATCGCGGAACAGTCTTCCCGACGGTAATACCGGCGTCACCGGCGGTGCGGAGACCTCGGGTATTTCATCAGAAGCAGTGAGTCGTACCCAGCGCAGAATAGATCTTGACGCCAGCTCGGGGTTTTCATATTTCCGGCACTCGTTCGCATACCACGCCGCAAGCGGGTTTCCCGTGAGCCGGGATATCTCCGTCGCGTACGCGATGTAGTCGACACCGGGCGAGAACACTTCCTCTGAATTATCCCCAAAGCCATCGGAAGATGATCCGGGCGGGATATGGTAGACAAGCCAGTCTATATTGTTCAAATACCAGGGGTGAGCTTTGATAAAATCAAACCCGGTGAATTTTTGAATAAACAGCGGTATCTCCAATACCGTTTCCATGTTCATCCGGAAATAGGACACACCCTCCACCCATCCCCCGTCCGTTCCACCCAGTATCGGCGTACGTGCGAGAAAGATTTCATAGGCAAATCCAAGCCAGTCACCAGCCCGGTCGTCATGGCCATTCATCGCGAGGCATGTCTGGAAGAAGTAGTGCAGAATATGCTGCCAAACATGGCCGCTGAGTACACGCGCCTCCTGGTTGTTGATCCAGGACTGATAAAAACCGTCGGCCCTGACGGCGACGGCCTTCGTGAGGATACTGCGCTGCGAGGGGGTCAGCTCATCATAGAATGTGTCGAATACCAGTGCCATCGACAGCATACAACGGGCGTCGGCAAAGTCGCTCGCCACCGAACTGGTGACACCCTCCGGATCCCAGCCCGCGACTTCGATAGCAACTGCGACCGCACGCTGTTGAAATCGCGGATCTCCTGTGAGTATCCACGCCTGGCACAACCTGCTGACAGCATCATAGACATGGCTGCCGAGGGAATTACTCGCGTCCTGTCTCAGCTTCTTGGCGCGTTCTTTATCCTTTTCGGTGCGGTCTGGCTGTCCGTCGTTTTCTTTAGGAACGGGGCGGCGCAACATATCCCCGGCTTCCGCGAGGATAGCCCTGGCGTCTTCGCGATTCGTCATCTTCCTCAGACGCGGTATCTCCGCCTCTTCGGCGAGAACACGGGGGTGCCCTTCAGGTACACGGCTGACCAGTTCAGCCGGCGGCGGTGAAACCAAATCAATCGCCGTGGAGGCAACGGTAAATCGCTGCCTTTCAGACCAGGTGCCGCCGGTGACGCGGTGTTGCCAAAACCACTCGCCAGACTCCAGTTTTCTGTGGGCATTAAACATCGCCCAGGGTGTCGCCTCAACGGAGATGACATTGCTTGCGAAAAGGGAATCCTTAGACAATCGCACATCATACGCGACAGATTTTCCTTTTGCCAGAGGCCAGCGCAGTACAGGCGGATTAAATTCAACTTCCATGCCGCCGGACGGGACAGCAAAAGTCAGGTACCGTGTGTAAACAAATGGCGGGGTCGCAATTTCCTGTTCAGCGTGTGCATCTTCCTGCCCGGACGTACATCCCGACAGCCAGGCGCATGCCGTGAAGGCCAACAACCATTTTATTTCTTTTATTGTCATAGCGGTTCTATCAAAATCTGTCTTCGGGTATTCACGCCTGAAGTCTGAATATCACAAGAGAAAAATTATTCGATGGTAAACTCGAATACGCAGGGAGCATATCCGGTGAAATAGACACAGTCAGCCTCCAGCTTGGGCAGCGCCCCTCTCAGCTGAGTCCAGCGATGCGCTACAACGCCTGAGCTTACCCGAATTGTGTCATCCCCGTATTGGTAGATGACCGGCTTGCCTTTGACGGGGAAAAACGCCTTGTCAACACCGGCTTTCTCAACCACGTTTTGCAATGCGCCTCCGTTCCGAAATCCCAGCTCAAGGGTGACGGGCAGATTCAAAGGGCCATCTACCTGTACTTTAATCCGCGCGCGGGGTCCCTCCAGCGTTATAAATATCTGCGTTTCGAGGTGCTGAACTTCCGACTTCGCACGCAGCGTACGGGGCACCGTTTTCCAGGTATCAGCTTCTTTCGGGATCATCTCAGCAGGCAATGGCTGATAATACGGTCCCTCCAGCGACATCGACATCACATAGGTGTCTCCCTTCTTTTCAAAAGCCTGACTGATGAACTGTCCTTTTCCAAAAAAGGCGGAAGATAGCCGTATGGCTTCAATAGCGGCATCGCCTTTAAAAAACGTGAAGAAGGTTGGATTGTCGGTGATCACAGACATGTCTACATTTTCTTCTCTTACCCTCACGATATCCGAATGTTCAAAATGTTTGTGATAACGGGTGGGCAACGGTGTCGGTGCCACAAGTGCTCCCAGAAGCGCGGGATCTTCCACAAAAACCGGTAACATATAAAGAAGATTACCAACCGGTACCGACTGCGTGATATACTGCACCATCCCCGAATAGCGGCTGCTCCTATCGAGCAATGCAAGCTGATTGTACGCCTGGTAGTACTTTGCCATGTCAACGTGAAGGTATTGATCCCTTCTCCGCGACGATTCAGTCACGACATCACCGTTGGCGTGAACGAAATAAAACGTCATGTCGAGATTCTTCCTCACGATGTCGTACAAGTGATCGTATTTCATCTTCCTGGCGATATCGAGAAGAGCTCTGTTTGTCACCGGTGTATAGATAGAAGTACTTCGCTCGTGGTATTGTCCATCGGGATCGATATCGACACCTTCCGCAAGCCATTGACCGATCCGGGCCTCGTACTTCGCCTCCTTAAAGAAGCTGTGAAGCCAGGCCAGTGCCGCGGAAACAACCCAGCGATGATTGGGGGTGTGAATCCCGCCCACCGCAAGGGCATCACCGGCTTTTTTCAGGTATTGCTTCATCGGAACGGCAAGCCCCCCGAAAGGCAGCTTGTTGTTTTGAAGCAAGATCGAGTAAGCCACTGCCAGGGGAAAAATCGTGAATCCCAGATCGGGTGTTGAATGGAAGTTTGTCGTCACCAGGTCGATAGTTCCGTCTTCGTGCTGAAGATCAACAAGGGCACGTGCGGCCATCGTCATCCGCATCAGCAGCTCCGGCGACTTGTAGTATTTTGATTCCTTCAGCACATAGCCGCACATCAGCGTCTGAATAAAGTGCGCGGTCTGAATCGGCGACACGACGCTATCCTGGTCCAGGAGGGCGCCTTCATAGCGAGTCGGCGTATTCAGGAGCTGACGCTGCATCTCAACCGCGATCACACTATCGTTGATGACAATCAGATCCGACATCAGTTCCTTCTTCGTCGGATCTGCTGCCACACCGTACTGAACCGGAATAATTATAAGGAGAACGACTGGCAGCGAAAGCAACGCCAGGAGCTTTTTCGTTGATACCATAGGCCAAAGGAAATGCCGGGAAGGAATATGACTAGTCCTTCCCGGCAATCACTCTATAAATCAATAAACATCGTTTTGCGAAATCGACGGAGACGACCGGTCAATCTCGTGTTGGGGAATCGGTCGTACCAGATGGTGTTCGGCCAGCTTACTTATGTTTTCCTTGGCTGTCCATGGATTCATTTTCTTCGTACGCTCTATGAGTTTACCAGTGCGTTTCAGGTCAAACCATCGGCAGAACTCGCCCATCAACTCGCGCGCGCGCTCATCAAGGATCATGTCGATTGTAAGATTGCCCGGTGTAGCCCGGTAGGAGACCACCTCCATCGATGTGACGTCTTCCGGATATTCGGCGCACTCAGGATCAGTTCCGACACCTACCGCGCGATCCAGCACGGTGTTGTAATAGACATCAGCGCCACCAAGCGCACCACCGGAAGCACCTTTCACGATGGCTTCAGCAGCGATAAGGTACGCCTCGGCAGACCTGAATAATGCGTAGTCAAATGTTCCATACGCATCGCCGTACTGAATACCCGGTTGCCAGAACTTGAACATCAGCGGAGTAAAACCGTTCAGTCGTGAGGTCGGGGCCTTCCCGTACTGATCGATCGTGATCACTGTATATTTTTTTGTTCCGCCCATATCGACGCCCATGTCTTCGGGAGCGATAACCTGGTTCCAGGCTGGGAAATACACAACTGTATCGCCTCTGTCATAGCTAACTTTGAGGTCAGGATCAGAAATGCTGTATGGATAATTAGGAGCATCTTTCAGGGCGTATTGCGCGTCGACGAAGTTATGGTGATACCGCTTATCTTTTTCCGGATCGAAGAGCCGGTATGTAGCCGGAGTCGTTATAGCCTTGTTCTGGAAGCGATTGTAGTCGCTGGTCCTTCCCAGGTTCCCCGGAAGAGACTCAGCCGCGCCGCCAAACATGGAGTGATATCCATTTCCCGGCTGAGCAGATATCTCATTTACCCAGGTAAGAACGTCATCATCATACTGGATAGCGAACACAACTTCGCTATTCCTGTCATTCTGCGCACCGGTGTACTGGTTGAGAGGATTCTCATCCCGCTTCGGGAACAATTGTTGGTAGTCACTTACAAGCGGATACGCGGCTATGACCTTATCGGCCCATGAGAGCGCGTTCTGAAAATCAGCGCTGCTTCCCCCGAGGGCGTTGTCGTAGTTCCACCCCCGAGTGAGGTAGACACGGGCGAGCAGAAACTGTGCAGCGCCTTTCGTTACCCGCCCGTAGTCAGTCGCTGTCGTCGGCAAGTCAGCTTCCGCTGCCTCAAGATCGCTGATGATCTGAGAATAGATGTCGGCCGAGGCGACGCGTATCACGTCTTTCCCGGGAGTTTTCGTTTCCACCAGCGGCATTGGTACATCGCCCCAGGTTTGAACAAGATAGAAGAAAGCCAGCGAGCGCAGGAACAGCGCCTCTGCGACGCGTGCTGCTTTCTTCTCCGGGTCAACGTATGTGATACCGGGAGCCCGGCTGAGAACAGTGTTGGTTCTGCCCACTTCAAAATAGAGAATGTCCCAGAGTTTTTCAATGTCTCCCATTGAAGAATTGAGTCGAACATCGTAGGTGTCAAGGGCCGACCCCGTCGGGTTTGCCGCATCCTGCCATCCCAGGGAAGTAAAGATATCCGTTCCACGCAACACGAGACTCTCTTTGTCCTGGACACTGATTATTTCTCTCAACAACGGATAGCATGACTTCACCAGGTCTTCAAATCCTGCTTCATCGACAACATACGAATCCGTCGTTACATCGGTAACCGAATCTTCCTGGAGAAAGTCCTCGCATCCGGTCGCGACCAGGAGGCTCAACGCGACGGGGAGATATCTGAATATTTTCAAAGTCTTCATTTCTTTCAAAGTTGAATAAAACATATTAGAGAGAAAAGTTGACACCGAATGCTATCGTTGAGAACGGAACATCATCCTGGTACGTACCTGAATTGAACTCGGGGTCCATCCACGCATACTTGACAGGCGTAAACAGCAGCGGATTATCCGCTTTCAGATAAAACCGCAGGTTGTTGATGTTGGCGCGCTCAAGCAGTTTTGACGGCAAGGTGTAACCAAGCGTGATGTATTGTACCCGCCAGAAGCTTGCATTCTTATACTCGATAGCCTCCCGGTAAGGGTTAGCCTGCCACACACCGAAATAATCGTTCGTGGGGTTTTGCTCAGTCCAGTAGTTCAGGTCCAGCCTGTTGTAACGCGGGTGGTTAAGTTGACCGAACGTTCCGCTGAGCATGGCACTTCTGAATTGTACACCCTGACGCGTATAGAGGAAGAACGACAGATCAAAATTCCCTAGATAGAAATTGTTGGTAATACCCCCCAGCCAATCGGGTAGCTCGTTCCCCAGCACAATGCGGTCGTCAGCGTCGGCGGCCGATGATATCTTGCCATCGTTGTTTTGATCTACCACCTTCACCGAACCCGGAACCTGCCCGTATTCCTGAGCCTTTTCGGCTTCGTCGAGTTGCCAGATACCGTCAAACTCATAGTAATAGTGGGAACGCAGCGATTCACCTACAAAAAGCTTATTAGCAATATCGCGGGTAATCGTTCCTCCGTACAATTCCAGTATCTCGTTATGATTGGTCGAGAAATTGATGTTCGATGTCCAGCGAAGCGCTCCCTTATCCAGATTGACCGTGTTAACAGAGATCTCGATACCGCGGTTCAGGATCTTACCCACGTTCGCCGTCACTTCACCAAACCCTTTTGAGGGGGGAAGAGCAACGTTCTGGATAAGATCGTTGGTAACCTTGTTATAGTACTCCGCGTCAACCAGTATGCGGTTATTCAAGAATCCAAAGTTGAATCCGATGTTGAACTCCTGACTTTGTTCCCAGCGGAGGTCTGCGTTACCGATGTTATCAGGCGCGTAACCAAAAGCAGCATTGCCGTCGAAGTCGTAGGCAGTTTGTGTCAGATAGGCCTGAGTACTGTAAGGAGAGACGACGTCGTTTCCGACGCGACCATAACTCACCCTCATTTTCAAGTCGGAAAACAGGTTCAGATCCTGGATGAAAGATTCGTCGCCTAACCTCCATGCGAACGCGGCACTTGGAAAGAATGCCCACTTGTTGCCTTCCGCCAGCACCGACGAACCGTCATAGCGACCTGTAAGAGTAAACAGATACTTATCCTTGAAGATATAGTTGACCCTTCCCATATAAGAAAGGATGGA
The DNA here is from genome assembly GCA_964493505.1 of uncultured Roseivirgaceae bacterium. Taxonomy (GTDB): domain Bacteria; phylum Bacteroidota; class Bacteroidia; order Cytophagales; family Cyclobacteriaceae; genus Chryseosolibacter. The sequence continues at coordinate 129,417 of CAZBNP010000013.1, forward strand.
CCGTTCAATCAGGCTGCTCTCGACACCGGTAATAATGGGCGCGGTGTTCATCGCATACCAGCCGGAGTTGTATGGAAGATCCTCTACCGCCATGTAGTATCTTTCAAACCTTTCATAGAACGCGCTTTGGCCCGCGGTAAAGTTCAACTGGTGATCGTTACTCTCCAATTTATACGTAAGGATATTATCCAGGGTATAAGAGTTGTCATTGTGATTGGTCGTGTTCGCGATCGGCAGCTTGTTCAGCCTCGCCTTGGAATCTTGTCCGCGGAACTCGCCTCTTCGACTGTTAAACGCTGACGCGGAGAAAGCCGAGCGGAAAGAAAGGCCTTTCACAGGAGTCAGTTCGACAAAGGCATTGCCCAGAAAACTGGATACCTTAGTCTCATCCTGATAGTTATCAGCCGCGACTTCCAGGATCGGGTTCTGGATCTGTGTATCCTTGATACCCATCCAGAAGGCATAACCCTGCACATCCTTGTCGTTCGACTCAGTTGCATCTACTACATCCTTGAAATATATGGAGCCGGTAGGCCGCACGCGGTAAGCGCCGCGTAAGGTTTCATTGGAACCGAGATTGAGGATGCTACTCGTGTAGTAAGTGTTGAATCCCACACGCACCACCTTACCAAGTTTGCTATCCACACTTCCCTTCAGGTTGTATCGCTTATACCCTGTGTTGAGCAGGTTTCCGTTTTCATTCAGATAGCCGGCGGAAAAGTAGTGAGTCGTATTTTCGCTTCCACCGGAAAGCGCAATCACGTGGCTTGTTTGGATCGATGGGTCAGTGACCTGGTCAACCCAGTCGACCGAACGACCAGCATTTACATTGGCCACTTCAGTGGAAGTAAACTGCGGGCTAGCCGACGGGTTCTCGGCGATCACCACATCGTTGAAGGCACGGTGAAACTCCTGCGCGGTCATCATATCGGGAAGAAAATTCGGTATTTTTACCCCGATATATTTATCGTAAGTAACACGGGTCTTTTCAGGTTTTCCTTTTTTGGTGGTGACGATAATCACCCCATTCGCACCCCGCGCACCGTATATCGCTGTCGCCGACGCATCCTTCAATACATCGATTGACGCGATATCGCTCGGATTGACTGTGTTTAGTTTTCCGCCCATCACACCGTCAATCACTACCAGCGGTTCACTGCTGAAACTGATGGAGTGTACACCGCGAATGTCGATCGTATAGTCTGAACCGGGGCGTGAATTGACCTTATTGACGTTCACACCGGCTACCTGGCCCTGAAGCGCGCGCGCTGCCTGAACCGGGTTGGTCCTGGCAATGGCATCGGAATTAACCGAACTGATTGCGCCGGTGAGATCGGACTTTTTCATTGTTCCGTATCCCACAACCACAACCTCTTCCAATGCCTGAACGTCGGGCGCCAGAGACAGGTTTATGACCGTCTGGTTGCCCACAGGAACTTCCTGGGCAGCATATCCTATAAAGGAAAACACCAGAATGGCGGAAACGTCGGGTACTTCAAGAGCATAGCGACCACCCGCATCCGTCGTGGTCCCGATCGTAGTGCCCTTGATCAGGACATTCACCCCTGGAAGCGGCTGGCCGCTCTCATCGGAGACCGTACCGCTAATGGAAATGATCGCAACAGACTCTCTGTTTTCTCCGGCCAGCATATCTTCAGCTTTGCGGCTGAGGATGATAAAATCGCCTGATACCTCGAAATCTATCTGGATCGGCGAAAGGAGCCTGTCAAGAACATCGGCCAGTTTCTCGTTTTCCAGCGAAAGAGAGACCTTCTTGTTGATCGGAATCGATTGTGGGTTATAGGCAAATTTTGTTTCAATGGATCTCTCGATCTGAGCCAGGATGGTTTTGACTCTCTCATTCTGGGCCTTGATCGAGATCACTTCGTCAAGCACGGTTTGTCCAAATGAATTCTCCGGGGACGCAATAGCCAGTCCCGAAAACAGGGTAGCAAGAAAGATATGCAACGCCGAAAATTTCATAGCTAGGAAAATCAAACCGACAATTGTCCGTTGTTTTTTCATAAATTGGCAATGTTTTGTTGGTAACTCTGACAAAATATCCCCTTGTCGCGATGCTCTCATTGTCAGTGGGTATCATCGCGGAGGGATGCGAAAGCAGGATCGGTGGTGCTCACAACATCACCGATTTCTTTTTAGATAGTAGTGTATTATCTCATAGTGTTCGTTTAGGTTTTTACGGTATCATGGTTTTGCAACCGGTGCCGGTAACGACAATCTTTGCATCGATAATCTCATACTCAGCTCCGATTGCTCGGCAAATGATCTTGAGCTTCTCGAAGAGATGCTCAGATCCCAAAGGCGCGGTAAAAAAACAATTGCTCATCAACTCTTCATCAAAGATGATATCGACCTGATAGGCTCGTTCCAGTACACCAAAGACATCTCTGATAGCGGTATTTTCAAAATTGAAATCATCAGGAACGACGGCTCCGTCGACAATCTCGGGTTGCGTTACGAGTGCTCTTCCAAACGTGTCGAGATCGCGTTGATAGGTAACCTGTTCGTTTGGCAATACGATGACAGCATTCTTCTGGGTCTCCTGTCCGTCTCCGCCGGCTTTATAAACCGAAACACGGCCTGTTCTGACAGAAATAACGACCTGCTCCTTGTCCTCGGGAGCTTTTACCCGGAAGCTGGTACCCAAAACACGAGTGACCACCTCGCCCGAATGCACCAGGAAAGGCTGTGACGGATTTCGTTCAACCTCAAAAAATGCTTCTCCAGTCAGGTAAACGGCGCGTGATGACTCCCCCTCATAGTCTGTCCGGTACTTCAGTCGGCTGTTATTTTCAAGCGCTACGATACTACCATCGCTGAGGTGGATCCGGAGCACATTACCGGAAGTATTCATCTCTTCGACAAATTCCGATTTACTATCCGATATCGACAGGAGGCGATGATTATCAGTCTTATGCAGACGGAGATAAGAGAATAAGGCAAAGGCAGTCACCGCCACGACACCTACTGTGGCAGCCACGGCATAATGGCGGAAAAACGATCGTCGCTTTATCACAGGCCGTGCCGGCACCGTCGCGGTGTCGATCATTTCCCAGATGTATTCAACCTGTTCATCGGGGATAGGACGCACCTGAGCTTTTTGAAGATTCAAAACCAGCGCACGCGCCTGCATGACCTTCACCCTCATTTCGGGGTGAAGGACAACAAATTCCTCCCAGAATCTCTGTGATTCCGGAACACTGCCTGTCGCCCAGGCGATAAAACTCTCGTCTGACGCGAGCTCCTCAACACTGAATTGATTGTACTCCATGCTTGGGGGCGCCTGATTTCAGACAGGCGCTTATATACCAATACAGGGAATAAGGGTTTTTACCCCTCCGGCAGGAAAAAAAATTAGTAAAAAAAGCCAGGATGTAACGGATATCTGGAGGTTATGCTTGAGATTTTTCAGGGCTGCATAGATAAACTTACAGGCTGACGGATAGCTGACACCCATGATCCGGGCGATTTCCTCATTTGAGAAATGTTGAAAATAGCGAAGGTTGATAGCTTCCCGCTGCCGGGCTGGAAGACTCGCAATCAGGCCGCGCAGGTTGGCCATCTGCATCGACTGGATTTCCAGCGCTATCAGGTGGCTTTCATGCGAACCTTCCGCAAAGTCAATCGAGTCAGCCCGGACATTTCCATCCAACAGATCAGGATGACGACGGGAATTGCGCACGATCTTATATCGCAAGGCTTTAAACAAGTAGAATCGGACCGAAGTAGTTTCGCTTACGCGTGATCGGCTGTTCCACAACTCCATAAAGAGATCCTGGATACTATCTTCTATAAGACGGCGGTCAGATGTGACCTTGTATCCATAATTGAGCAAGTCGCGGATATTGTCGCGGTAAATCCTTTCAAACGCCTCCCTGCTACCTTTTTTAAATGCGTTCCAGATATGATCGGATGTACCATGCATAACAAAGGCCGAAGGTTTGGTACGTGAAATATAAGATGAAAAATATTAGATGCAAACGAATGCAGCAGAAATGGTTGGTAAACTGTTTGATTAAAAGGGCAAAGGGCAATAGGCAATAGGCAATAGGCAAAAGGCAATATGGGAACTCGTAATTCCTATGTCTCTCCAAACCCGGAACCCGAAACCTAGAACTCGGCATCCATCCCCCACTTCTTCATCATCACCCGTGCTGCTCTCCAGTCATAGCTTTGATTATTTCTCTCCGTTAGCCCCTCCAGCATCTGAACTACCGCGTTCTTAATTTCAGGAGCAGACTCATTAAGAACGTCGATGACATTGATCGCTCGTGTACGCGCAAAAGAATTGGTCGATTTCAGCGCCGATAGAATAGCTTGCTTACCCGCCTCCTTTTCGCCTAGCCTGTACAAGGCTTCACCGGCAACAAGCGCAACATCGGGTGAAGGATCGGCGATGGCAGCTCTCAGGTCGGCCATTGCCGGACGTGCCTTCTCATCCTGTATAAGGAGACCAGTAGCACCCCAGTAGCGGATCGTCGCGTCGTCAGACTTCAGGTACGCCACTAATTGAGAAATGTTAGCGCTTGCCGGGTTTGTAGACTTCTCCGCGACTTCAATCAGCTCAGGCAGATCGACATTTCCACTGCGCATGTAATCATAAGGAGCGATGTCGCCCGTGCGCTCGACCAGCTCGCCTTCAGGAATAAACCCTGCATCCTTTACGCGAAGCATCCATTCACGGCCGGCTTTGCGCATTCGTTCAAGCGTTTCCACATACGCCGGATCTGACGCAAGGTTGTTGACTTCCCACGGATCGTTCTCGGTATCGTACAATTCTTCCGCAGGCTTCTTATTCCAGAAGATGCTCTGAACATCGTTGCATTCGCCCGCGTGGAAAGCTGCATCCCACGATTTCATGGAAGGTGCACGCCAGAGGTAGTCAATATATTGAGCGTATTCACGGTGCGGCATATAATTCCGGATATAGCGATATTTATGGTCGCGAACCGCCCGGCTCATATCATAGCGCTCGTCCATCCTACCGCGAAACATAAATACGTATTCCGGATCTTCCGTCTTTTGTTTTCCCAGGAACGCCTGTCCCTGAAGAAATGAAGGAACGGGCTTGCCAATAATACTCAACAGCGTTGGTGCCAGGTCGACGAAGCTCACCATGCGATCAACTTTGTCACCCGGCTTCTCCGCCGGGTATAAATGCCTGTACTTTTCCGGAATGTGTATAATGAGAGGAACATGCGTGCCCGTCTCGTATATGAACCGCTTGCTTCTGCCTAGTACACCTCCGTGATCGGAATAATAGAAGACGATAGTATTCTCTGCTTCACCGTTTTCTTCCAGTTCCCGGAGAACAGAACCGACCCACGTGTCCATATCCTCAACCTTGTCGTAGTATTGAGCCCAGTCATGGCGCATCTCCTCCGTATCGGGATGATAGGGCGGCAGTACCACATCTTCCGGTCTATGGCGCAATTGTTCTGTCGGAATGGAATTGTGTATCGAACTCTCGTGTGTAATAGTGGAATTGAAGATGGCAAAGAAGGGTTGTCCAGCCGGACGATTCTTGTAGTGCGCTTGTTTACCGAGCTCGTCCCATACATCCTTTGTCTGCCCGGGAAAAATATTGAAATCCTCCTTTACATGGTTCGTGCAATAGTATCCTGCTTCCCGCAGCATCTGCGGATAGAGTCTCACCTCGTCTGATTTTCTATAGTAACTGCGCATATTCTCGTGTCCTCCCGAGCTTGCGTAGACACCCGTGATGATTGTATTCCGGGATGGAGCACACACCGGTGCATTCGAATAAGCGTGGGTGTACAGAAATGCCCTGGCGGCAAATGCGTCAAGGTTTGGGGTAGTGGCAAACGTATCGCCGTAACACCCTAACAGCGGGCTGTTGTCTTCGCTGGTTATCCATAAGATGTTCGGGGGGGGCAGTTCACTTTGGTTGCCCGAACAGGCCATCATCACAACAGTTGACAGAAAAATCCAGAAAATCAGGTTGCGCATAAGCTTGTTGTAGTTTTTAAATCTTCAAACACTCGCCTAAATCCCCGATAACGTTCACCGAATATTTAAGTGAGTTTTTCGAAAATTAATACTTTCACAGTGTATTTCCGTATATGTTTACCAGAACCTGAATATTCGGGATAAACGGTGAGACGACGGGCTCACTTGCGCGTCAGCAATATTTTCGATAGTTTAAATTCCGAATCCAGGTGAATGAGTACCCCAGGGGCAAAAGGCAAAATAACTCGGCATACCATCCAGCCCCCCGTCCCCGGACAGAGGTCGTGGGTAAAGCGTGCAAAAAAAACCATCTGGACGTTGTTTTTCATTACGGTTGCGCTACCCGTACTCTACGTATACATTGTTAGCATTGACCTCTTCGGTTTTTTCGGCGGCATGCCCTCGTACACAGCGGTCGAGAACCCGGAGAATGATCTTTCGTCCGAGTTAATCTCATCCGACGGCGTTTCGCTGGGAAGGTACTTTCGATATTTGAGCAACCGCAGCCAGACGAGCTATGAGGATCTTTCCCCCTTTCTGGTCAAGACGCTGGTACTCTCGGAAGATCACCGATTCTATCAACACGCCGGAATGGATTTCTGGGCTTACCCGCGTGTACTGTGGGGCGTACTGACGTTTCAGAATGCCGGAGGCGGGAGCACCATCACGCAACAGCTAGCCAAGAACCTGTACACGCTCAACCCTGAACTCGACGGGAAACTCTCCTCCTGGGGGCCGTTGCCCCGACGGATCATTCAAAAAACCAAAGAGTGGATCATATCGATTCATATCGAACGCAGTTTCACGAAGGAAGAAATCATCACGCTGTATCTCAACACCAGCTTCTTCGGAAGCAATGCCTGGGGCATCAAGGTTGCGTCGCAGACATATTTTAACAAGCTTCCCTCGCAACTCAATGTTCAGGAGTCGGCCGTACTGGTCGGACTTCTCCAGAATCCATCGGTGTTTAATCCTTTCAGCCGCCCGGACAATGCACTAAGAAAACGCAACCAGGTGCTGTACAAGCTGCACAAAAATGGCTATATCTTTTCAGGACAGATGTACGACTCTATCCAGGCTCTCCCTATTTTGCTGGATTACAACGTTGAAAATCAAAACGACGGACTTGCACCCTACTTCCGAACCGTTATCACACCGAGACTACTCGTATGGTGCCGCGATAACGGATATGACTTGTATGAGTCAGGGTTAAAGATCTACACAACGATCGACAGCAGGCTTCAGGAAAAAGCGGAACGAGCCGTAGCAGAACAGGTAGCCCCCTTGCAAGCCAATTTTATCAAACAATGGAACCTGAAAGACAGCGAACCGTGGGTGGACAATGGTGGCTATGAAATTGAAAACTTTGTTGAAAACAAGATAAAACGGTTACCCCTATACAAGCAACTCACCCGATTATTTGAAGACTATCCTGATTCCGTCGACATCGTTCTCAATAAAAAACGACGGATGAAAGTCTTCAGCTGGGATGGTGAGATCGATACCCTGTTCAGCTACGTCGACTCACTGCGATACTACAACCGTTTCCTGCAAGCGGGAATGGTGAGCATGGACCCGTATACCGGCGAAGTAAAGGCGTGGGTCGGTGGTACCAGTCATAAGTACTTCAAGTTCGACCACGTCCGTCAGGGAACGAGACAGCCGGGGTCAACATTCAAACCATTTGTCTACGGAAAAGCTATGGAGGCCGGGTACTCGCCTTGCCATCCCATATACGACGTTTCTCCCGATATCCGGCTTCCCGGCGGCGCAACATGGGAGGTGCGAAACTCGGAAGGAGATAAAGGTTCCGGTAATCTGATGACTATGCGTCGCGGCCTCGCGCTTTCAAAAAACACGATCAGCGTGCAGACAATACAACTCGTGCTACCTGAAAACGTAGTGGAATTCGCCCACCGCATGGGAATCACCACACCGCTCGACCCTGTGCCTTCACTCGCACTCGGAACAAGCGACGTACGATTACTGGACATGGTGGCTGCGTATTCCGGATTTGTCAGCCTGGGAATCCATACCGAGCCGTACACGATCACGCATATCGAAGACAAGAATGGGAACATCATAGAAACCTTCATTCCACAAAGCCGACAAGTCACTGACGAGAACACAGCGTACAAGATGGTGTACATGCTCCGCGGTGGTGTCGAAGAACCGGGCGGAACCTCTTCAGGTATCCACCCCTTCCTGAAAGAAGACAATGAAGTTGGCGGAAAAACCGGTACGACAGACAAGGCTTCGGACGGTTGGTATATCGGCATTACCCACAACCTCGTCACCGGTGTTTGGGTGGGTGGAGACGAGCCTTCGATCCATTTTCCTTCGTGGGTGTTCGGCGCCGGCGGAAGAACAGCTCGCCCGATCTGGGAGCAATTCATGCTCGATGTGTACCGCGACCCTGCATCTCCCTACCGGAAGGGAAAATTCAAACGTCCTACGGACGAACCCGACATCACATTCGATTGCACGGCGTACGATCAGGTCATTGACATTCCATAGATATCACTCAGCCACTCCGTCCGTAGAGATCTACCTGGGGTCGCGAAATTTCGCTTCTTCGGTGACTCCCTTCCAGTTGTCAGTTCGGAATGGCCCCGCGGGAAATCCTTCCGCATTGTAAAGATTGCCATCACCGGCGTCGTCAGCCCAATTGAAGCGGACCGCCACGGGGTTTGATACATCCTTGTGATATACGACGACCTTGTTCCCTTCGAGGCGCGCCTGTGCGTAGTGGAATTCTTTATCAGCACCGGCGATTTCAAATCCTTTCAGATAACCATACCGGTCTTTGACGACAAGTCCTCCCCCGATGTCGGTGAAAGAGAGCACGATCTTGTTTCCATCCTGTTCCATCGATTTGTAGACCGGACCGTTGGCTACCAAATTCTTACCATACACATCATTCAGCGCCTGGACAGCCAGCCGGTAGCCTACGTCCTGCTTGTTGGTGGGGTGGATATCATTCACGTTCCCGATATCGGTTGTCACGGCCATACCTGTATTCGGCAGGGAGAGCGTCATGGTCTGCGCTTCTCTTAACTCCGCCCACGTGCTTCCCTTCGCGCTGGTACCGTTCGAAGCCTTGAATGTCGCTAACTGCACAAAATAAAACGGGAAGTCGCCCAGCCCCCAACGCTTACGCCAGTCTCTGATCATCAGCGGAAACGCGGTCCGGTACTGATGGGCACGGCCGGCATTCGACTCGCCCTGATACCAGATCGCGCCGCGAATAGTGTAGGGTATCAAAGGATTGATCATGGCGTTATAAAGCAATGTCGGGAACGAGTTCGGAGACTTTTTTGCGTCATTTTCGTTCAACTCGATCTTTCCCACGGCTTCGATCATCGGCCGAAACTCAGCGCTTGCCTCAAACGCCTCCCGGCTCGTCCATGTTTCAACATGTGTTCCACCCCAGGACGTATTGATCAGCCCGATCGGTACCCTGACTTCTCCCGCCAGCTCTCGCGCAAAGAAATAACCGACAGCTGTAAAAGCAGGAACGGTTTCCGGGCTGCACACTTGCCATGCCGCTTCAGCAATATCATCGAGCGGTTCGCCAGATCCTATCCTCGGAACGGCTATATGTCGTATCTGCGGATAGTTTGCATTCGCAATTTCGTTTTCCGCGTCATCGCTTCTTTGGACCGTCCACGCCATATTAGATTGTCCCGAGCAGATCCAGACCTCCCCGATCAGTACGTCGTTGTAAGTCAGCGTATTTTTTCCTTTGACCACGAGTTGAAAAGGTCCTCCAGCCGGCATGGCGCTGAGCGCCACGCTCCACCTACCGTCCTTACCTGCCTTTACCTTTTTTTCCTGCTTATCTATTTGCACCGAGACTCGCTCGCCGGGACTGCTCCAGCCCCACACGGCGATGGGTCTGTCGCGTTGAAGGACCATGTGGTCGCCAAAAATCCCCGGAAGACGCACCTGTGCGGAGAGCAGGGAGCAAGAAAAAAGTAAAAACAGCAATAAGTAACTTCTTTTCATATTCGAGTAACTTTATTTAGAACATCATTAGCACATCAATTTATGACAAATTCACCCCCGAAAGATGAACTTTCCGCGGGTTTTCTAAAAAAGTAAAAAGTAAACAAGCGGGTTTTGCAAATACGTTTCTCCGCTCTATATTTGCACCTCCTTTTAAGACGGTCCGTTCGTCTAGGGGTTAGGACACCAGATTTTC
>CAZBNP010000014.1:0-1712 GCA_964493505.1 uncultured Roseivirgaceae bacterium
GCACTTCCTTGGTAAGGAAGAGGTCGTGAGTTCAATCCTCATCAACGGCTCCAGACCGTGGAGGATTTTGCCAGCGGGCGATCTGAAACGGCTGATCTGCAGGGGCGGATCATAAAAAAGTAGTCAGAAATGATTTTACCCTTATTCAAGAGGCTTAAAATGTTTAGGGTGTGCTTCTCATTAAATAATGAGAGGTTTTGTGTAAAAAACGATTAATTATTATACACTTTAAACTTTAACTGGAATTTTCACATATGGCAAAAGAAACATTTGATCGTTCGAAACCACACGTAAATGTTGGCACCATCGGTCACGTTGACCACGGTAAGACCACTCTTACTGCAGCGATTACAAAGGTACTTTCCGACAAAGGTCTGGCATCAGCACGCGATTTCTCTTCAATCGACAATGCGCCGGAAGAAAAGGAACGCGGTATTACGATTAATACATCGCACGTTGAATATCAGACAGCAAACCGTCACTATGCGCACGTTGACTGTCCGGGTCACGCTGACTATGTAAAGAACATGGTTACGGGAGCGGCACAGATGGACGGTGCTATTCTCGTGGTCGCGGCTACTGATGGCCCGATGCCACAGACTCGCGAGCACATCCTTCTTGCCCGTCAGGTAGGTGTACCTGCACTGGTTGTGTTCATGAACAAAGTTGACCTTGTTGACGATCCTGAATTGCTCGACCTGGTTGAAATGGAAGTTCGTGAGCTCCTTTCGTCTTACAGCTTCCCTGGCGACGATATTCCGGTTATCCGTGGGTCAGCGCTTGGCGGCCTGAACGGCGAGCCGAAATGGGTTGAGAAAATTGAAGAGTTGATGAAGGCTGTTGACGAGCACATCCCGCTGCCTGTCCGCCTGGTTGACAAGGATTTCCTCATGCCTGTGGAAGACGTCTTCTCTATTACTGGTCGTGGAACTGTTGCTACCGGTCGTATTGAGCGCGGTGTGATCAAAACTGGTGATCCGGTTCAGATCCTGGGTATGGGTGCTGAAGAGCTTACCTCTACTATTACAGGTGTGGAAATGTTCCGTAAGATCCTCGATAGAGGTGAAGCTGGTGACAACGTTGGTTTGCTGCTCCGCGGTATTGAGAAAGAGCAGATCAAACGCGGTATGGTTATCTGTAAGCCTAACTCAGTTACTCCTCACTCGAAGTTCAAGGCTGAGGTCTACGTGCTTTCGAAAGAGGAAGGCGGACGTCACACTCCGTTCTTTAACAAGTACCGCCCGCAGTTCTATTTCAGAACCACTGACGTTACAGGTGAGATCATGCTGCCTGAAGGGGTAGAAATGGTTATGCCTGGCGATAATATCTCCATTCAGGTGGAGCTGATCAACAAGATTGCTATGGAAAAAGGTCTCCGTTTCGCTATCCGCGAAGGTGGTCGCACCGTAGGTTCAGGACAGGTGACTGAGATTGCTGACTAAGAGCGGCTTAGCGGTCTAAAAATAGCTTGAAATCACAACCGGCGTTTCTGAGATTTTTCTCAGAAACGCTTTTGTTTTTAACACCTTTCGCCTACCTTTGCAGTCCTTTTGGGCTGAGTGTACGGGTACGGCTCTGGGGATTGGGCAAAACCCTGAAAAGCCAGGCGCAAAAGCTTCAGAAAACACATAAATTAAACGGGTGTAGCTCATCCTGATATCCCGATAGTTATCGGGATCGGGAGGTAGAGTAGCTGAGGATAAACTTCGGAG
>CAZBNP010000014.1:1812-135590 GCA_964493505.1 uncultured Roseivirgaceae bacterium
TCCCAAATAGACGGGTGTAGCTCATCCCGATAGCTATCGGGAGGTAGAGTAGCTGGGGGTTAAACTTCGGAGTCCCAAATAGACGGGTGTAGCTCATCCCGATAGCTATCGGGAGGTAGAGTAGCTGAGGGTTAAACTTCGGAGTCCCAAATAGACGGGTGTAGCTCAATTGGTAGAGTAGCGGTCTCCAAAACCGTTGGCTGGGAGTTCGAGTCTCTCCACCCGTGCAGAGAGAGTGTTGAGATTGATGGTTTTGCAAGGCAAATAGTCATGGAAAAGTTAACAACCTATTTTGTAGAGTCCTGGAATGAGCTTAGGTACAAGGTGACCTGGTCCAAGTTCAGTGAATTGCAGTCCAGTGCTGTTTTAGTGCTGGTGGCGTCCACCATCTTTGCCTTGCTGATCGGTGCGGTCGACTGGGTGTTCAAGACGAGCTTACAGGCATTTTATTCTGGTTTTTAATCGTTTTTACGAATGGGTGAACTGAAGTGGTACGTTCTCAGGGTCGTAAGTGGCCAGGAAAAGAAGGTAAAATCCTACCTGGAGACGGAGATCGAACGCTCAAAGCTGGTCGAATTTATTCCCCAGGTGCTCATCCCATCGGAGAAAGTATATGAAATGAGAAACGGAAAGAAGCGTGTCAGGGAGAGAAACTTTTTCCCTGGTTACGTTCTGATTTCCGCAGATCTCTCCAATGGTGAAGCCTACCACACGGTCAATAATATTCCCGGTGTGATTGGTTTTCTCGGGAACAATGGAACAGGGTCGTCGAAAGATCCGGTTGCCCTCCGCCAGTCGGAAGTGAATCGCATCCTGGGTAAAGTAGACGAAATAGATGAATTTGAAGTAAAGCTGGAGACTCCATTTATAAAGGGCGAGTCTGTAAAGGTGATGGATGGTCCTTTCAGCGGCTTTACAGGAACTGTCGAAGAGATATTCGAAGACAAAAAGAAACTGAATGTTATGGTGAAGATCTTCGGTCGGAATACGCCGGTAGAGCTGAGCTATATGCAGGTTGAAAAAGTAGATTAAGATTTGAGCTAGAAATATGGCAAAGCAAATTACAGGTTACTTAAAACTACAGGTTAAAGGCGGGGCGGCCAATCCGGCACCTCCAATCGGTCCTGCGTTGGGTTCAAAAGGATTGAACATCATGGACTTCTGCAAGCAGTTCAACGCGCGGACACAGGACAAACCCGGTCAGGTACTGCCGGTATTGGTAACGATCTATAACGACAAGTCTTTCGACTTCGTCATCAAGACCCCACCAGCAGCCATATTGATCCTGGATGCGGTCAAAAAGCAGAAAGGTTCTGCAGAACCGAAAACAGTAAAAATCGGATCTATCACCTGGGATCAGGTTAAAGCAATTGCAGAAATAAAAATGCCCGATCTGAATGCGTTCAAAATAGAGTCGGCAATGAAAACCGTTGCCGGTACCGCAAGAAGTCTCGGAGTCTCGATTTCAGGAACAGCCCCCTGGGAACAATAATCCAATAACAATGGCACGAAGAATCTCAAAAAGCAGAAAAGCTGTTTTAGCAAAATACAGTCCGGAGAAAGCCTACTCACTTGAGGAAGCAGCGAAAGTTGTGAAGGAAATCACTTTCACCAAGTTCGATGCCTCGGTAGACCTGGATATTCGCCTGGGTGTGGATCCAAAAAAATCTGACCAGATGGTGCGTGGTGTGGTTTCTCTGCCGCACGGCCTCGGCAAAACGGTTCGTGTACTGGTTCTGGCAACGCCAGACAAGCATCAGGAGGCCACAGAAGCAGGTGCCGACCACGTTGGACTGGACGATTATATTGCGAAAATTGAAGGTGGCTGGACGGATATCGATGTGATCATCTGTACACCTACTGTCATGGCGAAGGTCGGTAAACTCGGCAAGGTGCTGGGTCCCCGCGGCCTGATGCCAAACCCTAAATCAGGAACTGTTACGCTCGAAGTCGGCAAGGCTGTCAAAGAAGTGAAAGCCGGAAAAATCGACTTCAAAATTGATAAACAAGGTATCATCCATGTCGGCATTGGCAAAGCTTCCTTTCCGGTTGAATCAATCCGGGACAATGCTACAGAAATGATCCAAACGTTGGCCAAACTCAAACCGGCCTCAGCGAAAGGTGCATACTTCAGAAGTATAACCATTTCGACTACCATGAGCCCGGGCGTTACGGTTGACGCGAACTCAATTGCTGGTATTTAAGATTTAAAACAATGACCAGAGAAGAAAAAGCAATTATCATCGAGGAGCTCGCGGAGAAGTTCAGCAACCACCCTCACTTCTACATCACGGACGCATCCGGCTTTACGGTTGCGGAAGTGAATGTGTTCAGAAGGATGTGCTTTAAGAGCGGTGTGGAATATGGCGTGTACAAAAATACACTCATCCGCAAAGCGCTTGAAAAGCAGGAGGGAGCTGATTATTCACAATTGTTTGCCGTGCTGAACGGTTTCTCCGGAGTGATTTTCTCCAAAGAAATCGGCAACCTGCCTGCAAAAGTGATCAGGGAGTTCCGCACCAAAAAGGACGGTAAACCTGTCCTGAAAGGAGCTTCGATCGATGCTTCGATCTACATCGGCGACGAGAACCTGGGAATGCTCAGCGAACTCAAGTCGAAAGACGAACTTATCGGCGATATTATCTCCCTGCTGCAATCTCCTGCGAAGAACGTTATCTCCGCTCTGTCAAGTGGTAAGCATACCATCGCGGGATTGGTTAAGACGCTCGAAGAACGCAACAATTAGTAAAACAATTTTTAAGAATCCTGAATCAATTAAATTTTATAGAAATGGCTGACATAAAAGCTCTTGGAGATCAACTTGTTGAACTCACTGTTAAAGAAGTAAATGAATTGGCTTCTTATCTGAAGGAAACGTATGGCATTGAACCTGCAGCTGCTGCTGTAGCTGTTGCCGGTCCTGCCGCAGGAGCTGGTGGCGGTGCGGCTGCTGAAGAAAAAACCAACTTTGATGTTGTGTTGAAAGCACCTGGCGCCAATAAACTTCAAATCGTTAAGCTGGTGAAAGAACTTACCGGTCTTGGCCTGAAAGAGGCTAAAGACCTGGTTGACGGCGCTCCGAAAACCATTAAGGAAGGTTTGCCTAAGGACGAAGCTGAAAACCTTAAGAAGCAACTCACCGAGGCTGGTGCTGAAGTAGAGTTGAAGTAATTCTCTTGAGGAAGAGTTCTTCTCTTAAAGCTTCGGTTAGACCCCGTGTCTGCGTTCTGAAATGCGAGAAAATCGCTTAAGAATGAGCCGGGGTCTATCCCTATTTATGCCCAGTGGCACGCTGAACCCGAAATCCTGATCGTCGTTGATTGTTTCGGGTACAGGATTTAAAACCTAAAACGAAACACACCTTGGCAAAGAAAAGTAATAACGGTCGAATCGATTTCTCATCAATTGAGAAAATTCTCGATTACCCTGATTTTCTGGACCTTCAACTCCAGTCTTTCAAAGATTTTTTACAGATAGAAACGCCGGCGGAAAAAAGACAGAATGAAGGTCTTTACAAGGTTTTTGCAGAAAACTTCCCGATCAGCGATTCCCGTGAAAATTTTGTGCTCGAATTTGTCGATTATACCATCGACCCTCCCAAGTACAACGTTGACGAATGTATTGACCGGGGACTTACATTCTCAGTTCCCCTGAAGGCGAAGCTGCGCCTTACCTGCAACGACGAAGACAACGAGGATTTCGAAACAATCGAACAGGAGGTGTTCCTCGGGAACATCCCCTATATGACCGAGAAGGGTTCGTTTGTAATCAACGGCGCTGAACGGGTAATCGTATCCCAGTTGCACCGCTCTCCCGGTGTGTTCTTCGCTATGAGCAAACACACGAATGGAACAAAATTGTATTCCGCACGGATCATTCCATTCAAAGGATCGTGGATCGAGTTTGCTACCGATGTTAACGCCGTCATGTATGCCTACATCGATCGCAAAAAGAAATTCCCGGTTACGACCCTGCTCCGCGCTATCGGCTACGGCTCCGATAAAGATATTCTCGACCTGTTCGGCCTCTCCGAAGAGGTGGAAGCCAATAAAAATACACTCAAGAAAGTCGCCGGCAGAAAACTTGCCGCACGGGTTCTGAAAACATGGACAGAAGACTTCGTTGATGAGGATACCGGTGAAGTGGTGTCGATCGACCGCAATGAAGTGCTGCTCGAACGCGATCACATTATCGAAGCGGAAGATGTGGATATCATTATTGATTCAGGCGTAAAGTCTATCATCCTGCACCGCGACGATATCAATATCACAGACTACAACATTATTTTCAATACGCTTGCGAAAGATACCTCCAACTCCGAAAAGGAAGCGGTGGAATACATTTATCGCCAGCTCAGAAATACCGAAGCTCCCGACGAACAAACTGCACGCGATATTATTCAGAGCCTTTTCTTCAGCGAAAAGCGCTACGATCTCGGCGAAGTAGGTCGTTACAGAATCAACAAAAAACTCGGTCTCGACCTGAGTTACGATCAGCGGGTACTCACAAAAGAGGATATTATCCTGATCGTGAAATACCTGATAGGCCTTATCAACTCCAAAGCGGTTGTCGATGATATCGACCACCTTAGCAACCGTCGTGTAAGGACTGTAGGCGAACAATTGTATTCGCAATTTGGTGTTGGTCTCGCGCGTATGGCGAGGACTATCAAGGAGCGGATGAACGTTCGCGACAACGAAGACTTTAAGCCCGTAGATCTGATCAACGCGCGTACGCTGTCTTCCGTTATCAACTCGTTCTTCGGAACCAACCAGCTCTCCCAGTTCATGGATCAAACCAATCCACTGGCGGAGATTACTCATAAGCGCCGGATGTCGGCACTCGGTCCAGGTGGTCTCTCACGCGAACGCGCGGGCTTTGAGGTTAGGGATGTGCATTATACTCACTACGGCCGGCTGTGTACTATTGAGACGCCCGAAGGTCCCAATATCGGACTGATCTCGTCTCTTTGCGTTCACGCCAAAGTCAATAAGATGGGATTCATCGAAACGCCTTACCGCAAGATTGAGAATGGTAAAGTGAGGGTGAAAGATCCTGTCATATACCTGACGGCTGAGGAAGAAGACACCAACTACATCGCGCAAGCCAATGTTCCGCTCAAGCCGAATGGTGAGTTCACAGTAGAAAAGGTCAAGGCTCGTTTCGAGGGTGACTTCCCTGTAGTGGAACCGAATGATCTCAGATATATGGACATCGCGCCGAACCAGATTGTGTCGGTTGCCGCGTCGCTGATTCCGTTCCTGGAGCACGATGATGCAAACCGTGCGCTGATGGGTTCGAACATGCAACGCCAGGCAGTGCCGCTGATGCGACCTGAAGCACCGATCGTAGGCACGGGTCTGGAAGGCCAGGTTGCGCTTGATTCGCGCGCGCTGATCCTCGCCGAAGGAAATGGCGTGGTAGACAGCGTGGATGCGAAAAACATTACCATCAAATACGACGTCACTGACGAACAAAGACTCGTCAGCTTCGACGATGAATTCAAGACTTATAGCCTGATCAAGTTCAGAAGAACCAACCAGGATACCTGTATTAACCTTACTCCCCTTGTAAGAAAAGGTGAGAAGGTGGTGAAAGGGCAGCCGTTGTGCGAGGGCTACGCTACACAGAATGGCGAACTTGCTCTGGGTCGTAACCTCCTCGTGGCCTACATGCCATGGCAGGGATACAACTTCGAGGATGCGATTGTGATATCGGAACGCGTTGTGCGCGATGATATCTACACATCTATCCACATCGAAGAGTTTGAACTGGAAGTTCGTGATACTAAACGCGGTGAAGAAGAACTCACATCTGAAATTCCGAACGTAAGCGAAGAGGCCGTTAAGCATCTCGATGAAAACGGTATTATCCGCATCGGAGCGGAGGTGAAAGAAGGTGATATTCTGATCGGTAAGATCACCCCTAAAGGTGAGACCGACCCTACACCGGAAGAGAAACTTCTGCGCGCTATCTTCGGAGACAAAGCCGGCGATGTGAAAGACGCATCTCTTAAGGCGCCGCCATCACTGAAAGGGGTCGTTATCGACACCAAGCTTTTCTCGAGGCCGAAGCGTGACAAGGATGTCCGCACGAAATCGAAAAAGGAGCTGGATGCGCTGAAAAACAAGTACAGCAAGAGTCTCGCCGACCTTCGTGATGAAATGGTGAAGAAGCTGACATCACTGCTCAATGGAAAAACGAGCAACGGCGTGAAGCATAAGTTTGGCGATGAACTGATCAGCAAGGGTGTTAAATTCTCGGCAAAGGTTATCGATAACAACCTGTTCCCGGATAAGAACATCTACCGTGACGAGAGCAATTACAATGTTCCGGAAGAGGTGAACCTCATCGCGGATGTCAGCCTCGAAAACTGGAGCTCGGATGAACATACCAACGAACTGATAGCACAGACAGTTAAGAACTACCTCAACAAGCGTAACAACTACGCGGGAGAATTCAAGCGTGAGCGGTTTACGTTGGAAGTAGGCGATGAACTCCCGACCGGAATTGTTCAGCTCGCAAAAGTATATGTGGCTAAGAAACGCAAGCTTAAAGTAGGTGATAAGATGGCGGGTCGCCACGGTAACAAGGGTGTTGTTGCACGGATCGTACGCGAAGAGGATATGCCGTTTCTTGAGGACGGTACTCCGGTCGACATCTGTCTCAACCCATTGGGCGTACCGTCGCGTATGAACCTTGGACAAATCTATGAAACCGTGCTTGCCTGGGCGGGTCTGAAACTCGACCGGACATACGCTACTCCGATCTTTGACGGCGCGTCGCTGGAAGAAGTTGATAAGGAATTGACGGAGGCGGGACTTCCTCAATACGGGCGGACGTATCTGTTTGACGGGTTAACCGGCGAGAAGTTTGACCAACCGGTGACGGTTGGAATTGCCTACATGCTGAAACTCGGTCACCTTGTAGATGACAAGATGCACGCACGCTCAATCGGACCTTACTCACTGATCACGCAGCAGCCGCTGGGAGGTAAAGCTCAGTTTGGTGGTCAGCGTTTCGGAGAGATGGAGGTTTGGGCTATCGAAGCGTTCGGCGCTTCCCATATCCTTCAGGAGATACTCACTGTCAAGTCAGATGACGTGATAGGCCGTGCGAAAGCTTATGAGGCCATAGTGAAGGGAGAAAACATGCGCAAGCCAAATATACCCGAGTCATTCAATGTACTCGTGCATGAACTCAGAGGTCTCGCATTGGAGATAACGATGGATTAGAAGACCGTCGACCGTGGACTAAAAAACTAAAAGATATGTCTTTCAGAAAGAATAAAAAGATCAACAATGATTTCTCCAGAATCACTATCAGCCTTGCTTCTCCGGAGTCAATTCTGGAAAGCTCGCACGGTGAGGTGACACAGCCGGAGACAATCAACTACAGAACATATAAGCCCGAGATGGGAGGTTTGTTCTGCGAGCGGATATTTGGTCCGGTGAAGGATTGGGAGTGTCATTGCGGAAAATATAAGCGTATCCGGTACAAGGGAATCATCTGCGACCGGTGCGGTGTGGAAGTTACGGAGAAGAAGGTGCGCCGTGAACGTATGGGGCACATTGAACTGGTTGTGCCGGTGGCGCACATCTGGTATTTCCGCTCGCTGCCCAACAAAATCGGATATCTGATCGGCCTTCCTACGAAGAAGCTCGATCAGATCATCTACTATGAGCGATATGTTGTAATCCAGCCAGGTCTGAAAGAGGAGGATGGTATCAACAGGCTTGATTTCCTCACTGAGGAAGAGTATCTCGATATCGTCGATAAGCTTCCGCGTGAGAATCAAATGCTGGATGATAATGACCCGAAAAAGTTTATTGCCAAGATGGGTGCGGAAGCACTTGAAATGTTGCTGGCAAGAACAGAACTCGATTCATTGTCGTACGAATTGCGTCACCAGGCTGCAACGGATACCTCGCAGCAACGCAAGGCAGAGGCTCTGAAACGCCTGAAAGTTGTTGAAGCTTTCCGCGAAGCGAGAACCCGCATCGAGAACAAACCTGAGTGGATGGTTATTAAGATGGTTCCGGTTATTCCGCCTGAGTTGCGTCCGCTGGTGCCGCTGGATGGCGGCCGGTTTGCAACGTCAGACCTCAACGACCTCTATCGCCGTGTTATTATCAGAAACAATCGCCTCAAGAGGCTGATCGACATCAAGGCTCCTGAAGTTATCCTGCGCAACGAGAAGCGTATGTTACAGGAGGCAGTCGACTCATTGTTCGACAACTCGCGCAAGGTGAACGCCGTTCGTTCGGATGGAAACCGCGCGTTGAAGTCACTGAGTGATATGCTGAAAGGTAAGCAAGGTCGTTTCCGTCAAAACCTTCTCGGAAAACGCGTCGATTATTCCGGTCGTTCGGTAATCGTGGTGGGGCCGGAACTGAAACTGCATGAGTGTGGTTTGCCAAAAGATATGGCGGCCGAGCTCTTCAAGCCGTTCATTATCCGGAAACTCATTGAGAGGGGTATTGTAAAGACGGTGAAGTCGGCGAAGAAGATCGTTGACCGGAAGGATCCCGTGATTTGGGATATCCTCGAAAACGTATTGAAAGGACACCCTGTTTTGCTGAACCGTGCGCCAACGCTGCACCGTCTCGGTATCCAGGCGTTCCAACCCAAGCTGATCGAAGGAAAAGCGATTCAACTCCACCCGCTCGTATGTACGGCGTTCAATGCCGACTTCGACGGTGACCAGATGGCCGTTCACGTACCGCTTGGTCAGGAAGCGATACTCGAGGCGTCTATGCTGATGCTTTCTTCGCACAACATTCTGAACCCTGCGAACGGCGCGCCGATTACGGTACCTTCACAGGATATGGTGTTGGGGCTTTACTACCTGACGAAAGGAAGGACGAGTACCCCCGAGTTTCCGATCGCTGGTGAAGGCAAGAAATTCTTCTCTGCTGAAGAAGTTATCATCGCTTATAATGAGGGCAGGATATCAAAACATGCCGCAATTAAAGTAAGAGCTAACCTGCGTGACGGACAGACTGCGCTCATCGATACCGTTGTGGGTCGCGTGATCTTCAACCAGTACGTTCCTGAAGAGGTTGGCTTTGTGAACGAGCTCCTCACGAAAAAGAAGCTGCAGACGATCATTTCCAATGTATTCAAGCAAGCGGGCCTTTCGAAGACTGCGAAGTTCCTGGATGATATCAAGGACCTTGGGTTCCAGATGGCGTATAAAGGCGGACTGTCAATGGGCTTGAACGATGTCAAGATCCCTGTTGAAAAAGAGAAACTGGTTGCCAACGCGCAGGAAGAGGTTGATGGCGTGTGGAACAACTATATGATGGGTCTGATCACAGACAACGAGCGTTACAACCAGGTGATCGATATCTGGACGAGAACCAATACGCTGCTTACCAATACGCTGATGAAACAGCTTGAGGAAGATCAGCAAGGGTTTAACTCGATCTACATGATGATGCACTCCGGTGCGAGGGGCTCGAGAGAGCAGATCAGGCAGCTGGGAGGTATGCGCGGACTGATGGCGAAGCCACAGAAAAATCTCGCGGGCTCCGTTGGTTCTATTATTGAGAATCCGATCCTTTCGAACTTCAAAGAAGGACTGGATGTATTGGAGTACTTTATCTCTACGCACGGAGCGCGGAAAGGTCTCGCCGATACAGCCCTGAAGACAGCCGATGCCGGTTATCTCACCAGAAGGCTGGTGGATGTGGCGCACGATCTCGTGATCACTGAATCGGATTGTGGAACACTTCGCGGATTGAAGGTAACAGCGCTCAAGGACAACGAGGATATCGTTGAGCCGCTCTCTGAGCGGATCGTCGGTCGTGTTACAGTACATGCTGTGTACGACCCGCTGACGGAGGAAATGATCCTGGATGCGAACGAAGAAATAACAGATGAGATTGCGAAGAAGATCGAAGACACATCTATAGAGGAAGTCGAGATCCGTTCGCTGCTTACATGTGAGTCGAAGATCGGGGGCTGCGCGAAATGCTACGGCCGCAATCTCTCGACGGGCGTGATGGTTCAGGCCGGAGAGGCTGTTGGCGTCATTGCTGCTCAGTCGATCGGTGAGCCCGGAACGCAGCTTACGCTCCGTACCTTCCACGTAGGGGGTACAGCGTCCAACATCGCTGTTGAAGCCAATATCAAGGCCAAGTTCCCTGGTGTTGTTGAATTTGAAGGTATCCGCGTTATCGCGACTACCGACAGCGATAATAAGCCTGTAGAAGTGGTGATGGGTCGTACAGGAGAGATCAGGATTGTCGACAAGGAGAAAGGTCGTGTGCTGATAAGCAACAACGTCCCTTATGGTGCGTTCCTGAAAGTGAAAGACGGACAGGCTGTTGAAAAAGGCGATGAGATCTGTTTCTGGGATCCCTACAATGCTGTTATCCTTTCAGAATTCGACGGTACAGTAGAGTACGAATCTATCATCGAGGGAGTAACATACAAGGAAGAGTCTGACGAGCAGACCGGCCACCGCGAGAAGGTGATCACGGATACCCGCGACAAGACGAAGAACCCTGCGGTTGTTGTCAAAGGCAAGAATGATTCGAAGGGATACAACATTCCGGTAGGCGCTCACCTTGCAGTAGATCAGGGAGAGAAGATCAAAGCCGGACAGGTGTTGGCGAAAATACCTCGTACAATGGGTAAATCGCGCGACATTACAGGTGGTCTGCCGCGTGTGACGGAATTGTTCGAAGCACGGAACCCGTCTAACCCGGCCGTTGTAAGTGAGATCGATGGTGTTGTAACGTATGGCGGTATCAAGCGTGGTAATCGCGAGATATTCATTGAGTCGCGCGACGGTGTGCAGAAACGCTACCTCGTGCCCCTGTCGAAGCACATTCTCGTTCAGGACAACGACTTCGTGAAAGCTGGCCAGCCTCTGTCTGACGGAAGTATCACACCTTCGGATATCCTGTTGATTAAAGGACCTACTGCCGTTCAGGAATACCTCGTGAATGAGATCCAGGAGGTTTACCGCCTGCAGGGTGTGAAGATCAACGATAAGCACATCGAGGCTATTGTAAGCCAGATGATGCAGAAAGTCGAGATCATCGATCCGGGAGATACCAACTTCCTGCCGGGCGAATACGTCGACAAATTTGTTTTTCGAGAAGAAAACGATACCGTAATTGACAAAAAGGTTGTGGTAGATGGCGGCGACTCCAAGACCATGAAGCCCGGTCAGATCATTTCCGCCCGTGAATTCCGCGATGAAAACTCAGTATTGAGACGGAATGATGAGAAGCTGGTTGAAGTACGAGATGCGCTTGCTGCAGTTTCGAGACCTACGCTGCAAGGTATTACCCAGGCATCGCTGAAAACTGAAAGCTGGCTGTCAGCTGCGTCGTTCCAGGAAACTACGAAGGTCCTGAGTGAAGCGGCTATCCGCGGGAAAACCGACTGGTTGATGGGTATGAAGGAGAACGTGATCGTGGGTCACCTTATCCCTGCCGGAACGGGCCAACGCAGGTTTAACGACCTGATTGTGACTCACAAGGATGAATACAACGCCCTGATCAGCCCCGAATCCTCAAAATCGAAAGAGATAGAGCTTCAGGAGTGATCGGCTTACGTTCAAGGTTTAAAGTTTAGTTTAAGGTTCAAAGTTTAAGGTACAGGGACTTCGGGCAGAGGTGCTCCTGGCCTTGAACTTTGAACCTTGATCTTTGAACTAATAACGACATGGAAGACGAAAAGAAGAAACAAGCTCAGAACCAGATCAACATTGAGTTGACGGAAGAGATTGCCGAGGGTATTTATTCCAACCTGGCAATGATTGCCCACTCCAACAGTGAATTCGTCATTGACTTTATCAGGCTGATGCCGGGTGTTCCGAAAGCCAAGGTGAAGTCGCGGATTGTCATTACCCCTGAGCATGCGAAGCGGTTTCTGGCAGCTCTGAAAGACAACATTGAGAAGTACGAAGCAGCTTTTGGGCCTATCAAACGGACCGAAGACATGCCCAAGTTTCCAATGAACTTCGGGGGAACGATGGGTGAGGCGTAGCCGGATGCCTGGTTTCGGGTTTCCGGGGGACGGAGGCCGAAAATGTTGGTCCAGGATTTTGTAAGCTTTCCGACTTATTATACCTTTGCAATCCTAATTTCGACAGGTTATAAATTTAACTATATAAATGCCTACCATTCAGCAACTTGTAAGAAGAGGAAGGAAGAAACTGACGTTTAAGTCTAAATCTCCAGCTCTTGATTCATGCCCCCAGCGCCGGGGTGTTTGTACCCGCGTGTACACTACTACCCCTAAAAAGCCGAATTCGGCGATGAGAAAGGTAGCCAGGGTTCGCCTTACCAACAGTAAAGAGGTGAATGCTTATATACCCGGGGAGGGACACAACCTTCAGGAGCACTCTATTGTATTGATCCGTGGAGGCAGGGTAAAAGACCTTCCAGGTGTGCGTTATCACATCATTCGTGGCGCGCTGGATACAGCGGGTGTAAACGGAAGGGCTCAGAGCAGATCTAAATATGGAGCAAAAAGACCTAAGGCTGGCGCTGCGGCGCCCGCAAAAGGCAAAAAATAATATTGACTAGTCATGAGAAAGACAAAACCTAAGAAGAGGTACTTACTTCCCGACCCGAAGTTCAACGACACGCTGGTAACGAAGTTTGTGAACTACCTGATGGAAAGCGGCAAAAAGAGCACAGCCTACTCTATTTTTTATGATGCCGTGGCACTCGTTGAGAAAAAGACCAACGAGAATGGCCTTGAGGTCTGGAAAAGGGCTATGAGCAACCTTACACCGTCTGTTGAAGTTAAGAGCCGCCGGGTTGGTGGAGCTACTTTTCAGGTTCCCATAGAAATTCGTCCCGAAAGAAAGACTAACCTGACTATCAAATGGCTGATCGACTACTCACGGGCACGCGGCGAAAAGACCATGATGGACAGACTGGCGGCTGAAATTATCGCTGCATCCAAAGGGGAGGGGGCAGCGATCAAGAAGAAAGACGATACCCACCGGATGGCGGAAGCTAACAAAGCGTTCTCGCATTTCAGATTCTAATAAGCACGACCAAATCAATGGCAAGAGATTTAAAATTCACCAGAAATATCGGGATCGCAGCCCACATCGATGCCGGTAAGACTACGACTACAGAAAGGATTCTGTACTACTCTGGTGTGAACTATAAGCTTGGCGAAACGCACGAAGGATCGGCCACAATGGACTGGATGGCGCAGGAACAGGAGAGGGGTATTACCATCACTTCCGCCGCCACTACCGTGCCCTGGAAATACGAGGGTCAGGAATATCACATCAACATCATCGATACACCCGGCCACGTCGACTTTACCGTTGAGGTAAACCGCTCCCTGCGTGTACTTGATGGGTTGGTTTTTCTTTTCAGCTCTGTAGACGGTGTTGAACCGCAATCAGAAACGAACTGGAGGCTGGCTGATAACTACAAAGTTGCCCGTATCGGCTTTGTTAACAAGATGGACCGCGCTGGCGCGGATTTTATTGGCGTCTGCAAGCAGGTAAAGGAAAGACTGGGTAGTAACGCAGTAGCATTGCAATTGCCGATAGGCACAGAAGATAACTTCAGGGGCGTGGTCGACCTTGTGAAAAACAAGGCGATGATCTGGAATGATGCTGATAAGGGAATGACTTTTCAGGAAGTCCCTATCCCTGATGATCTGAAGGATGATGTAGTTACTTATCGTGAGAAGCTTCTGGAAGCAGTGGCCGAGTACGACGAATCATTGATGGAGAAATTCTTCAACGATCCTGGAACGATCACGGAAACTGAAATCCTGACAGCCCTCAGAAAGGCGACTATCGATATGAAGATCGTCCCGATGGTTTGCGGGTCATCTTTCAAAAATAAGGGTGTTCAGACACTGCTTGATTATGTGATGGAATTGCTGCCTTCTCCGCTGGACAAGGACAATATCATCGCTCACGACCCGGATACCGATGCGGAAATTGTGGTCAGGCCTGACTCAAAGGAACCCTTTGCTGCTCTCGCATTCAAGATTGCAACGGATCCGTTCGTCGGCCGTTTGTGCTTTATCCGTGCATATTCTGGCGTACTCGAGTCGGGTTCCTATGTGTACAATGCGCGTTCGTCTGCGAAAGAACGTATCTCTCGTGTATTCCAGATGCATGCTAACAAACAGAATCAGATCGAACGACTGGAGGCTGGTGATATCGGTGCCGTCGTTGGATTTAAGGATATTAAGACCGGGGATACTCTTTGTGATGAAAAGCGCAAACTCGTGCTGGAATCAATGGTCTTCCCCGAGCCGGTTATCGGGTACGCTATCGAGCCTAAGAAGCAAGCTGACGCCGACAAACTCGGGATGGCTATTGGCAAGCTCATTGAAGAAGATCCTACACTTCGGGTGAATTCCGACACCGAGACTGGTCAGACGATCCTTCGCGGAATGGGTGAACTTCACCTTGAGATCATTATCGATCGACTCAGACGCGAGTTCAAAGTGGAGATCAACCAGGGTGCTCCTCAGGTTGCCTACAAGGAGTCGTTGACGAAAACCGTTGAACATAAGGAAGTTTACAAGAAGCAGACCGGTGGTCGTGGTAAGTTCGCTGATATTGTCTTTGAACTTTCTCCTCGCGACGATGACAAGGATGGTCTCGACTTTGTGAATGATATCGTAGGCGGTGTGATCCCCCGCGAATTCATTCCGTCGATCCAGAAAGGATTCCAGCAAGCGATGACGAATGGACCGCTCGCGGGCTATCCGGTAGATTCGATGAAAGTGAGATTGTTCCACGGGTCTTTCCACGATGTTGACTCCGATGCGCTCTCGTTCGAACTTGCGGCACGTCTTGGATTCAGGGAAGCGGCGGCGAAAGCGGGTCCGCAATTGCTTGAACCAATCATGTCGGTCGAAGTATTGTCGCCGGATGAATATACCGGATCGGTAACAGGTGACCTGAACCGGAGAAGGGGTTCATTGAAAGGAATGGATACCAGAGCTGGTGCCCAGGTTATCAAGGCAGATGTTCCGCTGTCGGAGCTGTTCGGTTATGTAACTGATCTGCGTACGATCACATCGGGCCGTGCTTCTGCATCGCTTACATTCTCACACTATGCGCCGGTGCCCAAAAACCTGGCTGACAAGGTGATTGAGGATGTGAAGGGAACAGCAGTAGCAAGGTAAGAGATGATGGAAGTTTATTTGTAAAGTATAAGATCAGAATAATAGGATTTAGACGATTTCCTCAACGCGATTATGAACCAGAAAATTAGAATTAAACTCAAGTCTTACGACCACAATCTCGTAGACAAATCTTCAGAGAAGATTGTAAGAGCGGTAAAAGCTACCGGAGCGGTTGTAAGTGGACCGATTCCGTTGCCAACGGAGAAGGAGAAGTTTACGGTATTGCGCTCGCCGCACGTAAACAAGAAATCGCGTGAGCAGTTCCAGCTGTGTACCTACAAGCGCCTGGTTGATATTTATAGCAACAGTGCGAAGACTGTCGATGCTCTGATGAAGCTTGAGCTTCCCAGCGGTGTTGATGTGGAGATCAAGGTGTAACGGCTGTACGTAACAAGAATATTGGAAGAGGCCATTCGGAAACGGATGGCTTTTTTAGTTGCGAGGGCTCGGCTGCCAGGTTTCATGGTCAACAGGAACCTTGAATCCGGCATGCCCTTCTAAATCTTTCTTCACCTGAGGGTTTTCGCGAATCGCATTTGTCTTAGGGTGTGCACAATCGCCTCAGCTATAGAATTCCAATGATGAGATCTTTTCTTGCTGTTCTTTTCGCTTCCGCGCTGTCGCCGGCGCTCATCGCCCAACCGTACAAACTTCTACCGGTTTATAATGAAGCCGAATACAACGCCGGCACCCCACCCGGCGACAATCAACAGTATATGACGGCTTTCACCTACAGCGAATCCGATCCTGACCGGATCTATAGTGCTCATGATGTAGGCGGCGCGTGGGAGCGGAATCAATGGATTACCGGAAGGATATATCTATGGCGACCTGTACACTCTAATGGCGGCCTTTTGCGACGACTCTATGGAGCCTCCTGGCAGTTTTCAAGCACCGCCGAAACATCCTTTACCTCAATGATGCCGCGCTCATGGCTCCAGCTGTTATAAATATAAGTCGCTATCTCAGCGATTTCGATGTCTGTTAACGTTGGAATACCGGGCATGGGTTGATTGAACTGCAATCCGTTTACGATCATTTCACCGCTCGTGCCATGCCGCATCAGGCAGAGTACATCTTCGAAGTTCTGCTCCATGTAGTCCGACGTATTCAACGGTGGATATACTCTTCCCAGTCCGCTGCCATCGGCCTGGTGACAGTTGCTGCAGTGTTTTGTGTATAGTTGCTCTCCCTGAACGTAGTACTGCCGGAATTTTGGTGACGATTGCTTTCCGCAGGAATGGAGACAGAACGCAGCGATCAGAAAGAAGAGTCCCCTGACAGGCATCATCCCTCCGCCTTCAGAACCTTGATGTCGGCGATGAGTTGATCTACCTCTGTCTTGTCGGTGCCGTCATATTTTCCGCGAATGCGTCCGTGCTTGTCGATTAGGAGAAAGGCGCCACTGTGGATGAACCCATCAACCTCTGCCTCATCCTCCATCGCCGTAACAAAGTAGCTGGTTTGTGCAAGGTAGTAGATCGAGTCTTTGTTGCCTGTGAGAAAGCGCCACTTCTTACTCTCCGCGCCAAGCCGTTCGGCATAGTCGTGCAGGAGACCCACGGTGTCGTATTCCGGGTCGATGGTATGCGATACAATCATGACTTCAGGATCGTCTTTCATCTCGTCGTACACTCTCTTCATCTGAGTCTTCATCACCGGACAGATTGTGCGGCACGATGTGAAAAAGAAGTCGGCAACGTAGATCTTTCCATTAACCGTGGCGTTGGTGACGATCGAGCTGTCCTGATCAAGTAGCCTGAAGTTGCCGATTGTGTGATAGACGGTGTCTGTCGCGGTGATTTCCTTTTCTCCGAAAACAGGGAGTTTGCGTTCTTTCTGTTCTATACACGATGAAAGAAGAACGCATAGTGTGAGTGCGATTAGCGCGAGTGTCCGGCGGACTATCGCGTGGGTTTCATTTTTTCGGTTCATTGTTGCTTGCGATACTTTTTATACAATTTCATACCTGCAACGATCAGGAGTGTGACGACGATAAGACCGACGATACCCCAGACCATACTCAGAGCGCTTTTCAGCACGATGATGAATACAATACTAATAAGGAACAAAGTCGCTACTTCGTTCCAGAAGCGCAACTGGTGCGACGAATAGCGGACTTTTTCTTTCTTTAACAGGTTAAACAAATAATGGAGCGAAAAGTGATACAGGTAGAGAAAAAAAACAAGCGTTAGCTTAATGTGCATGAATCCATGCTGCAGCCAGGCTGGTTGGCTGATTATCAGGGAGGTACCCATGATGAGTGTAATGATGGCCGATGGCCACGTGATTCCGAACCACAGGCGGGACGCCATCATGGTGAGTTGCTTCAACAGAATGGATCTTTCGGGCTCGTTTTTGTCGTGCGATTCGGTGATATAGATGAGCAGACGGGGCATATAAAACAGCCCTGCAAACCAGGTTACGACAAAAATGATGTGGAGCGCCTTGAGATAAAGGGAAGTCATGGTATTTAGGGCAAAGATATTCATTTACCAACACAATGGAATCTTTGTTGCCAGTCCGTCGGCAGGTCGCTTTCGGTGTCTATGTCGCTGAGGGTGCCGAGTGTAGTGCAGGTCATAGCCATAGTTTTGATGTCGTTCATTGTGTCGGCGTAGACCGTTTTTGTACTCCAGCGTTTGTTCCGGAAAAATTCGCGGTGAGGCCCCGTCATTCCAAGCAGGTAATACCCGCCATCGCGGGCCGGCCCGATCACGACGTCGGCTGAAAGAAGTGATTCGAATGCTTTCGTCAGGATGTCGGTGGTCAGTTCAAGGCAATCGGTCCCGATTACGCAGACTCGTTTGTAGCCGTTTTCAAATCCCCAGGTGAAGGCGTTGTTCATTCTCTTACCCAGATCAGCACCGTGCTGGACGTTTTTTTGGTTGACGGCTTTCGTCCAGAGGTCGTCGTGCTCGACGTGGTCGGAATAGAAAGCGACTTTGTCGACTAGTAGTCCTTGCGTGATGTTCTTCGTATGCTCGGCGAGGCCTTTGAATACACACATAGCTTTCGTGTCACCAATTGTCGCCGCCAACCGGGTTTTGACCGACCCGTATTCCGGGTTGCGGTAGAAGATTATGAGAAGTGCGTCTGCCGGGGTTTCCATAGCGTCTCAGAAAGGAAAAATACTATTACAACAGTGTACTCCAGCGCTACGACGACGAAATTTTCCTGATAGCCGGTTTCACTGTATCCTGCATAGGTGAAGAAGATCAGGCCGGTCCAGGCTACCGCGAATCGATATCCCGCGAAGAGGGAAACGACCAGCAATGTTATGATATACCACGGATGGAGCGTGGTGGTAAAAAGGAAGTACACCAAAAGACACCACGTCATGCCCTGGAAGAGTCGGCGGTCAATCCGGTCTGTGTAGGTGAAGGCTTTGGGACGGAATGTTATCGTTAATATTATGACGGCAGCGACCAACGCAAGAATGGGTCCGGCGAGCTGAATTATATTGTATCCGACGAGAAGCTCGCCGGCTGCGCGTACGAGATAGTAGACGCTCGCGTTGAATTCGAAGTACTGAAAGTAGTACCCGAGACTGGTGGTATATCCCTCTGAAATATCCACCGATACCAACGGCAGGTACAGCACGATGATCGCGATGCCGACCGCCGCCCAATACCGGAACGCCAGCTTTCTGCCCAACGGGTGAAGCATCAGGGGAAGCAGGATGAGCGGTATGAGCTTGGTACATACAGACAATGCGTATGCTGTTGCGGAGGAGATTGTCTTTTGTCGTGTCAGAAAAAGGATCGCTGCGAGGAAAAAGAAGACCATTATACCCTCGAAGTGAGCGTTGCCGCTGATCTCAAGGATGACGAGGGGGTTAAGCGCATAGAGCAGTACCGATGCCGTGGGTATAGCGAACCTCGTCGCCAGTTTTTTGATGAGTTGCAAGGTCCCGATTTCAAACAAGAGCAGAATGCTTTTCATGACGAGTACGCTTCCGTATAGCGAGCCCGGCGATAGCTTTACAGAGACCCAGTACACTATCTGGCAAACGGGGGGATAACTGCTGTACCTGTGTTGCGAGTTTAACTTGTTATAGAGTTCTTCATCGAGGCCGGGTAGCGCATGGACTGCTGTCATGTAGTGCGAAGGAATGTGCTGAAAGGGATTTGCTCCTGCCGCCAGTACCCGCCCGTCCCAGATAAAGCGGTAGAAATCATCGGAGAGGGTTGGGACGGCAAACAGGAGGGAGGCACGAAGGAGGATAGACACCGCGGTCCAGTAGTTTATCGTATCGCTGCCGAACGTGCTCAACTTGCGGATGATGATCACATACACTGCAAAGAGCAGAGAGTAGGAAACCAGCAGGGGTGTGGTTTCGTGGCGCTGTACAGCATATCCAACCAGTATAAAGAGTGCCAGGAGGAGAAACGCCAGGGCATAGTCCGTTGGTTTGCGCCTATGCATTCATCCAGGGTTTAATAGACGACAAGAAGACAGCGCCGAATCCCAATGCGAGCATACTGTGAAAGATGAGCAGAGCAGGGTCGTTCATTTGGATCCCCTTGATCGCAGCCAGCGTGAAGCAGACGCTCAAAAATCCTTCGAGAACTGTGATCGCTCCGGGATTCGGGTTTAGGTAATTATTGTGCGTCCATGTGTCATGTTTTCCAATGATATTGAATTTTGGTGTTCGTACAAAAGGGGTTTTGATTCCCAGCCATCCCTGCATCACCGCGATGCCGTTGTGGAGTGAAAGTCCCATCGACACAACAATGAAAACCGGGAAGAGCAAGCCGAAACGTTTTGGCGCATCGCTATAAAAGCGACATGCGGCTGTCCAGTAGAAGAACGCAATGGAGAGAAACCCGACGAAGAAGACGACACTGAGGTTGAAAATGACATCCATTCCGGGCGTATTTTTCTCAATGAACAGCAGGGGAAGGCTCAGGATCGCTGCGAGCAGTATCGCGACGAATACTGAGCTGTTGAAGAGATGCAGGAACGCATGGATCTTTTGCATCGGGGTAAGCGTTGAGCGCATGACGGCGCGCGCGAGTTTCTTCGCCGTTTCGGCACCGCCTTTGTTCCACCTGTATTGCTGCAGCTTAATTACCGGCATCACCACGGGCAGCTCACCGGGTGTCGCTACGTCTTCGAGATACCGGAATTTCCACCCCTTCAATTGGGCTCTGTAGCTTAGGTCCAGGTCTTCGGTAAGTGTGTCAGCGCTCCAGCCACCGGATTCTGTGATACAACGTTTACGCCATACGCCGCTTGTGCCGTTAAAATTGATGAAACTACCCGCTGCGTTACGCGCGGACTGTTCAATGGAGAAATGAGCGTCGAGTCCGAAGGCCTGAAGACGTGTCATCAGGGAGTAGTCTCCGTTGATATGTCCCCAGCGTGTCTGCACTACCCCGACCTCCGGGTCCTGGAAGTAGGGAAGTGTTTTCCACAGGAAGTCGGGTTCGGGGATGAAATCGGAATCGAAGATCGCAATGAATTCACCCTGCGCAAACGGAAGCGCATCTTTGAGTGCTCCGGCTTTAAAACCTTCGCGATCGCTTCGCCTGATGTGTTTCATCCGGGTGCCAAACCGTTTGAGCCATTCCAGTTTCTGGTAGATGATCCCTGACGTCTCGTCCGTGGAGTCATCAAGTACCTGTATCTCCAATTTTTCTTTTGGATAGTCGATGCTGGCAATGGCGTCGATCAGGCGTTCGACTACATATTTCTCGTTGTAGACCGGTAGTTGTATGGTGACGAGGGGCCGAAAATCCGGAGCCAACGTCGGCGCGTCGTGCTTGCGGTCGCTTCTCCGATAGATATAGGTCAGGTGTAGTTGCCCGATACTAAAGACAAACAGGTAAAGCAGACAAAGAGTAAATAATATGACGACGATCCATTCCATCCGTCCGCTAAATATACTTAAACAAGGTGTGAAGGATTTTGTAGCCGGCCAGTACGGTGCCCTTTACGGTGCCTGATATCTTGGATATTCCAATTCGTTTTTTGTAGCCGACAGGAACTTCGAGGGTGCGCAATTTGAGTTTTGTAGCTTTAATCTGCATTTCGACAGTCCATCCATAGGTTTTGTCTTGCATGTCAAGATCGAGCAGTGAGGTAAACCGTACTGCTCTGAACGGACCGAGATCTGTGAACGCGGCGTTAAAGAATATCTTCAGGAGTCGTGTTGCAAGCCAGTTGCCGAATATTTGGGGAACGGTCATCGAACCGCGTTGCCGGTTGCCAAGTGTTCGTGATCCGATGACCAGGTCTGCTTCATTTTCCGCGATCGGTCTGGTCAGGGAGGGCATTTCTTCAGGATAGTCTGAGAAGTCGCCATCTATAAACACAACAATATCGGGTTGTGGTGTTGAGCTTTTGCAATATCCGATGCCTTTAAGGCACGCGTTTCCATATCCCCGCTCGATTTGCGTCACAACGGTGGCACCTGCTGCGATGGCAGTATCAGCGGTAGCATCGGTCGATCCATTGTCGACTACGATGATTTTTCTGACGAGATTTTTGGGTATAGCATTTACAACCAGCCCGATGCTCGACGCTTCATTGAATGCGGGAATAATTACGTAAACAATCAAGCGGTGTAGGTTTTGTCAGGGGGTGTTGCGTCGTTGCCGATGAGTACTGACTGGCCGAACCGACCTTTTTCGTCTTTCACTTCCAGATTTAGCACGCCACGCGGACAAACGGCTGAGCATATCCCACAGCCTACGCAGGACGAGCGAACGATGTTCTGACCGCGTTGTGCGTACCAGCGAACGTCAATGCCCATTTCGCAATAGGTGGAACAGTTACCGCACGAAATGCATTGGCCTCCGTTGGTGGTAATCCGAAACCGCGATTTGAATCGTTGAATAAGCCCGATATATGCCGCCAGCGGACAGCCGTACCGGCACCACACGCGATTGCCCATGAGTGGGTAAAACCCCGTTCCGACGACGCCGGCGAACACGGCGCCGATGTAGACCCCGTACACATGGCGCAGGGTATAGGTATCGAGCAGAAGAATTTGCGAGGCGCCGGTAAACCATGTGTACAGCACACCTGCGGTCATAAGTACGGCAAAGGCCAGTACGCCATGAACCATCCAGCGTTCAATCTTCCACGCCTTCAGAGATTTTTGCGAAAGATGGCGATATGGATCGCCGAGCGTTTCCGCCAGTCCGCCGCACCCGCAGACCCAGGAACAATACCATCGTTTCCCGAAGAAATAGACCATCACGGGCACAACGATCACGATAAGCGCAATGCCCCATCCCAGCATAAAGATACCGAGCGTACCCGCTTCCATCAATTCGGACAAGCGGTAGTCAAAGAAGAAACTGTAGTCGAGGGGCCAGATGTTTTTGAAATCATAGTATGGGCGTTGAAGCCTGATGAGAATTTCGGGAATCAGAAAGGCGAAGGCCATCTGGAAGAACATAACAGACAGAGTGCGTGCTATCTGGTATCGGCTGTGCCGGTAGTGGATCAAAAACCGGATGCCCATAATCAGGATGGCAAGGGTGTACATGAATCCGTAGAGGAAAAATTTCCCGGCATCGTTTCCGCTGAGCAGACGGCTGATCGGATCGACCATGATGACCCAATTGGTCATGTACTCGGGGTAAAAGTATAGAAGCAGGTAGAACGCAATCAGCCAGGTGCCGGTGAGGATACCCAGCCACCCTCTGTTCTTCATGGGGTTGAATTGAATGGCGTTGTTTTTTATGCCCGGCTTTTCTTCTGCTTTTGGAAGGATATACATCGCGGCTCCCAGCGCACACAATCCGAATGTGAGAAAGAGAAACAGTAAGGGGTTGTCTCTCACCGGACTAATCGTCGAAGCTTTGGTCAGACTGTACCGAAGGTCTTTGATGCGGTATCGATCGAAGCCAACCTCGCTGAGGATGCGGTGGCTGTCGTCGGGGGTAGTGGAGTAACGCTCAAGTTGATGGCGGTTTGCGGAATCAAAAACCTCATCAAGTGCGGCGACAAACGAGGCGGAGGTGGGGAATATTTTTCCTTCGATAGAACCCGCATGCCTGAGGAATAACGCCTGCCGGCTGCTGTCGGCGATTTGTGCGGCGGCATTTTTCGAGGTGAGACGGTATTCGGCGAGAAACGTTGTCGCATTAAAGAAAGCAAATGCGACGATGAAGATAATGAGTCCGGATATTTTTATCAGTCGCATTACGTTGTTGTTGAATGTTCCTGCGCGAATAGTTGCGTAAATTCGCCTTCGTATCGTTCTGTAAATTCGGGATCGAAATTCGCGGTGCGCAGATTGTCGATGACGTATCCGATGGTTTGCTTTTCTCTCAGCCACCGGTCAAAGTATTCATGGCGAAGACGGATGCCGAAGGCGTTTATGCCGATGAATCCGCCTGTCTGTCTGTTCCATACAATGTGTATAGCCTTTGTTCCGGATGGGTGTTCCCAGTAGAAGTCATTTTCATGCTCTGCTATCTCGTTGCCTACTGTTCCGTATGTCTGGAACTCGATATCAAAGAATTTCGCGGAGTTAAACCACGGTCCCGGCTCATAGGGTGTTTTGTTTCCGCAGATCGTTTGGGCAACTGTTTCGCCCATCATCCTCGCGGTGTACCACACCTGTTCGATATTTTTTCTCCCCTCAATGTCATCAAGCCTTTCCACGCAGTCGCCTATAGCGTAGATGCCGGGGATGTTGGTTTGGAGAAAGCGATCTACCATCACGCCGTGGTTTGTCGCGATGGAGGAATTGTTTAGCCAGGTTACGTTGGGCCGGACACCCACAGCGATGCCCACGAACTCACAGGCTATGTTTTCTCCGCTTTTGGTTCTAACCCGGTCTGCCTGGTTGTCCTGACCGGATTGTATGGCGGCGAGTTCGTCTTCGTGCCGTATATCGACGCCGTGTGATTGGATATGCCGGCTTATCATTTGCGCTTCCTGAATGGGGAGGACGTTGTTCCAGAAGGCGCGTTCGCGGATGATCATCGTGGTGTCGATCCCCCTGCTCTTCAGCATCTCGGCCATCTCTATACCGATCAATCCGCCGCCGGCGACAACCGCACGTTTGATGTTCCGGGTATTTACTTCCATCGTCTGCAGGTCTGTATAGCTATAGAGAGCCTGCACTCCTCTGAGGTCGTTGCCGGGAATAGGGAGGAATTTTGAACGCGACCCGGTAGCAATAATTAGTTGATCGTAGTGGATCCGCTTTTTTGAGCGCGTCACAAGAGTCTGCTTTTCAACATCCACTTTATCGACGTGATCCAGCAGGAGTTCTATGCGGTTCTTTTTCCAGAACCAGTCTTCATAAGGCTTGGTATGTTCGAACGTAAGGTGCCCCATGTAGACATACATCAAGGCCGTTCGCGAAAAAAAGTAGGGTGTCTCGGACGAGATGACTGTGATTTTGAAATCGCTGTTCTTGCGGATATGGCGCGCTGCTGTGATGCCTGCTACTCCGTTGCCGATAATTACAATCTGCTTCATCATATTTGACGAACGAAGGTAACAAGAAAAGCGGCAAGACGTCCCGGAACTTTGCCCGTTATACAGCCGCCGGGTCACCGGCGCCGTCGTAGTGGTACAAACGGGTATAATATTCGTCGGCCATACGGCCTGAGTCGAAATACGGCAATACCTCCCGCATACTTGTCTTCATGATCTTAAGCCATTCGTCCGGCTGTTCGTAGTAGAGAGGAATCAGCTCATGTTCGAGGAGATCGAGCAAATTCTGAGCTTCGATCCTGTCACGCTCC
Source organism: uncultured Roseivirgaceae bacterium (assembly GCA_964493505.1). Taxonomy (GTDB): domain Bacteria; phylum Bacteroidota; class Bacteroidia; order Cytophagales; family Cyclobacteriaceae; genus Chryseosolibacter. Next base: position 26,673 of record CAZBNP010000014.1, read on the forward strand.
TCGGGAGAGAGCGCGTCATCTGCGGTTGGAATGACGAATGCGTTGTGCTTGTGTTTTGCAAACTCAGGAACCCAGCCATCAGGGATGGAGAGGTTGATCGAGCCGTTCATCGCCGCTGTCATGCCGGAAGTGCCCGACGCCTCGTGATACAGTTTCGGGTTGTTCAACCACACGTCCGAACCTTTCTTCAGGTGACCGGAAAGCCAAAGCTCATAGCCCGTGACGACGGTACAGTTGGGGAGCTCCTTTGTTTGCCAGAAAATTTCATTGAAGATATTGATGGCGCCAAAATCCTCGGGGTAGGGTTTCCCGGCCCAGATGATCTGAATAGGATATTTCTTATTGGTGGCGAGACCGAGAAAGCGGTTGAAGTCAGAGAGAATAAGGTTTGCACGTTTATAGGCGGCAAAACGACGCGCCCAAACAATCGTGAGTACATTTTCATTGAAGAGCTTTCCTGTCTGGTTTGCTACCGTTTTAAACAGCTTTTGCTTCAGTTCCTTCTTCCGTTCAACCAGCGCCCTGTCGTCTTTGTCTGACAATGCTGTGCCGAGGTCGTGATCAAGCCAGTAGGTTTTGTTCTGGGCATTGGTGATGGCGTCTATCTTGCATATTCCTTTGTGTCCGTTCCACATGCGTCGTGACACATCGCCGTGTAGTTGAGATACGCCGTTTGCGACCTTTGCCATGCGCAAAGCCGTCAGGGTGTAGTTCAACACACCATTTTCGGGGGCTACATGTTCTTCCACCTGACGGGTAGTAACGCCGTTGAAGAAGCTCATTTTATCTAGCAATGGCATGCTGTGCTCCTCGTTTCCGGCTTTTTCGGGGGTGTGGGTGGTGAACACTACCCGTTTTCTCACTTCTTCGATCGCTTTGTATTTATCCAGCAGGTAGAAGCACAGTGGCAGCGCGTGGCCTTCGTTCATGTGATAGATCTCCGTTTCGCGCTGTAGGATGTCAAGTAATTTAGCGCCGCCGGCGCCGAGCAGGATCGACTGTGCGATGCGCGTGGTTTCGTTCGGATCGTATAACCGGTGGCTAATGGTCTGTGCGAGGTAGTCGTTTTCAGGGATGTCGGTAGTGAGCAGAAACAGGGGTGCCGTGTTGAATACTTCCGGCTTCAGCAAGAACGCCTTGACATGCACTTTCGCTCCATGAATAGTGATGGGAAATACAAGGTTTGTGTCAGTCAGGAACCAGTATTCTTTGTCGCGGAGATTTACCCGGAGGGTCTGATCCTGATTTCGCTCCTGATCGTAGTAGCCCTTTTTCCACAGGATCCCGATGCCGATGAGGTTTTGCTTTAACTCATAGGCGCTGCGTAAATGCGACCCGGCAAGAAACCCAAGACCGCCGCTGTATATCTTCAGCGGTTGGTCAACTGCAAATTCCATTGAGAAGTAGGCGACGGGCTTTGAATATTTTTTGTCGAATTTATAGGGAAATAGATCTGACAGGCTGTACATGGGGTGTATTCAGGAAACGAGTTTTATAATCGCTGCAAACTAACAAACGCATGGCAGATCGGAAGGGCAAATGGGTTTAAAAACATACAGATGTGTGGCGCAATCGTTTGGGGTTCTGTTATAATGTGTCGATCAGTTTTTCGAGGGAGCTGACTTCCTTCAATACTCCAGACCGTTCTACTATCCACCCGATGGAACTATCGCGTTGGACTATCGTGATGGGGATGCTCTTTTCGTCTTCGCGGACCGCGAAGCCATTTCGCTCGAGTGCATTCTTTGTCCAGAAATAAGCGGGACCTTCTCCTGACAGCCGGATGCTGACATTTCGGAATGGTTGGTGGAGGACTTTCCCGGTCTTCAGGTCGAATCCTTTAAAACGGAAGATGTCGTCGAAGGTGCCATTCAGAACGAGGTCTTCGGGTAGTCCTTCAAGGATATTGCGTTCGTTTCCTGTCAGCCAGATCCGGTCGGAAGTTTGCAGCGCGAGGTCGAGTTCGTGTGTTGCCAGCAGTATGGCTTTGTTGGTTGTGCGCGACAGTTGCCGCAGCAGGTTCATGATCTCTACGCGGTTGTTCAGATCGAGGTGGGCGGTTGGTTCGTCGAGCAGCAGTATAGGGGTGTCTTGTGCCAATGCTCTGGCGATCATAACCATCTGAAGCTGTCCGTCACTTAGTTCGAACAGTTTTTTCTTTAGCAGCGGTTGAATGCGGACCTGCCCGATTGCTGTTTGTATTAGTTCGCGGTCATGAGCGGAAAGGCGTATGTTCCATCCGATGTAGGGATAGCGGCCGAATGCGACCACTTCTTCCACGGTGAGGTTGAGGGTTTTGGCGCGATCGGTCAACACGACGGCAATAGACTTGTTGGTGTCGGTTGATGTCGGGCGTGCAACGGTGATTGTCCCGGAAAGGGGTTTCTGGAAGCCGGCAATGGTGCGGATGAGCGATGACTTGCCGGCCCCGTTGGGTCCCATAAGGCAGATCATCTCCGACGCGTGAAGAGCCAGTTTGAGGTTCGACAGCAGCTCGTTCTCGTTTGCTCCGTGTCGGTATCCGACGCACAGACGGTCTGTTTTCAGGAAGGTTTCTCGGGCAGGCATCAGATTCGCAGTCGTTTGTTTCGTATGATGATCCAGATGACTACCGGCGCGCCAATCAAGGCGGTCAGCGCGTTTACCGGGAGGACGAAGGCGTATCCGGGAAGATGTGCTATGATATCGCAGAACAGCAGGAGTACGGCTCCGCCAACGAGTACGGCCGGGAACAGTACCTTGTGATTCTGTGTGTTAATAACGAGTCGTGTCAGGTGAGGAACGGCGAGTCCGACGAAGGCGATGGGGCCGCAGAAGGCGGTGACTCCTCCGGTGAGTATAGACGCCGATAGCAGGATGAGCATACGCCCACGTGGTAGGTTTATACCCATTGACATGGCGTAGTGATCTCCCAGAAGCCAGGCGTTAAGGGTCTTTACCTGCGAGTAGGCGATGACCACTCCCACGGCGAGTATCAATGCGAGGATCCTGATTTCAGTCCACGTAAGTCCGGAGAGGCTTCCAAAGGTCCATATTATGTATATCTGCATTTCTTCAGCTTTGCTGACGTACTGTAAAACGCTCACAATGGAGGAGGTTGTGGCGCCAACCATGAGGCCTACTATCAGCAGCGACACGTGGTCTTCGAGTTTGCGCGCTACGAGCAGCATTACAGCCAGTACCGCCAGGCAGCCGATGCTGGCCGCTATTGCGAGCAGGAGAGGATGGGGTTCTGCGAGAAAAGTCAGTCCGACGGAGGGTGTCATCAACACCAATGCTACGGCGAGGCTGGCGCCGGAGCTCAGGCCGAGAACGTCGGGGCCTGCCAGGGCATTCCTGAACAGGGTTTGCATCTGGAGGCCGGCCACTGCGAGGGCAGCGCCGGAGATGACGCAGGTCAGCGCTTTTGTGAGGCGGAAGTCGAGAACTATATCGGCGTGTACCGGGTTTATGGTCTCGCCGGTAAGCAGAATGCTGATTATTTCCCGCCAGGGAATGCTGACGCTTCCCAGGGAGATGTTTATAATGAACAGGACCAGGAGTGCAAGCAGAAGTAAAGTCCAGCGGATCGTATTGGTTTTCTGCATGTTACTAAGTTACGGCTGTCACCGGCCGGGGTTTTGCTTTGCGGCCACGTCGCAAAAATGGCCAGGGTCTCTGATTTCAGGAAATTTTTGAAACCCGAATTTGCTAACTAATCTTTCATTCCTATCTTTGCAGTCCTTTTTGCGCTACGACGGTGCAGAATCCTGAAAAACAAGCATAAATAGGTAAGACAATGCCTGGCATTATAGGAAGAAAAGTTGGAATGACGAGCGTATTCGGCCCTGATGGCGCCAATATCGCGTGTACGGTTATCGAAGCGGGTCCGTGCGTAGTCACCCAGATAAAGAACCCGGAAACCGATGGATACCGGTCGATCCAGCTTTCGTTTGGAGAGCGGAAAGAGAAAAACACACCCAAAGCCCTGCTTGGCCACTTTAAAAAAGCCAACACCACTCCAAAGAAGAAGGTTGTTGAGTTCCGCGATTTTCGTGCGGAATTTGACGGCGTCGCTGAATTGGGTCGGGAGATCAAGGTCGGCGATGTGTTCGCGGAAGGCGATTTCCTGGATGCAGTAGGTGTTTCCAAAGGGCGCGGATTCCAGGGTGTTGTAAAACGCCACGGCTTCAGCGGGGTAGGAGGTCAGACACACGGCCAACACAACCGCCTCAGGGCTCCCGGTTCAATGGGTAATGCTTCTTTTGCGTCCCGCGTAGTGAAAGGTAAGCGTCTGGCTGGCCGGATGGGGCATGCGAATGTGAAAGTGACAAACCTTCAGGTAGTCAAAATCCTCCCGGAACAAAATATTATCGTAGTGTCCGGTTCAGTTCCCGGTCCGAAAAATTCAACTGTAATTCTTCAGAAATAATGGAAGTAGCAGTACTAAAATCGAGCGGTGAGAAGACCACCAAGACAGTGACGCTCTCCGATGAAATTTTCGGAATCGAGCCAAACGATCATGCGATTTACCTCGATGTAAAGAGCATTTTAGCAAATAAGCGACAAGGCACACACAAGGCCAAGCAACGCAACGAGATCTCCGGTTCGAGCAAAAAGCTGAAGAAGCAGAAGGGTACAGGCGGTGCACGTGCGGGTAACATTAAGAACCCTCAGTTCAAAGGTGGTGGCCGGGTTTTTGGTCCGGTGCCCCGTGACTATTCATTCAAGCTCAACAAGAAAGTAAAAGATCTTGCGCGCAGGTCGGCGTTGTCATACAAGGCGAAGGATAATTCCATCTCAATACTGGAGGACTTTTCGTTTGACAACATCAAGACCAAGCAATACATAACGCTTCTCAACGCGCTTTCGCTTTCGGACAAGAAGACCCTGCTGATACTTCCCGATGTCAACAAGAATGTAGTCCTCTCAGGAAGGAATATCCAGAACACCAAAGTGACGACTGCCGACCGGATCAATACATACGATCTGATGCACGCCGACAACGTTATTCTGGTGGAGAGTGCGATTAACAAAGTAGAAACCTTATTAATTAAAGAATAATGAGTGTCCTTAAGAAGCCATTAGTTACCGAGAAGGTTTCTGCCCTGAACGAGAAAGGCAAGTATGGTTTTATCGTTGATGCTACTGCTAACAAAGTAGAGATCAAGAAGGCAGTAGAAAAACAGTATAGTGTGAACGTAGAGAAGGTCAACACCATGAAGGTTATGGGTAAATTCAAGACCCGCTATACGAAAGCCGGTGTGCTGGCTGGTCGGAGGCCGAACTACAAGAAGGCCATCGTTACACTGACCGAAGGTGAAGTAATTGATTTTTATAGCAACGTATAATACAAGTTTAATATCTGAACAATGGCGTTGAAGAAGTTAAGGCCGGTAACCCCTGGAAGCAGACACAGGCTTGCGCCGTCATTCGATGACATTACGGCCTCCAGGCCTGAAAAGTCATTAGTGGTGACAGTAAAAAAGTCGGGCGGAAGGAACGGCAGCGGAAAACAGACGATGCGTTATATCGGAGGTGGTCATAAGCAGAAGCTTAGGATCGTCGACTTTAAACGTGACAAGTTCGGTGTTCCTGCGGTAGTAAAGTCTATTGAATATGACCCGACTCGTTCGGCTCGTATAGCGCTGTTGTACTATGTTGATGGCGCGAAGGCGTATATCATCGCTCCTCAGGGATTGCAGGTGGGCCAGCAAGTAGTGTCGGGTTCGGATGTAGCGCCGGAAGTAGGTAATGCGCTTCCGCTGGCGAAGATTCCGCTCGGTACTATTGTTCATAATGTAGAAATGAAGCCCGGCAAAGGTGGAGCGATTGCCCGCAGTGCGGGATCCTTCGTGCAGTTGCTGGCGCGCGAAAGTGGTTTTGCAACGTTGAAGATGCCCTCAGGCGAAATGCGCAACGTACTTGATGTATGTATGGCAACTGTGGGCGCAGCATCCAACCCTGACCACATGAATGAGAGTGCTGGTAAGGCTGGTCGCAACCGCTGGAAGGGTATTCGTCCGAGGACACGCGCTGTTGCGATGAACCCGGTTGATCACCCGATGGGGGGTGGTGAAGGTCGTGCTTCCGGTGGACACCCGAGATCAAGAACGGGCGTCTATTCGAAAGGTAAGAAGACCCGTCGCCCGAAGAAGTATTCAGATCGTCTAATAATAGCTAAGAGGAAAAAATAATGGGACGTTCGATTAAGAAAGGACCGTACGCTGACTTCCGCCTCCTTAAAAAAGTTGAGGTAGCGGAAAAATCCGGAAAGAAATCGGTGATCAAAACCTGGTCGAGGAGATCGACGGTGACACCTGAGATGATCAGTCATACGTTTGCCGTACACAATGGCAATAAGTTTATCCCTGTGTATGTCACTGAGAACATGGTTGGGCACAAGCTCGGTGAGTTTGCTCCGACACGCACTTTCCGCGGTCACTCCGGTAACAAGAAAGATAACGCCAGGTAATCATGGAAGATACAGCGAAGAAGACTAAGCGGTCTGTCTTAAAAAGAGAGAAACGCGATGCGAGGAAAGAGGCTGCGAAGACCGGCCCCGTAATTGCAAAACTGACTAATATTCCTTCTTCACCGCGCAAAATGCGTCTGGTGGCAGACCTGATCAGAGGTGAGCGTGTGAACAGGGCGCTTAATATATTGAAGCATGAGCCAAAAGTAGGATCAGCCAGTCTTGAGAAACTTTTGCTTTCGGCAATCTCCAACTGGGGGATCAAGAACAGCGATCAGAAACTTGAAGATGCGGATCTGTTCGTGAAGGAAATTTGGGTTGATGGTGGTCGTGTGCTGAAAAGGCTCAGACCTGCGCCGCAGGGACGCGCACACCGCATTCGGAAGCGCTCTAACCATGTTACGCTTGTGCTCGACAGCCTGCAGAATGCGAATGTCACTGTTACGGAAGAAAAAGAAACTAAGGAATAAAATAGATGGGACAAAAAATCAATCCTGTTGGATTCAGATTAGGCGTCGTTCGCGGTTGGGATTCCAGCTGGTTCGGAGGCAATACTTTTTCGGATAAACTGGTGGAAGACCATAAGATCCGTGAGTATGTTCAGGCACGTATCCCGAAAGGCGGTATTGCGAAAGTGGTAATCGAAAGAACGTTGAAGCGTATCACGCTGACCATCCACACTGCTCGTCCCGGCGTTGTGATTGGAAAAGGAGGTACAGAAGTAGACAAGATCAAGGAGGAGTTGAAGAAGATCACCGGTAAGGATGTTCAGATCAATATCTTCGAGATCAAGCGTCCCGAATTGGATTCAAAACTGGTTGGTGAATCTATCGCGCAGCAGATTGAAGCGCGTATTTCCTACAAGCGTGCGATGAAGCAGGCTATCGCCTCAGCGATGCGCGTAGGAGCGGAAGGTATTAAGATCAAAGTCTCCGGTCGCCTTGCAGGTGCTGAGATGGCCCGGACGGAACAATATAAAGAAGGTCGTATCCCTCTGCATACGTTGCGCGCGGATATCGATTACGCAATCTCGGAAGCGCAGACTGTATACGGAAAGATCGGTATCAAAGTATGGATCTTCAAAGGGGAGATATACGGCAAGCGTGATTTGTCACCGAACGTTGGCATCGTGAGCAATGCTGCTCAGGGTCATCAGGGAGGTCCGAGAGATCGCGGTGGTGATCGCGGTGGCCGCAGAAGAGACGGTGGCGGCGGCGGCGGAGCCAGACGCGGTGGCGGCGGTGGTGGCCGTAGAAGTGCTTAGTTAATAAGAAGGGAAACGAATAAAGTCAGGTAACGATGTTACAGCCTAAAAGAACGAAATTCAGGAAGATGCAAAAAGGCCGCGTGAAAGGATTGGCTACGCGCGGACATTCTATAGCATTCGGATCTTTTGCTTTGAAAGCTTTGGAAGGTGGATGGATCACGGCCCGCCAGTTGGAAGCTGCTCGTATCGCGGTAACACGTGCTATGAAGCGCGAAGGCCAGGTATGGATCCGTGTATTCCCTGATAAACCGATTACCCGTAAGCCTGCGGAAGTCAGGATGGGTAAGGGTAAAGGTGCGCCCGAATACTGGGTGGCGGCTGTGAAACCAGGTACGATTCTCTTCGAAGCAGGCGGTGTAAACCTGGCGACTGCTAAGGAAGCCCTGGCACTCGCAGACGGCAAACTGCCGATCAAGACGAAATTTTCTGTAAGAAGAGACTACGTAGAGACAACTACCAAGGCATGAAAAATTCAGATATCAGAAACCTGAGCATTGAAGAATTGAACGAGAAGATCGCCACTGAAAGGGAGGCGCTGCGCAAGATTCAGTTTGCTCACAAGGTTTCGTCCATTGAGAATCCGATGCGGATCAAAGAAAATCGCCGCATAATTGCGCGACTGGTCACGGAATTGAGAGCTAAAGAACTTCAAAAATAATTCCTATGGAAAGGAACGAAAGAAAAGACAGGATCGGAAAAGTAGTTAGCAACAAGATGCAAAAGACCATCACTGTTGCTGTTGACAGGAAAGTAAAACATCCGATCTATGGTAAGTTTGTGAACAGAACAACGAAGTTCAAGGCCCATGACGAGGAGAACACGGCTGGTATCGGCGATACCGTGCGGATCATGGAAACTCGCCCGTTGAGCAAGGATAAGCGCTGGAGGCTCGTTGAAGTCCTCGAGAAAGCGAAGTAATAGGCAAAAAACAAGCTAAGTATAAAGCGTCATGATACGTACAGAATCCAGACTTACTGTAGCCGACAATAGCGGAGCGAAAGAAGTTCTTTGTGTGCACGTGCTGGGGGGAACCCGCAAGGGCTACGCTTCGGTAGGCGATAAAATTGTCGTCACTGTTAAGTCTGCACTACCCTCAAGCCAGGTAAAAAAAGGAACCGTTTCGCGGGCTGTCATTGTCCGGACACGGAAGGAAGTAAGAAGGAAAGACGGATCCTACATCCGTTTTGAAGATAACGCTGCGGTATTACTCACCGCGCAAGACGAACCCAGGGGTACCCGTATCTTCGGTCCGGTAGCCCGTGAGTTAAGAGAAAAGCAGTTTATGAAAATTGTGTCATTGGCACCTGAAGTAATTTAGTCATGGAGAGGAAAAGGAATCAACAGCCTAAATTGCATATCCGCAAAGGCGACAAGGTTAAGGTCCTGGCCGGAGACGACAAGGGCAAGGAAGGTAAGATCCTGGAAGTGGACCCTGCAAACAGGCGTGCGCTTGTTGAGGGCGTAAACATCATGACGAAGCATACGAAGCCTTCGGCGGGTACACCCGAGGGAGGTATCACGAAAGTGGAATCTTACATCCACATCAGCAATCTGATGTTGATCGACCCGGCTACTGGTCAGGCTACCCGTGTGGGAAGAAAGGCCAATGACAAGGGTAAGCTGCAGAGATATTCAAAGAAAACAGGAGAAATTATCAAGTAATGGCAACGCCCAGATTAAAGGACAAATACGCGAAGGATATTGTCCCTGCTTTGAAGCAGAAGTTTAGCTATAAATCTGTCATGGAAGTACCCCGGATCGAAAAGATCTGTATCAATAAGGGTATGGGTGTGGCAGTAACCGACAAGAAGCTGATTGATGTCGCGGCTGAAGAGATTTCGAGTATCACCGGTCAAAAAGCGGTTCCTACGAAGTCGAAGAAGGCGATCTCAAACTTCAAGTTGAGGGAAAATATGCCTATTGGTGTGCGCGTGACACTGCGTGGTGACAAAATGTTCGAATTTCTCGATCGTCTGGTGAACGTAGCGCTTCCGCGTGTTCGCGACTTCCGCGGTGTAAGTGCCAGAGGATTTGACGGCAGGGGTAACTACACGCTTGGTGTGAAGGAACAGATCATCTTCCCTGAGATTTCGATCGATAAGGTGAACAGGATCAATGGTATGGATATCACTTTTGTAACAACTGCGAAAACAGACGAAGAGAGCTTCGAACTCCTGAAGCAATTCGGTATGCCTTTCGCAAAATAGAATAATAGACTTAGAGCATGGCTAAATTATCTGTAATTGCACGGCAGGCGAAGAGGGAAAGGCTGGTAAGCACGTATGCGGCGAAGAGGAAGGCTTTGAAGGAAGCCGGAGACTATCTGGCGCTGGACAAGCTGCCGCGTAACGCTTCGCCGGTTCGGTTGAAGAATCGCTGCAAGCTGACGGGTCGCCCGCGTGGTTATCTGCGGAAGTTCGGTGTGTGCCGTAACGTATTCCGGCAGATGGCATCAGACGGCAAGATCCCGGGAGTCACGAAATCCAGCTGGTAGGATATAGGCCGGTAGGGCCTTAAATCCGCCACAGCGTAGGCTTCTAACCGTTGTTTGCCTCAGGCACGCGGAAAGCCGATACGAAAAAGACATATTGGTTGCTGAGTATCAAGGTCGTATCCCCGGCATTCGGGAGCGAAACCAGGTAACAGTTTGAATAATAAAAATTGTTCAATATCTTTGCAGCCCGGTTTTGAGAAACGCGGGCTTGCTTATTATAAATAGGTGTACAGAAATGACTGATCCCATAGCAGATTATTTAACACGGTTGAGGAACGCCATCAAGGCGAACCACCGTGTCGTGGAGATTCCTGCTTCCAATCTTAAGAAGGAGATAACCAAAGTGTTGTTCGACAAGGGTTATATCCTGAACTATAAGTTTGAGGAAACTGAAAATCATCAAGGGAAGATCAAGATTGCCCTGAAATACAATCCTGAGACACGTGAATCGGCAATAACAAAGCTGGAACGTGTGAGTTCACCCGGACTGAGGCAGTATGCCAATGCAACGTCGATGCCTCGCGTACTAAACGGCCTCGGAGTTGCGATTGTGTCTACATCGCGCGGTGTTATTACAGACAAGGAAGCCCGGACGCTCAACGTGGGTGGTGAGGTTTTGTGTTTCGTCTATTAATTGAGAGAGGTATGTCACGCATAGGTAAACAACCGATAGAAATCCCCGCCGGAGTTACTTTCGACTTTTCGAAGGAGAAAGCGCTTGTAACGGTGAAAGGCCCTAAAGGCGAACTGAGTCAGGCGATTGAACCTGATTTCGTTCTTAAGAATGAGAGTGGCGTTGTCACCATCGAGCGACCCAGTGAGGAGAAGCATCATAAGGCAATGCACGGGTTGTACCGCGCGCTGATAGCCAATATGGTCGAAGGTGTATCGAAGGGCTACAAAGCTCAGATGGAACTGGTTGGCGTTGGTTACAAGGCCACGGCGCAGGGTAACATCCTGGAGCTGAGCCTCGGTTACTCTCACAGTATATTTGTCGGAATTCCTCCCGAACTGAAGCTGACGGCTTTCCACGAGAAAGGCGGGAACCCGACGGTTATCCTCGAGGGAATTGACAAGCAATTGTTGGGTCAGATCGCAGCGAAAATCAAATCGTTGCGCAAAGTTGAACCATACAAAGGAAAAGGTATTCGCTTTACCGGTGAGCAGGTTCGCCGGAAAGCTGGTAAAGCAGCTGCCAAATAGGAGCTGAACTGAAAAGTATCTAAACGCATCATATACAGAGATATGGCAGGCAAGAACAGAGAAAGGCGCGAGAGAATTAAGAAGGGAGTTCGCAAAAAGATCAGCGGAACCACCGTGAGACCCCGGTTGTCCGTCTTCAGAAGCAACACCGGAATCTACGCGCAAATAATTGACGACGAGAAGAACGTTACCCTGGCAGCGGCTTCGAGCCTCGAACTGGGATTGAAGAGCGTCAACGTCGAGAATTCAAAGAATGTAGGTAAAAAGCTGGCTGAGAAAGCTGTTGCATCCGGAATCGAATCAATTGTTTTCGATCGCAACGGGTATCTCTATCATGGCAACATCAAAGCTTTTGCTGATGGTGCAAGAGAAGGTGGTTTAAAATTCTAAGAAACTAAAATATGTCTGTAAGCAATATCAGCACAGTAAAAGCCAGCGAGATCGATCTCAAGGAAAGAGTCGTGGCCATTGAGCGCGTTGCGAAGGTTGTAAAGGGTGGACGTCGTTTCAGCTTTGCCGCCATAGTAGTAGTAGGCGATGGTAACGGAGTGGTCGGATATGGTCTTGGTAAGGCAAACGAAGTAACGGATGCTATTACAAAGGGTATCGATGATGCAAAGAAACACCTTGTGAAGGTTCCGATCATCAAAGGAACGGTCCCGCATGAGTCGCTTGGAAAGTTCGGTGGCGGGTTTGTCCTGCTGAGACCGGCGGCTCCTGGTACGGGTGTAATAGCAGGTGGTGCGATGCGTGCTGTTCTTGAAAGCGCCGGCGTTCACAACGTTCTGGCTAAGTCAAGAGGTTCTTCGAACCCTCACAACGTGGTGAAGGCTACTTTCCGTGCACTGACTACTATGCGCGATGCCTATAGCGTAGCAAAGAACAGAGGTATTACTTTGTCGAAAGTATTTAACGGCTAAGAGAGATGGCTAAAGTTCAGATAACACAAACGAGAAGTACGATCAAACGGCCGGAGACCCAGTTGAGAACCATTCAGGCGCTGGGATTGGGCCGGATCAATAAGACGGTGGAAGTAGAGCTGACGCCTCAGATCGCCGGTATGATAAGAAAAGTAAATCACTTGATTACTGTAAAAGAGCTTTAAGAGATGAAGTTGCACACACTAAAACCTGCAGAAGGATCGACCAGGACCAACAAACGTCTCGGTCGGGGTCAGGGGTCCGGAGGATCTACCGCGGGGCGGGGTCACAAAGGTGCTCAGTCGCGGTCCGGCCACAAAACCAAACTCGGATTTGAAGGCGGGCAGATGCCACTCCAGCGCCGTGTGCCTAAATTCGGTTTCAAGAACAATAACAAGGTTTACTTCAAGGCGCTTAACCTGGATGTTCTCGAGGGACTGGTGGAGAAAACAAAGGATACTAACCTTAGCTTGCAAGTGCTGATAGACAATGGTGTCGTTGGAAAGAATGATAAGGTTAAGATCCTTGGAAGAGGTGAGTTGAAGTCGAAGGTAAGTATCGAAGCTCACGCCTTTTCGGAAACAGCTACAAAAGCAATTGAACAGGCGGGGGGTACAGCCACAATATTGAAATAATGAAACGGTTCTTTCAGACCATAAGGAATATCTTTTCAATCGAGGATCTGCGTGTTCGCATTCTGAATACGATCGGATTTTTGATCATTTTCCGTCTGGGATCGTTTATCGTCATCCCGGGAATTGATCCGAATCACCCGAGCCTTTCGGGCGCCGGCGCCACGGAGGGTATTCTCGGGTTGCTCAATACATTTTTGGGAGGGTCTTTCAGCCGGGCCTCGATCTTCGCACTGGGTATTATGCCCTATATCTCTGCGTCGATCATTGTTCAGCTGCTGACGTTCGCAGTTCCGTATTTCCAGAAGCTTCAAAAGGAAGGCGACTCTGGCAGGAAGAGAATCAATCAGATCACGCGCGTATTGACGATCGTGATCACCGGTTTTCAAAGTTACGCCTATATCAGGGGAACGATTGAAGCGGATGCGATCATACAACCCGGAGCTTTCTTCTTCCTTTCTGCTATTACGATCCTGGTTGCCGGAACGATGTTCTGTATGTGGCTGGGTGAGCGTATCACCGACAAAGGAATCGGTAATGGTATTTCGGTACTGATTATGATAGGTATCATCTCCCGGTTGCCCATGGCGCTTTACGAAGAAGCTGTCTACAACCGCGGTATGAGCGGTGCCTTGTTGTTTATCATTGAGTTGCTCGTGTTGTTCGGTATTGTCATGGCGGTGATCATGCTTACGCAGGCAACCCGCAGGATTCCGATCCAGTACGCGAAACAGGTTATTGGCAACAAGCTATATGGCGGAAAGAGGGATTTTATTCCGTTGAAGGTGAATTCGGCAGGTGTGATGCCTATCATCTTTGCACAGGCGCTGATGTTTATACCGGTATTGCTTGCCGGACTTTGGAGGGATTCGGATGTGGCCGCTTATGTTGGCTCTACATTCTCCGACCCGTACTCCTGGCAGTACAATACTCTGTTCGGTGTCATGATTTTGGTGTTCACGTTCTTTTATACGGCGATCACGATCAATGCCAATGACATTGCGGATAACCTGAAGCGGAACGGTGGTTTTATCCCGGGTGTGAAGCCTGGTAAGCAGACTTCCGAGTTTATTGATACGGTTTTGTCGCGGATCACGTTTCCGGGAGCAACGTTCCTGGCATTTGTGGCGATCATTCCGGCGTTTGCAGTGCTGTTGGGTGTGGGGCAGAACTTCGCGCAATTTTACGGGGGTACGTCGCTTTTGATCATGGTTGGTGTTATTCTCGATACGTTGCAACAGATTGAGAGTTACTTGCTGATGAGACACTACGAGGGCATGATGAAATCGGGTCGGGTGAAAGGACGTTCTCAGTTTGCCGCGGCTTAATGATCTGAATGATTGATTTAAAGACGGAAGAGGATCTGGCGCTGATTCGAGAGGGCGCACAAATACTGGGGAAAGCTCACGGCGAGGTTGCGAAACTAGTGAAGCCGGGAGTCCAGACCCGGAAGTTGGATGAGGTTGCTGAGGAGTTTATCAGAGATCACGGAGCGACTCCGTCGTTCAAGAACTACAACGGGTTTCCGGCGTCGTTGTGTATCTCGGTGAATGAAGTGGTTGTTCACGGGTTTCCCGGAAAATATGAACTCCGCGAAACTGATATTATCTCCGTCGACGGCGGAGTATATTATAAGGGATATCACAGTGATTCAGCGTATACGTATCCGCTGGAGGCTGTAAGTGAGGCAACCCTCCTCCTGTTGGAGCGAACTTACGAGTCGCTCTACCTCGGTATCGCTGAAGCGAAAGCGGGAAACAGAATGGGTGACGTATCGCACGCGATTCAGCACTATGTTGAGAGCTTTGGATACGGGGTAGTACGTGAGCTTGTAGGCCATGGTGTGGGCAAGAAGCTGCACGAGGAGCCTGAAGTTCCAAACTACGGCAAGAGGGGTAAGGGAGTGAAGATTGTGCCGGGTATGGTGTTCGCGATTGAACCCATGATCAACCAGGGCGGAAAGAGTGTGGTGCAGGAGCGAGACGGATGGACGATCCGTACTTCAGACAGGAAGCCATCGGCGCATTTTGAGCATACAGTTGCTGTACATGCGGATCGGACTGAGGTATTAACAACACATGAATATATAGAAAATAATTACAGCTATAAGTGGCGAAACAAAGGTCAATTGAGCAAGATGGAACTATAAGTGAAGCATTGTCGAATGCGATGTTTAGAGTTCAACTGGAAAATGGGCACGAAGTTCTAGCGCACATTTCCGGGAAGATGCGAATGAACTACATCCGTATCTTGCCTGGAGACAGAGTACGACTCGAGATGTCGCCATACGATTTGACTAAGGGAAGAATTGTATTCAGATACAAATAGAAGACATGAAAGTTAAAGCATCTTTAAAGAAACGCAGCGCCGATTGTAAGATCATTCGGCGGAAGGGAAAACTGTTTGTGATTAATAAGAAGAACCCCCGGTTTAAACAAAGACAAGGGTAGTATCCTTAGTCGGCTGCTGGTTGTTGCCAGTGCCTGATTACGAGTGACTAATAACTAATGATAAATTAAGATATGGCACGTATTGCTGGTGTAGATATTCCTGATAACAAGCGGGGCGAAATTGGCCTGACATACATTTTTGGTCTGGGTCGCAAGTCTGCGCAAAAGATTCTTACCGAGGCTGGTATCAGCCTGGATAAGAAGGTTAAGGAGTGGAATGACGAAGAGTCTAACGCTGTCAGGGCGATTATTGCTGAGAAATTCCGGATTGAAGGTGTTCTTAAATCTGAGATCCAGCTCAACATTAAGCGTCTGATGGATATCGGATGTTATCGCGGATTGCGCCACAGAAAAGGTCTTCCGCTGCGCGGCCAGACTACGAAAAACAACGCGCGTACGCGTAAAGGCAAGCGTAAGACTGTTGCTAACAAGAAGAAGGCGACGAAAGGATAATTCACTAACTGAAAAATAAAGTTCTCATTAATGGCAACCGCTGAAAAGAGAAAAGACAAAGCAAAGAAGAGAGTCGTAAATGTTGAGGCTGTAGGAGAAGTTCACATTAAGGCTACTTTCAATAACATCATTATCGCTATGACCAACAGTGCTGGTCAGGTGGTATCCTGGGCATCTGCAGGTAAGATGGGATTCAAGGGTTCTAAGAAGAACACGCCATACGCCGCACAGATGGCAGCGCAGGATTGTGCTTCCAAGGCGTATGATCTTGGAATGCGTAAGGTAGAGGTGTTTGTGAAGGGTCCCGGTGCCGGGCGCGAGTCGGCAATCCGGACAATCCAGGGAGCGGGTATCGAAGTAACTGCGATTCGGGATGTTACGCCGCTGCCACACAACGGTTGCAGACCTCCGAAGAGAAGAAGAGTTTAATAACCAAATATTTCAGGTTTAGCCATGGCAAGATATACAGGCCCTAAGGTCAGAATTTCAAGAAGATTTAACGAGCCTATCTTAGGTGAGAATAAAGCTTTGCAGAAGAAAAGCTATCCCCCTGGTCAGCACGGGCGTAACAGGAGGCGCAAGCAATCGGAATACTCATTGCAGCTTTCCGAAAAACAGAAGGCCAAGTATATCTATGGCTTGCTGGAGCGCCAGTTCGCAAAGACTTTCGTGGAAGCTACGCGATTGAAAGGCGTAACAGGTGAGAAACTGCTGCAACTGCTCGAATCTCGTCTTGACAACACTGTTTACCGTCTCGGAATTGCGCCTACCCGCAGGGCGGCGCGCCAGTTGGTGTTGCATAAACATATTTCTGTGAACGGAGACGTTGTCAACATCTCTTCGTTCCGGGTAAAGCCTGGAGACATTATCGCGGTTCGTGAGCGGTCGAAAAGCCTTGAAGTTGTTACTAACAGCCTGACATTGCAAGGCGCGAGAAAATACAATTGGTTGGAATGGGATAACAATGAAATGGCGGGTAAGATGATCAATCTTCCTCTCCGTGCTGATATCCCTGAAAACATCAATGAGACGCTTATTGTCGAATTGTATTCTAAGTAATTTAATCAGATAATCAACATCACTATGTCAATATTAGCATTTCAAATGCCAGAGAAGGTTGTAATGGAAAAGTCTGATGATTTTCACGGGCTTTTTACATTCAAACCGCTGGAAAAAGGATACGGGGTAACAATCGGTAATGCACTGAGACGGATCCTCCTGTCCTCGCTGGAAGGTTATGCGATCACGGGTATCAAGGTACCGGGTGTGCTCCATGAGTTTTCCACTATTGAAGGGGTTGTTGAGGATGTGGCAGAAATCATTCTGAACCTGAAAATGGTCAGATTCAAGAAAGTGGCTGACTCCTTCGAGAGCAAGATCACGGTTACTATCAAAAAACAAAAGCAATTCAAAGCCGGGGATATCACACGTTTTACTTCCGCGTTTGAGATCCTCAATCCTGACCACGTCATCTGTAACCTTGACGAGTCTGCGCATTTCGAAATCGAACTCACCCTTGAAAAAGGTCGTGGATACCTGCCTGCGGAAGAGAATAAGCCGGCAGAACAAGTATTCGGGTTTATTCCTATCGATGCGATCTTCACGCCTGTGAAGAATGTGAAATACAGCGTTGAAAACACGCGTGTTGAACAGAAGACCGACTACGAAAAGCTGGTGGTGGACATAGAAACGGATGGATCCATCCATCCCGAGAAGGCACTCGAAGGCGCTGCACATATTCTTATTCAGCACTTCAGGTTGTTCTCTGATAAGTCAATTGAACTCGAGACTGGTAAAGATGCCGAAATCGAACAGGTCGACGAAGAGATGCTTCACATGCGCAAGCTGCTGAAAACTCCGCTTCACGATCTCGATCTCTCTGTACGCGCGTACAACTGCCTTAAGGCAGCTGACGTTAAATCGCTGGGAGACCTCGTCGAGCTCGAAATCTCTGACATGATGAAGTTCAGAAATTTCGGAAAGAAATCACTCGCCGAATTGGAGCAGCTGGTTGCCGAAAAGAACCTGACTTTCGGGATGGACCTATCAAAGTATAAACTCGACGAAGATTAGAACTCATGAGACACGGTAAGAAGGTTAATCATTTAGGCAGGACATCGGCCCACAGGCAGGCGTTGCTATCCAACCTGGCGACTTCTCTTATTATCAATAAGAGGATTTCAACTACGGTAGCGAAGGCAAAGGCGCTGAGGAAGTATGTAGAACCGCTTTTGACAAAATCCAAGACAGATACCACACATTCGCGCAGAACAGCATTTGCTTACCTCCAGAATAAGGAGTCGGTTCAGGAGCTTTTTGGCGAAGTAGCAGCGAAAATCGCTGACAGACCAGGGGGATATACCCGCATTATTAAACTTGCTGGCACCAGGCTTGGAGATAACGCTGAAATGTGCTTCATTGAGCTCGTCGACTTCAACACACTCTACAGCAAGGAAGGTGTCGCTAAGAAGGCTAAAACAAGAAGAAGCCGCAGGAGTACCAGGAAAGCGGAAGGAGCAGAAGGAGGAGAAGGAGCTGAAGCGCAGCCGGAAGCCGAAGCGCAGCCGGAAGCCGAAGTGTCGACCGCAGCTGAAGAGGCGCCCGTGAAAAAAGCTAAGCCTAAAAAGGCTGCTACGCCGAAAGCCGCCGCTGATACGGAAGGGAAAGCTGAAAAGAAGACAGCTGCCAAACCGAAGAAGAAAAAAGAAGAATAGTGCTTCTATTGAACGATATCGCAAAGGGATTGAATTTGAATTCAATCCCTTTTTTTTATTCAATCGTTGGCAGTTCTCTTGCGAACGGTAACTTTGGACCTGAAATTTAGCAAACAAACTATGCAAAAAGCTTTTCTCCTGTTAGAAGACGGATTATTGATAGAAGGAACCGCTATTGGCAAAATTGGAACCACCGGCGGGGAGATCTGTTTTAACACGGGAATGACCGGATACCAGGAGATCTATACCGATCCCTCTTATTACGGACAGATTATTGTCAACACCACGGCCCACATCGGCAATTATGGCGCGATGGACGCTGAGCAGGAATCAGCGTCCACCAAGATCGCGGGGGTTGTTGTTAACGACTTCGCCGACCAATACAGCCGCCTCGAAGCTACGGAGAGCCTTCAGCAGTACTTCGAACGCAATGAAGTGGTGGGGATATCCGGCCTCGATACCCGCATGCTGGTTCGGTATATCCGGGATAAAGGCACCATGAACGCCCTGATCTCATCAGTGCTATCTCCCGATGAGATGAGGGAGGAGATCAAAAAAATCCCTTCCATGAGCGGACTTGAGCTTTCGTCAAGAGTCACCACCCACGAGCCTTACTTTATCGGCGATCCCGAGGCTAAATTTAAGGTTGCTGCGCTCGATCTCGGTATCAAGAATAATATTCTGCGTAGCCTCGCGTCGAGAGGGTGTTACGTCAAAGTTTTCCCTGCCAGGACATCGCACGAGGAAATGGCCGCCTGGAACCCCGATGGATTCTTTTTCTCTAACGGCCCCGGCGATCCCGCTGCAATGGACTATGCCATCAAAACGGTGAAAGAAACCGTTGCCTCCGACAAGCCAATGTTCGGTATCTGTCTCGGCCATCAACTGCTGGCACTCTCATGTGGACTTTCGACCTATAAAATGCACCACGGGCATCGCGGGCTTAACCACCCCGTCAAAAATCTCGTCACGGGCAAAGGTGAAATGACTTCCCAGAACCACGGATTCGCGGTGAGCGAAACGGGCATTGAAAAGAACTCGTCTGTCGAAGTAACGCATCTGCACCTGAACGACAATACGATTATGGGAATCAGGCTGAAGGATAAGAAAGCGTTTTCAGTTCAATACCATCCCGAGGCGTCGCCAGGTCCCCACGATTCGAAGTACCTTTTTGACGAATTTGTGGGAATGATGGAGGCCGAGAGGCGATAGCAGACCGCTGTTTGCAGATCAAATAGAATAATACACTTCAAAAACCAACACAATGAGTTTAATCGAAAGTATTCACGCTCGTCAGATCCTGGATAGCCGGGGCAATCCAACCGTAGAAGTAGATGTAGTTACCGAGAGCGGCGCGTATGGCCGTGCCGCGGTCCCTTCTGGTGCTTCTACCGGAACACATGAAGCTGTTGAACTGAGAGATGGTGATAAATCGAAATTCCTCGGAAAAGGGGTTCTTCAGGCTGTCGAAAACGTAAACTCAAGGATCGCGGAAGAGGTCGTCGGTTTTTCTGTTTATGAACAGAATCTGATCGACAAGATCATGATCGAACTCGACGGCACCCCAAACAAAGGAAACCTCGGCGCAAACGCTATCCTCGGCACTTCCCTGGCGGTAGCTAAAGCAGCGGCGATGGACGCCGGTATACCCCTTTACAGATATATCGGAGGTGTGAATGCTAACACGTTGCCTGTTCCGATGATGAATATCCTGAACGGAGGAAGTCATGCCGACAATAAAATTGATTTCCAGGAATTCATGGTGATGCCGGTAAAAGCGGCTACGTTTTCCGAGTCACTGCGCATGGGGACGGAAATTTTTCATAACCTGAAGAAAGTACTGCACGATAAGGGATTGTCTACGAACGTGGGCGACGAAGGCGGTTTTGCGCCCAACATCGCGTCGAACGAAGAGGCTATCGAGGTCGTATTGATGGCTATTGAGAAATCAGGGTTCAAGCCGGGTGAAGACGTATTTATTGCAATGGATGCGGCGAGTTCGGAGTTCTACGATGCAAAGAGCAACTCGTATATTTTTAAGAAGTCGGATGGTAAAAAACTGACTTCCGCAGAAATGGTTGACTACTGGGCTTCATGGGCGAGCAAGTATCCGATCATTTCTATTGAAGATGGTATGGCGGAAGACGACTGGACGGGCTGGAAGGGTCTGACAGATAAGATCGGAAGCAAGGTACAGCTCGTGGGCGACGATTTGTTTGTTACTAACGTAACGCGTTTGCAGGATGGTATTTCGAAAGGTGTTGCGAACTCAATCCTCATTAAGGTAAACCAGATCGGCTCGCTTACTGAGACGATCGACGCTGTAAATCTCGCGAAGCGCAACTCCTATAAGAGCGTCATGTCGCACCGTTCGGGAGAGACCGAAGACAGCACAATCGCCGATCTCGCCGTCGCGCTCAACTGTGGTCAGATAAAGACTGGCTCAGCATCGCGTTCAGACAGGATGGCAAAATACAATCAGCTTATCAGAATAGAAGAAGAACTCGGTGAAGTAGCCTACTTCCCCGGAAAACTGCTCTGATCGCAGCGGCGGATTTGGTCTGGAAAAGTGGATTTCATTTCAATTTGCTATATAGTAACTTGAAATGCCATGGAGGATAATCCACTTTTCTCGACCGCCGCTGATTTCATCAACAACACGTCACGGCACATCTTCCTTACCGGTAAAGCCGGGACGGGGAAGACGACGTTCCTGAAATACATTCGCGAGACAACGCAAAAAAAATGCGTTGTTGTCGCGCCTACCGGCGTAGCCGCTATCAACGCGGGGGGCGTTACCATGCACTCCTTTTTTCACCTCCCCCTGGGTCCCTTTCTCCCGGTAACGAACAAATTCACCGGCGACGGAGTCACCGACCAATACACACTATTTAAGAATATCCGCGTAAGCGATCAGAAGCGGGAGTTGTTTCGCGATCTTGAACTGTTGATTATTGACGAAGTGAGCATGGTCAGGTGTGACATGCTCGATGCCGTCGATGCTATCCTTAGGCATTTCCGGAGAGTACACGAGACTCCGTTTGGAGGAGTACAGGTACTCTACATTGGCGACCTCTTTCAACTGCCCCCCGTCATGCCTGATGCCGAATGGTCATTGCTGGGACAACACTACGAAAGTCCGTTCTTCTTTGACTCACAGGCTGCGCAACAGGCGCCACCGGTGTACATCGAACTCAAAAAGATCTATCGTCAAAGTCAGCAAGCTTTTATTGATATCCTGAATCGTATCCGGAATAACGAAGTCACACGCAGGGATCTCGATACGCTAAACGCGCGCAACACAAAAGCGCCCGGGGAAGGATCGAAGTATGTCACGCTGACAACGCATAATTACAAAGCCGATCGGATCAATGCCGATGAGTTGCGAAAGCTGCCAGGTGAGATGTTCGAGTTCTCCGGCGTGATAGAAGGAGATTTCCCTGACAAAGCCCTTCCGACAGAGCCGGTGCTGCAATTGAAAGAAGGTGCGCAGGTTATGTTTATCCGGAATGATAAGTCCGAGGATCGCCGGTACTATAATGGAAAGATTGCTACCGTTAGCCGGGTTGTTGACGACGGTATCTTCGTGCTGCTTGCTGATTCTGAAGAAGAGCTATTGCTTGAAAAAGAGATTTGGGACAATATCCGATACTCTTACAACCAACAACAGGAACGCATCGACGAAGAGAAGCTCGGGTCGTTTACGCAATATCCTATCCGCCTGGCGTGGGCTATAACCATACATAAGAGTCAGGGCCTGACATTCGAAAACGCGATTATAGACGCTGGTGATTCGTTTGCTCCCGGACAGGTATATGTGGCACTGAGCCGTTGCACATCTCTCGATGGGATGATCTGTCGGTCGAAGATAACACCGGCGAGTATCTCAACCGATTCGCGGGTTCTTGACTTTTCAATGCGGGCGGCGGATGAAGATCAACTGGCGCGCATGCTGGAACGCGACCGCCGTCAATTCCAGCATCAGCAACTGGCGAACATATTTGACCTGAGGGTCGTAATACACTTGATAGATAGTTATCTGAAGTTTGCACAGGGAAAACAACTTCCCGGTGCGACCCCGGTTACCACTACTATTCGCCAGATGCTCCGGTCTGTTAAGGATATGCAGAAAGTTTCACAAAAATTTCAGATACAGATGAAATCCCTGCTCGATAGTTATGACGAGGACAGGCTGAAGGATCGGGTAGGCAGGGCGATCGTGTATTTCTCGAATGCCCTTAAGGAAGCTGTGCTGCTGCCGGTTGATACGCATCTCGATTCGTTGAAAGGGGCGAAAAAGATTAAGCAATACCTTAGGAAAGCTATCCGGTTTCGCAATGAAATTGCCCGGAAGGTCAATACAATTCAACGCGTGGAGTACGACGACGTTACTTTCGACGTGGTGACTGACGATGTGGAGATGCTTGACATAAGTTCGACTCGCGTGAAGAAGGCAAAGCCGGTGAAGGGCGGCAGTCTGCGGGAAACGCTGGCAATGTTTCAGTCAGGGCTAAAGGTACCCGAGATTGCCGAAAAAAGAGGGCTTGTTGTCGGCACCATCGAGTCGCATATTGTGGAGCTTATCAGGACGGGCGAGATTGATATCCATGAATATATAGAGAAGTCGAAGATTGAGAATATCGCAGCTGCAATCCGCGACACACAGGCCGACGCGGTGTCGCCGGTAAAATCAGCACTCGGCCCCGACGTTTCGTACGGTGAAATTCGCGCCGTGATGAGTTACCTTCGATCGCTGGAACAGACGGGTCTCACTGGTTAATCGCGAAGTCATCCTTGATCGCTGATATCTTTTTCATTAAGTTTAGATATAGTTTCACTGACCCGACTCGCAATGATTCGCAATCTATCGTCCGTGGTTATGCGACTTTCGGAAGGCGACTCCAGCGCTTTCAGGGAGGTATTCGAATTTTTTTCTCCCCGGGTTTTTGCATTCGCTTTGAAGCTTACTCACTCGCGGGATCTCGCGGAGGAGCTGGTACAGGATGTCTTCCTTAAGATCTGGACAAGCCGCAATACGCTGCGGAATGTTGAACATTTTCCAGCCTATCTGTACACGATCACGCGCAACCTTTCATTCAACCAGATGAAAAGGCTCTCCATAGAGCAAAGGGCAAAACAGGAATACGTTCAGGGTCTGCGTGTCGAAAACTTTGAAACGGAAGAATCTGTTATCTACCGGGACTATGAGCGCATTCTGAGTGTCGCTATAGACCGTCTTTCGCCTCAGCAAAAGCTGGTCTATAGTCTGTGCCGCGGAGAAGGCCTTAAGTATGGCGAGGCGGCGCGGAAACTGCGGATCTCGCCGCTCACGGTGAAAACACACATGCAACAGGCGTTGCGAAACATCAAACTCCACGTCGGCCGGATCATTGTGAATTTGGGTGTCCTGGCTGCTTTTATTCAAAGTCTGGACTGATTTTTTTTCGCAAGGCCTACTCCGTTTTTCTCTGAGGATTGTCTTAACCTAAGACTAATATCCGAAAGAGAGTTATGGACAAAGCGAGGCTGACGTTTCTGTTTCACCGTTACGTAGAGAACACCTGCACAGAAGAAGAGAAAGCTGAATTCCTCAGGTATGTGAGAGATCCTCACAATGAGGTATTAGTAAAGGCGTTGATGGGTATCCTTTGGAAGGAGATCACACCACAGCAGATCACTGTTGATCGTTCGGAGGAGATTCTTGCCACAATACTGGGAAAGCACAAATCAGCGTTTCCCGTTGCGGAGCGGGCAGGATTCCCGTGGCTCAGCGTTGCAGCGTCACTACTGTTGATGGCGGTGTTTGCTGCTGGTTTCATTTATTATTCAGGATTGGAACAATCTGGTCCGTCCGCCGAAACGTCTGTTAAATCACCGATACCCGATTCCCGTTTTGTCAAACTTGCCGATGGCAGTTCCGTTGTGCTGAACAAAGGTAGCAAACTGGAATACCCCGATGTTTTTGATGACTCTGTACGGGAAGTCTCGCTCGTCGGGGAAGGTTACTTTGAGATAGCGCACGATGCAAAGCGCCCTTTTATCGTCTATACAGGAAAGGTCAGGACAACCGTTTTAGGAACAGCGTTCAATATCAGAGCTTATCCGGATCAATCCGACATAACGGTTACTGTAACCAGGGGAAAGGTGAAGGTAAGTAACAACGAGAAAGTACTGGGTATAATCAATCCGGATCAGCAGATAACCATCAATACGGCGCAGGCGTCTGCCGAGCAGCAGGCGATTGACAGCCACGCGGTAACTGCGTGGATGGAAAGGGATGTCTTCTTCGACGATGTAACCATCGGTCAGGCGCTCGAACAACTTGAAAAGCGATTCAACATAAAGGTAGCGCTGGAGAATGGAGATATTTCCGGGTGCCGGTTTACCGCAACTTTTGTGCAGGGCGAGGATATCGGGCAGATCCTGCGTATTCTCTGTGATTTTAACAATGCAAAACTGGTCATAAAAGAACCCGGAAGCTATGCAATTGAAGGGGGTAAATGCCCTGTCCGGGAATGATTTGATTGTAACGATGACTTGCTTAAGGCGATTGAATAGTCCACATAATAAAAATTGATATATGAATTTGATTGTACCTGATCATGAGAAGGGTTTCAAGGAGCCCATTGCGACTACGTGCCGGCTACTGAAAGAGACTGGCATGATATCCTTGTTGCGTGTCAGTGTGACTGTCTTGTTTCTGACTGCGGTGAGCTTGCAGGTTTTGTGGGCAGACACTGCGCGAAGCCAGTCGCTCAATGATACCATGCTTACACTTGAGCTTCGGGGCGAGTCTCTTGAGTCGGCTCTGAGGAAGATCGAGAAACTTACGCCTTTCAGGTTTGTGTACCGAAATGAAGAGGTGAAGAGGTTTAGAAACCTCTCATTGGAAAGGGCGGAGAGAACACTCGACGAAACCCTTTTGCTGATTCTGGAAGACACGCCGTTGACCTTCCGCCAGATCAAGAATAACATACTCATTGTGAGGAAGACGGATTCCGATACGGGTGATTCCGGGTCGACTGTCGCGGATGAGTTCGTCTATCAGGGTCGTTCGGTTTCGGGAACGGTACTTTCTTCAGAGGGCATGGTGTTGCCAGGTGTCAGCGTGATCATTAAAGGGACGCAGTTGGGAACGGTAACCGACGTTCAGGGCGCATACCGCGTCGCCATTCCTGCGGAAGACGCGGTGCTGGTATTTTCATTTATCGGTTACCAGACAATTGAGCAGCCGGTGCAGGGCAGAACCGTCGTTGATGTACGCCTCAACCCGGATGTCATGCAACTGAGTGAAGTGGTGGTAACAGCTTTTGGTATTGAGCAAGACAAGCAGGGGTTGGGATACACCGTTCAGTCGGTGAGCGGTGATAATATCGCGAAGATGCATCAGCCGAATATCGTTTCATCCCTGCAGGGCCAGGTAGCCGGTGTTCAGATCACAAACTCGGGGGGAGCCCCTGGAATGAGCGCGCGGATCCTGATTCGCGGTCTCACCTCGCTCAACCCGGGTATGTCAAACCAGCCTTTGTTTGTTGTAGACGGGGTGCCGATAGACAACAGCACTTTTGAAGTTGCATCCGGCGCTTCAGAGAACACACCCAGAGGTCTCAGCAACAGGGCAATGGATATCAATCCAAACGATATTGAATCAGTAACTGTGCTGAAAGGTGCCGCTGCTACGGGACTTTATGGTGTGCGTGCGGCTCCTGGCGCTATCGTTATTACCACCAAGAAAGGGAAAGCGGGACGTGTCCAGATATCGGCCAGCAGCACACTTGGTTTCGAGTCGATAAACAAATACCCCGACTATCAGGATGAATTTGGGCAGGGCACAAACGGGGAATACCTGCCGCAGGATATTTTCCCGTCGTGGGGAGCGCCGTTTTCGGTAGCGAGTGAAATAGATCCGACGTACCGTTACTACGACAATCCGAGGAACGTCATGCAGACCGGAAAAATGTTCGACAATCACATCAGCATCTCCGGCGGAAACGACCTTGCGACGTTCTACGCTTCGATCTCCAATATCGATCACGAAGGAGTCATTCCGTTCAGCACGTGGGGAAGAACAGCCGCAAAGATATCCGGTACACTGAAGTTCAGCGATAAACTTTCAGTATCGTCATCGGCGAACTACACCAACTCGGGTGGTAACCGCGTGCCGCATGACCGCCTGATGGAAAACCTGATGTACTTCCCGACCTCGCGCGATGTTCGCAATTTTGAAGATGAGAACGGCTATCAGAATTATGTTGGCCTTTCCGATAATCCGTTATATACGGCCAAGTATTCTCCTTATGTGGATAATGTCGACCGCTTTCTGGGTAATATGTACCTGAAATACGCGGTCTTGCCGTGGTTGAGCCTCAACTATCGTGTGGGTACCGATTTCTACAACGACTTCCGCGAGGAGATCGCACCGGGGCCGAAAGGACCAGAAGACGAGTTTCCGCTCGACGGACTTGGATTTATGGTGCATACCCGCATCAACAGCCGGATCATCAACTCGAATTTTTATACGGAGCTCAACCGGAATGTCAGTGAAAAGCTGAACGCTACACTGCGACTCGGTCACGAGCTCTTTCAGGAAGAGCGAAACTCCGCTGAGACACGTGGTGACGAGTTTGAAATTCCCGAGTTCTTTCAGTTCTCCAACACCAAGCAACTGCAGACTATTCAACGCCTGTACCAGCGAAGGTTGATAGGTGTCTATGGAGATATTTCGCTTAACTATGACGACATCTTACACCTCAATATTACCGGGAGGAATGACTGGACATCCACGCTGCCTACGCAGAATAACTCTTTCTTCTATCCTTCGGTCAGCCTGAGTTTTGTGTTCAACGATGTTCTCAACCTTCCGGCTACACTGAGTTACGGAAAGCTGAGAGCGGCATTCGGGGCGGTGGGAAAAGATACGGATCCTTATCTCACGTCGACGGTCTATACCAAGGGCGTAGGTTTCCCCATTGACGGCGTGCTTGGGTTTAGCCGCGGTAACCTGAAAGGCAGCAATGAGCTTAAACCTGAGCGTACCACTACCCTGGAGTTCGGCACAGACCTGAACTTCTTCGGGAACAGACTGGGGCTGGAGTTCACATGGTACAAGTCAAACAGCCGCGATCAGATATTCCGGGTACCTGTGTCGGAGACCACCGGTTACGCAGAGATCGTGACCAATGTTGGAGAGATCGAGAACAACGGAGTTGAATTGATCCTGTCGGGTACTCCGGTCGTCTCCGGTGATTTCCGGTGGGATGTGCTCCTTAATTTTACGCGCAACCGAAACAGGATCGTGGAGATGGCGGAGGGGCTTAACGAGTTTACAATCGCTTCCCAATTTGGATATGTAGGAAGTACGGTGACGATGAAACTCAAGGAAGGCGACGCCTACGGAAATTTGTACGGCAGCAGCTATCAACGCTATTACGCGACGCTACCGACCGATCTCAGGTATCTCGACCATGATCGTGCTTTGCTGATTGGTGCTAACGGCTTTCCCGTTCCGAATACGCAGCAGCTTATCCTGGGTAACAGCCAGCCGAAATGGCTGGGCGGTATCAGAAACACGCTTTCGTACAGGAATGTTACATTCTCATTCCTTATCGATGCGAGATGGGGCCTGGACCAGTACGACCAGTATCACAACTTCCTGTCTGCTTTCGGGAAACTTTCGTACTCCGAGGACCGCGATGATGTTGTGATCTTTGACGGGCTGACCGGCGATGGTTCGGTAAACTCGACGCCCGTATGGCTGGGCCAGGCGATTGGTCCGGATGGTGCTAACTACGGCGCTGGTTTCTACCGCACCTATCACAGGAATGTCTCGGAGAACTTTGTCAAGGATGCTTCTTTTATCAAATTAAGAAATGTGAGTATTGGATACGAATTGCCGGGTACGATCATTGAAAGGACGCCTTTTCAATCTGTGAGTATTTCAGCAACGGTAAACAATATCATTCTCTGGACACCCTGGACCAACTACGACCCTGAATCGTTCAGCGGAGGTGCGGCATCGAATGGAACGGGCTTCTCGGGTCTTGGATACCCGGGTGTGATGAGTACTCTTTTCTCTCTTAATCTGACTTTATAAGATTACGACTATGCGATACTTCAGAAATAAAATATGGTTGTGCATTGTGGGTGTTCTCTTCTTTGCATCGTGCGAAGATTACCTGGACGTGAACAGGGACCCGAACAACCCGACAGAGGTTCCCTTGAACCTGTTGATGTCTCAGGCATCGTTCAGGACCGGAAATAATATCCAGCGGGCAGGAAACATCACCTCTTATTACGTCCAGTACCTGGCTTCGCCGAACGCGTTTGGCTCGAAGGACATACATGATCCCCAGCCTTACGATGGCACGTGGCAGGAGTTTTACAGGATAATGAGCGATATAACGGACATTGAGTCACTGGCTACCGCCCAGGATGCCGCGCACTATCTTGGTGCGGCAAAAGTCCTCAAGGCGATCAATCTCGGGCTTGTCCTCGATCTTTGGGGCGACGTTCCTTACAACGATGCGTTCACCGGGGAGTTCCTGCAGCCCGCGTATGACGACGATGAAGAGCTTTACAACGAGGTACTGACGTTGCTCACGGACGGTATAACGGAATTGTCGAAGGGGGATCAGCTTATGGTTCTCGACGACGATGATTTTATCTACGGAGGGAATATCACAGCGTGGATTCAGATGGCTCATTCCCTGAGAGCGCGTTATATGCTTCACATGAGCAATACTTCCAGGTTTGATGCCACAGCAGTATTGGCGGCTGCAGGCATGGGAATACAGTCGAATGAATTCAACGCTGATATCTCCTATTTCACCCTGGGTCCGGATGTATACAATCCCTGGGCAGGTGTTGCCCGCAGTCAGGAAGCGCTGATCCTCGACGGATGGATATCCAAACAACTTGCTGACGCTATGAACGGCACGACGTTCGGAGTTGTTGATCCGCGGATGCCGTTCATGTTTGGCGATACGGAGGCAGGGCAGTTTCTCGGTGTTGAGAACGGAGCCGGCCGGGATTCGGATGACCGCGTGTCGGGCGACCGTTCGGTACTTGAGCGCGGAACATACTACGCCAGCGATGACTCGCCGATACTGATCATTACCGCCGCCGAGACAAAGTTCATCGTGGCGGAGGCCGCCTTCCGGAACAATGAAAAGGGAGATGCGTATGACGCATACCTCGAAGGGATCGCTACGCACATGGAGATGCTCGGCGTACCCCCGGCTACGGCGAATACGTATATCAACGACGAGTCCGTGAGTGTCGGTGAAGAGAACATAACGCTTGACCTGATTATGAAGGAGAAATACATCGCGATGTTTTTGCACCCGGAAGCGTGGACTGATGCCCGAAGATATGACTACGGATACACGGGTATGACACTTCCCGCGAACCACAATCCGGCGTTGTCGGGACAATTTGTCCGGAGGCTGATCTATCCTGAATCGGAGCAGTCGCGCAATATTGAAAACGTTCCTTCGATAACACCTTTGGACCGCGTGTGGTGGGATCAATAACAACGAATAATAAATAGTATGAAAAAGAAACTGATATATTTTTGTGTAATCGCTATGGCAATGATGTTTGTGGCCTGCGACGAAAATCAAGTCCTGCCGTCATATAAGAAGGTGGGAACCTCAACACATACAATGGCCGATATCCGCGTCTCCAATACGGCACCGCCTGTGTCGGAAGACGTTACAATTACGATCAGCTACGTTAACCCTTCGTCAGATCCGCTGGAGGGAATTTCCATAAGGGCAAAGGTAGGGGATGCCAACTACGTTGAGATACAGACATTCACTTCGAACACCGAAGAGATGAATTCCGAAGTCACGAAGTCCTTTGTGTATACGACTCCGGCGACAGCCGGCACGACGGTGATCTTCGCCATGGTAATCACGTCTCAGCGGGACTTCCCGCAGATCGAGCAAACGCAACTGGTGACGGAATAGTCGTCTGAATATGAATGTAAGTAAATCACTCCTGCTTTCAGTGCTCGCCTGTGCTATGAACTTATGGGTATCGGCTCAATCATACGATCTCATTCTCGCAGGCGGTAGGATCGTCGATGGCACGGGTAATGCATGGTTCTATGGCGACGTTGCCATCGCGGATGGCAAGATCGCCGCGGTCGGTAAATTGAATGGTGCGCAGGCGGCGAAGGTGCTGGATGTCAAGGGCTTTATTGTTGCCCCCGGCTTCATCGACGTACACACGCATATTGAAAGGAGCGACCTTCACGTGCCAACAGCCGACAATTTTATTTTCGATGGTGTTACCTCGGTGATTACGGGAAACTGTGGTGGGTCGCGAACTGATCTGCGCCGGTACTTCTTTCAACTCGACAGTGTGAAAATGTCGGTGAATGTAGCGACGTTGATAGGTCACAATAGTGTGCGCAATGCGGTGATGGGGATGAGTCAGCGCGACCCTACGCCGGCCGAGCAGGTTGACATGGAAGAAATGGTCGAGCGGGCCATGCGCAACGGAGCGGTCGGGTTTTCCACCGGACTAATCTATACGCCCGGCACATATTCGAAAACACCGGAAGTGATGGCATTGGCCAAAGCGGCGGCTAAACACAACGGTGTCTATGCGTCTCACATCCGAAGCGAAGGCGACCACGTCACTGAGGCTATCGAGGAAGCCATAGATATCGGACGACAATCCGATATGCCCGTCGAGATTTCCCATTTCAAGGTGACGTACAAACCAAACTGGGGACGATCTGTACACACGCTTGCGCAGGTCGAGAAAGCGCGCGAGGAGGGTATCGACGTTACCATTGATCAATATCCGTATGTCGCCAGCAGCACCACACTGAACACAGTTCTTCCGTCGTGGGTATTCTCGGGGGGGACAGATTCTTTGACCATCCGGCTAGCGGATCCTGAAATGAGGAAGAAGATCAGGGAGGAGATGATCAGTACGCTTAAAGGCAAGAAGCTCAAGGATTATTCTTATGCCGTGGTCGCAGGCTTTGCAAGAGACACAGCGCTCAACGGAATGAATATCTCGGAGATCAATAAACTCAGGGGGCGGAGACCGAAAGCGGCTGAAGAGGCGGAAACGATTCTGGAAATGGTCGAACAAGGGAGTGCCCAGATGGTGTTTTTCAGTATGGACGAGGACGATGTCATCCGGATCATGCAGTATCCTTTCAGTATGATTGCGTCGGATGCCGGCATTGCGAAATTCGGTGAACGTTCTCCGCACCCGCGTACGTATGGCACAAATGCCAGGGTACTGGGTCGCTATGTCCGGGAATTGAAGGTGATTCGCATGGAGGAAGCTGTCAGAAGAATGACCTCCCTTCCGGCGCAAAAATTTCGGTTGCGCGACCGCGGCCTCATACGTGAGGGCATGGCCGCCGACCTCGTCGTTTTCGACGAAAGGAGCGTGATCGACAGGAGCACGTTCACAAAGCCCCATGCTTTTTCGACCGGGTTTGAATATATTATTGTCAACGGCGCGATCACCATGCAAGAAGGTAGGCATACCGGCGCGCGATCAGGACAGATCCTGAAAGGGCCCGGAGTTGTGGTCGGTAGTCCGTAGACGGTCGTCCGAAAAACTATCCTCGCCTGGAAGAATAACACCCCGCTTACCGGTCTGCTGACTAAAGGGGGATATTCCCATGCTTCTTTTTCGGTAGTGTCGCCGCTTTGTTCCGGAGCATCCCGAAGGCGCTGATTAATTTCTCCCGCGTCTGGTCCGGGTAGATCACCTCATCGACATACCCCCTGTGTGCTGCGCGATAGGGGTTAGCGAACTTGCGCGTGTATTCGTCTACTTTTTCGTCGAGTTTTGCCTGCGGATCGTTGGCATCCGCGATCTCCTTCTTAAAGATAATCTCGGCTGCACCCTTGGCACCCATTACGGCGATCTCTGCAGTAGGCCAGGCAAAGTTAAGGTCAGCTCCTATGTGCTTTGAATTCATTACATCATAGGCGCCGCCGTATGCCTTCCGCGTGATAACCGTTACTCTTGGGACGGTCGCCTCCGAGAAAGCAAACAACAATTTCGCCCCATTGGTGATGATCGCATTCCACTCCTGGTCGGTTCCCGGCAAGAATCCCGGGACGTCCTCAAATACCAGTAGGGGAATGTTGAAGCAATCGCAGAACCGCACGAAGCGTGCTCCCTTCACGCTCGACTGGATATCGAGCACACCTGCAAGAGACGCCGGCTGGTTTCCGACAAGGCCGATACTTCGCCCAGCCAGTCGCGCAAATCCTACGACAATGTTCTCTGCAAAATTTTTGTGAACCTCAAAGAAGCTACCCTCGTCGACCACACCGTTGATGACATCGCGCATATCGTACGGTTGATTCGGATTGGCGGGAACAATATTATTTAAAGCCGGACGGCTTTCATTCCCTTTCTGATACGGAATCGGTGTGGCATCCTCCTCACAGTTTTGCGGAAGGTAGCTCAGCAGGGTCTTTATTTGAAGGATGCACTCGACCTCATTGGCGCAGGAGAAATGGGTCACTCCGCTCTTGGTGCTGTGCGCCAGCGCCCCGCCTAGCTCTTCCGCTGTAACGTTTTCATGCGTTACGGTTTTTACCACGTTGGGTCCTGTCACAAACATAAACGATGTGTTCTCAACCATAAAGATGAAGTCGGTGATTGCCGGAGAATACACCGCCCCGCCGGCGCAGGGGCCCATAACCGCGGAGATCTGCGGGATCACGCCAGACGCCAGCGTGTTCCTGTAAAAAATATCGGCGTATCCGCCGAGAGAAACCACGCCCTCCTGGATCCTTGCTCCACCCGAGTCATTGAGACCGATAACCGGTGCCCCGTTCTTCATAGCCAGGTCCATGATTTTCACGATTTTCTCGGCGTGCGTCTCGGACAACGACCCGCCAAAGACGGTAAAATCCTGTGAGAAGACATACACCAATCGTCCGTTCACTTTGCCATATCCGGTAACCACACCATCGCCCAGATAGTATTCCTTGTCGAGACCAAAGTCCTTGCTCCGGTGCATCACAAACTTGCCCAATTCCTCAAACGTCCCTTCGTCTATCAGGAGATGGACGCGCTCACGAGCGGTGAGTTTACCCTTCGCATGCTGCTGGTCTACCCTCTTTTCGCCCCCACCCAGCATTGCTTCCTGGTTCTTTCGTTCCAGTTCATCAAATCGCTCCTGTAGTTTTGGGTCAGTTATCTTGCGTTTGGCCATGTATCTTGTTTAAAAGTGTTATCACAAAAATCCCCATTGTTTCCGGACACAACGCCTTTCTGGAGAACCTGTTTATCAATGACTGTCTGTAAAGTAAGAAATCGCCCAGAATATATATAAATTCCCAACCATTTAGCGTCGATGGACAAGATCGCAATTATTGATATGGGCACCAATACGTTCCACCTGTTGCTCGCAGAGCTCCACGGCGGACGTTACCGGATTACCCTTCGCGATCACCGGCCTGTAAAGATCGGCAAAGGCGGAATCAACCAAGGGTTTATTCCAGGCATCGCGTTAGAAAGAGCCGTCGAGACAATGTCGACGTTCAAGTCCGTAATCGATACGCAGGGGGCTGACGCGATTTATGCGTTTGGAACCAGTGCGATCCGCAACGCGAGTAATAGTGCTGATCTCCTGCACAAAATCAAGTTGAGAACAGGAATTGATGTGAGAACAATTTCCGGCGATGAAGAAGCGGAACTGATCTTTCACGGCATTCAGGCAGCGATGGATCTCGGTGAAAGAGCCAGTCTGATTATGGACATCGGTGCGGGCAGCGTAGAATTCATCATTGGCAACAACACTGATATCTTCTGGAAACAAAGCTTTGAGATTGGTGGCCAGCGCTTGCTTGAGCGATTCATGAAGCACGATCCTATTGCTATC
The DNA here is from genome assembly GCA_964493505.1 of uncultured Roseivirgaceae bacterium. Taxonomy (GTDB): domain Bacteria; phylum Bacteroidota; class Bacteroidia; order Cytophagales; family Cyclobacteriaceae; genus Chryseosolibacter. The sequence goes on from CAZBNP010000014.1 coordinate 61,137, forward strand.
GATGAGATTGATGGCCTGGATCAGCACTTCGCGACAGAACTCCAGCCGCTGCTGGCACAGCTCGGCCGACTCAGACCTGGTGTTCTCGTGGGATCATCGGGGAGTTTCGATACGCTCAGCGAGATGTTCTGTATCCGCAACCGGCTTCCCTACCTGCGTGAATCGCCGGAAACACCGCTATCTCCCGGGGGATTTTACGATATCTATGCCGACCTCATCGCGAAAAATCACGAAGAAAGAGTATGCACTCCCGGCATGATAGACATGCGCGCTGACATGATCGTAGTAGCGTCTTGCCTGATTCGCTTCATCCTCCAGCGTCATTGCTTCGAAACCATTCGCGTCTCTACGTACTCATTGAAGGAAGGAGCACTGGCAAGGGAACTGAAGAGACAAAAGGAGTTGACCGGCCACCGCTAACAACCGGCTCCCGACCGTGTCTCGTTCATTGAATCTTCTTACTTTTACGCCTCACCACACACTATGGACAAGATATATTCACACAAGGCCCTTGAATCTTTTACCGTATCAGTTTTACAACACATCGGTTGCTCATCAGCTGAAGCGACGCTCGCAGCCGAAGTGTTATTGACAGCCGACCTCAGGGGAATTGATTCCCATGGCATCGCACGCCTTTCAGGATACGTCAGACTTTGGGAAGCTAAGCGGATGAACCCAGTTCCGAGAATCAGGGTGGTTCATGAGACACCGAGCACGGCAGTAGTTGATGGCGACAGCGGTCTCGGCCTGGTAGTTGGCCCCAAAGCGATGGATATCGCTATCGAAAAAGCGCGGACTGCCGGCACCGGCTGGGTGGCTGTCAGGAACTCAAATCATTTTGGTATCGCCGGATACCATGCCATGAAGGGACTCGGGCACGATATGATCGGCATGGCCATGACCAATGCGAGTCCGCTGGTAGCACCGACCTTTTCGACGGAACGGCTGCTGGGTACAAACCCGATCGCGGTATCAATTCCCGCGGGACAGGAACCCGCTTTCGTCGCCGACTTTGCGACCACAACTGCCGCGAATGGCAAACTGGAAATACTACAGCGGAAAGGACTCGACGCACCTGTCGGGTGGATCCAGAAGACCAGCGGAGAACCAACGACCGACCCTCATGCCGTCAGAGACGGAGGCGCACTGCTACCGCTGGGAAGCGATCGCGAACACGGTAGTCACAAGGGCTATTGTCTGGGAGCGTGGGTAGATATATTCTCAGCAGTACTGTCGGGCGCCAACTATGGTCCCTGGGTTCCTCCTTTCGTTAGCTATCTTTCGCCACCTTCCGATCCGGTGGGCGAGGGTATTGGTCATTTCTTTGGTGCAATGCGTATCGACGCGTTCAGACCCGCGGCCGAATTTAAAGACCACATGGATAAGTGGATCCGTAGATTCAGGTCAGCGCGACCCGTCGACGGCGAGACGCGTGTGCTGGTACCGGGAGATCCCGAACGGGAAATGGCTGCTGAGCGGATAAAGAGCGGCATCCCCGTTAACGAGAAAGTGGTCGATGATCTCATAGGACTGGGTGAGAAGTTTGGGGTAGTGTTGGGTGAGGGATAGTTTCCAAAAAACCATTATCTTTACCCCACAGGTGATCTAACAGCCAATGATCAGGAAGCTTCCCAAAATATTTCACAACTTCTATTTTGTTTCCATCGCCGTCTTTTTTGTGTGGATGCTGCTCCTGGATTCGAACAATCTCGTAGCCCGATACAAATTGAGTTCAAAGTTGAATTCGCTGGAGGACGAAAAAACCTACTACGACGAAAAAATCAAAGAGGTGGAAAAAGATCGTTCGGAGCTTTTCGGCGACAGCGAATCGATCAAAAAATTCGCGCGTGAAAAATACCTGATGAAGAAGGCGTCGGAAGATATCTATATCATCGTCGAAGAATAATGGGAATGGTACGCAACCTGTTCATCTTGCTTGCACTCAGTATCTCCGTATCCGGGTTTGCACAAGGAGAAGAAAACAGTCTCAAAGGAATGCCACTGAAGGATCGGATTGTAACCGGTGGCGGTTTTGGTTTTGGCTTCGGGTCTGTACAGGACTATATTTCTGTGTCTCCGATAATAGGCTATCGGCTAACAGCACGTTTGATGGCGGGCACAGGCTTCACCTATCGGTACACGAATTTCAAGGCTGGCATTGCTCCTCTCCGCCTGAATGACTATGGCGTAAACCCGTTTCTTCGTTTCACGGTCTATCAAAACATTTTCGTGCAGGCAGAATATGAGCACCTCAACTACGAATATCCCGCGGGGATTCCGGAGACCACACGCCGGACCTTCGATAGCGTACTCGCAGGCGCAGGGCTCATTCAGCCGCTCGGCGACAGGTTGGCTTTTTTTATCATGGCGTTATACAATTTCTCTTATCAGGACCAAATGCAGTACTCGCCTTACCAAAGCCCCATCGTGCTCCGCGTAGGAGTCAATATCGGATCGCTGGGATTTTAACTATATCCCATTACCATTTTTCCAAACCTAACTCATGGATAAACAAAGCAGAGAATTCCTTTTTGAGTACCTCAACAACGCATCGCCTACAGGATTTGAAGCATCGGGGCAGCGGATATGGCTGGACTATATCAAACCTTATGTACACGATTATGATGTGGATACTTACGGTTCAGTTGTTGGCGTCATTAATCCCCGGGCAAAGTACAGGGTTGTTATCGAGGCGCACGCCGACGAAATTTCCTGGTTTGTCAACTACATCACTGACGATGGGTATATCTATGTGAGACGCAACGGTGGGTCTGATCATCAAATCGCCCCGAGCAAGCGCGTGAACATTCATACGGATAAGGGTATTGTGAAAGGTATTTTCGGATGGCCCGCGATACATGTTCGCGATATGGCAAGGGAGGAGACTCCTACGCTAAAGAATATCTTTATCGACGTCGGCGCGGAGAATAAGAAGGAAGTCGAGGCGATGGGTATCCACGTAGGCTGCGTTATCACTTTTGAGGATGAACTGATAGAACTCAACAAACGGTGGCTGGTAGGCCGCGCCCTCGACAACCGGATGGGCGGTTTTATGATTGCGGAAGTAGCGCGCAGGCTGCATGAGAAGAAGAAGAAACTCCCGTTTGGATTGTATGTCGTGAATGCGGTTCAGGAAGAAATCGGTCTTCGTGGCGCGGAGATGATCTCGCGAAGGATCAAACCAGACCTTGCTATTGTTACCGATGTCACCCACGACACCCAGTCGCCGATGTATAGCAAGAAAGACAGCGGCAATCTTAAAGCCGGTCTGGGGCCTGTCCTGTGCTACGGCCCGGCAGTGCAGAATAACGTGCTACGGATGATCATCGACACCGCGCAGAGAAGGAAGATCGCTTTTCAGCGGCAGGCGGTATCGAGATCTACCGGAACCGACACTGACTCATTTGCCTATTCGGCGGAAGGCGTGGCATCGGGACTTATCTCGCTCCCGCTCAAGTATATGCACACTACCGTCGAAATGGTGCACAAGGATGATGTAGAGAACGTTATCAGGCTGATTTACGAATTTCTTCTGCAGTTAAAGGCCGGACACGACTTCCGCTATTTCAAGTAGCGGAAAAGGGTGCGACTTAAACCGGGAGTGCCGAATCCCGCCCTGGAATGACCGTTCATCCGGAACTAATGCCGGCCGTGCATATTGATCCTTATTCAGCGGATTGGGTTTTTCAATTTGCAGGATATAAGATAATTTTACAGTCCGGACCTATCGGCAAATCTTGTTTTTTGTTGATAGTGAAGTTTAGAACTGACGTTCCTTCTCCGGTATAAAGCATCAAAGAAATACGCACGAGGCTGCAGAGTTTTTATAGAGAGGGTCTTTTCTCTGTGTGCTTCGTGCGTTGTTTTTTACTCCTTGTCTGTGGTTTTCCACTGGCCAGTGACTACTGACCACCGATTGCCGACTCCACGTCGTCCCAAAACCGCGGATATGACTTTCTCACCACGGGAGGATTCTCGATCACAACATTCATCCTGGTAGCAAGTGGCGCGAATGCCATCGCCATGCGGTGATCTTTGTAGGTGTTGAAGTACGCACTCTCCGGGAGAGCTGTCGAAGGAATGAGGTCCCACCCATTATCTTTTCCGACCAGGTCGGCACCAATTTTCCTCAACTCATTCTGCAACGCGGCGATGCGGTCTGTTTCTTTGATCCGAAGGCTTTCGAGCCCGGTGAAATATCCGCTGACTCCTTTGGCTGCGCACACCACCGCAACAGTTTGTGCGAGATCGGGACAGTGTGTGAAGTCCCATGTGATTTCGCGTAAACTCTCTGTCTTGGAGAGATTCAATAAACCGTTTGTCATTTCCGCTCTGACACCAAGCGACTCCATAATCTGAGCAATTGCGCTATCTCCCTGAAGGGAGTCCAGGGATAGGCGCGGCAAGCGGATATCCGCTTCGCGGGCCAGTGCAACGAAGGCGAACCAGTAGCTGGCCCCCGACCAGTCCGACTCTACAGTGAACTCCGTGGGGTGGTATTTCCCGGGATGGATATTGATCTGATTGTCCAGGACATCGCACTGTACGCCAAACCCGCGCATAAGAGAGGCCGTCATTTCAATGTAGGGCCGGCTCCCGACCTTCCCTTCCAACTTCAGGGTGAGCCCGTGCGGCAAAGTGGGCGCTACCATCATCAACGCCGAAATGAACTGGCTGCTGATGTCGCCGCGGATAGAAAGTGTGCCGGTATTCTGGCCGGAAAATTGTTTTGTTTCAATGGGAGGATAGCCAGGCTTTTCCAGGTAGTCAACCTGAGCTCCTAACGAATGTAAGGCGTCGACAAGTATCCCTATTGGTCTTTCCTTCATCCGTGCGGTGCCGGTAAGGATTTTGTTTTGATTCGTTATAGAAAAAAAAGCTGTGAGGAAGCGCATGGTAGTACCGGCGTCTTCAACATCGATTCTTTTTTCCTCCGACCGGACCAGCTTCAGCATAAGTTGCGTGTCGTTGGCATCGGAGAGATTATGAAGTGTTGACTGGCTACCCGCCAGCGCGTCGATGATTAGTACCCGGTTACTGATACTTTTCGACGCGGGGAGGTAGTTGACAGTCCCCGAAATGATCGATTGGTGGTTAAGAGAAATGGAGTTCAAGTCAGCTTGATTTTTTGAGAACTGCAAATTACAAGTTGGGTTATATTTTTTGCCTGCGGGCGTAACAATTGTTTGAGTTTTTAAGTTAAATTACATTATGAGCAAGTACAGCACATTCGCGATTAGTTTTGGCTTAGCGTCCGGTGCACTGTTGACGGCGTGGCTCTTGACAGGAACCCGGAAAGAAAAGACGAAAAAATTCATCTCCACCCGGACTGCCAGTATCAAGAAAAGCATGGCAATTGAGAAGCCCGTCCCGGATGAAAGTGAAGCGTATTATCTTTAAGCATTGCGGTAAAATGACAGAGCCCTTTTTACCTCATCCAAACTGATCTCACAATCCCATTGGGCGTTCCCGATTCCATCCAGGAGAACGCACATAATCCTATTTTCTCTGTTTTTCTTATCCTGACTTGTCAATCGGGCGATAGGTTCCTGATCCTCCTCGTCCAGTTCTACCTTTCCAAAAGTTGCGAGGAGGTATTCCCTGATTCCTTCAAAGTCATCGTTTGTCAGCATTTTTTTTTCTTTCGCGAGAAAGGCTTCACAAACCAGACCCACTGCAACCGCCTCGCCGTGCAGGATTTTTCTATCCGATTTGAGGAGGTATGTTTCCACCGCGTGGCCAATGGTATGGCCCGCGTTGAGCGTTTTTCGCAGTCCCTTTTCAAAGGGGTCGGTCTTCACGACATTGAGCTTTACTCCGACGGAATGATGCAGGAGTGTATCCCAGGGCTGTGATTCGAACCGTTCCGAGCGTATTTGTTGCCACATCTCCGCATCGGCGATCAGGGCATGCTTCACGACCTCCGCAAACCCCGAACGCTTTTCACCTTCCGGCAAGGTTTCCAGGAATCCAGCGTGCAGCAAAGTAAGATCGGGAGTCTTAAAGACCCCTATATGGTTTTTGAAGTGAAGGAAGTCAACTCCTAGCTTTCCCCCAATACTGGCGTCGACCTGCGAGAGGAGGGTGGTCGGGATAAGGATAAAGTCGATACCGCGTTTGTAGGTCGCCGCGCAGAAACCGCCCATGTCGCCCAGAACACCCCCGCCGACAACCACCAGTACCGAATGCCGGTCTAGCGCATAGTCGGTCATCTTGCTCCAGATCAACTCACAGGTAGCAATGTTCTTGTGTTCCTCCCCGGCAGGCACCTCAATTATTTCGTGTCCCGGCAGACCCGCCCGAATGATCGGGTAGCACAGTTTGCCGGTGTTTTCATCCGTCAATACCGCGATTTTGCTGTACTTCTTCTGTTGAAGAAAAGTCATCAGGTCGGCAGCTGGCGCGGTGGTAAACTTAATATTGTCTGTCATCGGATTCAGGGCGGAAAGTTATCAAAATTTAAACCATTCCGGGTGAGGATAACGTACCGAAAACGATTTCGGGTTGAAATTCCAATCCTTATATTTGCCGCAGTTCTAATCAATGAATCCTCTCCCCTCTATGAATCCTCCTCCGGAAATCTCATTCGATGATACGGCCGTAGCGTTCGCTTATAAACCGACCGCTGATCTGCGCAAGGCCAATTTTATTTTCTCGCTTGTCAATCACCCATTGCTTTCGGCTATTTCCCGGGGGCTCGTCAGGTTTGCAATCAAAGCCCGCCTGCCGGTGGAGGGATTGATCCGGAGTACTGTCTTCGATCATTTCTGCGGGGGCGAGGGAATTGACGAATGCGATGCGGTGATCCGCCAGTTGGAGCGCTATCATGTGGGCACTATTCTCGACTATGCCGTTGAAGGTGAAAAATCGGAACGCGGTTTTGACGCCACGAAAGACGAGATTCTGCTTACGTTGGAGAAAGCACACCATTCAGTCGGTGTACCCTTCAGTGTATTTAAAGCAACGGGCGTTGTTTCGACAGATCTGCTCGAAAAGATCAGTAGCAGAGCGGCACTTACCACCGCGGAAAGGGCTGCCTTTGAGCGCGGCAGGAGCAGGGTAGACGATATCTGCAGACAGGCACACGCATACGACGTGCCTGTTCTCATTGATGCCGAAGAGACCTGGATACAGACTGCCATCGACGCGCTGGCCGACGAAATGATGGCGCGCTATAACAAACAAAAGACGATCGTGTGGAACACCTACCAGATGTATAGGACTTCCTCAATGGAAAATCTCATGCATGATTTTAACGATGCCAGTACCGGTGACTATTTTCTCGGAGCCAAGCTGGTGCGCGGTGCCTACATGGAGAAGGAAAGAGATCGCGCGGAGGAGATGGGCTATCCAAGTCCAATTCACCCGGATAAACAGACCACTGACCAGGCTTTTAATGACGCACTGGAATTCTGTATCGATCATATCGATCGCATTCACGTGATGTGTGGCTCACACAACGAAAAAAGCAGCACGGCCCTGTTAAAGGGAATGGCGGAACACAATCTGCCTCCTTCCGACAAACGCGTCTGGTTTGCGCAGCTGTATGGAATGAGCGACCATATTTCGTTCAACCTTGCGAAGGAAGGCTACAATGTGGCAAAGTATGTGCCCTACGGCCCGGTCAGATCGGTGATGCCATACCTCCTGAGAAGAGCGGAGGAAAACACATCTGTTGCCGGTCAGAGCAGTCGCGAGCGAACACTTATCCGCAGGGAGTTGAGACGGCGAAGAACGGCTACTGACATTAGAAGTTAAAACGATTGTACGTCGGCCATTATTCCGCTATTTTCGCCCAGATTTATTAATATGGCTTTAAGCGAACAAGAAATCAACCGGAGAGAGAGCAAGGAAGCGCTTGAGAAACTCGGGATTGATCCGTACCCGGCGGACCTTTTTGAAATCAATGTAACCGCAGAAGAGATCCAGCGGAACTTTGATACTGAGAAAAAGAATTACCAGGAGGTATCCATCGCCGGACGAGTGATGAGCCGTCGCATTATGGGATCGGCTGCCTTTGCTGAACTGCAGGACGAAAGCAGCCGCATTCAGATCTACCTGAGACGAGATGATCTGTGTCCCGGAGAAGACAAGACGCTTTATAACATCGTATTCAAGAAGCACATCGATATCGGTGATATTATCGGTGTGAAGGGATATTGCTTCAAAACCCAGACCGGGGAGACGTCGATCCACGTAACGAGTCTGACAATCCTGGCCAAATCCCTTCGTCCCCTTCCGGTAGTGAAAGAGTCAGTCGATGAGCAGGGGAACGTTGTTCGACACGATGCCTTCACCGACCCGGAGCAACGCTATCGCCAGCGTTACGTCGACCTTATCGTCAACCCCGAGGTGCGTGAAACATTCATCAAGCGCACAAAGCTGGTGGATTCAATGCGGAGATATCTGAATGCAGAGGGCTACCTCGAGGTTGAGACTCCGATTTTACAACCGCTGTACGGCGGTGCAGCGGCGAAGCCTTTTAAGACACATCACAATGCACTGGATATGACGCTTTATTTGCGCATAGCAAATGAATTATATCTGAAGCGACTGATCGTCGGAGGATTTCCCGGGGTGTACGAATTTTCGAAAGACTTCCGCAATGAAGGGATGTCGCGGTTTCACAACCCCGAATTTACACAGATCGAGCTTTATGTAGCCTACAAAGACTACAACTGGATGATGGACCTGGTAGAGACGATGATCGAAAAGGTGGCGATTGACCTGCACGGTGCCACCCAGGTCAAGGTTGGTGACAAAGTGATCGACTTCAAGAGACCCTGGAAACGCTATACCATGTTTGAATCCATCGAGGCTTTTACAGGGATTGATATCTCTGAAATGAATGAGTCCGCGCTTAGGGAAACGTGTAAGAAACTTCAGGTGCCGGTGGATGACACGATGGGTAAAGGCAAGCTTATCGACCAAATATTCGGCGAGAAATGCGAGCCGCTGCTCATTCAACCGACGTTCATTACCGACTACCCCATCGAGATGTCGCCTCTGGCCAAAAAGCACCGAAGCAAACCCGGATTGGTGGAACGTTTCGAGGCAATCTGCAACAGCAAAGAGATCGCTAACAGCTTCTCGGAGTTAAATGATCCGATTGACCAACGAAAGCGTTTCGAAGAACAGCTTGAGTTGGGTAAGCGTGGCGACGAAGAAGCCATGACACTGGACGAGGACTTTCTCCGCGCGTTGGAGTACGGTATGCCCCCCACGGCCGGGCTGGGGATCGGAATTGATCGTCTGGCCATGATTATGACAAATTCCCCGTCTATTCAGGATGTATTGTTCTTCCCTCAGATGAAGCCCGAGAAAGCGCTATCGGCATCCCCTGAGCAGGAGTTTATTGATGCCGGCATTCGTGCCGACCTGATCCCGGTCATTCAGAAGCTGGGGATTACCACTGTCGCGCAGTTGCACGAGATGAAACCTTCGAAACTCTTTAATGATATCTGTGGAATACGAAAGAAAATGAAACTGGAAGTGGAAAACCCTACGATTGAAGAAGTGGAGGGTTGGCTGAGATGAAGAAAGTTATTACGAACCTCACTTTTTGGGTCCTTTTAGCGATCACAACGGGTGCACTATTAGGTCATTTCTTCCCCGGCTTTGCGGTGAATATGCGGATTCTCGGAACCGGGTTTATCGAGATTATCAAAGTATTTATTTATCCCATCATCTTCCTTACCATATCGCTTGGGATCAGTGGTATGAACAGCTTGAAGAAAGTGGGAAGAGTAGGGGGGAAAGCCATACTGTATTTCGAAGTTGTTACAACGGTAGCGCTGATCATCGGTATCATCGTTTCGTATGTTGTGGAACCCGGTGCAGGAGTAGCGACAGACAGTGTTAAGGGCGCAGACGTTTCTGGATTTGCGTCACAGGCTGATGATTTCAGCTGGGGACAGTTTCTGAAAGACAACCTTGTTATCCAGGTGTTGCTGTTCTCGATCATTTTCGGATTGTCACTGAGCAAGTTTCCGTTGACAGCACGGGAAAAGACTATCCATATACTCAGCACAATATCGAAGCACGTTTTCAGAGGCCTTCATCTCGTGATGTACCTGGCACCAGTGGGTGCCTTCGGCGGGATGGCCTATACCATCGGCGCTTACGGAATCGCGACACTCATACCGCTGGCGAAACTCATGGTAACGGTTTACACCACCATGGCGCTCTTTATTTTTGTTGTTCTGTATTTTATTCTTAAATACTACACGATCAGCCTTTGGAAATTCCTGAAGTACATCAAAGAAGAACTGCTCATTGTATTGGGTACGTCTTCTTCGGAAGCCGGTTTACCATCGCTGATGGAGAAACTCGAACGAATGGGCTGTGCAAAACCGGTTGTAGGATTGGTTGTTCCCGCGGGGTATTCCTTTAACCTCGACGGTACAACCATCTATTTGTCGATGGCCGTTCTCTTTCTTGCGCAGGCATTCAATGTACACCTGTCATGGGAAAGTATCCTGACCATTATCGGGATATTGTTTGTGACCTCCAAAGGTGCCGCAGGTGTAACGGGCAGCGGATTCGTCGTGCTCGCGTCGACTCTTACAGCTGTGAAGGTGATTCCAATCGAGGGATTGGCGCTTTTGCTTGGGGTTGACCGCTTCATGTCTGAAGCACGTGCGATCACAAATTTCATCGGCAACGGCGTCGCAGCCATCTGGCTATCGAACAATGAAAAAGAGTTTGATCGCGCAAAGATGGACGCCGTTTTTAAAGCCTGATCATGTTGGCTGGTGTACGGGATCCTGGATAAAACTGACCACCTCTTTGACGACCGAAGGGGATTTCAGGTTGTGCCCCAAACCTTTCGTCGTGACCAGTATTGATTCCTGCCACACTTTGTTCAGGATCGCCGAGTATTCATAGGGAGTTTCCCGGTCTTCCTGATCATGGATAATCATTCCTTTCACTTTCAGTTCCCTGGCGAATCTCCGCGCTGAGAAGAAATCCGGCTTCACGTTGTATCGCTCCGCGAAATAATTCACGACAAGTTGTTTGGTGCGGTCTGAAAGACGCAGCGTCTTTTGGAAGACAGAAATGAAGTCGTCTGCTTCGCCGGGAGGCGACAGGAGAATAATACGGTCAACGGGAAGGATCGGTGACCGGTAAAATGTATAGAGTAAGGAGAAGCTGCCCAAAGAGTGACCGATGACAGTATGTACGTGGCTGTGTTGTCGCATGAAATTCTCGACCAGTGTGCTGTAAAGTGGCACCGTCAGGAAGTTTCCGGATGACAATCCGTGGCCGGGAGCATCCAGCGAATAGATAGTGTATTCATCTTTAGACAGCGCATCGATATAAGGCTTCCAGCGATAAGTATGGCTTTGCCACCCGTGAAGAAAGAGGATCTTTTTTTTGCCGTTGCCCCAGCGGTAGCCCTGCACGGTATAACCTTCGTGTTCAATCTGAAACTGCGTGGCTGTATGAAAGAATGCGAGTTGCTTCTTGTTAGCGGCAACGCGGAAGGGTCGGCAAAAGAGGAAAAAACCTTTTTTGGCCGCGTACCGCGGAGCCACCCATGCGAGTCCCTCCAGGTAGAGTCCCGTCATCCGTATCATGAGCTTTTTCATTTTCTTAGGATCAGGTTTTAAGATACCAATCGGTATCTACTGGTGGAAAAAAATTATGTTTCAATTTTGACTATTTCGCTTTCAAGGTGTTTGATCACCCGCCTGATATCGCGGTTATCGCCGCGAAGTTTGCTCATCATGATCGCTCCTTCGAGGGACGCAATGATGAGCGTAGCGCAGTGATCGAGATCGGTATCAGGTTTGATCTGCTGGTAGCGGATACCATTCTTCAGGATTGCAACGATGGAATCGCGGAGGACATCCAGTATTTTGATGGCTTCTCTTCGAAGCGCAGGATTGGTGTCGTCCGCTTCGACCGCCGCATTCATCAACGGGCATCCGCCTGTTACGACGGGTTTTTTGATATAGGACTCATAATAGCGGACAACAGCGCGCAATTTATCTCCCGCGGTCGACTCACTGCGTACACGGGCCCTCAGTTCTTCAAACATTACCGAGGAAAGGTGAAAAAGTGTTTCCTTTTCGAGTGTGTCTTTGCTTTTGAAATGGCGGTAAATAGCCCCTTTCGTGTACCCAGTAGCCCTGGTAATGTCGCTGATCGACGTAGCCTTGTACCCCTGCGTGTTGAACAAGACACTGGATTTGAGAAGAATGCGGCTTTTTGTTTCGTCGGGATTCCGGCTCATTCCCAAAGATACCGATCGGTATCTTAATGCGCAATAGAAAAGACCGGTTTTTGACCGGCCCTTCTATTCGATTATGATTCTAGTTCCCGTTCTCATTATTGAGCATCTTATTCACCCGGTCTTTGACGCCGGGGTTCTGCTGGTAGGCGAGGAGTATCTGCTTATAGGTCTCGACGTCGATCCCTTCTTCATGGATAGACGATTCCATTTCCTTTTCAAGCCGCGCATTTTCCTGAAGGATTTGCTGTGCGGCATTGTTGAACGAAGTGAGTTCTTCGGTAGAAGTTTCACTTCCGCGATGAGGGTCTCTCTGTTGTTCGAGGATCTCGTTGAAGCGATCGACGGTAAGGCCTTCGTCTTCGATTACCTTGATCATCACTTGCTCGCCCTCTACCTGAATGGCCATGATTTTTTCATTTGCCTTGACGAAAGAATTCAGTTCGCCGTCGGAGAAATCTTCCCGCAGCGCTGTAGATGGTTGAGGAACGGTATCCTGCGCCAGTACAGCCGCCGGACAAAGCACGGCGAATATCAACGTAGCCCAAACGGCAAGTGGGCGGACAATTATCCTGGTTGCTTTCATAGATCAGTTGTTTAGTCTGGAATAGACTTGCGTTTTCTAAACATTTTGTGCCATGATTTTACAGATGCCTGCCGGCATTTGCGGTGGATGCATTTTGTCGGCGGAATTGTGCGGTTAAACGTTATTTTCATATAGAATGACAATGAAAAATTTCTACAAATCCTGTCCATACTTTTTCCGCCTCGGTGCAACCTGCTGAACTTTTCAACATTCTGGATGGTGAAACGACCATTTTGAGGAACGGCGGCCTTCCAGGGACGAAGCGGAAAAAGGGAGCACTCCGCAAAGTTATTGCACAATTTGTGGTAAGGAGAATACACCAGGCGGCGTAGGGTATTTCGGTAAGTTTTTATAGTTTTGGGACCTGTTTTTCGGGATGTAGCACAGCCCGGTAGTGCGCTACGTTCGGGACGTAGAGGTCGCTGGTTCGAATCCAGTCATCCCGACTTCGCTCGCCATAGCTCCGCCTCGGAGCGACGGCGAGCTTCGCTTAGAAGTATCAGCTTCGAGGCAAAATTTTGCTCGGCGAGCTACGTCGGGCAGGCCCGACTTTGTGCTTTGATCACTACCTGAGTTCAGGTTCGAAAATTGTACAGCCAAGACGCCGTCGCTCGCCATAGCTCCGCCTCGGAGCGAAGGCGGGCTTCGCCATTGACGACCCGTTTTCAGATCAAAATTCTGGAGGCGGGCTTCGTGCGCCAACGCTGAAGCTTCCGCGCAAGCGTTCGGGCAGGCCACGCGGGAGAAGGTTCTGCCACCAGGGATAGATTATCACTCATTTTTGCAACGGGTGTCTTGTTGCATTTGTCCTAATGTTTTCAGTTCGTTGCTGTGTCTACGATTTCCATGGATCTTACCATTGCTGAATGACAATTCCTAGTTGCTTGTCCATTAGTGCAAATTCTTTTGCTCCCCAGGGACGAAGTGTGATTTTACTAAGATTTGGATGCAGAAACCCCGGATGCGATGAACTTATTTTTTTGTATACTTCATCAATATTATTCGTTACAAGTCTAAACTCAGGATTATGTTCTTTTGCCAATTCGCTATTCTCAAAAAGATTTATACGCAAACCGTCTCTTTCGATCACGCAAAATGGATTATCTGATTTCAGTTCATCGTGTTCAATATTGAATTCAAGACAATTGACAAATAGTTTTAACGCGTCCTTAATGTCCACGTAAAACACATTAGGAACTAACTTGGTAAAATTCATGATTGCCTCGTTTATTGTAGTGGTTCTTTTAACACTGTATATGCAATAACCGTCAACCTTTGGCGCTTGGCGCAGTGACGGATTTAAGATAATACTAAACTGTCAATAAGCACTGAATTTACGCAAACTTCGGTGATCGGTGCCTCCTACCTAGTGTTTGCTGCTTTTCCATCAGGGCCGTCCAATAAAATCGTATAATTTCATGTCACTTGCTATGACACTAATTTATTTCGTGTATATATTTGTGACATGAAATTAAAAAAAGGGCGGCAATATATAATGAAAGCAAGAGCGGAGTCAACTGCCGGTAATAACCGCAAGATCATCGAAGTGACGGCAGACCTTTGGACAAAACATTCGCTTCACGAGATCACCTTGGAGGACGTAGCGGCAGCCGCTGGTGTTACGGTCCGCACCATATTGAGAAAATATGGATCAAAAGAAGGTTTATTTGAGGCCTGTATAGAAAGTGACGGCGCCAATATGGAATTGAACAGGAACCGTGTGGAAGAAGGTGATGTAGAAGCCGCTCTGAACGTGCTGATGGAAGACTATGAGAAATACGGCGACGCAAATATTCGAACGCTTACTCTTGAAGACTCCGTGCCGGTGGCCGGAAAGCTTCTTGAAAATGGAAGAAAATTTCATAAGCAATGGTGCGCAAGGGTCTTTGCTCCTTTTCTACCATCGCCTTCCCATGCTATGTACAACCGGCGGCTCCATGCCTTTTATGCAGCCACAGAAGTGTATCTATGGAAATTGCTGCGCAGAGATCTTCACCACAGCCGTGTTGAAACAGAAAATATTTTTCGCGAATTGATAAACGGTCTTGTCATGGGCAATAAGTCGCAATAACATGAGAAAATCGCTCAGCTTTTTGTTTGTCACCATTGAAGGAGGTGGAAATATTCCCGCCGTATTAGGCGTCGCCCGTCGCCTTGCGCAGAAGGGACACAGGGTCAGGACACTTACTGAGCCATGCCTGCAGGATGTCGTAGAATCATCCGGTCTTGCCTTTATACCCTTTAGAAAATGTTTTACAAGAACAGACAGAACAGAAGACATTTTCCGGGACTGGAAGGCGTCTCCCTTGAAAGATCCTTCGCTCGACAATGTGGTGTTTGGCCGGGTTGATCTTGTTGCGGAAGAGACATATCTCGCGTTAAAGGCTGAACAGACTGATATACTGGTAGCCGATGTTTTGTTGCCGGCAGCTCTAATACCGGGTGAAGCATTAGGTCTAAAGACCGTATCGCTGTTTCATATGCCTGAATATTTACCGGGCAATGGGAGGCCGCCCGGCGGCATAGGATTGACTCCCGGTAATGGTTTTTTGGGTCGCTTCCGGGACAGGATGTTGGCCATGGTTTTTCATAGCATCCTAAATAAATATTTACCCAGGATCAATAAGACACGTAAAGACTATGGTCTCGCCAAGCTACGGAATGTAATTGATATCTATAATAGGGTGGATCTCCGGCTGATACAGACAAGTATCCATTTTGACTTTCCCGCCAGGCCCCTTCCGACAAATGTGCGTTATGTGGGTCCTGTGTTGGATGATCCGGACTGGGTAAAAGACTGGTTGGACCCCTGGTCGCAAAATGATCAACGCCCTCTGGCTGTGGTGAGTTTATCTTCCACGTTTCAAAATCAGCGGGAAACGATTCAACGATGTATTGACGCGTTGGGACAACTGAATATAAGGGGACTGGTTACGGCTGGGCCTGCCATGGACGGGGAAAAATTTACGGTTCCTCAAAACGTAAAGGTTATATCCAACGGTTCTCATGCGCAGATATTTCGTTTTGCGGATATTGTTATTACCCATGCGGGACATGGAACTGTAATGAGAGCCCTTTGCCACGGCGTCCCGCTTCTTTGCCTGCCAATGGGCCGCGACCAGGATGACAATGCCGCAAAAGTTGCTTATCGTAAAGCTGGTATACGGCTTGGGAAAAAAGCCGGCGCTGTAAAAATTAGAGATACTGTGTCAGCCATCCTAAGGGATAAAAGCTTTAAA
The DNA here is from genome assembly GCA_964493505.1 of uncultured Roseivirgaceae bacterium. Lineage (GTDB taxonomy): Bacteria > Bacteroidota > Bacteroidia > Cytophagales > Cyclobacteriaceae > Chryseosolibacter. The sequence goes on from CAZBNP010000014.1 coordinate 77,197, forward strand.
GACAATGCAGAAAGATTAGGACAACTCATCAGGGAAGAAGCAGAAAAAAATATGGCTGTAGAATACCTGGAATTCTTTGACAACAACGCCGGCAGGAAGCTGTCATGAATTTGACGTTTTTCGTTTGGACCTGACAGCCTGCACACCCCATCACACCTTCTTCAAGTGAAGTACCCAGTCCTGGAAATCAGGTACGCTGGGATAGCCTCTGGGTGATGCGAAGTACTGTATCGCACCGCCGTTCACGGTCTTGGGCTCTGTGAACTTGCCGGTGTGGGGATTAAACCATCGGTATTGAAAGCTATCTGTGTCTGACGATGGTCGCAGGTCGACTTTGGCGCCGCCACCCCATCGCAGATAGACGACATACTCCTTTCCCGGGTCGGCAATGGCGTACTTGTCGGCATACTCGTGAACGAGCTCAGGATGTGGCGCGAGTTTCCACCAGGGAACTTCACTGAAGAACGTCGCCATGTGCGCCATAGAGACCGCACCGGGGTAGTCGAGTGTGTTGTCGTCAAAACTTTTCTCGAGGGGCCAGGAGCCGCCGCCAGCCGGAGATTCCGGCACGTGGGCAAGCCACACGTGTCCGCCGCCGTATGTATGACCGGCCGCACCCGACATCATAGCGCCCCACGCGGCGAGGCGTATGTCCATCGCTGTGGGGTTGCCTTTCACGAACTCGTACCACGGCTCGGTATCCACAATTGGTTTCGCGGGTTGTTTCGCGTACGCTTCGGCTATAACATCGGGAATGATCTCATTGTACCACCTGCCATGTCCGGTCTGAGTCTGATTGTAGTCGAGCCAGCTTTCGTCGTGTAAGACCTCGGCTGTCGACCACTGCGGGGCTTCAGCGCCGCCTCCCCATCCTGGAGGGGTATTGTGCGTACTGACAATACGGTTATAAGGATCTTCATCTTTGATAAATCTGCCCAGGTCTTTCCAGAACTGCAAACCGAGTCCGCCGTAGTTGTCCATGTTGTATTCTCCGCCTACGACCCAGATGACATTGTAGGCGCCGAGGCGATGAACGAGATATCGCCACCAGCGTTTCATCTTCTCTTCGCCTGCTGTTTCATTGAGGTTCTTGCGCGCCCACCATCCGTGTACCCATACCGTGATCCCTTTGCTGTTGGCATAGGCGATCATGTTCTCGACTTTGCGCATGTGGGCGGTGTCGAGAAACGTGTAGGTCTTGTCGAGGAGGGAACTCGATTCTCCACCCCATCCGTTGGCAGCAACAAACAGCTGTCCTATTGTGAATTTTTTCCCAGCGCGGTCATCCACCAGCGTCCTGAAAGTCTCGGATTTGATCTGCTTTTTTGTCCAGTTCCACCAGGTGTCTCCTATCCACAGAAACGGTGTTCCGTCAACGTATTGAAAAAAATGGCCTGGATGTGGACCTGTGTTCATCACCTGCACGAATCCGTGCCTTGTCGCGTTTGCAGACTTCTCTTCCGACGACCAGGCAAATACTTCGATCTTCCCTTTCTTGTTGTTAAGGCCTCGGTCGGAAGAGGAGGTCCTGAACTCCCACGTCCCTGATGCGGGAGGGGCAAATCTCACTTTCCAGGTCTGATCTGCATACCAGAAACCGGTTACGGTGATAGACTTGCCTTTCGCGTCACCGTTGAGTCCCGTGAATTCGGCTCGTACGAGACCTTCATCCTGATCGGCGACGGAGATCGAAGCGTAGGGATTGTCGTATGTCTTGCTAGCCTTCATCGTCAGTTCGAATATTTCCCATTCACCTAGTCGCGTTTGAGCGATCGCAACATGTGAGAACATTGTCAGGAGGACCAGGAGCATACTGAGTGTAGGAAGCTGTGCACGCATATCGTTAACGTTTGTGATGTCATAAGATGCGTGTTTGTTGATGTCTGTCGGATCGAATTCGGAATCACGGCGGAATGCCGTGATTGGCGGCAGGAATTCAGCCTCAGAATATTTCATTTGGGTTTCTTCTGTCCTTCTCCAGTGTTGTAGCCCAGTGCTTCGTAGGCGTTGTCTCGTGAAAGCTCACGGTTATAAAGCAGTCTTCCGACCGATTCCTCCTTTTTTGCAAACTTGTGATCTCTTGTAACTCTTTCACGTTTGATGTCAAAGTGATAAATTTCACGGAGAATGATATATGTTGACGGGAAATACGCGCAAACCGGCGGAGGTAATCTCGGATTAAGGGAAATGGAGCGAAAACATTACTTTCTGCGGAGCTTAATTTCATTCTAAATAACTTACACTGATGAAAATTCTGATTATAGAAGATGATCCGACATTAAACAAAAACATAAAGGAGGCTTTAACAGCAGAAAGCTATCATGCTGAAAGTGTTTTTGATGGATTGCTTGCAGAGCGACTGTTGAAAAAAGAATCGATATGACTGTTTAATAATGGATGTTAACTTGCCCGGAAAGACGGGCTTTGATCTATGCCGTGCTTTTAGAAGTTATAATACGCTGACACCTGTTCTGATGCTCACTGCATTTAGTGAGCTAGACGACAAAGTAAAGGGTTTCGACTGTGGCGCGGACGATTATTTAACAAAGCCTTTTTATATGCGTGAATTGCTTTTAAGAGTTAACTCGCTTTTAAAAAGGACTGAGGTAAAAACAAATTCAAAGCCAGAAACCAGATCTATTGCTGCCGATGATATTGTAATTCATTTGCCTGCCAAAAAGGTTACCAGGCAGGGGAAGGAAATTCTCCTTACGCCAAGAGAGTTTCAGGTTCTAGTTAAACTGATAGAAAATAAGGGAGAATTGGTTTCAAAAAACGATTTGGTAAGGGAAATATGGGGAAACATTATCGACGCGAATACGAATACCATTGAGGTCTATATTAATTTTCTCAGGAACAAGATCGATAAGCCCTTTGGCAAGAAAAATATTAAAACTAAAGTCGGATACGGTTATTTTTTTGATGAATTAAGTGGGAATTAGAGGAAAAATATTGTTTTACTTTTCGCTCACCACAGTTATCCTGGTGGGAATAGCATTACTTTTTATCCATTCGCTTTTTTCGGAATATAGGGAGGAGGAGTTTCAACAACGGCAAAAGGAAAAAATACAATCAACATTATTTTTTTAACTGAAATCAGGGACGCGGATAGAAAAATCGCTGAAACCATTGACAGGTTAACCATTAATGATTTGTACAATGAAAAATTGCTCATTTTTAATTCGGAGAAAGAGTTGATATACTCAAGTATTGATGACACACCGATTCACTATTCCAAAAGTATTTTGCAGCTACTATCGCCCGATAGCGAATGGTATGAGAGTAAGGATGAATTATACGATGTGGTTGGTTTGTATTTTGAGAAGAACGGCAATATTTATTATGGTATTAGCAAGGCGTATGACAAATTCGGGTATTCGCAATTGAATTATCTGAAATTTATTTTGTTGACCGCGTTTTTAATTATCTCGATCGTTGTAATCCTGGTATCCTATTTCTTGTCCAAGAAAATAACCAAACCGCTTATTACCATTACAAGGAAAATTAATAGCTACGATTTTGAAGGAGAATACAATCCTATCGAATTTGAACAGTCATGGAATGAAATTGCTATTCTTGCCCAACAGTTCAATAAATTGATGCGACGAATGAATGATGTTTTCTCTTTTCAGAAACACGCCATCCATCACATTTCACATGAACTGAAAACTCCTATTGCCGTACTGGTTTCGAATTTTGAAAGAATAGAGAAGGAAACGGATATTGAAAAAGTTCAGATTCTGATACAAGCTCAAAAGGAGGACACCAAAAGCCTGGGCAACATAATTAATTCATTGCTTGAAATAGCGAAAGCAGAAGCGGGAAACCGTTTGGTGCAGGATAAAGTGAGAATCGATGAGCTCATATTTGATGTGTCTGTAGAATTGAAAACCATGTATCCTGATTTTCAGTTTTTAATTGAGTATTTACAGGTCACCGACGAGAGCAAATTGCTTATTTCAGCAAATGCGCAGCTGATAAAGGCCGCATTAATGAACCTTATGCTTAATTGTATTCAATACAGCGATAACAACAAAGGCAGAATTTCAATTTCCGACAGGGCGGACGAGCTTACTCTTTCTTTTGAGAACGAGGGTGCAACAATAAGAGAAGAAGAGTACCAGTTTCTTTTTCAGCATTTTTTTCGGGGCATGAACAGTAAAGAGAAAAGAGGGTTTGGCTTAGGGCTGGTCTTTATTCATAAAATCATTTCACTTCATGGCGGTAGGGTAAGCTACCATTCGGAAAATTCCCGTTCCAATATTTTTACCGTTTCTCTTTCTTTAAGCTAATCTTTAGCGGTATTAAGCTCTTTTTAAGGTTCTAGCCGTGATTTTCGCGCTTATTTATGTGGATGGCTACCATGGGGCTTATAAAGCGGAATAAATTTCTTTTCATTCTTCTATTACTATTCAGTTCCGCAAAGGCGCAAGATACGCTCAAAGTCAATTTGCGGCAGGCAGACAGTTCGTTTATCGCCAGTAATTTCTATTTGCTCGCTGCTTCTATGAATGTAGAAGCCAGGAAAGCGGAGATTATTCAGGCGAAATTGTATCCCAACCCCGTTTTTACAGCCGACTTGAACGCATATGACCCTGATAATAGCAGGGTTTTTCATGCCGGACGGACGGGGCAGAAAGCGTTTCAGATTGACCAACTCCTCATGCTGGGAGGGAAGAGGAAATCCGAAATTGAGATGGCTGGCACCAGTGCGAAAATCGCTGAGCTGGAGTTTCAGGAATTGGTCAGGCAACTCAAATTTCGATTGCACAGCGACTTGTTTACGATTGGTCAGCAACAGTTTTTGTTGCTAAGATACAATAGTCAGTTAGCGCTGTTGGATACCCTGCTCTCCGCCTATCAAATTCAGGCGGACAAGGGAAATATTCCGCTTAAGGAGGTAGTGCGATTGAAGGGCGCATATTTGAAACTGAATAATGACCGTGCGGAACTGTACAAGTCTTATTATGAAACGCAGGGAAATTTACAAACCCTTTTGCAAACAAATTCGGAGATTGAGTTTCAGTTTTCGGAGCACGAAATTGAAAAATACGTGAATCCGTTTTCATTCGGTGAAGTACAATCCGAAGCCCTTGTGAACCAACCCAGATTACTGATCATGCAGCAAGATAAAATTCTTGCTGAGCAGTATTTGCAATACCAAAAAGGATTGGCCGTTCCTGATATTAATTTTTTTACATCCTATGACCAAAGAAGCGGTGCGTTTAATAACCAGGTAAACGCAGGTGTTGCCATTCCGATTCCTTTGTGGAACAGGAATCAGGGAAACATTCGGTCATCTCAATTCAGGATAAAGGAAGCCGACTATAATTTACAGGCAGTTCAAAACGACTTTATGAGTCGGCTGCAAAATACTTTTTTGTTCTATTCTCAAACAGTTTCGGAATACAAAAAGGCTATTTCGCTTTACGATCATGATTTTGAAATTACAGTGAGAGGGATGACGGATAATTTTCAAAAGCGAAATGTTTCCATTATTGAGTTTATCGATTTTTTTGAAGCATACAATGAAGTACTGACCGAGCTTACCCGGATAAAAATTCAAATGGTTATTTCCGGCGAGCAACTAAATCTATTGATAGGAAAGGATATTTTTTGATATGAAAAACAGATTACTATACACTTTACTACTGGGTCTGCTGCTGAACGGGTGTACTCATAAGCAAGTGGAAGAAAGCCTTACTGCTTTTTCTATGAGCAACACCATGATGTCTACGTGCGAATTCTATGAAGCTGGAATGGAGGTTGTAAAAAATGAAATTCGCTTGTTTGGAAAAATTACGGCAGACAACAACAAGACTGCACAGGTTTATTCGGTGTTGAGCGGTGTCGTAAAATCAATTAATACCGGTCTTGGGGACTATGTGCGGCAGGGAGAGCTATTAGCTGTCTTGCAAAGTAGTGAAGTGGCCGCATTTCAGCAGGAGAAGTCAGATGCAGTAAACGATGTGGCCACTGCGGAGAAAAACCTGGAGGTGGCAAAAGATCTTTTTGCAGGCAAACTGAACTCGGAAAAGGATGTGTCAGTTGCGGAAAAGGAACTGGAAAAGGCAAAAGCAAGACTTGAGAGGATAAACGAGATATATAGCATTTACAGGTTGAAAGGAGGCTCTTTTTTTCAGATCGTTGCTCCTATCAGTGGGTTTGTAATAACCAAGAATATTAATATCAACGAGCTGTTGCGGTCGGATGAATCCGATCCGCTTTTTTCTATTGCAGAAATGAATGAAATATGGGCAGTTGCGAATGTCAATGAAAGCGATATTCCACGTGTGAAAGAAGGCTATGACGTGGTGGTGAATACACTCGCTTTCCCCGACCTGAGCTATCACGGAACAATTGAGAAGATATACAATCTGATTGACCCGGAGACCAAGGCGATGAAAATAAGGGTGCGCATATCCAATTCCGATTTTAAGTTGAAGCCCGACATGAACTGTACAGTAAATGTGAGCTATTCGGAAAGTGAGCGGATGATTGCAATCCCTTCAAGCGCTGTGATTTTTGATAAAAGCAAGTATTGGGTAATGGTATTCAAAGATAAGCACAATATTGAAACGAGGAAGGTGGAGATCTATCGGCAATTGGGCGATGTAACCTACATTAAAACGGGACTAAACGAAGGAGAGACAGTTATTTCCGAAAATGGGCTATTGATATATGACGCCTTAAACGATTGACGGGACCATGAACAATTTCATTAAAAATGTAATCGGGTTCTCTCTCAAGAATAGATTCTTTACTTTTTTTTGGGTATGTATTTTGGTGGTTGCCGGAGTCATCAGCTATATAAAAATTCCTATTGAAGCATTCCCTGATGTTACCAATACTCAAATTATTATCGTTACCGAATGGAACGGCAGAAGCGCGGAGGAAGTAGAGCGTTTTGTTACCACCCCCATTGAGATAGCTATGAATAGTGTGCAGCGGAAAACCAACGTCCGCAGTATTACGATGTTCGGTTTATCGGTTATTAAGATCATTTTTGAAGACGACGTAGAGGATTTCTTTGCCCGTCAGCAAGTCAACAATCAATTGCAAAATGTCCAGCTACCCGAACACGTTGACGCCGATGTTCAACCGCCCTACGGCCCGACAGGTGAGATATTTCGTTATGTTTTAAGAAGTGCTGAAAGGGATACGAGAGACTTATTAACCATCCAAAACTGGACGATTGACCGTGAATTGAGAAGGGTTCCGGGTGTCGCTGATATTGTTGCTTTTGGCGGACAGGAAAAGATCTATGAGATATCCGCAGACCCTTTGAAATTGCAGCAATACCATTTAACGCCACTGGAATTATACGAAGCAGTAAGCAATTCCAATCTTAATGTTGGGGGCGATGTGATTGAGAAGAACGGACAGGCCTATGTAGTTAGGGGGATCGGTTTGTTAGACAGTCAAAAGGATATCGAAAATACCATCGTTGATATTTTTAACGGCAATCCTTTATTGGTTAAAAATGTAGCCACTGTTCAGGAAGCAAGCAAACCCCGTGTAGGTCAGGTTGGCTTAAACGATGAGGATGATGTGGTCGAAGGTATAATTGTAATGCGGAAGGGTGAAAATCCGAGCGAAGTATTGGCGAGCGTGAAGGAGAAAATCGAAGAGCTGAACACTTCCATTTTGCCGTCTGACGTGAAAATCGAAACTTTTTATGATCGCGATGATCTGATGGCATATTGCACCAAGACGGTAATGCACAATTTGCTTGAGGGAATTGTTCTTGTTACAGTCGTGGTTTTTCTTTTTATGGCGGATTGGCGAACCACTGTAATTGTTGCTATCGTCATCCCGCTCTCATTATTGTTTGCCTTTCTAATGCTGCATTTGAAGGGAATGAGCGCCAATCTCCTCTCACTCGGCGCAATTGATTTCGGAATTATTATAGACGGCGCGGTAGTAATGGTGGAGGGAATTTTCGTCGCTCTGGACCAAAAAGCCCATGCAGTCGGTATGAAAAGGTTTAATCGCCTTGCTAAAATGGGGCTGATAAAAACGACAGGTATTCAAATGGGTAAAGCCATTTTCTTTTCGAAGTTAATTATCATTTCCGCCTTGCTCCCGATTTTTTCTTTTGAAAAAGTAGAGGGAAAAATGTTTGCTCCATTGGCCTGGACACTGGGTTTTGCTTTACTGGGGGCGTTGATTTTTACGCTGACTTTAGTCCCCGTTTTAAGTTCCATGCTCCTGAATAAAAATGTAAAAGAAAAAGACAATTTCTTTACCCGGTTTGTTAACAATATCATTGCGAAAGGATTTGGCTGGACTTTTGCCCGAAAGAAACTGACCCTGTTCATCGCTGTTGGATGTTTCGCACTGACGCTGTTTTCGACCCGTTGGCTGGGGACAGAATTTTTGCCTCAATTAAACGAAGGGGCGTTATGGGTCGAGGCAAAAATGCCCATGAGTTATTCGCTCCCTAAGACAGTTGAAATGGTAAGTACTTTAAGGAAGGAATTGGCGGGTTTCCCCGAGGTAGACGGAGTGCTGTCGCAGACAGGGAGGAGCAACGACGGAACAGATCCAAGTGGTTTTTATTATGTGCAAATGCAGGTGAATCTTAAACCGAAGGAAGAGTGGACACGCAAAATTTCATTAGATGAGCTGGTGGAGGAGATGGATAAGAACCTGAAAGAGTACCAGGGTATCAATTACAATTATTCACAACCTATTATAGATAATGTAGCGGAGGCAGTGGCGGGTATGAATGCTTCCAATGCCGTAAAGATATATGGGGATGACTTGGATAAATTGGATGAATACGCCAACCAGGTGATTGAGCAAATAAAGGATGTTCCGGGTATTAAGGATGTAGGTATTCTCCGAAATGTCGGTCAGCCCGAAATCAGCATATTGCTTGATGAAGAGAGAATGGCAATATATGGAATTACCAAAGCCGAAGCGCAAGCGGTAATTGAAATGGCAATTGGCGGTAAAACGGCTACACAAAAGTATGAGGGAGAAAGGAAATTTGACATTCGTATTCGTTACGATAAGGAATACAGAAAGAACGAGGATGATATTTTGATGCTGATGATACCCACCATCACGGGAAAACACATTCCATTAAAAGAGGTAGCGACCATTAAACAGGTAACAGGGCCTGCATTTATTTACAGAGATAATTCCAAACGTTTTATCGGGGTAAAGTTTTCCGTGCGGGAAAGGGATTTGGGGAGTACCATTTCCGAAGCACAGCGAAACGTAAACAGCAATATTAAATTGTCCGAAGGTTATCGCATTGGCTGGACCGGCGAATTTGAGAATCAGGTTCGGGCAAGTAAACGGTTAACACAGGTAGTACCAATAAGTTTGATATTGATTTTCGTCTTGCTCTTTATTATGTTCAACAATGCCAGGGATGCGGGTTATGTTTTGATCAACGTTCCTTTTGCTTTGATCGGCGGTATTTTGGCACTGCACTTTACAGGAATGAATTTCGGAATTTCCGCTGGGGTTGGATTTATTGCCCTGTTTGGTATTTGCGTTCAGAATGGGGTTATACTCATTTCCGAATTTCACAAGCAAACGAGGATATTGGATAACCTCAACCAGGCCATCATCAATGCGGTTAAGGTGAGGACCCGCCCCGTAGTGATGACCGCTCTAATGGCCGCTATAGGACTTTTCCCGGCAGCTATAAGCACGGGAATTGGCTCTGAAAGTCAAAAGCCCTTAGCTGTTGTCATTATTGGGGGTTTGGTAACCGCCACTATTTTTACCCTGTTGGTCTTTCCTATTGTATATCATAAAGCCCTTCACATTCGGGAAAGCAGAAGAGCGTAGACGCCGCAAGTAATTCCGGCTGGCAGCGAGACGGCAATCGACAGTATTCCATAAAAATTGACTGTGGCGGGCATTCCCACGTTTCTCTGCAAGTTTTTACTAAATTTGCGTTCCTTAGCAGTCTGGTGCGGCCCGAATCAAGATGTTAACACCTGGAAAGTACTTTTTATTAATTCTGTATTGGCTTGTTCCCCTGGTATCGTTCACGCAGGGCAAACTGGTCCTGGTTGGTGGGGGAAGTGAATCAGAAGGCGGCTGGAGTGATCTGCCGTATGCCTGGGCGGTCGAAAAGTCGGCCAACAAGAAGGTTGCCGTGGTCAGTTATAGCGCTGAAACCGATTTTATTCCCGATTATTTCCTGTCGCTGGGCGCTACCGCTGCGGACAATATCAGAATCGACAATCGCGATCTGGCGGACCTGCAGAGTATGTACGATTCCCTGATGGGCTATGACGTGTTTTTCTTTAAAGGTGGCGATCAGTCTATCTATTATAAGAACTACCTGAATACCAGGACGGGCGATGCCATCGTCGACAAATTCAACGAAGGAGGTGTTATTGCCGGTACATCGGCGGGAATGGCCATTCTATCGGGGGTGATATTCACGGCCGAAAACGGATCGGTCTACCCGGATGACGCATTGATGAACTTTAACAATGCCAGAATTACGCTCGCGGATGACTTCCTCCAGATCTTTCCGGGATACATCGTTGATTCGCATTTTACTGAAAGAGGTCGCATAGGCCGGTTGTTGTCTTTCATGGCAAACTGGTATGTGAACAAAGGCCAGTTTGTGAAAGGTATTGGTGTCGATGACAGGACTGCTCTTTGTATTGATGCGGAATTGAACGCCTTCGTCTTTGGAACAGGCTCTGTGTCGTTCTATTCCGGTGGTCAGTTTTCATCGAACAACGGAAAGCCGATAGTAGATTCCGTTAATGCGGTTCAGTTACTTCATGGACATTCCATTGACCTGAATAATCTGGAGATACTATCCGGCCCGGAAACCACAGTCGTCCCGGAAGTTTCCAGTGAGTCGGGAAACTACCAGGTGTTGCTCAGTGGAGGCGAAGGGGTGTCTTCCAATACAGCATTTCTCGATCACTTCTTTTCCGGCGTTGGAATGCCCTCTGACACGATCGTTATCGTGACAGCCGTGGGCAAAGCTCAAGCGTTTATCTCGCGACTAAAAACGTTGGGTGCAAAGACGATTGTAGTGGAGACTACCACAGCATCAAACGATGCTGCGCAGATTGATCTGAGGAACGCCATCCGGCGTTCAAAGAAAGTGTTATTTGTGGAGAACAATGGGACTACGCTATTCAACTTCCTGAAAAATGGCCCGACGGGAGCTCTGATAAATGGACACATTCGCCGCAATCTTGTTATTTCGGGTTTTGTCGGTGAGGATAGCAGGTTTGCGGGAAATGTCTGGGTGTCGAACCATCTCGGCAATTCCCTCAATGCTTACTACGGAAGACTTCAATATGAGCCGGGCCTTGATCTGCTTCGGTCGACCGCCATCATGTCGAATACCTTTGACGCCAACGACGCCGATTACTATGAGAATACCACGGCGGCGGTTTCGTACGCCATGATCCATGACGGACTGCGCTATGGGGTGTATCTCAACCGGAACAGCTTTCTGAAGTTTCACCGGCAGTCAGAGAAGAACTATTTCCGGTCTTTCGGGGATCTCTCGTCTATTGTGCTGGTGAACGATGGGAGTACTGCGGATTTCTCGACGCAACCTGTTAACAGTTCTGGCGATACCCGGAACTATGTCGGATTCTCGTCGATGCAATATGTATTGTTGAACGGGGAGTCGGTTCTGGAAGTCGGGGATGTGGTGGTTTCGCAGGATCCGCCCTACGAAGACGAAGTGGCGATTGTAGGTGTTGAGGAACAGCAGGGCCATTCATTCGCGACGGTCTTTCCAAATCCCTCAAGAAGCGGTATTTTTTGTCTGCCTGGAGAGATGCCGATATCCTCCATCGTGTCCGTAGCCGATATTTCCGGCCGAACGGTAACCCCACCTGTTTATGAGGCTTCAGATGGGGTGCGTGTCGACCTGTCGGAATACCCCGACGGCATTTACCTGATCGTGTTCCGCTACGGCCATGAGAATTTTTCGATTAGGGGAATAAAGAAGTCCACAACTCTTCGGTAAGTTTGTTGTTGGATAGAATGTGTGCTAATGTGTTTTAGTCAAACCAACTTTCAATATGAGGAAAGCTTTATTGTTTTTATTCTTCGCCTTTCTGTCGTTGAGCTCTTTTGCCCAGGAAAGAGTGATAACGGGAAAAGTGACCAGCGCAGAAGATGGCCTGGATCTTCCCGGTGTTAGTGTGGTGGTGCAGGGCACGGCCAGGGGTACGGTTACCGATGCTGAAGGAAGGTTTCAGCTTCGCGTAAGCGAAACGGACCAGGTATTGGTCTTTTCTTTTATCGGGATGGTTCGTCAGGAAATTCCAATCGGAGCCCGGACGGATATCGCTGTTGTTATGAGTCCGGATGCTCAGCAATTGTCCGAGGTCGTCATCATCGGATACGGCAGCGAGGAGCGAAGATTCCTTACCCAATCAGTGGGCGTGGTAAAAGCTGATGCTATCAAAGATCTGCCAGTAGCCACAGTAGATGGAGTTCTTCAGGGACAGACAGCAGGGGTACAGGTAGTGCAGAATTCCGGAACGCCGGGGGGAGCGATGTCTGTCAGGATCAGGGGAACAGGTTCTATCAGTGGATCGGGACAGCCACTCTATATTATAGACGGCATTCCAGTTACTACTGGCGATTACGCTCAGATCGGATATGAAGGCCAGGGTATCAATGCGTTGTCAGACCTGAACCCCAGCGAGATCGAGAGCGTAAGTGTATTGAAAGATGCAGCTGCGGCTGCGGTATACGGCGCGCGCGCTTCAAACGGTATCGTGTTGATTACGACCAAACGCGGGAAAACCGGAAAGTCGCTAATCAGTGTAAACACCTACCATGGAGTGCAGGAAGTGTGGCGTAAACTCGATATGGTCAATGCCAGAGAGTGGAAAGAATATCGCAACGATCTGGCCGGAACCACAGTATTTACCGAGGCAGATATCGCTAACAACGACGTTGATGTAGATTGGCAGGACGTGATTTTCCGGGCTGCGCCGATTTCCAACTACGAAGTGTCAGCCACGGGCGGTAACGATAAGACCCAGTTTTTTATCTCGGGAAACTATTTCGATCAGGAGGGGATATTGATAGGCACCGGGTTCAAGCGGTTCAATACCCGTGTGAATCTTGATCATTCAATCAGCGAAAAACTCAGGGTCGGAACCAGTATTGGTCTCAGCTATTCAACTTCCGACAGGGTGGAAAGCGACCAGACATTGCACGGCCCACTTCCCAATGGAATTTCTACTCCGGCAATTTTTCCAGTGTTGAATCCCGATGGATCTTATAACCAGGGCGGACCCTATTCAAACGCATTGTCGATCGCGAATGAAGCTACGAATGAGAACTTTACTTACAGGACACTGGCGAACGTTTTTGCAGAGTATCAAATTCTTCCGGGCTTGTCATTTACGACCAAATGGGGAGGCGACTTCTACAATCTTCGCGAGCACGCATTTGAGTTCAATACCGTCCAGGGTCAAAAGTACAACGGTCTTGGTTTTGAGACTTATACCAATGTCCTGAACGTTGTCAGCAATAACACATTGCGCTATGAGAAGTCATTTGATTTGCACAGCATCGACGTGATGGCCGGCTACAGCTTTGAAAAGCGGCAAGCGCGTTCGTCCTTTATCCGGGGACAGGACTACGCTGACGAAAACCTGGAATATATCAACACCGCCGCGACGATCGTGAGCGCGAGTGCAGGAGGTAGTAATTCGGGTGTGCGGTCATGGTTTGGAAGAGCGAACTATAACTTTTCCGACAAATATTTGGTATCTCTCACGGGTAGGGTAGATGCCTCTACGAGTTTTGGACCAAATAATCGGAATGGTTTCTTTCCGGCAGCGTCCGTTGCATGGCGTGTGAGTGAAGAAAGCTTCTTTGCAGGCATCCCATCGGTGTCGGAACTGAAAGTTCGGGCGAGTTATGGGTTGCTGGGAAATGACAACATTTCCGGCTTTCAGTACGCCGAGTTATACAGCACAGGATCGTACCAGGGTAAGCCGGCAATCTACCCCAGCAACATTCCCAATCCAGACCTAAAATGGGAATCTACAGCACAATTTGATATCGGTATTGACGTCGGGTTGTTCGACGACAGGTTGTTGCTTACCGCCGACTACTACAACAAGCAAACCCGCGACCTGCTGCTGAGCAGGCCTCTGCCGCCCTCGTCGGGATTTGGTAGTATCGTCGAGAATATTGGCGAACTCGAAAACAAAGGAGTGGAGTTTACTCTTTCGGGAGAGAATAATTTTGGACGCATACGCTGGAACTCGCAATTGAATATGTCGTTCAATCGCAACCGAGTGCTCAAGCTTTACAACGGTCAGCCTATTGATGATCTGGGAAGAGGTGGTAACCGGATACAGGAAGGTGAGCCGCTGGGGATTTTCTATAGCTTCAAATCTCTGGGCGTCGACCCTTCGACAGGGGACATCGTTTATGCCGATATGAATTTTGATGGTGAAATTACAAGTGAAGATCGTACGAAAGTAGGTAATCCCAATCCTGACTTTATTGGCGGATTCACCAACACCTTTTCCTGGAATGGATTCGACCTCAGTATCTTCCTTCAGTTTTCCTATGGAAACGATGTATTCCACGGATCACGCCTCTATCTGGAATCTCTTCAGGGTGGCGACAACCAACTCGCTACAATAACACGGCGATGGCGGCAACCCGGCGACATTACCGATATTCCACGCGCCACTTCCAATGGTGTAAAGGCAGCGGAGAACAAGAGAGTTTCCTCACGGTTTATCGAAGATGGCTCGTACATGAGGGTGAAGAACGTGACGCTGGGCTATAACTTCCCGAGTGAGGTCACCGGCAGACTTCGACTGAGCAGCCTGCGCCTGTATGCGAGTGCGCAAAACCTGTTTACGCTAACCGATTACACCGGACTTGATCCGGAAGTAAACTACAGAGGCAACGACACGGCGGTGTCGGGTACTGATTTCTTTACCTTCCCGCAGGCACGTACTATCACCTTTGGCCTCAACCTAAAATTCTGATCACATGAAAAAGATAATATTCTTCATCATACTGCTTTCAGCCGCATCGTCGTGCGATGTGCTGGATGTCAAACCGCAGAGCTCAATTCTGGCGAGTGAGGCATTTAAGGATAAAAGGGGCATAGAGAAGGGAATTCTGGGAGCTTATGCCACCTTTCAGAACCTGGGCTACTACGGAAGGACCTTCCTGATCTTCTCCGATCTCGCCGCTGATAATCTTGACCATCCGACAGATGCTACGGCACTGGAGTACAGCCAGGTTGACAACAATGCTATCCTGCCGGAGAACGGTTCTGTTGCCAATATCTGGAGCTCGGCCTACGATGGTATCAATGTCGCCAACAACGTGATTGCAAAAGTACCATCGATGGCAGACATGACCGAAGCCGAAAAGAACCAGGCGCTGGGGGAATTGTATTTCATCCGCGCACTGAACTATTTCAACCTTGTAAACTATTTTGGCGACGTACCGCTCAAGACCGAACCCACCGTTGGAACCGGTGGACTGAATGTCGCCAGAACTGCGAAAGCTACGGTCTACCAGCAAATCATTACTGATCTGCTCTTCGCCGAACAGCACTTGTCGCCTTCCGGTGCAAAGGTACGCGCGTCGAAGTACGCCGCGACAGCCCTCCTTGCGCGCGTGTATTTATACAATGGAAATTACGTGCTTGCCAGTGAAAAGGCCACCGATGTGATTGACAACGGAGGTTACAGCATTACAGCGTACTCGGATATCTTTGATGACGGGTCTGCTGAGTCGATTTTTGAAATTGACTTTACCGACCTGAACCGAAACAGGATTGCCGAGTACAACTTTCCGAAATCGCTTAACGGCAGGCGTGAAGTAGCGCCCTCGCCGGGGCTGCTTGCCGCGTATGAAACGGACGATGAACGATATACCGCCACGATCGCATTTGAAGGGGCGCTTGCCTATCCCGTAAAGTATGACGACCTGGCCATCGGCGCTGACAACGTCATCGTCCTGAGACTTGCAGAGATGTACCTCATTCGCGCAGAAGCGGAGACCAGACTGGAGGGAGACATAATTGAAATTCAATCAGACATCGATGTGGTGCGTGATCGGGCTGGACTGAATGGAACCGATGCGTCGACCTACAATGAACTGCTGATGGCGATCGAGAACGAGCGCAGAGTGGAATTCGCATTCGAGGGTCATCGTTGGTTTGACCTGGTGCGTACCGGAAGAGCAACGGAGGTCCTGATAAACGTAAACAATGCCAACCAGATGCTCTTCCCGATACCGCTAGATGAGATCTTGACAAACACGAGCTCAGGTATGCAGCAAAACGAAGGATACTAATAACCGGAAATAAAAAATATGAATTATATGAAAACACGATTTTTCAGATATCTGACACTCCTTCTGGTCATTCTGACCGTCGTTTCCTGTGAAGATGATGAAGTAATACCACCACAGGCGTCGTCAGGATTTACGGCTAATAAGACCACCGCCGAGATTGGCGAAGAGATTTTGTTTACAAATACTTCGGAAAATGCGACAGCATTCAAATGGAGTTTTGGTGATGGAACAACATCCAAAGAGATTTCACCGAAGAAGACCTATAGCTCATCTGGTACATTTGTGGTGAGCCTGCTTTCCACGGGCGCAGGCGGATCAACCGTCTTCAGCGAGGAGATCAACGTACTCCCGGACCCGGAACTGTTTTATGTAGAAGCAGGACCCGGGACGATAAGCCGGTTCGGTCTCAGTTCACCCGACAAGGCGAAACTCTTCCTGGATGCTTCCGGTTTCTCCGGAGCCGGACTGGCATATGACGACGTGCATGAGAAAATTTACTTCAGTGATTTTGAAGTGACGGGAGAGGGAAAGATCTGGCGCATTAATCTCGATGGTACGGATCTGGAAGAAATCGTAGGCGGACTGTTCGATCCGTACCAGGTAGCACTGGACGTCGCCGGCGGCAAGGTGTACTGGGCCGAAGACGTTGATGAGGATGATATCGCACATATCGGTCGTGCCAATCTCGACGGAACTGACATGGAATACATTGTGTCGCTGGAAGGTGCGGCGTTCACAGGCGTTTCGCTGGATGTTGAAAACAATAAAATGTACTACTACGATTACTGGCTGGAAGATATTTATGTTGCCAATCTCGATGGTACGGAGGCGACGCCAATTATACAGGGTGTATACGGGTATAGTCTCTACGTAGATACGGTGAATGACAAGATATATTTCGACGAACAACGAGCGAAATCGTTGCTACGGGCAGACCTGGACGGAAGCAATGTCGAAACGATTGACAACAACGGTACCCGGATCTACGGATTCGCCATCGACCACGAGAAAGGAAAGCTTTACTGGTCGGGCAGAGACTCCGGCGCGATAACGCAGGCTAACCTCGACGGGTCACACAAACTTGTAATTAAGAGCGGATTGTCGAGCCCCCGTGGACTGTTCCTGAAAAAATAAATCGTGCAGCAGATGAAAAATAGAATATATTTTCTTTTTATAGCCTGTCTCGGCGTGGTGTGGCTGCAGGGATGCGGCGACAACGACTTCCCCGTGCCGCCGGCGAGCACAGTTCCTAACTTTTCCCAGGTGATCGATAACGATGAGTTTGCCCCGGCGACAGTAACCTTCAAAAACGAAAGTGTTATTCCGGAACGCGCCGGAACGGTAACGTACCTTTGGAACTTTGGCGACGGCACATCGTCGACCGAGACCAATCCGGTTCATCTCTATACTGATCCCGGTGTGTACAGGGTCAATCTTGTGATCGTCACAGAAAGCTCTCTGGAAATCAATGAAGTCACACAGACAATTGTACTCAAAGATCCGAACGCAACAGGCACGCCGGTATTTTTTACCAACGGCAGCACAGTGTTTACGGCGTTGATCAATGAACAGGACCCGGTACCCGTTTCCATCGGAATCACGGCGCTGCAGGATTCGTATGGAATGCTAATCGATACCGTGAACAATCAGCTGTATATCTCCGATTACGGTGGCGATAAAATATTGGTTGCTGACCTTGACGGGAAGAACCTGAGAGAATTCAGAAAGGACATCGGGGATCCAAACGGCCTGGCGATTGACTATGAAAATAACCACATCTATTGGGATACCGGTAATGGCTTACGTAGAGGTAATCTCGACGACGATGACCTGGGGCAGTATGAGGACTTTGTGACAGGTCAGGCAAAAGACCCTGAAGGAATTTCCATCGACCCTGTTAACAGAACTATCTATTGGAATAATTACGACGGTGGCGTATGGATGAAAAATCTTGATGGCACCGGTGAGAAAGAGATTGTCCCCGGCGGACAGGGTGGTGGGAGTATCATCGTGATTGGAGACCGGATCTACTTCGATGAATATATTGCGTCTGGCGATATTCATCTGAAGTACGCGAACCTTGATGGTACCGGAGTTTCTACGGTTGCAACAAATATTTCGAGATTGGTTTACGGCCTTGCCTATGACAGATACGAAGATAAGATATACTGGGTAGACCGCAACAAGAGCACCATCATGCGCGCTAACCTCGACGGCTCGGAACCCGAGATCTGGCTGGGTGCCGGCGCTCGCGGAATTGTCATCGGTAAACCGAAAGAATGATGAGGAAGCATCTCATCTTCGCACTCCTGTCGTTTTCTTTGGCTCATGCAGGTGTAGCGCAGCAAAAGTCGGGTGAAGGGAAGCTCTTTATCATCGGTGGGGGGTCGCGGCCGGAAGCGATGGTCGACAGAATCATCACAGAAGCGGGGTTGCAAGACGGGGGCTACGGCGTCATCCTTCCGATGTCGAGCAGCGAGCCGGACTCATCTGTGTATTACGCGAGTCTCCAGTTTATCAAACGTAGGATAACGTCGATTCGTGGATTGTATTTTGAAAAAGGAACACCTTATCCACAAGTAAAACTTGATTCGATCAGGAACGCTAAGCTGGTGTACATTTCAGGTGGTGACCAGAACCGGTTCATGGATGTGGTACTCGGGACGGAAATCGAGAAAGCAATTCACGAGGCCTTTCGCCGCGGAAGCCTTATTGGTGGTACCAGCGCAGGCGCCGCGGTGATGAGCAAGGTCATGATCACGGGTAATGAACTCAAACACCCTGACTACTCCTCGACTTTCAGGACCATCGAAGCCGACAATATCGAGACCAGGCCCGGGCTGGGGCTTTTGGAACATGCGGTCATTGACCAGCACTTCGTATGGAGGAGCAGACATAACAGGCTCATCAGCGCGGTGATCGAGTTCCCGGAATTGAAAGGAATCGGTATTGATGAATCCACCGCTATCCTGGTTATCGGAAACAAAGTCGAAGTCGTCGGAGAGTCACAGGTCATTGTTCTTGAAAACAAGAAAAAGTCGAAGACAGTCCGCAATGGGAAGTTAGGAGCATCGGGTATTATGATGTCGGTGTTTTTGCCCGGGGATAAATTCAAGATACGGTAGGGTTACTCGTCCCAGGGCCATCACTTCCCAACCCTGTTATGGCTAAGCCGATACAACAGCACCGCCGTCCGCTTTGTCTGCATCGGTAGTGTGCGCGGATCTGCTGTTTCGTTTACGGTATGTCCGCCCGCACTTCGCAAACCAAGTCCGTCCATGGCCATATCCACGTACCCCGACGTGAATGAAATGTCAGCCGCGCCCGCGTCTCTCGGATTTACCGCGCGCACAGTTCCGTATCCCAGATCCTGGCTGACCTTGTTAAAGTAGCCGAGTAGTTTGTAGTTGCCTTCTGTTGGTGCAAGGGGAGGATAGCCTTCGCCGAATACGATCTCTGCCTTTGTGTTCGGCAGGTGCCTTGCTGTAATTTCCTTCATCACCTCCTGTGTTTTCCGCAATTGTTCAGGGGAAATCGCCCGGATATCACCCGTGACAACAACATCTTTCGCCACGACATTATTTTTTCCAAATGCTTTTCCTCCGTTGGTATTGACGTCGTATTCAACGTCGGTTCCACCCAGGATCACACCGGGATTAAATGTCAGGTTGGGTTCGGAGGAAAGTGTCCTGTAGAATTCGTGCAGTATACGGGAGGCCTCGTAAATTGCGCCTGCCCCGACACTTCCTGTAAATACCTGCGACGAATGGGCAGGAACGCCAGTGACCCGCAACTCCCAATCGAAAGAACTTCTCCGCGCGATGTTTGCGGTTTCAAAGCGTCCATCCCCATCTTCAAAACCGATCGCGATGTCTGCGCGCTTCGCCGCCTCGATCAGCTCGTGTCTCGCGATGGACAAAGGTTCGCCGCTAAGCTCTTCATCGCCACCTAGTACAACGATGATGTTCATATTTTTAAGAATATCGGTATCCTTCAGCGCCTGGAGGGCCTGAATCATCACGACATTTCCGCCCTTCATATCGGCAGCTCCCGGGCCCTGTACGGTGGAGTCGTTTACCACGCTGAATTTCTGAAACGGACTGGCTGGTTCGAAGACCGTATCCAGGTGACCGATGAGCAGGATAGTCTTGCTGTCTTTGCTTTTCTCTTTACTTTTGTGTTCCGCTATGAGATGGCCGGCGCGGTTAAAAGGTTTTCCATCCACCCAACGTGTTTCAAATCCCAATGCGTCGAGTTTCCTGCGAAACACCTGTCCGACTTTACAGACTCCGTCGAAGTTCATCGTTCCGCTGTTGATGTTCACTACTTCCTCCCATAGTTTCAGTGCTTCGGGGTTGTATCGATCCACCGCAGCAATCATCTTTTTCTCTACGCGGTTGAGCTGCGCATAGAGCGGGGTGGTCAGGAGCGACACAGCGAGGAGGAGGCATGAGATGCCCGTGATGCGAAAGTATATGCGTTTCATGGTCATAGTCGAATGAGATTTAGGCGTGAAGTTCAGATAACCGGGTGGGATTTACAATTCGCCCCAAGAAAACTGTTATATTTAGACCAATCAATTTGGGACAATGCAATTCATTTTTTCCAAAAATGCCGGACCGGATTGATGATAGGCGACTGTTACACTCGCCTGTAGCTTGCGCTATAAACTCTAATTGAAGCCAATGACAAAGCAAGAACTTGTCGACCGTTTCCGCGTTAATCATCAGGAGTTAATTGACTATGTAGACTCTTTGACAGACGAAAGCTTTCTCTATAGTTATGACGGAAAGTGGACCGCCGGACAACAGCTTAGTCACATTTATTTATGCTTGTTGCCGCTCTCAAAAATACTGGTATCAAAGGAAGTCATTTTGCGGAAATTCGGGAAAATAAATCGGGAAACCTGGGATTACGATACGGTAATCGGAAATTACTTTAAGACAAGCCTTAAAACGCTGGATCGCTTTTTGCCCGAATATATTCACCCAGAGCAAAAAAGGAAGTTAATAGCGGACTTTCAGGACATAGTACTCACCATTCACCAGTTGTTGGAACGATTTACAGAAGAAGAACTTGATAGCCTTGTTTTGCCGCATCCTTTACTTGGCAATTTGACAATAAGGGAAATGTTTTACCTGACAACCTATCACCCAACCCACCACATGGAACAAGCCCGGCAAAATTTGGATCAACGTTGAAGTTTCAAAGGACTGAATACCAGCGTTCCTTTATCATTTGACGGCGTTGTATATATCCATAATGCTGACGCACGCCACGCTGAGAAAACACAGCTTCGAATTCACCACGCCATCCCAGTCGGCGTTTATTGTGAAGGTCTTTGTTTCACAACCGCCTATAATGGGGACGTTGGCACACAGCTTGCCATGGAAATAGATTCCGATAGTTCCGCCAAATTCAAATTGTAA
This sequence comes from uncultured Roseivirgaceae bacterium, assembly GCA_964493505.1. Taxonomy (GTDB): domain Bacteria; phylum Bacteroidota; class Bacteroidia; order Cytophagales; family Cyclobacteriaceae; genus Chryseosolibacter. The sequence continues at coordinate 98,937 of CAZBNP010000014.1, forward strand.
GGTTCCTCCGAGTGTGATCGGTCCGATAGCATTATCGACCAGCAGGTTCCCATAGGTCATGGGGAGGCCGTTCCAGTCTACCACGCCCGTTGCGTTCAGCACGATGCCTATGGGCGTAGTCACACTGCCCCAGACTGCCAGCGGATACGTGTCCTTGCCAAATCCGTACACCCGCACGTTTCCGGCGGAGGAAAAAGATACTTCCATATCAGCGCCCATCGATATGCCACCCAGGTTGACCTTGTTACCAAAGTATCCGTCAAACGTAAGTTCGTTACCCCGGATCTTACCCCGGACCTGCGCGACACCAAAGCCACCGTGTATGCCGAGCTTCCCTTCGAATTGCACTCCCGTAGCGGCGGACAACGTCATGGAAAAGGAAGTTGAGGGGAAATACAAACCACCGTATTGGATAGTCGGGTTGGACGCGAACCGGGCGACAAGGAAAATGTCGGGATAGCCATACGCATCCTTCTCATTCGTCATCTGTCCGGTGACCTCCGCCCGCGCGATTCCGTACGGGATATTCAGCATGCCCTGGAAACGCACACCCGACTTCGACGAGGCGGTGAAGTCCATGTTCACCGAGGGGAATTTTACACTTTCGCTGCCCGATCCGAAGATCATTTCCGGAGCATTCAGGCGGCCACTTAGCAGGAGTTCAGTGGTTGTGATCTTTCCCGTAACCTGTGCAAGGGAATATTGCGGGTTAATACGGAGTTCTCCCTTGACCGTAACTCCCTGGTGCGTCCCATTGATCTCGAGGTTCGTCAGTGGTAGGTCGATTGGGCCTGCCTTGAACCTTGTACTCACCTTGCCGCTGAAGGCGAGTCCTTCGCTTCCTATCTTTCCCCTGATGGCAACTTTGCCGATCTCATGTGGCACATCAATATTTCCCTTTAATGTAACCGAATCATTATAGATGTCTACGGTCAGCTCGGAGTTGAACCTCAGGTCATGACCCAGTTCCAGGTCGCCAGTCGCCGAGCCGGTCAGGTGGATCTTTCCATCGAAGCCAACTGTGCCGGTGGCGTACACATTTCCTGGAACGAAGGGTAACCCCAGTCCTCCGCTCACCCTGATCTCATCGGGCGTGATGTAGAACATTCCTTGTCGCAACTTTCGCTCCCCGATACCCGGAAGACTGATGCCGAAATCCGCGCGTACATACATCGAGAAGTCGTCCCTGTTGTCGCTGAAACTCATAAACATGGCACCGTCATTCCCCGACCTTGGAAAATGCTCTGCGACGGTTTTTCCTGCTATTGCTTCGAGGATGGGGTCCATGAACGCATCGTCATCAAACTCACCCGCGAAGGCAACGCTACCCCCCGATGCGGATCCACCGGCGACACCACCGTTTCCCCGGAAGCGCATGGTCACGTTGGTCAGTTCGGCCTCGAGGTCGGCTGGAAGAAGAGAAAGGAGGTCGTTGCTGAAGAGAAGTGTTCCATTTAACGCGATATCACTTTCGGCCCCCGCGAAACCATGTTCAAATAAATCGTCGAAGCCCGCATCCACAACCACCGTTCCGGCGATCGCATAGGGCATGGACTTGGTGATCGACATTTCGCCGGAGAGGTAAAGCATCCCCTGCAGGTCGGAGAATGCTTTTTTCTCGTTGAGGATTACATTCAGTGCGCTGTCTTCATAGACTGTAGGGGAAAACGAAAAGGATCCTTTTGAGGATATTCCAATGGCGAGGGCATCGCCTACTTTCACAGATCCGGAAGGAAGGTCAAAGGAGAATGACCCGGATGGGATAATGATCTCTTCCGATGGGAGGTTGACGAAGAAGCTGGTGACACCAAGACCTGCGTTTTTTATCTGCCACTCCATGCTGGCTCCGGGTGCCAGGTTGAGCAGGTTGAAGTAGAAGTAATAGCTTGTATCGCGGAGCGGAAGACTTTTGAAATCGTTGTTCAGGTCTTTGAAATATTTCCCGGTGTTGTAAATGAACTCGCTCTCGACGATCGATTCAGTTGTAAATGATTTGAACATGCCGAGGTCTGGCACCTGCGCTACGCCATTTCCTTCGATAGAGAGGAGGTTCCCTTCGTCGTCCGTTGTCACGGTGAAGGTTCCGGAAGCCACCTCTGCTTTTCCTTCGCCCGATCCCACGTACAGTGTGCCTTCCGCTGTGTAGCTATCATCGGTCTCGTTGGTAATGTTTCCGTCGATCGTCAGGTCATCAGTTTTGGTGTCTCCAACCGGTATGCCGATGGTGATAGGTTTCTCCGGTTCCGCCGGTTTCACGATGTCATCATCTTCACTACAGCGGGAGAGTGTTATCAGAAGTCCCACGGCGATCACCAGTATTTTCGTTGTTCTCATGGCATACGGGGTGTTTGGCAAATGAAATATCCCCGGTGGCAAGAAAGGGAAAGCCCCGGGGGTGGACTTCCAATTATGTTGCAATGACTTCTACTATTGTTGTATTCGGCTTTTTTCTGCGTTCTCCGTCCCTCTTGGCCATTGAGCAGCGTTCAATTCCCCTGGACGGAGGCACCTTGCCAACCGGTCCCTACTTTGTCAAGGGTCAGCGCCTTCGCCTTCTGCCAGCTGTTTGGAGGAAAATATGGGGGGAGATACGGAAATAAGCGAGACGTCGACGGTCAACTACCTGGATTTGTAGTGGATGAGGGAAAGGGATCTCAGCTTTTCAGCACCGAATTCTGCGGAGATATCCCGTTGGGGACTAGCCAGCATCTCGTAACCGACCATGAACTTTTTGACCGTCGCCGACCGAAGCAGCGGAGGATAGAAGCTAGTATGCCAGTGCCATTCGTGGTGTTGTATGCCGTCACAAGGTGCCTGGTGTATCCCCGCGGAATACGGAAACGAAACCTCGAACAGGTTGTCGTATTTCACCGTAACCGTTTTGTACATCGCGGCAAATGCCTTCACTTCTTCCTCGCGCATTTGCGCGATGGTTTGCATCGCCCGTTTTGGAATGATCATCGTTTCAAAGGGCCACACCGCCCAAAAAGGAACCAGTGCAACAAAATGTTCGTTTTCCGCCACAATCCGCTGGCGCAATTGGAGTTCCTTCGACAGGTATTCGCGGAGCAGGGTCCTGCCCTTTCGCTGATAGTATGCCAGCTGATTCAGTTGTTTCTTCTGCGGCTCGTTTGGTATTGATTGCTGCGCCCATATCTGTCCGTGAGGATGTGGGTTCGAGCAACCCATGATGGATCCCTTGTTTTCAAATATCTGAACGTGCTGAATGAACGACTTGCTTCCCAGTGCTTCAAACTCCGTTATCCATGTCAGTACCACTTGTTCTACGGCGTGGTCGCTCATCTCCGGTATTGTCATGCTGTGGTCGGGGGAGAAACAGATCACCTTGCATATCCCGCGTTCACTCGCTGCGACGAGCAGGTTTTCTTCGTCGATACTTCCCCCTGGAACATCCGGGACGAGGGCGGCAAAATCATTGACGAAAGAATAGGTGTGAGTATAGTCCGGATTGATATCGCCGGTAGCACGTTTGTTGCCGGGACATAGATAACAGGTGGGGTCATAGGAATGGACTTCCACATTGCTGGCCTCTTCCTCTTGTCCTTGCCAGGGGCGTTTCGCGCGATGCGGCGATACCTGCACCCACTCACCCGTAAGCACATTCAATCTTCTATGCGGATGTTCTCTCAGATTAAAACTCATGGTTAGTTATGCTGATACGGCGGAAGCCATGCCGAACAGTTCACCGGACGGGGGCCCCATGTGTTGGTTTGTTTTTCTCGTATCCGGGGAATATCCTGCCATCGGCTAGTCGGTTAATACGTTGCTGCGAAGCATCTTCTTGTGAAGAATGACGCCGGTATGGTTGATGTCGTACTGAAGAACGGTATTAAAATGTTCTTCGGCTTCACCCCACCTTCCGTTGTTGAGGCCGAGACAGCCGAGCGCTATGAGGTAATGGCAGTGTATCTTGTTCCGCACATCGAGATCCTGATCGAACACGAAAAAATCCGGGAGTGATACCGCGAAGTAGTCGACTCCCGTGGAGTCGGCGACGTGACGTTTGCCAAAGTCGATCAGACGTTTGAATATTTGCTCTGCCCGGACATGGTCACCTAATTTTTTCCAGGCCAGCCCCTGATAGAATATTTTGTCAGGTTGCTGATCGTTGTAATACACAGCCTGCAATGGTTCGCTTAGTCCGACCGTTGCTTTTGCGAAGTATTCGTTTGCGGTATCGGTCTGGTTGAGTGCTTCGTAACAACATCCCTTGAGATAGAAGATGTCGTTCTCCTGTGCGCCATAAAGCTTTCCTTCGCCCAGGTTATACGGGTAGACTTCAGCTTGCTCCAGCAGGGACAGAGCCTGTTCGAAGTCTCCCTGTGCGATGGACTGCTTCGCCAGCTCTATGTGACAGATCAGATGCTGACCTACGACCTTTCCTTCGCCGCCTTCCCATGGATGAAACTTCCGCACGGCCAGCAAATGCTTCGCTTTTTCGTGGTCGCCGAGATGGTTGTACAACGTGATGCGTTCGAGGTACAGATCGTCGCGTTCCTCCGTCAGCGGAAGGTACTTTTCCAGGAAGGCCAGTCTTTCCTTATGTGGTTTGTTCAGCTTCCGGTACAGTTGGTCGAGTTCCATCAGTACCCTCGCATCGGTCGAATCCAACGCGAAGGCTTTTTCAAGCGCTGTAAGCGCTTTGGCCCGATCGTCTTGCTTGTTGTGGTATGCCAGTGCGAGATTGCGGAATACGGTAGGGAATTTCGGGTTGATTGCGGTGGCCTTCTCCCAGCATGCAATTGCTTCCGGGTATTGGCGTCCTGCATACCAGAAGTTGCCGAGATAGTAGGGCGCGTGTCCGTCCTTCGGATTGGCCTCTATTGCCGCCTGCAGTATAGAGACATCCTCCAGGCGATTCGGGAAGCAGTAGTCCGGGTTCGCTTCCGCGGCTTTCCTGTACCACCTGATACTTTCCTCAGTGTTGCTTTGCTTTTGCGCAAAATATCCAAGGTAGTAGTAAATCATCGGGTACACGTCGCTGCTCTCGTCTATCGCGAGTGCCAACAGACCCGAAGCTTCGGCATACAATCCCGCGTGTGCATAATCCAGGGAGTACTCGATGTAGGTATTTGCATAGCCCCGTGCCAGCGTTCTCAGTTGTTTCAACGTTTCCGCGGCGTTGTCTTTTTGAAGGAGATGGGTTTCATACAGGCATCCGAAGTTGAACGTATCAAGCACGAGCGACGCGGTGGCCCATTCCGATGCCTCCGGTCGGCCGAGTTTGCGAAGGATCGCAGTCCTGAGGTGGCGGGCTATGTGGCTGTGATAGTTTCGCGCCAGCGATTGATCGATCAATTGAAGCGCCTCCGCGAGATTCCCTCTGCGCACAGCGATGCGCGCGAGGTGGAGGTAAGCGGCATCCTGACACGCTGCATTCCAGGCGGATTTGTAAAACGCATCAAAGGCTTCGTCGTACCGTTGAAGGTGGACGAGGCAAATGCCCAGGTTCAGGTAAGGTTCTCCATCGTAAGGATTGGGGTTGCGTTTCGTCAGCGTAGCGATAGCGTTGTGGAAGTACGGTTCCGCTTTCGCGAATTGTCCACGTTTCAAAAACCATAATCCCATAGCGTTGTTGCAGCGAACATCGCCTGGCTCCCGGCGCAAAGCCTCCTCGTAATAGTCCGTCGCTCTGCGTGTGGCATGTCTATACTGTTCGATATGCAATCCGGTTAGAAACAGCTGTTCGTTGCTGGCGATGTCTTTCGGCGCCATCGCCGGGTCGGCGGGGTTGGGAACAGGCTTTTCCGTCGGTCGTTCCGGTCGGTAGTCGACCAATTGTTTTCCGTCGGCAGTGCAAAGACGGAAGTAGAATTTCTCAATGGATATTTTTCCGTTCAGGTCGATCGATTGTGAGAAAGGCCTGGCGGGTGAGAGTGTCAGGGAAGTAGCAAATATCTCCCGGCCGTCGTATTCGATCGTCGCTACAGCGTCTTCGTACGTGGAAGTGCTGTACAACCTCAACACACCCTTGTCTCCCTCGATCTCAAAGTTCACCATCGCCTCTTTCGTGGCGTTCTTTACGACACCGAGTTCGGCGTAGGGCATGAAGTACTGCGTGAACGTCCGCTCTTCGAAAGGTTGAATCCACGAGAAGTCCGGTTGGTTGTCGGTGAACACCCCCGTCATCAACTCTACATAGGGCCCGTCTTCGTCGGTTAGGTTGCGATCCCAGGCGACACCAAATTCGCCGTTACCCCACGTCCATTGTTTCTTGCCCGGAGATACGTGATGATTCGCGACGTGCAGGAGGCCTCCTTTTGTATCGTGCTCGTATCCTCCCATAAAATCGTATTTCGACTTGACGGCCATGTAGGATGTCGGTACGGGAATATTCTTGTATCGCGAAATATCCACGCCGTCGGAGTAGTCGACTTTATAATATGTACCCCTGGCGATGGGGAATTCAGAAACGTCGCGTTTACCGTGATCAAACACAGCATGCACATCCGGCGGGAACACCGACTGATAATCGTCGTTCGCTTTCACTGCGGGATTAGCCCACCATAGAAACGTCTGCGGGAAAGGTGTCCGGTTGTAGAGTTTCACATTGATCTCGAGATATGCCTTGTCTGGATACAACCGGAAGCCGGCCATTCCTTTTGTGCGGAACATTCTTTCCAGTTCACTGACCCAGATGGTTTTGCTTCCGTCGTCGTGTTCTTCTATCGTGAAATCGATTGGATTAAAAGTAGTAGGGCGATGGTGTTGCGGCCAGTTGAATTCGATGCCGCCAGAGATCCACGGGCCGGTCAGTCCTACGAGTGCGGGTTTGATCACCTGGTTGTAATAGACAAAATGTCTTTGTTTGATCTTGTCATACGCCATTTGAACCCGTCCGCCGAGTTCCGGCAGGATCATGATCTTCAGGTACTGATTTTCGAGATATAGCGCGTTATAGGTCTTGTCTTCTTTGTCGTCAAGGATTTTTTCGATGACAGGATATGGATATACGACCCCGCTGCTGCCTTGATATACCCGGTTTTCCAGGAACATTGGATTTTTTTCTGGTTTTCCCGTACCATACGTGGGGATCACAATGTTTTCTTGCCAAACGGAAACAGTGTTGTTGCTTTTCATCTAAAACGATTGTTTTTTGCAAATCTAGGTCGACGGGAAGGGACGTTTAATGGATAAATCTTCTCTTTTGATGGACAATATTATTGAAGAACTATGCAGGCAATCCGAAAGCGGGAAGGGTTTGAAGGACAACGGGCAATCGTCCTTCCGAAGAAAATCCTCGAAGTGTGCGGGTACACCCCGCCCGTAAATTCACTGTATGTTACCGATATTGGCTTTTATCCTCGCGCCGGTTATCACTACCGCGAACGAAGTCGCGGGATATCACAAAACATTCTGATCTACTGCACGGAAGGGAAAGGCTGGCTGGAAGTGCCATCCGGGCGGTTCCCGGTGAATCCGAACGAATTCATTATCATCCCTGCCGACATGCCACACAAGTACGGCGCTGACGAAAAGAACCCTTGGACGATCTATTGGGCTCATTTCAAAGGTATTCAGTCACCGTCGCTTGTCTCAATGCTCTCCCGTCAGTTCAGGGAGTTTGTCGTATACTCACCCTTCCTTGAGGAACGCCTGCGCATCTTTGACTCTATCTATGAATCGCTTGAGTCGGGTTACAGCCTTGACAATCTATCGTATTCCGGTATCAGTTTCTCCTATTTGCTGGCTTCATTCTGTTTTACAGGGAAATTCGCTTCAGCGCACGCCCATCACGGCATTGAAAAAGGTCCCGTTGATCTGTCGATCGAATTCATGCGGAATCACCTGGATAAGTCGCTGACACTGGAAGAGATCGCATCGTCAATTAATCTATCCGTTTCACACTTTTCAAGCATCTTCCGGAAGAAGACAGGCTATTCACCCGTCGTGTACTTCAACCATCTCAAGATCCAGCATGCCTGCCAGTATCTTCACTTCACTGTGTTGAGGATCAATGAAATATCCTTGAAACTTGGAATTGAAGATCCCTACTATTTCTCCCGCATGTTCACGAAAATCATGGGTATTTCTCCCCTTGAATACCGCAACAAAAAGCACTGACCCGAACGATCAGGCATAAGCATCAGGCCATAAAATAATCCATCATTAAAATCTAATTCTCCATTCAAACGTTTGCGTCAATCTTCCACTTTTGTACAAACAGCCAGAGTGAAGAAGAATAGTTACATTATCCTGATCAGCCTGATAGCAGCTTTCGGCGGACTTCTTTTTGGGTTCGACATCGCGATCTTTTCGGGTACGATCCCGTTTATTCAGCCCTATTATCAGTTGACTGAGGCTCAACTTGGCTGGACGGGCAGCTCTCTTTATGTTGGCTGCGTCATCGGCACGATGATCACCGGATATGTGTCTGATCGGTATGGACGAAAGCTTCCGCTCACAATAGCTGCCGGAATTTTCATGGTCTCCTCCGTGCTGATGGGTTGGGCTTCCAGTTACTCCATGCTCATCGTCTGGCGAATCATTGCCGGGATCGGGGTCGGTGCGGCTTCCATGCTTTCTCCATTGTATATCGCGGAGGTTAGTCCCGCAGCGATCCGGGGCCGTATGGTGTCTGTCAACCAGCTGACGGTTGTGGTCGGCATTCTGCTGGCCTACTTTTCCAGCTATTTTCTCGCCGGTGTCGAAGACAACTGGCGCTGGATGTTCACCTCCGGAGCGGCTCCTGCACTGCTCTTCTTTATCTGTGTATTTCTCGTGCCGGAGAGTCCGCGATGGTTGCTGAGCAAAGGCTATGTCGAAAAAGCGCGGAGCGTTCTGGGTAAGATATCCGGTGAGGAGAATGCTGATAAAGGGATCGCCGCAATACAATCGGGTATGCAACACCAGGTGAAAGGCAAGTGGTCGGATCTGATGAGACCGGGCATAGGTTTCCTCGTAGGACTGGGCATTACGATTGCTGTCTTCCAGCAAATCTCCGGTGCTAACGCAATCTTCTTCTATGCGCCGATCATCTTCGAAAAGGCAGGGATGGATGTGAGTAGCCAACTTTTCCAGCAGATTATAATCGGCGCGGTCAACCTGATCTTCACAGTAGTGGCGATGCAATTGGTGGACAAGGTCGGGCGCAAGAAACTGATGCTTGCGGGTTCTTCGCTGATGGCGTTCTGGCTTTTGCTGGTAGGGCTTTGCTTTCACTTCAATTTTTTCGAGGGCTATATACTGACATTGCTTGTGCTCGCTTTCATCGCAACATACGCCTCGACACTCGCTCCTGTCACCTGGGTGCTGATCTCGGAAATATTTCCCACCAGGATTCGCGGCCTCGCGGTTTCGCTGGCAACGGGAATGTTGTGGGTTGCGTGCTTTGCGCTGGCTTATGGATTTCCGGTACTGATCGACGTACTGGATGCACCGCAGACATTCATTCTGTTTTCGGGAATATGTCTGTTGTACTTCTTTATCCTGCTAAAGTTTGCTCCGGAGACAAAGGGAAAAACACTGGAACAATTTGAGGCGGAAGTGATAAGACACTGAATACTATACTGTAACCAAAACTGAACATTTTATGAAGACAGATCTACCGGCTGAAAAAAAATCCAACCACCATTGGTGGTACACTGTCTTCCTTTTTTAAGGTATTGCAAATACACAAATCAGGATTATACAAAAGGATACTATGAAGAATAAATTACAGATGTTGTTCATCGCGTTGCTGGTGATAGTTCCCGGCACGCTGCTGGCGAGTGAAGATCAGGCTACGAGGGTTTCAGGTATCGTGACCGATGCAGGTGACCCGCTGCCTGGTGTGAATGTTCTTGTTAAGGGAACGACCATTGGAACCGTGACTGGCGTTGACGGACGTTACACCCTGGACATTCCGTCCGGTGGGTCCGTACTGGTGTTTTCATTTATCGGGTATTTGACAGAAGAGGTAGTTGTGGGAGGGCGGACGACGATTGATGTCATGCTCCGGCAGGATGTCACTACGTTGAACGAAGTTGTTGTTGTTGGTGCCGTAATGAAGAAGAGTGACCTGACGGGCGCGGTCGCGGCCCTGGAAGGTGAAAAGCTCGTTGAGGTCCCGACAGCAAGCATTACCCAGGCTATGGCAGGCAGGATGTCCGGCGTGCTGATTCAGAGTAGTCCCGGCGTTTCCGGAGGTGCCAGTATCAAGATACGCGGCAATAACTCACTCCAGTTTGGCAACAATCCGATCTTCGTCGTCGACGGGTTGATCATGGATGGCGGACTTAACCTGATCAATCCAGGCGACATCGCGAGTATCGATGTTCTGAAAGATGCTTCGGCTACTGCTATCTACGGTTCACGCGGCGCCAATGGCGTTGTGATTGTTACGACCAAGAAAGGCCGAAAGGGTGAGGGCCGTGTCACTTACGACGGCTGGGCCGGCATACAGGAATTCTCACGCACCATGCCGCGGCTGGGTGCCCGGGATATGTTCGATCTCCGCATCGATGCCTATGCCAATGCTTATATGGATGCCAACCCCGGGGCTAATCGCCAGGACCACATCAACAACGCATTGCTCAGTCCGGATTTTTCCGTCGCTTTCTCCGATTACGAGTTTGAAACATACAACTCCGGGCGAAGCTATGACTGGCTGGATGCCGTCACGCGCCAGGGTCAACAGCAGAATCACAATATCAGTTTTTCGAAAGGAACCGACGAGGGGACGTACTATGTCAGTTTCAACTATACGCGCAACAGGGGGTTGATGGAAAACTCGACCTACAACCGCTACACCGGGCGGGTGAACCTCGATCAGAATATCCGGTCCTGGCTGAGAGTTGGAACCAATACGACCTACGCCAGGAGTCACGAGACATACGTTCAGGGTGGTGTATTCAGCATCGCCAACGCGGCCAACCCGCTGCTGCCGGTCAACGATAGCATCAACTATCTGAAATGGGCAGGACTTGAAATGCTCGATCATTACAACCCGCTCCGAAGTCTGGGTATCGACGGTGATGGATACCAGACCAGGCTGATGACGAGTAACTATATCAACGTCAAGCCTGTTGACAAGGTCAATATCCGCACTACGTTTTCGGCGGATATTATGGATCAACGCGACTTCTGGTACACACCGCGTGATATCGGGCAGTCCATTCGCAATTCCACGGATGGAACAGCTAGCCAGCGCAACGATCACTGGCTTAACTGGCAGTGGGACAACACGGTCACTTACGAGGCGCTCTCCGGTGAGCACAACCTTACCGCGCTCGCCGGCTTCAGCCTTCAGCAAAATAAATGGGACTATAATCAACTGAACGCTACCGGGTTTGCCACTGACGACTTTTCGTATAAGTACGTAAGCGGTGCCTACCTGCGCGACCAGTTCCAAATGTCGTCCAACTTCACTACTTCCTCACTCATGTCATACACCGGGCGGATCAACTACTCTTACAATGAAAAATATTTTGCCACGGTCACGGCTCGTTACGACGGCTCGTCGCGTTTTGATTCAGGCAACAAATGGGGTGTGTTTCCCTCGGTAGCGGTTGGCTGGAATATCGCGGAGGAAGAATTCTTTCGCAGCCTGGGTCTCAACTTCGTGAATATCGCCAAGCTACGCGCAGGGTATGGAATAGCCGGTAATCAGAACATCCCGAACTTCGCCTACAAGACATTGTACTATCCCCAATACACAAGCGGGTCAGTAACGTACGTGTCCGACGGACGACTGGGTAATACCACACTTGTATGGGAGAAGCAGAAGCAGTTAAACCTCGGCCTTGATCTGGTGCTGATGGATAACAGAGTCAATCTTACGGTGGACTACTTCACTATTGACAACGAAGACCTCCTGATGCAACGCACCCTTTCCTATACGACCGGGTTTAGCAATGTCATTTCCAATATCGGCGCACTGGAGAACAAGGGTATCGAACTGGGTGTTGTGGCCGATGTTGTCAAAAGCGGACCATTTACGTGGAGTGTCTCGGGTAATATCTCTTCCGCCCGGAACAAGATCACCAAGCTGTATGGAGATGTACCGGCTATCTATAACAAGGGTGGTTTTACCGGGGTTGAAATACAACGCGAAGGAAACTTTTTCCTGGGTGAGTCCCTCAACTCTATTTATGTCTACAAGTTCGACAAGATCGCGCAGGAGGCCGACATGGACCGGGTCGCGGGAATGGAACTCGGCGGACGTATCGTGCGGCCTGGCGATGTTCTTCCCCTGGACAGAGACGGTAACAATATTATCAACGACGATGACAGGTATGTTGTCGGAAGCAAGGATCCAAAGTTCTACGGTGGGTTTTCCACCGATATGGAGTATCGAAATTTTTCACTGAACGCGGTATTCACATACAACTATGGAGCTAAGCGCATCAGTTATCTCTATGAAGGATTCATGAACGGATCGGGTATATCGGCCGCGCATCGCGATATGCTGGATCGCTGGACACCTACACATACCGATACCAATGTGCCGCGCGCTTACAACGGCGGAGGTCGTTACAACCTGAGCGATGTTGATTGGGGTGTACAGGATGCTTCGTTCCTCAGACTTTCCGCGCTTACGCTGGCCTATACAGTACCGCTTGATGTCGTTAGCAAAGCGAAAATGAATAACCTGCGCGTTTACTTCACCGGAAGCAATCTTTTCGTGAACACGAAATACAAAGGATACGATCCGGAAGGTGGGGATGATTACCCGATGTCGCGGATGTATGTGGCCGGTATTAACATCGGTTTTTGATAGTCGATATTCAACGAATGCAAAGAAACAATATTATGAAGATCAATAGTGGATTAGTGAAAGCAATGGCCTTTATGCTGCTGGTTTCCAGTTCATGTTCGGATTTCCTGAACGAAGAGCCGCAGACTGCGCTTACCCAGGAGCAAGTGTTCGCAGAACTGGACAACATCGAGCCACTCATTATGGGGCTATACACGAGCTGGCGTAACACGAAGAAGGACAGGGGCGGATTCATGTTTTCGCTCGGGACCGATGAATCACAGCAGGGTGCTTATCAGGTGATGACGGAGGCAGGTCAGGCCGGACTCGACCGTTACGACGGATTTCTCGCACCCAGTAATACAGCGCTCGCGCAGCAATGGGACAGCCGATGGCCGGTAATCAGCGCTGCGGCTACTGCTATCTATTCACTGAACGCCAATCAACAGGACCCTGCAAGACGATACTTGTTGCTCGGAGAAGCGTCGTTTATCCGCGCCGCACTGAACTTTGAGATCGCGCAGTACTGGGGTGAGATCCCGGTCATCGATCTGGACAAACTCAGCGAATATGGCACCGCACGGCAACCGCTGCCGGTGGTGTATGACGCGATCATCAGCGACCTTGAAACGGCGATCGAGTATCTGCCCGATACACAGAGCGACGCGCGCAGGGCAACGAAAACAGCCGCGCATGCGTTGCTGGGCAAGGTTTACCTCTATGCCCAGGAGGAGTCGGGCTTCCGCGACTATGAGAAAGCCAGGGTACAGTTTGAAGCCGTGATCGGCAGCGGCAAGCACAGCCTTGCGACAAACTATGCAGACCTTTGGGATCCTTCCAAATTCAACCTGCCTGAATCGATCTACTCGTTCCAGTTCAACAACGTGTGGCCCGACAATAATCAGATCCAGTGGCAGATGGGGTCGCGTTCGCTGGCAAACCTCGACCAATACTGCTATTTCGGCGGCTACGACCTGATGGTTCCCACGGAGTATGCCTATATGACCGTTGATGAAGGTGGCGTGTGGGAAGATGGCGACCTCAGAAGAAATGAAAGTATCCGCTACGACTTTGAATACAACGGGGTCACACCCGTAGTGGAAGGCTGGATGGGCGGAGATGAGCTTGACCCCCATGTTAAGAAATACGAAGACCAGCGTCTTGATGGATCCAATAGTTTCTGGTACTCCGGCAAGAACATGTTCTTCCTGCGCTATTCGGATATACTACTGTGCTATGCGGAAACGCTGAACGAAACCGCAAGCACCGGATTGGCGGTGGCGGAAGTGAATAAGGTAAGGGCCCGCGCGTGGGGAGGAACACTGCCTCCGGATAAGGCGTGGAGCGAAGGCATGTCACAATCCGAGTTCCGCACGAAGATACTGGATGAAAGGATGCGCGAGCTCTGCTTTGAAGGATGGAGAAGAATGGACCTGAACCGCTATGGCCAACTGGTGGACCTGGTATCGGAGCGCAATCAATGGGCAAGGGAGAGTGGTACCATCCGTCCTTTCCACAAACGCTATCCTATTCCTCAACTGGAGATACTCCAAAACGAAGATATCGGCCTGGAGGATCAGAACGAAGGATACACAAATCAATAGAGACACAACGTGATGGCGCTGGCAACTTCTTGTGGAAATCCTCAGCAGACGCCTTCACACAAAAAATCGATTTACTCTAAACGAATGACACCGTGAAAACAAACCTACACCAATCCTGTAAAGCAGTTCCTGTAAGCTTCAGAGAAACATTTGTTCTCGTCCGCGTAGCCACATTCCTCATGGTTCTTGTGCTTGCAGTTGCCTGTAACAAAGATGACGAGGAAGCTCCTCCCGAATTGACGATCACGTCGATCTCGCCCGACTCCGGCGGAGAAGGCACGGAAGTGAACATCAATGGCACGGGTTTCAGTGCGATAGCATCGGAGAATACGGTAACGCTGAACGACAAGGCTTGTCCGGTAATCGTAACCACGACAACGTTGCTGAAAGTTACCATACCTGCCGACGCGGGAAGTGGTAACCTGGTAGTGACGTCCCGGGGAAGGACGGCGCAGAGCCCAACGTTTACATTTGTTCCTGCAGAACCGAATCTGACAATATCGTCGATCAGCCCGGCTTCGGGCCCGAAAGGCACGCAGGTGGTGATCACGGGAACGGGCTTCAAGGCAGCAGCATCTGATAATACCGTTACATTGAATGGCATAGCCTGTACGGTCACCAGTGCGTCCGTTAGCCAACTCACGATTGTAATACCCGCCGGCGCTGGCAGCGGCAACATCGAGGTAACCGTGAACGGCAATACTGTGCAGAGCGAATTGTTCGACTATGTTAAAACCACGACGGTCAGTACCCTGGCAGGTAGTGTCTCCGGGTTTGTCGATGGGCTTGGTACGGCTGCCCAATTCTCACAGCCGCATACTGTTGCCGTTGACCCGGATGGAAATGTCTACGTTGCAGACATGAATAACCATGCTATACGGAAGATCACTCCTAATGGAGAGGTAACGCTCTTTGCCGGTGGAACGCAGGGCGACGCCGATGGCGGCGGAGCGGACGCCCAGTTTAACTATCCTTACGGTGTTGCAACCGATGAGGACGGGAACGTGTATGTGGCCGACACGCATAACCATAAAGTCAGGAAAATCACTCCTGCTGGTGTGGTGACAACCCTTGCGGGAAGCACGGGGGGCTCGGCGGATGGAGCAGGGGCGGACGCGCAATTCTATTACCTAACCGGAATAACGGTGGGTGAAGATGGCAATATCTATGTAGCCGATAAAGACAATCACAAGATCAGAAAAGTAACTCCCGCCGGCGTGGTGACGACACTGGCAGGCAGTACCTCGGGCTTTGCCGATGGCACAGGATCTGAGGCGCAGTTCTCCCAGCCTTATACGGTCGCGGTTGACAGCGATGGAAACGTTTATGCAGCCGACGCCGGCAACCACAGAATACGGAAAATAACTCAAAGTGGTGTTGTCACAACGCTCGCGGGCGAGTCGCAGGGTGACGCCGATGGCACCGGCGCAGCAGCTCAGTTCAATTATCCCTATGGTGTCGCCACCGATACGGATGGAAACGTGTATGTAGCCGATACCCACAACCACAAGGTGAAGAAAGTAACGCCTGCGGGCGTGGTCACAACGGTTGCCGGAACTACGGGCGGCTCGGCCGATGGTGGGGAAACGGAGGCTCAGTTTTATTATCTCACCGACTTAATAGTGGATGAAGACGGCACTATCTATGTAGCGGAAAAGGATAGTCACAGGATAAGAGTGATAACTTTCGATTGATTCCTGCTGTCACCGTCTGACGGTATACCGGAAGAAGTTGTTATTGGAGAAGATTAGCTAAGATGTTCAAAATGATCGTGAGAGCGAGCGCGAAATGGTCCCTGAAGTTTCTGAAGACGCTGGCTGTGGTTGGTATCCTGCTATCGGGGGCAAACGCACAGACCATCGTTATTCAGACCAGCCACACTGCAATGGTTTACAAAGTCGACAAGGATGGCGGGCTCCGGCAGTGTTATTACGGCGACAGACTTGAGGAAGCCGCTTATGAGAATGTTCAGGTGGCGCCGTTTTCAGCTTATCCGTCGTACGGAGGAGATTACGTTAACGAACCTGCGCTGCGGGTGACGCATGCTGATGGAAACCTCACGACGGAGCTGGTCTATCAAAGTCATGAGCAAAGCCAGGCTGGTGAAGATGTTACGCTCACAAAGATTGTTTTAAAGGACAAGTTCTACCCGCTCACAGCTACACTCTTCTACAAAGCATATTCCGGCGTAGATATTATCGAACAGTGGACGGAGGTCGTCCACCAGGAGAAGAAGGATGTAACACTCTACAACTTCTTCTCTGCGCAACTGGCTTTCCGGGCATCATCCTACTGGCTGACGAGCTTCTCAGGCAACTGGGCTACCGAGATGAATATGGAGGAGGAGAAGCTGACCGACGGTATCAAGGTGCTTGAATCCAAGCTGGGAGTTCGATCCAATCAGTTTGGTCATGCTGCTTTCTTCCTGGGATTGAACGGATCCGCAGAAGAGGAGAACGGAACGGTTGTGGGAGGGACCCTCGCATGGCCGGGAAGCTGGAAGCTCTCTTTTGAAACCGATGCACAGAAAAATCTGAAAGTATTAGGAGGGATCAATCCATACGCATCGCAGTATATCCTTCAGCCTAAAGAAGTATTTAAGACGCCGCCGCTCCTTTATACTATCAGTTTCTCTGGCAAAGGGGAAGTCACCCGGCGTTTCCATGCCTGGGCGCGGCAATATCAGGGGATATACAAAAGCGAACGTCCTCGTTTTACGCTGCTGAACAACTGGGAAGCGACCTATTTCGATTTTGATGAAACCGTATTGAAGCAAATCATAGCCGATGCAGCTGATATGGGTTTTGATCTGTTCCTGCTTGATGATGGATGGTTCGGCAATAAGTATCCGCGCAACAGTGACCAGGCTGGGCTGGGTGACTGGAACGTTAACAAGAAGAAGCTGCCCAACGGGGTGGGCGAGTTGGTCCGGGAAGCAGACGCGAAGAAAATCAAATTCGGCATCTGGATTGAACCTGAAATGGTCAATCCGAAAAGCGAGTTGTATGAAAAACATCCCGATTGGGTCATAACCGCCGCTAACCGCGACCTGGATCTGAGCCGAAACCAGCTTATCCTCGATTTGTCTAATCCGAAAGTACAGGATCATGTATTCAGTGTAGTGGATAACCTGATGACCGAGAACCCCGGTATCGCCTATTTGAAGTGGGATTGCAACCGGTATATCACCAACGCGGGCTCCGCTTATCTGAGTCGTGAGAAACAATCACATTTGTGGATCAGGTACACGGAAGGCCTGTTCTCCGTGCTGAAGAAAGTGCGGGCAAAGTTCCCGGACGTGTACATTATGCTTTGCTCCGGTGGTGGTGGGAGAATAGACTACGGGACTATGCCTTTCTTTGACGAGTACTGGATAAGCGACAACACCGATGCGCTGGACAGGATCTTTATTCAGTGGGGAACGACTCATTTCTTTCCTCCTATTGGTCTGGCCAGTCACGTGTCAGTCGTGCCGAATCATATTACACAACGCGTCACACCGCTGAAGTTTCGATTCGATGTCGCTATGTCTGCAAAACTCGGAATGGATCTTCAGCCGAAAGATATGTCGCCGGATGAAAAGGAGTTTTCCAGGAACGCAATAAAAGAGTATAATGAGTTTAAGCATATCATCCAGAACGGTGACCTATATCGCCTGCTATCGCCTTATGAGAGTAACCGCGTGGCTTTGATGTACACCACGCCAGATAAGAAGGAAGCCCTGGTATTTTCTTACCTGAAGAAGAAGGAGATTTATGGCAACTACCAGGTATTGAAGATGCACGGATTGGATCCTGAAAAAAACTATGTCTTGAAAGAGGTGAACAAGGACCAAAAAAAACATTCCTGGTTCTCGAGCCTTGACGGCAAGCATTTTAACGGCGCGTTTCTTATGACGTATGGCGTGCGCTTCCCGATGTACAATGAGTACGAAAGCGTGGTCTTCCGGCTGACCGCGGAATAGCCGGTATTATTGCGACTCAGTGCGTGCGATGAGGAACGAAAGAAAGATATGACGACGGAAGGGAAAGGACATCTGACACAAAAGCCGTGGGGAACATGCCAGGGCAAGGATGTTGTGCTCTTCAGGTTGACGAATGGATCCGGCGCGTATGTAGAACTGACCAACTACGGAGCAACGCTTGTGTCAGTCGTCGTACCCGACAAACTGGGAATGCCGGAAAATGTCATTCTGGGCTATCCCTCCCTCCACGGATACCTCAGCGATGCTTGCTACATCGGAGCGACCATTGGCCGATACGCGAACCGTATCGCCGACGCGCAATTTGAACTGGACGGCGTGACATACCAGCTTGAAAAGAATGATGGCCACAACACACTCCACGGAGGATTAAACGGCTTCAACGCCAGGGTGTTTTCTTTTCAAATCCATAGCGACAAACTTGTTTTTAGCCTGCTTAGCGACGATGGCGATGGTGGCTATCCCGGTAACCTTGCGTTTAGTGTCGAATACCAATGGAATGATCGGAATGAGTTATCGATCCGCTACATGGCGTCATCCGATAAGAAGACAGTTGCCAACTTTACTAATCACGCCTATTTCAACCTCTCGCCGGCGCGCGATGACATCTTTGATCATCGGTTGACCATTCAGGCATCCCGTTTACTCGAGACGTCAAAGCACCATATTCCTACCGGGACGATCATCCCCGCAGGAGAGAAGAATTTTTCCGGCCATAAGATCCATGAGCGACTGGTGATCAATGCCGGAATTATCGCTGGTCTGAATACCTATTATCTTTTCGACCGCAAAGAACCGGTAGCGAATGAGGCACTATGCAGGCTAAGCGATGACCTTTCGGGACGGATATTGGACGTGTTCACGACCTATCCCGGCGTGCAACTGTATACCGGCGACTTCCTGGCAAGTACGGAATTGAGTAACAGAAGGTTATTTCACAAACCTTTCGACGGCCTTTGCCTGGAGTGTCAATATTTTCCTGACAGTCCGAACCACAGCCATTTTCCATCTACCGTTCTCGAACCAGGGAAGCCTTATAATGAAACGATCACCTATCGATTTGGAATTGAGGAATGATTTATCGACCGTACTATGAAACGTATTGAAATGTTAAGAATATTATTTGTTGTCCCGGCTGTTTTCCTGGCTATCGGATGCTATGCACAGCAATACGAGGTTGTATCACCGGATGGTATGCTAAAACTGTCGTTGAATATAGGAACGTCAACAGAATACAGCGTATCCTATGATGATACGCCTCTTATTAATCCCTCGGCAATTGCGCTGGCGCTAAATCAGGGACTCATTCTGGGGGAAAACGCTACCGTGCTGAACACCGCGACCCGCGAAGTCAACGACATGATCACGCCCCTGTACGGAAAGAACGCCACGTTGTCCGAACATTTCAATGAACTGACTATCAACTTCACGCAAGACTATTCACTGATACTCCGCGCGTATGACGAAGGGGTGGCATGGAGGTTCGTGACAGCCCTCGGCGGCGAAGTAATTGTGGACTACGAGCACGCGATATTTGACTTTGCCGGAACGCCTGGGGTGATCTTTCCCGAAGCGGATGCCCTGATGCGGTCGTGGGAGAGATCCTACTATACCTACACTTCTATCAATCAGATTACCGCCAACCGGTTCGCCGTTACACCGGTTATGTTTTCGTATCCCCAGCACGGAATCCGGGTTGCCGTTTCTGAATCAGATTTATTCGACTACCCCGGCATGTACCTGCAGCGGACCACAACGGGGATGCAGGGGAAGTGGGCACAGTACCCCAAGACTGTTTCCGACCCGGGTGACATCTACGCGTATCATCGCGTACTTACGCGGGAGGATTACCTTGCCAGGACCTCCGGCACACGCGAATACCCCTGGCGTGTAGTCATTGTTTCTACGGACGACAAGACCCTGCTGAACAACGAGCTTATATACAAACTCGCGAAGCCATCCGTCATTACCAACACCGACTATATCAAACCCGGTAAGTCCGCCTGGGAATGGTGGCACGATGCCATCCTTGAAACAACGTCAATACCCTCGGGGCCGAACAACCTCAACTTCAACCTATACAAATACTATGTCGACTTCGCCGCCCAATACGGGCTGGAGTATATTACGATGGATGCGGGCTGGAGCACAGACTACGCTTCACAGATATGCCAGTATGCCGCCACCCAGAATGTAAAAGTGTTTCTGTGGGATTTTATCAATATGCCGGTGGAGAATCCAGGACGACTCGCTCAACTTAAAGCCATCGGCGCGGCTGGCGTCAAGATCGACCTGATCGAACGCGATGACCAGGTTGCGATCAACTGGGTCGAACAGCTAGCGCAGAAGTGCGCCGATCTTGGATTGATGATCATCTTTCACGGAAATTCCAAACCTACGGGGTTGCAACGCACCTATCCTAATATCGTGAACTTCGAAGCCGTGCGAGGAGCCGAGTGCAACAAATGGGACGATACACCCAACCCCGATTATCACTTGCAGTTTCCCTTTATCCGCATGCTTGCCGGTCCGCTCGACTATACGCCGGGCTCTATGCGGAATGTACACCGATCCCAGTTTTCGCCGACCCCCACCGGCATTCCCATGTCGATGGGAACACGCGCGCACGAGATTGGCATGTATATACTCTTCGATCAGCCACTGGGTTATCTTTGTGATTCGCCCACCGAGTACAGGAAATCCCCCGACGTAATCCGGTTTATTTCCGGGATACCAACCATCTGGGATGAAACCGTGCCTCTTTCGGCGGAGGTAGGTAAGTATGCTGTAATAGCGAAGCGCAAGGATGAGGATTGGTATGTCGCCGCCATGACCAATGGTGAAGCACGTGATGTTGAAGTCGACTTTTCGTTCCTGCCCGATGGTGAATTCTTGGCAGAAGTACTCCGCGACAACACGACGACAGCATCAAACGCCAAAGCGCTCACACGGGAGCTTATTTTGGTGACGAACCAGTCGAAGGTCGTGTACAACCTGGCATCCGGTGGCGGTGCGGTGTTGCGTATTTCGAATCCTACAACCGGCGTCTTGGATGAGGGCAACGAGTCGCTTTCTGTTTTCCAGAACGCGCAGCGCACGTTGCTGACGATCGAGTCGGACAAGCCTCTTAAAACCGTTCATATTGTTGATATGATGGGGCGGGTACAACACACAGCCGTTCTGTCGGAGAGATGGGGTTTTCGCACCGAGATCGATATCTCCACACTCGATACTGCCTCCATATATGTCGTTTATGGTATCGCCGGGAACACGTATTACTCCGCGAAGTTTGTCAGGTGATATACGGGTTTGGCGCTTCTTCGCGCACTACTCACCGTTTACTACTGCGGACTCGTGGGGGTATTTAATACTGGAGAGGGACCCACGATGAAAATTTACTGAACTTTTGATCGCGTCCGAAAAATTCCTAAATTCAATCCGAGCCAACCGAGTAAGACCCGACAGTTCCCGCAAGATTTTGGCTTTTTCTCTGAATGACACAAGTTGTCACGTTATTTTATTTGCTTACGATCAGATTTAGAAGCCAATGGAGTTACGTCTGACTCTCACATTACGCAGGGGCAATCTATTGCCCCTCAATTATCAGTATCCGCTATCCGCCTGGATTTACAAGGTGATCGAGCGGGCCGACGCTGAATTCAGCCATTTCCTGCACGAGGAGGGATTCCGGGCGGGCAAAAGGCGTTTCAAGATGTTCACTTTCTCCCAACTCGACCTCAGGCCATACGAGATACAGGGAGGTCAGATCAGGTTGTTGGGAAAGTCGATTTCGCTAGTTGTGCGTTTTCTGATCGATTCAAGCATGGAACATTTTGTCCGGGGGATCTTTATGGAGCAGCGTTTAGGTCTTGGCGATCGAAATGCGACGGTTGATCTTGAAGTGAGTCAGGTAGAGATGTTGCCGTCACCCATTTTCCGACCTGTGATGAGGTATCGATGCCTGTCTCAGATCTGCATAAGTCGTTCCCGCGCGGATGGGACAACAGAGTACCTGTCGCCGGAACACCCGGCGTATGGCCAGATGATGATCCAGAACCTTGCGTATAAGGCAGGTGCATTAGCAAATGCAGTAAAGGAATCCAAGCAATTAGCAATGCCGGAAGGTAAGTTTCAGTTGCTGAACCGTCCTCGGAAGAAAGGGATACATATTAAGTCAGGTACACCCGAGGCGACGCAGGTGATTGGTTATTTATTTCATTTTGAGTTGGATGTCCCTGCGGAACTTCACGAGCTGGGATATTATGCCGGGTTCGGTGAGAAGAACAGCATGGGGTTTGGGTGTGTGGAGGTGATGCACACGTGACTGACAATATAAAGAAGAATTTCAATACGAGACTTGAGAAACAGAAATGATGAACGAGATGAGAGCATTACCATCACCCTACTTGTTTTTCTTCTGCGCTTCGAATGCTTCTTTCATCCTACGGAGAGCTTCTTCGCGAGTGGAGGGCCCGATTTTCCTCCGCAGCTGCTCACGATCTTTGGAGGGGATTTATGAACGACCTTTTTCTTTCAATGCATTAGCCCGTTTTACAAGCTCATCTTTTGATACTGGTTTACCATTTTTGTCAAGGCGTGCCCAAAGAGCATCGGCCTTATCCGTTAAAAAGGGGTTTTCCCGGTTGCGTTCATCCTTGGTTTCTGTTTTTGGCATAAAAAGATTTCAATTTGGTGCGATCGACACCTTAAGGATCAAAGATACTGTAAGTAATAGGAATGAAGAAGACTTTATTGTAAAGAAACAGGTTCAACAGTATTTGCAAAAATCGGAGACAATCTCCTCTATTGAAGGAATTCGGGCATCTAATGTTGTAAGGCGACCATCTTCTTCAAGCCTGCAAGCGACTTTTACTGCCCTTGAAGCGTTGGTGAAGCCAATAAAACGAATCACACTATACCCTAGTTCATCGAAAAATTCCTCATCAGCGAAAGAATACCCCTCGATAACTTCTTCAAGTTCTCTGGTACCTCTTATACCAATCCTATGTAATGCATCGATGCTTAGTAAGGTATGGTCATATTCGAACATAAGACATCAGAATTTAAAGAAACCCAGCCGGGAATATCCGGCTGGCAAATCCAAGAAACTGGTGCGATTAGCGGTGTTTTTATTCACAAGCTGCATTTTTCAATTCCATAGCTTCTTAGATTCAAAGTAAAAGTAAACATTATCTCGTTATTATTTACAAGTGCATTGAAAAAATAGTATTTTTAGAAGTATGATTACCGAATTGACCCAATTTATCAAAGATGTACCCCAGTCTGTAAAAGAAAAGGCCATTAAGCCTAAAGTCGGGTTGCACATTAAAATGTCGTTCAGCAACGGGCAATATAAAATTGCTGGGCGGGAACGATACAAAGGGAACAAGCATGGGGACATCTCTCAATTTTTAAATCAATGTGCTTTTCTACAAGAACATGCCTGGATGATTGACACCAATAAATGCTTTGATCTTCCTGCAAAGGGTATTCATACTGCCAGTCCATACTGCGTAGGTTTTAAGCTGGCAATGTTCAAGGGGGATAAAAACAAATCCAAAGAACTTGCTAAGTCCCCCCCTTCCAAGGAATACAAAAAGAAAGTAGCTACATCTATTGCGGGACGATTGGATAGTTATTTTGGAAAATGTTCTGACCCAAAATTTGATTTGGATGAAATAGAGAAACAAAAAGCCATTCAATTTAAAAATCACCTCAAAGATCAGTTGATTTCTATTCTTGAAGAAGCTGATTTAGGGTGGGATGACTATGTCATCACCTACAATGATGTAGATATTGATAAATACAAGTCATTCAACGCAAAGTATCTTGCGGAAGGGCTTTTCAATACAACTGAATATAACATTGAAGTAAATGACGAGATACTAGGGACGAGCAATTTTTATAACGGTTTCAATAGCAAAAAGCCTTTTCTCATTCACCAAACAGCGAGTTTCGATATTACAGGCAGAATCAGTACCATGCAGGCGAAAGAGCTTTCCGAGTTTTCACTTTTAATTGGTAAAAAACTTTTTCCTAATCCCTTACCGGTTTTCATCGATGACGAAGAGTTAACGAATAACGCAATTGAAATTGTCCAAAGGGAAGAGGGTAAAAGGGTAACGCACAGAAAAATCATAACTGAGCTATTAAAGAAGAAAGAAACACTTGGCAATTACTACCTGCTCTACTTCTCGGATGGAGCCATTCTGGATTTTGATTTTGTCGCCAAATTTGAATATTACCTTAATACGGATCAGTCCAAATGGGAAATTAAAAACGTAACCGAAATCACTGAAAACAAACAGCTGCGATCTGATATTCTATTATCCAACGTATTTGATTTTGAAAGTATCGTAATCTGTGAACTCTTCAACAATACACTTGTAAGAATAGATCAGAAGAAAGATGAATGGTCGTTTCGGTATTTTGATAAAATAGATCCTAAATTCTATCGACCGGCACTGTATACATTGCTATTAAAATACAGGAAACCAATCTATGACTATATCTATAAATCCATGCGGAGCGGAATCGGTGCAAATCAATTTCAGGACATCTGCATGACGATAGTCATAGACGACTTGAAACAAAACAAAGTGTTTTCTGTAAAAGCAAAACTGAATGCCTATTTCAGCCTGTATCAGTATTTCGATTCTAAAAACCAATCCATCATGCCAAGCAAAATAGAAGACCATAAAAAACAACTTCAGGAAATTTTGGACAACGAAGATGTCCACTTCACTTCCGATGATGCTTACGCCTTTGGGGCCGGGCAGTTAATTTACTATCTGCTTTCGCAAAGTGAATCAGCAGAGCGCACACATGCGCTTTTAGAACCCTTTCTGCAAAAAACGAATTATGCTCACTTCAACGAGGCCATTGCCAATATCATTCTCAGATACAAGCACGCTATTGGTTTTAATTTCGCCCGTTTCAACTCATTAGCCAGTGAAGTGCTTGATTACGAAGCAGAGAAAGCGCTTCAGGAACTCAGACCTATTCTGCTTGCAGGATATTTCTGCCCCAATATTCTTTATAAATCCAGAAAAAAACACAAAAACGAAAAAACTATATAACCATGAGCAAGTTCAACAAGAGAGCCTACGGCTGTGCTATTATCAAAAGCATTAACTCTAACTACAACGCAGACTTTACTCATCAGCCCCGTACATTGCCCGATGGCAGGGTGTATGCAACCGATAAGGCATTGAAGTATCTGGTAAGGAATTACCTCATCCATGAGACGGAGGATAAAATATTCTACTACAAGACATTGAGAGATGACTCGCTCAATCCCCGAAATCTTGCCGAGACATTTGAATACCATTTTAGTGAGTTTCCATCTGGCGAAGGTAAAGGGGAAGAAAAAGAAGCGTCCGTAAAGAAAAAAGTCCTCAACAATTTATTCGAGTGCCTTGACATTAGGCTTTTTGGAGGAACGTTTGCGGAAAAGAAAGTTAACCTATCTCTGCATGGCCCCGTGCAGATCACCCATGGGCTTAATCAATTCACAAAGGGTGAAATTTTTTCTGAGCAAATTATGTCACCTTTCCGGAATTCCGCAGAAGGAAAGGAAGATTCAGCTATGACTACTCTTGGAACACAATCCAAACTTCGTGAAGGTCATTATGTTCATAGTATTTCAGTAAATCCAAAAAATCTTGAAGCATTGGCAGTTCTATCAGGTACAGATAATTACTTAACCAAAGAGGATATTGATAAACTCAAGATGGGGTTGAGAAAAGGTGCTACTTATTATAACTCTGCAGCTAAAGCAGGAACAGATAATGAACTTTTTCTTTGGGTTGAATTGAAAGAGAATTCAAAACTGGTACTTCCTTCTTTTGTTGAGCTTGTTAAAGTGAATGACAATGGTGAGATTGATTTATCTGGAATAAAAAATCTTTTAGGTCAGGGGCACATAAAAAATGAAATAGAAAAGATTGAAGTCTATTTCGACAAAACCATTACAAAAATAGCTAATGAACCTGATGGATCGACCAAGCTTGACATCTGACTTGAATGGAAAAACTTGTATCTATCGACCTAAAAGCTGATTTTGGTTTTCTGCGAAATCCCGAGACCAATGATGGTATTTCCATGAGCTACAATATGCTGCACAAGCCGGGCTTGCTTGGTATCTTCGGTGCCATCCTGGGGTTTGAAGGATACCAGCGCAAGGGTGAACTGCCTGAATACTATAAGAGACTAAGGGACTTGAAAATTGGGATTACTCCTTTGCATCATCAAAATGGAAATTTTGCCAAAACAACCATTGTTTACACCAACACCGTGGGCTATGCCAACAGAGATGGGAACCTTATTGCGTACGAAAACACATTGATAAAACCTTCCTACTCCGTGTATGTCGTTTTGGATACGGAATCCCCTTTGTACAATTCGCTCAAAAACGCGCGGGCAGAATACATTCCTTATCTCGGTAAAAATGAATTTCCACTTTGGTGGGATAATTTTGCAGAGTTTGAACTCAAGCCTTTTTCATTCGACAGTGATTACGAAATCAAAGGCTTGTTTGTTAAAGAAGAATCGGTTTTCGGCAAAGAAGCTGAACCTGCGCTTGCTGGTGTGGCCGGATGGCTTTCAAATTTTAGAAATTCATTTTTCTATTTTGAACGCTTGCCTATCGGATTTCTGGAATTCAAAACGAAAAGAGGAACAGAGTACCAATATCAATTGGCATCTTTCAGCTATAGCAATGCCAAATTTCAAAAGAGCATGACACTTCGAAATTTGTATGAGATTCGCACGGGAGAAGTTATTCAGCTGAACTAGTTATGCCCGAGTTTCCTTCCTTCAAACAATTGGTCGAGTCTGCCTCGGTAAATGATTTGATTAAAGAACATCAAAAGTATTTAGCTCATACTCCCAAAGAAAAGTTGGCCGACCACATGATTTTGGTTTCAGGTTACTTTCTGAAAATCACAGAGGCTCATGGATTAGAACCTTTGCTCGACAAACTTTTCCTTAAAATCAGCAATGGAGATACGCAATCAGCATTCATTATAAAAAGGCTTTTTTGGGATACTATCCTTTATCATGACTTTGGAAAGGTCAATGAGAATTTCCAGAAAGTCAAAATGGGAAACCCCCTCTTTCCATTAAGCCGTTCCAATGGAATTGAAAGTCAGCACTCCATTTTAAGCGCATACATTTTTCTCATTCATCAATATTCAAATAAAGAAGTTGAACAAGCCGCATGTTCAAACACTAAACTACTTTCTTTGATAGCATTCTTTGCTCATAATATTGTAAGGCACCATAGTTCACATTTAGATGATATTTCTGATAGGAAAACTTTTCAAAAACTTACCGAAGAACTTTGTTCTAAATTGACTTCTTATTTAGGGATATTCAACAAAGAAGCAAATAGCAGTAATCTGACACTGCATCAATTATCAAGCCTATTGGAATTCGATTTACCATTCGAATGGTTTCTGCTCATTCGGTTGAATTTTTCTCTGCTAACTGCTGCAGATTATTATGCCACCTCCCATTATTATGGAAACTGGAAGATTCCTTATCAGGAATTTGGAACATTCATAAGTGAACAAAAAGCACGACATTATCAAAATCTTAAAACTTCACATGCGCACAACAAATATTTGTATGAACATCATGACATAATCCAAGCAATCAATCTTGATGAACTAAAAACAAAAAGTCCAGAAAACCTGAATAGGTTGCGCACAAAAATGGCAGCTGAGGTATTGCAAAATGTACGTAGCTATTCGTCTGACAGACTCTTTTATATTGAAGCCCCTACTGGAGGTGGGAAAACCAATATGGCCTTTATTGCAGCGCAAGAACTGTTGATTGCCAATCCGGAATTAAACAAGGCATACTATGTTTTTCCGTTTACAACGCTCATAACACAGACGAAACAATATGCGCAGGAAACGTTAGGATTACTACGTGACGAGTTTATAGAACTTCACAGCAAGGCACCCCTGAAGGAAAAAGAAGAAAACGAAGCTGAGCAAGATGGTTTATATGGAGAAACACAATTGGACGATATTCACAATCTTTTCGCTAATTATCCTTATGTATTTTTGAGTCATATTCGTTTTTTTGATATTCTTAAAGCTAACGATAAGAGCTGCATCTACCTTCTCCATAGATTAGCCAATAGCGTTGTTGTAATCGATGAAGTTCAGGCCTATAACCCACTACTGTGGGATAAGATGGCTTATTTGTTGAATGAACACGCTAAAAACTTAAATATTCGATTCGTGGTTATGTCGGCTACACTTCCTAAAATTGGCGACCTTACTGAAGCGCCTTTTCAGTATTTATTGCCCGATGCAATCAATCGCTTCTTCACGAACCCTAATTTTTCAGAGAGAGTAACTTTTAATGATGAATTGACAAAAGTGAGTCAGACAAAAAAAGATGCAAGAGAGGATTATTTAGAAGTGCTCGCTAACAAAATCCATGACAAAGCAGAAGCCTACAGAGATAAAAATGGTTCAGTAAAGATTATTGTGGAATTTATATTCAAGAAATCAACAACCGAATTTTTGGAAACTGCCAAAGTTATTTTCTTTGATTATATAATTCTCGTTTTGAGTGGGACAGTTCTAGAGCCCCGCAGAAAAGAAATTATCAACTACTTAAAATCCCAAAAGGCATTGGGCCAAAATATTTTATTGGTTACCACACAAGTAGTAGAAGCCGGAGTGGATATCGATATGGATTTAGGTTTCAAAAACAGATCAATTATAGATTCGGAAGAACAACTTGCCGGAAGGGTAAATAGAAATGTAAAAAAGGAAGACTGTGCCGTTTATCTGTTTGACTTGGATGATGCTTCGGTTATTTATGGAGAAGACCTGAGATACAAGGAATGGAAAAAGGGATTAGAAGAGGACTATTTGAGTATCCTCCAAACCAAGCGATTTGATAAAGTATATGATCGGATAAAGATTTTTTTGGCGGAAACGAATAAACAGAAAAATATGGGAGGCACATTGACTTTGTATAAATACAAACACGAAAATATGAACTTTCCGGGAGTGGATGAGGATTTTCGACTAATTGAACAAAAGAATACGACTGTTTTTGTTCCGTTGAAGCTCCCGCTGTTCCTAGAAAATACAAACGAAAAAGAACCTCTTTTTACTGAAAGCCAAATTCGATTTCTAAATGAGAGGGGCATGATTACTGAGAATCATATTTCTGGCGTAAGCGTATTTGATCTTTATAAAAAGATCGTTACCAGTAGAGGACAGAATTTCTCTGATAAAAAAAGAGAAATCCAGTCCATCCAGGCAATCATGTCCTTATTTTCATTCTCATTATTTTCAGAATCTAAACTTGTCAAAGAACTTGAAAACGGTGGAAACCCAATCGAGTTCGGCTATTTGTATTTAGTAACCCATAAGGAAGTTTATGATTATACTTTGGGATTATTAGATAAGAAATTTAGTAATCTTATATTTCTCTGAATGCAAATCAACGCTACCCTCATAAACCTCTACCATGTTTGCCACCGAGAGCTTTGGCTTCATGCTCATGGAATAAGAATGGAGCACACCTCCGACATTGTGGCGGAAGGCAAGCTCATTGGAGAAACCACGTATACGGACCGCGCACAAAAGTTTACGGAGATAGAGATTGACGGTGTCAAAATCGATTTCTACGATGCGCGCAACAAGGTAGTGCATGAAGTGAAGAAGTCGGCCAGCGTGGAGCAGGCGCATATTGCCCAGGTACAATATTACCTCTACAAGCTTTTGGAAAAGGGAGTTGAGGGCGCCTCCGGCGTCATCGAATACCCGAAACTGAAACAGCGAGAGGAGGTTCGGCCACTGTCGGGTACCGACGTGGAAAAGATCAGGGCGTGGGAAGATCATGTACGGGAGATTGTCAACTTACCGGTATGCCCCACGGTGATACAGGCGAAGATCTGCCGAAAATGCAGCTATTGCGACTTTTGTTATTCGGCTGAGCCGGATTGATCGGATTTTGGCCCGATCTTGAGATATTAGTTCACGGTGTTAACTAGAATTCTTTTCGCATTTACGTTCCCTGCGTTACGAACTTAACGTAACGAACTATTCGGAATGAGGAAACCAGCGAATCCGTTTATCGTCTCAGGATGCCACAGCCCGGAGTATTTTTGCGACCGGGAAGGAAAGAAAAATTTTTACCCGATGAAAAAGACCTACTACCTGTTCAATCCTGGCAGACTCAGCCGCAAGGACAACACCCTGAAATTCACCCCGGTGGATGAGGAAGGCCGTGAAGGCCAGCCAAAATACATTCCAGTCGAGAGCGTTTCCGACCTCTATGTTTTCGGCAGCCTGGATGCT
This sequence comes from uncultured Roseivirgaceae bacterium, assembly GCA_964493505.1. Lineage (GTDB taxonomy): Bacteria > Bacteroidota > Bacteroidia > Cytophagales > Cyclobacteriaceae > Chryseosolibacter. Next base: position 129,555 of record CAZBNP010000014.1, read on the forward strand.
AACAGTGCATTGTATAACTTCCTGGGTAAGGAGAGTGTGAATGTTCATTTCTTCGATTACTACGAGCACTATACCGGTTCTTTTCACCCGAAAGAATACCTGCTGGCGGGGAAGATGGTCGTCAACCAGGTCTCACACTATCAGGACCCGATAAAGCGTCTGGTGATCGCAAAAAAGTTCGTAGAGGGTGCGGCCTTCAATATGCTGAAAAACCTGCGATACTATCAGAAAAGAGAGCGTGATATGGACGTTCCGATTGCCACAATCAGCCAGTTTGCAGAACAGGTCTGCGATGCTGTAGCTATTGAAGAACTCATGGGTATCGAAGGGAATATTCGCCAGGTCTATTATGGCGCGTATGAATCAATCATAAAAGACTTTAAGATGGGTGTACGTAGCAGACAACCGCCCGCCAATGAAGTAAATACCCTGATCTCGTTCGGAAACATGATGTGCTATTCCCTTTGCCTCAGTCAGATCTATCACACCCAACTTAATCCCACCATAAGTTTTTTGCACGAACCTGGGACAAGGCGTTATTCCCTTGCGCTCGATCTTGCCGAGATATTTAAGCCCATTCTCGTTGATAGAACTATATTCAGGGTATTGAATAAGAAAGAATTGCGGGCAAGCGATTTTTCTGTGGAGCTAAACCGGTGCGTGCTACGTGAAAATGGTAAAAAGACTTTCGTGAAAGCCTGGGAAGAACGACTCGGCGAGACCATTCGTCACAGAACGCTTAAGAAGCACGTAAGTTATAAGCACCTGGTGAAACTGGAATGCTATAAATTAAGCAAGCACATACTGGGAATGGAGGAATACCGACCATTCAGGATCTGGTGGTAATTTTGTGAGAAGATTTTTCCAGATCTAATTTTTGAAATTATGTATGTTATCCTGGTATACGACATTAATCAAAAACGTGTGGGGAAGATGCTTAAACTTTGCCGCAGGTACCTGCATTGGATTCAAAATTCTGTATTGGAGGGTGAGATCACGGCAGTTAAGCTCCGGGAACTCGTTATCCAGGCGAAAGGAATAATGGAAGACAGTGATAGTCTCATTATCTTTAAGAGCCGGGATAGCAAGTGGCTGGATAAGGAAGTACATGGGAGCGAAAAAAACAGCGCTGACACTATCATTTGAAAAGGAAGTTGTCGGTGATGTTTCGAGGCAGGATTGCGAGGGAGCTTCAAGGGGTCGTATGTTCAAAAAGTCATCGAAAAATCAACACAGAGCAGGTTGTCGATCCTCGACCAAAAATCGCTTATCTGCGACAGACAACTTTTCCGGTATTAGCCCTTAGTAAAAAGATAGGTTTTTGGAGTAAAAAAGCGTTTTTTTCATGCTAAATTAACGGCTGTTAATCGCACCAATGTGGAATTGAAATGTAACCTTCAAGACGGCGTACTCCCAGGGCTTGCATCCTGTTAATCGCACCAATGTGGAATTGAAATAAATGTCTGGCAAGTTTGGACAGTTATATCCTTGCCTGTTAATCGCACCAATGTGGAATTGAAATTGGTCTATACGGAAAGACCATTCACGGTACTTTTCTGTTAATCGCACCAATGTGGAATTGAAATGCTAACACGGCCTGAATCCTAGCTTCGCTAGAGCGCTGTTAATCGCACCAATGTGGAATTGAAATGCAGGCAACGGCTAACAATGGTAGTACAAGTCATGACTGTTAATCGCACCAATGTGGAATTGAAATAAAGAAGATGAACAGCCTGTGTAACGGAAATTTTCTGTTAATCGCACCAATGTGGAATTGAAATACGGTAAACGCATCCTCGATGGCAAAGAGGAAAATTCTGTTAATCGCACCAATGTGGAATTGAAATTTCGATATCTCGCAAAAGTGTCGCCGTTATTAGTTACTGTTAATCGCACCAATGTGGAATTGAAATAGTTTACAGGTTTCCGCAATGACGTGAAGAAAACCGACTGTTAATCGCACCAATGTGGAATTGAAATCCGCGACGGGAGAGGCTGAAGACGAAGCCTCAGAACTGTTAATCGCACCAATGTGGAATTGAAATTTCTTTGGCGCTGTCTCGTTATGGCGTTCATATATTCTGTTAATCGCACCAATGTGGAATTGAAATATAGAGACGGCCGGCCACCTGCCATGCACGGTAATACTGTTAATCGCACCAATGTGGAATTGAAATAAGAAACAGATCCGTGGTCGAATAATCCGAACTGCTGTTAATCGCACCAATGTGGAATTGAAATATCATTACAACTTTAAGGCTTATTCTCTTTCGTCTCTGTTAATCGCACCAATGTGGAATTGAAATACCTTATGAAGTAGAGCCAAAAATCACAACCTCCGGCTGTTAATCGCACCAATGTGGAATTGAAATAATTCAGGGGCAACGCGATATGTACAGTCTACGGCACTGTTAATCGCACCAATGTGGAATTGAAATCTTCCGAAAGACGGCTCACTTGAATCGTTATGAACTGTTAATCGCACCAATGTGGAATTGAAATTTGATTCTAAAAATGCTTTGTCCTCTGATCCTCCTCTGTTAATCGCACCAATGTGGAATTGAAATAGGATTGAACAAGTGCTTGAAGTAGGGGATAATGCTGTTAATCGCACCAATGTGGAATTGAAATTATTCAAGCCCATCCTGTTTAAAGCAGATGTAGTGCTGTTAATCGCACCAATGTGGAATTGAAATAGGTTGTACGGGCTATTAATGTATAAAACTATGACACTGTTAATCGCACCAATGTGGAATTGAAATTGTGCATCTGAGAATGGTTCGCCAAATAACGTTTCTGTTAATCGCACCAATGTGGAATTGAAATATTTTAATAAATCGGCTCCCATCCTCTAAACTATTCTGTTAATCGCACCAATGTGGAATTGAAATGAGGAAAGTCAGGAGGAACTTTGGAGTGCGGTTGCTGTTAATCGCACCAATGTGGAATTGAAATCAGATAGTGAGTTGCTTGCAAAGGTTGACGCACTCTGTTAATCGCACCAATGTGGAATTGAAATAGTTTACAGGTTTCCGCAATGACGTGAAGAAAACCGACTGTTAATCGCACCAATGTGGAATTGAAATTAGTTATAGGGCAAGACGCCTGTAAACTGGTAAGCTGCTGTTAATCGCACCAATGTGGAATTGAAATAGTTATGACACTTGTGATTATGTGATTTCACATAACTGTTAATCGCACCAATGTGGAATTGAAATTCCTGACACGCACCTAGTGCGATCAGAAGGAATAAGATTCTGTTAATCGCACCAATGTGGAATTGAAATCCCACAAAGAAGGAATCTAAAATACTTGCAGGTTCTGTTAATCGCACCAATGTGGAATTGAAATAGCTTAGAGAGCTTCGTTGAGCGCAGCAGCGCATCGCTGTTAATCGCACCAATGTGGAATTGAAATGCAGAACCTCTCCCCAGTGGAGAGAGCCAACGCCCTCTGTTAATCGCACCAATGTGGAATTGAAATATGGTAGTGGTGGTAGGTGCTTCAGCTGGTGGCGCTGTTAATCGCACCAATGTGGAATTGAAATTAGATAGGAGGTATAACATTGTTATCCTTAACAACCCCTGTTAATCGCACCAATGTGGAATTGAAATAACAAATCTTAGAAAACACGGCAAACAGCTTACTACACTGTTAATCGCACCAATGTGGAATTGAAATATCCAAAAAAACAACGTGCTGTTGCCTTAACATCAGCTGTTAATCGCACCAATGTGGAATTGAAATTCTAAAACCCAAATACCAAACGGCGACAATGCCAAGCTGTTAATCGCACCAATGTGGAATTGAAATCGCTCGATCTTTTGTTGTTCGAGCATTTTTCTTTCTTCTGTTAATCGCACCAATGTGGAATTGAAATAAGAATACATAAAACGAACTTAGAATGTAAATAGCTGTTAATCGCACCAATGTGGAATTGAAATGCAAGTACAGCCAGTGCTAGTATTGCAGGATTTTGCTGTTAATCGCACCAATGTGGAATTGAAATATTCTTTCAAACTCTTTCATACGTTGTAGTCTTTTCTGTTAATCGCACCAATGTGGAATTGAAATGGAGGTGGCTCAGACTGGGGAGATATAGGAGGCACCTGTTAATCGCACCAATGTGGAATTGAAATTGACAAATGCTGTTACTACAAGAACAAGTTCGTAAGCTGTTAATCGCACCAATGTGGAATTGAAATATGTCACCCTCCGGGATAGTAGTGTCGAACGGGATCTGTTAATCGCACCAATGTGGAATTGAAATTTGATCGTAATGCTCGTATTCGTAACGTCGATACCTGTTAATCGCACCAATGTGGAATTGAAATAGACCTATCAAGCGCCTCGTTATCTCAATTAGTGACTGTTAATCGCACCAATGTGGAATTGAAATAATATTAAATATCGGATTCGCCATTTGATTATTGCTGTTAATCGCACCAATGTGGAATTGAAATACGTTAACGAATACCCAAGTAGGATTAAAGCAGCGGCTGTTAATCGCACCAATGTGGAATTGAAATGCGCGGGAAGGTCTTATGATTACAACGGAGTGGTTCTGTTAATCGCACCAATGTGGAATTGAAATTGGATATCATCACTCACGCGCCGTCTGACCTTGCACTGTTAATCGCACCAATGTGGAATTGAAATAGCGGAACATACAGTGTCGGTACTGGGAATGGATCCTGTTAATCGCACCAATGTGGAATTGAAATTCCGGATAATACTTTGCCATTCGCTTTAATTTAGTTTCTGTTAATCGCACCAATGTGGAATTGAAATGAATGTATAATGCGCTGGGTGTTATTCATTGTACCTGTTAATCGCACCAATGTGGAATTGAAATCACCCTTACAGGCATGGAAGCAGTTCGGAACCTCACGCTGTTAATCGCACCAATGTGGAATTGAAATCAGATATCAGCGCTCGATTTAATCGACAAGGTCTTCTCTGTTAATCGCACCAATGTGGAATTGAAATCGGAGAGCGAGTAGGAGATTCCACTTCATGCGCCATCTGTTAATCGCACCAATGTGGAATTGAAATAAACAAACGAGGCGCAAACCGTGGCGTAATGCCGCTGTTAATCGCACCAATGTGGAATTGAAATCCCTTTGTAGTTGTGAAGATGACGGGGCGCGCCCCGCTGTTAATCGCACCAATGTGGAATTGAAATGTGTCGAAGATTAGAGCACCTGTCAGATTCGATGACTGTTAATCGCACCAATGTGGAATTGAAATTTTGGACGCTGAACGGTAAAACTAAAGAGCGTGACTGTTAATCGCACCAATGTGGAATTGAAATGCAAAATCACGACGCATGCAATACCGAGGCTACACAACTGTTAATCGCACCAATGTGGAATTGAAATGCGGTACAACTTGATAAGGCTTTAGGTGGTGTAAGCTGTTAATCGCACCAATGTGGAATTGAAATTCTGCTGAACGGTGACAAAGCCGTCAGTCGATCCCTGTTAATCGCACCAATGTGGAATTGAAATCAATTTCATTCATCGCTAATAGTGCATGCGAGCGCTGTTAATCGCACCAATGTGGAATTGAAATAGTGGGGTTAGTGTCCAGACAGGCTTTTCCTTATCTGTTAATCGCACCAATGTGGAATTGAAATTCTTTAGGATCATTCATGCAGCAGTTTGGAGCCGCCTTCTGTTAATCGCACCAATGTGGAATTGAAATAGCGCAATATCCATCACACAGGTTATGGATAGTATTCTGTTAATCGCACCAATGTGGAATTGAAATCTAAAGATTGTCTGTGCAATTGCGCTCGTCGCTTCCTGTTAATCGCACCAATGTGGAATTGAAATCAAGGTGTATCTACACCACAACCTGAACCTGAACCCTGTTAATCGCACCAATGTGGAATTGAAATAAGGCAAATGCACTTCCTTCTGCTTCACCCGTGATCTGTTAATCGCACCAATGTGGAATTGAAATCTACAGAATCCATATGAAAGCTTCCCCAAAAATAGTAGCGGTTAAAAATAAAGTTTAATCGTTAAATTT
>CAZBNP010000015.1:0-113521 GCA_964493505.1 uncultured Roseivirgaceae bacterium
GCCCAGAGTATTTGCTCTTCCACTGGTAAAATGTGGGCTGACTGATACCGTGCTCGCGACAGATGTCCGCCACCTTTTTGCCTTGATCCTGTTCTTTGAGAATGCCAATGACCTGGCTCTCGGTGAATTTTGTCTTCTTCATGTTTCCCAAATTTAACGATTAAACTTTATTTTTAACCGCTACTGTTTTTGGGGAAGCTTTCACCTCCTCCGCAAATGACAAGAACGACTCGCTGGTCATGGTCACGTGGTCAAGCACCGGGATGTGAAGAAATTTTCCTGCAACTTCACCAGAAGTTGCCCACGGAAATCCTGATGAATTTTCACTTTTCATCCATACCATACCAGATAGATCATTGAAATGTCGTCTTGAAACTCCTTGATCCAGGCGCCAGACTTTCCAGAATCGAAAGTCCCATAAACTTCAAAATCCAAACTTAATTCGCCGAAAACTAGTCCTAGGTAAAGCGCTGCAAACTCTCATCCATAGTCCCTTGATACAGCGCAGATTATATAAATATATAAACTTGACCCACCTATTGCAATACTAAGGTCCTTCAGGGTTAGATGGCTCACATTCACGTCAGTCTCTCCAGGACCAAATCTGACGCAAAATTGGAAGGGGCTACAACAGCCCCTCCTCCGCAAATGATAAAAACGACTCACTCGTCATGATCACATGGTCAAGCACCGGAATGTGAAGGAACTTCCCTGCAGCCACCATGTCTTTCGTAAGCTTAATATCAGCTTGGCTCGGCATTAGACTCCCTGATGGGTGGTTATGTGCCAGGATCACCGCGCTGGCGTTGGCTTTGATCGCTGCACCAAAGATGATTTCGGGTCGACGACGGTGCCGTCCGGGTGAAGCTTCGTAGATGCCATTAAAGATTACTACGAACGGGCAAAGGCCAGCAGCAAACTGTAGTCGCTCTGGTCCAGCTGCTTGTACGGCTTTAGCTCTCTTGTCAACGAGGGCATAGTTGCGCATACATGTTACTTTTTTTATTAATTTTAGTAACAAAATAGCAGGATTTTTGTTACTTTATTTATATAAATTGGTAACAGAAATGAACACAGTCAAATCCGTCCACGGCCAGATTCTCAGAAAAATCAGGCGGATTCCGCCCGGGAAACCCCTGTTTCCATCCAATTTTAGAGGCTTGGGCAGTGAAGCGGCCATCAAGATGGCCTTGATGCGGCTGGCGCGGGAGGGCAAACTTGACCGGATCGCCCACGGCATTTACGTAGTGCCCAGGGAAGATCCCAGATTCGGGAAAATACCCCCTTCGCTGGAAGCGGTAGCCCACGCCATTGCAGCCCGGGATCAAGCACGTATCCGGCCGGCAGGCGCCTTCGCCCTCAACAAGTTGGGGCTTTCCACCCAAGTGCCAATGCGGTTGGTGTATATTACCGATGGCGCGCCCCGGCATATCACTATTGGAAAACGAAGCATCAAATTCAAACCGACTGCTCCACGTAACCTGACATACAAAGGAAAGATCAGCGGTCTGGTTGTTCAGGCATTCAAGGAATTGGGTCGCAAAGGTCTAACCGATGAAGTAATCAGGAAGGTGAAGGCCTTGCTGGACAACGAAAAGCCAGAGGTGATTAGGGCAGACGCCAAACTTGCGCCGAACTGGATTGCGAAAATATTATACGATATCTTGAGCGAAAGAAAAGAACATGATTCGTTGGCTCAGCCTGAGTGATGAAGAAAGACGAAACACCATCGCAGTTGTAGCGGAGGCCAAAGGGTTGCCGGAAAATGCGATTGAAAAAGACTGGTGGGTTACACTTGTTTTGCGGGCCGTATTCTCTACTCCTTTACGCCCATCGCTCTTGTTTAAGGGAGGAACTTCATTGAGCAAGGGTTGGGATCTGATCGAACGGCTCTCAGAGGACATTGACCTTGCCCTAAACCGTGATGCAATAGGCGCACAGTTTGCAGGTGACATCAGCAACAGAGCCATCGGAAGACTCCGGGAAGAGTCTCATCGCTTCGTACGTGAGGAATTTCAGGAGGCACTGCTTGCTTCCTTTGCAGCCTTGAATCTGTCTGCGGAAAAATTCAGCATCACACAAGACAAAGCAGAAAATGCTGATCCGCACTTACTGATCAATTACCAAAGTTTATACGAGCCCTCTCCCTATCTTCCGCCTCGTGTGAAAATCGAAATCAGTACACGCTCGCTGATGGAGCCGTGGACGGAACGGTCTATTCGATCCTTTATCGGCACGCGCTTTAGTGATCAGGATTTTGCCGATAGCGTATTCGAAGTTCCTGTGGTTGAACCGAGGCGCACATTTCTTGAAAAGGCCTTTTTGCTGCATGAGGAGTTTTTGCGCGAGCGTGACCAGATCAAGGATAAGAAGATTGTCGCGCCACCTGTACGATCTGGAAAAGCTGATGGATACCGAACATGGCATGCAAGCCTTGACCGACACCGCTTTGTACGAAGAGATTGTCACTCACCGTTCGCGCTTCTACAAACGCAATCACGTCAACTACGAAACGCTATCCCGCTCCACCATCAACTTCAAGCCTCCCACGGAGGTGCTGGATGCCTGCCGGAATGATTATGTGGAAATGAGCGAAACCATGTTTTATGGCGGTGTTCTTACTTTCGATGAATTGATGGCCAGGCTTCAAGACCTCCTACAGCGGTTCCGGTCCCGATAGCAGTCTCGCATTATCATGAGGGAACCGAATAACGAACCTCTGTTAAATTAAGTATCAGTACATCAACCCGCGGAATCTTGCCCATAGTGCCATTGGGCCCTCCCATCAGGTCTTAATGCTTTGGCAACCCAGCCACGGAAAGCATTTTCGTCCCTTTCTCCATTTTCTTCTTAAAGAAAGGCGTGTCTTCCATGCTATCAAGTCGTTTACTGATCTTGATCTTTCGGCCTGTTTGGCTAATTCTGCCGTTGTCGTTCTGCCTTCCTTTTTCATGACAGTATGATATCCGCTTGGCTCGGGTTGAGCGCGGGCTTGAACTGCGGATTGGCCTTGATGAACATGTTGTCCTCGCGGTCGCCGCGTTCAAAGGTGACTTGGTGCAGATTGCCTCTCCTAATAGGTATCTACTCTGCCTCTACAACTCTCATCCCCGCCGCACCGTTGTATCCCAACTTTCGCAGTGTCTCTCCCAGCATCAGCTTGACTGCCTTTTTTCCCGCAGTGGTCTTAAAATACATTTCTCGCTTTCGGGCATCGGCTTCGAAAAGGTAGAATTCACAGAAGATCAACTCCAATGGTCTGCGTGGAGCGGTGCTCTTCGTCATCCCTCGATTGTGGCTCTTCACACGCTCTTCGATGTTGGTCGTGTAACCTGTATAGAGAAGCCTGTCTTTATGACTGAAGAGGATGTAGACGCAGTATGGAAGGGGCATCATAAAGCACCCTGAAGCAAATCTTCGATCGCTTCAGGGCTGCTATTTTACGAAATGTGGTGGCGGGATGAAATCTGGTTTTCCGGGTAAAATACCTTGAAGCAGCGCGGGGTAAAAGAAACTCGAAAGTAGACCGCCAAAAATAGGGATAGTCCTGAAGCAGATCTCCCCTGAAGCAGACCGCCTTCGGCAATCGCTTCAGGGGAGATCGCTTCAGGACGGTAAAGCGACACCGAAGCAGACCGCCCACAAAAAAGCGACCCCGAAGCACATCGCTTGTAGGCGGTCTGCGTCGGGGTCTGCTTTACCGGTGGAGCCGCAGAGAATCGAACTCTGGTCCAGAGAAACTGATCACGTACCTTCTACATGCTTAGTTGATTTTTATTGTCGGGAAAAGCAAGGATACCAACATCCTAAACCTATCCGTAGTCGCTGTGTCTTAACCGTGCTTAGCAACATCGCACGGTGCAGTTCTGCATTACGACACCGCTATCCAGCACCTGCAAAACAACAGCGCTGAGCGATGATGGCTTTCCCGATCTTATCGGGACGTGGCTTGTCTGATCTTAGACCAGATTAAGCAGCCATGGCGTAGTTAGACTCGCCAAGTATGGTTCAGGACTATCTTTCAAGGCTCTCATCCCATGAGCCTGCATGCTTACTCACGTTCTCGCGCATCCTGTCAAAACCGGTCGGCCCCGGTCAATAACCAAAACACTCTCCGTTGTAGGAAAGTTGCTGAGACGACTACAAAGATAGCAAAAGGATGCAGCAACTCACCCTGGCTGCTTGCAAAGCGTTTCCAAAAACGCTACCTTTTCGGATGGCACTATCACCATGTTCATAGCTCCCCGCTGCCTTCGACGCCACTCTCGCCACCCTCAACTATGCGTAGACTAACAACAGTCAGCAACTCGATTGAAGCAACTTTACTCCAGCATAGCCTGGAAATGGAAGGCATCGAGTCTTTCACTACCAATGAGCACACAAGCACTATGTTGCCGCACTTGTACGGAATGCTGGGACACGGAATACAGATAATGGTCAGGGAGGCTGATTATGAAAAAGCCTCCGAAATCCTGGCGGCTAAAGAGACTGAAATGCGGGTCAAAACCTGTCCCAATTGTGGGTCTTCGAATATCGGTTTTGGCATCAAGGGCAGGAGGAGACTGGGGGATCGGGTATTGATCTTCCTCTCAGTGGTTGCGGGGGTCCCTATGGGTAACATAAAAAATAAGTACTACTGTAAGGATTGTGGTGAGGATTTCTGAACTGGGGGGCGGGGAACTGGAGTTATATCCCTTACTCTCAAATAGTTCGAAATAAACTCCCGTAAAATCGACAAAAACCGGCGCGCCTGGCAGTCGCCGCCGCTGAAAAAATTCCGGAAAAAGCCCCGGTGCCGGCGCGCCTTAGTGGCTATTTATGATTCCTAATTTTATCTTGCCCTCCGAATGGAAAATTTTGTTGTTTCTGCGCGGAAATACAGACCCTCGGGCTTCGAAGAGGTAGTCGGACAGGACCATATTACGACTACGCTCAAAAATGCGATCGACAACAATAAACTGGCTCAGGCTCTCCTCTTCTGCGGTCCGCGGGGTGTGGGGAAAACTACCTGCGCGCGTATCGTGGCGCGCCTGATCAATGGCTTCGAGGAACGTGCCGAACAAAATGCGCTCAATATCTTCGAACTTGATGCAGCTTCAAATAACTCGGTCGACGATATCAGGAACCTCATCGACCAGGTCCGCTACCCTCCGCAGTTCGGCAAATTCAAGGTCTACATCATAGACGAGGTCCACATGCTCTCCAATCAGGCGTTCAACGCGTTCCTGAAGACGCTGGAAGAGCCTCCTCCTTATGCGATCTTTATCCTGGCTACGACGGAGAAACACAAGGTCATCCCGACGATCCTGTCGCGGTGCCAGATCTTCGATTTCAACCGTATTCAGATCTCCGATATCTCGGGGCACCTGAAAAAGATAGCGGAACAGGAAAATATTCCGGTTGAAGAAGAGGCTCTGCACCTTATCGCTCAAAAAGCTGATGGCGCTCTCCGTGATGCGCTTTCAATCTTTGACCTGATGGTCACTTACTCCTCCGGGAAGGGGGTCTCGTTCAAGGATACGCTGGCAAACCTGCATATACTCGACTACGACTACTACTTCAGGGTGATCAACGGGCTCCTGAGCAGGAACCATACACAACCGCTCCTGCTGTTTGACGAGATCCTGAAGAAGGGTTTTGACGGTCATAACTTCATCGTAGGCCTGAGTGAGCACCTTCGTAACCTGCTCGTCGCGCAGGACGCTCGCACGGTACAGCTCATGGAGGTGCCTGACAACGTACGACTGCAATACTCAAGCCAGGCGACAAACTGCCCTCCGGCGTTATTACTGACGTGGCTGAACATCGCCAACCAATGCGATATCAACTACAAGGCTTCAAAAAATCAACGCCTCTCGGTAGAACTGGCGCTTATGAAGATGGCGCATGTCGGTGATGTACTCACGGAGAAACAGATCAACAACGGCGCAGGTGGCACAACCTCTTCCCAGGAGGTATTAAAAAAAAAATTAGTGTAGAACCTGAGAACGCGGCTGCCGGGCCGGTACCGGATAAGCCTGTGGCACCGTCTCCCCCGGCGGCTAAGGAAGCCAAAATAAAAAGCACTCCCCGTACTCCTCAACTCGCAAGTCTGCTGAAGGGGGGTGGTAAATCGGAGGCGACAAACACCAGCCCGGAGACTATCACGGTTGACCAGGTTTTCTCGGAAGCCCAACTACGGGAAGCATGGAATGCCTTCGCTGAACAACGCAGAAAGTTCCAGGCTGAATATCAAATGCTCTCACAGCCCTACATCCTTGAGAATAGCCTGATCGTGGTGCAACTGCTAAGCCCTGTTCACGAAACCATGCTCAATAATATCAAGAGTGAGCTGACAGCCTTTCTGCGTGAGAAACTGCGCAACAACGCCATTCAGGTGACGGGAAATGTGGAAATCAGCGAAGGAAAAAAAGTGATCTATACAAACCGTGAGAAATTCGATTTCCTCGCTGACAAGAATCCATTGCTCAGGGAGCTGAAAGACCGCCTGGGCCTGGATACCGATTTCTGAAGTTACCGGCGGCGCGCACGGGTACCGAATAGCATACCAAATAGTCCGCGCACGAGTTCGCGGCCAACTTGCCGGCCAACGGAAGAGGTCATCACTTGTTCGATTGTCGACTTCTCTTTCCGGGTTGTCCTCCTGCCCGGCGCTTTTTTTTCTTTTTCCTCCTTCTCTTCATCACTCTGCATGCGAGCGCTGAGTATCTCGAAAGCACTCTGGGGATCAATGGCCTTGCTGTACTTCCGGTACATATCCGACTCCTTCAGCTTCTGTTCATACTGATCAATTGGCAGTGGGCCCATCAGCGAGGCGGGTGGTATCAGGTGCGTAACCACTGTTTCAGTCGGAATTCCCTTTTCATTCAAAACGGTGATGAACGCCTGTCCGGTACCCAGCTGGGTGAACTGTTGTTCCATCTCGTAAAACTCCGAATGGGGAAAAGTCTTGATGGTTTCTTTTAGCGACTTTACATCATTCGGCGTAAAAGCGCGTATTACGTGGTGAATCCTGTTGCCTAGCTGTGATAATACGGAGGGGGGAACGTCTGAAGTGAGCTGTGTACAGAAAAAGATGCCTACTCCTTTTGAACGAATCAGCCTGATTATCTGGTCTATCTGATCCAGGAATACCTGCGGCGCGTCCTTGAACAGGAGATGGGCCTCGTCGAGAAAGAAGACGAGCTTGGGTTTATCAACTTCGCCGGCTTCGGGCAACGTCTGGTAAATTTCGGTCAGCAACGCAAGCATGAATGTCGAGAACACCGCGGGCTGCTGCTGAACGTCGGAAACGTTTAGTATACTGATCACTCCGTGACCATCTACTTTCCGGAACAGGTCGTTGATATCGAAAGACGGCTCCCCAAAAATATGATCAATGCCCTGCTGTTCAAGCGAGACGATCTTCCGCAGGATAGTACCCGATGTGCTGGATGATATCTTGCCGTAATCCTGGCGGATCTCGTCGGCACCTTTGCCTTCCGTCAGGTAGTTCAGCACTTTCTTGAGGTCGTCGAAATTTACTACAGGTAGTGACTTGTCGTCGGCATATTTGAATACCACGTTGAGTACGCCTGTCTGGACTTCGTTGAGCTTGAGTATTTTCGACAGCAGCACGGGGCCGAATTCCGTAACGGTAGCTCGCATCTGCGCGCCGGATTTCCCGCTCAGTGAGTACAGCTCAACCGGAAACCCTACCGTACGGTAGTCCATAGCGAGGGCGGTTGCGCGCTCTTCAATCTTCGCGTTTACCAAACCTTCTATGGCGATTCCGGAAAGGTCGCCCTTCATGTCGGGCATGAATACAGGAACGCCGGCGGCTGACAGTTGCTCTGCGATGAGTTGCAGCGTGCGTGTCTTTCCCGAGCCCGTAGCGCCGGTAACCAGTCCGTGGCGGGTCATCATGCGAAGAGACAGGTTCACTTTTGCTTCGCTGAGGATTTCTCCGTTGAAGACACCGGCGCCCAGATAGACAGACGGGTTCTTAAACGAATATGACTTGACGATAGCTTCGGTGAAACTGGTTTGGGGCATGGTGACGCTGACAGGTCGGTCGGTCGCTATTCCTTAAAGTTCTGGAATGTGTACAGGAATCCTATTGAGAATGCCTGACTCACCTGCACTTCGCTGTCCTGATCGTAGTCGTACATGACGATTCCACCCAATCCGACGTTGATGTATTTCCCCACTTTAGCAACGAAATCGAGGTCAAGTCGGTGGTCTATGGTGCGGCCTCGCAGTGTTTCGTAATTAGCAAAGCAGAGGTATCGCCACTTGAAGGTTACGTTCTCATAGATCTGCTTGTTGAAGTCGGCCATGAGCTGGAATCCTAACCATTCGAAACGGGTATTGTCCGGGGGAATCACGCCGTATGGCTCTGGTCCGACGGATGTTACAAAGCGTTCGGGGTCGCTGACGATAGTGACTCGCGGCGAGAATGGTGAAATCCTTACTTTGAAATAATCTACAGGATGATACTCGACGCCGAAGGCGGCGGTAATAAACGCGGGGGCGAATGGTGCGGACATGATTAGCGCTTCAGCGTCTTCGTTGTAGTTGTAACCCTTGGCGAACTGGCTAAGAAAATTGAGGGAACCCGACAAACTCCAGAACTCGCTGAGATCATATCCATATCGTGTATCGAGATAGATGCGGTCCATGGTCTTTCGGTAGCCCAGCCCGGCATTGTTGACAAAGCCAAAGGCGAGGTCAATATCGTTGTCCCACGCAGTGCGGTCCTTCTTGTAGCTGGCCTTGTATCCAAACGCCGTGTTAAACCCGAAGGAATTGATCCCACCTGCCTTCCAGTTTGACGAGAATGATGTCTGATTGAGGTTTACCGAGAAGTTGAGCTTTTTCCTCCAGAGAAGCGTATCGGCCTGTGTGGATGGCTCCTGTTGGGCAAACGCGGTGCCGACAACCAGTACGGCCAACGCAGATGTTATGAACATTCGTTTCATGCGTGCAAAGTTAGTTATGACGCATCAAATAAAACAAACCTTGTTGAAAAAGGCTAATCAGATGTTGTTGAGCTTGATCTCATCAAGCGCGACTTCGGTAAGCGGCTTTGTGATAAACTTGATGACGTGGTTGTTATTCACGATCTTATCGATATCGCGCTTGTTATCGGAGCTTGACAGGATAATGACCTTGCACTTGTTCCTGACCACTTCATTGAATTTTTCGAACTCATACAGGAAAACAAACCCGTCGACGATGGGCATATTGATATCCAGGAATATCAGGCTGGGGAGATTTTCGCTGCTGTTCTGGTTCTCACGAAGATAGTCCAGCGCTGCCTTTCCTGAACCTTTCACTTCAACGCGGGAGGCAAACCGGGTAATCTCGATGATCCGCTTACTGATAAAGTTATCAGTGTCATTGTCGTCGACAAGCATTACCAGGTCTATTGCTTTCGTATCAGTTTCCATTTACTTCAATAATCAGGAGCAGCACTGTGAACGTGCGAACCACAAAAATATCCTTTTTTACAACATATCGTAGTAGCTCCGCAAAAATCGAGGTGGGCGAGGTAATAAAAAGAGGTGAATTTGCATAAATCGCATTACTGACTGCGCATTATCCTGAGTTTCTCACCTATAGCTAGTGAGAAATCCTTCTTTCCATTCCACTCCATGATCTGATTGATCGTGACATTATACTGACGGGCGATGCTATAGAGCGTATCCGATGTTTTCACCTGATGGAAAAATTCATTTTGCGCAGTCTTTTCTTCGACAACATCAACCTCCACGGGCTTATCGTCAAAAAGCTTCAGCTTTTGCCCGGGCTTTATACCCTCCTGCAGGGTGAGGTCGTTCCACTCTACGAGTTGCATAACCGAGAGGTTGTACAGTCGTGCAATTCCATAAAGCGTCTCGCCAGCCTCCACTCGATGTGTCCGGTCTGCGGGCAATGAAATCACCGTGGTGAAGCTATCTTCTAAAGTTGGTGTTGTTATACTTGCCTGTAATATTTTAACGGAATCTACAGGTTTTAGCTCGGGTTCGGGAGCTGTTTCCGGCATTACCACTTCTACACTGCCTGCCGGTATTGTCTCAGTCGTTTCCGATTGTTCCTGATCAGTGGCTACCGCCCAGTTGAATGTGTTCTGTTTATCTACCTCCAGGGCATCTTCCACTTTCGCGAGTACGGCATCTTCCTTAGGTCGGCGCGATGCGAGATACAGCATTGTTCCGGGAGCCGGGTCAATACTGGTTTCTATTCGGTTGTAGCGTTTCAAGCGTTTCAGGCGCAGGCCATATCGCTGGCTGATCTCCCACAGCGATTCTCCTTCCGAGACTTTGTGGAAAGCTTCAGAGCCTTTCAGGCGTTTCTTCGACAGGTAATACATCCTGCCCGGCACGATAGCGTCGTCTCTATCCAGGTCATTCCATTTGAGAAACTTCGGAAGGTCGACATCCGCGCGGGCAGTGAGCCGTCTGACGTCGTCGCCGGGAAGCGCCTGAATGGTACTGACTCCGTTGATCCTTCCCCGAACTGATTTCGTTGCCACCGCCACGGCGCTGGCGGGCGCAGGTTCAACACGCGATTCCGTTCCCGCGTCGGCCAGGACAAGAGATCGCGTGGCCTCTACCGGCAGTAACACGGCGTACATGCGATCATCGGGGATAGCGCCGCGCCGTGCCCACTTGTTGAGCTCCATCAACGCACCCTCATCTACCATCGCCTCCTTTGCAAGTCTCTTAAGGGTGTTGTGTCCGCGGTTCTCATAGACTACAACCTGGTTGATAGGCGTTCCGCTCACCCCGCCTTGAAAGGCAATCTTATGGGCGAGGAATTTCTTTACATACCAGTATGTCTTCCCGGTAATCTCCATGCGTGAGGCACCCGCCTGTGTGTCTTTCACCGATCTCATCACACCGCCGGCACCCATCTGATAAGCCTGCAGGGCAAAGATCCAGTTATCGAAAAACTCGTTATTCTTTTTCAGGTAACGCGCAGCTGCTCTTGATGATGCTGTAATGTTCAGTCGCTCATCGATATCCCGGTCAATTCGCAATCCCATCTCGATAGCGGTGAAATCCTTGAATTGCCAAAAGCCCACGGCATTGGAAGTAGAAACGGCGTCGGAGATCAGCGCGCTTTCCTGAAGCACCAGGTATTTAAAGTCGTCGGGCAAACGCTCTTCGCGGAACACTTTCTCGATAATCGGGAAATAGGTCTTCGCGCGTTCTGCCTTGATCTGATAGTGACGGGGAGAGGCGGTGAGCGCATCGACGTCTCGTTGAATTTCTTTTCGGGCATCGTCGCGAATGATAAGGGTGATGCCCGCAAACTCCATCTTGTGCGGAACTTCGACCTTTTGCGCAGCTGCCGGAATCGCAACAGCAAAAAATAGCGCAGCAAATAACTTCATGCGTTTTCTTTTTCTCTACGGTTGGATCATGTAATCTTTCTCATCATCATCATTCCATCGCGAATGGGCAACAGCACGTTTTCAACCCGCTCGTCTGCCTGGACCTTTTCATTAAACGCGATAATCGCGCGTGTATCCTTGTCGGGCTTCTCCTGTAAAACTTTCCCGCTCCACAGCACATTGTCTGCAAGGATAACGCCATTCAAATTTACGCGATCTATCACCAAATCGAAGTAATGTGCGTAGTTTTCTTTGTCGGCGTCGATGAATACGAGGTCGAACCGGTCGTTCAGCCGAGGAATGATCTCAGCTGCATGGCCTATCCGGTAGTCGATCTGGTCGCTCATTCCCGCTTCGCTGAAGTACCCCCGCACGCGATCTTCGAGCTCTTCATTGATATCCAGGGTAATCAGCTTTCCTCCCTCCTGCAAACCCTCTGCCAGACACAATGCCGAGTAGCCGGTAAACGTCCCGATCTCAAGTATCACTCTCGGTTTTAGCAGACAACTGATCATCGACAACACTCTTCCCTGGAGTTGTCCTGAGAGCATCCGGGGTTTCAGAACGTGCGCATGGGTACCGCGATTGATCTTCTCCAGCAGGGCACTCTCACCCGTTGTGTGTCGTTCAGCATACTCCTGCAGTTGCGGGTTGATAACTTCCATTACTTGCTATTATCGGGTTGCATTATCAGATAACTCATCTTGCCTTCATCAAAGATCTCCTGTGCTACATCCTGAAGTTTAAACGGGCTGATATCGTCGATCTTGTTATAAATCTCCTCCAATGTCGGCACCCTACCGACGTCAAGGACGTTTCGTCCCATTGACAGCATCAGACTGAGGTTATTCTCTTCCCCCATCGCGAGCTGACCTTTGATCTGGTTCTTTGCTGAAGACAGCTGACGCCTGGTGAGTGGCTTTTCGCAAAAGCGGTTAAATTCTTTCTTCACATGCGAGATGCACCGGTCGAGCTGCCGGGGTTCTGTTCCAAAGAAGACGGCAAACATCCCGGTGTCGGTATAGGGAATATAGTGGGCATCGATGGAATAGACAAATCCGTGTTTCTCACGCAACGCCAGGTTTAGGCGTGAGTTCATACCGGGACCTCCAAGCATATTCACCAATAAATACAGCGGTATCTTGTTCTCGCTGGCGATGGAGTATGCGTCGCGGCCGATCGCGCACTTCGCCTGCTTGACGATTCGCTGTAACACCTGTTCGCGTGGCTTGTAAATTCTGAACTTCTTGCGCCTGGAATTCGCTTTCTTCCTGCGGATCCCTTCAAGGTATTTCCGCGCGATCCGCTCTACCTGTTCCTCTGAAATATTGCCCACACACGAGAATACGATCTTATCTGTGCCGAGGTGGTCGCGAAAGAACTGAAAGAAATCTTTCTGGGTAAATGAATTGACGGTCTCGGGCTTGCCCAGAATATTCATTCCCATCGGATGATCTTTGTACACGATCGACTCGAATTCATCCTGAAGTGAATCGTCGGGACTATCGAGATACATTGCCATTTCCTCGAGGATCACTCCGCGTTCTTTTTCTATCTGATGGTCGGGAAACACGGAATGAAATGTTATGTCGCTAAGCACATCTACCGCGCGTTCGAAGAACTCGTCGCGCACCGACGCGTAAAACACAACCTTTTCTTTTTCCGTGTAGGCATTCAGCTCACCACCTACTGAATCGAGGCTGTTAATAATATTAAACGAGCGTCTCCGTTTGGTGCCTTTAAATACCATGTGTTCCCAAAAGTGGGCGATCCCCTGGTTTTGGGGGTTTTCGTCTCGACTGCCGATATCAACAATAATTCCGCAATGCACAATCTTCGTGGTATCCAATCGCTGGTGTACAACACGGATTCCATTCGACAGGGTAAATATTCTGGTGTTTTTCATTTTCAGGATAAAATAAAAGGGGTGATGACCCCTTCAGTGTATTGAAAACACACTATCCGGGTGGATAGTGCCGTTAACGGGTAAAAGGTAGCAAAACTGTTTTAAAAACTATAACTAACTTATAATCAATTGGTTATGTTTTAGATCTGATGATCAGATCCGGTCGAGTATCATCTGAATAAGGCCGTCTACGATTTGTTGCGGGTCGCGTGAAAACTTGTTTTTTACCCGGTTCGCGATAATGGCATTGGCGCTCACGACCTCGTGTCCCAGCATTCGACCCAGGGCAAAATAACCGGCTGTTTCCATCTCGAAATTCGCCAGCCAGAAGTCGGACGGCCGGTAGTGATACGCATTGAGATCATCCAGCAGCTTTGGATATTTTGCGGGAATGCGGACGGAGCGCCCCTGGGGAGCAAAAAAACCCGGAGCGGTTACTGTATTGCCCACCAGCATACCCTCACCGATCTGTTTGCGCAGCATTTCAGAGCCGCGTACTACGTAGGGTACGAAGGGCAGTTTGATCTTCCCCTGGATATCTTCTCCGACCGTTCGTTCCCAGTCGCTTTGGGCGAGATCATAGAACATCATAAGGTTGTCCAGCCCCACAGCATAGTCGCTAATCAGGTGGCTGCCAACGGGAATATCCTCCTGCAACGCACCGGCCGTTCCGATGCGAATGATCCGGAGTTTCTTCTTTCTGGCTTTCGGCTCGCGTGTCTTAAGGTCGATATTCGCTAATGCGTCAAGCTCTGTAAAGAATATCTCGATATTGTCTGTACCGATACCCGTGCTGATGACTGTTATTTTTTTTCCTTTGTAGGTTCCGACCTGTGTGATGAACTCGCGGCGATTCATCTCGAACTCAATCGAGTCGAAATGCTGACTGATGGTGTTTACGCGCCCGGGATCACCGACCGTCAGCACCGTGTCAGAAATATGCCGGGGCAACAGCGCAAGGTGATAAACACTTCCATCACGGTTGAGGAGCAGGTCTGTTTCCGGTATCCTGGCCATAGCTCACGATTTGACTTTCGCAGCGGGGTTTCCAAAGACTGTTTCACCGGCTTTTACAGGTGCTATCACTACCGATCCCGCACCTATTCTCGCTCCTTTTCCGATCGTCACGCCTGATACCAAAATTACTCCTGACCCGATAAATGCTTCATCTTCAATCACCACTCCGGGGTTAATGGTTGTTGACGCACCAACCTGAACGAAGTCACCGATACTGACTTCAGCACCTATTACTGCGTTGGCGTGGATGAGGCAATGGTTCCCGATTTCCGCTCCCGCTCCTGCCTGGGACCCTGCATCGAAAAAATTTCCATGCCCGATCACCGTCGATCCGGCAAGCCGGGCATCGGGGTGGATTGCGTTTACCGGCTGCATTTTCCGCACCTCCTGCAACATTTTTACAATACTCTTCCGGAGTTTGTTGTCGTCAATAGCGACAAATGCTTCACACTTCTTCCCGATCAGTTTGAGATATCCGTCGTCGTCTGTGCTGCCCATGACGACAGCGTTGTCAATTTCAAGGGAATGCAGTGCCTTATTGTCATCCAGAAAGCAATAAACCTCGTTTCCATTGCGATCAAATATTTCCTTGGCCGCTCGTCCGAGGTAGTTTGCACCAAAAATGATAACAGGGTTTTCCATCGATTCGGAATTGAATGTCAAAGTTAGCGCTCTCTCTCTTCGATAACAAGTGGGAACAACAGCCTTTTGACACGATGAAACGCCGGATTGTTAACTAAAACGATCAAGCAGAAAAAGGAGATATAGCCTGTCCGATAGCGCGACAGTGTGCCGAAGTTGGGAGCAGATAACGTCAGAAACACCGCGAGCACCAAAACAAAAAAGACAGCTGAAAATAGCAGCAGAGGATATTTGGGGCGTTTCAGTCTTTTCAGGTATAGAAGGCTGGTGAGAAAGAAGAACAGCAGGAACGTATTCTCCAGCGCAGCGCACAGATGGAGTAGCGACGACGCTTCCCAGGGAAACGGTCGTAAAAGACCGGAAATCAGCGCCCACGGTGCGTTTAGCAGTAAACTCCAGGGAGTAGCCTCCAGATTATAAAACCCGACAACATTATCCGCCGACGACAGCGCCAGATAGGCGGCGTTGTTTTCCACGACTACAGTCAGCAAACGATCAAGATGGAAATTCGGATGAAGGAACGTCACCGCCACGGCGGGCAGGGCAAAGGTGACTACCCATACCAGGGGTTGGGTGCCGGGAGCGATATCGAAACGCTTCGCGAGGTACCGGGTCAGCAGGCTCGTGCCTGCAACAGCGATGAAGACTCCGGCGTAATAGTATTTCAGCGACCACAAGAGCCCGAAGAACAGAGCAGCGACGAGTGGCTGCCACCACCTGAGCTTCCCGGCAAACCATACTTCCAAAAACAGCGAGGTGAGAAAAAAAAGGGATGCTATCGCCAGGCTTTCCTTCAACACGCCGGATGTCCACAATACCACGGAGGGTAGGAAAAGAAAGGCTACAATGGCGGCGAAAGAAACAGAGGCCGTGTTGCGGCTGAGTGTTTGAACAAGAGACCACGCCGCCAGAAACGAGAAGAATGAATAATAAAAACTTATAGCCCAATAGTTATTGTTCGTCAGGAGGGTGAACACGCTTGTGATCCGGGTAAAGAACAACGATCTCGGCTCTGTTATCACCAGGGGAATCTCCGCGGCGTTGTGGCCGGTAAACAGAAAAGTCAGATAGCCTGAAAGATCGGTCCGCGCAAATCTCGCGGCGGCTGACGCGTCCTGAAAATAGACGAACGTATCGGCAACGGGATAATAATAGGTGTAGAGCAATCCCAGGCATACTCCACCCAGCAACCGGGCTGCCAGCGCGGGCCAGAAAAATCTTCGATGCAGTGGCTGGCGTTTGCGTACCAGAAACGCTATGGCCACAATGACGAGAAGGTGAACAAGGGCGATAAGAACATCCATCAGGCTACAGGCTTTAGCAGTGAACACCCGATCTTGCAGTCGAGGCACCGGCGGCGGATACAGAAACTATTGTGCAATTCAATCAACGCCTGTGAATCGAATGCATTTCCGTTAAGCATCCCGAGTCCTTCCCACGATCGCAGTATGTTGTTGTCTTCCGGTGGTGTTTCCTGCAGCAGTTGCAACGCACGGTCCACATATCGCTGATCGTCATTGGCCCTGCCATAAGCCACCATCATCGGCACGATAGAATTGATGACGATGTTTTCAATACTCATCTGCCCGAGTGGTGGAATTTCCTTCTTCTGGGTTTTGAAGAAGCGGTAATGGTGCCGCCAGTATTCGGATGGTCTGACCGAAAACGCGGGCACGAGTTCCTTCCACGACTTTGTTGAAATGATCTTTGCGAACATGTTCTTCTGATGAAAGAGCACAGACGACAGCTGTGCCATTCTGATCGTCGGGAAGTTGGCGGGTCTCAGCCGCAGAAATCTCCACTGTGCCTTATTCATTTGTCGCGGCGCGAGCCGGTATTTCCCTTGGAGGAGTGTGAATTCTCTTTTCAGCTGCGAGTAGTAGGCATCGTTGATCGTTTCCTTCAGAAACCCAGCCTGCCCGAAAAGAAGCGCCTCGATCTGTTCAAGCTTGTCACTGTGCTTCATCAATACCCTGTACGGGATCGATTGTGCGAGTTGAAGGAATGGATCGGTATTTACCTTGAAGCCAAAGTTCCGACAGAGCATCTGGTAGCATGTCTCCTCCCAGTCGCCCTTATTTTTCTGAAGTGCCTGCAGAATAGCATCCGCTTTCTTCTCAAGCCTAACCATCAGCGAGCAGTCGAGCATCGACATTTTCACAACGTCCGGCACGCTATGAATTGCACTCGCACAAGGAATCCGGCTCTTGCTGTGAACGATCCTCTTGTACTGAAGGATGAATGACCGATCAACGCGTCCCTTCAGCTCGAGTGTTGGCAATGGCGTTCCATCCGCGCGAAGGATAGTTTCATTTTCCTCCCATACCACGTGCAGCACAACATTCTCGTATGCCGGGTCTTCGTCGTGCCTGTGCTCACGCCAGCCGGAAGAAGTAATATGGATTTCCACGCTACCAGCCCATTCCATAGGACCAAGTTTTACTTTTGCTTCTGAGAAGTCGGGGCCCGCATGCGAATTGTGAAGACCGGGATTGAGCACAGCAATCTCATCTCCTTCGCTGGTGCGAAGATCTTGCTTATCAAAATACTGAAGCTGCCAGATGTAGTGCAGGAATGATTCGTTCATGGTCAGAGGGTCTTGACATGAGTGAACCAATTTACAAATACTGATCGAGATAACGATTCATTTCTTCGCCGACTTTCCTGGCTTGTTTTCCTGCGGCGTTTCCGAAGTCGCGATCATTGGAGGCGTAGATGATTGCGCGGGAAGAATTGACGAGCAGGCCGCCTTGTGCGTTCAGGCCCGTGCGCGAAATTTCCTGAAGGTCACCCCCTTGTGCACCAACACCTGGAACCAGGAAAAAATTATCAGGTGCAATTTCCCTGATTGAAGCCATCTTGTCTGCCTGCGTGGCTCCCACTACAAACATCAGCTGGTCGGGTGTGCCCCATTGCATCGCTTTCAATATTACCTCCTCGTACAATTTCCTGCCGGTATCGCGCGATTCGATGATCTGGAAATCCTGACTCCCGGGATTAGAAGTATGCGCGAGCAGGATGACCCATTTATCTTTGTATCCGAGAAATGGTTTCACGGAATCTTCACCCATATACGGCGCGACTGTCAGCGCATGAAAGTCGAGAACTTCGAAGAATGCCCTGGCATACAGCGCAGCGGTGTTCCCGATGTCTCCGCGTTTGGCATCAGCGATTGTGAAGATATCACGGGGAATATAATCGAGGGTTTTTCTCAGACTCTCCCACCCTTTAGGGCCAAGAGCCTCATAGAAGGCAATATTTGGTTTGTACGCGACGCAATACTGATGCGTTGCATCGATGATCTGCTTGTTGAATTCAAATACCGGGTCATCGCTCTTAAGCAAGTGGGTCGGAACCTTGCCGGGGTCGGTATCCAGGCCGACACAGAGATACGACTGCTTCTTCCTGATCTGTTCAAAAAGCTGGCGGGAATTCATGTCGCAAAGTAACTAAAAGTGTCCTGAATCTATCGATTCCGCCGGCGGGGAGTTCATTGGGAATGAAACAACACCGTTACCAGGTATAACGGACTGGAAAAAGGTTGCAATTACCTGAGATCGATCACATCAACACCCGGATATTTCTTGGGATCAAAGCTAAAGAAGGCGTCGGCAATAACCGCGTTCGGAGCAAATTTCGTAATCGTGTACTTGTACTGATTCCCGCCTTTGTCGAACATCGTAAGACTGTGAATAATCTTATCCTTCTTTTTGATCATAAGTTTGATCTTGAAGTACTGCGCATCTTTCTTTTCGGGAACGAGATCGACCTCCTCGCACAGGACACCACTCTCGGTCTTATCCTGGATATAGAGGTATTTGAAGTCCTTCTGATAGATTTCGTAAATCTTCAGCGGATTGATATCGCCGGAGTTTTTGTCGTAGCTGTCGATGTTGACCTCCTTGACTTCCGGAAGATAGGTCCATACCGTGACTCCGTTATTGATGACTTCCTGTTCAGGGAGGGAAATCCTGTATTTATCGCCCTTTACCGTAAGACGACCTTTGAATTCTTCTTTCAGATTTTCGACAGTGTTAGTGAGTATCCAGGAAAAATCAGCCTCGTAGGAGGGTATCGACTTGTATTTTTCACCCATGGCCTCAAGTATTTCTAATGCTTTGGGGTCGTATTGAGCAAAGGAGACCTTTACAAAGGCCATTAAAACGACAGCTAACAATGTTTTCTTCATTTCAGATCGGATATCGGATTATGGTTGATTATGTTTTTCCCGCAAATTATTCAATAATTGTTCCAAACTTAGCTCGTCCTTGATCAAAACTTCACGAGCCTTGCTACCCTCAAACGGACCCACCACACCGGCAGCTTCAAGCTGGTCGATCAGTCGGCCGGCTCTGTTGTAGCCTAGTTTGAGCTTGCGCTGAATCAGGGAAGTGCTTCCCTGCTGATGCATGACGATCACACGGGCTGCGTCCTCAAAAAGGGCATCCCGGTCGGAAAGGTCAACATTAGCCACACCTTCGTCGTCACCTTCAAATTCAGGAAGCAGATAAGCCGACTCATAACCTCGCTGCGAGCCTATAAAGTCACAAACGGTTTCAATTTCAGGCGTATCAACAAACGGGCACTGAAGACGTATGACGTCGGAGCCGGAACTGAGCAGCATATCGCCCTGACCGACAAGCTGGTCTGCACCGCCGGTATCGAGAATAGTCCTGGAATCGACCTTGGAGGTAACGCGGAATGACAAGCGTGCCGGGAAATTGGCTTTGATAACGCCTGTGATGACGTTGACCGAAGGCCGCTGCGTAGCCAGTACCAGGTGGATACCAATGGCCCTGGCAAGTTGGGCAAGGCGCGCAATAGGTGTTTCCACCTCTTTGCCCGCGGTCATCATAAGGTCGGCCAACTCGTCGATAACGAGTACGATATAGGGAAGAAACCGGTGTCCTTCCCGGGGATTCAGCTTGCGGGCAACAAACTTGGCGTTGTATTCCTTGAGATTCCTCGCGCCCGCATCCTTCAGTATCTCATAGCGGTTTTCCATCTCAATACAGAGAGAATTCAGCGTATGAACCACTTTTCGCGTATCGGTGATGATCGCCTCTTCGCTGTTGGGAAGCTTCGCCAGGTAATGGCGCTCAAGCTTCGAATAGAGCGACATCTCCACTTTCTTGGGATCGACGAGCACAAACTTGAGCTGCGACGGGTGCCTCTTATATATAAGCGAAGTGAGGATCACATTCAGGCCGACCGATTTACCCTGCCCCGTAGCGCCGGCCACCAAAAGGTGCGGCATCTTGGCCAGGTCTATCACCAACGCTTCGTTGGAAATCGTCTTCCCCAACGCGATTGGCAGCTCTTTGTCAGTCTTCGCAAAGGCCGGTGTTGCGAGCATGGAGCGGATGCTGACCATTTCCCGGTTCTTGTTGGGCACTTCAATGCCGATGGTACCTTTTCCGGGGATCGGCGCAATGATCCTGATGCCGAGTGCGGCGAGACTGAGCGCAATATCATCTTCGAGGTTCTTGATACGCGAAATCTTGATACCGGCATCGGGCACGATTTCGTATAGCGTCACCGTGGGACCGATTGTCGCCTTGATGCTCTGTATGCCGATCTTGAAGTTTACCAGCGTCTCAACAATCTTGTCTTTGTTCTGATTAAGCTCTTCCTGCGTAACACCCGCTTTGCCTGAGTCGTATTCGTTCAACAGGTCGAGTGTGGGGAACCTGTAACTGCTCAGCTCCAGGGTCGGGTCGTATTCACCGTGCTCTTCAACAAGGTTTTCTGCTATCGCGTCAGTTTCGAGGCGCTCCGCCACGGTAAACTCCGGCTCAGTCTTACCCGGTTCCTTCTTCTGCGATACAACCGCATTGACCTGAAGGTTGACAGTAGTATCAGTCACCGGCTCTGCTTCAGACTCTTCTTCTTCAGCATCTTCGGTCTCTTCGACTTCTTCGTCCTCTTCATCATCCTGCCCGCCGTCCTGCTCATTCCTGGCGGCCCACTGGTCCTCCTCATCCGTGTATCCCGAAAACAAAGGTTCATCACCGGCGATGGCGTCAGAGCCCATTGGCTTGGGGTCGTGAACCTTGACACCCGGAATTGATGTAACGTTGAAGTAGAAAATGATGAAGATGAAAAGACTCAGTATCAGTATCAGGAATGTGCCCCATCCCAACATGCCATAACTTATCTCTGCGAGCACCAACCCAAAGCCGCCCCCAAGGATCTGCCAGGCGTGTCCTCCCTGGTTGATCTCAACCATGTAGCCCAGCATCAGGCACAGCCATACGATAGAAAAACATGCCAGGATCGCGTAGGAAGAAATCCTGATGATCTCGCGTTTGAACACGATCTTGTAACCAATCAGGAATAATAGCGGTGGAATAAGAAATGACGCTATACCAAACCATCGGAAGATAAATAAGTGTGATAAGATAGCGCCATACAAGCCCAGCCAGTTGCTGATGTCCCTTCCTCTCAGCACGTCGAAGATACCTCTCATACTCTGCTGATTGCTGACTTCACTGAAGTCGGCGGGGCCGGTAAACATGTAAGACAGCAGCGCAAAAAACATGTAGAGGCTGGCGAAGATCAGGAACAGACCCAGGGCCAGCTTTGCTCTCGGGTCCTTCAAAAAAGAAAAACCAACCCCGGATCGAGGCGTCTTGCTCCGCTTCTCCTTTTCACCCTTCCGGAAAGTATTGGATTTATAGCTGTTTTTTGCCATGTCTAAGCCGCAAAACTAACCAAAAACATTGAAACACGTGTTCTGGAAGGTGTTTATCTGCCGTCTAAACACACCAGCCGTCCATTGTCGCTTATCGGGTATCGGTTGCGGGATCTTCTCTCTGGGAGTAAAAGCGGTGAGCGCGATGTGATCACACCGCCGACTGCAATATTCGTTTGTTAATTCGCTTCACAATTCCGGGACCTTCATATATAAACCCTGTGTAAATCTGGATCAGGTCGGCGCCGGCCTCAAGCTTCTCTATGGCGTCTTCCGGAGTCATAATGCCACCCACTCCGATAATCGGGAACCCGGCACCGAGTTTCGCTCGCAGAAACCTGATCACCGAGGTCGCCTTTTGTGATAATGGTTTGCCACTGAGACCACCGGCGCCAATCCGGTCGAGTTCCCGCGGAGATGTCGTCAACCCCTCACGCGAAATCGTGGTGTTCGCAGCGATCAGGCCGTCGATGCCAGTAGCTTTTACGATATCCACTATATCGTTCAGTTGGCCCTCCGTCAGATCGGGGGCGATCTTCAGCAATATTGGTCTGGCCACCGCCTTTGCAGCGTTTAGTGCCTTGACCGTTGAGAGCAGTTGCTGAAGCGGCTGTTTCTCCTGCAGCTCCCGCAAACCGGGGGTGTTGGGAGAGCTGACGTTGAGCACAAAGTAGTCGACGTGATCATACAGAGCGTGAAAACACGCCGTGTAGTCTGCATGCGCGTCTTCGTTGGGAGTCGCCTTATTCTTTCCGATGTTGCCCCCGACGATAACATCTGTTTTTCTTTTCCTGAGGCGCGCCACGGCGGTGTCAACGCCTTCGTTGTTGAAGCCCATTCTGTTGATCAGTGCCTGATCTTTCGGAAGGCGAAACAGGCGGGGTTTCGGATTGCCGGGTTGTCCTTTTGGGGTGATCGTACCGATTTCTATAAATCCAAAACCAAGACATGCGAGTTCATCGATCAATTTCGCGTCCTTGTCGAACCCTGCCGCAAGGCCAACAGGGTTTTTGAACGTGAGTCCGAACAAGGTACGTTCAAGGCGTCCATCTGAAATAGTGCAGGCAGATCTGAGAAACGACCTGAATCCGGGCAATCCCATCAACATACGCAACATCCCGGCCACCAGTTTATGTATTGTCTCCGGATCAATAGCAAAAAGCAGAGGGCGAAAGAATTTATACATAGGCGGTGCAAGATAACTTTTCCTGAGGTGAGTTCAGACGCGAAAGCTAACATTGTGACTTTATACTAATGGCATGCTTTTGTTAAGAGCTTTTTTTCTATTTTTGACGCGAAAATCAACTTAAAGGGACTGACTTAAACAAACACAATTCATGAAAAACGTTTTGAAATTTTTCCTGCTTATCGTCATAGTGTTCTCCGCCAGCTTTGCGTCTGGTCAGGCGAGGTATGACAAAGGTGATTTCTTGCTGAATGCAGGTATTGGCCTCGGTTATTACTATGCCGGTGGTGTCCCGCTCCTCGTTTCCGGCGAATGGGCGGTGAGTGATGTGATTACAGTCGGACCATACCTGGGGTATACCGCATACCGGTATAACTATGGCACCGGCGCTCGCTTCAAGTACACCTTCCTCGATATCGGGGTGAAAGGTTCCTATCACTTCAGCGAGCTGTTTGAGATCAGAGAAGAAAAACTCGATATCTACGGCGGTTTGTTCCTCGGTGTTCTGGTTTCAAGTTATTCGGGCGACAGCTTCACCGGATTCTCTGACCCGTATAGCGGTGGGGTACGCCTTGGTCTTCACGTTGGTGCCCGCTACTTCTTCAATGAGCGTGTTGCCGGTTTTGGCGAAGTTGGTTATGGGATCGCTCCACTCTCACTGGGCGTAACCTTCAAGTTCTAGGCCTCCCCCTTCCTTCCTTCCTTCCTTCAGGAAGGAAGGAAGGGAAGGGGAGAGTTCAACTGCGCGGATGGAATTCCTGGATCACCTGCCGCAGGTAGTCGCGGTCCAGATGTGTATATATCTCGGTGGTGGTGATCGACTCATGTCCCAGCATTTCCTGCACCGCGCGCAGATCCGCCCCCCCTTCTATCAGGTGGGTAGCAAAGGAGTGCCGAAATGTGTGCGGGCTGATGTTCTTATTAATCCCCGCTTCTTTTGCCAGGCGCTTAATAATGGTGAATACCATTACGCGGCTCAGACTTCCTCCGTTGCGATTCAAAAAGACATACGATTCAGCATCCTTCCGCGGTGGTTTATGCGGATGAATGCCACGAATCTGATCGAGGTATATGGACAGGTACTTTAAAGCATCACGCCCGATCGGCACGAGCCGTTCCTTGTTTCCTTTCCCCCTCACCTTCAACAATCCGATATCGCGATAGATGTTGTTGATCTGCAGACCGACCAACTCGGAGACACGCAACCCCGAACTGTAAAGCACTTCGAGTATCGCTCGGTTTCGCGCACCCTCGGGTGTGGACAGATCAATGTTGTCCAGCAACACTTCAATCTCGTGGAAACTCAGCGTATCCGGAAGCTTCCTGCCAAGTCTCGGACCTTCGATCAGCACCGTCGGGTCACTGTCAATAACTCCCTCCGACAGTAAATACCTGTAAAAACTCTTCAGCCCCGAAAGTATCCTCGCCTGGCTATGGGCACTCAACCCAAGCCCGTTGATATATTCAAGGAACTCACGCAGAATTTCGGTCGAAACGCCTGAGGGAGGCAGGTCTTTGTATTTCATCGCGGTAAACTGGCGCAGCTTCTCCGTGTCTGCCAGATACCCCTCTACCGAATTGCCGGCGAGCGAACGCTCCAGCTTCAGGTAATGACCAAATTCCTTGATCTGTTTCTCCCACATATCCAAAGATAATGCCGGGGGCGCACTATCCGAATTCGCATGCCCTTTTACCTTTTAAACCCTTTAAACCTTTCAAACCTTTGTTCTATCTTTCGATCATGAAAATCATCATCATCAACGGACCCAATCTCAACCTGTTGGGGCAGCGCGAAACGTCTGTTTACGGCAACCAGCCGTTTGAGGCTTACTTTGAATCACTCCAAAAGCGCTTTCCCGAAATCGAGTTGTACTATTATCAATCGAACGTTGAAGGCGAGATCATCAATAAACTGCACGAAACAGGCTTCAGCTTTGACGGCATCGTGCTGAACGCCGGCGCCTACACCCACACCAGCGTTGCTATTCACGACGCGATCGCAGCGATCAATACACCCGTGGCAGAAGTACATATATCCAATATACACAACCGCGAAGAATTCAGGCACCTCAGTCTCATAACGTCCAAGTGTGTGGGTTTGTTAACCGGTTTCGGTCTTGAAGGGTACGCGATGGCGATCAATTACTTCAACGAAAAAAGGCCGGTATGATCTCTTTCTATCCAGGGCCTTCCAGGGTTCACGACGGAATTGTCGGCTACGTGAAGGATGCGTTCAAGGCGGGAATCCTCAGCGTCAATCATCGCAGCGATGAATTCATGCGCCTGTCAGAGAAAACGATAGCACTACTGAAAGAAAAGCTCAGGATACCTGAGGACTACACGATCTTATACACCACGTCAGCAACGGAATGCTGGGAGATAATCGCACAATCAATCGCCGACAAAAAAATTCATCACTTCTTTAACGGCGCTTTTGGAAAGAAGTGGTTTGAATACACACACCGTCTGCGTTCTTCGGCTATTCCCCACCCGTTTGATCCCAACGAGTTGATTCACCCGAAGAAACTGCGTCTTGGAAAAAATCCGGGGCTTATCTGCATCACGCAGAATGAAACATCTAACGGCACCCAGGTAAGCAACGGGATCCTCGCCACCTTGCGCGAGCGATACCCGCAGTACCTGATCGCGGTAGACGCAACGTCGAGCATGGCGGGAATCACACTCGGGTTTTCGGACGCCGACATCTGGTTTGCCTCAGTACAAAAGTGTTTTGGTCTGCCGGCAGGGCTTGGAATCATGGCCCTCTCCCCGGCCGCCATAGCGAAGGCTAACAAAATAGGCGAGAAAGCACACTACAACAGCCTGACATTTATGTCGGATATGATGGAGAAGTGGCAAACACCGTTCACACCGAACGTATTGAACATATACCTGTTGTATCGTGTGATGGAATCCGCCAGGCCGATCCGCGAAGTAAATGCGCGGACAATCGATCGCTACAGGACCTGGATGGAATTCCTACGCGAAAAGGAGAGTCTTCGACATCTCATCCACAATGAAGAAGCGAGATCGTTTACAGTTGTTCCTGTTTACGCAGACGAAAGTCTCGTTACTTCCATCAAATCGGAAGCAAAGAAGAACGGCTTTCTGCTGGGCGAAGGCTATGGCGACCTTAAGCCTTCAACTTTCCGCATCGCAAATTTTCCTGCTATCAGAAAGCGCGAGATCCGCGCGCTGATGAAATTTCTGAGTGACTATCAATGATAAGAATTTATACCGATGGCGCAGCACAGGGCAACCCGGGTCCGGGGGGCTATGGTGCTATCCTGAAATACAATAGGCACGAGAAAGAGATCTCGCAGGGCTTTCGGCTAACGACCAACAACAGGATGGAACTCCTGGCCGTTATTGCCGGACTGGAGTCGATCAGGCGTGAGGGAATTCCCGTCACCATATTCTCCGATTCGCAATACGTAGTCAAAGCTATTGAACAGGGCTGGCTCTGGAACTGGGAACGCATAAATTTCAAGGGAAAGAAGAACGTCGACCTGTGGCAGCGCTATATACCCCTTCACAAAAAGTACGAGCCAAAGTTCAAATGGATTCGCGGCCATGCCGGCCATCCCGAAAATGAACGATGCGACTACCTCGCTGTGCAGGCATCGAAGTCACCGGGGCTACTCGTCGACAGGGGATACGAAGAAAACAGGTAACACCTATCGCGTTGTCTTATCGGACCTGCGTTTCATTCAAGACTATTCCCTGCTGCGCCAACTCGTCGAGGATTGGAATATAAAACTCACGCGTAATCGGTATCACGACACCTCTGGCCTGGATCTGGCCGGAGGCAACCAGCCGCGCGGCAATACCCAACGGAAGCCCTACAGTTCTGGCCATTGCGGTATGTGCATCATCCACACCGCTGGCAACCAATGAAGCCTGGATCTCCTTGTCCTCGTCGGCAACGCGATACCGAAACCGGTGCCACATTACTATCTGATCCTTGTCGCCACCGGAAAGTGTCCATCGCTTCATCAGGATGTGTTCCAGTATTTGGGCAGGAGTGCCGGAGGCAAGGCCAACCGGCGTCTGATCAAACAGGCCCGACCATCGCAGCATTCCGATCTCGGCACTATCACCCTTTAATGAAAGATGCGTGCAAACCTTTTCTTCAACACTATTGGAACCGGTGATCGGAGGCAGGAATGAATCGATAAAATCACTGTGCGTCATGGACTTCACGTTCTCCATCGGGTAGGTATCGTCGCAACAACCTAGCTGCACAAACACATTCCACGCAGCGCAAAAACCCTGGTGGCGCAAAGTGCCGCGCAGCATGGTCTCGATTCCGTGAAGGTTGTATGTATCGATATAGCTAAGCGAATTACGGTTAGCATACCCCTCGTAATGACCGTGGCCCGGTACAAACACCGGTGTAACGCGGCGGAAGAGTTGTTGATAGGGTATGTACTTACTCTTCCCACCCTCGAGATATTTAGCCGTGCCCTGACCCGCGGTGACGACATTGCGGGGGTTCCAGGTGAACTTGTAACGCCAGGGATTCTGCGGATCCGTCTCGGGCGCAATAAGGCCGCCGGTAAACGACTCAAACGATGTAAGCTTGCCGCCATCGGCGTGTATTCCGTCAATCACCTTCATTGCGCTGAGGTGGTCGATTCCAGGATCGAGACCACATTCGTTGACAAACACAAGCCCCTGCGCCCGTGCCTCGGCATCAAACGCCATCATCTCGTCAGAAACATAGCTTGCCGACAGGAAGTGCTTCTTTTCCTGCAGGCAGCGCAGCGCGACTACCGGGTGAAAGGTAGGGGGCAAAAGCGATACAACGATATCGCTGCCGCGAATCAACTGACGGGTAGCCTCCGGCTCGTTCATATCCAATGCAACCGCATTACCACGATCAGACTGTCCGACTTTCTCCGACGCATTCTGAAGGGAGACATCACCCACCGTGACGAACCAATCGCCGGCGGCAGCGTGGTCGAGGAGATATCCTATCAGAGAGGCAGATGACCGCCCGGCACCCAGAACCAGAATTTTTTTCATACTGCAAATTAAAGCAAATCCACAGCAAAAAAATCTGACCCGTTCACATTCACGCGACCAGCGTACCAGCGACTTGGACGCTAAACGACGCATGTAAGGTTTCCCGCTGAAATTGACCCGCCACTAGTAGGCGAAACGGTATTTTAGCGACAAATACAACCGGAAAACAAAGCGATTACGTTTGGCCGTCTGCGGAGATTAAGGACTGATAGTCCGGCATCAGCCCCGAAACAAACTATGGAATTCCTAAAGGACAAGAACAAATGGAGCATTATCCTGACCGGATGTTTTGTCGTATCGGTAATTGCCAGCGCATTTCTGATTCCTGACATTATCGCACGAAGCTGGCATGCCGGCACGCCGGCGCTGTTGCCGTTGTACGGCGCGTTCGCCGTGATCCTGATCATCGGCTCCCTCGCCGTCTGGGTTTCCCGGAAAGCGCGAAAGGAGGTAATGATCTACCGCGAGAACGGAGTCAATGAGCATGCGTTCAATTCGTCACTACTGACGATAAGCGACGCCCGCGAAAAAGGATACCTTCGGGCATCTTATCGTAACGGCCACCCTACGGGATTGACAACCGTCTACAGTGAAGACAGGAGTATCCGCTACGTATCCCCGTCTGTTGAAGTGATACTCGGATACAAACAGCTTGAGCTCATCGGTGAGACAGATCTCGAACACGTGCATCCCGATCACCGAGCCTCCTTCACACACATCTTCAGTCGCCTGAGAGAGAATCCCGGGGAAAAAATCAAGATACAATACGCGTATCGTTCTAAAGAAGGAAACTATATATGGCTTGAGTCCATGGCTTCCAACGCTCTCAACGATCCGGATGTTTATGGATTCCTGTTGCAAACCAACGACATCACCGCGCGCCGGCTCGACGAAGAGGCCAGCCGAATGCGCACCAAGATACAGGCGCTCTCGGAAAATTCTCCCGACCTGATCATCAGGTTGGAAGACGGGACAACAACGTATATCAATCCTGTTATCGAATACTACACCGGTCGCGGGCCGATCGCCTACCTCAACAAAAAGACGAAAGAGACAGATCTGCATCCTTCCATCATAGAATCGTGGTCGAAGATCGTCAACCAGGTAAGCGATTCAGGAGGGAAAATGATCCTGGAGATCGATTTCCCCTCCCGCATAGGCACGCGCGTTATGCAGACGCATGCTATCCCGGAATATGATGAAAGCGGCGTTCTCGAATCAGTGCTGCTCGTTTCGCACGACATCACCGAGCGAAAGAAGATTGAACTGGAAGTGCGTCATCAAAACAGGAAGATCACCGAGAGCATCAACTATGCCCACCGGATTCAGGGTGCTATACTACCGAATCCGAGATTGATCGATCGCACACTACGCGACTCATTCATCTTCTACAGGCCACGCGATGTGGTGTCAGGCGATTTCCCCTGGTTTGCCCAGGTAAGAGACGACATTTTCATGGCAGCGGTAGATTGTACCGGACACGGTGTGCCGGGTGCTCTGCTCTCGCTGGTTGGCTACTTCCTGCTGAATGACATCGTGAAAAGCCGGAAAGTTACCGATCCGGGAAAAATTCTCGACCTGCTCGATGAAGGCGTTTCTACAACGCTACGACCCGATGAAGAAACCGGAACAAAAGACGGCATGGATATTTCCCTTTGCAGAATCAACCTCGAAGCAAACGAAGTCACGTATGCCGGTGCACACCGTCCGTTGTATGCGGTCAGAAGCGGTGTATTGGAAGAAATCAAAGGCAACAAATTTCCGATCGGCGGTGGTATATTCAAGAATCAAACGAATTTTGCGAGTAGTACCCTCAGAATGAATCATGGCGACTCGATATTCTTTTGTTCCGATGGATTTTGTGATCAGTTTGGGGGCCCTAAGGGGAGGAAGTTCGGTACGAAACAGCTGCGCGAGATCATCACAAAGGTACACTCGATTCCTATGAAGGAGGCGCAGGCGATATTTCAGGATCAGTGGAACACCTGGAAGGGGGATCAGAAGCAAACGGACGATGTCTTACTGATAGGGATCAAATTCTGAACATTCATGAACACTATTTATAGCCTGCACCGCGTCATGATATCGGAGAACCTGATATTTATCTATCAGGGGGATTTTTCACAGGAAACGGTAAAGCGTCTCCTGGCGCTCGGAGAACAAACGCTGGAGGCAGCCGTTTGCGACCCTGTTGTGCGGCGTAAGGTCTTCAACGTGATGATGGAGTCACTGCAGAATATCGCGAGACACAGCGAAAAGGGAGCGGAGACGCAGCGGGCATTTCCCGCGATATTTCTCGTAGGGCGTGAACCTGACGGATATTCGGTGATGTCAGGCAACCCGATCGAAACGAACAGGGTATCTGAGTTGAGGCGATCGCTCCGGCAAGTCAATGATCTCGATGAAAGCGGCCTGAAACATCTCTACAGAGATATTATTCAGGGAAGATCCCTTTCAGAAAAGGGTGGCGCCGGTCTGGGGTTCGTCGACATGGCGCGTAAATCAGGCAGCAAACTTTCCTTCGACTTCCAGGAGCTATCAGACTCGCATTGTTTCTTTTGCCTGAAGGTAAATATTCGGATGAAATCCTAAATTGTCAAGAATTAAACAACCCAAACATGAACACACTGCATCTGGAAGGAACGGAAGACACCCCCAGCATTATCCTGGACAAACAGAACGGGATAATGGAGATCTCGGGGCGTTCCCTGCCGGAAGACTCAACTGAGCATTACAAGCCTGTGCTCGACTGGGTCGAAGCGTATGCCCAAGCCCCGAATCCGGCAACCACATTTGTTTTCAAGCTTGAGTACTTCAACACCTCATCATCAAAGCTGATTCTCGACCTGCTTTACGCGCTGGAAGAGATCAAAGGAATGAAGGTTCAGTGGTATTTTCATGAAGATGACGAAGATATGGAGGAAGCCGGGGAGGAGTTTTCCGAGCTTGTAGAAATTCCCTTTGAGTTCATACCCTATTGATATTTTTCCGCAGGTTTGCTGACCCACCCTCATGAGCGAAGAAATACTCAAGGCACTGACCCAACTTTTTGCAATCATCACAAAACAGGATGGTGGAGCTAGTGAGCGGGAGCGGCTTTACGTAATAAACCTGTTCCAGACCGAGCTGGACCTGGACGCCGTGCAGGAGTACGTCACGCTGTACGACAGAGATTCCCGTTACGGTGAGGAAGAAGGTAAGTCGCGGCGTATCTCGGTAAGTGATTCGGTCAAGACGCTGGGTATATGCAAGAAGATCAACAAGACCTTAACGCAGAAACAGAAGGTCATTGTACTCATCAAGTTGCTGGAGCTTGCCGGCCCTGCGCTGCCTGTATCGCCTCAGCGACGCGAAATAATCAACACCGTCTCCTCGGTATTCAACCTCCATCAGAGCGCGTATGACGCCATCGTCAGATTCGTAATTGGCGATGACCCGCGGTTTCTTGATATGAAAGAGACCCTGATCGTTGACGAGCAGTCGGCGGATTCCTGCAAGCATTGCCGACATGTACAGGGCGACCTGGGTGGTTCATTGATATTTCTGCGGGTTCCGGCAGTTGACATGTATTTTGTCAAGTACCTGGGAGAGCAAGTGAACATGCTCAACGGATTTGCGATGGAGGCGGGGCACGTCTACCTGTTTCCGAATGGGAGTACCATCAAATCCCAGAGCGGAAATGCACTGTATTATAGTGACATCGTCGCGAACTTTAACGACAGGATTCAAACAACACGTCTGTCTTTCAACGCGGAGATCGGAGGCTATAAATTCGCCTCCGGCAAAGTCGGTCTGCACAATCTTTCTATCTCCGAAGGTCCCGGTAAACTAATCGGGATCATGGGAGCGAGTGGCTCGGGCAAGACCACCCTGCTGAACGTACTGTCCGGAATATTTCAGCCGGAGAAAGGGCAGATACGCATTAACGGAATCAACCTTCACGAAGATCCCGGGCAACTGCACGGCGTGATAGGCTACGTATCGCAAGACGACCTTCTCATCGAAGAGCTCACCGTCTACCAGAATCTCTAT
Source organism: uncultured Roseivirgaceae bacterium (assembly GCA_964493505.1). Taxonomy (GTDB): domain Bacteria; phylum Bacteroidota; class Bacteroidia; order Cytophagales; family Cyclobacteriaceae; genus Chryseosolibacter. Next base: position 31,886 of record CAZBNP010000015.1, read on the forward strand.
TACAATGCAAAGCTGTGTTTCGCTCACTATACAGAACAAGAAATACACGAGCGTGTAATGGAAGTGCTGGCGAATCTGGGGCTCGACCAGCGCAAGGATCTGAAGGTAGGCGGTGTACTGGATAAGGTGATCTCAGGAGGACAACGAAAGCGACTCAACATCGCGCTAGAGCTGATACGCGAACCCGCGGTGCTCTTTCTCGACGAGCCGACTTCGGGACTCTCCTCCCGCGATTCCGAAAACGTCGTCGACCTTCTCAAAGAATTGACCCTAAAAGGAAAGCTGATATTCCTCGTCATACATCAACCCTCATCAGACATCTATAAGATGTTCGACAAGATGATTATCATGGATATCGGTGGATACCTCGCATACTATGGTCCTCCGGTAGAAGCGATCACCTACTTCAAGAAATCAAGTCATCAGGTGGACAGTCATCGCGGGCATTGCCATACATGCGGAAACGTGAACCCTGAGCAGATTTTCAATATTCTGGATGCCCGCGTTGTAAACGAATATGGAGAGCCTACCCAACGGCGGAAAATGACACCGCAGCAATGGCATGAATCGTTCCACGATAAATTTAGCACCACTCCCCTTCCCGATGTTGAGGAACAACCACCGCGTACCCTGCAACTGCCTTCGGGGTTACGCCAGACACTGACCTTCACCATACGCGATATGATGGCGAAGATCGCTAACCGCCAGTATATGCTGATCAACCTGATCGAAGCTCCTGTCCTGGCGTTTTTGCTGGCATTCATGATCCGCTACAACAACACTCCCGATGGCAGCGGCTATGCATTCCGTTACAACGACAACTTTCCCGCCTATCTTCTGATGAGCATTATTGTGGCGCTTTTCATGGGATTGAGCGTGAGCGCGGAAGAGATTATCCGCGACCGCAGGATCCTTAAACGAGAATCGTTCCTTCAGCTGAGCTGGAACAGCTACTTGCTATCAAAACTACTCATCCTGTTCGGCTTGTCAGCCATCCAGACCTTCAGCTTTGTGTTCATCGGGAACCTGTTGCTGGAGATCGAATGGAAGATGCTCATCCCGTTCTGGTTTGTGCTGTTCAGTTTGTCGTGTATGGCCAACGTAATGGGTCTTAATATCTCGTCTGCATTCCGCTCGTCGGTTACGGTCTATGTTCTTATACCGCTGTTGCTCATCCCGCAGATGATCCTCGGAGGGCTGCTGTTCCGGTTTGACAAGATCAATGAGGCTATTGGCGACAAGGGCAGGGTTCCTTTCGTGGCCGACCTGATGGCGTCGCGTTGGGCGTATGAGGCCCTTGCGGTGTACCAGTTTTCACACAACTCGTATGAAGAACCAATCTTCGAGCTGGACAAGCTGGCTTCGCAGGCTCACTTCCGGGCTACTTACCTCGCCGACGAACTCCTCCGGCGAACAAGGTTTGTCTTCGACAACAGGCACGATACCAGAGACTCTGTAAAGTGGCTGGTGGATAATCAACTTGCCGTAATCAGGCATAGCCTGCGGAATGAGCCCTATCGACACGGCCAGTCGGAAATAGATCCGAAAGCCGAGTGGAGGCTCGCCAGCATCGACCCGGCGGCAGGTTCAGGGATGGAAGACTACCTTAAGGGTTACAAAAGTCATTATCAGGATATTTATAATCAGGCTGTTTCGGCCCGCGAAGCGTGGATAAGCAGGAGAGAAGAGACTTCCGGCTATAGCATTACGGACGCCAAACTCAGGTTCCACAACGAAAGCCTGACAGAACTGGTAACAAATATTGTCGAGGAAAAGCGGATAATTGAGCACGATGGTAAGCTGATTCAGCAGATGGATCCAATCTTTCAGGACCCGGCACCCAGGCACGCCCTCGACTACCGCGCCCATTTCTATGCGCCTTTAAAGCGACTGCCAGGCGGAATGGTGGACACGTACAGGTTCAATGTCGGTGTAATCTGGCTTATGACAGTGGTATTGTATATCACACTATACAGCCAGGTGCTCAGAAAATGGGTGAAAGTATTTGTGTTTGGGCGAAAGGTCTGGCGTGGGAAAAAATTGGCAGGGAAGTAACATTTTGTCCCGGAATGCCGAATTATTAAATTTATAACTAGCTAACTTTACATTATGAGACTTTTAGTCCATGGATTATTTCTCGGGGTATTGCTTTTGATCCTCTCAGCTTGCGGTACAGGCAGCAAGACCGAAGATCAGGCCTTTGTTGAGGCGCTTGACAATACCGCCATCGAAACCGAAGTCTTCTCCGGTGAAGTGAGTGAAATTCTCAACAGGATTCCCAGCCCCCTCGAAATTTCAGTGATGCTGAAGGAGACCGGTAAAAAGTACAATTCCGGATTTCTGAACTCACCCGACAACAGTTCACGCTACAACACCAACTATAAAAGAGCGCTTAACCTGGGTATTTACGGAACAGACCTGGGTTACACCAACATTTACCAACAAACCCAGGATGGTGTCCGGTATATGTCCTCCATCCGCGATCTGGCGAATGAGCTCAACATCGGCCAGTTTTTCGAGATGGAAACGATCAGCAGGCTCGTATCAAACAGCAGCGACCTCGATTCACTTCTCCTCATCACAACGCAAAACTTCAACTCGATCAACCACTACCTGCAAACTGAAAAGCGGTCGCATTTGAGTGTCCTGTTGCTGACCGGCGGATGGCTTGAAGCCCTCCATATCACCTGCGAAGTAGCGAAGGTCAATCCTGACAATGAGCAGGTGCAGGAAGTAATCGGAACCCAGAAAATAATATTGGATAACATTATGAATTTGCTGGCCTTCTACAAGGACACCAACAGCAACATGGCCGGGTTATTCCATGACCTCGAAGGATTAAAGCAATCGTTCGATAATGTTAGCATTACCACGACATACAGGCCTTCGACCTATGAAGTTGTAGGCGGCGTGATGGTTGTAAAAGACAACAGCTCAAGCTCGGTAGCAATAACACAAGCCGACATTGAAAGCATAAGGTCAGCAACCCGTACTATTAGAAACAAAATAATAAGCTAAGCATCATACAGTGTTATGAAGAAGTTATTCGCCTTTGTTGTTTGTGTTCTGTTCACCGGTTTCGCAGCCGTGGCACAGTGTAATTCCGAGACGCTTAGTTCGCAGTGTATTCCAAAACTCGCGTCAGGGTTCAACTTTCTCAAGAGTTATAAAGTAGAGAAATCCGGGAAGGAGTTCGTGGAATATTCGTATGTCTTCACCAAGGGAACACAATACATGATCAACGTTTGTGCTCCTGACCAGAATACCGACGGAATTGTCGTCACGCTGTATGATGCGAAACGCAATAAAGTCGCCAGTAATCAGGTAGATGATCAGTACTACTCCGCCATAGCCTATCCGTGCAATGCGACCGGCATCTATTACATTCAATATACCTTTGATGCGAACTCCGCATGCGGCGGGAGCGCCTTAGGATTCAAGCTTTGAGAATTACGGATTAATCTTCACGCTTTAGTACTACAGCGCTGGCCTGTGCTTTAGGGAAAACGATCAGATCAGCGATCACTACGTGATCGGGCACCGAAAGGACATAGAGAATAACATCGGCGATATCACCGCCGGTAAGCGGTTGCACTCTTTCATACACACTGGCAGCTTTCTCAGCATCACCTTTAAAACGCACTAACGAGAACTCAGTCTCTACCATCCCCGGATGAATGGATGTCACTTTTATGCCGAAAGGGTTCAGATCCACGCGCATACCACGTGTTATAGCATCCACCGCGAATTTACTCGCGCAGTAGACATTGCCATTCGGGTACACTTCCTTTCCGGCAATCGAGCCGATATTGATTATATGCCCTGATTTCCGGCTCGTCATGCCCTCCATTATCTCATGCGAGACGTAGAGTAATCCTTTCACGTTGATATCGATCATGGCATCCCAGTCATCGATGCTGCCCTTGTAAATCGGAGTGAGCCCGTGCGCGTTCCCTGCGTTGTTGATCAAAACATCTACCGTTCTCCACTTTTTATCGAGAGATTGTAATGCTGTCGCTACCGCAGCACGGTCGCGTACATCAAAAGACAGTGTGGTGACGTCAGTGTCTGCAGCGAGATCTTCGCACAGCTTTTCAAGCCTGTCACGTCGACGTCCGCAAATAATCAGGTTGTATCCATTCTTCGCCAGCAGGCGCGCAGTAGCCTCTCCGATACCCGACGTGGCACCTGTGATCAACGCAATTCTTTGACTCATTATTGGAATAGCAGGTATAGCGTTATTGTATTCGTATTCACCCTCGAAAGGGGTTGTCCATAAACGTTCGTAGTATTTTCGAGAACGTTGACAATACCCCTCGAAAATCTCAGCTCGGGTGAAAATTTAAAGAGCGGATAATACAAATCAAAACCGAATCCGGCTTCGAGGCTCAGGTTCAGTTCGGCAATCCCGATATTATTTGAGCGATTTTCAACTTTCTTCTTGCCCGACGCCTCCAGGCCCGGCTTGAAACCACCGATCATATACATGCGAATATTGCCTCTGCGCTCGGATTTGTACTTCAACAGAAATGGGAGTTCCACCATCGTGGTCTCGACGAGTTTCTCTACTGTTGGCTGCTCGCTGATATACCGGTACTGAAGTGTATGCTCGTAAAACGCCACTTTGGGTGTGATCCTGAGGTCCAGCAGATCAGTGATCCGGTAGTTGACGATAAAACCCAGCGAGAAGCCGGCCGACCAGCCGGGCTCGACTGAATAAACGGAATCCAGGGCCGGGGTGACGAACCTGTCGGCGTATTTGACCTGATAAGCCGTGGAATGCAAACCGATCAAAAACCCGTAGCTAAGCCTGCGTTCATCGTAGTTTGGGTTGTTCTGGTTCACCCACCTCTTCTTGTATTGGGCAAAGGACTCCTCACCTGTGCCAAAAACCTGCAAAAGGGTAAGAATAACCAGGGCTACTTTCGGGCCACGTATATAGAACTTATTCCAAATGTGAGCGATTTGCATGCAGTCTCTTTAAATCCGACTTTCTCCAGTATATTTTCAAAATCTGTACCGTCAGGAAATGCCTCTACCGATTCCGGGAGATAGGTATACGCTGACTTGTCATTTGAAATTAAACGACCTAAAGCGGGCAATATGTTTTTGAAATAGAAATTATATAGCTGTCGCATGGGAAATTTCCGGGGGCGCGAGAATTCGAGCACCACCAGCAGAGCTCCCGGCTTCATAACACGGAGTATTTCCGCCAGGCCGTCCTCCAGGTTCTCGAAGTTGCGGACACCGAACCCGACTGTTACCGCGTCAAACGAATTATCCTGAAACTGAAGATCTTCCGAGTCGCCCTTCAGCAACTCGATTCTGGATGACAGTCCAAGTTTCTCGATTTTCTGGCGACCTACTTTCAACATTCCCTCCGATATGTCTACCCCGGTGATCTTTTGCGGATTTAGGCTCATAGCCTGAACAGCGAAGTCGCCAGTGCCGGTAGCCACATCCAGAATAAACTGCGGCTTTGCTTCTTTTAATATCCGGATTGCCTTCTTTCGCCAGATCTTATCAATACCGAGACTGAGTAAATGGTTGAGAAAGTCATAGCGATGGCTGATGTTATTGAACATCTTCGCCACCTGCTCCTTTTTTCCGGCTTTTTCTTCTTTATAAGGTACAACAGCCATTGGATCCCGAAATAACAGGTCCGAAGGTAGGGCGTTTAACCATACCGATGAAATCAGTTTTGGATCACTTTGAATTCAACCCGGCGGTTCAGCTCGCGGCCTTCCTGTTCATCGTCGTTTGACGCCAGCGGCCGGCTTTCGCCATATCCGACAGCCTTCACCCTCCGCGGGTCAATGCCTTTCTTGGTGAGGAAGTCTTTGACGGCTTCAGCCCGCTTTTGCGACAACGTGCGATTATATTGCCAGTGCCCGTAGCTATCGGTGTGACCTGCAATCTCGATTTTGATGTGCGGATTCTGGCGCAGCATCGACTCGAGTTTGTTGAGGTCATTATACGATTCCGTCTTGAACGTAGCCTTGTCGTAGTCGAAATAGATATTTCGCAGGACGGATCCAGTTCCCACCTTGAGGCGTCGAAGCTCGACCGTGCGATTCACTATTTCACCACCCGCACCTGCGCCGCGGATATTTACATTCTGGTTAACAAAGGCATATCCTTCTTTCTCTACCGACAGGCGGTAGTCTTTGGCAACCGGGCTGATGATGCGGAACTCGTAGACACCGGGCTCTACCGGTGACGAACCAACAATAACATTATCGTTCAATCCTTTGAGACCTACTTTAACCGCGAGCGGAGCATTGGTCTCGGCATCGGTAACCTTTACCAGATAGCGCAACGGTGTAGGCGCCAGTTTTGGTTTCGGCTCAGGCTCTTTCTGCTCCCGGGGCTCTTTTGGTTCTTCCGGCACGTCGGGCTCCGGGTCGTTCTTCACGATGACGGGAGTTTCCGGTTCCGCGACCTCCTCGGGTTCAGTGATCATATAAATATCTGTGTAACCGAGACCATCTTCTCTGACGGAAGAGTAATACGCGCGTTTACCATCGGCAGACGTAATGTAAAAGATATCGTCGTCCGGAGTGTTGATGGGGTAACCAAGGTTTTCGGGCTCACTCCAGTCGTTTTTGACGGGATCGTACACAGACCGGAAGATATCATAACTACCCATGTTCTTGTGGCCTTTGCTGCTGAAGTAAAGCGTCACCATATCATAGTCGATGAACGGGCCCTCTTCGTCAAACGGCGTGTTGATCTTCGGTCCGAGGTTCTTCACATTCCCCCACTGGCCTTTAGCATCTTTGGTTGCACGGTACAAATCCGTTCCGCCTAATCCGCCGGGGCGGTTACTGGAGAAGTACAGTGTTTTTCCGTCTTTGGAGATCGTAATGGATTTCTCTTCAAACGATGAGTTTATGACACCCGGCAAAGGTACCGGTGGTGCCCAGCTGCCGTCAGCGTTCTGGTTGCAGTAGTAGATATCACCACCCCCGTTGTCTTTTAGAATATATAGGGTCTTACCATCGGCAGAAAGAGCGAGGTTGGAGTCGTGGTAAGACGTGTTGACCTTGTCGCCGATATTAGTGGCATAGTTCCATACTCCTCCCGTCTTGCGCGACATGAAAATATCTTCGTAAGGTTTGTTGTCGTCGGCCACGTTGGGATTTAGGTTGCCGTCACGACGGCGCGTTGTGAATATGATCTCATCCTCCTGCTCGTTCAGCACCGGCGCGTAGTCTTCAAACTCCGAGTTGATCTCCCTGCCTATATTGATAATTGACAGGTTGCTCGGGTTGGCGACAAATTCCTTTCCGTTAACACATTCGACGATACTCTTGTCAACAACCTCCATCGCGATTTTATCGGAGCCCTGATAGCTGTTCTTAGCCATCAGCTTTTGCTTGTAGAGGTTGTAGAATTTTATGGCGTTGTCGAAGTCGAGGCCGTATTGATAGCTCTTTCCGATCCAGTATTCGAGGTCGAACCGATAGTCGGGGTTTTGGCGATAGACACGGAGGAAGTATTTCACCGCCAGGTCTTTTCCGATAGTGAGTAAATGCAGATAACCTGCATCGAAGTTGGCCTTGATATACGTCGTGTCGAGGTCTGCCGCGAGAACCATCAGTCCACGGACATCATCAAGGGCTTGTGAGCCCGCCATCATTTCTTCTGCTACCTGCACGTAATCCCGGGCAGTTTCCTTTGGGTCTTGCTGAGCAAAGACTGAGGTAGAAAGAAAGAGACTGGTAAAAAAAATCAGTATGCTGCGGATACTGGACATCTCTGGAAAAAAATTAGTAATGGGGGCAATTTTTTACTATATACCAGATGCTAATATATAAAAAATGAGTGATTTGCCTAACAATTAAAAAATCCGGTAATGCATCCAACCTTACATAATGTTATTTTAGCCTCGAATCATTGGTTTGTGTTTAAATGGAGATAAAGCAGGCAGAATTCGTCTCAAGTGTTGCCGACGTCGGGAAGTGTCCCCCACCGGGGAAACCCGAATTTGCGTTCATCGGACGGTCAAATGTGGGGAAATCTTCCTTATTAAACATGCTCACCAACCGGAAGGCGCTAGCCAAGACATCGGGGAGCCCCGGGAAAACTCAGACGATCAATCACTACATTATCAACGGCGGATGGTACATGGTAGATCTGCCCGGTTATGGCTATGCCCGTGTCAGCAAGGAAAAAAGGGATGGGTTCGGTAAGATCATTGAAGGATATGTACTCCGGAGAGACACTCTTTCCTGTCTCTTTATCCTTCTCGATTCGCGCCTTGAGGCGCAGAAGATCGACCTTGCATTCATCCAATGGGCAGGCGAGAAAGAGATCCCTATCGGACTGGTATTTACAAAAGCCGACAAGCTCACAAAAAACCAGCTTAATAAGAACCTCCGCGCATACCAGGCCACACTCCTGAAGACCTGGGCCGAGTTACCTCCTGTGTTCATCACTTCTTCGACTGAAAAAACCGGGAGGAGCGAACTTCTGTTATTTATCGAAGAAGCATTGGCACAACAGAAATGAAATTGTTTATTTGCCCGCTAATCGTTTACTATGACAATAGCAGATATCGCAACCGTATCAGGAAAAGGCGGATTGTTTAAGGTACTCGCTCCTACAAAGTCGGGGGTCATCCTGGAGTCGCTCGACGACGCCAAAACAAGAATGGTAGCTACCAGCAACCACCGGTTGTCGCTGCTTAACGAGATCTCGATCTACACCACCACAAAGGAAGGCAACACGCCGCTTGAAGACGTTCTCAAGAAAATTCAGAAAGACTTCGGAGATGATACCGGTGTAGACGGCAACTCCGACTCCGACGAACTCAAAGCATTCCTGAAGTCAGTGCTTCCGGAATACGACGAAAACCGCGTCTATGTTTCAGATATCAAGAAACTCGTGAAGTGGTACGAAGTGATCCGGAAATACGCCCCGGAAGTGTTGAAGGAGGGGAGTGAATCGTGAGTGTTGAATCGCAGCAGCCCCTATGTTGGAAATAGCGATGGGGAGGCATATCGAGCCTTAGGTCTTTTGCAGGGGTTCGCGCTGCACTCACGACTCACGACTACCCGCCACCGCTCTCTCGACCATCTTCTTCGACCCGACATACAACGGAGTACGCTGATGCAGCGTCTGTGGTTCTATTTCCATGATGCGCCGGTGCCCGTCGCTGGCGAGGCCCCCTGCCTGCTCGGCGAGAAACGCCAGGGCATTGCACTCGTATATCAGGCGAAGTTTTCCTTCCGGGTCCCGGGTGGTAGCGGGATAAATATAGATACCTCCCTTCAGGAGGTTGCGATGGAAATCAGCAACCAGTGATCCGATATACCTCGCTGTGTACCGCTCGTTCTTGCAGTACCGGAGATAATCTTTAACTCCCTTGTCGAACAGGTTCGACAAGCCTTCGTTAATAGAGTATATTCGTCCGCCTTCGGGGATCTGCATTTCGGGATGCGAAAGGAAATACTCTCCGAGGCCGGCTTCGTAGGTGAACCCGTTGACACCGTGCCCCGTCGTAAAGACCAGCATCGTAGACGATCCATAGAGAATGTATCCCGCCGCGATCTGGTCGATACCTTTCTGCATAATATCCTCACGCGTTACCGGACCACCTTGCGGCGTCTTCCGGCGATAAATCGAAAAGATCGTTCCGATAGAAACGTTGACGTCGATGTTCGAACTTCCGTCGAGAGGATCAATGGCGATAACATACTTCCCGTTACTATTCAGGTCTACGCACGCCTCAGACTCTTCCGATATCAGCGCACATGCCTCTCCGCCCTTGGCGAGAGCCCGGGTGAAACGGATGTCGGCGAGGACATCCAGCTTCTGTTGCTGATCACCGGTGAGATTGGAAGAGCCGGCCGACCCCATGATATCCATCAGGCCTGCCTTGTTCACCTCCCTGTTTACAACTTTGGAGGCGAGCGCTATATCGCGCAGCAATTGCGACAACTCACCGCTGGCAAATTGAAACTGGTCCTGGTTGTTCTTGATGAAGCGGTCCAGCGCTGTACCGATAGAGTGCGCAATACGCGAACTTTCGATTGTTGTGTACGTCTTATTCAAAGATCTTTGCATACCTTAACACTGTTCAAATTTAGTCCGCAATCGTTTGATTACAATCAAAAATGAATATTTTTAAATTTGGTGGCGCGTCGGTGAAAGATGCCGCGGGGATCGAAAACGTCGCCGCCATTCTACGGTCTTTTGACGGGCTACCGACTGTAGTAGTCGTTTCCGCCATGGGAAAGACCACCAATGCACTGGGGCGAATCCTGAGCTTGTTTCGCAGCAATGGCCCCTATCAGCCAGAGCTTACGGCATTGATAGATTTTCACTCCAGCATTATGGAAGCACTTTTTCCTCCCGGGCACGAAGTGTTTAGTGTTGTCGACGAGCATTTCAAAGAACTGGCATCGAAGCTCGGCCGCGACGGCAGCGAAGATGAAGTGTACGACCAGACCGTCTGTTACGGGGAGTTGATATCAACGCTGATCATTCATCATTATTTCTCCGGCCAAAAACTTCCGAATCGCTGGATCGACGCGCGTAACTACATCCGGACCAACCGCGCATTTCGGGAAGGGAAAGTTGACTGGGAGGAGACTGGCGCTGCCATCGGAAAGCTGAAAACAGAAACGGGCAACCTTATTATCACGCAAGGCTTTATCGGAAGTACGGCGGATGGCCTCACCACCACGCTGGGAAGAGACGGCTCCGACTTTACTGCCGCGATCTTCGCGAGCTGTCTGAACGCAGATTCCGTAACCATCTGGAAGGATGTGCCGGGAGTCATGAACGCTGATCCCAAGAAGCTCCCGACTGTCACGGTGTTCGAGGAGCTCCCTTATCAGGAAGCCGCTGAAATGACCTATTACGGCGCTTCGGTCATCCATCCAAAGACCATCAAACCACTCGCCATCCGTGGCATACCTCTGTACGTTAAGAGTTTCGACGATCCATCGTTACCTGGAACAAAAATTCACGAATGCCACATTGAAGAACTGCCCCCTCTTATCGTCTTCAAAGAGAATCAATGCCTGGTGTCCTGCAAGGTCACGGACTACGCGTTTATTACCGAAGACCACCTCCGCCAGGTGTTTTCGATCCTGACCGAGCTGAATCTTAGGATCAATGTGATGCAGAATTCAGCGATGTCATTTTCCTTCTGTTTCGACCTGCGTCCAAACAAACTCAAAGCCCTGCTTACCAAGCTCAAGCCAGACTTTGAGGTTTACTACAACACAGGTCTGACACTGATCACCGTCAAGAACTACAATAAGAAAAGTCTCGACACCTACCGCGAACTTCCGGGTGTGCTGCTCGAGCAATATTCGCGTTCAACGTTCCAGGTCCTGGTTCGTGATGGAGAGTAGCGAGTTACCAGCTAACGTATTACCTTTGCGTTGCTATGAAGAAGGTCAGGGTACTATTTGTTTGTCTGGGGAATATTTGTCGCTCGCCGTTGGGAGCAGCAATCCTGAAGAAAAAAGTCGCGGAACAACAGCTGGAATTACGGATAGAAATTGATTCGTGTGGCACCTCCAACTATCACATCGGAGGTAATGCAGATCCACGCACTATCGCCAATGCGTTAAAACACGATGTGCCTATTACCCACTGTGCCCGGCAACTCATCGCCGACGACCTTGAAAACTTCGATTTCATATTCGCGATGGACAACAGCAACTTTCAGAATATACTCCGTCTGTCTGTGAACAATGCACACGAAGTAAAAGTCAGGATGATGCGCGAATTTGATCCTATCAACCAGGGAGCAGAGGTGCCCGATCCTTATCTCGGCGGAGAAAGCGACTTCCAGGAGGTCTTCGAAATCCTGGACCGCTCAACCGATCATTTTTTACGATATCTGAAGGATGAATACCGGTGGTGACACCGCGACAAGGAAGGTCCTTGTCGCGGTGTCACGGAATATCTGATCAAATCCCTTTCTTTTTCTCGCGGAAGCTCAACCCTACCCCTGCGGTAAGGCAGTTGTACTCCTGCACTGTATAGTCTGCGTGGATCGTAAGGAGGAGAAGTTTCAACCGCATGCCAACCGTTGCGCGCATGCCGGAATCTGAAAACTTCAGGTCCAGCGGATCAATCTCTTCAGGGGTAAGAGTACCATCTTCATTGACATCGTATTCTCCTTTCAGGGCAATACTGCTTTTTGCGATGCTGTACCCCACACCACCGTAAAAAGTTAAAATTGAGATTCTCTTGGAGATCAATCCCTGAATGGTCGTTGCATTCATATCGAGTACACCCCGCTGGTCGGGATTGACTTCGGGGTCTAGTTGCATATCCATCTTGACTTTTGTGTAGCCTACAAATCCCGAAAGGTGAAAAGGAAGCAATTTCAGGCCTGGAATCCATTGCTTTACGTCATGCATTACACCGACTCCAAAAACGTTCATGGTCCCATCCTCCAGATCAATGGGTGGTGCATAGCGAATCTTGAGGTCTGTCCCTTTGGGAAGACCGATACCGAGGTGAGCCATCGGGACCGGAACCCAGTTCTTTCCAATCTCTTCTTCAAGATCAAGGCCTCCCGGGCCGGAGTACGTATAGGTCTCATTGTTTTCGTTTGTATAACTGAATACCGGCTGTCTGTCAGGGCCAACCATCGTCGGCGCCATTGGGTAATCGGGAGATGAAGCGTGAAGTTCTACGACTTCCAGGCCGAGTTTGGTGGCATCGAAGAAAAGGTCGCTTTTCGGAATATTCATTGCGTTTACCGTAACCGTCAGGTCCATACCGCCGATCCTGTGTGGCGCAGCCGTATTATACCAACCCTGGTTCAGTCCCATGGTGACGCTTTTCATAAAAGGATTCAGGTACGCGGAGATAAGCTTTCCGCCGTCTTCAACACTCTCTTTCAACAAATCCTCAATATCCTCCTGCGCGAAGGAGACCATCGGGCTCAAGAGACCGAAAATCGAGAAGCAAGCAATCAGATAACAACGTTTCATTTCAAGTTTAGCTTAGGTATTGGTCAAAATAACACTATTTATAGCACTAAAAAAATCCCTCCGTGCCATATCGTTCGTATTTTTGCAAGCAATGAAATTTTTGTACAACACTTCCATTCTCATAATCAGACTTGGCCTGAAGCTGGTTAGTTTCTTTAATACCAAAGCGAAGGAATTTGTGACCGGGCGCCGCAAGATCTTTGGGCGAATTCGGTCGGCACTAAGCGAGAACGAAGCACCGCTAATTTGGATTCACTGCGCGTCCCTGGGAGAATTTGAGCAAGGTCGGCCCGTCATGGAAGCGCTGAAGGGAGAATTTACGAGTCATAAAATACTCCTCACTTTTTTTTCGCCGAGCGGATATCTCGCGCAAAAAGACACACCTCAGGCCGACTACGTTTTCTACCTGCCACTTGACACCAAGAGGAATGCCCGGAGGTTTGTGAGTATTACGAAGCCCCGACTAGCCATATTTATCAAATACGAGTTCTGGTATCATTATACGCGAGTACTCAAGAAGAAGAAGATACCGCTTATCTCGGTATCTTCCATTTTCCGGAAAGAGCAGCTTTTTTTCCGGAAAATGGGAGGCTTCAATCGCCGGATTCTGAAGCACATCACACACTTCTTCGTTCAGAATCAGGAATCGGTAGAGTTATTGCGAACTATAGATATCTATAACGCCACGCTATCGGGTGATACGCGTTTCGACCGCGTAAAAGCGATTGTGGCGCGGGCCAAAGAAGTTCCCATCGCCCGTGCCTTCAAAGGCAGCGAGCGTGTGCTGGTAGCGGGTAGTGTCTGGCCTGAAGATCTGGATGTATTGATGCCGTTTATCAACGAAGGAAAACTGAAATGCATTCTCGTTCCGCACGAGATCGACCACAACCAGATAAAAGCCCTTCAGCGGGCGATGGTCGTCAAGACGGTACTCTATTCAGAGGCTGACGAGCAGTCGGCTCAGGACGCCGTCATACTCATCATAGACAACGTAGGTCTGCTGTCAAGTCTCTACCGGTACGGGGAGTACGCGTTCGTCGGGGGCGCTTACGGCAAAGGTCTGCACAACGTTCTCGAGGCGGCGTGCTACGGTATGCCTATTTTCTTTGGAGACAAGAATTATGAGAAATTCCGCGAAGCTGTCGACCTGATCAACCGCGGGGGTGCTTTCCCGGTGACGGACTATCCCGACCTCAAGAAGACATTCGAATTGCTGAACGTACCGGAGTCGTTTCAACTGGCGTGTGAGGTAAGTCGACAATATGTAGACGAGAACACGGGGGCTACCGAAAAGGTCATGGATTACTGTCGGGGCATCCTGACTCGCGGGAAAGAGTAGTCAAGCATTAAAATGAGGGTCTGCCAAAAATGGAGGGAATAGTTCTTCGGTCGACAGGTTCATTCTACGACGTTCTGACGGGGAGCGGCGGGAAGGTAGTATGCAGGGTCCGGGGAAAAATCCGTCTCGAAGGCATCAAAGAATCCAATCCGGTGGCTGTTGGCGACCGCGTTGTGTTCGACCCCGAACATGACATCGGAACGATTACTGAGATCCTTCCCCGGAGGAATCACATCCTCCGACAGTCCGTCAAAAAAACCGGGCATGCTCACGTGCTGGCCGCCAATGTGGACCAGGCTTGTCTCATCGTTACCGTGGCCATGCCCAGAACATCACTCGGCTTCATCGATCGATTCCTGGTATCGGCGGAGGCCTTCCGGATACCACAAATACTGATCTTCAATAAAAAAGACCTTCTCGATGAGGAGTCGCTGGAATACCAGGAAGCCGTGATGGACATCTACAGGAAAATCGGTATCGGCGTGATAGCCGTATCAGCGCTCAACGATAACATGTCTGAACTACGCGAGCTTCTGAGGAGGAAAACCTCGCTTTTCACAGGCCATTCCGGCGTAGGTAAATCAACTTTGCTGAACAAGATCGATCCGCGCCTCACGCAGAAGGTGGGTGAGATATCGGGCTACTCATCCAAGGGCATCCACACAACGACGTTCGCCGAGATGTTCGACATCGGCGACCAGACCTATGTGATCGATACACCGGGCATCAAAGAGTGGGGCCTGATCGATATGAACGACCAGGAACTCTCCGATTACCTGCCCGAGATGCGCGAACGTCGACTGAGGTGCAAGTTCGGATCGCGCTGCATTCACGTAAACGAACCAGCGTGCGCTATTATCACCGCCGTTACGAACGGTGAGATCGCGCCAAGCCGTTATGAAAGCTACCTGAGCATGCTGCTGGGTAGCGACAACCGGCGATAATTCCGGGGAACGCTCTTTCAGTATTTCATTCGCTTGTTGCGCAGCCACAAAAAGGCATAGCGAATGGCCAGCGAAGGATACAACCTCAAGGCTACTCCTATCTCATACCGTATTCGTTGTGAGAGAGCCTTCTGTTCGGCGAATGTCCTGTTCAGTGTGAGAATCTTTTCGCATACCCTGAAGGTCGATCGCAGCTGCGCACTGAAGAATTTGAATTGCTCCTCCGACAGAGATCCTCCCACAATCCGTTTCGCCACGAGGCACTCAGGCGTATAGCAATACCAATACCTTCTTGACGACCGGATCATAAAATCGAAATCCTCGTAGGCGAGCGATTCATCGTAACCGCCGATTTCTTTTACCATTGCCGTCTTTGCGATGATGGTAGGCGACAGGATAAAGTATCGTGCGATAAGCGCACGGTACACATCGCCTTGCGGGATGGCCTCATGCGGAAACCGCTGAGAATGCCTGTACAATTCCTTCCCTTCAGCGTCGACGATAACGGCATCGGAAAAATTAACCGCGTACCTTCCATCTTCCCGCGTAAGCGCCTCCACACCCGCTGCGATACGCTCGGCCAACAGCATGTCGTCGGCCGCCAGGTCAATAACATAGTCGCCTTTGGCATAGCGGAGCGCGTGGTTGAAAGCCTTGCAGTTACCGACGTTCTGCGGCAATGGAAAGAATTGTGCATCAGGAAAATCCCGCAGAAAGGTTGTGATCACCTCCACACTGTTATCTGTACTTGCGTCGTCGACGATGAGAAGCTGAATATTCGAATACGTCTGCTCCGCCACCGAGCGCAATGCCTGCGCCACGAACCTGGCCTGGTTGTAGCAAATACAGATGACCGTAACGAGGGGAGCTGTCATCGGTCAATCTGTTTATGGAAAGTCAGCTTTGATGTAGGCCGCGCGCCCATACGCAACTTGAAGTCGAACAATGAAAAATTGGGGTTCCCATCCAGGGCGGAAGTTCCCAGGTCGAGCAATGAAATGCGATTCGCCCGGCAATGGTTGTACAGCCCTTCCATAAGAAGCACCGGCGGACTCAACGAACTCATACCTGGTTCGTGCCCCACCATGAAGTTATAGACAATCGTGCTCTTCACTCTCACCGAGATAGCCGCCGCCACGATCGCACCACCAACCGTTACCGAAGACAACAAATAGCAGGGAATCCTGCGGGCTGTTTCGCGCAGGGCATCCGCCGTAACCGAAATGTCGTAGCCGCGCTCCCTGTAGCAGGAGGAGATAAAACTGAAAACATCATCAAGGTGTTCTATCGGGAGCATTTGAAAAGCAAGACCGGAGGCCTTAGCCTGTTTGATGCGGAGTTCCTGTGCATGCGCTATTCCTGCGGTAAACTCCCGATCACTCACTTCGATCACAGCGCCCGGTTCAGCGGAGGTAATGGAAAATTCTCGATTGAACAGGAATGTCTCAAGCAACGCGAGAAACTCAGGACCATAAGCCCGCGGAGGATTCTTAATCATCATTTCACGGATAGCCATTGATTTGAGACGCTGTTCGACAAACTCGAGAAACTGAAACAATACATCCGGCTTTATTTCAGCATCACATTCCACAGAACCAAACGGCGCACGCGGATGACTGTGTGCAAGTTCACCCCGCACGTGAAAGTGAATTGCCGCAATGACCTTCCGGCTTTTGTCGCTAAGGGTGTAAAACGATCTCCAGCCGTTCGCGGCCACAGACATGAGATAGTCCGGGGTATTGAACACCGCAGGTTCAAAACCAAACACATAGCCCTCCGGCAGCGGCCCCTCGTGGAATCTATGGATAGACAAGTGACAGTATTTTATTGGCGATCAACCGGTGACCTTTGTTCGTACCTTGCTCCAATTCTTGATCTGCCAAAGGACTTTTCCGGTGGTCAGATGATTCCCGTCGCTATCGTGAACCCTCACCTCACAGGGCACCACGATAGCGTCTTGCTCCTCCAGAGGCTGGTAAATGTTGTCTGTAAACCACTTCGCTGATACGGCAAACTCCGCGACTGCATCCATTTTGCCCTGGTAGTAATAGTCCATTTCAAGACGCTGCATAATAAGCCTGTACTTTGACGCGTCGAGTTTTGAAACAAGAAGGAAACCGGTGGTGAATTCCGAGACCGTTGCCAGAACACAGGCGTGCAGACCGCGGATGTGATTCAGGTTGCTTTTCCTATAAGGGACGAATACCTTCAGGGAATAGTCGTCGATGCCAACGACCCGCAATCCATGCGGGCGGTTGAAGGGCACCATCCGGTTCAGCGACCAGTTGAGGAGTTTGCGGTAAAATGATGAGCGTTTCGCTTTTTCAATTATCTTGGCCTGATCAATCATAAGCGCTTATTTCAAACATCAAGTTATAAAATCGTCTGGCAGGGTCCTACTCCCGGTTGTCAGACACATTGTTGATCAACCATGAAAAGCAAGATAGCAGTACTGGGGGCGGGACTTGTTGGAAAAACCATCGCGCTCGACCTGGCAAAAACGTTCGATGTTACTTCCGTTGATATCAACGAAGACGCGCTCTCAGCGCTGAGGGAAAAGAACGTAGAGACACAGAAAGCTGACTTCAACGATATAGACGGACTGCGCGAGCTGCTCAAACCCTTTGACATGGTGGTTGGTGCCGTGCCGGGATTCATGGGATTCAAAACCGTCAGCACTGTTATCAGTGCCGGAAAAAACATGGTAGACATATCATTCTTCCCGGAGGATCCTTTCTCGCTGGACGCCCAGGCCCGGGAGAAACAGGTGACCCTCGTTACCGATTGTGGTGTGGCGCCCGGCATGGGAAACATCATTCTGGGGTTTCACAACAGCCGGATGAAGGTTCATGAATATGAGTGCCTGGTTGGCGGGTTGCCGGTTGTCAGAGAATGGCCTTACCAGTACAAGGCGGTGTTCTCACCCATTGACGTCATAGAAGAATACACCCGCCCCGCCCGTTACGTACAGAACGGAGCTATAGTGGTAAAGGAAGCGCTATCCGATGCGGAGTTAATACACTTTGACGGTATCGGCACGCTGGAATCCTGGAATTCCGATGGGCTGCGAACCCTTATCGACACCATGCCCGGTATTCCGAATATGATTGAAAAAACGCTGCGCTATCCCGGCAGCATCGAATACCTCCGCGTACTCCGGGAGTCAGGTTTCTTCTCTCAGGACGAAATCGACGTCAGGGGCACGCGCATCAGGCCCATTGATGTCACCGCGAAGCTCCTCTTTCCGAAATGGAAACTAAAGCCTGGCGAAACGGAATTTACCGTGATGCGGATTCGTGTTCGCGGGGAAGAGAATGGAACGCCAAAAGGATATGAATACAGCCTTCTGGATTACACCGACGAGAAGACACAAACGCAGTCTATGGCGCGCACCACCGGCTACACCTGCACAGCCGCTGTAAATCTTGTTCTCGAAAAGAAGTTTACGAAAACCGGCGTATGCCCTCCCGAATACCTCGGTGAGGATGAGAACAATTTCAAAAGCATCATGGACTATCTGGCCGCCCGCGGCGTTGTCTATCGCGT
Source organism: uncultured Roseivirgaceae bacterium (assembly GCA_964493505.1). Taxonomy (GTDB): domain Bacteria; phylum Bacteroidota; class Bacteroidia; order Cytophagales; family Cyclobacteriaceae; genus Chryseosolibacter. Next base: position 50,683 of record CAZBNP010000015.1, read on the forward strand.
TACCCAGATCAGCTAGCACGCTCGCCCTTATCCCGCAACGTACTCTTCCAATAACCGTAACAGAAATATATTATCAGTCCGAAGGCCAGCCAGAAAAGGAAATAAATCCAGGACATGGCGGGTATCTCAATAAGAAGGTAGGAACAAAACAGCACCCCCATCACGGGAATAAGCGACAGCTGGCGCAAGTAGGTGTAGATACTCATCACAAAACCGAGCGCGATAAACAGCAGGAACAGCAGCATATCAAGTTCCGCATGGGTAACGGAAGCCAAATTGGCGGCAATCCGTTCGCGGACGAGAAGGCAGTACAGGGCGAATAAAGCGGGCACGATAAACCTGCCATTGATATACGGAAGCCTGAATCTTCCTTTTCTCACCTCACCCTCAGGTGGCTCAAGCTTCGGCAGCATCAACACACCGCCGGAAACCAGCACAAAGGCAAACAATGTCCCGATGCTGGTGAGGTCTGTCACCAGATCACTTGCCATAAACAGCGAGGGAACGGCAACCAGGACACCAGTCATCACAGTTGAAAACCAGGGAGTCTGATACTTCGGGTGAATGCTTGCGAATTTTTTCGGAAGTAATCCGTCGCGACTCATGCTCATCCATATCCGCGGTTGTCCGAGCTGAAACACAAGCAGCACACTGGTCGTCGCCACTACAGCACTGACAGATACTATATATCCAATCCATTCCTGCCCCACACGCTCGAACACAAACGCCAGCGGATCAGTCACCTTGAGTTCCGTGTACGACACCATTCCGGTAAGGACAAAGGCAATGAGGATGTAGAGAACGGTACAGAATATCAGTGAGTAGATCATTCCGCGCGGAAGATCTCGCTGCGGATTCTTGCATTCTTCCGCTGTTGTGGAAATGGCGTCGAACCCGATGTATGCATAGAACACCGCCGATACTCCGCGAAGCACACCTTCGAATCCATTGGGCATAAACGGGCTCCAGTTTGAGGGTTCGACGTAGAAGAAGCCGACAACAATGACAAAGAAGATCACAACGACTTTGAAGATCACGAGGAAATTAGTGGTCTTTTTACTCTCCTTGATCCCCAGGTAGGTGAGGATGCTGATCACCACCACAATAAAAAAGGCAGGCAGGTTGATAAAGATGTGCTGGCCGAACAATACCGGCGCGGAGTTCCACGCATTCTGGACAAACAGCAAGCTATCGGTAAGCGGCAGGCCTTGAGCGATTGCTCTTTCCACCTCCGCATACGCCGCGCTGGCTGTTGACGGATCGGTGGTGAGCCAGGGAGCCAGGTGAATTCCAAAACCCTCCAGCAGGTTGTTAAAGTATCCGCTCCAGGAAATTGCAACCACAATATTACCGATCGTGTATTCCAGAATCAGAGCCCATCCGATGATCCACGCTACAAACTCACCAAAGGAGACATAGGCGTAGGTATAGGCACTACCGGCGATAGGCACACGGCTGGCGAACTCGGCATAGCACAGGGCTGAGAACCCGCATGTTACGGCGGTAATAATAAAGAGGAGGGAGATCCCGGGGCCGCCATTGAATGCTGCCGTCCCGATAGTGGAGAAAATCCCCGCACCGACAACGGCAGCTACCCCCATTGATACAAGGTCGCGTACACCCAGTATCCTTTTCAAACCACTCTGCTCATTCTCGTCTCGTTTTGCCTCATCAAGGATAGTTGTCAAGGACTTCTTTCTGAATAACGGATGGGCCATCTACAGTTGTTTTTAAAGGGCAAAGTAAGAAAATATTGGTATTTTTGGGGGCAAGTCTATTCAGGAGAGAGATATTATAGTACATTTTTACATGGATGTCGCAGTGGATCATAGCACAGGGCCAAGGATAAACATCACACCAGAGGAGATCAATAGTCTCCCCCTGAAGACCTTCAACGGGAGAACGCATGTAGTTACAAATCGCGATCAACTCACTGCAATCGTGAAAGAAGTAGCGTCACACGAGGTAGTTGGTTTTGATACTGAAACCCGTCCCAGCTTCAAAAAAGGGCAACTATATCAAGTGTCACTGCTTCAGCTCGCAATTCCGAAAAAAGTATATCTGATCCGCCTGAATCACACGGGGGTTACTAACGAGCTGGCCGGCTTGTTTTCCAATGAGCGGATTGTCAAGGCAGGGGTTGGTATCCGCGACGATCTCAAGGCATTACAGAAACTACAGACGTTCGAACCCGCCGGATGTTGCGACCTGGCAATGCTTGCCAAGCAGGCAGGCCTTCAGGTAGAAAGCGTAAAAAAACTCACCGCGTTATTGCTTGGATTTCGTATTTCAAAAAGTGCCCAGACGTCAAACTGGGAGGCCTTTGCTTTTACACAAAAGCAGATCGAATACGCGGCTACCGATGCCTGGGTATGTCTCGAGCTCTTTCATAAGCTGAAGCAAAACGGGAACGGTCGGACCCAGTAGGCAAATTTCTCCCCTCTTTTTACCGCCCGGTTACCGCCATTCACCTACGAGCGGCCGCTGCCCGCCTATCTTCGGTAGTCGTGCCCGGCATCATCGCCGTATATTGGTTCATAAATCAATAAACATGGAAAATCAGAATAGAAACACCGACATCTCCGGCCGCACGCCCGACTCCAACCCATCGACCAGCCTGAGTAATGGCAGACTATGGGGCGGATTGATCGTCTTGCTGGTCGGCGGCTTGTTACTGGCAGACAAGACAGGCGCCGCATTCCCTGATTGGCTCATATCGTTCAAGACCTTCCTGATCGGACTTGGGCTATTTCTCGGATTCCGTCATTCCTTCTGCGGTTTTTTCTGGCTCATACCCATTGTTGTGGGGGTCATCTTTCTCCTCGGTGACATCTATCCCTGGTATGACCTCCGCCGATTTACCTTTCCGATACTGGTGATAGGATTCGGTCTGTTTCTCGTACTCCAGGCTCTTAAAAGGAAGCCCGAAGGTCGGTCATTTGATCCGATGGTGCGTGCAGAAGATTCCTCCGACGACATTCTCGACTCGGTTGTGATCTTTGGCGGTGCGAAGAAAAACGTTATCTCAAAGAGTTTTCGCGGCGGCGAAGCTGTGACCGTCTTCGGCGGAACCGATATAAATCTTATGCAGGCGGAACTGGCGGGACCCGTCGTGCTTGAACTAACGCAGATCTTTGGCGGCACCAAGTTGCTCGTTCCCGCCCACTGGCAAGTGCAGTCAAGGGAAATGGTCGCAATTCTCGGAGGTGTGGATGACAAACGACCCGTTGTGGCACGTACGGAAAACGACCCCCCGATCCTGATCCTGAAAGGCACCTGCCTGTTCGGGGGTATCGACATTAAAAGCTACTAGCCGACGCCTATTGTTTATTGTCTGAAGTCCAGGATGACCAATTAAAATAATCGCGGATATGAACTGGTATATTGCAAAGATCGTGTTTAAGATTTCGGCCGGGAATTCAGACCGCAAACCGCAGTTCGACGAACAACTGAGATTGATCTCGGCAGAGTCGGAAGGAGACGCGTTCCTGAAAGCAAGAACCATTGGCATTGCTGAAGAAGACTCGTTTCCGAACGACCAGAACAAGGTGGTTAAATGGGAATTCATCAATGCATCCGAAATCATTCCGCTCAATAAAATTGAGGACGGGATGGAAATTTATTCCCGGATTCACGAAACGGACGAAGCGAAATCATATATTCAGTGTATTCACCGGAAAGCAATATTTCTGAGGACACATTCCGAAAGCTAATCTTCACTACTTGTCATTAAACGATTTTTCATATAGAAAGCTCACCTACATCTTCGCACTTTGGTTCGGTGGATGGACGGTGCTGCAGGCTATCGCTTTACAACTCACCTTTGGATTCGGATGGTCTAAGGTAGCGACCGACGCTATTGTCACGAACGCGGCTATCGCCATGGCTGGGTACAATATGATCGTGGTTATGAAACATTACAATCCCGGTCGCCTGGTCATTGTGGCGATGTCTATCGGGCTCACCGCGATCAGTGTACTTGCTACGCAGTATATTGTCACCCTGTTGGTCAATGAAACTCCCGAATACCTGGCATTCCTTGAGAAGTCAATGATCATCCGGGGACTTTACAGCTGGCTGATGATCCTGTCAGTTGGCTCGTTCACACGGCTATGGCTTGGGTTGGTCGAACACCAGCTATCCGAACAGCGGAAAGTCACTGCCGAACGGCTTTCACGTGAGGCAGAATTATCACAACTGCGCCAACAACTCCAGCCGCACTTCCTTTTCAACAGCCTTAACTCCGTTAGCGCTCTCGCCGGCAGTCGTCCCGAGGAAGCCCGCAAAATGATACAGCAGCTCTCTGATTTCTTCCGCGCAACCCTCCGGAAAGACGACCAGCAACTGATACCCTTGTCGGAAGAGTTGGAACACCTCTCGCTTTATCTGGAAATTGAAAAAGTAAGATTTGGTCACCGACTCAGGACGGATATCCAATGCGAAGGGGCGGCAATGAGTTTACGACTTCCTCCACTGCTCCTGCAGCCTGTCGTGGAGAACGCCATTAAATTCGGATTGTACGACACACTAGGTGAGACTACTATTGTTGTGAAGTCGATGAAAGAAGACAATATCCTCAGGATTGTTGTGGAGAACCCGTTTGACCCTTCCGGTACGCCTCCACTGCGGGGGACCGGTTTCGGATTGAGCTCGATACGCAGAAGATTGTATCTGTTATACGCGCGCAACGACCTCATGAAAACCTCGCAGCAAGAAAATATCTTTATTACCACGATACGAATCCCGCAGAACTCATGATAAAGGCACTGATCATCGATGACGAGCCACTCGCGCGAAGTATTGTTTCAGAGTATCTTGGTTCCTATCCGGAAATCAAAATTGTCAGCGAGTGCAACGATGGCTTCGAAGGAGTGAAAGCCATCGCGAAGCACAAGCCGGAACTGATCTTCCTTGACATCCAGATGCCAAAGATCAATGGGTTCGAAATGCTGGAGCTTATAGACGAGACTCCGGCTATCATCTTCACGACAGCTTTTGACGAGTACGCCATCAAGGCTTTTGAATCACATGCCATCGACTACCTTCTCAAACCGTTCAACAAAGAGCGGTTTGACAAAGCGGTTCAGAAATGGCTCGCGCAGCGCAGTAGTCATAATCAACCCGTGATATCCCAGGAGCAGTTGCGCCAGCCCGAAGAACGCATGCGTGTGGTCGTAAAGGAATCCGGCAACATAAGGATTATCCCCGTAGAGGAAATTCACTACATCGAAGCGTATGACGACTACGTTAAGATCTTCGCCGGAAAAGATATGTTCCTGAAGAAAAAGACAATGAGTTACTACGAAAATATACTTGATCCGACGCTTTTCGTACGTGTACACCGATCATACATCCTTCAGGTATCACAGATCACGAGGATAGAGCCCATGGAAAAAGACACCCATATTGCGTTACTTAAGAGCGGCGCAAAAATCACGCTCAGCAAATCAGGTTATGGAAAGCTGAAAACTGTACTCGGACTTTGATTGCCCGGATTACCAGCGCAGCTTAACGTCAGTTGCCTTCAGCAGCTCAAGCTTCTCAATGAGTCGTGTCTTGTCGCGCGCCTTGTAGTCGGCTGTCAGGCTGCATTCAGCCTCGAATTTTTGTTCCCTGACGCGGAGATCAAAGTCTTTTATCAGCCGCATCACTTCCGCGGTAGCCCCGTAATCGTACAAAATCACAATCCCTTCCATGACATCTTTTTCAATAATCTCCGCATTGTTCAACGCATCGGCGGCGGCGCTCTTGTAAGCCGTGACGAGGCCGCCTACTCCAAGCTTTACGCCTCCGAAATAGCGAACGACAACCACCAGCACATCGGTGAGATTCCGGGAACGTATCTGACCGAGGATGGGATCTCCCGCGGAATGGTTGGGCTCACCCGCGTCAAAAGCTCTGAACAATCTTCCTTCAGGGCCCAGCATCCAGGCGTAGCAATGGTGACGCGCATCGAAATACTTCTTTCGAAGGAGGGAAAGGTGACCGCTGATCTCGGTTTCCGATGATACAGGATATACGAACGCGAGGAAGCGGCTGCCTTTCTCGCGGTAACTGCCCTCCGAAGGAGACGCTATTGTTCTAAAAGAGTACTGATCGTGCAACGTTTAGGTGTCTTTTTACGTCTCAAAGAAAAGAATACCCGTGCCGCCGTGCAACCCTGTCCTCCCACGAAGATCCTTATCATTTGATAACCCAATACAAATATGAAAAACTATGGCCTCCTAATCATTCTCCTGATGTTCGCCAACGGAATCCAGGCGCAGACCAGGGAAACCCGGGACGTTCGGAAATTCACAAAGATAACCTTTGCCCATCCCGGCAAACTTTATCTGAAGCAGGGCAGTCCACAGCGGGTAGAGTTAGAGGGAGAGGCGGGTATCCTCAAAGAAGTTGAGACCGTAGTCGATGGCAATCATTTGAAGATTCGGAAAAAGAACGAGGGATGGTTTAATTGGGGCCTCAGCGACTCCGAAAAGATCATCGTCTACATCACCGTTGCCGATATCGAAGGGATTAATGTCAGCGGGTCGGGCGACATAATCGGTCAGTCCAAAATAAAAGCGGGCGATATCGATATTCGCGTCAGCGGTAGCGGATCTCTTACCGTAGAGATTGACGCGAGGGAGGTTGACGCCGATGTAGCCGGCTCGGGTGACATACGTCTCAGTGGTCACTTCAGAAGTCTCGATACCGATGTCAGCGGATCAGGCAAAGTGATCCTGTCAGCTTCGATCGATGAATCCGCCGAGTTCGACGTTTCCGGCTCGGGGAGGATTGAAGCCAACGGCAATACCAACCGCGTAAAGGTGAGCGTCAGCGGGTCGGGAAAGGTCATGGCAGCAGACCTGAAAGCTAACCGTTGTGAAGTCAGGATCTCCGGTTCAGGTAGTGTAGCAGTCAACGTCGTCGACGAACTCAATGCGAACATTTCCGGGAGTGGAAGTGTATCCTATCGCGGTAGTCCCCGGAAAGTGAACAGTCACTCCTCGGGCAGCGGGAAAGTAAAGAAGATCTGACGGTTTCTTAATCGCACTCAGGGCTCTTGCGTGCTGGCCTCCTGTGCACCGAGGAGGAAGGCCTTAATGAAGTCGTCGATATCGCCGTCGAGAACGTTGTTGGCATCAGTACGTTCAACGCCGGTGCGCGCATCCTTTACAAGCTTGTAGGGATGCAGCACATAGTTCCGTATCTGAGATCCAAAATCGATTCTCATCTTGCCTGCTTCAATCTTGTCACGAGCGGCATTCCGCTTTTCCATCTCCAGCTGGTAAAGGCGCGACTTCAGCATCTGCATAGCCTTCTCCCGGTTCGCGTGCTGCGAACGTTCAACCTGGCACACAATGACGATACCCGTAGGCTTATGAGTGAGCTGCACCTTCGTTTCGACCTTGTTTACATTCTGTCCGCCAGCTCCTCCAGACCGGGAAGTTTGTATTTCGATATCGGCCGGGTTGATTTCGATGTTGATGCTATCGTCGATGACAGGGTAAACGAATACTGATGCAAAAGACGTATGACGGCGGCCGTTGGAGTCAAACGGCGAAATCCGGACAAGCCGGTGCACGCCGATCTCCGATTTCAGCTTTCCGTAAGCGAAAGGACCGTCAATTTCGAGCGTCGCAGACTTTACGCCGGCAACTTCACCGGCGAGGTAGTCTACCTGTCTGACTTTATAGCCACTCTGTTCCCCCCACATAATGTACATACGGTTGAGCATATCCGCCCAATCCTGGCTTTCCGTGCCTCCGGCGCCGGGATTGATCTCCAGCATAGCACTGAGCTGGTCTTCCTCGCCACTCAGCATCTTCTTGAATTCGAGCTCCTCAACCGCGTTTGTGGTTCGCTCGTATTCGCGATTCAACTCCTCTTCGCCCACTTCGCCGGCTTCATGGAACTCGTTCAGCACTTCCAGGTCTTCAACAAGCTTATTGACTTCCCCGAAAGCGTCAGTCCACACTTTTTTAGCCCGAATGTTCTTCAGGATCACTTCGGCCTGCTTCGGATTGCTCCAGAAATCAGCCTGCTGCGTGATCAACTCCTCATCTCTTACTTCTACCGCTTTGCGATCGTAGTCAAAGGTACCTCCTCAAGGCGCCAACGCGGACCTTCAAGTCTTTCAACTTGTCTGTTGTCATAGTTCAAAATTTGGTGCAAAGATAGGAGATTCTATTCAATTCGTTGCGGTAGTAGCATGGTAAAGCGGGCTCACTCAATCCGCTGCCGCGTATCCGGCCGATAAAATCCCGACCCCCGATCTACCATCATCATTCGTGTGGGATAGCGGATCTTTTGTGACTTCTTCTTCAATAGCATCAACGGCAAGCCTGTGGCAAGGGCGGCAGCACTGACAACGGTAATGTTCTCGTCGAGATCCGGCGAATTCCCGTTAACTACCACGACATTGAACTGGTCGATAATAAACAACCCGGTTCCCAGAATCACCAACGCGCCCCCTATTGTATTGTAGAACCTGTGCTGACGGAAATAGATCTTGTCAAACCGATGGAAGGAAATCGTATCACGATGGGTGACAACCGCTGTGTCTGAAAGATTATTCACGTATGTAGTACGAATAGTCTTCTCCCCTTTCAACCGAAAAACAAACTCGTCACCCGGATACAAGCGCAACAGAACATTCTCCCTCTTCAGGACCAGTAACTGCCTCTGACAAAAGGCCGTTCCCGAAATCAGAAAGAGGAAAAAAAGAGATATTGGTTTCAGGATAGTCAACTGCGCCGTCGATGTAAAACATCATAAAAATAGAAATTTGACCAGCATAATGTGCCGTGACCTTTACATTTTTGGCGTCCAGGGCGACTCTTCCACTTCCAGTTCCTGGGCCACCATACGAGCCAGCACAAACAAAAAGTCCGACAGGCGGTTCAGATATTTAATGACCAGCGGCATTACTTCCTCCTCATCATGGAGTGCGATAACCAGTCTTTCCGCGCGGCGGCACACGGTGCGCGCTACGTGTGTAAACGATACGGACGGATGGCCTCCCGGCAGTACAAATGAACGCATAGGCGGGAGGGTAGTATCTATCGCATCGATTTGCTTTTCGAGAAATGCGATGTCGGCATCTTCCAGGGAAGGAACTTTCACTTTCGTGTTGCCCGGCTCTACCGCCAGTGTGGAGCCGATGGTAAAAAGACGATCCTGGATAACCAGTAAGGTATCTTTTCGTTTGGCGTTAACCTGCTGGTCGCGAAGAACACCTATCCATGAGTTGAGTTCGTCGATTGTACCGTAGGAATCAATCCGCAGGTCGGCTTTAGAAACACGCTTCCCACCAAAGAGCGACGTCATGCCTTCATCTCCGGTCCGGGTGTAGATCTTCATTAGCCTGAGCGTTAATTAAAGAACAATCGCTATGTGGATGCAGTCGCTACCTGCTGGCTGGCGCGGGAAATCTGCTCGTTTTTGCGGTCCCACTCTATCAAGCCATCTCGCAACCTGATGATGCGGTGTGCGTAGTGAGCGATATCGTCTTCGTGGGTAACCATGATGATCGTATTTCCTTTCTCATGAAGTTCATGAAAAAGGTTCATGATATCGTAGGATGTCTTCGTATCGAGGTTACCGGTAGGTTCATCCGCGAGGATGATCGACGGATCGTTAACCAGCGCACGCGCAATCGCCACGCGCTGCCGCTGTCCACCCGACAATTCATTGGGCTTGTGGTGCGCCCGGTCAGCGAGGCTCACATTTTCAAGTGCATGCATAGCCATTTCAGTTCTCTGCGATTTGTTGTAACCGGCATAAATCAGCGGCAGTGCAATATTTTCAAGCGCGGAAGCGCGCGGAAGCAGGTTGAACGTCTGAAACACAAAGCCTATCTCCTTGTTACGGGTGTCTGCCAACTCATTCTCAGTCATGTCGCTTACCAACTTGTTGTTAAGCATATAGGTTCCCGAAGTGGGAGTATCAAGACAACCGATGATGTTCATAAGCGTCGATTTTCCAGATCCCGACGGTCCCATAAACGCCACATATTCACCACGGTCTATGGAAATAGAGATCGACTGCAGGGCATTGACAGTCTGATTGCCCATATGGTAAGCTTTTGATATATCCCTGGTTTCTATAATCTTCATCCGGTCCTGTTGGTTAACGGTTTTGCTAATTAAATACAAAGATGTAGTAAAAACGCAAAAAGTCTGCCCTCATTATTCGGAACAGGACTTTCGCTGTTTAAGTGGAACGGAAAGAAGGGCGCCGGGGTTGTGGACACCCTGCGGGATAGACCCATTTCAGCGTTTTGGTGAAGGAAATGGGGAATTTCCACCTGTTTCCTGATCAACTGATAACAAATTCGAACGTATTAAACGTGAATGTAGACGTTGCGGGGTGGTAAACGCGCTCGCTGAAAAACACGTGGTCTTCAACATCGACGAGGATCACAGTAGACGACCGTGTTCCGTAGTGGGGGCTTTTTATAAAGGCGGGCGACAGCAGTCGCTCTAACTCGAGCCCTACCCCCGTGTCGGGAAGCAGGTCGTCTTCCGAGACAGTCTCGTCGGACAAAACGTCAAAAAGGTCTGCGGGCCGGAGCTCAGGCATTTTCAACATCTCTTCGATTCTACTCTTGCCGTATTCGACCTTTGGCCATGGTGTCTCAAGTAAATGATTGCTCAATCCGAAAAGTCCGGAGTCGAGTGGAATGATCCCATTGCCGTAATTTGAAGTGTAGAATAGCAGATCAGGCGAACCTGCAATAAGACTGAACCCGTTGTAGCTGCCTATGTGAGGCTGGAGATTTTCCAGAAACGACACAGAGGAGCTTTCGTCAAGCAGGTAGTCAGTGACGAGCTTTCCCCGCGAAGGCGCGTCGGGCCTGATATTTAGCAGGTCGCGAAAGTTAGTGACCATCGCAAGTCGGCCCGACCGGGTGATCCCCAGCCATGTTCCCATCGCCACCAGGTCGCGGCCAGCAAGAATCTGCGGATGATCTGTCCAGAACGCCGCGTCGGCGGTTTCGCGTGTATATGCTTCATCGCGGTTTGCCGCAACAACGAGCTTGTACTTTGGGTGACTTTTAACGGCTACAAATATCAGACACATAGAAACGAATTAGCCCGCCATAATTACGAGAGTAACTATCACACATCCTCGAAAAGTTCCAGTTGCTCGGGGAGCAATGTAAACGATTTGCGATGATAAGGGGTAATCCCCAACTGGCGTATACCCTCCCGGTGGCCCGCCGTAGGATATCCTACATTGGTTTCCCAGCCATATCCGCTGAATTGTCTGGCCAGATCGGTCATCAGGTCATCGCGATAGGTTTTTGCGAGTATGGAGGCCGCTGCAATAGAGAGGTACTTTCCATCGCCCCTGACGATACATTCGTGCCGGAGGTCAGGATAGGGATTAAAACGGTTTCCGTCGATAAGCAGGAGGTCGGGGCGGACGCTCAGCCTGTCTACGGCGAGGTGCATTGCCTTAAAAGATGCGTTGAGGATGTTGATACGATCAATCTCATCCTGATCAACCTCTGCGACGGCCCAGGCGATGGCATCTTTCTGAATGTGGTAGCGAAGCTCTTCACGTTCATCACGAGACAGCTGTTTGGAGTCGTTCAGACGTTTATGCCTGTATTTTTTGGGGAGAATCACGGCCGCGGCAACGACGGGCCCTGCGAGACACCCCCTCCCTGCTTCATCACAGCCAGCTTCCGTAAGATCTTTGGTAAAAGATGATCGCAACATAAACCAAATGCCTGCCTAAAAGTAGTGTTAAGCGGTCAGTACTCAAAAACATTTAATAGCTTTGACAAGTATGTCTAAAGAGAACCAAAACCCCTGGACAACTTTATCGGGCGACGTTAAGTACGACAATCCGTGGATAACCGTGACCGAATACCAGGTCATCAACCCCTCAGGCGGCGAGGGCATCTATGGGAAAGTTCACTTCAAGAACAAGGCGATAGGAATTATTCCACTCGACAAGGATATGGATACCTGGCTCGTCGGCCAATACCGCTATACGTTGAACGCCTGGCACTGGGAGATTCCTGAGGGAGGCGGCCCCCTCGACCAGGACGCGTTGGCCAGCGCCCAGCGCGAACTGCGTGAAGAAACCGGCCTGTCAGCGGCGAAATGGACCGAAATCCAGCGACTTCACACATCCAATAGTGTCACCGACGAGGAGGGCTATATTTTCCTCGCGGAGGATCTTCAGGAAGGCACGAGAGAGCTGGAAGATACCGAAGCCGGCCTCAAGGTGTGGAAACTTCCGTTGAAAGATGCTGTTGACCTGGTACTGGATGGAAAGATCACAGACAGCATGAGCGTTATGGCGCTGTTGAAGGTCGCGCGCTTGAAAGGAATATGAAAATAATCGCTGCATTCGTAAAATTGATCAGAGGTCTTCACACCCTTTATGGATCGATTATCTTTTGCATCCTGTTTGTATTCTTCTTCTTCCTGCTGATGATACCGGTCATTTTTCCGTCGCAGTTCAAACTTGTCGGAACTTTCAATCGCTGGTGGGCCCGGCTTCAGCTGATCCTCGTAGCCATCCCTTACCGTGTTGAGTACCATGAACCGCTGAATCCAAAAAAGCAATATATCTTTTGCCCCAATCATTGCTCCTATCTGGACATCGTATCACTCGGCCTGAACAAGCACAACGCCGTCTTTGTCGGCAAGAACGATCTCAAGAACATACCTCTGTTCGGCTTCATGTACAGCAGGCTTCATATCACGGTTGATCGTGCGAAGTTGAAAAGCCGCTACATCACGTTGGTGAAATCCCTGAAAGCGCTGGATCGCGGAAAGAGCCTTGTGATCTTTCCGGAAGGCGGCATTGTTACAAAATATCCACCCGCCATGGGGGAATTTAAGGATGGCGCGTTTCGCGCCGCAATAGAGAAACAAATCCACATCGTTCCTGTTACCATTCCCTTTAATTGGATAATTTTGCCAGCTGATAAGTTCCTTCTGCACTGGAAACCGATGAGGGTGATCTTCCACGAACCGATTGATCCCTCTATCTACACGCTGAAAGAACTGCATCTGCTGAAAGCAAAAGTCAAGGGCGTCATAGAAAACGAATTGTATAACCGCTTGGGGAGAAATGAAGATTAACCGTGAACTACTCAATAAGATAGCACACCTCGCGCGTCTGGAATTTGATGAAAAAGACGCCGGAAAAATGATGCAGGATATGACGGAAATCGTCGATTGGGTTGAGAAGCTCAAGGAGGTCGATACCGATGGCGTAGAGCCGCTCACAACCATGTCGTACGAAATCAACGCCCTGCGCGATGACGTAGCGGGCGAGCCTCTCAGCCATGAACGCGCCCTCCGCCATGCCCCGAGGAAAGACGCTGACTATTTCCGTGTCCCCAAAGTTCTGGAATAACAAAATCAGAGGTCTTGAAAATGCTTAACGCTACGCTGAGTCTTCTTTACAAGATCTGGGTCGGGATTGTGTTCACGGTCTTCATGATCATATTGCTACCCTTTATTGTAATCCCGTTCCTGTTCGGTCCGCGATTCGGATCGGTTGGCTACGCGTTCCTCTGGCTTTGGAGCTGGATCTTCAGCAAGCTTACGTTCATTCGCTACCGCTACTATGGCAGGGAAAATATTCGCAAAGGACAGGCTTATATCTACGTGAGTAATCACACATCATTCCTCGACATCCCGGGAATTACGATGTTGATACCCGGACAGTTCAGACCGCTGGCAAAGAAGGAGCTTAAGAAGATTCCGGTATTTGGCTGGATAGCCAGCGCCGCGTCGATCATTGTCGACCGCTCCAGTCACGAGAGTCGAAAGCGGAGCCTCGACAAGCTGAAAGCTTCTCTGCGGAAAGGGATCTCTATACTGATCTTCGCAGAGGGCACACAAAACCGGACGGAAAAGATACTCCAGCCATTTCACGAAGGTGCTTTCCGCATCGCCATCGACACACAGGAACCTATCATTCCGATTGTTGTGGTGGGTGCGGGTGCGCTTATGCCTCCCGGCACTGTCAACCTCAAACCTGGCCTTATCCGTATTTACGTCGGAGAAGAGATCCCCTCCCAGGGTCTGGCAACGAATAACGTGAGAGAGCTGAAGGAAAAAACATTCAACGCAATGACGGGGATGATCAAAGGGGAAAGTGTGAGCGAATCCTCCTCCCGGCTTGATAGCTGATCGGCATTACCTCAAACACTGCGGCGTGGAGATAAGTGCCCATCGGTTACTAGCCTTATAAAGGCACGTAAACCACCTTCTTCGTTTCAAAGAAGGGTTCATTGAAGACAGTACTGAGATCAAAAACCTGATGTGGCTTTTTCATTTCAGCCAGTTCCTCCTCAAGGTCGCCACCCTTCAGGTAGAGGATGCCGTTGTATAAATTGTGGACAGACTGATTCTTGACCTTTCGATGGATCCAACCATAAAATTCTTTCAGCCTGGTCACCGCACGACTGACGATAAAGTCGTACTCCCCTTTGGCCTGCTCGGCGCGCAACTGTTCGGCGCGAACATTTTCAAGACCCAGTGCGTCAGCCACATTTTTCACTACTGTGATCTTCTTTCCGATTGAGTCGACGAGATGAAAATGTGCCTGTGGAAACAGAATTGCTAATGGTATACCGGGGAATCCACCACCGGTTCCCACATCGAGGATGTCAGCATCCGGCAAGAACGAAGTAACCCTGGCGATACCCAACGAATGAAGTACATGGTTGAGGTAAAGGTTATCGATATCTTTTCGCGAGACGACATTGATCTTCGCATTCCACTCTTCGTACAGAGGCCGCAGTTGAGCAAACTGCTCCTTCTGGCGGTCCGTAAGATCGGGGAAGTAGGAAAATATCAATTCAGCGCTCTGCACAGACTACAAATCAGATATGGTCGCGTTTATTTTTTACCATCTCGAACATCAGTTCGCGCGCGCGGTGAAGTTGCGCTTTTACAGTACCGAGTGGAGCGTCGAGTTGTTGGGCAATTTCCTCATACGATAGTTCATGAAAGTATCGGAGGCGTACCAGCTTTTGATATTTTGGGGGAAGTTTATCGACAAATACCTGAATGAGTTCAGCTTTCTGAGCCTTGATAGCTTCCGCCTGAGGATCCAGGTTTTCGTCTTCAACGTCGATGGAGACCGGCTGACCATCATCATCAGTAAAGGTGTTCTCGATACTCAGCGTATTGAGTTTTTTCTTTCGGATGAAGTCAATGGTGTTGTTTGTGGCTATCCGGAAAAGCCAGGTACTAAAAGTAAAGTCCTTCTTGAACCGATGCAGGCTGCGGAACGCCTTCGCGAACGACTCGATCATAAGATCCTCGGCGTCGTCTACGTTTCTGACCATTTTGAGGATCATGTGATAGACCGGACGCTTGTAGCGCTGCAATAGCTTCGCAAAGGCTTTATCGTCACCGCCGACGGCTTCGTCGATCAGGCGGAAGTCCTCGACTGCCTTATCCGAAAAATCGCGTTTCAATTCCTCCATCGAATCCTTTTAGTAGTTAACGCCGCCAGGCCCGTTAACAGATAGTAGACCGCATAGATAATATCCAAAACCGGCAAGGCCAGCAATGAAAAAGTCAGTGATGCCCGCCGGAGCATTGACCTGAAAAGCAAAAGTAACAGTATCCATCGTAGCGCGAAAGGTACCAGGATCAAATATGTTTCTGGCACATACATGTACGTTGACGGGTCCATGGAGGTTGTCCCGCGGATGACCAGGGCAATCCCAGCCCCCCAGCAGACGATCCATGACAACGTAAACAAACCCAGCAAAAAGCGATGTGCTAGCCTGTATCGTTTCCCAACCGAAAGGTGACGAACTTTCTGGTTTAAAAACGAACGCCAGGAACCCTTAGGGATCGAAAGCATTTGACTCTCCGGGGCCAGTTCGAGGCGGGTACTGCCTCCCCGTGCATAGAGATTAACAAACAGGTCATCGTCTCCTCCGGTTACGTGAAGGAAATTATTAAAGCCTTTTTTCTCGAGAAAGAACGACTTTCGGTACGCGAGATTCCTGCCCACACCCATGTAGGGGTTTCCGAGCCAGCCAAAAGCGAAGTACAGGATCGCGGTAAGGAAGGTTTCAAAACGGATGAACAGGTTCAGGAATCCCGGTCTGGCCATGTATGGCGACAGTCCGAGGACAAAACGCGTATCATCGGTGAAGTGCCGGCTCATACTACCGATCCAACCCCTGTCGCGAGGCCGGCAGTCGGCATCAGTAAACAGCAGCCACTCGTGCGATGCCGCCTTGACACCCAGCGTAATGGCGTATTTTTTAGCATTGACACGCGCCGGCGTATCGGTAACGTTGACCATTCGCAGCCGCGGGTTCCTTTTTGTCTCCTGGATGAGCATATCCAACGTGCTGTCATTCGAGCGGTCATTAACAACGATGATCTCAAAATCGGGGTAATCCTGGTTCAAAAGCAAAGGGATGAGCTCCCTGAGATTTTCTGCTTCGTCATGGGCACATACGATCACCGAAACAGGAACCTGTCCCGTGTCTCCCGCGCCCGGGGTGCGCCTGAAAGCTATCAAAAAAACAAGAAGATAAGCCAGCTGGATGCCAACGGCTACAAGGAACACAATCAATAAAATCTGCAACGGCTTGTCTGAGTCTGATTTGGAATGCAAAGATACGTGCCAGCCTCAAGCCTGAAAGTACTTTTTTGTCAGAGTCGCGATTGTTGCTGCGGATAGGAAGAAATAGACGTTTTATGGCAAAAGGTCGAAAAAGGGGCGCCGTCATGTAGTATTCCCCATTCCTCACTAACTTCGCGCCTTTATGAAATTTGAGCTTATCGCGAAAGACCCGCGGTCATCCGCCAGGGCGGGTGTGCTTTCCACAGACCACGGCGACATCGAGACCCCCATCTTCATGCCCGTCGGCACGGCCGGCTCGGTAAAAGCTGTCCATCAACGCGAGCTGGAGGCGGATGTACAGGCCCAAATCATTTTGGGAAACACCTATCATCTCTACCTGCGTCCCGGAATTCCGTTGCTTCAGAAAACAGGGGGACTTCACCGGTTTATCGGCTGGAATAAGCCCATCCTGACAGACAGCGGAGGATATCAGGTCTACTCGTTGTCGGCCAATCGAAAGATCTCGGAAAAGGGCGTGGCGTTCAAGTCGCATATCGACGGTTCATCGCATACCTTCACACCGGAAGGCGTTATTGATATTCAGCGGACCATTGGCGCCGACATCATCATGGCATTCGACGAATGTACCCCTTATCCCTGCGAATATGGCTACGCGAGAGAATCTATGGATCTCACCCACAAATGGCTTGGCCGTTGCGTGCAACGCATGAAAGAAACGTCGCCGAAGTATGGATTTGAACAGTCGCTCTTTCCTATTGTACAGGGCAGCACGTACAGCGACTTGCGCGAACGATCGGCGGAATTCATTGCCGCACAGGATCAGCCAGGCAATGCTATCGGCGGTCTGTCAGTAGGCGAGCCCCACGAAGAAATGTACGCTATGACAAGTCTGGTATGCGGTATCCTGCCGCACGACAAGCCGCGGTATCTCATGGGAGTCGGAACCCCGGAAAACATTCTTGAATGCATCGCGTTGGGGATTGATATGTTCGATTGTGTAATGCCCACTCGCAACGCCCGCAACGGCATGCTGTTCACCACGCAAGGCGTAATCAATATTCGGAATGAAAAATGGAAAAGCGACCTTTCACCTTTAGATGAAAACCTGGGGGGATATGCTTCGACGTTCTATTCCAGGGCTTACCTGCGGCATCTGATCATCAACAAGGAAATATTAGGCGCGCAAATTGCTACTTTACAGAACCTCACTTTCTACCTTTGGCTGGTAAAGGAAGCCAGAGCCCGGATCCAGGAAGGTACGTTTGCGGCCTGGAAAGACCGCATGGTAACGGTTGTCTCGCAAAGGCTGTGAAGGGCACGCCGCTTGAAACATGAAGATTCTCGATCGCTACATACTGAAAACCCTGCTAAGCACTTTCTTCTTCGTAGTGCTGATTCTCCTTGCCGTTATCACGGTTATCGACCTGACGGAGAAGATGGACAAGTTCGCGAAAGCGGGTGTCACGTCGGGGCAGATCACGGTTTACTATCTTGATTACATCGCGTGGATCGGCAGCTTCATCACACCGATCACAATGTTTATTGCGACGGTGTATGTCTGTGCCCGAATGGCGGGACATACTGAGATTATCGCAATACTGAGCAGCGGGGTCAGCTTTCGAAGATTCATGTTGCCATTCCTTCTCGGTGCCCTATTCATCGGTGCCGTCAGTTTCATGCTCAACGGATGGATCATCCCCAACTCCAACAAATCGCGTCTCGAATTCGAGGTCCAGTATGTCAAGAATCCGTACTACTTCGACCAGCGAAATATTCACCTGCAAGTAGCGCCCGACATATACCTGTACCTCCAGAGCTACAACAATCGAACCAACACCGGCTATCATTTTTCAATTGAGCGTTTCAGTGAAAACAGGTTGATCGAAAAGCTGACAGCCAATCGCATTGAATGGGACACAGCGAAGCAAAAGTGGACATTGCGCGATTACAAGATCCGGAAGATCGACCGGATTTTTGAAACGACCGCGAGTCCCGGAAGCCTCGACTCCGACAGCACGAAGATGGCACTCGGCCGCGACAGCCTGACGGAAGGCACAGGTCTCGACACCGCGCTCGTAATCCACCCGGCGGAATTTGAAAGTGATTACCGCAAGTACGATGGAATGACCATCGACGAATTGAATGAATACGTCCGAACGCTGCGGGCCCGCGGATCGACGGGTGCTGAAGTGTATGAAGTTGAAAAGTACACACGATACTCCGCTCCCTTCACCATCATCATTCTCGTATTCATGGGAGTGATCGTGTCGTCGAGAAAAAGCCGGGGAGGAACGGGGCTTCAGATAGCCGTTGGCTTTGTACTATCGTTTATATTCATTTTGTTCTTCACGCTATTCAGGACGTTCGCGGAAGCCGGCTCCATGCCACCGGAGATTTCCGTCTGGATACCGAACATCGTCTTTGCCGCCATCTCGTTGGGCATGTACAAATACGTTCCCCGATAGGTGACGCTGCTTCAGGCCAGGTGTCCCGCCCAGTAGATCTCGTGTCTGAACACATCGCGGAGGTCAACCTCCTTTTCAAAGATCCCGTACACCGCAGATCCCGAACCACTCATACCTGCGAAGACAGCGCCGGAATCATAGAGTTTTTGCCGAAGTACACCGACTGCGGGAAACCGTTCAACGATAGGTTCTTCAAAATCATTGCTGACCCGGTCTCTCCATTCGCTGACGGGATGTTTCTGCAGCACAGTTCTCAGGTCAGTTTCACCGGGTCGCGGAACAATACCCGCAAAAGCCTCGGCCGTGGAGACGCTGACATCGGGCTTTACGATCACAAGAAACCTTCCCTTTAGCGAGACACTTGTGTCCGAAAGGACCTCCCCCCTACCCTCCCCGATCAGAGGCTTGTTCCGGATAAAGAATGCACAGTCACTGCCAAGCCGTGCGGCGTAGTCCATAAGTTTTGTCTCGGAAAGATTGAGCGCGAAGAGCTCGTTGAGTGTTATAAGGACATGTGCGGCGTCGGACGATCCACCACCCAACCCTGCGCCTATTGGCAGAATCTTCAGCAGATAAATAGCGACCGGTCCGATCGGGAATTCACTCCGGAGGAGTTCATAGGCGCGCACACAAAGGTTGTCGGCCGGCGCGGCGGGAATGGTTACTCCGGAAACGGAGAATGAGAATTCATCGGCCGGCACAATTTCGAGGACGTCGAACCACGGTACAGGATAGAAGCAGGTAATGAGGTCATGATATCCGTCTGCCCTCTTCCCGAGGATATTCAATCCGAGATTGATCTTGCAGCCGGGAAATGAAACCATAGTTAGTCCGGCACCGGTCGCAGCGCATCGTTAATGCGTTATACGGCCGAGTGCTACTTTGAAATTTTTTGTATGAGTTCTTCGGTGATCCCCGTTGTCGAAAACCCACCGTCATGCATCAGATTCTGCATAGTGACCATACGCGTGAAGTCTGAAAACAGCGCGGTAACAAATGCAGCGCAGTCGTCGGCACTGGCATTACCCATTGGCGACATCATATCCGCGAACTCGAAGAAGGCGTCAAAACCCGCGATACCGGTACCTGCGGTGGTCTTGGTAGGAGACTGCGATACAGTATTGACACGTACCTTTTTCAATTTGCCAAAACGGGCTCCGTAACTTCTTGCGATCGACTCAAGGACTGCTTTGGCCTGGGCCATATCGGAATAATCGGGGAACGCTCGTTGTGCGGCGATGTAGCTTAAGGCGACGATAGACCCGTATTCATTCATCGCGTCAGTCTTTTCCGCGGTTTGCAACACCTTGTGAAAAGACAGGCCGGAGATATCCAGCGTCTTAAGAAACCAATCGTAGTTGAGGTCACCGTATGGGCGGTTCTTTCTGACATTCGGACTCATTCCGATGGAGTGCAGTACGAAGTCTATTTTGCCCCCAAGAATTTCCATCGATTTGGTGAAGAGCGTATTAAGGTCTTCTTCCGAAGTGGCGTCGGCGGGGATCACCTCCGCGTCGCATGCTCTGGCAAGCTCGTTTATCTTGCCCATACGCATAGCTATTGGCGCGTTAGTCAGCGTAAAAGCGCCGCCCTCTTCTTTTACTTTAAGAGCGGTTTTCCACGCTATCGAGTTTTCATCCAAAGCGCCGAAGATAATCCCTCTTTTCCCTTTTAGCAGGTTGTGTGCCATATTTCAATTTTCGATTGTGGTGCAATATTACGAATAGTCGTGTAAGCCGGAAATGCAACAAAAGAAATTCGCCGTCGATTCTGTCAAAAGAATCGACAATTGATTATCTTGTTAACGTATAAACCTCAATTTTTATGGAAGATCATACCGAATTCATCAATGCCTGGGACCAGTACATGAAACTAGGGGCATATGTGTTTGTGGGCGTGGCCATACTGATTTTTCTATACCACGAGGTACGTATCCTGCGCATCAAAGACTACAAGGAAAAATACGACTATGTGAACCGGAACGAGATTCGCTTGTTCTGGTTTTCGGTGATCGCTTTTATCACGGCAGCGGCGTTCTACGCAAACTCAATAGGAACATCCATGATCTTCTCTGATGTCGCGATCTGGTTCTATGTCAGGATCTTTATGACAGCAAGCTTCGCGGTAATCGCCTATATCATTCTTTACAGCCTGGTGCGTATCTACTACCCGCGGTTTGTTGAAAAACGGCTGACCAAACTGCGTCATAAGCCGAGGATATCGCCACAGGGGAATATCATGCGAAAGCTTCGTGAAAAGGAGGAGGAAGCCCATCTCGAACCAGCGTTATTCCGCGAGCAATCTGAAATCCGCTCCGTCGATTACGATGTATGGCTGGATGAAAAAACAGGCTTCAAGAAAGTCGAGAAATACTTCGCATTCGAACATACTGACGAATGTCCTGAATGCGGGTACGTCACATTCCGGCTTCGCCGGGAAGAGATTGCGCGGCAGCCCACTGACAACGAACCGGGACTATTGATCAAGCACTACAGTTGTAGTTTCTGCAAGCACCGCGAAATGAAGGAATCCGTAATCGCTCCACTCTCCGAGAACGTTACCTAGCAAGCTACCACTACCCCGGCAGTTGGGGGTAGTCGGCGGCACAAAAAATACCGTTCGTGTCGTCGCTGATGTCTGTATATTTACCAATTTGCCGTCTTGATAGAGGGCAGCAGCAAAATGGACGGCAACCACAGGAAACCAGTTGGTATATTCGACAGCGGGATTGGCGGGCTTACGGTAGCGCGTGCAATCGCGACACTGCTACCCGAAGAGGATATCATCTACTTCGGAGACACCGCTCACCTCCCATACGGCGACAAATCCGAGGCTGCTATCCAGGCGTATTCGATCAAGATCGCAGACATCCTGTTGAAAAAGGACTGCAAAGTAATTGTTATAGCCTGTAACTCGGCCAGTTCAGCCTCTTATGAATTGCTGAAAGAATACGTTCGAACAGATACCCACGTGATTAATGTTATCGACCCGATGGTAGCCTTGATCACCCGTGAGTTTGCAGGAAAAAAGGTAGGGCTGATCGGTACGAAACGAACCGTTCAATCGGACGTGTACGCCAAAAAGACCGACGAAGCAGGACTCAATATCACCCTTCACTCACTGGCGACGCCGTTGCTCGCTCCCATGATCGAGGAAGGTTTTTTCAATAACCAGATCAGCCACGAGATCATTGCTCAATATCTCTCGAATCCGATACTTCGGGACATCGAAGGACTGATCCTCGCCTGTACGCACTACCCGCTTATCAAGAAAGAAATTGACAGCTATTACGGCGGAAATATGCGGATACTCGACTCTTCAGAGGTCGTAGCCGAAGCGCTGCGGCAGTACCTGGAGCAGGGAAACCTGCTGAACGACCCACATACCCCGAGCCAGCATTTTCTGGTGTCCGATTTTACGGAAAGTTTTGAGTCATCGGCACGTATGTTTTTTCACGAATCCGTAAAACTTGAAAAGCATTCACTATGGAATTGAACCGTCATTACACCGGTTGCGCGGGGCGGTCAGAAGAAAGCGACCGAATCCTGTCAAGACCCCCAAATAAATTTGCCATCTTAAGTAGAAATTGAGCGGATTGACCACGATCATTTTTGTATTGCCCTTTCTTGTTGTGTACGCCGTGCTCGCGATCTACGCTGAGCGAAAAATTTCCGCTTTTATTCAGGATCGACTGGGTCCTATGGAAGTGGGCTACTACGGAATAGGACAGACCGTTGCGGATCTTTTGAAACTTCTCCAGAAAGAAGACATTGTTCCACATGCCGCCCAGAAGGATTTATTCAAGATCGCCCCCATTGTAATATTTGTGTCCGTATTTAGCGGTTTTTCGGTACTACCACTCAGCCCCACATGGTCAGGCGCCGCCCTGTCGTCGGCCCTTTTCTTTCTCCTGGCCATTATTTCACTTGACGTAATAGGCATTATGCTGGCGGGATGGAGCTCCAACAACAAATACAGTATGCTGGGCACAATGCGATCGGCGGCTCAGCTGATCTCGTACGAGGTTCCCCTGGGTCTGGCTGTAGTGAGTGTGTGTATTTTTTCAGGGACACTCAACCTCCAGGAAATCTCGTTTCAACAGGGAATTCTGTCACCGGAACCCCGGTATTTTCTGGATATTTCAGCCTGGAACATCCGCGTCGACGAAGCCGGAG
This sequence comes from uncultured Roseivirgaceae bacterium, assembly GCA_964493505.1. Taxonomy (GTDB): domain Bacteria; phylum Bacteroidota; class Bacteroidia; order Cytophagales; family Cyclobacteriaceae; genus Chryseosolibacter. Next base: position 73,901 of record CAZBNP010000015.1, read on the forward strand.
GGTTCTTCGCGTGGAACATTTTCAGAATGCCGCTCCTTTTTTTTACATGGGTAATATTTTTCATCGCTTCACTCGCTGAATGCAACCGTGCACCTTTTGACCTCCCGGAGGCCGAATCGGAACTAATAGCTGGTTTTCACACCGAATACTCGGGTTTCCGGTTTGCGGTCATTATGCTGGGAGAGTATTCTATGATGCTGTTAGTCAGTATATTAGGTGTAATTCTGTTTTTTGGAAGCTGGAATTCCCCCTTGCCTGATATCGGTCCGTTGGCCCTGGCTACCTGGACGACCGGTGAGCCCGGCACCCTGCCGTCGACCTTGTGGGGTATTTTCTGGTTGATGAGCAAGTCGCTTGTATTTGTTGCGGTCCAGATGTGGATCCGCTGGACCTATCCGCGACTCAGAATTGATCAGCTGATGGCGCTGAGCTGGAAATACCTGACACCGGCAGCCCTGTTCCTGATAGTTTTGTTTGCATTCTGGAAAATCATCTTCATCTGATTCCCTTGCGTTTAAACTGGCTACATATCGCGATTTTCCTGCTGGCTACCGGGTCAGCACACGCACAGGTTTCCATTGACAGCCTGGAGTCTGCTTTGAAGGCAGATCTCACCGATTCGACACGGATAACAACCCTCATCAGCCTTTCACGGGAATACCAGTACACGAATATCAACCGAAGCCGGGAACTGGCGGAAAATGCCCTCGAAATTGCCGAATCCGGGAACATCCGGCCGGCAAAAGTACGCGCTTACCAGAATCTCGGCGCCCTGTACTCTATCAGCGGCGACTATACCACAGCCCTTCGCTACGACAACCTCGCCCTTCAGAACAGTCTTGAAAACCGCGACAGCGCGAATCTAAGCTTCGACTATAACAATGTCGCCAGCGACTACTTCGATCTGGGAGAATACGACGAAGCCTACTTCTACTTTACGCAGTCCTTCCGCATTGCCCGTGATTACGAAGATTCCCTTCGCATGGCTATCGCGTTGCACAACGTGGGGCGTGTATTCAAGGAACTCGGGCAATTCGATCGGGCGCTTGAACACCTGAACTTGTCTATGACCATGAGTCGCGACATCAACGATGAAGAAGGTATTCCGTATTCGCTGGATGAAATCGGCGACGTTTTGATCAGAAAAAACGAATATGACACCGCGCTCCAGATCCTGTTGAAATCCATCAGCCTCACGCGCGACCAGAATCTGCTTGTACTCGAGCCCAAAACACTTGTCAAGCTCGCTACCGTCCATCTCTACAAAGACAACTACGAGAAGGCACTGGCGTACTATGACACAACGTATCGGCTGCATGACAAGATCCGAAACATCTTTGGAATTGCAGAGGTTGAACTCGGCCGGGGCGAAGTGTACATAGAGCAAGGTAAGTATGACGAGGCGATGATCTACATCAACCGCAGCCTGGCAATGGCAAAGCAGTCGAACGCCCGCATCCTGGTAACAAGGGGGTACAACACGCTGTCGCATCTCTACGAACTTCAGCATGATCATAAACAGGCACTGGCGTACTTCAAGCTGTATAAACAGCTCGAAGACAGTCTCTTCAGCCAGGATATGCAGGAAAAACTCCTGAGGGATCAGATCCGGTTCGAAACCGAAGACAAGGACACGGAGATCGCCGCGCTCAACGAAGAGCGAAACCTGAAGGATGATACCATAAAAAAGCAGGAGCACATCAGAAACATTCTTGTTGTCGTAGTAGCGTTAAGCGTCATCCTTCTGGCTACCGTATACCGAAGCGGCCAAAGGCGGAGGCAGATCAACACGCTGTTGCTCCGTCACCAGCAGGAGATGGAGACCCGTAGCGAGGAGCTGGAACGGCTGAACCAGTTTAAAGACAAATTCTTCTCGATCATTTCACATGATCTGCGCTCGCCGATCAATGCGCTGGCAGGGCTACTTGACCTGCTCGACAGAGGCGCTGTGAAGCAGGAGGAACTACCCCGGCATATCAGCGAACTGAGATCGCGCTTCGATCATACGCGGACACTGCTCAACAACCTGCTCGATTGGACACTGTTGCAGATGGACAAGCTGAATCTTCAGCCAACGCGCATAGACCTGCACAAGATGGCGGAAGAAAACATACAACTGCTGAGTGCTATTCCCAATAAGCAGATTAAGCTGCGCAACGAGATAGGACCCGGAACTCATGCCTTTGCCGATTCCAATACGGTGAATCTTGTCTTGCGGAACCTGATGACTAACGCAATCAAATTCACCAATGATGGAGGCGAAGTAATTATACACTCCGAAGACAGGGGAAGTGAATGGCTGGTCGCGGTGAAAGACAATGGTGTAGGGATGAACGACGACGTTCTGAGCATACTGTTCGATAAGACATCCCCTTACACTACGCGTGGTACTGCGAACGAAAAGGGTACAGGACTGGGTCTTATCCTCTGCAAAGAGTTCGTCGAAAAGAACGGAGGCCGCATCTTCGTGGAAAGCGAACCCGGACACGGAAGCACCTTTTCGTTTACTGTTCCCAAGGGTGAATTCCCTGTCGCATAATCCTCTCAACTCCTTTTTCTTTCTTATTTTTGCGTGCCGGTCCAAGACCGGCGAGACTTTGTGGGCATGGCAGGAAAAACGCATTCGTATTTTAACAATCTGGCTACAGCCATTCGCACGCTCGCGGACGGCCTGAGACTCACGTTTGTACACCTGCTGCGGGCAACCCGGAAACGCAAAATCGTCCCTATTATGAACGACGATTATTTTTCCCATACAGAAGGTATCGCTACGATCCAGTATCCGCATGAAATGATACCAGTGCCCGACAACGGCCGTTATCGTCTCCACAATGAAATTGACGACTGCATTGTATGTGACAAGTGCGCCAAGATCTGCCCCGTCGACTGCATTGACATAGAGCCTGTACGGGCGATTGAAGAGATCGGTAAGACCTCTGACGGCACCCCCAGACGAATCTATGCGGCCCGGTTCGATATCGACATGGCAAAGTGCTGTTTCTGCGGGCTCTGTACAACAGTGTGCCCCACGGAATCACTGACCATGACGAAAGTGTTTGACTTCAGCGTTGCCGACATCCGCGAGCATACATACGTATTTGCAGAAATGTCTGACACCGAGATCGCTGAGAAGAAAAAGATCTTCGAAGACCATCAGAAGAACAAAGCCGCCACCGCGCCGGCACGCACAGACCCCCAGGCCGCAGCGAACACTGAGGTAGTCAAACAAGCCGGCGCCAAACCGGTCTTCCGGCCGAAGATTAAACCGCCAGGAACCAAGCCACCTGCTTCATGAGCGCAGTCGTTGCTGTATTCTATTTCTTCGTGCTAACGGCAGCTTTCGGTGCAGTGGCTATCCTTTTATCATCAAATGTTTTCAAGAGCGCTATCTATCTCCTGGTAACCCTGCTCTCGGTCGCAGCGTTGTATGCCCTGAGTTATGCCGAGTTTCTCGCGGTGACGCAGATACTCGTCTACGCCGGCGGAATAGTAGTGATCCTTATTTTCGGTGTGATGCTGACCACACATATCAGCGGCAAACGACTCGTAGTTGGCAACGGCAACCTATTCAGCGGTGCATTGGTTGGCCTCACACTCTTTGTCCTGCTTACCGCCTACCTCGGGTCGCTACCCGACGCGAAGGTATCACTCGTACCCGAGACCATCGATTCTATTGCCTTACAGATATTCAGCCTTTACTCACTGCCCTTCGAGGTAGCGGGGATATTGTTGCTGATTGCACTGGCCGGCGCCGCCGTAATAAGTTCCCAACTTAAATCAAAGACGTGATACAATACTACCACGCGCTCCTCTACCTTGCGGCCTTCCTGTTTTGCACCGGGTTGACCATCGTGATCGTTAAGAAGAACGCTATCATGGTACTGATCGGGATAGAGCTGATGCTGAACGCCGCGAATCTCAACCTCGCGGCAATGAACCTGCAACACGGACCCGCTTACGACGGCCAGATATTCGCTCTTTTTATAATCATTGTGGCCGTCTGCGAGGCCGCCGTAGGGCTGGCTATTATCTTACGGGTGTATCGCTATTTTCAGACATCTGTTCCGGGAGAAATTTCAGACCTAAAGGGATAGTACATTGGAAAGATCCGCGCTACTCCTTGCATCCATAGCCCTCTTCACGCCACTCGTGTCGTTTGTCGGCGCCTGTCTGCTTCGGCGATTCAACAGCCATTTCACCCTCGCCGCGATGTCGATCGCGTTTGTCAGCGCGCTGCTACTGGCGATTGATCAGTGGGGCATCGCCCACAACCCGATAAAACTCTCGTGGTTCACCGTCGGAGATCTGTCGTTCGGGGCCGACCTGATACTCTCAGACCGAAGTCTGCTGATGCTCGTTGTTGTCGCATTCATTTCACTGCTCGTTCATCTCTATTCTACCGTGTATATGAACGGCGATGCGGGGTGGAAGCGATTCTTCGCCATGCTTGGCTTCTTCACATTCTCCATGCAGGGGATCGTGCTGACCGACAACCTGCTGTTTCTGTTCATCTTCTGGGAGCTGGTCGGGTTCTCGTCCTACATGCTGATCGGGCATTGGAACAACAAAGTCGAGGCAGGAAAGGCGGCAACGAAAGCATTCGTTATGAACCGCATTGGAGACGCGGGTTTCCTCGTCGGATTAATGATCCTCTGGACACAGCATGAAACCTTTAGCATCAGCACGATCGTTGCGGAAGCCGGCACCTCTCCCCTGCAGACAGCCGCGGCGCTGTGCATCTTCTGCGGCATTGTCGGCAAGTCGGCCCAGTTTCCGCTATTCACCTGGCTGCCCGACGCGATGGAAGGACCCACCCCCGTCTCGGCGCTGATACACGCCGCCACCATGGTAGCGGCAGGCGTATACCTCCTCGTCCGTATATTCGACTTCTTTACGATAGACGCACTCCTCGTAGTCGCCGTCGTTGGAATGATAACGTCAATAATCGGAGCGCTCGCAGCGCTGTCGCAAAACGACATCAAGAAAGTACTGGCGTATTCAACTATGTCGCAACTAGGGCTGATGATCCTGGCGCTGGGTATGGGCGCCCGGGACGCGGCCTTCCTGCATCTCCTCACACACGCGTTCTTCAAAGCCTGCCTCTTTCTCGCCGCCGGCAGCGTCATTCATTCCCTTCACGAAGCCCAGGGATCCGACGCACACTTCGACGCTCAGGATATGAGGAATATGGGAGGACTGCGGAAGAGCCTGCCCGTAACTTTTCTCGCCTTCGCAATCAGCGGAGCATCCCTGGCGGGCGTACCTTTCTCTTCGGGCTTTCTCTCAAAGGAAGCCATCCTCACCCATTTGTTTGTACCCACAGACACAGCATCGATGGTCATGGCTATCGTCGTAATCGCCGTGTCGTTTTTGACAGTACTCTATACCTTCCGAATGATATGGCTCGTTTTCCTTGGCGAAGCGCGAGGCGTTAAAACACGCAAGATCCCGGAGGCCGGATGGCCTGTTCTCCTGCCCCTCGCAATCCTCGCCCTGTGCTCACTGTGGTTTACGGTATCACCGAACCCGTTCGGCGGTAGCTGGCTCATTCAAGCACCACATTCGGCGTATTCAATCCTGATCGCGCTGTTCTCCGTATTTTGGATTCTCGCAGCACTGATCACAAGCTGGCGTTTGATGCGCAAGCCTTCATTTGAGACACCCGCGCTTTTCAGAAATGCATTCTATATCGACCTGTTGTTGACAAAGGCTTCCACACGCGGAATTCGCTTTTCAAGCCGGGTTGTACATGCAGTGGACCGGCGGGTAATCGACGGGAGCATCCATGCGTCCGCTTACGCGCAGGTAATCACAGCACACGTTGTCGCATGGTTCGACCGGACATTCATTGACGGTACGGTAAACGCCACGGCGCGACTGATGGGACTGGGCGGAAAGATCACGCGATCGTTCCAGGGTGGCAACATCCAGCTTTATATTTTCTGGTCGGTATTTGCAATTATTATTTTCATAATTTGGCTGATTAAATAGTCTTCCGTTCGTCGCATGACGGCGAAAGACTATTGGACATAACCTATGCAGCAATATCTGATTTCACTTCTTATCCTTACACCGCTTGCTGCGGCAATGATTGCTTTGTTTGTGAGAGCATCCTCTCACAGCATCTTTCGGATCCTCGCGCTCCTCGCGAGTATTGTGCAGACAGGCATACTGACTCAGATCATCTTCGGATACAATCCTTCCTCGTCGCTGCAATTCGTTGAGCAACGGCCATGGATCACCCTTGACCTGGGAACCTGGGGTACTTTTAAGGCCGAGTATTTTGTAGGAGTCGACGGGCTGAACATCCTGCTCATTTGTCTTAGCGTAGTGATTATGCTCATCACCGTTGTCGCTTCCTGGAGTATCACGCGCAACATTAAAGGATACTATATCCTGCTGCTCATTCTCAACGCAGCGATCATAGGCACATTCACAGCGCTCGATTTCCTTCTGTTCTATATTTTCTTTGAGTTCATGTTGATGCCGATGTTCTTCCTGATCGGAATATGGGGTGGGCCACGGCGCGAGTACGCATCTATAAAATTCTTCCTATACACCCTGCTCGGCTCCATATTCATACTCATCGCCCTGATCGGGTTGTACCTTTCCGTCAGCGCGCCCGAGGCACCGGGGCAGATTGTTCATACCTTCAATCTTCTGTATATGACAGACCCGGCGAATTATATCGCAGGAGCAATCTTTCACCCGTCTGATCCCTGGACAGTAGGCTTTCTCAACGCACGCGAATGGGCGTTCCTCCTGCTCTTTGCCGGATTCGCGATCAAGCTTCCGATGTTTCCCGTTCACACCTGGCTGCCCGATGCCCACGTGGAAGCACCCACACCCGTCTCAGTGGTACTCGCGGCACTACTGTTGAAGATAGGAGGCTATGGCTTTCTGCGGATAGCGTGGCCGATTTTCCCGGAATCAGCTCTTGAGTTCAGCTGGCTTGTCGGCTTGTTTGGTGTGATCTCCATCGTTTACGGAGCGCTGAATGCCATGGCGAGCAAAGACCTCAAGAGGCTGATCGCCTATTCATCCGTGTCGCACATGGGATTTGTCCTGCTGGGCATCGCGTCGCTGACCACGGAAGGAGTGACGGGCGCTATCTATCAGATGTTCAGCCACGGAATCATTTCCGCACTGCTCTTCCTCATTGCCGGCGTGTTATCCGACCGTACACACGACCGCATGATCGACAACTATTCAGGACTTGCGTCGAAGATGCCCGGGTATTTCACGATCGTGTTGATCGGGTTCTTCGCCTCGATGGGATTGCCAGCCTTTTCCGGATTCATTGCCGAGGTACTCGTGTTCCTCGGCGCTTTCAAGTCGAACTCCGTTAACGGCTTGTTGCACGAGAGCCTGGCTATCATCAGTACACTGGGACTCATTCTCGGTTCGGCCTACTATCTATGGACTATTCAGCGTATGTTCTTCGGAACTTTGCATGTAAAGGGAGGCGCTACCCTTGAGCAACTCACGCCGCTGACAGCGAAAGAATATGCTGTCATGGTACCGCTATGTATTCTGGCTTTCGTGTTTGGAGTATTCCCCCAGCTTGTGATCACATGGATCAATCCATACACGGAAAATTTCGTCAGGTTTGTTCTTAACACAGGAAAACAACTCACGATCTAATCTGATGGCGGAACAGGGTCTGCAGGGTCAACTAAAGAATATCACCGACAGCTTTTCGTTTGTCGGCGCCGAATTGATAATTGTGGGCGGTATTCTTGCCGTGATCGTAACCGGATTGTTCGGGGTGCGAAAGCACGCGATCCTGGGCGCCATCACAACACTGACTGCTATAGTATCACTGGCACTCGTCGCCTCATCGGGGTTTCAGTCAGACGTTCACCTCTTCAACCGCATGCTCCACCGCGACGGGCTGGCCGACTTTCTCATCGTTCTCGTCGATGTCAGCGTAGTGCTGACGTGCCTTATGTCATTGCGACCGCGGGAAGGTAGAAGCGCGTCAGAATATTACGCACTCATACTCACCATCGCACTCGGTGCGCATTTGTTGCTGATCAGCGGCAATCTGGTGATGATCCTGTTGTCACTCGAGTTGATCTCGATTTCTTCCTATATACTGACGGGCTACGCGTTCGATCGCCGGGGTAGTGAAGGAAGCCTTAAGTATTTCTTCTTCGGAGCCGTTGCATCTGCCATCATGCTATACGGGTTCAGCTTGTTGTATGGCTTTACCGGCACACTTGACATAACCTCCCGTCAGTTCTTTGAGACGCTGGCCTATGAAACGTCACCCTTGCTCTTTATTGCGGGGGTAATGAGTCTGTCGGGATTTCTGTTCAAAATGGCTGCCGCCCCCCTGCAGCCGTGGGCTCCCGACGTTTATGAAGCCGCGCCGATGCCGATCGTTGCCTACCTGTCGGTGGCTCCGAAACTGGCCGGTCTCGGCATCCTGCTGAAATTCGTCGTCGCCATGCATCTCAACCGAGAAGGCATATTCGACTGGCAGCTGATCATTGCTGTAATAGCCATTATCAGTATTACGGTGGGAAATCTTTCGGCGCTATGGCAAAGAAATGCCAAGCGAATGATGGCGTACTCGTCTATTGCCCATTCGGGGTTTCTCCTCGTGGGTATTGCGGCATTCCTTCCACAGGCCATTGAGTTTATGCTGTTTTACGCAGCCATTTACCTGGCGATGAACTATTGTGTCTTTGTGTACCTGCAGTACTTTGAAAACTTCGGTATCGAAACAATGCCAACGTTTTCGGGAGCAGGTAAAGGGCATATCGCCGCAGCGGTGGGGTTGACTATAGCGCTCGTCGCGCTTACCGGCCTGCCCCCTACGGCCGGCTTCACCGCCAAGCTTCTGATATTTTCAGGGCTTTTTGACGCCTATGCGGGTACGGGCAAAACGCTGCTGCTCTGGTTATTGATCATAGGACTGCTCAACACCGTTATTTCCCTGTTTTATTATATGCGTATTCCATATTACGCTTTCATCAAAGCTGGCACCCCGGAGCAGGGGCTCAAAAAAAGCAGTGACTTTGAAAATTATTTTGGCGTATTTCTGGTTGTATTGATTCTTCTGCTATTCTTCGTCCCGGGACTGTTGATGGGAATAATTAATAGCATTAACTTTGCGCTTTAGGTCTTTCTCTGAAATAATGGACACTTGCAGCAGTGTTTTAAACCAATAAAATGAGCGACCAGATCCTTCACGAATGCGGTATAGCTTTGATCCGCCTTCGGAAACCTCTCTCCTACTATCTCAAAAAGTACGGGACGGCAGCATACCCCATGAACCGGATGTACATCCTGATGGAGAAGCAGCACAACAGGGGGCAGGACGGGGCGGGGGTCGCAAACATCAAGATCGACGTCGAGCCTGGTCACAGGTACATCAGTCGGTACCGTTCAATAAAATCCCAGCCCGTGGCCGATCTTTTCAGGAAGATCGGCAAGAAATACCGTAAAGCTCAGAAAGCAGGAAAAGAAAAATTCCAGGACGAAACCTGGCTCAAGGAGAATGTCGCATTCACCGGAGAGCTATGGCTCGGGCATCTGCGCTACGGCACACACGGAATGAACAGCATCGAAAATGTTCATCCTTTCCTTCGCCAGAATAACTGGAGGAGTCGCAACCTGGTGATGGCCGGCAACTTTAATATGACAAATGTTGAAGAGCTGTTCGATATCCTGGTCAACCTGGGGCAGCACCCGAAAGAAAAGGTCGACACCATCACCGTGATGGAGAAGATCGGGCACTTCCTTGACGAGGAAGTCCAGGGCATTTTTGAAAAACATAAGGACCGGTACACCAACCGCGAAATCTCAGATATCATTGAAGACGAGATCAACCTGCGACGGGTTTTGACACGCGCCTGCAAAGATTTTGACGGTGGCTACACGATGGCAGGTATGATCGGGTCAGGGTCGGCCTTTGTTGTCCGTGACCCCAACGGGATACGCCCGGCATACTTCTATGCCGATGATGAGGTCGTAGTAGTTGCCTCCGAGAAGCCCGCTATCAAGACAGCGTTTAACGTCGATTACGACCAGATCGAAGAAGTGAAACCCGGTCACGCGCTGATTATCTCCAAAAGCGGTGAATTCGTACAACACCCTATCATAAAGGCAGGCGAAAAGAAATACTGTAGCTTCGAGAGAATATATTTCTCCAGAGGAAATGATCCGGATATCTACAAGGAACGAAAAGAGCTCGGGCGACTTCTCGTGCCCCAGGTATTAAAAGCCATCAACTTCGACCTTAAGAACACAGTATTCTCCTACATTCCCAATACCGCCGAAACAGCCTTCTACGGAATGATGGCCGGTATCGAAGACTACCTTATCCAGCGGCAAAAAGAGATTATCCTCGAAGGGAAACCGACCGTCGATTCAATTGAGGAGATCATATCATTCCGTCCGCGAATAGAAAAGATTGTCCTAAAAGATGTCAAGCTGCGCACCTTCATCACTGATGAAGATCACCGCGACGACATGGTTGCGCACGTATACGACACCACCTATGAGGTGATCCAAAAGAACAAGGATACCCTTGTGGTTATCGATGACTCTATCGTGCGGGGAACCACACTGGAAAAAAGCATATTGAAAATGCTTGACCGCCTCAATCCGAAGAAGATCGTGGTGGTATCGTCCGCTCCCCAGATCAGGTTCCCTGACTGCTATGGCATCGACATGAGTAAAATGGGAGACTTCCTCGCCTTCCGGGCGATGATTGCGCTTTTGAAAGATCACGGGAAAGACTATCTGCTAGGCGAAGTGTACGAAAAGTGTACCCGTTCGAAGGACTCATACTCCGAGAATTATATAAAGCTGCTTTATGATCAGTTTACCAATGAAGAGCTGTCTCAAAAGATCTCCGAGATCGTCAAGCCCGCGGGCATGAACGCGGAAGTACAGGTGGTCTTCCAGACTGTGGAGAACCTTCACAAGGCATGTCCGCGCCACCTGGGCGACTGGTACTTTACAGGAAACTATCCCACGCCGGGCGGCATGAAGGTTGTAAACCGATCTTACGCCAACTATATGGAGGGCCGCCTCGTGCGCGCCTACTAACCGCAGTAACTCATACTGGCCCAAAACCGGTTCCGAAGGATTTTGGGTAAGGTGCAATGTTGCAATGTTTTCTTATTTTAGACCAATAATCCCGTTTCCCATGAATTATTGGCTTTTAAAAACAGAACCGGATTCCTATTCCTGGAATGACCTTGTGAAAGACAAGAAGACCGTCTGGGACGGTGTTCGAAACTTTCAAGCCCGGAGCAACCTAAAAAAAATGGAAAAGGGTGATACGGTGCTTATCTATCACACAGGCAGTGAGAAAGCGGTGGTCGGCGAGGCAGTTGTGACAAAAAGTGCTTATCCGGATCCGAAAGACAATGAATGGGTTGTAGTAGAACTCGCCCCCGCCAAGCCATTAAAAAACCCTGTGTCACTCGCACAAATTAAATCGGATAAGCGTTTATCAGGTATGACACTTGTGCGGGCTCCACGTCTTTCCGTGCAGCCTGTAACGGAGTCAGAATTCGCGCTCATAGCGGCGTTAAGCGAACGTAAATGATGTTCCAATGAAAGCGTATTTCAAGGCATTTATTCTTTTGTTTGCATTCTCTGCGACAATTCCCGCGACAGCTCAGATTGACCAGCCGAAGCGATTTGAGATGGTGAAAAAAGGGTCGGATGCGTACTTTACTATTATTTCGCTTGAGGAAGACGGGCTGGCGTTGGTTCGCGATAAAGACAAATATGAAGGCAATAAAGAGCTGTGGCAGATCATCGTACTCGACACCGAACTCAGGGAAAAACACAACTTCGACATCGCCATCAACGTCCGATACTCATTGCTTGGATACGAAGTTGATGATGATTATCTCTACCTGCTTTTCAGAACCGGAGAAACGACAAAGAACAGTCTGGAACTCATTGAAGTAAGTACTGCCTATGGCAGGGAGACCAGGCGGGAGGAGATAGACCCCGAACTCGATTTCAAGATCACACACTTTAGCAAGGTCGGCGCCAATATGATCTTTGGTGGCTATGTTTCCAATGAGCCTGCAATACTGCTCTATGAGACTTCCGGCAGATCCCTCAAGGTTCTTCCCGGTTTCTTCCAGAAAGACAACGAGCTTGTAGAACTAAGGGTCAATGAAAATAATACCTTCAATTCAGTACTCATCGACCGCAGTCAGCGTTCCGAGCGTAAACTCGTATTCAAGACCTTCGATGCGACCGGAAATCTGCTACTGGAAGACATTGTGCCACTTGACGACAGCAAATCATTGCAGCACGGCTTGAGCAGCTCACTGAAGCGCGACGAGCTTATGGTATTCGGCACCTGGGGAGATCGCCAGGGCAAGCAATCGTATGGGTTCTTCTCCCTTGCGGTCGATCCGTTCAGTCAGCAAGAGGTTAAGTATTTCTACTTCGGCGCTATGGATAATTTTCTGGACTATCTGCGCCCGAAACGCGCCGAGCGGATTAGAAAGAGTACCCACGATGCGATTGTCAATAAACGCAATCCATCCTTCAGCACGTATGTGATGCCGTTCCGGATCCTGGAGGCACCGGGAGGCTTTGTGGTGCTGAGTGAGGTGTACAATCCGTCCAATACCATGAGTCCGTATTACAACAGTCCGTACGGGCGGCCGTACTACTCAAATCCCTATTATTACTATAATCAATTCTGGCCAGGATATTATCCCGGCATGCGCATGTACCGTCCCTATTCCTACGGCGACCCTACACGCAACAACGACAATATCAGGCTGTATTCTACCGTCGCCACTGCGTTCGATTCAGACGGCAATATGCTCTGGGATCACAGCGTCACGCTCGACGAAATGAAAAGACCCGCGCTGGAACAAATGGCAGACATTTACACAACCGGGCAGCGACTCCATTTCATTTATAAGAAAGAATCGGCGTTCACAGTCAAGAGCGTCTCACTTGCCGACGGAGAGGCGACGGAGAGTACGGAGAAAATAAAACTATTGGAACCGCAGCAGGAAGTGCGCTCGGAGAAGGAAGTTGAGGATGGTGTCCGGCATTGGTACGGGAACGCGTTCTATCTCTGGGGTTATCACACCGTCCGGGATCCTCAAAACAAGCAGAACAGGGTAAGGGACGTTTTCTATATTAACAAGATCGTAATCAACTAATACACCTCCTCGTACCCGACCCGTATCAAGCGAATTGAAAACCGGGGTCTCCGGGTTGGAAACGTGCGTGTTTAATGCGTATATTTGCCGAGGCTAGTATGCAGAAAAAACTAATCCTTGATTCTGACCTCCTCGACATCACCGTCAGTCGGCTTTGCCAGCAATTAATTGAAAATCACGACACTTTTTCCGATACCGTCATCATCGGCATGCAGCCCAGGGGTATTTTCCTCGCGGAGCTGATCCACAAGAATCTCGAGAAAAACATCAAGGGAAAAATCCCGCTTGGATACCTGGACGCCACATTCCACCGCGATGATTTCAGGCGGCGGGAAGAACCCATCAAGGCAAGTGAGAGCAGAATTCCCTTTATCATCGAAGGCAAGAAGGTCGTGCTCGTAGACGACGTGCTTTTCACCGGCAGAACCATACGCGCGGCAATGGATGCCATGATCGCCTTTGGCCGACCGGAGAAAGTAGAGCTGCTCGTCATGATAGACCGAAAGTATAACCGCGAATTACCCATAGCACCCGACTATGTCGGCAGAACCGTAACCACGATGGCCTCACAGCGGGTATTGGTCGAACTGCAGGCACAGGGACACAAGCAAAACAAGATCTGGTTGATCAACAAGGATTGAAAATTATGTCAAGGCTCAGTCAAAGACATCTTCTCGGCATCAAAGACATCACACAAGACGACATAGAGCTTATTTTCGAAACCGCGGAGAATTTCAAAGAGGTCATTAACCGCACGATTAAGAAAGTTCCTTCTCTGCGCGATGTTACCATCGCCAACGTATTCTTTGAAAACTCCACCCGCACCCGTCTTTCCTTTGAGTTAGCGGAAAAAAGATTATCGGCGGATGTTGTCAACTTTTCGGCATCTAACAGTTCAGTAAAAAAAGGAGAGACATTGCTTGACACTGTCAACAACATCCTGGCAATGAAGGTCGACATGGTCGTCATGCGTCATGCAAGCCCAGGGGCTCCGCACTATTTGTCGAAGCACATCACAGCGAATATCGTCAACGCCGGAGATGGTACACACGAGCATCCCACACAGGCATTGCTGGATGCCTTTTCAATACGCGAAAAGATAGGCGATATATCGGGAAAAAAGATCGCGATCATTGGCGATATCCTGCACTCGCGTGTGGCGTTGTCGAATATATTCGCGCTTCAGAAACTCGGCGCAAAAGTGATGGTGTGCGGTCCCCCCACACTTCTCCCGAAGTTTATCGGTCAACTCGGCGTCGACGTTGAATTCGATGTAAAAAAAGCGCTGGCGTGGTGTGATGTCGCGAACGTGTTGCGGATTCAGCTTGAACGACAACAGATCAAGTACTTCCCGTCGCTCAGGGAATATTCCATTTACTATGGAATAACGAAAAAAATGCTTGACGAGCTCAATAAGCCAATCGTGATTATGCACCCCGGCCCTATTAACCGTGGCGTCGAACTCAGCAGTGACGCCGCCGACTCCGGGCATTCCATTATCCTGGAGCAGGTTGAAAACGGCGTCGCAGTGCGAATGGCAGTGCTCTACTTACTGGCCGGCGTGCGTTGATCTTCCTGGTCTTTTTCGTATTATTACGACAATAATCCCATTATTTCATGATCCACGACTCCATTATCGAAACGATAGGCAATACGCCCATGGTGAAGCTCAATAAGATCTTCAAGGGTGTGCCCGGAACTTACCTTACCAAGGTTGAATACTTCAATCCCGGCAACAGCACAAAAGACCGGATGGCATTAAAGATGGTGGAGGATGCGGAGAAAGCGGGCGTTCTCAAGCCGGGAGGTACAATCATCGAAGGCACCTCTGGAAACACAGGTATGGGATTGGCATTGACCGCTATCGCAAAGGGGTACAAGTGCATTTTTACGATGGCCGACAAGCAATCGCAGGAGAAGATCAACATCCTGAAAGCTGTGGGAGCGGAAGTGATCGTTTGCCCGACGAATGTCGCGCCCGACGATCCGCGATCATATTATTCAGTCGCAAAAAAACTGAACAAAGAGATACCGAACTCGATCTACCCCAACCAGTACGACAATCCATCCAATGCCCAGGCGCACTACGAAACTACCGGCCCGGAGATATGGAAGCAAACACAGGGAAAGATCACGCACTATATAGCGACTGTCGGGACTGGCGGTTCGATGTGCGGCACAGCGAAGTATCTCAAAGAGCAAAACCCATCCATCGTCACCGTTGGCATTGATACATACGGGTCGGTGTTCAAGAAATACAAAGAGACGGGAATATTCGATGAGAATGAAATCTACCCTTATATGACTGAGGGATTTGGCGAGGATATTCTTCCGAAGAACGTCGACTTTGATGTGATCGATCACTTTGTGAAAGTCACCGACAAAGACGGTGCGATTATGGCGCGCAAGCTTTCGCGCGAGGAAGGACTTTTCTGCGGATGGTCAAGCGGATCCGCTGTTCATGGCGCGTTGGAGTACGCTCGTCAGCACATGAAAAGCGACGACATCGTGGTCATGCTTCTCCCCGACCACGGCACCCGGTACCTCGCCAAAGTGTATAACGACCAATGGATGAAAGATCATGGCTTTCTGGAAACGCGTTCATTTGGATCGGCTCGCGATATCCTTCAGCAGCCGAATAGAAAGAACAATCTCATTACCGTTGAGAAATCCGCACAGGTCAGCGAAGCAATTCTGGTCTTTAACCGGGAAGGTATCGATCAGGTTCCTGTAGTGGAAAACGGCCAGTTTGTCGGAAGCATCAGTTCGTCCAGCCTGCTGGAAAAGATCATTCACGATCCGCAACTACAAAAGAAGCAGGTTGGTGAGATCATGGACAAACCTATGATCTTTGTAGCGCCTGATAGTACATTAGATGTGTTGTCATCTATGCTCAACAAAGATAACAAGGCGTTATTAGTGAGAGACGGTGAAGAAAAGGTTCATATCATCACCCAGCATGACGTGCTGAAAGCAATGTCTGTTAATTAAGGGCTTCCCGCAAGATCCCGGGCTCCCCTATCGTAGAATCTCAACCTCCACGCGCACGTTTTCATTCGCATGCGGTGAGTGTTTATCGTAAATAGGTTTCTTTCCGCCCCATGCCTTTATATGCATACGGTCTGCGGAGATTCCGCTGCTGATGAGATAGTCGCGAATAACAACAGCCCGTTCTTCGGAAAGCTGCTTTGCAGAACCGAATCCCTGCTTGGTTCCCGTTAATGAATAGAAATTATCAGGTGTATTCATCCGTATGATCCTGCCCGCGGCGTTTCCATTGGTATGGCCGTGTATTACGATCTCGTATGAGGGATTCTCGACCAGCAGATCAAGAAGGTTGTTCACTTCATATCGCGACTCCGGTCGCATAACCGCGGCATCTTTAAAAAAGAACACGTTATACATAATCGCTATATCGCCTTTCTGCAGCCTGATCAACTCAAAGGGAATGATCAGGCTATTGCTATCGTCCAGGTAGAAGTCCGGCGACAGGCTGGCCGGATCGAATTCGATCTGCTGTTTTCGATAGCCGAATACCTGGCACACAAACGATATCTTTCCTGATTTCGTTGACGCCATGATCACGTGCACAGGCTTGTTCGCCTTATAGCTGGCCATTTTGCGCGAGCGCTCAAAGTCGATCGCCTCAACCTCCCCTGCTATACTATCTCCGTTGTCGGCACGAAACAAGTGGAAGAAAAAGTTCTGGTCGGCAAGCTCCTTCGCCGTCAGCGATTCTATTGGGATCCTCTCCGGCGACTGATCGTCGGAAGCAGGTAGAACAGCGGGCGTGGTATCTTCAGCCACAACGGGGATATCGGAGAGACTACCGGCGGCCGTCCGGCGTTCATCAGCAACTGACCAGTTGCCCGACAGTGACGCCACTACCGGAGGGCCTCCTGCGGTATTCTCGTCCTTCACGTGCAGGATCTCACTGCCCGTTTCAGGATTGACGTCGATCTCGCGCTGTATGCGGGCAACCGTCGTTACCTTTTGAAAAGGCCCCGAATACACCCACGTATCGAAGTACTTCGTTTCAGCCCGGTGCCGCAACGCTTCGTCGATAGCGTTTTGCCGATCGTCGGTGGCGAGCACATAAACATAATAGAGATTCCGGTTGAAGTTCATCTCAAACCGGGCAGGGAAGCTATGCCGGTTTGCGTCTTTGGTAAAGTCGACCGCATTCTTGTGAATAGCAAAGGCGCCTATAACGACGTAGTTAGGATAGGTGTTAAGCGAGTCCTGGGCAGTAAGAGAGAGGGGAACGACAAGGACAGACCACTTACATACGTGTGCAAAAAGTATGAATTTCTTCATGGCACAACCTGGAGTTTATTGAGAGTCGTGCCCACTAATATAGGAAATATTTCCTTTTATCAAAGTATCAGCCCTTTACAATCTTGAAATAACAGTAAAATGTTCTTCCAGCGCCTGGCCGCTATCGTCTACGACGGTCAATATATGTTTGCCTTCCGAGGGGGTCAGGGCGAGGCGATGGACGCCTTTTGTCGTACCGATGAACGTACCGTCTAGATGCCAGAACACAGACGCCTCCCGGTTCCGGTGTGCGACCTCAAATATCGAACTACCCGGACTCCCATCGAAGCCGCGCGGAATGAAGATGCGCGCATTCGGCTGTGGATAGACGAAGTCCATCACAGACGCCGTGCCCGACGGCTCACAGTCGGGCCGGAAGGGTGGAAGTGGTTTATAGGAAAGATTTGCCGACCTGAAATAATACTCCTGCACCGGAGGCAGAACAAACCAACGCACGTGATCAACAGTGGTGAGATTGGCACATCCACTGTGCAACTGATACTTCCTGTCTTTCGAAACATGAACGGTCCTATGATAGGTGCATGCGCGGGTGGCCTGACCGCTTTCGACTACCCATATCGTATCAGCCCGCTCGCAGTGCCGCGAAAATATCTGTCCGCTTTTGCTACAGACCGTTATCTGTTTCATCTCCCCTCGCGGAGCATTGAACCACGCCTTGCCAGGCAACGACGAGAACACATCAAACAATAGGGGCGCTGCCGCATTGATACCTGTCAGGCCCGCCCGCCCTTCGCCGTCGGCATTGCCGACCCAGACACCAATCGCATACTCACCCGTAACACCCACCGCCCATCCGTCCCTGAATCCAAAACTCGTACCCGTCTTCCATGCGATGTTACGCGCAGCATGGAAATGACGCCAGCCGGTTTCTTCCGCCGGACGGTAAAGCTCTTTGAGCGTTTCGAACGTCGTATAGATCGACGCCGCACTCAGCCACGATGTTTCCTCCCGTCGCCGTTGTTTGTCGACTTCACGTCGGGCATAGACAGGAGGGTGAAAGTCACTGCGCACATAACGCGCCGCCCCGGGATGTTCGAAATAGTGGCTGAGTGTTCTCGCCATCGACGCATACATTCCGGTTATATCCCAGAGCGTGCCTTCGGCGCCACCCAGAATCAATGACAACCCATAGTGATCGGCGTTTCGGTTCAAGGTTGTCATCCCGATATTCTTCAACAGCGTGTGAAACTTCTCATAACGGTAGCTCTTCAGCAGAAACACCGCGGGAATGTTGAGCGAACGGATAAGAGCATCCGACGCTTTGACCGATCCACTGTAGTCCCTCGAAAAATTCTGCGGAGCGAAGCCGTTCATCAACACCGGAATGTCAGGTAGCACAGTACCCGGCAGTATGACGCCGTCATCGAGGGCTGCCGCATAGAGAAATGGTTTGAGAATACTGCCTGTGCTGCGCGGCGCGGTGATGATATCCACATCTTCACCACGGTTCAGGCCCGTTTCCATTACATTGCCGGCATAGGCGAGTGCTTCACCTGTTTCAACATCGAGAACAAGCACCGCACCATTGTATATTCTGTTTGCGGCCAGCCGTTCATGATATTGCCTGAGTTGCCTCTCAACGCGCCTCTGAACATCCCCGTCTATGGTCGACACCAGTCTCGTCTGCGCGAGTCCCTCTTTTTTCATGCGTACAAGCAGATGTCGCGCGTGTCGCGGCAGCGGTTGCGGGCGCTCAGGAATCAGTTCATGTTTACCCAGCACACAGGTCAGTGAGTCGATCGTCCCTCTTTCAAAGAGCATATCGAGGAGGCGATCTCTTTTTTTCTTCAAGGCATCGCGGTTTCTTCCCGGGTGAATGAGCGCCGGCGCATTGGGAAGCACGGCGAGCAAAGCAGCTTCTCCCCACGACAAACTCCCGGGTGTACGGCCGAAGTATCGCCAGCACGCGGCATCCAGGCCTACTACGTTTCCACCGAATGGCGCGTGAGAGGCGTACAGGGCCAGAATCTCCTGCTTCGAGTACGACAGCTCCAGGCGGGTTGCGAGAATCATCTCAATGCACTTCTCGAAAATATTCCGACCCTCCGGTTTTCGCGCGAGTCGCAGAACCTGCATCGTGAGGGTACTCCCGCCACTGACAACTTTTCCCTCGCGAACGTTCTCGATTACGGCCCGCACGAGCGAGACAGGATCTACCCCCGGGTGGTAGTAAAACCGCCTGTCTTCGAATGCAATCAGCGCCTGGGCAAATCTTTCAGGAACGGAATCGCTGGCGGGAAACCTCCATTGTCCGTCATCAGCAATCGATGCGCTGAGCAATTCGCCAGTCCGCGACTCAAGCACAGTAGAATACGGGCTGTTAAACATCTCCGCCGGTAGTGAAAAAGTATAGGCGAGCAAGGCAACAAACAGAGCCAGCAGCCCGATCCGCGTTCTGCTACTCAACCCCACAACCCGTTTCCACACTACCCGAAGTCTCATGCCCTCACGGGTTTGCCTTAACAACCGATACTACCTGACCCTTTACCCTTGCATAAACGCCCGGGTCATACATGGTTTCACAGTTGACAGCGGCCAGATAGTATTCTCCTGTATAAGTGGCAGTCAACAATACGTTGAAGGTCTTCTCATCAAAAGGGTTCAGGTCGAAATAAGTATAAACCCGGTCGTCGCGAATGTCCTGATACGAAAAATCAGCGGCACCGGTAGCACTTTCGTCGTCAGTGAGACGCAGATTGCCTATCTCCCAGCCCGGCGGGAAAACCTGCGAAAGCGCCAGGTTCTCATATCGCCCACGTGTGCCCGGGTGTCTGACAGTGACCCGCGCTACAAATTCCGTTCCCTGCGCCAGCGTTGTCGGATCGACAACATTGCCCGCGACATCCGTGTACCGCACACGCATTGTCAGCTCGCTCGATTCAGTTGTCTCATTGCCTCTGGCGGGAGTTCCTGTCTGGATGAGGCGCGCAAACAAAACGCCATTGCTCTTATTGGTGATAGCAATCTGTTGGGCATTGGCGTCGGCCACCGGAACCTGTATCTGTGAAACAGGGAGTCCGGTGCTTGCGCTTTTCATCTCACCGTTTGCCAGTCGGTAGTCAAATTTCATCTCACCACGTCTTTCTGCTCCGGCAAATAGCGCTGCGGCCCGCAGCGACATGGCGGTTTCCTGCGTGCTCATCCAGTAAGCCGCGTCGCCCAGTGATGCCGCAATGTCTTGCAACATTTCAAATGCTTTCGCGCGATCGTCAGTCAGAAGGAGTGTCTCGAGGATGAGCGCTTTATCTCTCACGTGCGAACCATAGCTGTAACCCATTTCGCGATAGGGCCGCACCGATAAGGGAAGATCCTGCACGATCGCGCGCGCAGCTTCTTTCTGTCCACTAACAGCATAGGATGCTGCGAGCATCCACGCCGCTGTCGACGAAAGGCCGCCTTCCTCCCGGAGACGGTTCATAGCACCCATCTCCGGCGTCGTGGCCAGCGCCAGGGTGTAAAGCCGATATGCCTGTATAAGATCGGAGTTGTATCGTTCCTGATTCCTTCTCCATCCATTTGCCTGTGTACGCTGAAAAGATCTCCATCTGTTGAGTACATCAGCGGGCACATAGTAGCCTTTGTTCTGAGCTTCGATCAGGAAATGACCTGTGTAACTGGTACTCCATGAATCATACGATTCTGAGCCCGGCCAATAGCTGAAGCCGCCGTCGGCCCGTGAGAATGATCGCAGCCTGTCGATCGCTGCCTTCACATTCTCCTGGATCAGATCTTCTTCAGCCGTCGTAAGCTCTTTTACGTTGGCGAGGTAAAGTTGAGGGAAAGCGGCCGAAACTGTCTGTTCCACACACCCGTGCGGGTAGCGCATCAGGTAGCGCATTCTGTGTCCGAGATTGATCGGCGGAAGACTCGATATCTCCAGCACCGCCGTGTTGGTGCCGGCTACACCAAACGGTGTCGCGGCAGCATTGACCGAAGCATCTTCTTCCAGGAGAAACGACTGAACCCGTGTGACAGGCACATTGGGGTTGCGCACCTGAATTTCGATTACATCTGTTGAAGTAAGGTTACCAGACGTCGCGGTGACTTCAATTGACGCGACTCCCGTTTCCGGCCTGACGGTCAGCTGAAAGTCGACTGTAGCGTCTGCGTTGGCTCCCATCGGCACCGACTTTGACCTTTCACCCCGGATACTCACCGGACCTTTCACCGCGATGCTCACGTTTACATTTCGCTGTCCTGTTTCGCCTGTAAACAAAGTGACCGGCAGACCTACAACTTCTTCCGGACCTAACACGCGCGGCAACGTCGCAAGCACCATTAGAGGCTTCTTCACCGCACTTACCTTCTCGGTTTTTCCATAGGCTCCCTCATTGCCAGCGACCACCATGGTCTTTACCGAGCCCACGTATTGGGGCATGGTAAACTGTATCTCCCGCGATCCGCCTTCGAGCGTATAAGGGCCGAAGAACTTCACCACAGGTTTGAAGCGATTCGCGAGCGGATCTACTTCCCCAGGCGCAAGTTCGGCGTCTCCACCAATAGAAATAAAGCGCTCGAGATCAGTTCCGAAGGCGCCCATGACATAGTCGAACAAATCCCAGGTGCGAACACCGAGTGCCTCACGCGCATAAAAATTCTTCCACGGATCAGGTGTTCTGAAACGCGTCAGGTCCAACAGTCCTTCATCTACCATCGCGACCGTAAATGTCATCTTGCGATTGTTTTTTTCCGACACCCGGATAGATACCCGTTCTCCCGGCACAAGCTTGTCGGCAATATCAACTACCGGCTCCAGGTGGGTGCGCGGATCTTCAACGTCAACAGACGTCACTCCATACAATCTCATCGGCATGTCGTTTACCGTTTGATCGTGCGGTTGCAACAGGGAAACATGGATATAGACATTGGGCGACATGTCAGCCGATGTCTTGATTGAGAAAGGGGTCTCGTCTTTCCCTGTATCGACCCAAAAGGTCTTCAATACTTTGCTGCCGTTTTCGACACTCACCAGCGCCCGGCCCCGTTCGCTTCCCGGAATCTTAAGCTGAATACTTTCGCCGATGTTGTAACTGGTTTTGTCGGTCGAGAACGATAGCAGGTTTGCACCGCCCCGGGCGTCATCGCTGCGCGCACGGCTCCACCAGCCCGGTTCGTCTACGTAAATGATCTGACCGGCACAATGTCCGGATACGGGGTCGCACATCCGGAGAAAATATCTTCCATACTCCGCCATCTCAAGGTTGAATGTCCATTCCCCCTTTCCGCCTACCGTGTTTACCGTACCGCTCCGCATCAACCTTGCGTGCGAGCTCTCCATGAAGTTTGCGAGATACTCGCCGGTATTGTCCCACCACCATCGCCAGCTTAGCTTGTAGAGGTTGACTTCAACGCCTTTTCGGGAAACGGGTTTGCCCTCAGCGTCGACCGTTGCCACTGCGATCGTGTGATCTTTGTCGGTGTAGAGAATGCCGCTGTAACGCTCACCTTCGGGAACCTGCATTCCGACAAACGATGAGTACGGATAGTAGGGCAGGCTAAACCGGTCTATACTGAAGTTTCCACTCTCCTCGTACACCTTTCCTCTGAACACTGCATTCAGCTTGCCGGAAGGAGGACCCGACAGCTCAAGTGTGGCATTGATATCCGCGAAACCGCTAACGTTGGTCGCACCTTCGAAGACCGTCTGTGTTTCACTGGTAAACTCACGCGACGGATCGTCGAAGTTGTAATTTGGAAATGGCTGAAAGGTTGTTGGTGTGGCTATCAACATCGCTTCAAATTCCGCTTTCAGATTTCTGCCCGGCGCACCGTGCAACCATTTAACTTCAAGCTTACCACGGATATCCGGTGACGTAAGCTTGTCGGTTCCGATATCGAGATTGATCTTGAGTCGGTTGGGTTTAACGGTCTCGATCTTTATCTGTTCTGCAAACTCGGTACCCCCCACGCTTACCCGACCCGTCCAGTTTCCGGTAGGTGCCTCCGGACTTGTAGCCGTAGCGAATCGGTAGAATCCATTCTCCGAACCCACCCGCACAATCCGGTTGACAACCTGACCCTGTGGATTGGCGAGTTCAAAAACAACGGGATGGTTAGCCGGAAGTGATTTGTGTTTATCTTCCAGCACAAATGTCAGGTACAGTGAGTCACCCGGACGCCACACACCGCGTTCACCGTACAGAAACCCCTTTAGTCCCTTTTGCACTATCTCCCCGGAAACATCAAAGTTGCTGACAAGAAGCGCCTCGCCATTCACAAGCCTCAGGTAACCACGTTCCGCACCGTTCTTTGCCACCACGGCAAAAGGCACCTCCTTGCTTGATATGGAAGTCTTCCCATCGGAATCGGTTCTGGCATTGCCCAGGCCCTGTAGCTGGAAGCTATACAATGAAACATCGGCACCGGCAACAGGCCGGGCAGTTTTCAGGTCGGTTACAAAGACAACCGTATTGCCATCTTCGCCGCGTTTGGCCGTAAGGCCAAGGTCTGACGCAAGAACATTTCGCGATACCGAGCGGTTCGACGTAAAGTACGATGCATGGCACGGGTTGTCGCGTTCACGCCAGTCGAAGCTTTCGCCGTAGAAAGACGCGTCGAAGTAGTCTTCGTAATACTCGTGATTATAATCACCGATGTATCCATCCTCCCCCAACTCATCGCTCGTCTCGAAAGTGAGAGGCATCTCTTCAACCCGCTGGCCGCAACCGTACGTTGAATACGGCTTCCTGAAGCTCAGGCGGATCTCATAGATAGCGCCCGGTTCGGACCGTATAAGCCTGGAGATATCGAGGGTATAGCGGTTCCACTTGGCAAGGTCGGTGATGCCCGTCTCTTCCAGCCGGATGGTCTTCTTCAGGATCCGGTTTCCGACACGACGCATTTCACTCCCACCCTGAAGGTTGTTCACCTGAAAGAACTGAAGGACGTTGCTTTCATGAACTTTCACAATCTGAACATCGACCGCGCGTAGATTGACGGCCTCAAACGGAATTACCAGCCCCCCGGTGCTGGGTAGGATAGATCCCTTACCGGAAAATCTCACGGCTGGCTTCATCTGCTCAAAGTCTACATTTTCGGTCGCGGATTCACTCAGCGAGATATTCAGAGAATTGCGGATACCTTTTGCGACAGCCACCGTTCGAGTTCCGTTCTGCGCAACCGGCGGATACACAAAGACCTCGTTATTGTGAACATCGAAATCCAGCGATGTGAGGTCGCTTATGGTGATCAATCCCCGCAGGTCCTGCTTCTCCTTCACCGGGTCGGAAAACTGCAGAATGATATGTTGATTGGGCGTTTGAACCACGCGGACGTTCATGAGCTTGAATTCATCTTTTGACGGGATCTCAACCTCCATGTTCTGGGTACGATCAATTCCGATAGGCTTTCCGTTGATCCGCAGTTCTACTTTTCCCGCCTGGTCTTTGCGATCTACTCCCGCTACTACAAAGCGATGAACTCTGCCGTCGTCCACGTGTGTCCACGACATATCCAGAAGCTTTCCGTCCTGATAGGCTTTCAAGGACTTCTCTACCTCATCCCCCACGGCAAAATCGGCGGTATTCAGATTGCCATCTATTTCGGACTGTCTGAGATCGGTGCTGCTTACCGGCCTGACGTTTACAATAACGACTTCAAAATTCTGTGGTATGATCTGAAAGGAGTAGTCGAATATTCGGAGATCTTTCGGTAAATCATCAACCAGGCGTGACAATGAGAGTTTTGCCGCATAACGCTGTCCGGCGATCATCCTGCTTTCGGGACGAAACTCCAGTGTTCTCCTGTCAACCCAAAAACCGCTACCCTTGATCGCCGGACTGAATGCGAAGAGTTTGTCCTCAGCTTTCTGTCCCACCTGAGTCGAGTCAACCATATCGCTTGCAAAAACGACCTTCAGTACGGCATTCGACGGCAGCATACCCGTGGTATAGGAATTTATATGTTCTGCGAACGCAGGGTTGGCAAAAACGGGGGTACTCCGTTTGTCGGCAGTGAAAACGAAGTAAAATATCGCCACAGTTGCGATAAGCACGATAACGACGGCGACAGCGATTTTATTGGGTGACACAGTTTTCATGGCGATGAATTTTCGGGCGTGAATACAGGATAAAATATAGGTCAATTCGTCTGGGTTTTATGGATTATTTGACAAAAACTTTTCAACCTTTGCGGAACAGTTTCACTAAAGATCAAACGCTATGAACGATTTTCTCGATGAGATCTACTACAACAATACCGTTCGTGAATATTTAGTCGCACTCGCCGTGATTGTCGGCGGCGTTCTCCTGGTTTTTGCCTTCAGAAAACTGCTGGTCAAGCTGTTGCGCAAGTGGACGGGAAAAACGCTGGGGAAATGGGACGATTTTCTCGTGAAAAGCCTTACGCGTTTCGGGATACCGATCATTCAGTGGTCAATTGTCTATTCGGGGATTCATCTGCTCACGCTCTCCGAAAAAGCGCAACGAGTAATTGAGGTAGGAACGTCAATCGTCGTCACCTATTATATTCTTCGTCTGATTTCCACGCTGGTGCAAATGCTTATCAAATCCGGAGTTGAACGACGCGGCTATGGAGAAGAGAAACTGAGACAGATGGGAGGATTGATGATGATCGTCAACGGAATCATCTGGATCGTCGGCATTGTATTTCTCCTGGGCAACTGGGGTGTCGAGATAACGCCGATCATCGCCGGACTTGGCATCGGGGGTATCGCAGTGGCTTTGGCGGCACAAAATATACTCGGCGATGTCTTCAATTATTTCGTAATCTTCTTCGATCGGCCCTTCGAAGCCGGCGACTTCATTATTGTTGACGACAAACTGGGGACCATCGAATACGTAGGAATAAAAACCACCCATATCCGATCGCTGAGTGGCGAACAGATCGTCATCGGGAACGCAAATCTGACGAACTCGCGCATTCACAACTACAAGCGAATGATGCAACGGCGGGTCGTGTTCGGTATCAACGTTCAGTACGGAACATCGCGCGATCTTGTCGAAAAAATTTCAGTGCTGCTGAGATCGATTGTTGAGCGTCAGGAGCGCGCCCGGTTCGACCGGGCGCATTTCGCTTCCTACAACGACTGGAGTCTTCGGTATGAAGTGGTTTACTACGTGTTGAGTCCCGACTACAACGTATATATGGACACACAGCAAGCAATCAACCTCGCGATATACGAGGAATTCGATAAACTGAACGTCCGTTTTGCCATTCCTGCGCAATCAGTCTTTATCAAAGGGAATACCGGCGATGGGTCTGTGCCATCTACAACGGTGATGGAAGGACCGAAATCGGAAGAGTAGTGTTCACGATGCGTGAGGTCATAAAAAAGCTGTCGGCAACGTTAAATTCCCGTTACCGACAGCCGCTTAATGCCTGCGCACTGTGTCGTCAGACCCTCTCTTCTACTTTATTCATGACAGTAGTCTGCACCTGAATCGATTCCTGGTGAATGAGTTTCAACAGGTCGTTGGTAAACTCAGCGTTCAAACCCATTGCCTTACCCAGTGCGATACGCGTATCGATGATCTCCTCCCAACGCGTTACCTGAAGGATCGTGACGTTGTTGTCTTTTTTGTACTGGCCGATCTTTTCGCTGATCTTCATTCGCGCAGAAAGCTTCTGCATAATCTCATCATCAAGAACGTCTATTTGATCACGCAGGATACTGAGGGTATCCTTGAAAGACTTGTTGTCAGACGATACCGTGCGAACTACAAGTCCGTCGATGATCCTGGCCAATGATGCCGGTGTAACCTGTTGTTTCGCGTCACTCCACGCGGCGTCAGGGTTGATATGACTTTCGATCATAAGACCGGCCATATCAAGATCCAGGGCTTTCTGGCAGATAAGAGCGATCAAATCGCGGTTACCGGCGATATGGCTCGGGTCGCAAATAATGTCGAGGTCGGGGATACGGGTTTTCAGCTCTATCGCCATATCCCACATCGGTGCATTTCTGAACGGACCTTTCTCAGACGAAGAGAACCCGCGGTGGATAGCCGCAAGCTTGGTGATCCCCGCCTTGTTGATCCGCTCCAGCGCGCCTATCCAAAGCTCGAGATCCGGGTTAACCGGGTTTTTCACCATAACCGGGATGTCTACACCCCTCAGGGCATCTGCTACTTCCTGTACTGAAAACGGGTTTACCGTAGTGCGCGCACCTACCCACAGGATATCGACACCCGCCTTCAGACACGCCTCAACGTGTGCGGCATTTGCCACTTCTGTCGTAACAGGCAATCCCGTTTCTTTCTTTGCCTGAATCAACCAGGCCAATCCCTCCTGGCCTGCACCTTCATACTGGCCGGGTCTTGTACGCGGCTTCCAGATACCGGCGCGCAATGCGTGTACTTTTCCGGTTGCGGCAATCTGTTTTGCCGTCGCTACCGTTTGTTCCTCCGTTTCTGCGCTACAGGGACCGCTTATGATGAATGGCTTATTCTTCGCGGGGAACCAGCTGGTGATTGAGTCGTGTTGCAATACCTTTTTCATTGTTCTGTCGTTTGTGTTTAATGGACTGGTGAAGTTCTTCCGGCGTGCTGTCACACCCGGCACCTCACATCATTCAGGGTTTATTCTCTATTAACTGATTTGGTTTCTGTTTGGTGTCAATGCCGTCCAGCACTGTGCGAATATGGTTAGCACTTGTCATTATCCGGTGCAGTTCTCCGACATCGCGTTTCATGAGGTGATACTGGAATTTCTGGAGATGCATAATGTATTCCAGCAACGCCTGGCTAAGGTATTCGGCATTCTGCTCGAAGATCGGCGCCCACATATCGGGAGAACTTTTCGCCAACCTTACAGTAGATGCGAAACCACTTCCCGCAAGATTGAAAATATTCTTTTCGTCCCTTTCTATGTCGAGTACGGTTTGTCCCAACAGGAACGCGCTTACGTGCGAAAGGTGCGAAACATACGCAACGTGCCTGTCGTGGCCAACCGGATCCATAAAAATGGTTCTCATTCCAAGAGCCTCAAAGATCTTCTCCGCCACTTCCAACGCGTGCGGCGACGACTTCTCCCTTTCACAGATGATGTTTGTTTTTTCTGTGAAAAGTCCGCCGAATGCAGCATCCGGCCCCGAGTTTTCCGTCCCTGCCAATGGGTGAGCGGGAACGAACTGGTCGCGTTTCGCATGACCACCGACCGCTTTGCATATCATCGCCTTCGTCGAGCCGGTGTCAATCACCACCGTCTTCGACGGAATATGATCCAGCACACTCATCACCACCGTCTTAATGGCATTGACGGGAATTGCAGTAATCACCAGGTCGGCATCGGCCACAGCTTCCTCCAAAGGCATCACCTCGTCAACCAGGCCGAGTTCGAGCGCACGGTCACCGTGAGCCGCATCGCGTTCTACGCCGATTAGTTTACCCGCAAGTCCGGCTTTCCGCAGGTCGATCGCCATACTGCCTCCAATGAGGCCAAGTCCGATTACAGCCGTTTTCATCCTATATTAGTTACATTACGTTGCCGGGCATCTACTACCTGACCAGCATTAAACCGGGTGATCCGCTCCCGTGCTTCCGTTAATTTCTCAACGGATGAACACAGCGATATGCGGATATATCTTCGCCCGGCTTCGCCGAAGATAAACCCCGGCGTAAGAAACACTTTCGTACCGTATAAAATCTCGTCGATCCAGTTCTCTACATCGGAGATATTGTCAGGCGCTTTTGCCCACACAAACAAACCCGATTGTTTATCCGCATAGGTGCAGCCCAGCGAGTCAAGAAGCTCGCACGCCGCTTGTTTCCGCTCACCGTACACATGGTTCAACTCCTCAAACCAATCCTTCCCGTTGCTATTCAACGCTTCAACCGCAGCATGCTGCAAGCCCAGAAACATACCCGAATCCATGTTGCTCTTTACCTTGAGAACAGCATCGATGAACTCCTTCCTGCCGGCGACCCAACCCAGCCGCCATCCCGCCATATTGTGGGATTTCGAAAGTGAATTGAGTTCAAGGGCAACATCAGCGGCACCTTCGATAGAGAGAAGGCTCAACGGCTCGTCGTTGAGAATAAGACTATAGGGATTGTCATTGACAATCAGGAACTGATTCTCCCGGGCGAGATCGACAAGTGCCTTCAATTCCTCGCGCGAAGCCGTCCGGCCCGTTGGCATGTGTGGAAAGTTGATCCACATCACCTTCACCTTCGACAAATCACTTTCTCGCAATGCTTCCACGTCGATCCCCCAGTCGAGTTCCTCTTTCAGTTCGTAGGATCTCAACCGCGCACCGACGAGGCGGGAAACCGACGAGTATGTCGGATACCCCGGGTTGGGAATCAGCACTTCATCCCCTTCATTGACAAACGCCATCGAAATATGCATGATGCCTTCCTTTGATCCCATCAGCGGCAGGATCATATTTTCAGTATCCAGCATAACCTGGTAAGTCCTCTGGTAAAAATCAGCAATCGCCTTCCTGAATGCAGGAATACCTTTATAGTTCTGATATCCGTGATGGAAAGGGTTCTTGGCGGAATCGACAAGCGCATCAACCGCATTTGAGGATGGCGCCTGGTCGGGACTTCCGATACCGAGATTGATCACGCGCAGATCTCCGGTATCGAGCGAACGCACCTCCGCCAGCTTCCTGCTGAAGTAATATTCCTCCACGTGTGCTATCCGATTGGCTGTCTTGATCATGTCGTTTTCGTCTCTTTTCTTCAGTTGTATTCGATCCTGGCCTTCTTGTATTCACCGAGGATATTGAGGTTCCTAACCTGGCGAAGCACCTGGCCAATAGCATCGTCATAATTCTTGCGCTCATTCCATTCCACGTCCACATGAATGGAATATTCATTTGGTTTTCCGATTATCGGAATGGATTGGATCTTGGTGAGGTTGATCTTGTTGTTCTTCAGAGTCATCAACGTGTCAGCAAGGCTCCCAACCTCGTGAGCGACCTCGAAACTCAGTGATGCTTTATTGCTATCAACCTGGCGGTCCCCTTTCTTCGAAAGCATCAGAAAGCGGGTGAAGTTCTTTTTATGTGTTTCAATTCTCCTTTCCAGGATCTGCAATCCGAATTTTTTCGCAGCAAACTCGTTGGCGATAGCAGCGGTATCTTTCAGCCCGAGTTCTTTTATCCTCTTTGCCGACAGCGCAGTGTCATCGCTCTCACGGACTTCCACACCATTCAGTGAGTAGATGTATTCCGCGCATTGACGAATAGCCATCGGGTGAGACTCAATCAACCGCAGATCCTCCTTCCGGACACCCGGCAATGCCAGTAGGTGCATGTGGATCGGAAGATACAGTTCGCCGATGATATTGAAGTGGTAGCTTTGTAGCAGGAAGTAGTTTGGTAAAATGCTTCCTGCGATAGAGTTTTCGATAGCCATAACCGCATAGCTCGAATCGCCCTTATCAAGGCTTTCGCAGAGATGATGGAATGAGAGACATTCTACCGGTTCAATGTTTTCCTCACCAAAAAAGGTCATTGCAGCCACCTCGTGAAAGCTCGCAGAAATCCCCTGGATCGCTACGCGCAATTTCCCGGTCCGTGCAGACTTCGTATTGTCATCCACACCGTTTAGCGGCGACTTCTTCTCTGGTGTTTTTATCATAGCTTTTTATATATAGTTCCCATTCTATTCCCAAAGTACGGGCACAAAAAAAGTCCCGGTTTTCCGGGACTTTCCTTGAGTTTATCTGTTATTTTTTACGACAACACGGCCACTCTTAAAGTCCCGACTGGGTCTTAAAGTAGTAGTAAAAGTAAAAAAACGTGTTGCTGCTGCTCATTTCGTGTTCTGTGGCGCTAAGATAAATAGTTTTCTACCTCACTTGCAAACAACGGCTATTGCTTTCATTGAATATTTTCTAAAACTAATGGTTGTTAGGGGTGCTGAAATCACGTTTTTCTATGCCGTTCGAGGAAAATCCACTCAACGTGCTTCGCGAGGCCGTCAATATCCGGGTACATAGAAGCTGAGTTGATCC
The DNA here is from genome assembly GCA_964493505.1 of uncultured Roseivirgaceae bacterium. Taxonomy (GTDB): domain Bacteria; phylum Bacteroidota; class Bacteroidia; order Cytophagales; family Cyclobacteriaceae; genus Chryseosolibacter. The sequence goes on from CAZBNP010000015.1 coordinate 105,331, forward strand.
CGAAGTTGTGAAGGCGCCTCTTGCACTCGGGAAAGCATCCGCGGTCTACCCTGATCTTGAACAGGCGGTCGCGATAGTCTTTATTGTGTTCAAAGGGAACAAACTTTCGCCTGGGGCTGGACTTGTGAATAGTAAACCAGCCAAACTGGGCTGAGATCCTCTTAGTGATGTGGTTCGGCTTGAAAACCTTATTTCCCGCACCGCTGAAAGGATCCCGGTCTTCAGTGGGGTTGACGATATCCTCGTTGGGAACGTTGAAGCCCCAAATCACGGAGTACTCAGACGCGCTGATGCCGGTTGGCGGTCTCATCGAAAACCAAAGAGCGATCAAGGGGTTTTCGGTCCAGTCAAGCAGACGGGTGGCCATGCCATGATGTTGAGCAAGTGCCAGCCAGTCCCACGAACTTCCCGGCTGATAATCGATCAGGTGAATACTTCTCCGCTGAAAATCCTCGAGCATTTCGCGTTCAACCTGCTCCGCATCCGGCAGCTCATAACGAGCGATCTTCGGTAGAAGCGTCTTATCCTGATTTTGCCCCCGGTAAAGAATAAACTGGTCGTCGGGAATACCGAGAATGATATCCTGATATTCTTTGAAACTCGAAACATCAAACGTCTGGTATCCTTCCATATCAATTTCTATGCTACAGGACTCTTCAGTTTTGGCGGGCAACGGGGCAAAACAACCCCGGCCGGCCCTGTCAGCTTTCACAGCCGCTCGTCGTATAATCACCTAATATTATACATTTTGAAAATAATTTCGTTTATACACTTGAATCGTTTCAACAAAAACCCCATCATCGTTGCCTGAAAGAACAACATGCGACAACAATTACTAAGCGAGGGAGCAAAAGAACTCAGCTACGAAATCAGAGAGATCGTGAAAAAAGCCGAGCAGCTGAAGAAATTCGGCGTGGATATCTCCTGGGAGAATATCGGCGATCCAATCCAAAAAAAACATAAGCTTCCCGCGTGGATCAAGGAAATCGTGGCGGACCTTGTCCGCCTCGACGATTCGTACAGCTATTGCCCATCGAAAGGGATCCTGACTACACGCGAGTTCCTGGCGGAGCGGACCAACGTCAGGGGTGGCGCACAAATAACGGCCGAAGACATCTGTTTCTTTAACGGTCTCGGTGACGCCATCGCGAAAGTTTACCAGTACATAGCGCCGACATCAAGGGTGATCGGACCGTCTCCCGCATACTCGACGCATTCGAGCGCAGAAGCTGCACACGCCAGCCACGAACCGCTCACCTATAAACTCGACCCTGAAAACCACTGGTACCCGGACCTGGACGACTTGTACAATAAGATCCGGTACAACCCGAATATCGTCGGTATACTCATCATCAATCCCGACAACCCGACAGGAATGGTGTATCCGCTGGAGACACTGAAACGCATCGTGGAGATTGCACGCGAATTTGGGTTGTTCCTGCTGGCCGATGAGATATACCTGAATATCACCTACAACGGCGCACGCGCCCACGCGCTGGCAGAAGTCATTGAAGATGTTCCCGGAATTTCCATGAAAGGGATATCCAAGGAAGTACCGTGGCCCGGAGCGCGATGCGGATGGATGGAGTACTACAACCGCGACAAGGATGAAGACTTCAACCGGTTTTGCCTGGCACTCGACAATGCCAAGATGATAGAGGTCTGTTCAACCAAACTGCCGCAGATGGCAATCCCGAGAATATTCGGCGATCCCCGGTTTGAAGTCTACCGCGAAGAAGCAAACCGAAAGATCGGCAGGCGCAGCAAGATCATCGCCGATATACTAGGCGCCATTCCGGAGCTGACTTTTAACGAAACATACGGTGCCTTCTACAACACCATCATCTTCAGAGACGGTGTATTGAAGCCTCACCAAACGGCGGCAATTGAAAATCCGGATGTGCGAAAGCTCGTCGAAAGCTGGACGGAGGGAGACCTACCCCTCGACAAACGGTTTGTTTACTTTCTGCTGGCAGCCAAAGGTGTATGCGTAGTGCCTATGTCATCGTTCTGCTCCGACCTGGACGGATTCCGTGTAACACTGCTCGAAGAAGATGAGCCCACCCTTATCGAAACATTCGAAGCAATCCGGGACTGCATCATTGACTACATCAGGTCCTGATCACACAAGACATCTGCGATGAGTATGCGCTGAGATCCGTGTTGCGGATCTCAGCGCATGACAATATTATCCCGCACGGAATTTCACCGCCCACACGCCTACGGGTACCTCAGACGTCGCCCCTGTCGGTTTGTAGATAAGATAAACTGAATGGAATTTTCCGTCGGTCACCGGACTGATGCGTATACGCGCTGATCCACGCTGCGCATCTTTTTTCGGCGCAGGCATAGATCCCTTCCCAAGTAGTCTGCCGGAAGGGCCATCCAATCTCATCTCAAAGTCATAGGAGATCGAAGGCGCACTTTGCCATGCCATCAGAACATCGGCAGCACCCACGCCCGTAAGGTCGATGCTATCCAGCGCGATCCACCCCTCTTTATTGGGGATACCCGCATAGTTGACGTTGCCAAGTCGGGTATGTTTGAAGCCACTGACTTTTTCGTTTCCCTTAAAATGGACCTGGCTATTCGCCAGCACGAGTGCATTGCTTCCTGTCAGCGCCTTGACATTATTTCCTCCCTTATCCGTGTAGGTTGCCGACAGCACCAACGCCATATCCCCTGCGAGGTCGTTGGGAGGCGTGATCGTACCGGAAGGTGGCAGCGACCTGGCAACAGGACTGTCATTTGCCAGTGACAGTATCCAGCCTACGATTTGTCGAGCATCACTCTCGGGAAGGGTTGCATGACCCGGCATAGCCGTCTCACCCCAGACACCCTGACTTCCGTTCAGGATCTTACCGGTAAGATAGCTGGTCGCTCCGGGGTCTTTGCCGTATTTCTGTGCAACCTGTAAATAGGAGGGGCCAATCGACTTCTCAGTTTCCTTGTGACAACTCATACAATCGAGAGATTCCACCAGTCCCTTCCCAATAACACTTATTTCTCCTTGCTGATGGCCCATAGTTGTTGCAGCCTGGTCATACCCGCCTTCCACGTAATCGACAGACACAAAAAGGTTTGCAGGATCGATAGGAGACGAGTCGTTGTTGTCTGTGACGACTACCCGGTAGTGTAACGGATTGCCTTCGAGGAAGAACGACTGATTCCCGCCGGTTATCTCAAGCGCTACCTGCGGCGCTTCATTCCCGGCATACAGAGCAACCGCATTACTTTTGGTTGAGGCCCCATGACTATCTTTTACTTCAAGGGAAACGCTGTAGTCGCCTGCGGATTCATAAGTGTAATCCAACTCGGGTGTTGATGTTTCCCGTGTCGTACCATTCCCGAGGTGCCAGACATAGGTAACCTGATCATTCTCAGGATCCGTAGCAAGCGCTGTTGCCCTTACTTTCAAAGGCAGAACGCCCGACGTCTTATCGATTTCAAATGTCTGTATTTTCGGCGGCCTGTTGCCGCCATTGAAGTCGATGCGTGCAAGACCGGAGTTCGCATTGCGGCTGAACCATCCAGATCCGTATTCGAGCAGGTAGAGCCTTCCGTCCGGACCTACCTCCATATCAATTAGAGAGCTGACCTTAATGTCAGGAAAGAACGGTTCCATTTTGCTGAAGTCGCCGTTCGGAAAAAGTGTTACGGCTTTTATCCAGCCGCGGATCCAGTCATAGATGATAAGCTTACCATTGTAGTAGTCTGGTAGCCTGGTCTCTTTCGGAAACATGTCCGTGTAATAGACCGGTCCGGTCATGGCGTTGCGCCCGCCTGTACCAACCTGCGGAAAGTCTGGCGACACCGTGTAAGGATACCATATAAAAGCCGGCTGCGCGGGAGGAAGCTGTGTAAGTCCGGTATTGTTGCGGGAATCGTTGATGGGATTGGCGGGATCGAATGGGGCACCACTCTCACCGGTTGCATAGTCAAAATCCCGGTATGCGAAGTTATCGCCTACGAACAGAGGCCAGCCGAAGTTACCTGGCTCGCGTGCCTGGTTAACCTCATCGTATCCGCGCGGGCCTCGCGTCGCCAGGCTGTCATTGTTAGCATCAGGACCAACTTCTCCCCAGTAAAGAAAGCTGTTCTTTTGGTCGACTGATATCCGATAGGGATTTCGGTTACCCATAACATAGATTTCAGGGCGTGTTTTATCCGAGTTTTCCGGGAAGAGGTTTCCTTCCGGGATCTCATACGTTGCATCGCTATTGACCCTGATCCGCAAAATTTTTCCACGAAGGTCATTGGTGTTCGCCGCTGACCGTCGTGCGTCATATTGCTCCTTGCCAGGAAGATCGTTCAACGGAGCGAACCCGCTGTTGACAAAACGTGCGTTCGGTTCATTGAAAGGTGTGGAGTTGTCGCCGGTGGAAAGGTACAGCAAACCATCCGGTCCGAAGGCGATTGATCCGCCTGTATGGCAGCATATCTCGCGCTGCGATTGCACATCAAGGATTATCTTTTCCGTGGTAACATCCAGTGAATCGTCTTTGAAAGTAAAACGCGAAAGTCGATTGACAGAGATGTCGATTGGGCTGTAGTAAATATAGATCCAGTTGTTTTTCGCGTAGTCCGGGTCTTTTGCGATACCCATCACACCCTCTTCCGCGTTCACACCCTTTACTGAGGTCTTCCAATATACATTGAGAAACCCAACCTGTTTTAGCTGTTTGGTCTCCTCTTTGTAAAGCAGGATCTCGCCACGCCTCTGCGTAACAAGAATGTCGAAATTTGGAAGAATAGCCATTTCCGTAGGCTCGAAGAAAGCGCCATACGAAAGTTGCGTTTTGGTAAACCTGTCTTCATCCGGGGGGAACTGCGACTTCGCCTTCTTGTAGTTGAGCTCCTTGTTGTCGCCGATGGCATACCGGATACCACCAAGCAAATGCCGGAGATAGTTCTCTTCCGAGAAGCTTTCATCAGTGTGCCCCAGCTCGGTATAGAAAGCACGACCGCCATCATAGTCATGGTACCAGGCCATAGGGTGATAGGCACCATTCGAGCCGCCCTCGTAAGAGGACTCGTCTACAGTGATCAGGACATTCACGTCCGGGTTCAGGTCCTTGAAATTGTAGAGCTCATCGGTACGTTGCCATACGGTGTCGGTGAAAAATTCTGTAGCAGGGAAGTTCCTGTCCTTGATGATGAATTTTGCACTTTGGGTTTTGGGATGGCTTTTGAAATATCCCCCCACCAGCTTGCCATACCATCGCCAGTCGTACTCGGTATCTGTAGCGGCATGTACCCCGACAAAACCTCCCCCGGCCTGGATATAGCGTTCAAAGGCGACTTCCTGACGGTAGTCGAGTACATTGCCCGTGGTGCTGAGAAAGATCACAGCTGAATAATTCTTTAGAGAATCTTCCGTGAAGTAGGCGGCATTCTTGGTAGTGTCAACCCGGAAGCCATTCTCCTCCCCCATTGTCTGGAGCGCTGCAATTCCCAGCGGGATAGACCGGTGCTTGAAACCAGCCGTTTTTGAAAACACAAGCACCCTCGGCTCACCCTCGCGCTTTCTGTCGCACGAGCCTAGAGTGACCGTAAGGATTACAAAAAGGAACAGATAGTTCTTCATAGTGAGATCAATAGTAAGATCAATTCTGAAAGTTAGATTTTCCGTATAACACCGACAAGGTCAAAACCATAATAATCGCGGGAATGCGTTAGGTCTATTCGGGTTTCAGGCGGTAAGGATAGCAAAAAATGATCAATAAGTAAGGTCCCGGGGCCAGGGATTGCCAGAGAATGTAGGTGTCCTACGGCGGCTTGACCGCACTCTCATGCGGCAACTCACCCCGTTTAAATTCATTTCGGCCAGATATCCGCGATCTTTTTTCAAAAAATCACCTGTGGGAATATTATATTAGCTCGATATCGGATCTCGGTATCGGATAATGAAGAACGCTATGGCTGGTAGGAAGGTGTTGAAAAATGAGGGGATAGTGGTACTGAACATAGACGACGACCCTGAGGATCTCGAAATATTCTGTAAGGCGGTAAAGACCGTCAACCCTTTGGCAAAGTGTTTCCTCGCCCGGAACGCCAGAGAAGCGCTGAACATTCTGCGGGACACCATCACGCCTGACTATATCTTCCTCGACATTCACATGCCGATGATGGACGGCAAGACCGTGCTAACGGAACTAAGGCAAAACAAAAAGCTTGCGGTAGTGCCCGTCATTATGTATTCGACTGCCATCAATCCCCGGGAAACGGAAGAATATGCGGCTCTCGGAGCGACGGAGTTCCTCAGCAAGCAGCATGACTTTCGCAGCTTATGCAACGCATTGGAGTCACTCCTGAAAAATCTTGCCTGAGCGCGTAAAGCAAAAGAGCCACCCGCTGAAGCGAGTGACTCTTTAATGAATTGTTTCCCGGATACGGTGAATTACTTGACGTTGTTATTCACAACTTTCGCAAGCTCGAACATCGAGATCTGGCTCTTGCCGCCAAAAAGTGGTTTCAGCTTAGCATCTGCATTGATCATTCTCCTGTTTCTGGAATCCTGGAGTCCGTTCTTCTTGATGTATGCCCAGATCTTCTTGATGATCTCGGTTCTCGGGAGCGGCTTGCTTCCTACAACGTCAGCCAGGGCCGGGCTTAGTGTAAGGGGAGCCATAAAGGCTGCATTAGGTTTCCGGGTCGATTTCTTCTTAGCAACCTTCTTCTTGGCTACCTTTTTCTTGGCTACTTTCTTAGCGGCCTTCTTAGCCACTTTCTTCTTAGCTGCCTTCTTAGGTGCCTTTTTTGCCGACTTTTTCACTGCTTTTTTAGCAGCCTTCTTTGCAGCCTTCTTAGGGCTTTTCTTGGCTGATTTCTTTGCAGCCTTCTTCGCTTTTTTTGCCATAGCGTTTTTGATTTGATTAAAAGTTGATTAAAAATTTAGAGTTCAAAGATATTACGTTGGGATGAATTTCCGGTGCGAATATAGTGCTCGCGGGAGGATTCTTTGACAACTTTGTTTGTATGCAGGTCGCATTCATTACGAATCGTTTCACTAAAATACATGGGTTGCAGAAATTATCCTAATCCGCTCTCATCATTTTACATTTCCTCCTAAAAGACCGTTCCAGGTCCCCGGGAAAAAGACGTGCCACCGAAGACCGAAGCATTGCGTAACTATTTAGTTACATATATATTTGTAGCCATGTGGTATTCGTAACCACATGGCTACAAATCACCGGACATGATGAGACGTGATACATTTCAGGCGATTGCCGATCCTACCCGCCGGCAGATAATCCACATTCTGGCGCACGGCCCCCTCAATTTGAACGCCGTAGCCGGAAACTTCCGGATAAGTCGGCCGGCCATCTCGCGGCATATAAAGATTCTTGCGGAATGTGGACTTATCGAGGTCCGAAAACAGGGCCGGGAGCGATTCTGCGAGGCGAACTTGCAATCCCTCGCCGAAGTTGCTGACTGGGTCGAAACCTATCGGGCATTTTGGACGAGAAGACTTGATGCGCTCGAAACCTTCCTCGACACTACTACTGGTTCTCCGAAAAGGTCGAGAAGCACCAGGAACAAAAAAACCTAACTATCAAAACATTCCCGCCTTCAGCGGTCACCAAAGATCCTAATGATGCAGAACGGATATGGGACAAAAAAAACCTGAGCATTTCATACCCAGGTTTTTTTTCATTAACTCCAATGGAGTTGACTACTTTCTTTTCTTAGCAGCTTTCTTAGCAGTTTTCTTTTTTGCGCTCTTCTTAGCTACTTTTTTCGCGCTTTTCTTAGCGGCTTTCTTTGCTTTCTTAGCCACTTTCTTTGCGCCTTTTTTCGCAGCTTTCTTAGCTACTTTCTTCGCGCCTTTTTTTGCTGCTTTCTTAGCTGTCTTTTTCGCAGCTTTCTTCGCTTTCTTTGCCATAGCGTTTCTGTTTTAAGGTTTAAAAATAAAACTATTACTTGTCCAACTTAGGACCTATGGCGTAAATATACTTACTAGGATTAATAAATAAAAAAAAATTGAAATATTCTTGATTATTACAATCCTACCACATACACAATACAAACTTCATATCGCGTCGCGATCACCAACAACTGCACATCATTGGCACGACTGAATGTTCATGTAAGTGCGCGTGTTCTAATGATCCGATACACTGAAGAGAAGGAGGCGAAAGTGAAAGCTTCCCCAAAAACAGTAGCGGTTAAAAATAAAGTTTAATCGTTA
>CAZBNP010000016.1:0-107818 GCA_964493505.1 uncultured Roseivirgaceae bacterium
AGGCAGCTGTTTTGGCGTATGCTCGTGAGGAGGGGATAAAAGAAGGCATGGAAAAGGGTATCGAGAAGGGGATAGAGCAAGGTATTGAGAAGGGGATAGAGCAAGGTATAGAAAAAGGACGCATGGAAGAGCGTGCCAGGGCTGAAGCTGAAAAACGCGCCATTGTCCTGGGATTTAAGAAAATGGGTATCACTGCTGCCGATATCGCGAAGGCGATGGGTTTGTCGGTTGAGCAGGTTGAAAAGCTGGGACCGTAGTTCCTCAAGCTCCGGGTTTCGGATTCCGGGTTAGAAGGAACTATTTTGAAAGCTGATTCTCCTGTAGTAAAAAAAATGGATATAGTTATTGATTAGTTTCCCGCTAACCCGTAACCCAGAACTCCTGCAAGTCCCTTTGTAAACTGCGAGGTTAATTTTCTTACTTTGCGGGAAAATTCCAGGGCTAATGGATCTTTCTGCGTCGCTTGAGCATCCCATATTTAAAACTATCGCAAATGTTGCCGCGGCAATACCACTGGAGACCTATGTTGTTGGGGGATATGTTCGCGATGCACTGCTGAAGCGACCTTCCAAAGACGTCGATTTTGTTTGCGTCGGCAGTGGTATCGCGTTGGCGGAGGCGGTTGCGAAAGAGCTCGGGCCGCGTGTGCGCGTAAGTTTCTTCAAAAATTTTGGTACCGCGCAGATCGTCTATGACGATCTTAACCTGGAATTCGTCGGTGCCCGGCGGGAGTCATACCGCACCGATTCGCGAAAACCGCTCGTGGAAGACGGTACCCTGGAGGATGATCAAAAACGCCGCGATTTTACCATCAACGCTATGGCTATATCGCTGAACAGCAGCGATTACGGCAGCCTGGTGGATCCCTTCATGGGTACGACCGACCTGAAAAACAAGATTATCCGGACACCGCAGGACCCGGTGGTTACGTTTTCGGACGATCCCTTGCGCATGATGCGGGCCGTGCGCTTTGCATCCCAGCTCGATTTCGATATCGAGGCTGATACTTTTGCAGCGCTGACGTCACAGGCGGAGAGGCTGAAGATCGTGTCGGGTGAGCGGATTATTGACGAGCTGAACAAGATCGTCATGACGCCGGTACCATCATACGGTTTTAAGTTGCTCTTTCACAGCACCCTGCTGAAGCAATTCTTCCCGGAGATGGTTGCACTCTATGGCGTCGAGTACGTCGGAAATCAGGCACACAAAGACAACTTCTTCCACACCCTCCAGGTCCTGGACAATGTCGCGAAAGTGTCTGATAATCTCTGGCTGCGCTGGGCTGCTATCATGCACGACATTGCGAAACCGGTGACAAAGAAATTTGATAAGAACCATGGCTGGACGTTCCACGGCCACGAGGAGAGAGGTGCGCGCATGACGCCCGCGATATTCCGACGCCTTAAGTTGCCGATGGATGAGAGGATGCTTTTTGTCCAGAAGCTGGTGCGGCTTCACCTGCGTCCGATCCCTCTTGTGAAGAATGTCACTGACTCGGCGATCAGGCGGCTCCTCTTCGATGCCGGCGACGACATCGATGCGCTGATGAAACTCTGTCGCGCAGATATCACTTCGAAGAACAACGAGAAAGTAACCCGGTTCCTGAAAAATTTCGACCTCGTAGAGAAGAAGATGGCCGAGGTTGAGCAGAAAGATAATATTCGAAACTTTCAACCACCTGTATCAGGCGACGAGATCATGAAGATGTACCAATTACCCCCCGGGCGGATCATTGGCAAATTAAAAGAACAGATCAAAGAAGCGATCCTTGAAGGAGAGATAAAGAACGATCGCAGTGAAGCACTGGAGTTGTTGCGGAAACTCGCTACTGAAAAAGGACTGGCGAGTCGTGATTCGTAAGATGGGCTCTGTGCTGCCGAAAGCTTTTTGCTTTGATTACCTCACCACTCACCACTCGCGCTCCCGAGCTCAAACTTTTCTACGGCGGAATCTTTCATCTTCCCGTCCTCGCATTTCAGTATTCGCGCGGGAAATTTATCGATCAGTCCATAGCTGTGGGTAGCCATCAATACCGCCGTTCCGCTTTTGTTGATCTGCTGGAATATTTTCATGATGCCGTGTGCCACTTCCGGGTCGAGGTTGCCGGTTGGTTCATCGGCGAGGAGGATTTGCGGCTCATTGATCAGTGCCCTGGCAATGACTACCCGTTGTTGTTCTCCACCGGAGAGTTGGTGTGGCATCTTCCGCTCTACAGAGCCGAGGCCAACGTGCATAAGCACTTCCGTCAGCCGCGCGCGCATCTTTCCACCGTCGCGCCACCCGGTAGCCTTCATCACGAACTGAAGGTTCTCGCCCACGGTGCGGTCGGGGAACAGCTGAAAATCCTGGAAGATGATCCCCAGTTTCCGGCGCAGCAGTGGCACCTCCGAGCTTTTTAGTCCCCGGATGCCATAGCCACAAACGTGGATGTCTCCCAGGCGCAGCGGCAGGTCGGCGTATAAGGTTTTTAGCAGTGATGATTTTCCACATCCGGTCCTGCCCACGAGGTACACAAACTCCCCCTTTTCGATCTCGAAGCTGATTTCGGAAAGGATTGTGTTGTGTTCCTGGAAGATATGGGCATCGCTTACACGAATTACCGGTTCGGATGAAAACATAATCAGGCGTTTGCTTTCTTGTGATCTGAGAGGAATTTTTCCAGGCCACTATCCGTCAGCGGGTGTTTGAGTAAGCCGGTGATAACATTCAAAGGACATGTTGCCACATCAGCGCCGATTTCGGCGCATTTGATCAGGTGCATGGTGTGACGCACAGAAGCAGCCAGGATTTCAGTTTCGTAAGCGTAATTGTCGTAAATAAGACGCAGCTGAGCGATCAGTTCGAGACCATCGGTCGACACATCGTCAAGCCGGCCGATAAACGGCGATACGTAGCTTGCACCCGCCTTTGCCGCCAGGAGGGCCTGCCCGGCTGAAAATACGAGCGTGCAATTTGTGCGGATGCCCTCGCCCGACAGCTTTTTGATCGCCTTTACGCCGTCGCGGATCATGGGAACCTTTACCACGATCTTGTCGTCGATCTTGGCGAGTTCCAGACCCTCTTTTATCATATTGTCGAAGTCAGTCGCGATAACTTCCGCGCTGACGTTGTTGTCGACTATATCGCAGATGGCCTTGTAGTGTGCCTTGACTGCTTCGCTTCCCTTGATCCCTTCTTTTGCCATTAGTGAAGGGTTTGTGGTGACGCCGTCAAGCACCCCGAGATCGTAGGCTTCCTTTATTTCATTGAGATTCGCGGTGTCGATAAAGAACTTCATAGAATTGATATCTTGGTTATTGAGAGTTCAAAGTTAACTCTTTTTTTGTTGTCTGAAATCCGGCGACGGGCGAGGGTACGGAATAGTGGAGGATGGGCAAAAAAAAAGGCAAACCGAACATCGCACCGCTACAACTACCTACCCTTGCTACCTTCCGGTCCTGGGGGGTTCAGCAGGAGCTGGTCGTGCCGGCTTGCTTTTGCAAACATAACAATAAAACCTGAGTTCGAAGTTCCGCAGCTATAATTTTCGCCGTCGTCGTCGGATCACTTCATCAGCCCCGACAGATAGAGGTTGAATTCCAGCGGGCTTGCTTCTATAAAACCGTCGCTTTTCAGATCGTCAAAGATTTCTTCGTCCACATCGAGTTCGCGCATCTCGGGATCCAGTCCCGGCTGTACGGCGATCTCCGTCGCTTTAAGCTGGAGAGGATTCACCTTCACGAGAAGCATGGTGCCGTTGATTTCCTTTTTAAAGTACTGATGCACTATATTGCTGCCCTTGCTCATAATGATACCTGATTCATCGATGACTCGCCTTTCCATGCCAGCAAGACTTGAGACGGAGCGACTGTCGCTTCAGCGCCTAAGGTACGAAGATGCCGAGGAAATATTTTACGCCTACGCCAGTAAGTCTGAAGCCACGCGATTTGTTTCATGGCCAACCCATCGGACGGTGGACGACACGCGGCGATTTCTGGCGCACGCGGTAGACGGGTGGCAGCGCGGCGTGGAGTATGCCTATTCTGTTCGCTTGAAAAACGGCATGCTGATCGGAAGCATAGGAGTGGTAAAACAAGAAGGGAAGATCCAGATCGGCTACATTTTCAGTCCTGTCCGGTGGGGCCGGGGCTACGCTACGGAAGCATGCCGGCGCGTGGTGACCCTTCTGAAACCGCTCGCCGGCGCGTACACGATTTGTTCTTTTGCTGATGCCGAAAACGTTGCTTCGATAAAGGTATTGGAGAAGAGCGGGCTGGAAACCGAGAAGGTACTGCCGGGGTGGTTCCGGTTTGTCAATCAGGGTAATGAACCGAGAGATTGTGTGATGTTCCGCCTTCGCTAAAGCTTCGGCGGACGCGTTCCGCTTCGCTAAAGCTCCGGCGGACACGTTCCGCTTCGCTAAAGCTCCGGCGGACACGTTCCGCTTCGCTAGGCTCCGGCGGACAAGTCCGCGGAAGCTTTAGCGAATTTTTTCACGTGTTCTTGGTGCCTTTGAAGCGAATTGCTATAATTGCGACGAAAAGTTTTACAACCATGGGAAAAGGGGATAAAAAGAGCAAAAAAGGTAAGATCGCAATCGGGTCCTATGGCAATTCCAGGCGAAGAAGTTCCGTAAAGGCGAGATTCAAGCGTGTGGCGGCCAGCAAGGCAGAGGGAGCTGAAGAGAGCGTCAAGCCTAAGAAGACTGCTAAAAAGAAAAGTGAGGAATAATAGCAATGTTGAAAAGAATGAACATAGCATGGTGGTGGCATAGGTCGATTGGCGATCGGTGCGATGCTGTGGTATAGGCTTTTCTGTTATATGAATTGCTGAGGCCCGCCCCGATCGATCGGGGCGGGCCTCCGTGTTTATATCAAACAGTTACTGATTATTTTGAACTCCTTAACGACTAATAGAAGAATGTACACGCTACACACAATATCAAAAACACTTCTCGCGGATACGCTCACCCCGGTGAACATATATCTGAAACTCCGCGACGTCTTTGCCTGCAGCATCCTGCTGGAGAGCTCCGACTATCACGGGCATGAAAACAGCTTGTCCTTTATCTGTTGCGAACCTATTGCCAGCTATGAAGTAAAGGGACTGCAATTGAAGGTTGAGTTTCCCGGCGGTAAAAAAGAAGCCCGCACGCTGAAAACAACGGGCGAGGCACTTGAAAGTCTTGAACAGTTCCAGTCGTCATTTAAGGTCTCCCAACCGCATGCAAAGTACGTGAACTGCGGGCTGTTCGGTTACGTGGGCTACGATGCGGTCCGGTATTTCGAAGACGTGGAGATACCCATGAATGCAGAGGCCACCATGCCTGATATCCTCTACAAGCTGTATCGATACGTGATCGTGGTCGATCAATTTTCGAACGAGCTTACCCTGTTCGAGAATTCCCATGAGCCACCTGGTCCGGAGAACGGACTCAACAGGGTTGAGCAGGTGATTCTCAGTCGTCGTTTTGCTACATACGGGTTTACCCGGACTGACTCGGAAATATCCAATTTTTCCGATGAGGAGTTCCTGAAGATCGTGGAGAAAGGCAAGGAACATTGTTTTCGCGGTGACGTATTTCAGATCGTGTTGTCGAGGCGCTTTACCTGTGGATTCAAAGGCGATGAGTTCAACGTCTATCGCGCGTTGCGGTCGATCAACCCTTCGCCCTACCTGTTCTACTTCGACTATGGGAGCTTTAAGATATTCGGATCTTCGCCTGAAGCCCAGCTCCAGGTGAAGAACGGAAAAGCGCATATCTTTCCGATTGCGGGTACCTTTCGCCGATCGGGTAACGACCAGGAAGACGCCGTGCTTGCGAGCCGCCTTGCCAAAGATGAGAAGGAGAACGCCGAACACGTCATGCTCGTCGACCTCGCCAGAAATGATATGAGCCGCAACGCCGAAAATGTCAACGTCGAGGTCTTTAAGGAGATCCAGTACTACTCGCATGTGATTCACCTGGTGTCGAAAGTCACCGGGACCATCCGTAAAGATTCTTCCGTTGTACGGATTGCCGCCGACACCTTTCCGGCAGGCACCCTGTCAGGAGCACCGAAGCACATGGCCATGACGCTGATCCAGAAGTATGAGAACGTCAACCGCGGATGCTACGGTGGTGCTATTGGCTTCATGGGATTTGACGGCTCGTTCAACCACGCCATTATGATCAGGACGTTTCTGAGTACCAACAATAAACTGATCTACCAGGCCGGCGCGGGTATCGTGTCGAAATCCAATTCTGAAAGTGAGTTGCAGGAAGTAAACAACAAACTCACAGCGCTTCGCCAGGCGGTGTTGATGGCGGAAAAGATATAGTCCGCCCTGTGCGGTAGTAAAGCAAAAAAGAATGAAAATCCTTGTACTCGATAATTACGATTCATTTACCTACAACCTGGTTCATATAATCCGCGGACTCGGCTACGCGGTAGACATATACCGGAACGATAAGATCACGCTGGAGGAAGTAGGGAACTACGATAAGATCCTGCTTTCGCCCGGCCCGGGTATTCCCGATGAAGCCGGGATCATGAAACAGGTGATTGAAACATACGGACCTGAGAAAAGTATCCTCGGCGTCTGTCTCGGACTACAGGGCATCGGCGAGGTGTACGGTGCGACGCTGTTCAACATTCCGAAAGTGCTTCATGGTGTGACTTCTTTTACGGAGGTCACCGATCCGGACGAGTATATTTTCAAAGGAGTGCCATCGCGCTTTCAGGCAACACACTACCATTCGTGGGCCGTTGTTCCTGAAACCGTCACTGGCGATTTGCAGATCACCGCTATCAATGAGAACAACCTGGTCATGGGCCTCCGTCATAAGAAGTTCGATGTACACGGCGTGCAGTTTCACCCCGAATCGATTATGACACCGGAAGGACCGAAGATGATCGGGAATTGGCTGGGGGGATGAAGATATCGGCCCTCTGCGTACGTATTCACTTATCACTCACAACTGACGAACGTATCACATGAAAGCAATACTAAACGACCTGATCGACCACCGTTCGCTGACGAAAGAGAAGGCGAAGCAGGTCCTTGTCGACCTCACTTCCGGGAAATTTAACCTCAGTCAGACCGCCGCGTTCATGACTGTGTATATGATGCGAAGTATCACGATTGAAGAACTCCAGGGGTTTCGCGACGCGATGCTCGAGCAATGCCTGCGAGTAGACTTCGATCAGCCGGTCATTGATGTATGCGGAACCGGGGGAGATGGGAAGAACACCTTTAACCTTTCAACGCTTTCTTCGTTTGTTATCGCCGCCGCCGGACAGCCCGTTGCAAAGCATGGTAATTACGGCGTGTCGTCGGCATGTGGTTCGTCGAATGTAATGGAGTATCTGGGCTTCAGGTTTACGAACGATGTTGACGTGCTGAAGCGCATGCTCGACCACGCCAATATCTGCTTCATGCACGCGCCGCTCTTTCACCCGGCGATGAAGAATGTTGCGCCCATCCGGAGAGAACTCGGAGTGAAGACCTTTTTTAATCTGCTTGGTCCTATGGTGAACCCCGCCTTCCCGCCGCGACAGCTGGTAGGCGTTTTTAACCTCGAGATCGCCCGGCAATACGGATACCTCTACCAGAATACGACAAAGGAGTTTGCCGTGATGCATAGTATCGACGGTTTCGATGAAGTGTCGCTGACGGGGCCGGTCAAAATATTCGATAATGGAGGAGAACGGATGATCACCCCCGCCGACCTTTCGTTACCCGTTCTCCAATACGAAGATATTCACGGGGGAGAGACTATTGAACAGGCTGCGAAGATATTTGTGGATGTATTGGAAGGGAAAGCAACCCCGCCGCAACTGAACGCCGTTATTGCCAACGCTGCATTGGGATTGTACACAGCCAATCAGAAAGACGGCTTTGGTCCGGCGGTAGAAAAGGCGCGTGAGGCACTTGAATCGGGAGCGGCACTCGCCACATTCAGGAAGTTGATGGACACTAAGCATTGACGAAGGGCATGAACATACTCGAGAAGATTATTGAATTCAAGCGAAAGCAGGTAGATGATCGAAAAAGGGCTATCCAGGCAAGTGCTCTGGAGAGGACGAATCTCTTCCGCCGGCAGCCATTTTCGCTTACCGACTTCATCCGGGATCCCGGCAAAACAGGTGTGATCGCGGAGTTCAAGAGGAAGTCGCCTTCGAAAGGCGTGATCAACGCAAACGCCTCCGTAGCGGAAACAACGCAGGCATACGCGGCCGCAGGCGCTTCCGGATTGTCGGTCCTGACAGACGAGGAGTTTTTCGGTGGGAGTAGCGACGACCTGATCCTGGCGCGGGCGAACAACGAATGCCCTATTCTCCGGAAAGACTTTATTGTTGACGAATACCAGATCATCGAGGCGAAATCTATCGGTGCGGATGTTATCCTGCTCATCGCCGCGACGCTGGATCCCGGCGAGTCGAAACAGTTTGCGGATGTTGCCCATGGACTCGGTCTTCAGGTGTTGCTGGAAGTTCACAGTGAAGAAGAGCTGAGAGCCAACCTGGGTATAGGGGCGGACCTGATCGGGGTGAACAACCGGAATCTGAAGACGTTTGAAGTTGACCTGGGAATTTCAAAGACACTCTCGCCGCTCATACCGGAAGGCGTGGTCAGGGTTTCGGAGAGCGGTATCTCGGACCCCGCGTCAATCGCCGAACTGCGCCGTCACGGTTTTGAAGGATTTTTGATCGGCGAGAATTTTATGAAGGAGAGTGATCCGGGCGCAGCAGCTGCGCGCTTTATGGAGGCGCTTCGCGAAACAAACGAATAAGACAATGGCACTCATGATGAAGGTTTGTGGAATGCGCGACGAGAAGAATATTCTCGATGTCGCCGCATGGCGACCTGATTTCATGGGCTTTATTTTCTATCGCAAATCGCCGCGATTTGTCGGCGACAATTTCAGTATCCCCGAAGAAATGCCGCGGGAGATAAAGCGGGTGGGCGTGTTTGTGAATGAGACAACCGGCGTGATCCTCGAAAAGATAAAAGAGCTGGAATTGCAGTACGTGCAACTGCACGGCGACGAATCTGTAGAGCAATGTCGCGAGCTGAGAGGCCATGGCGTGGGTGTTATCAAGGTGTTTTCGGTAGATGATGACATGGATTTTGGCCTGACGGCCGCCTACGTGGATGTAGCAGACTACTTTCTTTTTGATACGAAAGGCAGGCTATACGGCGGAAATTCAAAGCGCTTCGACTGGGATATACTGAAGAAATACGACCAGCGGATACCATTCTTCCTCAGCGGAGGTATTGCGCCTGAACATGTGGAGGAGATCAGGGGGCTTTCAGGTCTGAACCTCGCGGCGATCGACATAAACAGTGGTGTGGAAGTGGAGCCCGGGCTTAAGGACGTTCGCAAAGTGAGCACGATAAGATTGACAATGAATACTAATCAATAAGATTATGGGTTATCATCCAGACAGACGAGGGTATTACGGAAAGTTCGGCGGCGCCTTTATCCCCGAGATGCTTTATCCGAACGTCGAAGAGCTGCGGGCGAACTATCTGCAGATACTTGGAGACGACGCGTTTCAGGCGGAGTTTCACGACCTTTTGAAAAACTATGTTGGAAGACCGACGCCGTTGTACCACGCTAAGCGCATGTCTGAGCGTTTTGGCGCTACGATCTACCTGAAGCGCGAAGACCTTTGCCACACGGGCGCGCACAAGGTGAATAACACGATCGGTCAGATATTGCTCGCGCGCCGGCTGGGAAAGAAAAAGATCATCGCCGAGACCGGCGCCGGACAGCACGGAGTGGCTACTGCTACGGTATGCGCGCTGATGGGCATGGAGTGTATTGTCTATATGGGCGAAGTTGATATGGGCCGACAGCGGCCGAATGTCGAGCGCATGCGAATACTCGGCGCCACCGTCGTGCCGGCGACGAGTGGAAGCATGACGCTGAAGGATGCCACCAACGAAGCCATGCGCCACTGGATCAGCCATCCGGTGGATACGCACTATATAATCGGATCGGTAGTCGGCCCACACCCTTACCCGGATATGGTAGCCAGGTTTCAGTCCGTGATCAGTAAAGAGATCCGCAGTCAGCTGGAAGAGCGGGTGGGTTCTCCGTATCCCGATTACGTTTTCGCCTGTGTTGGCGGGGGCAGTAACGCTGCCGGAG
This sequence comes from uncultured Roseivirgaceae bacterium, assembly GCA_964493505.1. Lineage (GTDB taxonomy): Bacteria > Bacteroidota > Bacteroidia > Cytophagales > Cyclobacteriaceae > Chryseosolibacter. Next base: position 10,121 of record CAZBNP010000016.1, read on the forward strand.
CATTTTATCATTTTCTGGATGATGAGCACGTGAAACTTATCGGCGTGGAGGCTGCGGGAAAAGGAGTGGACTCCGGAGAGTCGGCCGCCACAACGGTGCTGGGAAAACCCGGTGTCCTTCACGGGAGTAAGACACTCCTGATGCAGACCGACGACGGACAGGTTGTTGAGCCTCATTCAATTTCCGCGGGACTGGACTACCCGGGTATCGGGCCTATGCACGCGCACTTGTGCGATGTCGGACGTGTCAGTTTCGTCAGTGTTACCGATGATGAAGCGATGGAAGCCGGGGTGATGCTGAGTCGACTGGAAGGAATAATCCCCGCGATAGAATCAGCGCATGCGCTTTCGGCACTGCACAAGTTCGGGTTCGATCGCGATGATATAGTGATCGTTAATTTGTCGGGAAGGGGGGATAAGGATCTCGAGACTTATATAAAGTGGGGGAGGTATTAGGGGCAGGGTGCCGGTTTCTGGGTGCCAGGTACTGGGTGGGGTTGAACATGATATGGGATAGGGTAACCAGGGTGTAAGATTTAAGGTTTAAGATTTAATGTTCGTATGAAAAACAGAATTACGGATCTCTTTGGCAGGAAGGACAGCAATATACTTTCTGTGTATTATACCGGTGGATTTCCGGAATTGGACAGTACAATTTCTATTGCGAAGTATCTCGCGGCAGCGGGGGCTGACATTATCGAAATTGGCATTCCGTATTCCGATCCTGTGGCCGATGGCCCAACCATCCAGATGAGCAATAAGGTCGCGCTCGACAACGGTATGAACCTTCATCTGCTCCTCGAACAGGTAGCGAAGATCAGGGAACAGAAGGTAGATATCCCGGTGATTCTCATGGGCTACCTGAATCCTGTCATGCAGTACGGTGTCGGCAGATTCCTTAAAGATGCCGCGAAGGCGGGGGTTGATGGAATGATACTTCCCGACCTGCCGGTGCCGGAATACGAGGAGGAGTACCGCTCTCTGTTTGAGGCGAACAACCTGTGCAATACATTCCTGATATCGCCGACAACCTCTGAAGAGCGCATCAGAAAGATCGATGCCGCCACGCAAGGATTTATCTACGCCGTATCGGCGTCGAGCATCACAGGTGCCAGGGGTACATTCGCCGCGGAGCAGGTCACCTATTTTGAACGGCTGAAAAGCCTGAAACTGCGAAATCCATTCCTTATCGGATTCGGCATCTCCAATCACGAAACATTTGCCAAAGCATCGGAATACTCATCCGGCGCAATTGTAGGCAGCGCGTTTATAGACCTGTTGAGAAAATCGAAGGATATCGAAGGCGATATTAACGAGTTTGTGAAGGGACTTCGCTCATGAACCCGCAAACAAGTCGGAGCTGAGATACCGGTCTCCCCGGTCGCAGATAATGAACACGATAACCCCGCGTTCGATCTCCGAGGCGACGCGTACGGCCGCACTCAAGGCACCACCGCTGCTCATGCCAGCGAGGATACCCTCTTCTCTTGCCAGGCGTTTTGTGTAAATACGCGCATCGTTTTCCGCGACATCGAGGATCTGGTCAACACGTTCGCGTTCAAATATTTTGGGTAGAAATTCCGGGGACCATCTTCTGATGCCCGGGATATTCGATCCCTCTGTAGGTTGCGTACCGATGACCCGGACCGATGAATTCTGCTCCTTCAAAAACCGGGAAACCCCCATGATCGTGCCGGTGGTGCCCATGGCCGACACAAAGTGGGTGATGGTACCCTGGGTGTCGCGCCAGATTTCCGGTCCCGTTGTCTGATAGTGTATCCTGGAGTTGTCGGCATTTGCGAACTGGTTGAGAATATGGTAGCCCTCGCTGGCCGCCATTTTCTCCGCGAGGTCGCGGGAGTACTCGATGGTTTTCTCAGCGGGAGTTAAGATGACCGTGGCGCCATAAGCCTCCATCGCCAGTACACGCTCCCGGGTTGAATTGTCGGGCATAATCAGCGTGATATTCAAACCCATGGTACGGGCAATCATCGCCAGTGCGATACCGGTGTTTCCGCTGGTTGCCTCTACGAGGCTGTCGCCTCTTTTTATCTCCCCGCGCTCAAGCGCACCCCCGATCATGCCGAGGGCAGTCCGGTCTTTGACACTTCCACCCGGGTTGTCGCCTTCCAGTTTGCCGAGAATCGTGACGTTCTTGTTAGGGGAGAGGTTTACGAGCTCTATGAGAGGAGTATTGCCAATTAGTTCGTGGAGTTTCATGTTTTGATTCCGCGCTTATTTGTCGTGCTCAGCTTTAAAAATAACGATATCAGTATCTTCTTTCTCGCCGTTATACATCTTGGCCTGGTAGTAGATCTTCGAGTTTGGCGGTACACTGCGCGTCAGCCAAACGTTACCACCGACTACGCTGTGTTTACCAACTACAGTTTCTCCTCCCAGGATAGTTGCTCCCGCATACAGGACGACGTGATCCTCGATTGTAGGATGTCGTTTCCTGACGGCGTCGTCCTTGCTCACACTCAGCGCACCCAGCGTGACCCCCTGGTATATCTTGACGTGGTTGCCGATCACGGTCGTCTCACCGATCACCACACCCGTACCGTGGTCGATGCAGAAGTGATTGCCGATGGAAGCGGCGGGGTGGATGTCTATACCCGTTTTGCTGTGCGCGTGTTCAGTGATGACGCGAGGCACACCCTTAACCCCAAGTATGTGGAGCTCGTGTGCTATGCGGTACGCTGCAATTGCGTAGAATCCGGGATATGTCTGGATGACCTCGCTACGGCTTTTTGCCGCCGGGTCTCCTTCGTACATCGCGATAACATCTTCGTTCAGTTTGTTGCAAATGGCAGGCAGGGCGTCGAAGAACCGGTCGGCTACCAGGGTCGCGTCAACGGTTCCTTTATGAGGGTTGAATCGGACAATGCGGTCGAGCTCGGCTTTTAGCGAACCGATGTGCTCTTCGAAATGGGCCAGCGAGTCAAAGGAGTGTCGCGCATATTCGGCAAACAATGTTCCTAGCAGGTTATTGAAAAAAGCAGCCACCTCCGCCGGCGACGCGCAGGAAGGGCACGCCTGATGGGATTGGTAGAGCTTCTCAAGAAATGACTTGTCCATATATGGCTACTAAATAGCGGTTTTATTCCTCGCTGCAAAGCTTTTAAACGCATTTCTGGCGAAAACGATTCCCGCTTTCGGGCCACTAAGACACCAGGACACGAAGATTTTTTTATGAGTGATGCCTCCCTTGAAAGGTATTCTTAGTGTCTTCGTGCCCTTGTGGCAAGAAAATAAATCGGTACCTGTCAGAGTTTGTGAGCGTATTCTTCCGGATTGAACCCCAAAAGGATAAGTTCCCCATCTTTCTCGATCACCGGTCTCTTGATAACACTGGTTTTCTCTTTCATCAGCGCGATCGCGGCCGACTGGTTCGTAGTCTTGTCCTGAATTTCGGGTGGAAGCTGACGCCAGGTGGTGCCGCGCTTGTTCACAAGCGATTCCCACCCCACCTGCGCACTCCATTCCTTTAGCCGCGCACCGGTGATCCCTTTTGACTTAAAGTCGTGGAACTCGTACCCGACCTTGTTCTTCTTTAACCATTCAAGTGCCGATTTGACGGTATTGCAGTTCTTAATTCCATAGACTATCAGAGACATAACCTGTTGGGGTATTGATTCAATGTGTGGTTTTTAATCCCACAAATCTACCAATTTCCCGCGATGCATGGAGCCTATCGGCCCCGGAACCCCTTAAACCGGCGGCACTATTTTATATGGGCATACTTTGATGAAAGATATGTTCCACCGGATTAATCAGTACCTGTTCTTTATTGTACTGCTTGTTATAGTAATGTATTTCGGCAGTGCATTCATTGTTCCCATTGTTTTCGCGGCGCTGCTGGCGATGCTGATGGCGCCCGTATGCCGGAAGTTCGATAGCTGGGGTTGCCACCGGGGCGTGTCCAGCTTCGTGTGTATTTTTATTCTGGTCATCGTCATTGCGGGGGTTGCGCTTATTATCAGTACGCAGCTTTCCACATTCGTGGAGAACATGAGTCAGATCCAGTCGAAAGGGAAGGAGTTGATTGCCCAGGTACAGTCGCATATTGAAGATTGGATTGGCGTAAGCCCGGCGGAACAAGACCGGGTTGTAAAAGACCAGGCGGAGAAATCTACTTCGCAGGGCCCCGGCCTGCCATTCAGAATACTCAGTGGTATTACAGGGACGTTGACGGGATCTGTGCTCAGCCTGGTTATCACATTTCTTATGCTGTACAATAAGGAACAATTCGAAACCTTCTTTGTCCGCCTGTACGGCAACGAAGATAAGGGTAAGGTGAAGGAAGTCGTGGAGCAGATCACACTGGTGTCACAGAAATATCTGACAGGAAGAGCTCTGTCGGTTCTCATCATTGCGACTATGTATTGTATCGGCCTGCTGATCGTCGGACTTAAGAACGCATTGCTTCTTGCGGGGATAGCGGCGCTACTGACGGTGATCCCCTATGTCGGTACTGTGATCGGTGGATTGTTCCCGGTGCTTACAGCGCTGCTTACGGTGGATTTTCGAACTGCGTTTTGGGTTGGCGTAGTTATGATCGTAATCCAGGCCATCGATAACTATTTCATTGAACCCAAGGTGGTCGGCGGCGAAGTAAACCTGAATGCCCTGTGGTCTATTCTGAGTATCCTGGCCGGTGGGATGATCTGGGGAGTGGCGGGCATGATTGTCTTCCTGCCTATCTTCGGTATTGTGAAGATCGTATGCGATCACGTTGAACCGTTGAAGCCGGTGGGATACCTGCTCGGTGAGCCGGAAAGAAAGAAACCGTCTGTCATTAGAAAATGGATCAGTCAACGTTTCAGTAAAGCTGCTAAGAAATAGTCAGCGGCGTTCTCTCGTCGCGATGTTGCGATGTGGAATCCCTTTCACATTCTGTGATTTTTTCGGGAGAATCTATTCCCAATAAAAATGATATCGTGTTTATTCAACACTTCCCCGAAACATGCGGGAGTTTAACTCATTGTCTAAACATTGTTTTTAATTTTTAGTATTTCTTGCGGTCGTTAATAATCGGAACTTATTCAGGAAGGTACCGGCCGTTCAATCGATGTAAAATTTATGGTGTTGACTTTCCTTTTTCTGACACGGAATACCTGAATAAGGCCGGTTCTTCATTAAGAACTGTTGTTGTACTAAACCACCGACCAGAAAGATGAGATTGAAAATTTTTATCATGGCGGTTCTGGGCACCGTAGTGTCCGCCACCGCCGTTGCACAGCAAACGGCAAAAGTTACCAATTCCAAAATTGCCTACCTCGAGTATCTCCCGCAAGGCTATAACAACAACGCCAACCTTTACCCCCTGGTGATATCACTTCATGGGATTGTAGAGAGGGGTACTACCTCTACCGATATAGCGACGTTGAAGGCATCGGCTGAAAAGGTTGCCAACGTCGGTTTAGCTAAATATATAAAATACGGGCAGCAATATCCGTTTATAGTGATCTCGCCTCAACTCAAGACGTCGCACGGAACGTGGCCTGCCGCGTATGTGATGGACGTCATCAACCATGTAAAGAAAGACCTGAGGGTAGATCCGAAACGCATCTACATTACCGGACTGAGTCTCGGTGGATTCGGTGTCTGGACAACGATTGGAGCGTACCCCGATGTGTTTGCGGCCGCTATTCCGATCTGTGCCGGAGGCAACGCATTGAACCGGGCCCAGGCTATCGCGGCGGCGGATGTGGCGGTGTGGGGATTTCACGGCGACAAGGATAATACTGTGTCGTACACCGTAACAACCAGGATGGTCAGCGCCATCAATGCGAGTACGCCGAAGCCTAATCCCCTTGCCAAGATCACGCTCTTCGGCGGCCTGGGACATATCATCTGGGACAGGGTCTACAAACAGACCAATGCACTTGACTGGATGCTGACATTCAAAAGGGGTGGTGGAACGTCGGCGCCGCCTCCTCCTCCTTCCGGCGCGGCACCAACCGTGAGTGCCGGACCCGACAGAACCATCACCTTGCCCACCAACTCAATCGATATCCAGGGTTCGGCCAGTGATGCCGATGGTATTGCAAGTTATCGGTGGACGAAAGCCTCGGGAGGACAAGTAGGTTTTCAAGGACACACCACTTCCAAACTCAGGGCTTTTAACCTGGTAGCGGGTACATACGTATTTCGGTTCACTGTTACGGATAAGAAAGGAAACTCAACCACAGATCTGGTCACGGTAACCGTCAAGGCTGCTACTTCTTCGGACCCGGGGCCTGGGACCACCACGCCGGGAAACAAGGCCCCGATTGCGAATGCCGGGCCTGACCGTGACGTAAAGCTACCGGCAAGTTCACTCAAACTCAATGGTTCTGCCAGCGACAGCGACGGGACGATCGTTTCCTATCATTGGACTCAATATGGAGGACCTTCCACGGCGACGATTTCAGGAGGGAATACGGCATCGCCTACGATGAGTGGCCTCCAGGCAGGCAAGTATTATTTCCGCCTGACCGTAAAGGATAACACGGGGGCCACTGCTATTGACAACATGCTGGTACGCGTCAATAAATGACGCGTACCAATATGTTTTTTTCAGTTCAATGAGGTGTGAGTTGATTACTGGAAGAGTGTGTGACCAATGAGAACGGGGAGCTTTTCAGTACCCACGAGGTTCACAAATTCGATGTCGCCGTATTGTTTCGCACGATCGAGGCAGATGATCGCGCCCGCTTCAAGGCCGAGTTCCTCGCCATCTACAATAGTCGTATTTTCCGAAACGACGAACGTGCAGGTCTTGCAATCTTTGATCTCTTCGTAAGTAGTATAGACCCCGCTGATCGTCATACTGCCGGCACTTTCCGCGAGGGGAAGCTCTTGTCCGGGAGCGACGTCTTTCTCCGAGCACTGGGCGAGTGCCACTACTGCAAAAGCAGCAATCAGGATGTTTTTGAAGGGCATTAGGTTTGTTCTCATAGCCTTGATGTTTTTTTGCGCTTACCTACAATCCGATCAAGCGCGGTGATAATTGGTTAAGGGGGTTATTTCCATGACATCGCCACTGCTCGCGGTTATCTCTGCGCTACGTCGATGTCCGATCTAAACTTGAGCAAATAAAGCAGTCTTGGTCTGTTTTTGATATTCCGGATTGCCCATTCCCGGTATAGAGCGTTTTTCCGCACATTTTCTCGACAAATATCTTTGAATCGCATTGGTTGAAGCTTGCTTTCCTCAAAGCGACCGTAACAAAAACATCAGTAAACACTTCCGCGGGTATTACAACACGGAAGCCATCCGCTCCCGCTGGTTCTGGTCGGGGAGCCTGCCCAGTCCTGCGCCCATATTGTCGAGCATGTGACGCGGGGTAGAAGTTCCGGGTATAACGCATGTGATGGCGGGATGTGAAAGGATGAACTTCAGGAAGAACTGTGCCCAGCTGTTGCAATCAAAATCAGTCGCCCATTCCGGAAGTTGTTTTCCACTGACCCGGCGGAATAGCGAACCACTCTGGAAGGGTTGATTGATCAGCACCGCGACACCCCTGTCTTTCGCGTAAGGAAGAAGTCTCTTCTCGGCGTTGCGTTCGAGCAGATTGTAATTAATTTGAATGAAGTCGATGGTCTCGCTCGACAGAATCGAGGCAAGTCGGTCGTGCGCGCCGGATGTATAGTGTGTGAGGCCGATGTATTTGACCTTACCTTGCTCTTTCCAGCTTCGCAGTGTTTTAAGGTGCGTCTGCCAGTCGACCAGGTTGTGGATCTGCATGAGTTCGATGTGTTTCCGGCGCATCAGGCGGAACGATTCGTTCATCTGGTGGATACCATCTTCCCGTCCGGTTGTCCAGACCTTGGTTGCGACGAAAAGGTTGTCATTGATTGCGAGTTCCGTCGACAAGTCGCCGACCACTTCTTCCGATTTGCCGTACATCGGCGAACTGTCGACGACGGTTCCTCCTTTGTCCAGCAATATCGTGAGGACTTCTTTCAAGGGTTCCCGCGCGGCCGGAGAACCAGGAACATCAAAGGTCTGCCAGGTACCGACACCCACGGCCGGAAGATTTTCGCCGGTGGAAGGTATTGATCGTTTTAGCACGTGATCCTGCATACGCGTCAGCCCGGCCCCCATGGAGAGGAAACCAAGCCCCTGCAACTGAAACAGAAAGTCGCGACGGTCCATTCTTTCACGTTAATGAAACAGGAGATATCCGCTCATGAAGCGGATATCGGGTTAATCAGGAATCCACCACTACCGGTGCGGGAGCTAAAAGACCGACCTCCTGGCCACCGGGCTTTTCATCCGTTGAGGTTTCACAACATCCGTCGGATGCACGCGGCTTCCACTAACAGGCACCTGAATATTTCCGTACGAATACACACCGTTTTCTACGACAAAGCGCTGCACGATCGCGGGAGGATAGGTTCCCGCCTCAGTGTCCCAAGGGTTAATGTTGGCGGGTGTATAGCTGGCTTCGAAGGAGACCCAGTCGTCGACCGACTCGAGATCGCCGTCTGCGAAACCGGCAAAACTGACCCTGAATTCCATCGGGTTTGCAGTCCCTTCGTAATACACGTAACTAAGACCAAACCCGCCTTCCGCAAATACCGTCGGGAGGAAGATGATCTCGTACTTGTTAGTTACACTGGGAGTGATACCCAGCGGAAGGAACGCATTCAAGCTGGTGGTGTCGGCCCCTACCCACAGGAACATGTCCATGTCGACATCGGTGTGGTCCGGGTGCCATTCCAGGAGAATAACCTTGCCGTCCTGCTCTCCGAGGGTGATCGTCATCTTATTGTTGGTTCCGATTTGCACGCTACCCGACTCCTTCAGTGTGATCTCTATGAATTCATCGTCCTCGAACAAAAAATCCGTTAGCACCTGGATTTCTATATCTGCCGTCGTCGAACCGCCTGGTATCGTAAGTTCTCCTTTGGTGCCGTGTACGTAGTAGTCATAGTATCTCGTCGGGATGCCATTTTGAGATGCCCAGACGCTGTCAATAGCGTCGTTTCTCTCTGGATCTGTCAGGTCCAACTTGATGTCGTACTGGACAACAAGATCGGAACTGGCCGCTTTATCCAGTTGAACGGGGATCTTTATTAGCGACAGCACCAGGTCGCCGTTGTCGACTGCCAGGCCATCCCGTTCGGTGACGGTCATCGTCGTGTTGACAAACGAGGCTACTACCTGTGCATCGTCGCTGGTAATGGTTATTACCATTGCATCGTCTGCGGTGCGCTCAATCTCGTCGGTATTGGTATCGGTGATTTCGATCTCGATAGTTTCATCGGGTTCAAACAAGGCATCGTTGTAAATTTCGATCCGGATAGAGCCGGATGTTTGGCCGGCATCGATTTCCACTACCCCACGCTCGCCTATAACCCTGTAATCCGCATTAGCGGTCCCGACGTTGTGCTGATCGCTGGCCGTTCCGCTGAGGGAATATTCGATCAGCAGGTCTTTCGAATGCGCCTTGTCGAGCCTGAGTTCGACCTCAATAATCCCGGCGTCTTCTGTTACGGTCCTCGCGGTTTCCGGAAAGGATAACTTCGGCTTCGCCGGAGGATCGTCGTCACTACAGGAAGAAAGTCCAAACCCCAGTGCCAGGGCCGTGGACAGCATTATCGCGGGAAAATTTTTCATAACCAGGGAATTAAATCTTAATATAAGTTGAATTTACTTCTTCCACAACACTCATCGGTTGGCGTTGATAAAGACAAAGCTCCACCCGGTACAGGGGTTGTGGAATTCATAGAGATCTTCCTGAAGCTGAAAGACGTAGGTGTTATCGCCGGAGGCAAGACCGTCGAGATAGATATTGAGGTTTTCTACGTTCGCCGTTGTAGGCACCCCGTAGATCGAAATGTTGTCTTCGAAGTTGAAGATGAGGTTATTGCCATTCACAACCGGCGTAAATTCACGGAGCGCGAAGGTTGCGTCCCCATCGGCATTTACGATCACAAATCCAATTCCGTAGAGTGGGTTACCGCCGGTTCGCGGCAAGCCATAGTACAGGTGCATCTCTACCGCACCTTCCACGTCGAGGGGTATCTGGTTGCCCATCGAGGTGCCGTTGTTGAAGATATAGACTAACGGTGCGAAGTAAAAATCTGACAGCTGGGCAAATGTGCCTCCACTGACGTCTACAATGCTTGTTTCGAGCAGCACGTCGTCCCCGGAAGATGTGACGCCTGCAAGGTTGTGAATAGGGATCGGCTCGGCACACGCATCGATGGCGGATTCTCCGATAGTGCCCAGCTGAAGGCTTTCGAGGGTGATGACATTTCCAAACACCGTCCCGGTAAAGGCATCGTCGAATACGATCCGGTCGCCTTCGATCAGATATCCCGTTGAAAAATCGATCAGGTAGGTGGTGGCCGTGTTGTTTTTCAACGATGCGGATGTAATGGTCAGTGTCCTTTTCAATTCCTCCAGTGAAAGATACAACACCAGATCGCGGTTGTTATAAACCAGCCGCATGGATGAAGCGAATTTATCGAGATCGTCGGCGAGTACGCTGAGGTTTGCCGACAGGGCGATGCCGAGCTTGTTTTCGTCATCGGGGGAGGCTTCCTGAAAAAGGATGATTCCCGGTCGTCCGATATCGGTTTTGCTCGCGAAGACCAGTGCGTTGTCGGGAGTTTTGTTCACAAAGTCGAATTCGTATTCAGCGCCGAATGTCGCCTCGTCCTGTTCGAAGAGAAACGCGAAGAATGAATAGTTTTCCAGGATCAGCTCGAGACCCATCGAGTTGTCGATCCGGTAAGTGACCGTTTGTTCAAGATACGCGCCATCGTCGGCGCCGAGATCGGTCTTGATGGTGACGTTTCCGTTTTCCTGAAACTGCAGCAGCACATAGTACGCCCCCGCATCATCCTGTGGTCTGTAGCGAACGATCCATCCATTGGCGGGGGCGATGAGGTCTTGTTTGAGTGCGGCGATGGCAGCGGCAACGCGCTCGTCGGCGGTCTGGTCAAACACTCGTCCCTCGTCTTCGTCGCAGGACGTCAGGATAGCAAGCGACAGCAGTACAGGATATATGAATTTTTTCATCACTGTAATTTAGCCTGGATAATGTTTCTCACCTCGAGCAAGTCAACGCCTGTGCGTTGTTTGTAGTGCTCTCTCGCCGCGTTGTACTTTCTTCTCAGCCTGGCCCGGCCTTCATTTCGCGCAACGCAGTCGACCGTCGCGCAATTGGGTTCGTCGTCGATAAACCGCGTAAAGAAGTCGGGTCTGAACAAGAGAAAAGCCACTAACTCGGCGAAATCTTCGTTGATGCTACTGGTGCCATACGGAGAGACGAACCCGCGTTGAAGCGCTTCTTCGTCAGTATAATTGTACCATGACCCACTCGACGTATAGTCCCCGCGTGATATATCCTGCCATGAGGCGGGGAGGTTGTATCGTTGGTGCATGATATGGGCGAACTCGTGGTAGATGGTGCCGAGCTGACGGAATACCCAATTTTCGTTGTCGACATCTACGAAGTTCACTTCTGTGAGGGTAATACGGGCGCCTGCATCCGCGGTTCCCAGGGTAACGGTGCCGTCGGCGTTATACATGGTGGATCCGACAAGGATGATCTCCGCAGGAACGTGCGAACGGAAGAAAGTATTTCCGAACGCGACGTCGATGAAAGGCTCAACCCAGAACTCGGTGAGAAAATCAAGCATAGGGATGACGACCTCCCGTTTGGGGGGTGTCACGCGCTTGGAAGGGTCGACATACCGATCGACGAACCGGTAGCGTATCGCGACGCCGTACTCTTCAACGAAGTTCTCCTGGATATACTGGTCAAGGGGATCATTTGATAGCGGAGTTCGCTTTACCGGGGCTTCAATTTCTTCCTCCGGGTAGCAGCTGCTCGCAAGACCAAGCCCACCTATTAGCAACAACGTCAGAATTTTTTTCGTCATGGCTGTATATCTGTTTTATCGGGGATTCGGTTCCAGTCCACCGACGTCGATCGCGGCTTTCGGTATTTGCAGGACTTTCCTGTTGTCATCGGCTTGAAGGGTGATCACGCTTCCGGTCGGGAAGGTGTGTGAAACGGATAGTCCCAATCGCTTGATATCGAACCACCGCACCCCTTCATGCATAAATTCTTTCTGCCTTTCCGCCATGAGGTACCGGAATGCATTCAACTGGTGGTCGCCCGACTGGTAGTCGTTTTGGAGTAATGTCCGCAGCCCCGAAACGTTGATATTGTCGAGGTTGAATGACTGTGCCGGCCGGTATCTCCTTCGGGCAAGGAGCAGGAGGTCGCTCAGGGCGGCGTCTACGTTATTCTGCAGTATGTTGCATTCCACTCTGTTCAGCAACACCTCTTCGCCGCGAAAAGCGGTGAAGATCGTGTAATTGTATCCAACGTTCGAGGTAAGGCTAGAGCGCTCAAACAGGAACTCATACTTCGCTGCCGCGAGTCCGTTTTCCCCGGCTATCCACGCGGGATCCTGCCTTTCGTCTACCAGACCAAAAGGATTGTCGCCATACAGATTACTGTACATCGGTCGCGTTGGCCAGTGCCCCAGGTTGGGCAGATGGAAGTTCGAGACCTGGCGTACCAACAGGAGGTTGCTGTCATCGTCGGGCGAATGCAGAAGCCTCATATACTCCTGTTCGTTGCTCCGTTCAGCCAGCAGCGCGGGTATGTTCTTTATGTAGATAGAAGGATTGTCGCCGAGCAATTGGTTACTGTATTTGAGGCAATTTCCCAAATCACCTTTGAAAAGATAGAAGCGGGAAGCGAAGGCGAGTGCGGCATTGCGTTTGAAATGATATTTTCCGGAGTTTGCGTAGTAGCTGTCGTTCACCAGGTCGAGTCCGTCGAGAAGGTCATCTTCGATTTTGTTGTAAACTTCTTCGACGGTGGCGCGTGTGTACTGTTTGATGAAGACTGTTTCGGGTTCCTCGGCGTAGGGGATCCCGAGGTCATCATCGGCGGTGTCGGGATCGTAGTGCTTCGCGAAAAGATTGACAAGCATAAAATGTCCGTAGGCTCTCGTCAGGTATGCTTCGCCTTTGATCGCATTCTTGTAACTTTTGTCGCCGGGTAATTGATCGATTACGGCCAGTACTTCGTTGGCATGAGCGACAGCATCGTAGGTCGTGGTCCAGAAGTGGCTGGGTGTATCCTGGTTGAATCCGGTAAACTCTTCCCAACTGAAGGCTTCTTCGTGCTGGGGTAGTTTCTGGGTTCCGGAGGTAAAACCAACGTTGTCACTCATCCATTCGGTAAAGGTGTACCCGGCGCTGGAATACGCGCTGGTCAGAAGTTGCGCGGCCTTTTCGGGGGTATCCAGATCCACACGGTTGTCAGGATTCTCATCCAGAAAGTTGTTACATCCTCCGGTTCCGACAAGGATCAGTGCAAGCAGGGAATATGTTGCATGTATTTTCATATCAGAATCCAATATTGATTGACGTGGTGATTAGTCTGGGCTGAGGGAGTGCTACCCCTCCCGAAGAGAAGAACTCCGGGTCCTGTCCCTTGAGCTTCGCGTCCGAGTACAGCAACGCCAGATTTTGCGCTTCAACAGAGAGCGACGCGGTATTGGCCCCGATACGCCGGGCTATCGCTGAAGGGAAGTTGTAAGCAAGTCGAACGGATTTTAACCGGAGATAGGATCCATCGGCCACGCGCACATTACTTTTGTTGTAGAGGTCGTAAGCCTGTTGGTAAATAGTGGACTCATTCAAAACGGCTTCTCTGTCGAGGATAACGGGTACGTCGGTGAAGGCCTCGTCGCCCGGGACGACCCAGCGGTTGACGAACGTGGTTTGCATGGCGCTGAAGTCGGTGAAGCGCGAGGCAAAGGCATCATCAAGCCTGATCTTGTAATCGAATTTGAAGGAAAGGAATACGCCGAGGGAGAAATTTCTATAGCTGAAGGCGTTGTTAAGTCCGCCCGCGCCGCGCGGCTCGGCCGATCCCTCAAACTGGAGGATGTCGCGCAGGTTTTCACGTTCCTGCAGGTTGTAGTTGTAAACGGTTTCGCCCGTGGCATCGTAGAAAGTCGGGATGCCCCTGGAATCCAGCCCGGCAAACTTTGTGGAGAAGAGCCCTCTTCTCGGTCCTCCCGCAACGGCAGCACCACCTTGTACAAACGTGTCAGCAATGCGAGGATTGAAATCGAGTCGGGTGATCCGGTCGCGGCTGTACCCGATGTTAAAGTTTGTTGACCATGAAAAGTTATTCGCGTTGAGGTTGAGCGTGTTGACCGAGAGCTCGAATCCTTCCGAAGCCATATCGGCATAGTTGCCCCATTTGAACGCGTTGCCCCCGACGCCGCTGGTTTCAATTAACCCAATGAGATCGAACGAGTTGCGAATGTAGAAATCAGCCGATCCGCTCACCCGATTGTTGTAGACACCGAAGTCGAGGCCGACATTGAATTCGTTGAGTTTCTCCCATGTGAGGTCCGAGTTCTCAAGATTCTCGATGTAAAGAAGGGTCTCCACGTCGGTGGGTCTGAGGGTTACATCCGAGCGAAGGTTCAGCAGCGCGCTGGTGTTAGGGCCCAGGTTCGCTGATAGCCCGTACGTTGCGCGCAGTTTCAGATAGTCCAGCCAGGCAAAGTCTACAAATGACTCCCGGTCGAGATTCCAGGCACCGCTCACGTTCCAGGTCGGGAGGTACCGCGCCTGGGCACTTCGTCCCAGACGGTTAGACCCGTCGTAACGCACGGTCGCGTTGAAGATGTATTTCTCGTTGAATGCGTATGCGCCAGTCAGGAGAAATCCGGCGAACCGCTCGCGATCGATATCCAGTTCATAGATCTGAATACCCTGCCGGTTCAGGAAGTCGATCAGCAACGGGTCGGTATTCACGATGCCGCCGTTCTCGTAAACCACGCCGATACCATCGGCCCGGCGGGATGTGCGGTTGGTATATTTGATCTCCTGGGCGGCGAGCACATTGATTTTGTGTACGGTATTGAATGAAGTGGACCAGTCGAGTGTATTGCGGATATAGAAATTCTTCAGCTCGTCTTCATTCACGTTGTTAAAGCCGCCTTCCGGCAGGATGACCCTCGGCGGGGCCCCCGGGTCGTCGGGGTCGCGGAAGAGCAATTGGTTGGAATCCTGAATGTATTGCGTGTCATCGGCGCGGTAGGCTTCCGCCTGGTTGGAGCGTTCGTGGATCACGTGTTCGCGTTGTGTTGACGCGACACGTACCTGCATTGCGCTACGAAACGTCAGCTTGTCATTGATGTCGTACGAAATATCAGCTTGTGTCGAGATATCTGACACATCAATGTTGATGTAGTTCAGCCTGATCTCCTCCAGGATATTAAACGGGGCATAGTTTCTCCTGAAGTATTCGAGGTTGCCATCGCTGTCGTATGGTCTGATAGAACGGCTGGTGTTCAGCGCGTAGCTCAGGGGGTTGATGTCGAAGTCGCGATTGAACCTTCCGGTGATGGGGTCGAAGTCTCGGTTCTGTGTGCCGGGTACTTTCTGAACCCGGTAGTTGGCGGTTAGCTTCAGGTCGAGTGCCAGACGACTGGTAAAATGAAATGAATTTCGCGCGGTTCCGGAGAAACGCTTTACATTATCAGCGATGGTTTGACCGTTGTCGTTCAGGTAGCTGAGGGAATAGTAGCTGTTGTGCTTCTCGGTGCCTGAGGTAAGGCTCACCGAGTGCTGTTGCTGGAGGGAATAGTCGCGGAACAGGATGTCGAACCAATCGGTGTTGGCGGTCTCGTATTGATTGAGGAATTCTTCATTGAGAGTTCCGTTGGGTCCCCAGGGAAGCTTGTGTTCGGATATCAGGCTGAACATTTTACCCATGGCACCGAAATTTTGCGCACGCACCGAGGTCGTGACATCAATAAGTCCTTTTTCATGCAGCTCGCGGTAGATCGACATTTCATCGACCGAATTCATGATATCGAATTGTGCATAGGAGGGACGAAGATGGAATGAAAAATTGCCTGAGTAGTTCACGCGAGTCTGGCCGCTTTTGCCGCGTTTCGTCCGGATTACGATCACGCCGCTCTTCGCGCGTGTTCCGTATTGCGCTGTTGCCGACGCGTCCTTCAATACTACCCACGACTCAATGTCGTCGGGGTTCAAACCTGCGATAGAGGATGCGGTTAGTGTGTTGGCATTCCCCGTCATGATATCATCGGCACTAACCTCGTTGAGATCTTCCAGGATCACTCCGTCAACAACAAACAGAGGTTGGTTGTCGCCGTTGATCGAAGTATTTCCACGGATGCGGATCTTGGGGCTGGTCCCGAAGGTACCCGAGACGTTGTCGACAGTGACGCCCGCTACGCGTCCCTCGAGCATCTGGGTTGCGTCTGTCATTCCGCTTATCTTGACATCGGCCATTTTAATGTTAGTAGCCGAGCCGGTGAAGAGCTGACGCTGCACTTCCTGAAAGCCGGTGATGACGACCTCTCCAAGTTCGGTCGACTCTTCCTCCAGTCGGACGTTGATGACGCTGCGTGTACCGATAGCCTCGCGATGGTCGTTGAATCCGATAAATGTGAAGAGGAGCGAGTCAGTGGGAGAGGCGGTTATGACGTAGCGGCCGTTCAGGTCTGTTACAACGCCCTGACCGGTGTTGTTTATCCTAATGCTGACACCCGGCAGCGCGCTGCCGTCTGTCGACGTCGTTACCGTTCCGGAAACAGTCACCTCCTGCGCCCGGCCGTAGGAGATGACAACGAGCATTAATACGACTGATAGTAGAGTTTTTATCATACGCATACCTGTTCCTTACCGGGTGATCTTTTGCTCAGCCCGCTAACCGGCGGATCGGACTAATCTCTCAAGCCAACTCCCGCAGGTCTACCGGGACAACTCTCGAGATACCTTTTTCCACCATTGTTATACCGTAAATTACATCGGTAGATGACATAGTGCGTTTGTTATGGGTGACAATAACAAACTGGCTGTCTTTGCTGAAGTTCCGGATGATGTTGTTGAACTTGTCGATGTTCGCGTCGTCAAGCGGAGCGTCTACCTCATCAAAGATACAAAAAGGCGCCGGTTTCAACAGGTACATACTGAACAGCAGCGCTGTCGCTGTCAGTGTTTTCTCACCCCCCGAGAGCTGGTTGATCGTCAACGGCCGCTTCCCTTTTGGCTTGGCGATGATATCGATATCCGAATCGAGAGGTTTCGAGGGATCGACAAGGCGCAAATCGCATTCGTCGCCTTCCGTAAACAAGGACCGGAATACGCGCACGAAGTGCTCCTTGATCTGATTGAAGGAATCCATGAACGTTTCGCTTGCCACTCCTTCGATTTCGGTAATCGTATTGAGCAGTGATTCCTTCGCCTTGAGCAGATCTTCTTTCTGGGTATTGATGAAGTCGTTGCGCTCCTTTATCTCCGTATAAGCCTCCATCGCCATGGGGTTGATAGGCCCCATGTTGTCGAGCCTGTCGCGGATCTTGTTTACTTCCTGGCGTATCCTGTCTTCATCGGCGACCAGCAACTGTTCACTTTCCTCCGGAGAGGTCTGGCCGGTAACTTCGTCGAGGTCGACATTGAATTCGACGCTCAGGCGTTCTTTTACCGAGTTCAGTTGCAACTTGCTTTCATTGAGTGAGTTCTGCAACTCCATCAATAGCGTATCGAGGTTCTGGCGTTTGTGCTGTATTTCGCGTAATTCCTTTTCGACAACGTCGATATTTCCGCGCGATTCGTAGTATTCCTTTTCCGCCTCGCTCAGGCCCTTCTCCATCCCTTCCTTCTCCTCATACATGCCGACCAGCTCGTCATCGTTGCTCTGTGTTGATTCGATGATGGTCTGAGTTTCCTGCTCGTTGCGCTTCAGTTCCCCGGAGTTTGACTCGATGCGATGCCCGCTTTGATCCATCGATTCCTGCTTGAACCTGATCTCCTGATCAATGCTCTTAACGCGGTTTTCTTGCTGGTGAAAGAAGATGTTCTGCTCATTGAAGGCTGCTGACTTCTGGCTCAGCAGTTCCGAATGCGCGGCAAGGTCGTCTGAAAGCAGGGAAAGTCGTCCTTCCTGCTCACCGAGGTCGTTTTGAGCCTGAACGGACCGCGGTCTCAGCTCATCGAGCTCACGCGCCAGCGTGTCGATCTTCTCGAGCATATCCTCCCGGCGGAGATCGGCGCTGCTGAGCATATTGGCAAACTGCTCGCGTTTAGTTCGTACAGAAACATGTTCTTCGTTTATCTGCCGGATCTCGTGCTGCAGGTTTTCGATTTCGTGACGAAGTTTGTTGTTGCGCAGTTTCTCGAAATCGTTTTGTTTCTCGACCAGGCTTGACCTGATGTCGTCGAGTTTTGCCGTGAGTTCGCGGATCTCCTTTTCGAGTTTTTCAAGATTCTTTGCGCGCCCGATCTTCTTACCTTCAAAAAGACCCACGGAACCTCCGGAGATACTGAATCTTCGGCGGGTAAGCTTCCCGCTTTTTGTAATGAACGTGTTCTCGTCTGAAGCCGGAATATTCTTGACGTCACCCTCGTATATATAGACCCGATCGAGTATCCACGACATCAGGCTTTTGTATTTCGGGTCAAACTCGATGATCTGCGTGGCGGGAAATGCATTGGAGTAGATACGCGTATTCGACGATTCGAATTTCTCGAAGGCATCGAGGATGAAGAAATGTGCTTTGCCTTTGGAGGCATCGCTCAGGATATTGATCGCTTCGTATGCTTCCGATTCGTGGTCAACGATATAGTAGTTCAGGTACGGCTCAAGGTAATTCTCGATGGCGACCCGGTACTCTTCCGAAGTCGTGAGTATATCAGACAATAGCGGAGCGTTCCTGGCGATCTTCTTCTTCAGGAATTTGATTGCCTCTGGAAAACCTTCCAGGTTTTCGACAAGCGATTTCGTCAGGTTGAACTCGTTCTGACGCGCGTCGAGTTTCCGGTTGGTGACATTCATCTCCTCCCGGATCATTTCAATGGTTTTCTCGAGCGAAGCTGTGCGTTCCTGAATGTTTTCCTCTTCTTTTCTCAGTCCATCGAGTGCGTCGGTCTTCACGTTGATGTCCTCCTGCAGGACAACCAGTTTTTTCTCGAATTCCTCGAGACTTGCGCTTTGCTGCGATGTATCCGTAGCGGTCCGCTCGAGTTCCTGCTTCAGCGAGGACACCTGGATTTCGCGGATCTCCACATCCTTGTTTACCTTGAAAGTTTCCTCCTGGCGTTCGCGCAAGACCCTGCGGATTGAGTCCGACTGTTCCTGCAGCGATGTAGTCTTTTGTTTTTGCTCTTCAAAATCAGCTTTCAGGCGCCCGAGCTTGTCGTTGATCTCTCCGAGGATAACCTCAGCGTCTTCCTTTTCCTTCTCCAGGCTTTGGATGCTGAAGCGTGCGCGCTCATTGCTCTTGCGATCTTGCTCGATCTGTTCACGGAGTCCGTTAGCACGGTCGTTCAGGTATTTGAGACGCTCATTTTTGATCTGTTTATCGCTTTCGTATTGTCGTATGCGCGAGACGAACTCGTTGATCGCTTTTTGTCTCGACGACAGCGTTTTTTCCTTGATGACCAGGTCGGCTTTTGCGCTTTCGATCAACGCTTCCTTTGCCGCTATGTCGGATGTAAAAGCAACCTTCCGGTCATTTTCAACCGCAATCTGGGAGGTAATGGAGTTGAACTTCTCTTTCTGCTTGTTCACCACCACTTTTGCAAGGTGAATACTTTTCTGTTTGTATTCTTCCTTGATCCGGTAATAGTTTTCCGTCTGGCGCGCCTGTTTCTCCAGGCTTTTCATGTTCTTCTCGATTTCGAAGAGCAGATCTTCGACGCGTTCCAGGTCGGCGTCAGTGTCCTCCAGTTTTCGCAGGGTTTCTTTCTTGCGTTTTTTGAACTTGGAGATACCCGCGGCCTCCTCGAACAGCGTGCGGCGACTGTTATCCTTGTCGTTGAGAAGGTCGTCTACCATTCCCAGCTCGATAATGGCATAGCTATTGGAAGCCACGCCGGTATCCATGAAGAGGTTGGTAATGTCTTTTAGCCGGCAGGTAACGCCATTAAGGAGGTATTCGCTTTCACCCGACCGGTAGAGGCGTCGCGTGATGGTGATCTGCGAATATTCCGTTGGCAGGATGTTTTTCGTATTGTTAATCGTTAGCGAGACCTCCGCCATCTGCTGTGCCGATCGCTGGCTGGTACCGTTGAAAATGACATTTTCCATTTTCTCCGAGCGCAGCGCGCTGGTCTTTTGCTCTCCTAATACCCAACGTATGGAATCAACGACGTTTGATTTACCGCATCCGTTAGGACCGACGATCCCGGTAATACCTTCGTCAAAATTGATTACGACCTTGTCGGCAAAACTCTTGAAGCCTTTAATCTCCAGTTTCGCTAATTGCATGTTCTCGTGGTTGTAGTGGTTGAATGCCTTCTCCAGCGTGTGCGGCAGCTTGACCGGGAACTCACTAAATGGCAGAGGGCAAAGATAAGCCACCGCCCCCTGCAATTCAAAATAAAAAATCTCCGGACCCGAAATCGGGACCAAAACAGATAGAAATCAGCGTTATAGGCTTTTTGAATTATTTTGCTACTTTTGTACAATGGACGCTGAGTTTTGGATCTATATTGCTATAGGGGTCATCTACTTTGTGAGCAGGATGTTCAAAAAGCCGGAACAACCAGCTCCCCAGCCTCGTCCGGGAAAGCCCGGCCAGCCTTCAACAGCTACCGAACAGCCTGCGCCGGTCACTTTTGAAGACCTCCTGCGCGAGATCACCCAGGCAAGACAGGCCGAGCCAGAACCGGTAGCCGAGTATGAGTCGTATGACTCATACGAGCAAGATCAGGAGGTAGAAGCACAAAGCCTTGAAGAGGAGGGGATGGGAAATGAACAGCGCTGGAAGGCATACGAGGAAGTGCCGTTGGCTCCCGTAGAAAGAAAATCGCTGGAGGAAACATTGCGCCTGGAGGATACGGTGGTTGATTTCAGCCGATTTGATGCTTTCAGGAAGCTCGAGGTGACGAAAATGTCGGACGAGTATAGGAAGATTATTCGCGATCCACAGACACTGAAACAGGCAGTGGTGATGAGCGAAATACTACAGAGAAAGTTTTAGTACGCGGAAACCGGATTTTTTAAACTGGAATATTACTCGCATTGGGTAAATGATTTTTTAGACAAGTGATATCAAAGCGTAATCCGGACCTTTGATTGCGGGGCTGGGTTACTGGTTGTCACTGGAAGTTATATATACAGAAGTATAATTTTATTTACCGCGTCATGCGCCTATACCTGTTATTCTGCACTGTGCTGGCATTTTTTTGTGCCGTATCTACCCACACCCATGCGCAGGTCAGTCCATCCAGGGACTGCCCGGAACTCAAAGTCGAAGCTGAGATCACGCATACCAGCGCCGGCGCGGACAATGCGCAGATCCTCCTGAAGTTCGAAGAATCCAGCCCGGCTGAGCAATACCTTATTTATCGTATCTGTAGCAACTGCGCAGAGCCGACAAAGCCTGTTGATCTGGCCTTCCGGAATCTGAGGGCCGGCCTACATGACATTTATATTATCGGGAAGGACGGTTGTGTAAAGCAATTGAATATTCAAGTTAACTAGGGATGCAACAACGACTCCGCATTTTACTGTACGCGCTGTTTATTTTTTGTGGCGGATTCCTGTTAGCACCACACACAGCCTATGCGCAGCCGGCAACAGTGGTTATCAGCGAAGTAATGAACCCCTGCGGCGCGGCGTCTGACGGATCGTTTCAGGTCATTGTTACGGCGGGCGCGCCGAGAACTAACCAACCGCCCCCATTTAGGGTGGTTGCTTTCAATTCATCAACTGCTGAAATCTCCCAGATGGACCTGGAGCTGGGGGTCCCGGAGATTGTATCGGGTTTGAGTGCGGGTAATATCGTTATATCGGTTGAGGACGGAGATCCGACGCCGAACTTTACTGCGAACATCACGCTTACTGCGACACCGGAAATAACCAGCATCGCGACGACTGCCGCAAACAATACCGAGGGCACCTGTGTGAGCCCTAACGGATCGATTACAATCAATGCCATCAACGGCGGATCAGGCAACTTTACGTTCGCCTGGACAGGTCCCAATGGATTCAGCGCATCCACCCAGAACATCACCGGGCTGTCCGGCGGCGACTACGTTGTGACGATCTCCGACACCGACGCCAATTGCTCATTCACGTCCGGCACGATCACACTGACCGATCCGATTCCGAACCCCTTCGCGATCTCGACCGCCGATGCTACGCCCTGCTCGAACTCGCCTTTTACCGTGGATCTGTCCGTCGGGGAAGCTGGAGTGGAATATGAACTGTATGTGGACGGCAATCCGACTGGGGTGACTGTTGTCGGTCCCGCGACGACCCTCGCGCATCCCGGCTTGCCCGCCGGCCCCCATACAATCTCCGTTTTCGCGTCGATGGGTGCCTGTACCCCCATCTTCAGCTCCAATACACTTAACTTCACCGTGGATGCAGGACCCACAAGCGCGGTCCTGGGCGGCGATGCCAATATCTGCGGCGGAGGATCCGCCGATCTCTCCGTTGTCATCACCGGAGGTACCGGTCCGTACACCGTGACAATCGACAACGGTGTGGGTACACTCAACAACTACGTCAGCGGAACACCCATCCCGGTAAATCCCGCGTCGACCACCGTGTATAACATCGTCGGCAATGTCGTCGACGCCAACGGATGCGAAGTCGCGGGAAGCGGAAGCGCAACGGTGACGGTCAACCCGGCACCGACCGCGACATTGAGCGGTGGGGGAGGCTTTTGCACCGGAAGCACCGGTCCGACCGTAACACTGACCTTCACCGGCACCGCCCCATTCGACTTCACCTATACCGATGGCACTACACCGGTTTCGATAGCCGCCCATAACTCCCTTACATACACCATACCGAATGCCATAGCAGGTACCTACGCTGTGACAGCCCTCGCCGACAACGATGGATGCCCCGGAATCTCGCTCGGCACACCGGTAGCCGTATTTGAAAACCCCCTCCCGACCGCCAGCAGCAGCGGAGGCGGAACAATATGTACAGGCGACGTTCTTCCCGGCGTCACGTTCAACTTTACCGGCACCGCGCCATTCAACTTTACCTATACCGATGGCACCACGCTTTATCCGATCGCCGGTCACACCAGTAATACCTTTTCGATCCCCGCTGCACCCGCGGGCAGCTATTCCGTTACCGAGCTCACCGATGCCAATACCTGTGCGGCTACCAACCTCGGTACCAGTGCAGACGTGATTGTCAACCCCCTTCCTGAGGCGACGATCACCGGCGGCGGTTTCTACTGCGAAGGCAGTACACCTCCGTCTGTCAGCTTTGCCTTCACCGGCACCGCGCCATTCGACTTTACCTACACAGACGGAACCAATTCGTTTGCCGTGACCAACCATCCTTCGGCCACGTTCGACATCAACGCGGCGGCCATCGGCACCTACTCGATTACCGCCCTGTCGGATAACAACGGGTGCGTGGCGACAACCCTGGGTGTACCAGTCGATGTAGCCGAAAATCCCCGCCCTACCGCGGCGGTGAGCGGGGGAGGAACGGTGTGCGCGGGTTCAATCCTTCCCGATGTAACCTTCACCTTCACCGGCACGGCTCCCTTTAACTTTACCTACACAGACGGCAGTACCCCTGTCGTTGTGAGTGGACACGGTACGAATACCTACACCGTTGCCAACGCTGCTATGGGTACCTATTCCGTCACCGCGCTGACCGACGACAATGGCTGTAGCGCCACCAGCCTGGGTGGAAGCGCGAATGTGGTCGTAGACCCGCTGCCTACAGCCTCGATTACCGGAGGTGGCTCTGCCTGTGCAGGCGACCCGCTGCCCGGCGTAACCTTTACCTTTACCGGAGCCGCGCCGTTCGACTTCACCTACACCAACGGCGTTACGCCCGTCACCATCAACAATCACAATTTCAGCACATTCACAATCCCCAACGCCCCGGCTGGCAGTTATGCCATCACCGCGTTGACGGACGATAAAGGATGTGTCGCGACCGATCTCGGAACACCCGTGGAGGTGACCCAGCATCCGCTTCCGACGGCGAACACGTCGGGCGGCGGAACAGTATGCGTCGACGCGGCTCTTCCCGATGTCACCTTTACCTTTACCGGAACGGCACCGTTTGCCTTTACCTATACAGACGGGACCACCCCCGTCACGATAGGCAGTCACA
This sequence comes from uncultured Roseivirgaceae bacterium, assembly GCA_964493505.1. Lineage (GTDB taxonomy): Bacteria > Bacteroidota > Bacteroidia > Cytophagales > Cyclobacteriaceae > Chryseosolibacter. Next base: position 34,241 of record CAZBNP010000016.1, read on the forward strand.
ACGCCAATGACTATACCATTACCGGTGCCGCAGCGGGTAGTTATAGCGTTACGTCACTTTCGGATGCAAATGGCTGCGCCGCCACCGACCTGGGCGGTAGCACAGAGGTCCTGATTAACACGCTTCCGGAGGTAATTATCACCGGCGGTGGTTCTGTATGCGAAGGCAGCACATTGCCGTCTGTCACTTTCGCGTTTACGGGTGCTGTTCCGTTCGACTTCACCTACAGTGACGGAACGAATACCTTTACTATCGTTGATAACTCGACGACGTTCACGATTTCCAACGCAGCTCCCGGTACCTATTCGGTCACCGCCCTGTCAGATAACAATGGCTGTTCCGCTACCGTGTTGGGTACACCCGTGACGGTGACCGAGAATCCACTTCCTGCCGCCGCGGTAAGCGGTGGCGGCATGGCCTGCGCGGGCAGCGATCCCCCGGATGTGACCTTCACGTTTACCGGAACAGCGCCTTTTACCTTTACCTATACCGACGGCGGAGCCACATTCAACGTTAACGACCACAACGCAAGCACGTTCGTCATCGTGGATGCTCCCGCTGGCGACTACTCCGTTACGGCCCTTACCGATGCCAACAGTTGTGTCGCGACAGACCTGGGAGGAACTGTCAACGTAGCGATCAGCGATCTACCCACCGCGGCTATTACCGGTGGTGGCGTTTATTGTGAAGGAAGTCCTCACCCAACCGTAACCTTTACCTTTACGGGAGCAATACCGTTCGACTTTACCTATACTGACGGCACTACACCGGTGACTATCAACGGACACAATGCGCTGACATTCGACATCCCCAACGCACCCGAAGGGGTGTATTCAGTAACCGCGTTAACCGATGCCAACGCATGCGCAGGCACCGGGCTCGGTAGTCCCGTAAATGTAACAGAGACCCCCAAACCGGTGGCGGTGGTGAGCGGTGGCGGGACAGTCTGCGACGGAACGACACTTCCCGATATCACGTTCACGTTCACGGGCACAGCTCCATTTGATTTCACCTACACCGATGGCGCAACCCCCGTGACGATCAACGGTCACAACAATAACATCTTTACAATAAGCGGAGCCGCTGCAGGCAGCTACTCAGTGACAGCCCTCGCCGATGCCGGTGGCTGTGTTGCTACAGACCTGGGAGGCAACGCCGATGTGATTGTCAACGCTCTGCCTACCGCAGACATCACCGGAGGCGGCATGTATTGCCAGGGAAGCCCCGCTCCTTCGATAACCTTTACGTTCACCGGGGCGCTGCCTTTTGACTTTACTTACACCGACGGAACCACACCGGTGACGATCAACGGTCACAACGCACTGACGTTCGACATCCCCAACGCGCCCGCGGGCACCTACTCCATTACAGCCCTGACAGACAACAACGGCTGCGCGGCCACCGTGACGGGTACTCCTACCGTGGTGACGGAAAACCCGCTGCCTTCCGCAGTCGTGAGCGGTGGAGGAGCGGTTTGCTCGGATGATACGCTACCGGATGTGATTTTTACATTTACAGGAACAGCCCCGTTTGATTTTACGTATACCGATGGCGTGACACCGGTGGTCATCACAGGCCACAACACCAATACGTACACGATCGCCCATGCAGCGGCAGGCACGTACTCCATAACCGCATTGGCCGATGTTGCGGGCTGTGTGGCAACATCATTGGGAGGGAATGCGATTGTGAGCGTGGAGCCGGCAGCCACTGCTGAGGCAGGCGATCCGCAAATGATCTGCGCCGGAGGAATCACCACGCTCAGCGGTGCGTCTGTGGGAGGATCGGCCGCGACTGGTGCCTGGAGTATAGTAGCTCAGCCAACCGGTGGCGACGGACTGCTAAGTGACGTAGCCCCGACCGCAACACCATCCGCCATCACCTTTTCCGCAACTATAGAAGGCACTTACACCCTGCGCCTGACCACCGACGATCCGGCAGGACTTTGCGATCCGGCAGTCGACGAGGTTGTGATCACTGTGACTGCCGGGGCCACGGCTTCGGCAGGTCCCGCCCAGACCATCTGCGAAAGCGAACTCGCCCAGCTTGCCGGTACCTTTACCGGAACGACGGGTATTGTATGGACAACGTCCGGTGACGGTACTTTTGATGACGCGTCGTTGATCAACGCCGTGTATACGCCAGGTGCGAACGACAAGACCAACGGATCGGCTATCCTGACAATCACCACGGCCGGCCCCTGCGCGCCCGTAAGCGCGGATGTGATGATAACCATAGGCGCCGATCCGGTTGTTGACGCAGGCCCGCCTGCGACGATCTGCTCGTCGGCTCCGGTAGTACTGAGCGCATCGTTCGGTGGCTCGGCAACCGGTCTGCTCTGGACCACATCCGGAGATGGTTCATTTGACGATCCAACTGACCCTAACGCGAGCTATACACCGGGTTCTGGCGACGCGACCAATGGATCGGTGGTCCTTACCGCTACGGCTACCGGTAGCTGTGCCGGCTTCTCAGACAATGTAACGATCACGGTCGATCCCGCGGCGACGGTTGACGCAGGCTCTCCGGTTTCCACTTGTATCGGCAATACCGTGCCGTTGAATGCGACGATAGGAGGAACGGCGACAGCGATAACCTGGACGACAGCGGGTGACGGATCGTTTGACGATGCCTCCAGTCCGACGGCGACCTATATTCCCGGCGCCAATGATCTGGCCAACGGAACGGTTACACTCACGGCAACGACCAACAATCCCGCAGGACCATGCCCTGCGGCGAATGACAATGTCGTAATCACGTTTATCGCATTGCCCGGCGACCAGGTGACGGCGGGGAATGAGACGTGGATCGGCTATGTCTACGACGATAGCGCCGACCCCGCACCGTACCCGGGCAAAGTAGATTTCAACACCGCGAAGTACAGAGGATTCGTCGATGCGACAGATATCAACGGAATGAACGGTACCTCTTCATACGACGTCACCACGGATATGTTTGACCTCAACCTTCAGGTTGACCCGATTCAAGGCCCCAATATTTGCGGAAGCTATGCTGACAATTTCAGCGTCCGCTACAAAATGGACAAGACCTTCTCCGAGGGCGTATATCGGTTTACCGTCGGATCGGATGACGGTGTCAGGTTGTTGATCGATGGCGTGGAAGTCATACCTCCGGCAGCCTTTGGTGATCACGCCTATACTACTTACACAACCGCATTGCCGGTTTGCCTGTCGGGACTTCATACGATCGAGATCCAGTACTACGAGAACGCCGCCCTGTCGCGCCTCACATTCGAATATGAAGAGGTGCCCCCTGTGACGACCAACGGACCGCTTATGCAGGTGTGCGTAGACAGTTCTGCGCCGACACTTGTCGCGTCAAGCACCGATGCCGACGTAGTAGACTTCAACTGGTATAAGGATGGAGCGCTGGTATTCACCGGCGCAAGCTATACACCCGGAACTGGCGAACTTGACATGACAACCGCCACAACGACCATTTTTACCGTGCGGGGTGCATACGCGTGTGGAGAATCGGCCGGATCCGACATTGTTGTGGACGTTCTCAACTCGGCAACGCTCGCGGTTGGTCCGCAAACCGTATGTGAGTCAGGAGGTCCTGTCGACCTGCGCGACTTTGTCGCAGCCGTGCCGGCAGGTGGTACTTTCTCCTTCACGGGTCACCCCAATATTTCCGGAAACACATTTGATCCATCAGCCTTAGCAGGAACGACAGTCGCGATAACCGTTGATTACACAACGGGAGCCTGTACCGCGCCGCAAGCGACGTTCGATCTCACCATTACCAGCACAGCAACCATCAACGTACCTGCTGCAACCCCCGTGGTATGCGAAAGCTCGCCCGTTGTCGACCTCACGACGCTGGTGTCGGCGATCCCTTCCGGGGGTGCATTTGTCTTCACGGGTAATCAGGTAACCGGCAACAACTTTGACCCTTCGGGTTTGTCGGGTCTCCAGACCATCACAGTCGACTATTCCGTCGGCGGATGCGCGGGCACGCCGGTCACATTCGACATTGAAGTGACTACTACCGCCACCGTTGTAGCGAACAACGCTACTGTTTGTGAAAACGGAAGCGCGTTGAACCTTCTGACACTCGTAACGCCAACACCTCCGGGAGGAAACTTTCTATTCAGCGGTCCGGGAGTAGCCGGCAACCTGTTTAATCCGCTGGGACAGACGGGCGTGGTAAATATTACGGCAGACTACGATATCAATGGCTGCACCGCCAGTGCCAGCATTCAAGTCACCGTACTGGATGCGGGCAACCCGCTGTGTTCCGGTGGGGCTGATTGTTTTGCCTTCACGATCACTACCGATCCGTTGCTGACCAGGCGTCCCTCGTGCAGTGGTCAGAACGATGGAGCCATCGTGCTGGATATTACAGGCGATACGCCGGGCAACTACGTGATGGATCTGCTGAAACCCGAAGATCCCACATTCGTTGCGATCCCGGCCAGCGGACCTTCCGGTAAGTACTCCTTCACCGCCCTGTCACCAGGGAATTATCAGTTCCGCATAGTCGATGTACTCGGCAATGTATGTATCCGTGATTACAGTTTACCGGTGAATGTCACGGTAGACGCGGAAGCGACAGACTTTGCCGATGCCAGCTGTTTCGGCGAGGCTAATGGGCAGGCGACACTGACCGTGTTGTCGGGAGGCGACGGGTCGTACGAGTACTCCCTCGACGGCGTAAACTGGAATCCGTTCACGTCGCCACACAGACTGACGGCGCTGCCGCCCAATGGAACGTATACTATACTCGTGAGAGATGGTGACACAGATCCGTGTCCGGATGAAGTCACGGTTACCATCAACAATGCCGTGCCGGCTATCACCACTACATTTGATATCACAGACGCCACCTGCAACGGAAGCGACGGAGCCATAACCAATATTGTCCCCGTTGGGGGTAACGGCGCGCCTTATACCTACTCCCTTGATGGAGGATTGTCTTATCAGGCAGGCAATACCTTCACCGATCTGCTCGGCGGTAACTACGTCCTTCGCGTGCGTGATGTGATGGGTTGCGAACAGGATATCCCGGTAACTGTTGTCTCACCGGGTTACGTCGATTTCTCTTACTCAAAAACAGATATCAACTGCCAGCGCGATCCAGGATCCATCTCTATTGCGTTTTCCGACCCGGGCGAGTTCCTCGCGGCAATCACAACTGATCCGCTGGCGATCCCGGCAGATAACGAATACGCCACACGGATCGGCACCGGCGACCTGGTATTCCCTGACCTGGTAGCCGGTAGGTATTACGTCTTTGTAAAATCAGCGACCTCTCTGTGCGCCATGAAGAGCAATGCCATCGACATTCTCGAATACGAGTGGATTGATTTCGACATCGCGCCGCATTGCAATGGCACTGAGATGTCTATATCACTGGCGAATGTAACAGGCCTGGCCGGCGGGCCGCAGATGACGATCTATGTCTACCGGGTCCCCGATCTAAATACCGAGTACCAGAAAATCGACATTATACCCTTTCCTTCTAACGGAGAAGTTTATCTGGATCATGACGATTACGCGTTCCTGGGAGCACCTGGTGAATACAAACTGAAAGCTGTACAAATCCAGCTACTCGGTGGCATCGATCCCTGTGAGGTTACTTCCGTCCTCAGGGATGTGGTGGTGCCGACTCCGTTGTCAGCAAGCATCGGGACTGTTTCAGAATCCTACCCCGACGTTCCATCCGGTGAGCTTCAGATCGTGGCCTTTGCCGGCGGCGTGTTCCCGTATGATGTTCGGATCGAACTCGACTCGGCATCGTCGTTCTCCATGCCGTTCTACGCTACCGATTTTGATAAAGCGGGCCTCAACTCGAATCAACAGGTCGAGATGCAATACCGGGAGATACCACCCGGTCGCTATATCGTAGAGGTCATGGATGCCGTGGGTTGTATGGTGGATCTTACAGCACGTGTGCCGCTGGATGTAAACCTGTTCGTTCCCAACGTGTTTACCCCTAACGGGGATGCTTCGAACGATGTGTTTTTTATCAGGAATCTCCCGGAATCGGGAGAGAACCGTCTGATCATCACCAACCGCTGGGGCAAGAAGGTTTTCGAATCAGACAACTACCAGAATAACTGGGACGGCGAAGGTGCCGCGGACGGCGTGTATTACTATCGCCTGCAGTTGGCCGGTAGCGAATCCATAACGGGATGGCTGGAGATCATCCGCGGACCGAAGCCGTGAGATCAGTAGCGCAGCACAACGCTTCATTCACCTCTCACCTCCAGCGTTTCGAGGAATTTCAGTGTATCGACGCTATCAGCGTAATCCCAAAGCTCGGGTAATTGTGTCTGGCCGAACGGTATGGTAGCCGGCTCGCGGCTACCGACGATGCATTGTATCTTGCTGGCCGCGGCATTGAGAACGGACGCCAGATCCGTTGGATCTTTGTAGCGCTCAAGGTAGACAACCGAGATCGGCGACACCACCTTTTCACTCTCCTGCAATATGACAAAGCCCGAATCGTAGAACGGTATCTTGTTCACAAGCAGAATCGATTTTTGGTAGTCGTAATTGTTGTGGTATTTATGATGGTGGATGATGTCTTCGTAGATATCCCAGGCCCTGATCAGCTGTGTAGGGTCGTAATCTTCCGGAATATAGATCCGGGACACATTTCTGCAGCCCAGTCCGAAGTAGGTGAATACATCGCTGCCCAGCAGCGTCAACTCCTCCTGCGTTTCTTCACCCGAGAGGATGGCGCAGGAAATTCTGTTTTGGCGAATGATATGCGGATATTTTCCGAAGTAGTAATTGAAGTAGCGCGCCGAGTTATCACTGCCGGTAGCGATAACCGCGTCGAAATTTTTCAGCTGGGGAGGGAATGAAATGAACGTAGCGAAACGCGGTTCGATCTCTGTCAGCTTATCGGTGATGAAGGCGGGGAGCACAGAGTCTTTCGACGATAGCTTCGCCATAAGGGAGTGCCCGCTGATGAGTACCGAGAGAAGATCGTGAAATCCGGCGAGGGGAATATTGCCGGCCATGACGACGGCAACGGTGCGGACGCGCGCGGGGTGGAGGTGGTAGGCCGATACCCACTTCTTCATCCGCGCCGGGTCCAGATAGCGCCGTATCCCCTCAAGGGCGGTCGCAATACTTCCCGGCGTAAACCAGGGGTTTTCGCTCCTCACCCGCGATATCAGATCGTCGAGCGCTCCTTCATCGATTGCATGGAGGTATTTGCCCAGTTTCGTCAACGCTTCCAGTCGTTCGTCAGTAGTCATAAACTTTTATAGGCCGGTTATCGTTTCCGTATTATGTTTGTTCAGTAACAAATTGGACGTATTTTTGTATTTAGGAATTCAAAAGTAGGAAAAGCATGGCAATAATGATTACCGACGAGTGCATCAACTGCGGTGCATGCGAGCCGGAATGCCCCAATACAGCCATCTACGAAGGAGGACGGGAATGGGATTGGTCTGGGGGTACAAAGCTGGAGAAAGTTGAATTGGAGGATGGAACTGCCATCGACGGAAAGGCTCTTCAAACGCCTGTGTCGAATGAGTTCTATTATATCGTTTCTGGTAAGTGTACTGAGTGTACAGGCTTTCACGAAGAGCCTCAGTGCGCGGCCGTTTGCCCGGTAGATTGCTGTGTCCCCGATCCTGACTACGTCGAGACGAAGGAAGAATTGCTTGCGAAAAAAGCATGGCTGCACCAGGAAGAGACGGTGGAGTAAGAACACTCACCTCATCTTCCCCCTTCTGATCAGATACGTCTGTAACACAATATTGAAATCTCCGTTGACATCCGCTTCGACGAAGTCGATCTTGTATTGATTGCATCTCATCTTCAGGCTCTTGTAGAATCTTTCCGCCTCGGCGCGGTAGTGCTGCTTTACATCTGCGGGATTTAGCTTCACTTTTTCGTTGGTCTCCAGGTCGACAAACTCGATCGGCCGGTCGTCAAATTCAAACTGAAGTTCGGTCGGATGATCCGTGACGTGAAAGACGATTACCTCGTGTTTGTTGTGTTTAAGGTGCTGAAGTGCTTTGAATAGATCGTCCGTGCTTTCGGCGCTGTCGAACATATCGCTGAAGAGGATGACGAGCGACCGCTTGTGGATCTTTTCAGCTAGCTCATGCAGTACTTTTGAGACCTCTGTGCCGCCTTCCGGAGCCTGTTGCTCAGACAGGTTGTTGAGAAGAGAAAACAACTTATCGAGATGTGTGGGCGTAGACTTTATCGGTGTGAGGGTCCTGATGCTATCGGAGAAGAGACACAGACCCACAGCATCGCGCTGTCGGTGCAGGAGGTAGGCCAGGGCGGATGCGGCGTAGAGGCTGAACCTTAGCTTTGAACGAGTTTCCACGGGGTAGAACATCGATGATGAGACATCAATGGCGATCAGGCACCGGAGGTTGGTTTCCTCTTCATAGCGCTTTGTAAACAACCGGTCTGTCCGGGCGTAGACCTTCCAGTCGATATGCCGCGTGCTTTCCCCGTCGTTGTAAAGACGATGCTCGGCAAATTCGACGGAAAAGCCGTGGTAGGGAGACTTGTGCATACCCGTGATAAACCCTTCCACCATCTGCCTCGCGAGGATCTCCAGGCTTGTATGCTGCGCTATTTCATGAAGTTTAATACTCACAGATATGCTAATTCAGGAGAATGAGAGCTATTTTACGTGTTTTTGATGAACGGTACTGCCATACAGGGTCGAAACTATTATTAAACTAGGCTTTGCTATGATTTCTCAAAGTATTATCTTCAATGATCAAAACGTTAAACCTAACACTAAAATTGAAGGATTGTGGAAGAAAACAAGACAAACGGTAGGGAAGAAATTTTCTCCGAAAAGGTAAAAGCAGGAAAACGCACCTACTTTTTTGACGTCAAAGCTACCCGTTCAAATGACTATTACCTGACCATCACCGAGAGCAAGAAGCGTTTTAAAGATGATGGTTTTACTTATGAGAAACACAAGATATTCCTGTACAAGGAGGATTTTAACAAGTTTCTTGAAGCACTGAACGCTACCGTCAACCACGTCAAGCAGGAGTTGATGCCGGATGTTGACTTTTCACAGTTCGATCAATCTCAGGAAAGGGAAGAAGCCACCGCTGAAGCCGGAAACGGCAAAGCAACTGAACTCGATACTGAACTTAAATGGGACTAGAATTTCACGCAACCTTTACCTAAACCGTAGACCCCTGCATTTTGCAGGGGTCTATTTTTTTGCGGAATGATCAGAATCAGGACTGCATGCCGCGTTAAGCCTGCTAATTCCGCCGATCCTGCTAATCCTGTCTAAATTCTGCTAATTTTGCGCCCTTATAATCGAACACAAATATAATGGGACTTCAGTGTGGTATCGTCGGCCTGCCAAACGTGGGTAAATCGACGCTGTTTAATGCAATTTCTAACACCAAGGCCGAGGCGGCGAACTTCCCCTTTTGCACCATAGAGCCGAACATCGGCGTGATCACCGTCCCGGACGAGCGGCTCACGATTCTCGAAGGTCTTGTAAAACCCCAGCGAGTGCTGCCCACGACGATCGAGTTTGTTGATATAGCCGGTCTTGTGAAAGGGGCGAGCAAGGGGGAAGGCCTTGGAAACCAGTTTCTCGCCAATATCCGCGAGGTCGATGCAATCGTGCATGTGATCCGCTGCTTTGAGAACGACAATATCGTACACGTGGACGGGAAGGTCGATCCGGTAAACGATAAGGAGATTATCGACACCGAATTGCAGCTGAAGGACCTCGATTCCGTTGAGAAGAAGATCGGACGTGTAGAAAGGACGGCGAAAAGTGGCGATGCAAAGGCTAAAAAGGAGTTGTCGGCGTTGATATTATACAAAGAGGCGCTGTTGGAGGGAAGAAATGCGCGATCAGTGCAGGCAGACGAGGAGCAGCAGCGTGCCGTAGCAGACCTGCAATTGCTGACCGCCAAGCCCGTGGTCTATGTGGCCAACGTGGAGGAGGAGTCTGTGCATACCGGGAACAAGCATGTGGACGCGCTGAGGCGCCTCGTGGAAGTCGAGGGGGCCGAAGTTGTTGTTATCAGCGCGGCCATTGAGGCACAGATTGCGGAGCTCGATAACGCGGCCGACCGGCAGGTGTTTCTCGAGGAATACGGCCTCAAGGAATCGGGCCTGAACAAGCTGATCAGGGCGTGTTACACGCTGCTGGACCTCATTACCTATTTCACAGCAGGAGAGAAGGAAGTGCGTGCCTGGACGATCAGAAAAGGATGGAAAGCCCCCCAGGCGGCGGGCGTTATTCACACCGATTTTGAGAAGGGCTTTATTCGCGCGGAAGTGATAAAACTATCTGACTATCAGAATTATAAATCCGAACAAGCCTGCAAAGAAGCCGGTAAAATGGCCGTGGAAGGAAAGGAATATGTCGTGGAAGACGGCGACATTATGCACTTCCGGTTTAATGTTTAAAGATTCCATACACCCTCTTCTAACCTTTCCGAAATTTTGCTAGCTTTATAAACCGCTCAGATTCAAGGCGGGCCTAAGGTTGATATTTTTAGCCCGGATTTTAATTTTTTGAGGTTTGAGAATAAGGATCATCTTTTCGCTGAACAACAGGGGAGCTTACGTTCCGTTCCATCATCAATACCTGCTGGCTCAAGTCATCAAGGGGCTTTTGGTTTTTGGGCCCGATAAATCTTTCCTTGAGTTCAATAACTTCAATTTCTCGGGCCTAAAAGGCCAAACGAAAGTCAGCCGCAAAGGGCTCCATTACTATTCTTCAAAAGTCACACTGGTCTTTGCCTGCCCGGATAAGCCCTTTATGGACTATTTCATCAAGCAGCTTTTTGCCCAGAAAGAACTGATCGTCGGGAACCTTCACCTGACCCCGGAAAGTGTGGAGCCTGAAGAGCCGGTACAAATCGGAGACGAGGCGCGCTTCCTTTGTATCTCGCCGATCGTCCTGATCCCGCCCGCGTTCAACGACGACCGCGGTAAGAAATTCATCAGCCCCGACAGCGATGAGTTTTCTGACCTGCTGTACGAATCGACGATCAATCGAATGGAGCGGACCGGAAAATACACCCCCGAACAGCTCAGCTCATTTTATAAGTTCCAGATCGTGCCCGACAAGGACTACATTCACCGCATCCAGTCGTCGCACAAGAAATTCGCGCGGATTTACCCGCTCTATGACAACGACATCAAGTTCGAAGTGCGGGGCTATACATTCCCGTTCGTGCTCTACGCCGCACGGGAAGTTCATCAGTTTATCTATGACAATGGCCTGGGGCAGTTCACCCACAAGGGTTTCGGTATGCTCGACATCGCCACCAGTGATTCAATTCACCGCGAGGCTGAGCAGGAGGTTACTTATGCGTGAGACGATTCACGATTCTAGCGAGGGTTTCTCTCGATGCGAAGATATCCTATAAGAAGGTCGGCCTGCGGCTGAAACGGCCGGTAGTACACAAACACTTCGTAGAGATTCTCGGTTTCGTAGTGACTGCCTTCGAGGAGGTAAGGGGGAGCGTCAGACGATTGCAGGACGTATTGATAGTCATACCAGCCCTGCTTGAGTAGCAGCCGTGCTTTGTACTCACCACTCAGGGAGTCGTAATGCATCCGGTTGTGATCGTTCAGGTTCCAGAAGTTGAACGCACCCGTCACGTAAACCTGCCCTTGAAAAGGGGAGGGAGTCGCAAGGGTGAAATTGACATTCGCATAGTTTGTAAAAGCCGGGTCGGGATAATCGAGGTTGCCGGGAATGAAGCCGCCGTTGAAGTCGGGCAGCTGAGAATATGCTTCGTCTTTTCGTGACTTGTCTCGCTCGATATACACTTCGTACGGTTTGACGCGCCGGTTGACGGTAGCCACGTTTCTTCCGGGATTGTTGAGCGACCTCAAATCGAAAAAGCGAAACTCGTTTCCGCCCTTGAGCATTTTCTCCGATTCGAAGAACCGGTATTCGAGCTGTTTTTCAATTTCCCGGACGAAGCTTGGCCGCACGTCGTCAGCCATGTTGTCCCAGCGCCGGTTTTGCCGGATAGAGACTTTGATACGCTCCAGTGGATTGATGACGTCGAGTCCGTTGTAGTTGACGGTAAAGTTCAGTTGTTGATTGGCCGATGCGACGCTCCCGGCGCCGATGAGATTCTGGTGGCTTCCGAACGACACGCGCGGGTCAAAGACCATAAAGCGTTTCGTGAGAATGATATCGCTTTTGTCTGATTCCCGGTAAACCGCGACCATATAGTTGCCGGGAAGCTTTACCGGTGGCAGCGCTAGCCAGTAGTGTACGTAGGGAATGTGCGTGTCGACGGAAAACTCGAAGTCGTTGATGGGAAATTCGTTAAACTCGCTCATGAAGTCGAGGTCCATGAGGTTCGACGCGCTCCAATCGTAGTTGCAATGAATGATGCGCGCGTAGTAATCCTCGCGCTGATCGCGAAGGTCGTCGAATTCGAGGAGGAGATTCCAGTCGCCGAGTTTTGTGACCGCGGGTTCGAGGAAGGTCTGCGGGTCGCTGAAACCGGGGCGGATAATCGCTGTCCGGATTTGTGGTTCATAGGTTAAATCCCTGAGTTGTATGGCTTTAGGATTGCTGACTGAATTGAGCGAACTTTGCGAAACAGGGGTGCAGCTTCCGAGGAAACAGATGAATATCAGTAGGTTGGTTTTCATGGTGTACGCAAAAGTATAAAACCATTCCAACCTTTCCGGAAATCAAAGGGTCTAAAATGCAAATCGGCCGCACAGACGCAAACATGCTCAGTGAACAAGAGCTAATAGATGGATGCCGCAAAGGAGACAGGGGCTTTCAGCAAGCGCTTTATGAGCGCTTCTGCCGGAAGATGATGGTGGTATGTCTACGATATTCCAAGACAACAGCCGAGGCCGAAGATATTTTACAGGAAGGGTTTGTGAAGGTATTTCATGCTCTGAAAGATTTCCGCCAGGAAAGCAAACTCGGGACCTGGATCACCCGAATCATGGTGAATACCGCTTTGAACAGCCAGCGCAAGAAACTTTATCTGTACCCAATGGTGGATGTCGAAAAGATCGATGTTCCGGAAAATGAAGCCAGTATTTCGGGAATTCATTTTACCCAGCTACTGGAAATGATTCAGGAATTGCCGCACGGCTGCCAGGTGGTGTTTAACCTGTTCGCTATTGAAGGCTATAACCATAGAGAGATCGCAGACCTGCTGGGTATTTCAGAAGGCACGTCAAAATCACAATACGCCAGGGCGCGCAGTCTGCTACAGGCGAAGCTATTGAAAGAATCGTCATATTATGAAAAGTATGGAGAGGGAAAAGTTTGAAGAGTCGTGGAAGGATGCCTTTGACGGGGCCGGGATGCCCCCCCCTGACAAGGTATGGACTAACATCGAACTCGATCTTGAGAAAGCCAGCGGCGGGAAACTGAAGCGCCGTCTGATGTTCTATCAGATGCTGGCGGCCGCATGTGTTGTGTTCGCGATGGCTATCGGTGGCGCGGGCTATTACTACGGGTTCAGAAGCGTGCCGGGAACAACGTCAGACGCGCTGGCTGCCACGGACCAGATCGCTTCACCAAATCCAGTCGCGACGGCGGAACAACCCGGGGAGAGCCATGCGTCGGATCTTATCGCGGCACAACAGGAAGCGCAGACACCGGCGGCGGACCTGCGACCGTCAGCGCGGAATACAATCGCTGGCCCTGGCCACTCGCCTGAAAGCAACGTGCAATCTGAAAGCAACGCGCAACAGCAGCGTGCACGCAATGACCGTGATTCCAATACCGGTGTTACAGCCATCGACCATCGTCCTTTTGAGGGCACACTTGCCACGGCGATTGAATCACCCGGAAGGGAGGATCAACTTCCTCTGCGGGTCACGGACAACAACCTGTCTCCGCTGTTCGCCCGTCGCGAGGTTACATTGACCTTCGAAGAGGCCGAACCGGAAATTGATCCGGTAGTGTCGATGCTCGCCATGCTCGAACGTCGTGAAAGGGAAGTCCGGACAGAGGAGGAACGCGAAAGGAACTACGAGAATCTCTGGACATCGGTAGGCTTCTCCGCAGGCTCATTCAACACCGTTCGGCTGCCGTCGGCGTCGTCTGGCGGGTCGCTTTATTCCACAGCGCTGGCAGGACCGATTGTCGAGAGCGAATCGAAGGCAAGCGGTGTCGCATACTCAATGGGTCTGAATGTAGGGACCCGGATATCAGAGCGCTGGGTTTTGCAGGGAGGTGTGAACTACCTCACGCAATCTACCGAATACACGGCCAACTCCGTTGTGGCAGACGGCCCCGGGTTTGCCTTCAACAAGGCATCTTCCGACAGTTATAAACCGGCCACCACCAACGCGGTGATCAACGCGGATGAGTATGAATTACGCAACAAAATAGTCTATTCAGCGCCGTATAGTGTAAACAACAGTATGCGATACCTCAGCATACCGCTCCAGGCTGGTTATCTCCTTGTCGACAAGGAGTTCGGTCTGCAGTTGAACGCCGGGGTTGCTACCGACCTGTTCCTTCAAAATACCGTTAAGGGAGAGGGTGATCAACTCGCCGAAACGACCGCCTCGGGAGGCGCGGATTCCCCGTTCAGGTCGGTGAACCTCAGTGGTCTCGTGGGCACGGAAGTGAGTTACCGCATAGGGTCTAATTATCGCGTCTCGCTTAACCCGGGTATACGCTACCCCTTCAATACGATCTATAAATCGGAATTCGGCGTAGAATCGTCGCCTCTGACGTTTGATGTGGGATTGCGGTTCCGATATATTTTTAACTAGTATTTCACTGCGGCTGCTTCCAACCCAATCAGCCTGGAGTGTGTCTATAGAATAAACCAATTAGATTCGAATGGACACACTCGAAAACAGACTGCAAAAAAGGATACATGTCTCACTTTATGCGCTATCATTTCTGATGACGCTGCTGGGCCTGAGTCTTTTGCTGGAGGGTTGTACTGATAAGTGCGAGGTCACTCATGAGTACATCTATTTGGAGCCGGTTTTCACCCCTTTACAGGAGATCCGGGCCAGTGTGGAACTGACGGCGCCCCAACCTATCGCGGCAGTCGGCAAGATCTACTTCAAGGATGATTATCTGTACGTGAACGAGCCCGGAAAAGGGATCCATATCATCGACAACAGCAACCCATCCTCGCCTTTACCGGTCAAATTTCTGGCGATCCCGGGTAACTTTGATCTGGCGATCAAGGGGAACACACTTTATGCGGACAGTTACGTAGACCTTGTGGCGTTTGATGTGTCGAGCGTATCGGGTATTCATGAAGTCGCGCGCCTGGAAGGTATTCTCAAACAATACAGCGTGTTCGGATGGGAGATCGATGAAAACTGCTGTGTGATAACATCCTTCGAAGAAAAGAAAGTAGTAAGCATGAATAATGGCGCTGATTGCGCGTCCGGTGGATTTAATACCTGGATGATGTACGAAAGCGGAATTCTCGCCAGTGCCGATAAGGCAGGAAGTTTTTACTCTGCAGCTGCTATCGCCCCGGGGTCTGGCTCTGGCTCCGGGGTGGGCGGCTCAATGGCTCGCTTCACCATCAGTGGCGAACATCTCTACCTCCTGGATGGCGGGAACATTCAGACGGTCGACGTCAGCAACGAAACAAGTCCCGTTGAAAAAACCAGAACACCGGTGTCGTGGGATATTGAAACGATCTTTCCCTACAAAAGCAATCTCTTCCTCGGCTCGCAGACCGGTATGTATATTATGGACATCAGCTCACCGGAATCTCCGGTGCAGATCAGCCGCTATCAACACGTGACGAGTTGCGATCCGGTAGTGGTCGACGATCGCTACGCTTATGTAACACTGCGGACCGAGAATACCTGCGCGCGCGGTGTCAATGAACTGCAGGTAATCGATATCAGCGATCTGGCGTCACCTACGCTGGTCAAGTCCTACTCCATGAGCAATCCTCACGGACTTGGCATCGACGATGCGACACTGTTTATCTGCGATGGCGATGCGGGCCTGAAGGCATTTGATGCCACCAACATTCTCCAGATCGATCAGCATCTCCTTGCCCACTACGATGGCATACATGCCTACGATGTTATTCCCTTCAATGACGTGCTGATGATGATTGGTAAAGATGGTATCTTTCAGTACGATTACAGCGACCCCAATGACATTAGGATGTTGAGTAAGATCAACCTCGCTAATGCCCTTTAGAGTATGCATTGTTATGCTGCTGACGCTGGGTTACGTTAACCTCCAGGCACAGCCTGATTCCACGTCCGGCAAGTCGTCGGGTTTTGTTTCTCTCTCCGCCGGGTCGATGTTTAATGAGGACGGTTTTCCCAATTCTTCCGTTACGCTGATGTCAGGCGTGCGGTTTGACAGATTTACTCTCGCCGTCGGAGCCGGCTATGATTTATACACCGACTGGAAAACACTTCCCATTTTCGTCGGCGCTGGCTGGGATCTCGTCAGCCTTCAAAGCGGTGCCGTTTACCTGCACGTGAACGGTGGCTATTCGAAAGCCTGGGAGCGTACTCATGGAGAAGCATCGGTGGTGAAAGTTGGGTCTGGCGGATATTTTGTGCACCCGATGGCTGGCTACCGCCTACGGGCTGGCAAGCTGGAAATTTGCGCGGCGGTGGGCTACAAGTTTCAACGCATAGCATACGAGGGGTATTCATGGGGCTGGGTACCCACTCGTAAATTCATCGTACATGACAGGGAACGCCTCACGGTGGAGTTGGGTATTGGTTTTTCCTTATGACTCCAGGTTGTCTATAGCCACGGCGAGTTCTTCCCACTTCGCATTCGCTTCCGCCAGTTCTTTATTCACATCGTTGAATTGACTCTGCACGCCACTTAGTTTTTCGAAATCGGAATAAGTGTCGGGGTGCGCCATTTCTGTTTCAAGCCGCAGCTTATCGGACTGTAGCCGCTCGATGAGCGCTTCCGCCTTCGATAATTCTTTTTGAAGGTTTTTCAGCTGCGCATTCTGTGACGGTGTATTCTGCCGGGGCGGCTGGCTTTTCTTTTCCGTTTTGACTTTTTTAACACTTTGCGCAGCGGCATTGCCGGCTTCGTTCTGTTTTCGCCAGTATTCGTACTCGTCAAAGGTGCCGGGATACTCTTTGATGTGCTTGTCTTCTATATACCAGATCTTGTTGGCAACCTGGCTTACGAAGTGCCGGTTGTGCGAAACCACTACAAAGCTACCCTGATATTGTTGGAGAGCCTGTATGAGTATATTCTCAGAAATGAAGTCGAGATGGTTTGTGGGCTCATCGAGCAGCAGGAAATTGGCTTCCGATATCAGGGTCTTCGCCAGCGCGACTCTCGACTTTTCTCCGCCGGAGAGGACTTTGATCTTCTTGAATTGATCTTCATCGTTAAACAGAAAGCAACCCAGTACATTTCTCAACTCCTGTTCCGACTTTCCCGACCCTGCCTGCTTGAGTTCTTCCAGGATTTCGTTTTCCATGTGAAGCGATTCCAGCTGGTGCTGAGCAAAGAAAGCCTGTATAACATTGTAACCCAGTGTGCGTTCGCCTTCGACGGGTTCGGTGCCGGCGATGATACGGAGAAGGGTGGATTTTCCTTTTCCGTTTGCGCCAACCAGCGCGATCTTGTCCGTTCGCTCAATGGAAGCTGACGCGTTCCGGAGGATCTCCAGGGGGCCGAATGACTTCGAGATATTATCGAGTTTAATGATAAACCTGCCCGGTTGCTGACTGAAACGAAACCGGAAGTTTACCGCGGCGGTGTCATCAACCACCTCTTCGATCTTGTCCATCCTTTCCAGCGCCTTGATCCTGGATTGAACCTGTCTGGCTTTTGTCGCTTTCGCCTTGAAGCGGTCTATGAACCGTTCAGTTTGCCGGATCTTTTGTTGCTGATTCTCGTACGCGTTCTGCTGGATTTCCTCCCGAAGCTCTTTCTCGCTGAGGTAGAAGGAGTAATTACCCTCGTAGCTGACGAGCTGTTGCTGGGTCACCTCTACGGTCTTTGTACTGACATTGTCCAGGAACGTCCGGTCGTGCGACACTACGATCACGGCGCCTTCATAGTTCCTGAGATAGTTTTCCACCCATTCGATAGAAGGCAGGTCAAGGTGGTTAGTAGGCTCGTCGAGCATCAGCAACGAGGGCTTTTCCAGCAGGAGTTTGGCGAGCATTACGCGCATACGCCACCCGCCGGAGAATTCTTTCAGCGGTCGGTGCAGGTCCTGCGTTGAGAATCCGATGCCTTCGAGAACTTCCTCGGCTTTTGCCTGCATCGTGTAGCCGTCGAGGTGTTCGAACCGCTCCTGAAGTTTGGTCAGCTTATCTACGAGGTCGTCGGAGTATGCTGTTTCCAGTTTGTGCAAGACCTGTTCTATCTGGCGTTGCGTGTCGACAGCGTCTTTGAAAGCCTCCATCGCGACGGTTACAATGGCGTCGTCGGTTTGATAGGAGAGGAGATCCTGGTTCAGGAAGCCAATGGTGCAATCGTTGCTTTTGCTGATACTTCCCCCATCGGCGCTGTATTCGCCGGTGATAAGCCGCAGCAGTGTGGATTTCCCGCGGCCATTGAGTCCGATAAGCCCTATTTTGTCTTTCGGTTTGATAAACATATTGGCGTTCTCGTATAGAGCGCGTCCTCCGATATAGTAAGAAAGGTTTGTTACAGAGATCATGGGTGGTTATTCACGCCGTTCAGGTTGTCTTTAAGCCGCAAAAATAGTCACCTTGCAGCTTACATCACAGTGCCCGGGGGCAAGACGTCAGATTAACGCCGAAATGTCCATTCTGGTTCGCTTTAGAAATCATCGGCAATATCGTCCACCTTCTTGTCTTTGTCGCGTTGCATCTGCTGGAGGATGAGGTAGGAAGTAAATATCATTTCGAGCTGGTTGCGGCCCGACTTGCGGAATTTGAGGACAAGGGTATCGCCCTTCCAGAAATAGGTTTCCCGTTTCATATCGTACGACGACGGTCCATAGATCGACTCCAGCGCTTTCATCAGACGGGGGTCTTTGGCGGTGATAACATGGATTTGGTACACGTGGTCATGATAGGTCTTGATCTCAACTTTCCTCACCTGGGCATCGCCGATCGACCGGTAGTCGGGGTGATCGACGGAGTATAGTTTGGCGGCGAACTCGTTCTGCTCCAGGAACTCACTTCTCAGTTTCTTCTCACCCCGGACTGAATCGATCGGCATACCGAGTTTGAGGTCCTTGAACCCGTTTCGTCTTTCGAGCTCCGCGATGTCCTGGGCGGCGGCCGGAAGACAGGCGACTATCATGAATAGGAGAAGAATTTGTTTCAGCACGACGATCAATTAAGGAATTTAACAGGGATCTTGACTTTTATATTATCCCACATTATCAAAAGGTCTGCCACTTCGTTCTTTTGATCGAAAAGAATGGTAAATGGCTCGTAAATCTTGCTGGTGGTCTCTGCCGGGACATCAAACCGGAAGACATCCTTTTTCTCATTGTAGTTGTACGCACCCCACTGTCCGACGTCCGAGTTGATGATGATGGTCCATTGCTTCTCTCCGGGAATAGTGAATATCGAGTACGTGCCAGCTTTCAGGACCTGATTGTCGAGCATGATATCCTTGACTGTGGTGATCTCCGTGGCCTCGTTGGCGCCGGTTCGCCAGACTTTGCCGTAAGGAACAAGCTGGCCGAATACCGCTCGTTTCTTTTTTTGCGGCTGGCTGTAAGTGATCTTGACGTAGTGATCCTGGAAGCGCATACTGGTGATCGCAAGAGGGCTCGGACGAAGCTGTAGCTCTTGCGCGGCCGACGGGCTTGCCACGCTGACCAGGCAAATAAAAAGGATGGGAAGAATTTTCATACGCGTTAAAGATAGTATTTTCGCTGCAACACTGACAGTCCTTTTGATGTCGCGTGTATCTGGTGTTCCCTGAAGGGTAGCTCGGGGTATGGGTTATTACCACATTATTCTATTTTTACGACATGGCACGTCCTGAATTCGATGATATTTATATGGAACTGGCGGTGAATCTCGCTACGCGCTCGCACTGTATCAAGCGACACGTGGGGGCTGTTCTCGCGAAAGATACGCGTATCATTTCTATCGGATATAACGGGCCGCCGTCGGGGACGCACAATTGCGATGAGGAATGGCCCGACATCGGTTGTCCGCGCGACTCGAAGGGAGGCTGCTCGCTCGCGATACATGCCGAGCAGAACGCTATCCTGTACGCGGTAAAAAACAAAACCTCGGTGGAGGGTGCAACGCTTTACGTGACGTTGTCGCCTTGCCTGGCGTGTGCCAGGATCATTTATTCAACCGGTATCAGAAAGGTGATCTATCTGAAGTCGTATGCCGAGCACAAGGGACTCACTTCCGATGAAGGTGTTGATTTCCTGCTGAGGTTTGGCGTGGAGGTCGCGCGTTACGAAGGTACGCTGGGCAATGTCACCCGCATGATCTAGTACCGCTACCCACGGTCCTTGAGCGCCTTCTCCAGGTCTCCGATAAGTTTTGCCGTGACGCCCCTGGTCTTTTTCTCCTTTTCATTTTTGAACACCGACAGGGCCCGGCCCGCCATTTCGTAGAGGCCGGCGGGATTCTTGTCTGCGCGGTAGCTCCCGAGGCACCACTCGATATCACGCTGGAGCTGGACTTCGATACCGAGTGTTTGCAATTTGAAGAGAGCTTCCTCATTCACCTTGTCGATGGATTTACGCACCGACCTCGCCCTTGTTGCCCGGGGTTTGGTGGCAGCGCTCTTCTTTTTTGCGGCTCCTTTTGCCATGATCTTTTGGTTTGGTTACTGAAAGAAAGTTACGGTTACAGGGGGGGTATGACAAGAACATCTCTATAAATTTTGACGCAACCGAATGAAGCGGTGATTGAAAACGACTGAAATATCAGGTGGGTTTTGCCGGGGCCGACATTTGTCCCTGGTGTGAAGTGGCCTATAAAACGCGAAAGGGAAGTAAATCCAATTTACTTCCCTTGTTAAAAGTCTTTAGGTTGAACCTAATTACTTCTTCTTCTTAGCAGCTTTCTTTGCTGTCTTCTTGACAGCTTTCTTTGCTGCTTTCTTCGCTGTTTTTGCCATAGCGTTTTCTAATTAGTTTAAGTGTTTAACTAAACATTACGAAAAGTTATAACATTTTTCTTATTCCAAGAAATTTTTACGAAAAAATTTTTTTCGTTCACATTTTTTTTGAAGGACACTTTCATCGCGACACGATCGATGTCAGATGACGTTGACCTCGGGCTGGAGAAGGATTCCGAATTTTTCCGTTACGCTTCTCTGTATATCCAACGCGAGTTGCCAGATGGTTCGGCCGTCACCTCCTCCGTAGTTGACCAACACGAGTGCCTGATTTTTATGAACACCTACGTTACCGAACGTTCTCCCTTTCCATCCACACTGTTCGATGAGCCATGCGGCCGGAACCTTGACAAGACCGTTTTCCCCGGGGAAAGAAGGGATATCAGCGTACTTCTGCCTGAGCAGATCAAACGACGATTGATCTATCGAAGGATTCTTAAAGAAGCTCCCGGCATTTCCGATCACCGCCGGATCAGGTAGTTTGCCTGACCGGATCGCTATCACGGCGTCACTAATTGCTTTGACTGATAACGCAGCGTTCGACTCCCGGAGTACATCCGTTATCGCGCCATAGCGGGTGTTGAAGTGGTGTTTTTTTCGCGTAAGACTTAAAGTAATACTTGAGATGAAATACTGGTTCCGGAGCTCATGTTTAAAGATACTGTCCCGGTATCCGAAGGCACAATCGTCGCGACTGAACACGCGCGTGGTCGCACTTTCCAGATGGATCGCCTCGACGCTATGGATGACCTCCCGTACTTCTACGCCGTATGCTCCGATGTTCTGCATCGGTGCGGCGCCGACGGTTCCGGGTATCAGGGAAAGGTTTTCCACACCTCCGAAGTCGTGCGCTACGCAATGCATAACAAAGCGGTGCCAGTTTTCTCCGGAACCGACCTTCAAGCGTGTCGTGGTATTGTCTTCAGCAACTACTTCAATTCCGGTGATGGCATTCTTCACTACCACTCCGTCGAAGTCGCGGGTGAGGAGTACATTACTTCCGCCGCCGAGGATCAGGTGCTCGTGTTTTCTAAACAATTCGCTCCTGAACACGTTTCGGGCTTCGTCAGGACTGGTCACGGTTATCAGGTACCGGGCAGTGGCGTGAATGTGAAAGGTGTTGTAGGGGAAGAGGTCGACGTTCTCCTTTACTTCCATTTGCGCTGGGTTTGATGACGGTCAAAGGTGGGAGGAAATATGCAATTATGGAAATAGGGAGGGGGATAGTGTGAAAGGATAAGGCTTAGTCGATTTGTTGATTCAGTTCGTCTGCTGACAATTTGAAAATGCAGATGCGGGGGAAGCGTCCGGCGAGCCAGGTGGTTCCACATACGGCAAGTCCGTCGTCCGATGTCCGGATGATGGAGGTTACTTCAAACGGATTGGAGAAGCCGAGGTATCGGCTACCGACAAACTCGCTTGTCGCTTCGTCGTAGAAGAACAGTCCGATTTGTTTGCTTCGTGTATCGCTCGCGTAGATCAGCATGTTTCGTGACCCGATGGTGGTTCGAAGGATGCTGACCGGGGCGTCGGGCACAAGTTCGGGAAGGGTAAAGCCACCAAGGTAGGCGCTAATGCTCGGTCCGTTGGTCTGGAGTGACACTCCTGGCATGAAGTAGTTCCGTCCGAAATCAAACCTCGATGCAGCAAATCTGCCGTTGCCCAGGGATACCACTTCGCTGAAGCCACCGTCGTCCTGCTGACCGTGGACGACGCCTGATGCGCCGTCTTCCATGTCGGTAAACACGAGGGAGAAGGAATAATTCTCAAACCCGTTGAAAAAGTAAAGAGCATCGGAAACCTTGCCGATCTGAAACGGAAACCGTTTGCCGGTATGCAGGATATGGTTCATGATCGGCTCTTCGACGGCGTCGCCCGTGCCGATTCCAAATTGCACCGGACCTTTGACGATGTTTCCTGACACATCATGTCGGGAAACAACCGATGTCTTGTCGACGTGGTTGTAGCTCAGCGCGAGGAAGGCGTCGCCATCCGCGCAGGCCGCCGAGGGGAATCCGACGCCCGCCAGCGCGGTGGTTGTAACTTCCCGCAGGTGAGGGTCGACCTTGACAAGCTGGCCCCGCAGGCTGAGTGTATCGAGCGTGAGGAAGTAGAACGCGCTGCCTATCGCCATCAGGTCGCCGACCGGATTGGCGAGGTGTGCGAGTGTGATGTCGCTGACGAAGTTTCCGGTGGCGCCGGCCTTCAACAGATAGGTACCGCGAAAGTTCGAGCCGGGGATCTCCCGTTCTGCCAATACCAGGTAATCGCCATCGGCGGTTTGGCGGAAGTCTACCGGATGGAAGACGGCGGAGTAATCGCTGTGATCGAAAACGGTGGTGAATTTTTCTTTTTCGAGCTCGGGGTTGCTCTCTTCGGTGCAGGAAAAAAGCAGTGAAACACAGGCTGCGAAGACCAGGCTCACCGCCAGCCTTCTGTGCGCGCTGAAATTTAGAAAGCCCTTGTTGTGTGACCGGCCCGGGGATATATAGAGAGTGCTCATAGACTAATCGATCATTGATTTGAAGCCGCTGCCCAGAAATCTAAGGGGAAAAAGGCAGCCAACGGAAACTGTCAGATTGTCGAGCTTCATATCGTCGAGGCTGTCGCCTACACCCGATAAGCGGTCGCTGGCATACCTGTTTTCAGTGGAAGAGATATTGCTCATGCCGATCCGGTAAGCGATGTCGAGGTTCAGCCTGACGTTGCCAAGCGGATAATAGATGCCTCCTCCGGCCACGATACCCCAGTGATATTTTGCGAAGAGATCGGTCGCGCCGATGATAACCGGTTCGCTCTTAAATTCGTGTTCACCTCCCGAAGCATAGTCTGTTCCGGAAATGGTTACCTTCTTGGTTGCGTCGAGCAAAAGCGACGAATGAACGCCGGCCTGTACATAGGGTACTATTTGCCCCGCCTGAAATTCATATTTGGCAATCAGCGGCCAGTCGAGCCACGCTACTTTTTGTTTCTGGTTGTAGTGCAGTTCGAGGTGATTCCCGGATTCTCGCGGGTCGCTCCAGGTGTAGTCGTTGGTGTAGGCAAAGACACAGGTCCGGTATGTGGGCTGGAAGCTCAGGGAGAGCCGGCGGAAGTAAAAGGTCACTTCGAATGCAACCTGGCTTCCGATCGACTTGAAGTTCTCGTATTCCTTCGAAACGCTTGTCTCTTCGTAGTTGGTCGGGGAGATGATGTAATAGGGGTTCTCGACAATGGGTTTTGAGAGGTTGGGGCCGGCCTTAAACCCAAGCCACCATTGCTTCTGGAGGAAGATGTTTGCCGATTTCGATTTACTCGGTTGGTTGAACCCTCCTTTCCTCGTATCGCGTTGTCCGAAGAGGGGCGACATCAGGAGGAGCAGACAGATCGACAACAGGTATGGTTTTTTCATCATTTTATAACAACGAGTGATTTTGAATCTCTGAAAAGCCCCGTCCTCATATCAAGCTTGTAAAGTCCCGTCCGCAGGTCTGCTACATTGGTTTCCACCTCGTGCACACCTGGCGGGTATTCTTTGTCGGTTATAACGGCTACCTGTTTTCCCGACGCCTCGTAGAGGCGTATGGATACGTGTTGTGTGGCGTTGATGCGGAAGCGGACAGTGGTGGCGCCACGTGCGGGGTTCGGGAAGCAGTCGTCCAGAGCGAAACGCTGGTCGATGAAAGCGTTGACTCCGGTCACGATTTCGCGTTGTGCGATGGGAAGGGTTTCGAAGACGACACCATCTGATGTGCCCTGCGCCGTCATAATTCCCGGAAAAATTTCATTGAGACGGTCGTCCGGAACGAGCAGCCAGTCTTTCATGATATTGGCATAGATGACCCTGTAGTCGTATTGCATCTCTACATTGGCTTTGGTCAGATCGGGCACCTTTCCAACCACTCCCGCCTGCACGCCGTGTCCGAAGATAAACATAGGGCCGCCTGTTCCATGGTCGGTACCGTAGCTTCCGTTTGAATAGATTCGCCGTCCGAACTCGGAGGTGGTGACGGTGAGTACGCGATCTTCCAGTCCCCGCTTGCGCAGGTCGTCGTGAAATGCGTTCATCGCCGTCGAGATATGATAAAGCAGCGCGGCATGCGACCCCATGGTCGGGTCGTACGACTCTGTCTGGTCGGCGTGTGTATCGAAGCCGCCTGTTTTGATCAGGAACACTTTGGTCTTGCATCCACCTGCCAGCAGACGGGCGATGATTTTCAACTGTGGGGTGAGACCATTTTTCATGCTACCCTTCGGCGCGTTAAAGGGATAGGTCTCCGGGTATGTGGTGCTGCCATTGCCCCCGGCTTCATATACCTGAGCAAGGCGCTCTGCGTAATCCTTTGATTTGTCTTCGAGGCTAAGTATCCAGTCAAGCTCATTGTAGTATGGCGAGTTCAGCAGCCACTCCGGCGGCATTCCGCGCGGATCTATATGTTCGTCTGCAAAGCCTTCGAGGTTGCCAACCAGGTTGGCAAAGCCTACCGGGTCGTTTATCGAGATCGAAGTGGGGATGTTTCCCTGCTGGTGAAAGATCAACGACACATCGCTGCCCATTTCGATCGCCAGCGGGTCAGGCATCCCTGAATTGGGAAAGTCCTGGGGGTATTGTGATGGTGCGATTTCCTGCTGTAAGTATCGTCCAACCCATCCTGACTGAAGGTACTCGTCGTGTGCGCCGCCCATAAAAAGGATGTCGCGCCCGCGGAAATGCGAGCCGTTGTTGTGCTTATACGAGACGCCCTGAACCATTGTGACCCGTCCCTGGTCGTACATTTGCTTCATTGCGAGCATATCGGGATGCAGGCCTACCTGCTGGTCGGGCGTAAGCGTACTGTCGAGGGGTATGTATTTTCGCAGACTGTTGCGAGCGGGGATGGCGATGTTGGCGCGCTTGCTGTAATACAATTCGTAGTCAGCCACGGGAATCAGACAGTTGAGTCCATCGTTGCCGCCGTGCATCTGGAGGACGATGAGCACCCGGTCGTTATCAATGCTGGCGCGCGCCATTTTTGTGAGCGCATTCTCGGCCAGGACATTGAAGGGTACACCCCCTAGTGCGAAGGGCAGGCTCACTGCGGCAGGCAGGCGTTTTAGAAATTTTCTCCTGGAAGCATTCATCGTGTGGGGCTTTAGGAAAGTTGGTTTTCAGGTGACTGCAGCATGGTGTTGAAGAGAAACTCAAGTTGCTCGCGGAGGTCCGGTGCGCTTTGATCCCACCGGGTGGTCCAGTATGCTTCGTCGAATTGTTGAAGAAACCGCTCTTTAAAATAGTTTAGCCGTTGCGCGCGCAGCGATGAAGTGTCGTCTGCGCCCTCGTCGAACGTCAGGTTGTCGGAGTGAGGGAGAAGGTAACGGGCCACTTCAATAATCAGGCTTCGCGCGTCGCGCGCAATAGCATTGCTGATATTGTTTTTTACAAATAGCTCCAGGTCTACTGTAAACATGTAGTTCTCCTGACTGGTCAGTACGCGACGGACGAAATCGTATCGCCGCGCCAGGTAGTTGGGTGTGATCCAGTTTCGGTGGTAGATCGGATACTGGTGATAGGCTTCATACCCGGCGACGTCGTAAGGTTCGAAGAAGTTGAGCCCGAGTCCCTCGAGATTCTGCACGAGCTCACCGGTCGCCTCATAGAAGGCTTCCGGCTGGGATATCATGTCGGGAAGCCGTATGTCAAAGAAGCGCAATGTACCGGTAACCAGATCGAGCGGTGATTTAATAATTCCTCCGTAGCTATCGTCGGTTACACCGGCGCCCGAATCGTAGAAGTGTTCGCTGCGCAACAGGTTTTCGATGACGGGCTGGATTTTGAACCCCGACGCGACAAATGTATTGGCCATCTCTGTGATGACAGCCGAATCGATAGCCACGCTATCGTCCGGTGTGTGCGGCGCATACACAAAAAAGCGATAGATCTTCCAGCAGATATTTTTTACTGTTTCGGGTTTGCTGTATAGATAGTCGACCAACTGGCGGATTTCATCGATAGCGCTTTCTTCCGTCGGTAACCCGTTGTTTAGAAGGAGAGGATCGGGCTCGATAACCATATTATCGAAGCGCACGCTGAATGTTTTCGGGTCGTTATCGTGTGACGAGGCGTTTTGCGGGTTGCCTCTCACCTTTCCTCTCATCAGTTCCGTATCGGCATCGATGGTTCCAAAATCCTTGTCTACAACCCACCCTGAGAAAACTCGGGCGGCGGCTTGTACATCGGCTTCCGTAAATAAAATATAGTCGCCCGGTTCGTCCGGTGTAGGAAGTGTGCCTTCCAGGCCACGACCGATTGTGTACAACTCCATGAATTCGCGAGCGTAGTTTTCGTTCGGACTCCCCTTGACGTTTTGGTTCCCATCGAGCAGCGCGAGCATCGCGTTGTCAATGCTGATTCTTACTGACAATTCCTTGAAATTGAGAAGCGGATCTACACTGAGGGCATCGAGCGCATGGAGGCGTAGCAATTGATTCTGAAAATACAGTGACCGGCTGTTGTTGACTTTCGATTGAATAGTCGTGAAATGAGTATGAAGAAAGAATACTATCCTTTCCCGGGCCGAGTAGGCAAGTTCTATCGAAGGGTCTGTGCCACCGCCCAGCATTTGGGCGATGAACCATCCTTTAAAGTAGTTCTGGAGGTCGTTATCCTCGCTGTTTGCGTTGGTGGTTCCCGA
The DNA here is from genome assembly GCA_964493505.1 of uncultured Roseivirgaceae bacterium. Classification (GTDB taxonomy): domain Bacteria; phylum Bacteroidota; class Bacteroidia; order Cytophagales; family Cyclobacteriaceae; genus Chryseosolibacter. Next base: position 61,894 of record CAZBNP010000016.1, read on the forward strand.
CAGGAACCACTCCTGACCGGTTGCCGGATCGGGTGGTAATACCGGGTTGGGCAGACTTTGTCGCAGGAGTTGATTTACCGCCTGAGCCGGCGTGAGTTGCGCGAAGGTGTCAATCTGTTGTTTGGTAGCACCGAACGTCGCCCGCCTTAATAGGTGGGCCGCTCGTTTTACGCCTAGCGTACCGCTGAACTCGGTTAATGGCATAGCGGGGGTATTCTTGTTTTTCGCTTAATCCTTAAAAAAGAGTACTTTAAACGCAATGACGGTTAAATGGCATATTACGTCGTTAACCATTGTGATTATTCTGTTACTTTGAGTTACCGTTTATCGCTACAAAAAATATATCACTTGCAGAGAATGAAATCCTCCCCTAAGATCGTCGAATGCCCCCGCGATGCTATGCAGGGAATTATACCTTTCATTCCGACGTCGCGCAAGATAGAATATATCAATCAGCTTTTAAAGGTTGGTTTTGATACAATCGATTTTGGGAGTTTTGTGTCGGCAAAGGCGATCCCACAGATGATGGATACAACGGAGGTGCTGAATGGACTTCGCCTGGAAGGCGCGCGTTCGAAGCTGTTAGCCATCGTTGCAAACACACGCGGCGCTAAAGAGGCTTCGCGTCATGAGGCAATCACATGCCTGGGATTTCCCTTGTCAATCTCCGAAACATTTCAGAAGAGGAATACGAATAAGTCGATTGCGGAAGCCATGAACGAGCTTGATGAGATCAGGGACATCTGCCTGAAATCGGGAAAGGAGCTTGTAACGTATATCAGCATGGGTTTTGGGAATCCCTACGGCGATCCCTACGAAGTGGATCTGGTTGGGAAGTTTGTTGAGATCCTGGTGGCACTCGGCACCGATGTAGTCTCGCTCGCGGATACCATTGGCGTTGCTGAGCCTGCGTCGGTTGAAGCGCTTTTTAGTTCTATCTCAAAACAATTTCCCGATGTGGAAGTGGGTGTTCATCTTCACTCTACACCCGCCGGGGCGCTTTCGAAGATAGAGGCGGCTTACCGCGGTGGTTGCAGGCGGTTTGATGGCGCACTCCGCGGATTCGGAGGATGTCCGATGGCCTCCGACCACCTCGTGGGAAATATCGCTACCGAAACGATCGTTTCATTACTGGAAGGACAGGGCGAGAACACCGGCATTGACCGCCCGTCATTCGACGAAGCAGTGCTGATGGCTGATCGCGTATTCACTACTTTGTAAGCTTGTATATTTTTCCGGGCATCGCGACAGCCGCGCCTTTAAATTCGAGTGTCAGCAACAACGTAGCTACCTGGTTGATTGGCAGGTTGGTCCGCCAGCAGATTTCATCGATCATCATTTGCTTGTGGTTGTCGAGAAGAACGCGGAGTATGCGTTGTTCTTCGCTGGTGAACGCCTCGAGGTTCAGCGGTTCTGTTTTTGAATTGCCCGCGGCCCGATCCCAGTTCATGATATATTCGAGGTCTTTCACGGAAGTGAGCAGATGAGCGCGGTTTGACTTGATCAGGTTGTTGCAGCCTTCCGAATGACTTTGACGGAGATTTCCCGGCATCGCGAAGACATCCTTGTTGTAGCTGTTGGCGATATCGGCGGTTATGAGGGCACCGCCTTTCTCGGCTGCTTCGACTATGATAACAGCATCTGCCAACGCCGCGACGATCCGGTTGCGTGCGGGAAAATTGTGCGCGTCGGGCTGTGTGCCGAACGGATGCTCGGTGAGCAGTCCGCCGGATTCCATCATCCTGTTTGCGACCTCGCGGTGAGAAGGAGGGTAGATTACATCGATGCCGCTGCCCATCACGCCGACGGTGGGTAGTTTGTTTCGCAGTGCCTGCTTGTGTGCGTGAATATCGATTCCATAAGCGAGTCCGCTTACGATCAGTGCTCTGTGCGGCACGAGATCCCTGACGAGATTTTCGACGCATTCCCTGCCGTATGCGGTAGCCTGGCGGGTGCCTACGATAGCGACTATCCTGGGGTTCTCCAGGTCCATGGTTCCTTTTGCATAAAGCAGAGTAGGTGCATCGACCACCTGGCGAAGCCGCGACGGATACTTCTCATCAATAAAGAAGAGTAGTTCAGTGTGTGATCTTTCAGTGAACCTGAGTTCTTTTTCGGCGAGGGCGAAGGGTTTTCCTGTTATGATAGCCTCGGCGGTAACGAGCCCGATTCCGGGGATCTTGCGCAATTTCCCGCGCGGGGTCGTGAAAACCTTTTCCGCAGATCCGCAATAGCTGATCAGTTGCCGGATTAGACGGTCTCCGAGGCCCGGGATAAAATGCAGGGCGAGCAGTGACAGACGATTCTGGTCCATCGGGGTCTTTTTCAGAAGTATGCAGAATGATCCGGGGTCCACAGACCGCGGCACGGGTTATTATAGTCTTTCGCGGACGTCCATCAGAAATTTTTTCACGTTGCGCAGGGAGTCGATCATTTCCATTTTGTCTTTGACTGCCTGGGAATCATTACGAAGCATTTCTTTGGCGCCCTGGAGCGTAAATCCTTTTTCTTTCACAAGATGATAGATGATGCGAATTTTTTCTATATCCTGTTTTGTGAATTGGCGGTTACCCTTGCGATTCTTTTTCGGCTTGATAATATCGAACTCGGACTCCCAAAAGCGGATCAGGGAGGGGGCTAGTGCTAAAATTTCTGCTACTTCTCCTATGGAGAAGTACAGTTTTTCGATTTCCTTTTCCCTATACGCCATGTTACTGTCCAAGATAGGTAATTATGCCTTCATCGTCAATCTGTATTTCCGATTCCGGAAAATCTTTTTTCGAAAGGTCCTGTATAATTTTAATGACTGATTTTGCCGGGTCGATTTGCACACCGTTGACATGTGATTGGATGGTGGGAGTGATTTCTCCTTTGATAAATTCGCCCGACCGGCTGGTAAAGACTTTGATGATAGGTGCCAGTCCGTTGATCCCGGCGATATTGATTCCCTTATAGGTGCAAAAATTGCCAAGGCTATAGGCGATAAATCTTTTCTTGTAGACCTCCACGCCGCGGGTCACGTGAGGGCCGTGGCCGAAGACAATATCGGCGCCTTCGTCTATAAGGGTGTGTGAGAACTCATAGACATCGCCGCGGTCTTCGCCGTAGTACATCTCATGTGCGCGGGGTACATGCTGATGTTTAGCCCCTTCCGCGCCACCGTGGAAAGAAACGATCACGATATCAGTCAGGGAATCCAGTTCCCGGACGATCCGGCGGGCACCTTCCAGGTCATTGATCTGAACGCAGTTGGTATTTGGCGCAAAGGCTGCGAGGCCATACCGGATACTGTCTTGAATGAATATCGCGGTTTTCATGGAAACCTGTCCGGCGTGCAATATGCCGGCCTGGATGAGGTAATGCATGGTGGTGTCACGCCCCTCGTTTCCCATATCGCCTGCGTGGTTGTTTGCGAGGCTTACCATATCGAATCCGGCATTGACCAGGTTTTTGACGTACCTCACGGGCGACCGGAATGCGTAGCAAACTTTTGGATCCTTGCATTGTTTCGGCGTGCCGCCTTCATCGAGCAGAGTGCCCTCCAGGTTTCCGAATGTAACATTGGCATCGCGGAGAATGTGCGCGACACCGCGCATGAGAAAATCTCCATCGCCTGGCGGGAGCCGGTCTTCGGGGTAGTTGGTTCCCATCATGATGTCGCCCACGCCGATGATGGTAAGGGTATCCGCCGGCGCACTTGATAATAATATAGAGTCAGGCGCGGATGCTACTGGCAGAGTAGCGGCCGGAACGCTGGTACCTACCTCGTTCCGCAGGCTGTCAGGCTGCTGCTGAGCAAGAACTACTGACGTGCACCAGCTGCACCACACAAATAACAGATACTTCATGCGGAGTGACTTAAAAACAGGGTTGCAAGAAAGCAGTTTTCAGAGGATTATAAAAGTCAGTCGAGCGGCTGGCGGTTTTTACTGCCTTCTTCGACGAGCTTTTCGTACTCCTTGTTGCTGAGGTCGCGCTGGAAGAAATTTATAGGATTGATTTGCAAGCCCTTATAAAGCACTTCGTAGTGAAGGTGAGGTCCGCCCGACAATCCCGTATTGCCGACGAATCCGATGATATCACCACGTTTGATCCGCTCACCGCGTTTTACATTAAATTTTGACAGGTGAGCGTATCGCGTTTCGTAGCCATACCCGTGTTCGACAAAGATCACGTTTCCGAATGTGCCGGAAAAGTACGCGATCTTCACGACGCCGTCGCCGGTTGCGTACACGGGAGTACCGATGTCGGCGGTAAAGTCGAGACCTTTATGATCACGGACATAGCCCAGTAGCGGATGCAGGCGTTCGCCGAAGGTTGAGTGAAGACGGGTGAGCGTTTCATTGCTGATGGGCTGAATGGCGGGGCGTGCCGCCCACATCAACGTCTTTTGTTCATAGAGGTTGGCGATCTCGTCATACGATTGAACTTCGACATCCAGTCGGTGCTTGAGTTTCTCCAGCACTTCATATTCGTGGAGGATCATCGGAAAGTCTTCGAGCTGTGTCTTGTTGACTTTTTCTCTACCACCAATACCCGCTTCACGAATACTCGCATCAAGTGGTTCGGAGTCGAGGATTACCCTGTAGTTGTGATCGCCTTTTTCGATCAGCGTCAGCAGTTTTGAGTCCGCTTCGTTGATGTGATCGCGGAGGATGTCCCACTGGATGCGAAGCCGTTGATTGTCTTCGGCGAGGAAGATCTCGTCGAGCGACGGGATGAAGCGCAGCAGATAGACGTAAGCCGTCAGTGCGATCACCAGTGATAATGACAGGAAGAGCAGGATTTTCCTGCGCAACACTTTTGCCGTAACGTAATACGGTTCGTATTTGCAGGTAGTGTCATTATACCGGAATCGGGTTGCCATCAGTCAAGCGATTGGTTTTGTTGATGGCTCTTCAGAATGAGCAGGTAGTGTTCATCTGCGTTCAAGCCTTCGATCAGGTAGTAAACAGGATCGACATTTTGCCCGTCGCGAATGACTTCATAGTGAACGTGCGGCGCGACCGATCCGCCGCTTGATCCCACGGTCCCTATGGGTTCGCCCTTTGAGATCTTGCTGCCGTAACGCACGGTGATATCCTCGAGGTGCGCATAGCGTGTAACCACCCCGTTGCCATGGTCGATCTCCACATAATTTCCATAGCCAGCCTGCAGATCGCTTCGCTTGAGTTGCGAAATGGTGCCTGCGGCGGCGGCGAGTACGGCTGTGCCACGCGGCGCCGCGAGGTCGAGCCCGAGGTGTTCATAGAGGCCTTTGTGGAATGGGTTGACGCGCATACCATATCCCGAGATCAAACGGTCAGCCTGCCACGGCAGTACGGGTGGCAGCGTGGGCAGCGCGAGTATTTTTGGCAACGCCGCTTTATCAAGTGCCATTGACTCACTAAAATGATAGCTTGTAGCAACGGCGTGGTGTTTCAGGCTGCCGGATGTGTTTGCCAGCGCTTCCACCTGGCCGCTGAAAGAAGAAGGATCGGCCAGGAGCAGATCTTCCTTGGAAGCCCGGTCTACCACGGGGGCTGGGGCGGGTGGCCGCGATCCGAAAAACTTGGTGTGAAGAACTTTGTCGCGGTATTCGAGTGACGCAAGTACGGGTTGAAGCTCGTTGAGTTGAGACGTGAGGGCGGCATGGTGTCTTTCTAATGCCTTGTTTTCTTTGCGCAGGCTTATCTCGCGGTCTGTGTTGACGAGCATGTTGTGGAGAAAAAGAATAGCGACCAACATACACGCTGCAACAACCCCCAGTCCCAGGCAATACCAGAGGAGGCTCTTGATTGAAAGTCGTACGCGCTCATACTGGCACGTATCAGCGTTGTAGCGAAAGGTTGTATAACGCATCTATAACAATTCGTCTTCAGGGCTCCATAAAAAAATCTGCCCTTTCTGAGTATTCTGCCTCCACGGCGGCTATTTTTGTGGCTTGCTAATCCCGCATTTGTCGACAAACGCCTGGATTAGCGGGCTAATATAGGAAAAAACAACATATTGTCGCTTAAAACGCTATTGGGATGGACTCTGGATCTGTAAGACGCATGTTTTTGAGGTTTTTCGAACAAAAAGGGCACATGATCGTCGGCTCCGCCCCGCTCGTTCTCAAGAATGACCCGACATTGCTGTTTACCAATTCCGGGATGGTGCAGTTTAAGGACAGCTTTCTGGGTAATTCCACGCCGAAAAGTACGCGTATCGCCGACACGCAAAAGTGTCTGCGGGTGAGTGGTAAGCACAATGACCTCGAAGAAGTGGGAATTGATACCTACCACCACACGATGTTCGAGATGCTGGGCAACTGGTCTTTCGGCGATTATTTCAAGAAAGAAGCTATCGCCTGGGCGTGGGAGTTGCTCACGGAAGAATACAAGCTCCCGAAAAACCGATTATATGTGACGGTCTTCGAAGGAGACCCGAAAGAAGATCTCGGTTTCGACGAAGAAGCTCATCAGTGTTGGCGGCTCATTTTGCCGGAAGACCGTATTCTCGGGGGGAACAAAAAAGATAACTTCTGGGAAATGGGTGACACCGGCCCCTGCGGCCCTTGTTCTGAAATCCACATAGACCTGCGTTCCGATGAAGAAGTCGCTAAGACGCCAGGCCGGGAGTTGGTTAACACCGGTCATCCGCAGGTTGTCGAGATATGGAACCTCGTGTTCATGGAATTCAATCGCAAGGCCGACGGTTCGCTGGAGAAGCTTCCGTCGCGCCACGTAGACACGGGGATGGGCTTCGAACGCCTTTGTATGGCGATACAGAAGAAAACTTCAAACTACGATACCGACGTGTTCACTCCGCTGCTGGATTTCATCAGCAAGGAATCGCGTATCGCGTATAGGGCAGCGGAGCAAACAGACGTCGCCATGCGTGTGATGGCTGACCACGTAAGGGCTGTGGGCTTTGCCATATCAGACGGTCAGCTTCCTTCCAATACCGGTGCGGGTTATGTCATCCGCCGCATTTTGCGAAGAGCTGTCCGTTATGGATTTACGTTCCTGAATTTCAAAGAACCTTTTCTTTACAAGCTCGTGCTGGTTCTCGCCGAACAAATGCGCGAAGCCTTTCCCGAACTCGCGGCGCAGCAAGACTACGTCAGCAAGGTGATGTTTGAAGAGGAGACTTCGTTTTTGAGAACACTTGACAAAGGGCTGAAGCGAATCGACCTGATTCAGGCGGAACGTAAAGACAACACGATTTCGGGAGTACAAGCCTTCGAACTTTACGATACCTACGGATTTCCCTTCGACCTCACATCCCTGATTGCGCGCGAGCGGGGTATCGCGGTCGATGAACCAGGGTTCCGGAAGGAAATGGAAAAACAGAAGTCGCGATCCAAGGCCGATGCCGTCAAGGAGACCAGCGACTGGGTGCTGGTGGGAGACGACGAGAAGACTTCGTTTATCGGATATGATTTCCTCGTATCTCAGGTGCGCATTGTGAAATACAGGAAGATCAGGCAAAAGAACAAGGAGCTGTATCAGCTCGTGTTCGACAAAACACCATTCTACGCCGAGAGCGGTGGCCAGGTTGGCGACACGGGTTACATCTCCGGTGAAGGCGGAAAAGTCGGAATTCTCGATACAAAAAAGGAGAACGAGCTGATTATTCATCTCACCGAAAGTCTCCCGGTGCCGACCGATGGAACCTTCGAAGCGGTGGTCAATAGTTCGAAAAGAGTGGCGACCATGAGCAATCACTCGGCCACGCACCTTCTCCACGCCTCCCTGCGACAGGTACTCGGCAAGCACGTCGAACAAAAAGGCTCGCTGGTCAACGCGGAGATCCTGCGTTTTGACTTCTCACATTTCGCCGCGATGACGCCGGAAGAAATTATGGAAGTTGAAGATATCGTCAATGACAGGATACGCGCCAATATCGCGCTCGATGAAAAGCGAAACGTGCCCATTGAAGAAGCGAAATCGACGGGAGCGATGGCATTGTTTGGCGAGAAATACGGCGACTTCGTCAGGGTAATTACGTTCGATCCCTATTTTTCGGTGGAGCTTTGCGGAGGAACACACGTGCCGGCGACCGGAGCTATCGGGCTGTTCAGGATACTATCCGAAAGTTCTGTGGCGGCGGGGGTCAGGCGAATCGAGGCCCTGACCGGCAAGGCTGCTGAAAAACATATACGCTCGGAGGCAAAACTTCTCGACGAAGTAAGACACGTGCTGAAAAACCCGAAGGACGTAGTTACTTCACTGAAGAATCTCGCCGAGGAGAAGCATTTGCTGGAAAAGAAGATCGAAGGCCTGTACGGCGAAAGAGCGAATGAGATCCAGCATGAGCTGGCGCGGAAGGCGACAAGGGATAACGGGCATACGGTTATCATTGAAAAAATCGCCGTTCCCAATGCCGACGTAGTGAAGAACATTGCGTACGCCTTGCGGAATCAGTTCGACGATCTCATACTGGTGCTCGCCGCCGACGTCGACGGCAAGCCGCAGGTCACCGTGATGATCGGGGAGAAGCTGGTGCCGTCAAAGGAATTTCACGCTGGCAACATGGTGAAAGAACTCGCCCGCGAGATCGAAGGGGGCGGAGGGGGACAACCTTTTTACGCGACCGCGGGCGGTAAGAAGCTCAACGGCCTTAGCGAAGTACTGGCCCGTGCGAAGAAAATGATTGCTCACAACGAATGATGAGGGAACAGCCTGCCCCCGGGGGGGTTGTTGTAACCATACCTATGAATCCAACTGTACGAAATAAATACACCGCCGTTATCGGCCTCGAAGTGCACGCGCAACTTCTGACGAAAAGCAAGATCTTCTGCGCCGATGAGTCGACTTACGGGCGCGATCCCAACACCACGGTGAGCGCTATCTCACTGGGCCATCCCGGAACGCTTCCGAAGCTGAACCGGAAAGCCGTTGAGTACGCAATAAGGATGGGATTGGCGTGCGACTGCGAGGTCAGTCGGTTCAGCATCTTCGACCGGAAAAACTACTTCTACCCCGACCTTCCGAAGGGTTATCAGATCACCCAGGACCGGACTCCGATCTGTAAAGGAGGACGTGTCACCATACGGACAAAGTCGGGCGAGAGCGATGTCGTGCTGAACAGAATTCACATGGAAGAGGATGCGGGGAAGTCTATTCACTTTCCTCATGAAAGCGATACACTGGTCGATCTCAATCGTGCAGGCGTACCATTGATCGAGATCGTCACCGAACCGTGCCTGCGATCGTCGGAAGAAGCCCACGCCTTGCTTACCGAGATAAGAAAGCTCGTGCGCTATCTCGGTATTTGTGATGGCAATATGGAAGAAGGATCGCTGAGATGCGATGCTAACGTATCGGTCATGCTGAACGACGCCACTGAGTATGGACGTAAAGTGGAGGTGAAGAACATGAACTCCTTCCGAAACGTGCAGCGCGCGATCGATCACGAGATCGAAAGACAAATTGGCGAGATCGAAAACGGAAACACTATTTTGTCGGAGACCCGGACATTCGACGCGAACTCGGGAAAGACTTCCGGTATGCGCACGAAGGAGGAACTGAACGATTACCGATACTTTCCCGATCCTGATCTTAGTCCCATGACCGTTTCCGATGAGTGGCTGGAGAGCATCCGCGCTTCGATGCCGGCTTTACCGGGAGAACTATACCGTCGGTTTTTAGACCGGTATGGTCTGCCGGAGTACGATGCGCATGTGCTTACCGACTCCAGTGATATCGCCCTTTACTTTGAAGCGGTATGCGGACACACCGGCCACTTCAAGGCAGCGTCAAACTGGGTAATGGGTCCCGTCAAATCTCACCTGAACGAACTCAACGCCAGTGCGTTGGATTTCCCTTTGCCGGCGGAGAAACTTGCGGAGCTGATCGGCCTCGTCGATTCGGGCAAGGTGAGCTATACCGTAGCGTCGCAGAAACTCTTTCCCGAATTGCTGAAGGATTCGAGTACCCCTGTCCTGGAACTGGCGCAGCGGCTGAATCTCCTTCAGGAGAGTGACCAGGGATCGATCATCCCGATCATTGATGAGGTGATCAGGGAATTTCCTTTGAAGGTTGAGGAGTATAAAAGCGGGAAGAAGGGTATTATTGCCATGTTTATGGGGGAGGTGATGAAGCGCAGCAAGGGCAAGGCCGATCCGAAGGTTGCCAGCGCTTTACTGGCTGAAAAGCTGAAGGCACTGGGAAAGTAGCTGAAAAGAACGCCGATATCGGGAACTTGTAGCGTGAGGGTGACATTATATTTCTGAATTTGCCGTTATAGAATCGGCAATGACCGTCACTGAGTATCTGTAAAAAGACGACGACCTTATGAAAGATCAAAGAATGAATAACGCCCAAAACTGGCCCCTGCGGTTGAAAGTATGCAGCCTCGTGTTAGTCGCGCTGGCTATGTCGTGTTCATCCAACGGCAAAGAAGAAGAGACGGCGCAGGAAAGCGATGGAAGCTGGTTTGTATCGGTCAGCGGGAAAGTCGGGCACCCTCAGGCAGGTCAGATTTTGATCGAGCAAATGGGCGAGGGCGGATCGAGGGATACGATTCAACTCAAAAGCGATTACACCTACACGACGAAGGTGAAGATGACCGAGCCTGGATACTACCGGCTGAATTTTTACAACCGGCAGATGATCGTGGTGATCCTGGACAGGAGCGACATTGAAGTAAACGTTGACGGCAATAGTCAGCAGGGTTTCGCGGAGATCAACGGGTCGCCTGATATCGAACTGATCGAGCGTGTCAAGAAGCTTCAGGAAGAGGTTAACACCGATCCCGCTATTGTCGAGCTAAACGAAAAATTTACCGCGGCGGCGCAACGCCGTGATGAGAAGACCATGCAGAGTCTGCAGGGGGAGTACATGCGGCACGTGAAGAAAACGAACGATGTAGTGGCGGAGCTGCTGGTTGAGAAATCGCCCAGTCTTGCGGTGATTAATCTCCTGCAGTCGAACGTACTCGATCGCGACCATTACTTCGATGTTTACCTGAAAGTTGCTGAAAAGCTTAAAGCCGAATGGCCGGACTACCGACTCTCAGAGGAGTTTATCAGCTATGTTGACACCATGAAGAAGCTCGCGATAGGTCAGCCGGCGCCGGAGATCTCGTTGCCGGACCCGGAAGGCAACGTGGTTCCCTTGTCGTCGATGAAAGGGCAATACGTACTTGTCGACTTCTGGGCGAAGTGGTGTGGCCCCTGCCGCCAGGAGAACCCAAACGTTGTTGCCGCTTACCAGAAATACAAAGACAAAGGGTTTACGGTCTATGGTGTATCGCTCGACCGAAGTCGGGAGGACTGGCTGCAAGCGATCAAACAGGATAGACTCACCTGGACACATGTTTCCGATCTGAAATACTGGCAATCGGAAGCAGCGAAGACCTACAATATTACCGGTATTCCTTTCTCGTTGTTGCTCGACCCTAACGGCGTCATCATCGCGAAGAACCTGAGAGGCCCCGCGCTTCATGAGAAGCTGGAAGAGGTGCTTGGAGAGTGAGGACGTGAGTCCTGAACGCTACAGGAGGCCAGTAGTTCTGTCCGCGTTCGTGCTAGAGACCGGAAACTCCTGCGGAGTTTGGATCACAATGGATCACTCGTTACCCGATTACAGATACACGGTCATTAATCATAAGGGGTATTGGATTTTTTTTGCGTGATCGTGAGTGGGGTCCTGCTGCTGAACGAATTCTCACCACTCACGCTTCACATGCTCTCTGTAAAACAATACGCGATAATATTCGCGCCCATTCTCAGTGCTTGCTGGCGTTTTTCCTCGGGGTCGTTGTGAATGCGTTGGTCTTCCCAGCCGTTGCCGAGGTCGGATTCATAGGAATAGTAAACCACCAGCCGCCCTTCATAGAGAAGCCCCAATCCCTCCGCGGGTTTGGCGTCGTGTTCATGGATCTTTGGTGTCCCTGTAGGGAAGTTGAATTTCTGATGATAGATCGGGTGGTCGAACGGGATCAGCACGAGCTCAAGTTCGGGGAAGACCTTCTTTAGTTCTATCCGGATGAATTTGTCGAGGCCATAGTTATCGTCGATGTGCAGGAATCCGCCGCCGATGAGATACTTCCTGAGATTGGCAGCCTCCGTGTCGGTGAAGACGACGTTGCCGTGCCCGGTCATGTAGACGTACGGGTACAGGAAAATGTCGGAGCTGCCCACCTCGACGACATCTTCTTCCGGATGAATATTCATGCCGAGTTCCTGATTGCAAAAAGCGACCAGGTTGGGAAGGGCCGTTTTGTTGGCATACCAATCACCGCCGCCGCCGTATTTCAGCTTCGCAATACGGATCTGATTTTGCGCGTTCGAAGTTGAGCTCGCCGCAAAAGTGAAAATGAAGAGTAGAGATATAAGACGGGTGACTTTCATAGGCATTGCAATATAAGGAAAAACGTGTGTGGTGAACCGTGCGTGCTGTCCGGCGGGATTCATATTGTTGCTTACCGGCCCTCCCGTTTTTCGCTATATTTGCACCACAAACAACCACACATGAAACAGTACCTTGATCTCATGAAGGATATCCTGGATAACGGATCCAGAAAGACGGACAGAACCGGAACTGGCACTTTGTCCGTATTTGGGCGCCAGCTGAGATTTGATCTCGCTGTGGGCTTTCCATTGGTGACAACGAAGCGGCTTCATCTGCGCTCCATTATTTACGAGCTGCTCTGGTTTCTGAGGGGCGACACGAATATTCAGTATCTCAAAGAAAACGGCGTGTCTATCTGGGATGAATGGGCGGATGAGAACGGTGAGTTGGGCCCCGTCTACGGGCAGCAGTGGAGAAGCTGGCCGGCTCCGGATGGCCGGTCGATCGACCAAATCTCCCAGGTGATCAGGCAGATCAAAGAGAAGCCGGATTCGCGCAGGCATATTGTGAGTGCGTGGAACCCCGCGGAAGTTGATAAGATGGCGTTGCCGCCATGCCACGCGATGTTTCAGTTTTATGTCGCCGACGGAAAGTTGTCGTGCCAGCTCTACCAGCGCAGCGCCGATTACTTCCTCGGCGTTCCGTTTAATATTGCTTCGTACGCGCTGCTCACCTACATGTTCGCGCAGCAATGCGATCTCCAGCCGGGAGAGTTTGTATGGACGGGTGGCGATGTCCATTTATACACCAACCACCTCGAACAGGCGAATCTTCAGCTGAGTCGCACACCCTATCCGTTGCCTTCCCTGACTATCAAGCGAAACCCTGATACCATCTTTGACTATACCTTCGGCGACTTCGAGTTTCTCAACTACGAATTTCACCCATCAATAAAGGCTCCGATAGCCGTTTGAGGGTACGATTCCGTAGAAATTTGTGCCTATTTGTGTAGTTTTGACATCTTTTTGTCTACAGTTTGCGTATTGATTCAAGATGGCTGAAAAAAGCAGTGTTTTTGATATGATCGGTCCGGTAATGATAGGGCCTTCCAGTTCACATACAGCCGGGGTTGTGAGAATAGGGCGGGTTGCCCGCAGGCTGCTTGAGGGCCAGCCCGACCACGCGGAGATTGTATTTTACAATTCTTTTGCGAGAACGTATGAGGGGCATGGAAGTGACCGGGCTATTATCGCGGGGCTTTTGGATTTTAAGACCGACGACAAAAGGATCAAGGAAGCCCTGGCAATCGCTCCGGAAGCGGGGCTGCGTTACACATTCAAGTCTGTAGGGAGCGCTTCAACACTTCACCCCAACACCATCCGGCTGAATCTGCAAAAAGGTGATCGTGCTGTCGACCTGCTCGGTGAGAGCAGGGGCGGGGGGTTGATCAATATCGCGGAGGTTAACGGATTCAAAGCCAGTATCAGCGCCAGCCTTCACACGCTGGTGATCTCGGCGAAAGATGTCAAGGGTAGTATCGCGTTTATTTCCGATGTACTGGCGCACGATGATTGTAATATCGCGACGATGTCTGTTTCCCGGAAAGGCCGGAACGATGTAGCCGGCCTGGTAATTGAAATGGATTCAGGTCTCCGGCCATTGACACTGGATTATTTACGCAGTCTTACCTGGATCCAGGAAGTTATATATATCCCCGACATAGATCGCTAAGAATGAAACCAAAAACCCTTCTGATTTTTTTTCTGATAGTAAGTGTTCGGTCCGTGTGGGGTCAGCAGGCTGACTCGATCTCCACGAGATCGGAGTGGACGCTACAGCAATGTGTGAAGTACGCGCTGGCGCACAACCTCGACATCAGGCGTAGTGAGCTTTCACTGGAGTTGAGCGAGCTCGACAAACGACAGGCGAAACTGTCTCTGCTGCCCTCCGCCAACGCCTCGGCGTCGTACGGTCTGAACTGGGGTCGCGGTATAGACCCCGTAACCAATCAGTTTGTTCCATCGCAACGTGTTGGCTACACACAATTGGGCGCGAGCAGCGATGTGGATCTCTTCAACGGGCTGCGCCTGCGGAATACCATTCGCCAGACAAAAGCCGCGTTCGAGGCATCTGAAGAAGACCTCGACAAAACCCGGAATGACGTTACACTCAACGTTATATCCCTTTTTGTGAACGTAGTGTTCAACCAGGAACTGCTGGCTAACGCGCAGTCACAACTTTCGTCGAGTAAGCAGCAGCTGGAGAGGACACAGAAGCTCGTCGCCGCCGGCGCCCTTGCGAAATCGGAAGAGCTGAATCTCGACGCCCAGGTAGCTACTAATGAGTTGAATGTGATCAACCAGGAGAATGCGCTGGCGCTTTCGCAGCTGCAGCTTCAACAGGCCCTGCAAATTCCCGCGACCGACAACTTTAGTGTCGAGACTCCGGAGATTACCACCGAGGATCTGGTGCTTAGCCAGACACGCGATGAAATATTCAGAATTGCCATGGGGACCATGCCGGAGATCAGGAGCGCAAAGCTCAGGATCGAAAGTTCATACTACGGCGTAAAGGCCGCGCGCGGAAATCTGTATCCTCAACTCAGCCTCAGCGGCTCCATCAACAGCAACTATTCGAGCTCGTCTGCCAGGCGATTGGTACCGGACGGCGGTTTTGAAGAGTTCGACACCGGATACTTCGTGCAAGGCACAAATCAACCGGTGTACGGCAGAGTACCCACAGGATCGTATCGCGAGATCTATGGGTTCAATGATCAGCTCAAGGACAACCTGTACAAATCCATAAGTTTCCGGTTACTGATTCCGATCTTTAATCGATTTTCGGCGCGTACCGCGTTGCAACGCGCCATGATCAGCGATGAGCAGGCGAGGATCAATGCGAGAGAGGTCGAGAATGTGCTCAGGCAAAACGTTGAGACTTCCTACAACAACGCCATCGCAGCATCCAAGTCTTACAACTCGTCGCTGCGGCAGGTCAGCGCGCGCGAAGAAGCCTACCGAATGGTTGAGCAGCGCTACAATATTGGCGCGGCAAACTATGTTGAGTACCAGGTAGCGGAAAACGATCTCTTTCAGGCTCTCAGCGATCTCAGCAGGGCCAAATATGAATTCATTTTCAGAAAAAAGGTCCTGGATTTTTACATGGGCAATCCTCTTGGTTTTTAATACTCCACAATCAATGGCAAAAACGACAAGAAAATCTAACCGGCTGATTTATTGGCTTATAGCGGCGCTTCTCGCAATCGTTGTTCTTCTGTTCGTAGCGAAGAGCGCCGGATGGATTGGCAAACCACGTGAAATCGAGGTGGAGCTGGCCAAAGTGAAACGCACCACGATAGTGGAGAAGGTAAGCGCGTCGGGAACCGTTCAACCCGTAACCGAGGTGAAGATTGCCCCGGAGGTGTCGGGCGAGATCATTGAACTACACGTTGAAGAAGGAGATTCGGTGAGGCGAGGCCAGCTTCTGGTGAAGATTCGTCCCGACACATGGGAAAGCCAGTTGCAGCGCGCGCAGGCTTCGCTTAGTCAGCAACGCGCCAATCTCGCCCAGGCGGAAGCTACTCTCAGCGCATCGCGCGCCAGCTTCATCAGGGCCGAGCAGGAGTATGCCCGTCAGGAAACTCTTCGCGACCAGAATGTGATTTCGCAGGCTGACTGGCAGCTGGCGGAGCAGAATTTCAAAATCGCGCAAACCGATGTCACGGTAGCTGAGAAGAGTGTTGAAGCAGCCAAATTTGTTATACTGAGCACCGAAGCATCACTGCGGGAAGCTCAGGAAAATTTCCGAAAGACTTCCGTCGTCGCGCCTATGGATGGCGTGGTATCCAAACTGATCGTAAGGAAGGGTGAGCGTGTGGTCGGTACCGCTACAATGGCGGGAACGGAGATGTTGCGCATTGCCGACCTGGATGTGATGGAGGTTCGTGTCGATGTTAATGAGAATGACATCGTTCGTGTATCGCTTGGCGACACCGCGATCATAGATGTCGATTCTTATGCCAGTACGGACAAAGAGTTCAAGGGGGTGGTAACACTCATTGCTAACACAGCAAAAGACAAGACTTCCGCCGACGCTATCACTGAATTTGAAGTGCGTATTCTTATGCTGCGCTCCTCCTACCAGGATCTTGTTGAAGCCGGCAACCGGTTTCCGTTCCGTCCCGGGATGACCGCCAGTGCCGATATCATCACTACAAGAAAGGAGGACGTGCTGTCTGTTCCTCTCGCCTCGGTGGTGACACGCAATCCGAATGAAATGGGGCCCGCCAGCCCCGAAGGCAAGCCGTCACCTTCCGCTGGTACGTCTCCGACGGGAAAGGCAGCGCAGTCAAAGACTGTTGTGTTTATCAATGACAATGGCACGGCGAAGATGGTAGAAGTTAAAACGGGTATCAGCGATTACGACAACATCGAGATTTTGAGCGATCTCAGTGATAGCGTCGATGTCGTCACCGGACCCTACCTTGTGGTGTCCAGCAGGCTGAAGGAGGGAGACAAGATTCGCTCGGCACAACAGAAGAATGAATCCGGCAAACAGCCGTAGCGTTTTCTCCTGGTCTGTTACCGCAGTTGAGGCGACATTCGTATCTTGCAGGGATTCTGAATTCCGTATCCCCGCATGAAAATCGGTTTCGAAGCTAAAAGATTTTTCACCAATAACACCGGCCTGGGCAACTATAGCCGGTTTATTGTTGATGCTTTGAGCCAGCATCAGCCGGAAAACGAGTATGTACTCTACACACCTACGGGGTCGCCACACCGGGAAGCAACTTCTATCCTCGGCCGGGCGAACGTAAAAGTAGTCACTCCTGAAAACATCTACCGGCTTACGCATAGCACCAGCCTATGGCGAACCTGGGGGATGAGCCGTCATCCGTCACTGGACAACCTGAATGTATTCCACGGTCTGAGTCACGAGTTGCCCTTCGCGCTTGATGGCCGCATCAGGAAGGTGGTAACAGTGCACGACCTCATATTCCTTCGTTATCCGCAGTTCTATAATTCGATCGATGTTTCGATCTACCGTTACAAGCTTGCGCATGCCTGCCGGACAACGGATAAGATCGTTGCAATAAGCCAGCAGACGGCCAGTGACCTGGTAGATTTTCTTCGGGTGGATCCGTCGAAGATTCGGATCGTTTACCAGGGATGCCATGTGAACTTCAAACGGAGATTGTCTCCCGAAGAGAAGTCACACATCCGTACCCGGTACAACCTCCCGTCAAAATACATTCTTAATGTCGGTACTATCGAAAAACGAAAGAATCTCATTTTGATCGTGAAGGCACTGGCCGCGATGCCGGAAGGATCGCGCGTTCCATTGGTCGTCATTGGAAAACGGACCGAATACTTCAGGTATGTTGTTGAGGAGGCCGGAAGGCTCGGTGTGATCGACTATATCATGTTTTTGGAGAACGTACCCTTCGTCGACTTTCCCGGTATCTACCAGTCGGCGGAGGTTTTTGTGTATCCCTCGCTGTTCGAAGGGTTCGGTATCCCTCTTATCGAAGCAATCGAATCGGGGGTACCGGTGATAACGTCTGTTGGCTCCTGCTTCCGCGAGGCCGCCGGACCTGCCGCGGTTTATGTCGACCCATTGGATGCGGATGAACTGGGAGACCAGTTAGGCAAGGTGCTTGAAGATGACGATCTTCGGGAGGGGATGATCCGCGAGTCGTCGGTGTACATACAGATGTTTCAACCGGAAGTGATCGCCGCCGAACTGATCGCGCTTTATCGCTCCCTGTAGTCATGCAAAAATCGCTATGAATCGATTCGCCATTATCATACCCACGTGGAATAACCTGGGATATCTGAAGCTGTGTATCGATAGCCTTCGGAAGAATTCGCATTTCCAAAACCAGTTCATCGTGTATATCAACGAGGGAAGTGATGGAACACCTGAGTGGGTGCAACAACAGGAAGGTGTTGATTTTATCCACTCGACCAGGAATGACGGCATCTGCGTTGCCGTAAACTCTTGCAGGAAGATGGTGAAGGCGAATTATATCGTCTACATGAACGATGATATGTACGTTTGCCCCGACTGGGACTTGCGACTATCCGAGGAGATTGACAAGATCGGTCACGACAAGTTTATGTTGTCTGCCACCCTGATCGAACCGCATCCTGTCGGCAATCCCAGCTATGTTTCCATCGTTCGAAATTTCGGCGACAGCCTGGAGAGCTTTCGGGAGGAAGCGTTGTTGAAGTCCATCACCGACCTTCCCCGCGGCGATTGGTCAGGAGCATCCTGGCCGCCCTCGGTGGTGAGCACGCGGGTGTGGGATATCGTAGGGGGGTACAGTCTTGAATTTTCTCCTGGCATGTATTCCGACCCCGACTTCTCCATGAAGCTCTGGAGATACGGCGTTCGCATCTTCCGCGGGGTCGGGGCCAGCAAGGTGTATCATTTTCAATCCAAGTCGACCGGTAAGGTGAGAAAGAACAACGGAAATGAAACGTTCCTCTTCAAATGGGGGATCAGCGCGCGCGTATTCTACCGGTACTACCTGAAAATGGCCACGGATTACCAGGGCCCGCTTCCGGATGATACGCGTATTCCCTTTGGAGTGGCACTGGGCAATTCAATAAAGAGGATATACCGGAACATTTTGTACCGACCGCGGATATGAATGCCCGGATCGCGCACCGATTATCCTGGCAACCAAACCTATAATTTTGAGGTGACTATATGAAACTGGCGGTGATCTTACCCAATACAAAGCTCTACGGAGGTGTCAAGCGTTTCTTCGAGCTGGGAGACGTGCTGCTTCGTCAGGGGCACACGGTAGTGGTCTTTTCTCCACAAGCAGAGCGTCCGGGGTGGTATCACGGAGATGTGCAGGTTGCCGGCTTCGATACCGTTTCGGATCGGGAGTTTGATGCAGCCTTCATCACGGAAACACAGTTTCTACCTGTTCTCGCGACAATGAAGACTGCCAGGAAGATATTGTATTTTGTGAGGCCCTCGGACAGCCTTCGCATCCTGAAGAAGTATCCCGGGACCGAAGTCTTCGCCAACTCGACCAATTCGTATGAAACGGCCCGTGCGAAGTACGGAATCGAGGCTTTTAAGGCTTACGGAGGTGTCAATACGCAGACATACTATCCGAAAGACATCCTGCCCCCAGGGAAGGGAGAGGCGGTAACCGTTATGACCTATGGCAGAATCGTGGAGAAAAAGAAAGGCACGATGTTGGTTGTAAGGGCGTGCGAGAGGCTTATCCGACGAGGTTACAGGGTCAAACTGCTGTTGTTCGATACCCCGGTTAATCCAAAGGCCGAGCGGGCGATCCGGGAGTTCAAGACCTCGGTTCCCTTTGAGTTCGTGGTCGGGCATCCGGTCGAAAAGAACACGGAACTATATCATCGGGCGGATATCTTTGTGTCGGCCGAAAAGAAGGCTGGTTATTCCAACACATCGGCGGAAGCGATGGCGTCAGGATTGCCAGTGGTTGGCACGACTTCCGGGACCCGGGACTTCCTTGTCCACGGTGAAACCGGGTTTGTGGTTTCGCGGTGGTCATGGCGCATTGCAGCGGCGATCGCGCTGCTGATCGACGATTTTGAACTGCGAAGAAAGCTCGCTATCGCAGGGAGGAAAAAGATCGAGACGTACAGCTGGGAGATCCTGGCAACCCGTATTATTGAATATTTGCAGGCGGCGCAGCAGCCGGTAAAGTGATCGCGACGTATGGAAACAAATGGTTTATATTTCCGGCTTTTACAATCCTGTAAACGGGCATTTGAATGAAGATAAGCGGCTTCACTTTTGTGCGGGACGCCACCAGCCTGTATTACCCGGTCAAAGGTTCTATCGAGTCGGTATTGCCGATCTGCGACGAGTTTGTCGTCGCATTGGGTAAGGGGTCGCCGGGGGATAAAACAGAAGAGGAGATCCGGAGTATCGGGTCGGACAAGATCAGGATCGTTCACACGGAGTGGGACACCGGAAAGTACACCAACGGCACCGTCTATGCGCAGCAGACCGATATCGCAAAATCGTACTGTACCGGCGACTGGCTTTTTTACATTCAGTGTGATGAAGCGATTCATGAGAAGTTCCTGCCGGAGATCAGACGACATTGTGAATCGCTGCTCAATCACCCGGAGGTGGAAGGACTGCTTTTTAACTATAAACATTTTTGGGGCGACTTCGATCATTACATCGTCTCGCATGCCTGGTATCCGGAGGAAATAAGGGTGATTCGGAACCGGCCTGAGATCCATTCGTGGCGGGACGCGCAGTCGTTCCGCCGTATTCCGGATTTTGATGGCATCAGCTATCAAAACAAGCAGGGTGCTTACAAACTGCAGGTTGCGCGGATAGATGCCTATATCTTCCATTACGGTTGGGTGAGGCCACCCCGGCTCATGCAGCGGAAGCGACGTACTTTCAGTACCGTCTACAAGGGCGTATTCTCCGCGCAGCGGGAGTTTGCCCGGGAGGAAGACATGTTTGACTACGGCGATCTGAGCAAACTCGCCGAATTCAGGGACTCTCATCCGGCGGTGATGGCATCGTGGATCGGGAAATTCGATTGGCAGGATCAGTTATATCCTAACCGGAAAGCATTGCGGAAACACAAACACGAAAAATTGAAATACCGGGTTTTGACATTCCTCGAACAGACACTCCTCAATGGAACACAAATTGGAGGTTTCAAGAACTACAAAGTCGTCAGCGACCTTCGCAGTGGTAACAGCCGGGGGATACAGCGGTTTGGAGCTACAAAACGGCAATTGAATTGATATGCTGATCCAACCTTATGGAGGTCAAGGGGGTCTTATGTATCAGTATTGAACTTTAACTTGGCAAAAATGACCGCACCGATAAAGATATCTGCCACCATAATCGCCTTTAATGAAGAGCGTAAGATCGAACCGTGCCTGCGGTCTCTTCTCGGCGTCGTGGACGAGATTGTCGTCGTCGACTCGTGGTCTACCGACGGAACCGAGGATATATGCAGTAAATACCCCGTAAAATTCATCCGCCACAGGTTCGAAGGCTATGTAGCGCAAAAGAACTACGCCATGTGGCAGGCGTCTCATGATCACGTTCTCTCCCTGGATGCGGATGAACGCTTGTCGGATGAACTAAAGGAATCAATATTAAGGATTAAAAATAATTGGGGCGACGTGGATGGCTACGCTGTGCGGCGCTTTAATAATTACTGTGGCAAATGGATGCGTTTCTCCGGTTGGTACGAGCGCAAGATCAGGTTGTGGGACCGCCGAAAGGCGCGATGGGGAGGAACCGATCCCCACGACTTTGTATCCATGAAAGGGCGGAGTGTGAGCCTGTTGAAGGGCGATCTTTTACATTACTCATACACGACGATCGATGAACACCTGAAACAGAACTTTCGGTTCGCGGATATCGCCGCCAGGGCTAAGTATAAGAAGGGCGACCGTGCCAACTTCATCGTCAACGTGATCTTCAGTCCCTTGTTCCGGTTCGTGAAAAGTTATTTTTTTCAACTCGGTTTCCTCGATGGATATCACGGCTTTGTCTTTTGCTCGATTTCGGCATCCCTTACTTTTTTTAAATACCTTCGACTCTACGAATACGGCAGAACCGGAATGCAGGAGATCCGGAAACCCGTTCAATCGAAAAGGCGTCCCCGCAGAGTCTTGTTGAAGAGCAAAAGATTCTGACGTTTTTTTTTCGTGTATGATGGTGCCACTTCGCGGCATCACGAATAGCGACGCAGGTAATCGTATAGTCTATGGATCGGCAGACCCATAACATTGAAGTACGATCCTTCGATCTTTCTGATCAGTACCAATCTGCGGGGTTCATCCGTTGCCATCGCCTCCTCCATCAGGTCCTCTCTTCCGATGTTTCGCAGAAAAAGTCTTTCTTCCGGAGAGCACGGGTTCATTCCCACCGGGAGGCTGTCCTGTGCTCCATAGCTTCCGGCTTTGTCGTAGGGATGAAAGCGATCGATGTAGAACTCGATGTCTTCCCGCGATAGCTTTTCAAAGGTCACGTCTGTGCTGTCGTCGAAACTGTACTTATCCTCCGCTGTGAGGATTGTCACACCCGTCATGACGCGGTGTGTGTTCCCCGACAAGGCTGTCAGCATCGCGATCGCCTCCGCACGGTCGGCAGGTTTGTTGAGGATCGTGTCGTTCAGAATGACAACCGTATCCGCGGTTACCACTATTTCTTCGGTTGCCGTGCGCCTGAACGCTTCCGCTTTTACCGTTGCGAGATACCGGGCAACCTCTTCGACGGGCATGCCTGTGGGAATGATCTCTTCCACGCCTGGTGTTTCCACACGGAATCGAAACCCGGCTTCTTCCATCAGGTATTTCCTGCGTGGTGAGCCCGATGCGAGTACTAACGGCCTGTCAAGCTCCATGAAAAAACGGTGAGTAAGCTGGTTCTTCGAATTCCGCGTCGACGATGGATGTGAAAAGGAAACCGGCGATGACTTTCGGATAGAAGTAAGTGGATTTCTGCGGCAGTGTATATCCGCTCCCGCAAACATTTTTCACCTCGCTGATCGTGACTTCATTTGTAATGATCGCCATCTGCGCTTCGCCTTCGATTACCCGCTTCATACAGTCTGAATAACTGCGATCGAAGTCGATGTGGCGCGACTGGCGTTGCTGTGTGCCGGGAATGCCGAGTGCGCGTTCGATGATAAAGTAATGCATAACCGTGAGATCCAGTTTTTTCACCGTGTCGGGAAAAGGCCAGTCCATCTTCGGATACGATTCGGGTTTGAGCCTGACCTTAAAACAATTGTTCTTCATCATAATTCCGAACGCCCACTGTTTCCCCGCGATGATTTCGTTGAGGGTATCGATGTCAGGTACAGGCTTGATGATAAAATCTTCGTCGAGTTTCCTGATTATCCGCTGCTCGTCGAAGTCGGACAGATCGCGGATAATACGGTGCGTAGGCAATATTTTCAGATCATTGGCTTCGCTGTTGGTGAGGAACATGAGATGATAATTGAACCCACGCCGGGTTTGGCCGGGATATTTCTCCAGCATCTTCTTCCGGTAGATCAGAGAGCTCTCATAGCGGTGGTGACCATCGGCCAGAATGATTTGCTTATCTCTGATGACGTCGATAAATCGCCGGATAACCTCTACATCCTGGATGACAGCCAGTACATCGCGCACTCCCTGGTAGTCTTCTGTCTCCAGCAGCGGGTTTGTCATGGCTTCGTCCATGAAGGGTTCAAGTGCAAACGTCGTGTCGGTGTACAACCCGTGAGTGGGAGAGCTGTGCAGCTGCGTTTGCTCGAGTAGTTCGACACGATCGTCCACGGCTTTTGGAATGGTATTCTCATGCCGGAGTATCACACGATCGCTCCAGTCGTACGAGCGGATATGGCAGATGAAACCCTTCCGCGTATACCACGTCGGGTCGCCGGCGGTCTTGAAATGCTGATAGTAAACGTATATAGCAGGCAGCGTATCCTGAACGACTATTCCCTGCTGTTTCCATTCGTCGAGCAACCGTGCGGCGCGCAGGGCGGGATCGGGGAGCTGCGGGACGGAAAGATGGATGCTGTTGAACGGATGCTCGTATAGTTTCTCCCGTTGCTTTGCGGAAACGACATCAAAAAGCGGCGTCGTCAGGTCATCAATTTTTTCAGCGAGCACGGGATTATATCGCCACGGTCGGATAGGAAGTATGTCGGCCAAGAGAGTTTTCGGTTGGTGTTCAATATGTGGTTTCTTACCTGTACTTCCTGTTCCTTCTCCAGGCACTCGCAGGTGTAACCTCGCTTTGTCCTCCGCTCCTCGGGCGCCCGTTGCTGACAACAACCGACAACAACGCGGCGACCAGTGCTTCGTCAGGGTCTGAAGGACGTTGCAGGAGCGATGGCTGGAAGTGGGTTTCCACAAAGTTTGTGTCGAAGTTGCCGGATCGAAAGGCTTCATGCTTCATAACGAAGCCGCAAAAGCCGAGTGTTGTCTGCAACCCGGTAATTTCGTATTCTTCTATGGCCCGGATCATTTTGTCGATGGCATCGCGCCGCGTTTCGCCACGGCAGATAAGCTTTGCTATCATGGGGTCGTAATAGAACGGGATTTCCATACCTTGTTCAAATCCATCGTCTACGCGAACCCCGTGTCCTTGTGGTCTTCGGTAGGTCGTGAGCTTCCCGATATCCGGAAGGAAGTTGTTTGCGGGATCTTCCGCATAGACACGCGCTTCTATTGCATGGCCGCGCATGGTGATGTCGTGTTGAGGAGGCAGCGTTTCTCCCTGGGCGATCCTGATTTGCATCTTGACGAGGTCCAGGCCGGTAACGACCTCTGTTACCGGGTGCTCTACCTGCAGCCGTGTATTCATTTCAAGGAAGAAAAAGTCGAGTTTCTCATCGAGGATAAACTCGACGGTCCCTGCGCCGTAATAGCCACAGGCGCGCGCGACATTAAGGGCGGCTTCGCCCATGGCTGCTCTCTTTTCCGCGGTGAGCACGGATGAGGGAGCTTCTTCGATTACTTTCTGATGTCGGCGCTGGATGGAGCACTCGCGTTCAAAGAGATGAATGACGTTGCCGTGGCGGTCGCCGAAAACCTGAAACTCGATATGTCTCGGGCGCTGAATGTATTTTTCGATAAACACGGCGCCGTCGCCGAAGGCGGAAGTAGCTTCGCTGATGGCGCGCTCCATTTGCTGCTGAAAAGAAGATTCGTCTTCAACGATCCGCATCCCTTTTCCGCCACCTCCCGCACTTGCTTTGATCAGCACGGGGTAACCGACTTGCGCGGCGATCTCTTTTGCTTTGATGATGTCGGTGATGGGTTCATCCGTACCCGGAACCAGTGGTACGCCGAACTTTGACACCGCTGCTTTCGCGGCGAGTTTACTACCCATGAGTTCGATTGCCGCTGGCGAAGGCCCGATGAACACCAGGCCGGAATCTTCACATGCGCGCGCAAAGGAGGCGTTCTCCGAGAGGAAACCATACCCGGGATGGATGGCATCCGCTCCCGTCTGCTTTGCCGCAGCAATGATCTTATCGACTCGCAGGTATGATTCCGCCGATGGCGGCGGACCTATGCAAACACCTTTGTCGGCGTAGCGTACGTGCAGCGCATTGCGGTCTGCTTCGCTAAAGACAGCCACTGTTTCTATGCCCATCTCACGGGCGCTTCGCATAATACGGAGTGCAATTTCACCTCGGTTTGCAACGAGTATTCTGGTTATCGATGACATTTACAGGGTAAAAGCGCTGGTTGCCGGGTGTTTTATTTCAGGGTCATTAACGTACAAAAATCTTTTCAGGAAGACAAATCCAGTAGGTGGCAGTTGATGAAGAATCCCAGCCCGAAACCGAAACTCTCATACTTTGAACCTAAATATCGGTTTTTTCACTATTTTTGCGCCATTATTAACGACCGCATATGAGCATGGTAGACTTATTCGACAAGTTGAAGATGGAGGCCGGTGCGCTGGCTAAGTACTCCCACCTCCCAGATGACTATTTCTTTTTTCCAAAACTGGAAGGTGAGATTGGACCCCGCATGAAATTCAATGGGAAGACCGTTCTCAACTGGAGCCTTAATAACTATCTCGGACTCGCTAATCATCCTGAAGTACGCAAAGCCGATGCTGACGCCGCCGCCGCATACGGGCTGGCGTCGCCAATGGGTGCGCGTATGATGTCCGGCAATTCGGTCAAGCACCTGGAACTGGAGCGGCAGCTCGCGGAAGTCGTAGGGAAAGCAGACGTAATGCTTCTCAACTACGGTTATCAGGGAGTATTTTCGATTATTGACGCGCTGGTGGATCGCAAGGATGTGATCGTATATGACGCCGAGTGCCATGCGTGTATCATTGACGGTGTGCGGCTACACATGGGCAAACGTTTTGTCTATTTACACAACGACATGGAAAGCCTGGAGAAACAACTTCAGCGCGCCACCAAACTTGCGGAGGAAACCGGCGGTGGCATCCTTGTGATCACCGAAGGAGTTTTCGGAATGTCGGGTATGCAAGGCGACCTGAAAGGCGTCGTTGCCCTGAAGGATAAATACAAATTCAGATTATTCGTCGATGATGCGCACGGTTTCGGAACGATGGGTAAGACCGGCGCGGGAACGGGCGAGGAGCAGGGTGTGCAAGATCAGATCGACCTTTATTTCTCCACTTTTGCCAAGTCGATGGCGAGTATCGGCGCATTTGTCGCCGGCGACAAACATATTCTTAAGTATCTTCGGTATTCGGTGCGCTCGCAGATCTATGCGAAATCACTGCCAATGACGCTGGTGCTGGGTGCCCTGAAACGCCTTGAGCTTTTGAAGACTGTACCCGAGCTTCGGGCTAATCTCTGGAAGATCACTGACGCAATTCAGAATGGCCTCCGGGAGCGTGGCTTTTTCCTCGGAAGCACAAGTTCTCCTGTCACGCCTGTCTTGTTTAAGGGCGGCGTGGGAGAAGCAGCCAATATGGCGATGGATCTGCGCGAAAACTTCAACATTTTCTGTTCGGTTGTGATCTATCCTGTTGTACCTAAGGATGTTATCATGTTCCGGATCATCCCTACCGCCAGCCATACATTAGCGGATGTGGAGGAGACGCTTACCGCCTTCTCACGCCTTAAAGAAAAGCTCGACAGCGGCTTTTACAAAGAGGAGGTACTGGTTTCCGTAACGAAGGGAGTTTAAAAAAAACGCCTTTTTTGGTAGGTTTTTACGGTTTTTCCGTAATTTGGCGTTACAGAAACTAATTTCTTAAATCTTAACAATTAATAAAATGCAAAAATTCGAAGAGCTCAAAAGCCTCATTGCTTCATTGGAAGGTGATGCTGACAAGTTTTATAACAAGGGCAATAGCGCAGCTGGGACCCGAGTTAGAAAAGGAATGCAGGATCTTAAGAATCTGGCTCAGGCAATTCGCGCAGAAGTTCAAGAGATTAAAAACAAGGCGGCTTAAAAACGCCTTTTTGAGTTTGAGAATAGGGGATAATCGAAAAATTATCCCCTATTTTTTTCCCGGCGCGGACGAAATGATTCTCTTTCGGAGACCGTTCGAAGCCGCTACCAGCGGAAGCCGCACTGCACTTGAGCAGATTGCCATCGTTTCCAGTAATACCTTCAATCCGACGGGGTTGCCCTCTTCGTACATCAGGGGGTTGATATCCAGTAGTTTGGATAATTCCGCGTTTGCTTTTCGATAATTTCCTGAAGCGGCGAAATCCTTTATTTTTCTAAAAATAACGGGATAGGCGTTTGCCAGAACGGAGATCACACCCACCGCTCCCAGGGAGTAGAGTACTACCGTGCACATGTCATCGCCCGATATCAGCATAAAATCTTTGGGCTTGTCTCTCGCGAGACGCATGCATTGCTCCAGATTGCCCGAAGCTTCCTTGATCCCGATGATATTGTCGTGCGCCGCGAGACGCAGGGCTGTTTCGGCAGTAATGTTCGAGGCGGTTCGTCCGGGTACATTGTACAATATTACCGGTATAGGGGAAATATCGGCTATTGCCCTGAAATGCTGGTAAAGACCTTCCTGCGACGGCTTGTTGTAATAGGGCGTCACGGAAAGTAGTGCGTCCACATCTTCGAGGTCGGCTTCCTGTACGCTGTCGAGTACGTCGCGGGTGTTGTTGCCGCCGATGCCGTAGACGATTGGAAGTTTCCGCGAATTGTTTTTCCTTACGAAATCCAGGACCGATTGCCTTTCCGCGTGAGTCAGCGTCACGGATTCTCCGGTTGTGCCCATCACGACATAATAATCCACTCCACGCGCGGTGTGTGTCATCAGTTTTTTGAGGCTCCGGAAGTCAATTTCGTGATTGTCGGTAAACGGTGTAACCAAAGCGACTCCAGTGCCATAAAGTCTTTTCATCGTGCTATATTTTTAGAAGTTCAATATTAGGCGAAATCCTGATTCAACGGTCAGGAACATGAAGAAATTTAGCGGAGGGCGGTAGTGTACCGATAGAGTTCATCAATCAGCGACTTTGCATCGCCCTTGCTCTCGATCATCATTTCAAAAAATGGTTCACCCTCTGTGAAGTGCCGCCCGATGCGGCATTTTGCTTTACTCTTCGCGACGATGTTGAGGATAAGTTCATTGGGTTCCGCGTCGAGGTAGAGGAGGAAGTCGAACGGGACGTCGGCAAATGCTACCGCGCTCGGGGCCGTTATATTTCCCCAGAAAGAGATCTCGCGATAAGTGAAAAAGTCGAAGAGGAACTCGTAGTTCTCCTGGTGAGGAGGTAAGTAGGCGAGCGCTTTTACCTTTTTTCCGTCGTGTTCGAGCCGGCGGATCAGGCTTTTGATGTGATCGTGTTTTGCCCGGTCTTCAACGGTGAATACGACACCGACAGAGACGGCCTGCTTGTAGGGCTCGCTGGCGCGGGTTGTCCCGTTATTCCTGAGATACGACCTTGTCTTGCGTCTGAGAAATCTGAACTTCATATTTTCATTGGTCGTGTGACCGGCCTTTCAACATTTTTTCCAACGCCTCTTCCGAGATGATCTCGACGCCGAGTTTCTCCGCTTTTTCTTTTTTAGCCGGCCCCATATTTTCCCCCGCTACAAGATAGTCGAGTTTTCCTGAAACACCCGACAAAATTTTACCACCGTTTTGCAGTATGAGGTCTTTTAGGTCGTCGCGATCGTAGCGGGTGAAAACGCCGGAAATGACAAATGATTTACCCGCCAGGATATCGCTGACTTTCTCCGGTTCCTTGTTATCAGTCTGAAAGATCAGCCCCGCTTGCTTCAGCCTGCCTATTTCGCGCTGGTTTTCTGGCTTTCGGAAAAAACTGAATACACTTCGTGCGATCTTCTCGCCCACCTCCGGCGCATTTATCAATTCTTCGAACGATGCATTCGCCAGAGCGTCAACGTTATTGAAATAGCGTGCGATCTTCTCCGCTACGGTTTTTCCGACGTAGCGAATGCCGATGGCGAACAGCACGTTTTCAAACGGGCGCTGCTTCGATCCTTCAATACCGTCCAGGAGATTGTTGATTGACTTCTCCTTGAATCCTTCGAGTTGCCCTATTTGTTCCGCCGTCAGGTCGTAGAGGTCTGCCGGGGTTCTGACCAGCCCGAGCTGGTAGAGCTGATCGATAGTCCGCTCGCCGAGAGAGTCGATATCCATGGCCTTGCGTTGGATGAAATGCTCGATACGTCCTTTGATCTGCGGCGGGCAGCCGTCTACGTTGGGGCAGTAGTAAGCAGCTTCGCCTTCCTCCCGGAATAGTTGGCTATCGCATTCCGGGCACCGGTCTACATACCGGATGGGAGTACTTCCCTTCTGGCGTTTGACAATATCGACGCCGGTGACCTTTGGAATGATCTCTCCTCCTTTTTCGACAAAGACATGGTCTCCTATCCGCAGGTCGAGTCGCTCAATCTCGTTCGCGTTGTGAAGCGACGCGCGCTTGACGGTCGTGCCTGCGAGAAAGACCGGCTCGAGCATGGCGACCGGTGTTACGGCTCCGGTTCGTCCTACCTGATAGACGATGCCGTTCAATCTGGTGCTGGCGCTTTGCGCTTTGTATTTATACGAAATCGCCCACCGTGGACTCTTTGCCGTGAACCCCAGCTGTTCCTGTTGCGCCAGGTTGTTGACCTTGATAACGACGCCGTCTGTTTCCAGCGGAAGGTCCAGCCTCTTTGTCTCCCATTTGCGGATATACTCAAGTACCGCCGCAATGTTTTCGCATCGCTCGTAGGTAGGCGAGACGTTGAACCCAAGTGCTTCCAGTGTTTTTATCGCGTCCTGATGCGTCTTGATGCCTGAGGCGCCGAGCAGGCTGTACACATAGCAGTCGAGCCTTCGCCGGGCAACTTCCGCAGAGTCCTGCATCTTGACCGTTCCCGATGCTGTGTTCCGCGCATTGGCATATTTCTCTTCGCCGATGTCTTCGCGTTCCTTGTTCAACTTCAGAAATACCTCTTTGGGCATGAAAACTTCGCCCCTTACTTCAAAATCGCCGGGGATATTTTCACCTTTCAGCACCAATGGTATACTGCGAATGGTTTTGATATTGTTGCTGACATCGTCGCCGCGAACACCATCGCCGCGGGTTACTCCTTTCGCCAGTTTCCCGTTCTCATAGAGCAGACTGATGGATACACCGTCAAACTTCAGCTCGCAGAAATACTCGTAAGCCCCTCCGTCAAGTCCCCGGCTTACACGTCGGTCAAACTCCTCCAGCTCGGAAGGACTGTACGTATTCCCCAGCGACAGCATGGGGTAGCGATGATAGACGGTCGGGAATTCTTTTGTGATCGTACCGCCTACGCGCTGTGTCGGTGAGTGTGGATCGCGATACTGGGGGAATTGCTTCTCCAGGGCAATCAGTTCTTCCAGGAGCTGATCGAACTCCCGGTCAGAGATCTCGCTTTTGCTTTCTTGATAATACAGGTGGTTGTGATAGCTGATCTTTTCGGTTAGTTCATCGATCTTGTTCTTTGCCTGTTCCGAAGTCATGGGTTGAGTGCGCTATTGTTTAGTCGGATCCTGGTATGCTTTGAATGACTCCGGGAAATCGATCCTGTTGTTATTCCGATCGATATCAGCCATTCGTTTTGATGGATCGATTTCTACTGAAAGGATCTCGTTCGCCGGGCGGTTGACGCGAAGTGAGTACGTAGGGTTTACCCACGGCCATGCCACGAGGTCGTTGCGTACA
This sequence comes from uncultured Roseivirgaceae bacterium, assembly GCA_964493505.1. Lineage (GTDB taxonomy): Bacteria > Bacteroidota > Bacteroidia > Cytophagales > Cyclobacteriaceae > Chryseosolibacter. The sequence goes on from CAZBNP010000016.1 coordinate 92,818, forward strand.
ATCTTCTGATTTTCCACGGGTTTGTTACCCAGCATCTCACTCAGAGGAAGGTAGTACAGCTCCTGCGTCCCATCCCGGAAGGTGACGAGAAGGTCGATCGGCATGGGGAAATCGCCGAGACGCGCCAGGGTGATATAGGTACTCCCGGCATCTTCTACAACCGCCTGCACGCCGTAGTCGATAGTTTTGGTTGTATTGATAAAGTAGCTCATATACCAATGAAGTTGCAGGCCTGTTTCTTTTTCCATGATCCTGATGAAGTCGTTAGGCTCCGGATGCCTGAACTTCCAGGTGTTGTAGTAGCGTCGCATGCCCTTGTAGAAGCTATCTTCTCCGACGATGTATTTTAGCTGATTCAGAAAGATCGATCCCATACTGTAGGCGGCGATAGAATAAGCCCGGTTTGTGTTGTAGTGATCTGAGTGCTGACTTGCGGGCTCCTGCAACCCACTCCTTACCAGCGCCGTATAACCGGCGTAGCTGCCGGCGTGGGGATTTTCGATATCAAATATCATTGACATCGCCTCAGTTGATGCGAAGTCGGTAAACCCTTCATCCATCCATGGATACAAGGACTCGTTGGTGGCGAGAACGCCCTGGTACCAGCTGTGCGTCACTTCGTGCGCCGTCACTCCCGCAAGACTGCCGAATGATCGCTCACCGGTGATCAATGTACACATGGGATATTCCATGCCGCCGTCGCCCCCCTGGATCACCGAGTAAACCTCGTAGGGGTATTTGCCGAAGGTCTCGTTCATATACTGAAAATGCCGTACCGTAAAGTCTTTCAGCCGTGTCCAGTTGTCGGTTGTTTTTTCTCCCGGTTGATAGAAGAAGTGAAGTTCCGGGCCATTGGGAACGCGTGCGATCTCGTGTTTGTAATCGGGGTCGGCGGCCCAGGCAAAATCGTGAACATCGCGGGCTGCGAAGTGCCAGGTGAGATCTCCGGGGGGGCGTTTGACACTTGTGCCGGCTTTCTCATAACCGTGTCCTATCTTTTCCGGGTTTTGCAAAACGCCGGTACCCGCTACGACGAAACGCGGGTCAAGTGTGATCTTCACGTCGTAGTCGCCCCATACAGAGTGAAACTCGCGGGAAATATAAGGGCTTGCGTGCCAGCCGAGGTGATCGTACTCCGCCAGTTTTGGATACCACTGCGTCATCGAGTAGGCTATTCCTTCTTTGCTGTTGCGTCCCGAGCGGCGTATCTGCAGGGGAACCTGCGCGTCAAACTGCATTTCCAGTACGGTCCTGGAAGAGGGAAGGAGTGGTTTCTTTAGCGTCACTTCGAGGATAGTACCCATCGTGTGAAACGCAACGTCACGCCCGTCCTGTTTGAGGCTCTGTATATGTTGATAGCCGATCTCGTCATCTTTCAGTTCTGCGATCCGGTTGCCTACCCGGGCGTCGGGATCGGCAATCGTCCGGGAGCGCATGTCCATCATACTTCCCGGTTGAAAGGCATTGAAGTAGAGATGGTAATAAATCTTTGAAAGGGTATCGCGCGAATTGTTGTAGTAGGTGAGTTTCTGACTGCCCTGTAGCTTGTGGGTGGTTACATCGAGCTTTACATCCATTTGATACTCGACTCGTTGTTGCCACCTGAAATCCTGGGCTGTGCCTATTGTTAATGAAAGGATTATCAGGGTGGCGGATAGCACCATTTTTTGCATAGAATAAAGATTTTATTCCGTGCAAAATATCGATTTAAATTCAAAATATCAGGCTCCGCGCGATCTATCTTCCGCGCCGGCGTTGCTCCTGTATTTGTCTAAGGATAAGCCTGCGAAAGCCCGCTTCAGCGTCTGGTAACCTGACGAGTTTTTCTGCAGGGATGACTTCTCCGAGTCGGGCCGTGTATTTCTTCTCGATATCGAGTTCCTCCTGTTTCAGTTCCAGATCGCGCGCGATCCGCTCCTCGTCACTGGCCTCCGACCGTCTCCCCGCGCGCATCTCCTGGCGAAGTGCTTTGCGCTTTTCGTTGTATTCGCGATACACCGGCCAGAACCGCTCCGCTTCGTCGGCTGTCAGCGCGAGACGCTGCGTGATGTAAGCGGTGTGTGCCGCTCGAATTTTTTCACCAGCCCGCGGATCGCGGCTGCTCTCCTGCGCTTTCAATACCGCGGGAAGTAGCAACAACAGGACAAACACTATTCTTGTTCTCATAACATACATTAAAACGTCGGCTCCCCGGTATCTTCGAACCCGGGATCGTTCACTTCACTTTCAAGAGCATCGATTTCTTCCGGGGTAAATTCCACGTTCTCGAGAATTTCTTCCGTGGTCATCCCGGTCTCGTGCAGATATTCGATCAGCTCCCGGGTGTCAATCGATGCCAGGATCTCCTCCGTATTGCTTGTGCCGGTGTTGTAGTAAAAGACAGCAGCCGCCACAAGGAGTACCGGTAACGCATAACGCACGGTGTAGCGGAGGAGATGCACGCGCGCCGATGCCGGCCGCTTGTCCGCGATACGTGCCTGTACGCGTGCCGGGAGATTCTCGAAATAGTCGTCTGGTACGCTGAAGAACTCTTTTTTCGGTATGTCGTCTATTTTGGACATTTTCACTTAGACCAGTTTGAATATATAAAGTTTAATCGGCCTCCAGAAACGCCTCAATTTTTTTTACCGCAAGGTGATAACTGGCTTTGAGCGCTCCTACGCTCGTATGGGTGATTTCGGCAATCTCATCGTAGGAAAGGTCATCATAATACTTCATGTTAAAGACAAGGCGTTGTTTATCGGGTAGCCGTAGCAGCGCTTTTTGCAACCGGAGCTGGATTTCATCCCCTGTTATCTGGTCCGCGGAGGTGCTGAGCTTGGCTGCCAGTTCGCCCTGCACGTCGGCGATCGGAAGAAAGAATCGCCGCTTCTTCCTGGCCAGAAAGTTCAGGCATTCGTTTGTGGCGATCCGGTAGATCCATGTATAGAGCTGCGCGTCCTTTCTGAACGTTGGCAGGTGCTTGTGTACTTTGATAAAGACCTCCTGCGTAAGGTCGTCCGCGTCGTCGTGGTCGATCACCATCTTGCGTATCAGCCAATACACCCGCTGCTGGTACTTTCGTACCAGAAGATTGAATCCGTAGTTTCTCGTGTCGGAATTCCGGATCTTGTGTATTAGCTCGTGGTCTTCCAATGGACTGGTTTCAAAATCCTAATTTAGACAACGTTTGGGATTAGAGGTTTAATGGCAAAAAGCAAAGGGCAAATAGGCAAAGGGCAAAGGGCAAATAGGCTTTGTGCCGGCTACCCATCTACAAACTCCCCAATCGCGTCAGCAAGCATTTCGTATTGTTCTTTGGAATGGGCGGGGAAATTGGCGAAGCGCAGCTGCGTTTTCTTGGCGGCTCCATATCCACTTCCCGCGTCCAGCCCCCGGGCGGCGAGGAATGCGGTGAGCTCACTGGTATGCTGTCGGGTATCGGCAACGAGGACTGTCTTTGATCTGAACTTCTTGTCGCCGACAAACGGCGCGAGGCCAGGGTGATTCTCTAACGCCTGGTACACTACCGCGGCTTTGTAATCGGTTTCTTTTCGGATGTTGTCGATACCGCGCCGGATGAAGTCAGCCACAACACGACCGAGCAAGTAGATACCCAACACATTGGGTGTCTCGGGCGTCTGGTGTTTTGCCGCGTGCTGCGATAACGATGCGATGTTATGATAGGAGCCTGTTGAAATGTTGCGCGACAGCAGCGCCTCTGATTTCGCTATACATTTGTCATTCACCAGCCAGACACCGAGGCCGGCGGGCAGGCCAAATCCTTTCTGTACCGAGAAGAACAGGGTGTCAAAATGCGAAAAATCAAAATCCGGATAGGGGAGGGAGGAAACCGCGTCGATAGCGATCAGCGCGTTTGGATTTTTTCTGCGCAGGTCGCCGATAACGTCCAGCGGAGTGGAGACGCCGGTGCTGGTTTCATTCTGTGTAACGGCAATTAGTTCTGCGTCAATTGAAACAGCGATGTCGCCATCAAAACCGTGGCCGGCGGGCACTTCATGTTTCTCCGCTTTTTTCTTCAGCTGTATCCCGATTTCGTGAAATCTTTTTGAGAATGATCCGTTAACTAAATGGAAGGACTTTTCTTCAACCAGGTTCTGAAAAATACGCTCCCATATCTCGGTTGCAGAGCCGGTAAAGAAAATCTGGTAGCCGGGGGGAACTTTTAACAGTTCGCGGAGTCCGTCGGTTGCTTCCCTGCTGATTTGTTCAAACAGCTTGCCGCGGTGGGAAATGGAGGGTATGCCGTCGCGAAACGCCTGTCGGGCGTGATCGACTACGGTAAAATACAGTTGTGAGGGACCGGGAGTGAAGTTAACATGGTGTTTCATAGCGTGATGCAAAGCTAGAATTTGCTTACTGAAAAAATACAGTTTTAACAAGATTGATGGAACGGAGCGTTTTCGCTAGCTTCGTATTAAGAAATCCCACTTGGATTTGGGACACGTTTGCTGAACCTAACAATTTAAACAAAACCGAGTGAAGCGTTCTTTCAAAATCAGGCCTCATCCCGATCCGATAGCTATCGGCAATCGGGACCTCGCCCAAAAAGCAGGTTAACAGAGGAAGGTTGCGATAGACCGCAGCTCAAAACTTGTCTTTTCTGAGGTTCAGAAACACCTCACCAAATCCAGTGGGTTTTTCTTCTTTAACCGCTAACCGGAAAGCCACCCAACTCCGTAGGAATTTCCTGTTTCCAGCACACACGATGCCGAAACGAATCATTGGCTCCGTAGGAGCCTCCTGTAGTTGTATCAGGGTGTCCGATTTTCTAGACAAACCCCAGGTAGGGCAAAGGGCAAATGGCAAAGGGCAATAGGCAAAGGGCAAAGGGCAAAGGGCAAAAGGCAATAGGCAAAGGGCAAAAGGCAAAAGCAATGTGGGAGCTCATAATTCTCATGTCCCTCCAAACCCAGCACCTGGTCAACCCGGCACCTGGCACCTAACCCCGGAACCCGGAACTAATACAACATCCTGAACTTGATCGTATGCTCGATCGCTTTCAGTTTGCCGATCAACTGCTCGTCGTAGCCTTTGCCGATATCGGTGATCACGTATCCGATCGATTCATTCGTCTTCAGGTATTGGCCGACGATGTTGATGCCGTGGTCTGCCAGCACCTGGTTGATCCGCGCCAGGATACCCGGTACGTTGTTGTGGATATGAATGAGACGATGGGCATTCTCCAGTATGGGCAATGTGAGATTCGGGAAGTTCACGCTGTTGGAGGTACTCCCTGTATTGATATAGTCCATGATCTTTCCGGGGACGAAGTTCCCGATGTTTTCCTGGGCCTCCAGTGTACTTCCGCCTATGTGTGGTGTAAGGATGATGTTTGGCAATCCGCGAAGTTCTGAAACGAATTCTTCGTTGTTGCTCGCGGGTTCCTGAGGAAACACATCCACTGCACTACCCCCGATTTTGCCGTTGAGTATGTTTTCCTTTAACGCGGCGATGTCGACTACCTGTCCGCGGCTGAGATTGATAAAGATCGCGCCTTTTTTCATCAGGTCGAATTCTTCGCGACCGATCAGATTGGCGTTTGAAGGCCGGCCATCGACGTGCAATGAGATTACGTCTGAGTTTTCCAGCACCTCCCGCATGGTCTTGCATTTGACAGCATTCCCCAGCGAGAGTCGCTCTTCGATGTCGTAATACATTACCTTCATTCCCATCGACTCGGCGAGGACGGACAACTGTGTTCCAATATTTCCGTAGCCAATCAATCCGAGATTTTTGCCGCGGATCTCAAAGCTTCCTTTCGCTGACTTGTTCCATTTGCCCTGATGCATCATCACCGATTTGTCGACGATGTTGCGCATCAACATGATCATCTCCGCCACGGCAAGCTCGACAACCGACCGTGTATTACTGAACGGAGCGTTGAAGACGGCAATTCCCTTTTTCGTAGCGGTCTTCAGGTCGATTTGGTTCGTTCCGATACAGAAGGCACCGATCACCATCAGGCGGTTAGCATGTTCGAGTACTTTTGCCGTTACCTGCGTCTTCGACCGGATACCCAGTACGGAGACGTTCTTTATCTTCTCACACAATTCTTCTTCCGACAGCGCCGCATGATAAGTTTCGACGTTGAAGCCTTCGCTTTTCAGCAATTCATTGGCTACCGGATGGACATTTTCCAGGAGCAAAATGTTGATCCTGTTCTTGGGGTAGGAGGTTGTCGTGTTCAATTTGTTAAGATATAAGAATTCATCAAGACTTGGTGCGACGTGGTCCGCCTTACTTTTGACGTTTTCACGTTCAACATTCTCGGTAAAAGCATAGAATTTGTCGGCATGGCCAGCGAGTTTGATTTCGTAGTCCGTATAGCCGTCGCCGATTACATATACATCGCCCGGTAACTTCAGTTTTTTCAGTTGTTCCGCCTTGCCTCCGTTGACGGACAGCGGGTTGTTGGTATCGAATCCGGTTACATTTCCGTGGTCGTCAAACCGGAATTCATTCGCGAGGATATTTTTCGGTTTAATCCCGAACTCGGTTACGATCGGTTCGATAAACTCCCTGAATCCGTTGGAGATGATGTAGATGTTGTCAGCGTGGGTCTGGAAGAACTCCTTGTTTCGTTTGAATGATTCCGAGACCATACTTCGGAGCTGGCTAATGAGTGGTCCGAGGTGCTGTTTGGTAGGGGCGAGGAGATCCAGCCTTTGTTCGAGTGATTCGCGGAGTGAAAGAGATCCGTTCATACCCTGGTTGGTGATCTCGTGTATCCGGCGCTTGCGTTCTTCGCGCTCGGGATGATCCTTCAGTGAGATGTCGGCGAGTACGTCAAATGCTTCAACTTTGGTGAATGTGCTATCGAAATCGATTACGAAATACTTATTCAGCTTCATAGCGGATTAATGAAGCGCAAAGGTAAGAAAACCCATGAGATGAGTTTTTCCCTACCGCAAATAAAATAAAGTGGCGCTTGTATTTCAGCTCAGGGTCAGTGCCATGGTTACCGCCGACTGCTCAGGGCGGTCGGTAAACTCGTGCGATTTCCTGACCTCTTCCGGCACTGAATCGTGTGGAACTTCGGTGAACCCTTTCCTCAGGAAAAAACCATGTGCCGTTCCGGTGAGCAGGTAAACCGCTTTCAGGTTGAGCTTCTTCGCTTCCGCGAGCAGGTATTCTACGATGGTTGATCCTACAGCCTTTCCGCGTATACCCATTTTCACCGAGAGAGAGCGGAGCAATGCGTAGGGCCCGTAGACCTCCAGTCCACCGGTGCCTACCAGTTCGTCGGCTTCGTAATACCCCACGAGGAGATCGCGGTTGAAGTCCAAGCCCTCTGCCGGCAACTCCGACGACACCAGCAATGAGCGGAACGCCTCAAAGCTCTCCGCATCCCTGATTTTTTTGTAGGTTAATTCCATTGTCGTTCTCCGTTCAGTTTATGTCCTCCCGGGTGGCGGGATCACGCCGGTTTTCTCTTCAGTACCCGCGTTACGGCATCAACGATATTGTCTGTTCCCAGTCCGTATTTTGCTAGCAATTGAGTAGGTGTTCCGCTTTCACCGAAGCTGTCGTTTACGGCGACGAACTCCTGCGGCGCAGGGTGGAACCGGGTGAGTACCTGTGCTACGGCGTCGCCGAGTCCGCCGTTAGCCTGATGTTCTTCGCAGGTTACGACGCATTTTGTTTTTTGAACCGAAGCAAGGATCGCCTCGACGTCGAGCGGTTTTATCGTGTGAATATTGATCAGTTCGACGCTGATTCCCGTTTCCGCCAGTTTGGCTTCCGCTTCGACAGCGTTCCAAACGAGATGGCCACAGGCGAATATGGTGACGTCGGTACCCTCGATCATTTTATCCGCCCTGCCGATTGTAAACGGTCTGTCAGGAGCGGTGAAGATCGGCCAGCTCGGTCTGCCGAAGCGGAGGTAGGCGGGTCCTGTGTGTTCGCCGAGGGCCAGTGTTGCAAGCCGCGTCTGGTTGTAGTCGCAGGGTACGATCACCGTCATGCCCGGCAGCATTCTCATCATACCGATATCTTCCAGGATCTGGTGCGTTGCGCCGTCTTCGCCCAGCGTTACACCGGCGTGTGAAGCGCATATCTTGACGTTCTTGTCAGAATAGGCGATCGACTGACGGATCTGGTCATATACCCTCCCCGTTGAGAAGTTCGCGAACGTACCTGTAAAAGGGATTTTCCCGCCGATAGTCATACCGGCGGCAATACCCATCATATTGGCCTCCGCGATCCCAACCTGAAAGAAACGCTCGGGAAATTCATTCTTGAATGCGTCCATCTTCAGTGACCCGGTGAGGTCAGCGCACAAGGCTACGACGTCCGAATTCTTCTTTCCGAGTTCATGCAGGCCGACACCGAAGCCTGAGCGTGTGTCTTTCTTTTCAGTAAACGTATATTTCATGGGGCCAAAAGTAATCAGATTACAAGAAACTACCGTGTCAGAAGATACTAAGATTCAAGGTTTGTCCCGATTTCAATTCAAATTCCCGGATTGCTGTGTATTTACTTCCTTTCGTGCGCCTGGCCCGGAAAGCGACTTTGTATCGGCCGGGGAGCAGGTTGTAAAAATGCCGGGTCTTTGAGTCATCGAGCGTACACACCCACCGCGATTCGCCTGAATCCAGGATCTCAAAAATGCTTCCGAAACCTATTGCCAGGCTGTTGATGTTGACGGTTGCGGGTGGCGGAAGCGAAATTGTGGTCGTCTTGCCGGCTTCTACCGATACCGGGAATATTCTCCGCGGAAGCGTCAGCGTCTCTACTTCGTATTCGCCCGCAAGGTACCGGACTGGTTCGAGGCCGTTGTGGATGCTGAGGATCGCGCTGTGTCCCTTCTGCCTGACAACGGCGGAAAAGGGATTGCCCCTTCCTTCAGGCTTCATCACCAGCGTGCCCTGTGGCGCGGGTATACGCAGCACATTGTGCCGCCCGTTTGCGATTGGCACCTCGCGGCGTACCACCGGCGGCAGCGTGTTGACCACTACATCGTACGCCAGTACCGGGTCGACCTGTACCGAATCCGGTTTGCCGGCAGGGTCGAGGTAGTGCACGAACTCATACGCCGCCGTACCCGTCATTGAGTTGAGGAACGTGACGTTGACATTCGTTTCCCTCGGAATACCTTCCCCGTTGAGTAACTCCACGCTCACGGTTGTGTTGGCAAATGTTGTCTCGATCGACTCATTCAGGATCTCGTTAAACGACTGCGCGTTCTGCGCGTCGATGAACTTGCCGACACAATCGAGCGCCTTTCCGCCCGGAACACCCAGGCCGACAATGAAGGGCCTGAGGAAGACACCTTTCTTCTGCAATGCAATTGATGTCTCGCACGGGTCTCCTCCGCACGATTCGACGCCGTCGGTTATGAGTATCACGATATTGCGGTAGCCGGAAGTAGCCGGAAAATCGTTCGCCGCCTGGAGGAGCGAGTACGTGATGGGAGTCACACCCCGTGGCGTGATGTCTTTGATCTCGTTGATGATGGCATTGTGGTTGTTGGCGCGAAAGGGTACTTCGAGCCGGCTGTCTGAGCAGTTGTTTGCCTGCCTCGAATACCGGTGTCCATATACGCGCAGTGCGAGCTCCAGTTTGGGATTGACGCGCAGCGAGTCTACGAGCCGCGTGAGGATTGCCTTCGCCACATCCATGCGCGACTGACCTTCGCCCCAGTTTGCGTTCATGCTGCCCGATCCGTCGAGCACGAACAGTATCCGGGTCTTGTCGGGCAGGGCCTGTTGATTGACGTCCTGCGCGGCTAGCGGAGTGCCTGCCAGGAGAAGCAAAAGGAACGGTGCAAGTGCTGAGTACCTCCAAATAGTCATTCTCACATCCTCAACTGAATTATTATCCGACAATCATTTCAGAGTCGTCACTTCCCATTCAGGTCTGGCCTGCCACGGGCATATTCGCGACTCACGATCCGGGAAATAGCGCTGATTGATGAACCTGATAACCAGGGCGAACTAGTAGTCGCCCAGCGTTTCTTCGAGTTGGGCGAGTGCCTTTGTCAGTTCATCGTCTTTCGGAGCGACGCCGTGCCACTTATGAGACCCCATCATATAGTCTACGCCGTATCCCATTTCGGTTTTCATCAGGTTCATAACCGGTTTGCCTTTGCCGGCAAGCGTTTTGGCTTTTTCAAGTCCTGCTACGACTGATTTCATGTCGTTGCCATCGAAGGTTTCAACGATCCAGCCAAACGCCTCCCATTTTGCCCTGAGGTCGAGCAACGACATGATCTTGTCTACCGGCCCATCGATCTGCTGGCCGTTGTAGTCTATGGTAGCGATGAGGTTATCAATCTTGTGATGAGGAGCATACATGGCAGCTTCCCAGACCTGTCCTTCCTGTTGTTCGCCGTCGCCCATCAGGACAAAGACCGTACGATCGTCGCCGTTGAGCTTCTTCGTCTGTGCCGCACCGATCGCGGCAGACAGACCTTGTCCGAGGGAACCGGACGCTATCCTTATTCCGGGAAGGTGTTCGTGTGTTGCGGGGTGGCCCTGCAGTCTCGAATTGATCTTTCGGAACGTAGCAAGTTCATTCACCGGAAAGTACCCGGCGCGCGCCAGCGTGGCATACCAGACTGGCGAAATATGTCCGTTTGATAGGAAAAAGAGATCTTCGTCTTTTCCATCCATTTCAAACCTGGGGTTGTGACGGAGGATGTGGAAGTAGAGGGCGGTGAAAAAATCGGCGCACCCGAGCGACCCTCCGGGATGTCCGGACTGACAGGCGTGTACCATGCGGACGATGTCTCTTCGTATCTGTGATGCAATATTTTTCAAACGATCGATGTCGGGTGCCTGATTCATGCTGTCAAATAATTTGTCGCGAAGATGCGTATTTTTAGCCTCAAACACAAAGCGATAATAGTTGAAATAGGGTGGGGGTTAGTGCTAAAACGCTGATCTTGAGCGAAGGAAGACTCCGCAAATCGCTCTCAGATTTAACGCCTTATCTACTGCACGTCATGAGCGGTTTGCCCCGATCTGACGGGCCGGGTGTCCAGGACGGAAAATGAGAATGCGATTACTCTTTATAACTACGACGAGTTTGGACAAGTAACACGAACTTTGCAGGTGTTGACGATCGCCAATCCGGGTAAGATCATAACCGTGGACTATGCATACGACTATTTCGGCAACGTCACGGAAGTTGCCTATCAAAAAGACATTGTCGATGAACGGTTTTACCATCACTATTCCTATGATATCAATCAGCGCCTGACAGACGTATATACGAGCAGGAACGGGACCGATAAAACCTTGCGCGCAAGATATCATTACTACCTTCACGGCCCGTTGAAGCGGACGGAACTTTTTGACGGGAATGAGCAGCTACAGGGAATCGATTATACCTATACGATCAATGGAGCGTTGAAGTCCATCAATCATGCGGATCCTGCCCTCGATCCCGGCGGAGATAGCGACGATGTTTTCGGAACAACACTCCAGTATTTTGACGGTGATTACACAGGAGCGGACTATTCTGCCGGATCGCAGACAATCTCGGGCGTAGCGGACAGGTACAGCGGACTGTTGAAAGCGATGAGCTGGCACAGTCCGGGGGGAGACCACGAAAAGCAAACCTACACCTATCAATATGACGACCGCAATCAACTGACCGATGCGACGTGGGGTTCGATGACCGGGTCGGCAGGCGCGTACGGCTTCAGTGCCGGTAGTGCGCAGGCCTACCGGGAGGCTGTGCCGGGTTATGACAAAAACGGCAATATTCAAAGTCTGATCAGGAAGGGCAAAGAGGGACGTCCACTTGCTGGTTTTGATTACGTCTACGAAGCGAACACCAACCGGCTGGACAAGGTCAACGAGAACTCCGCGGTTCTTATCGATTACAGCTATAATGCGATAGGACAACTGACACGACTGCAGGAGGGAGAAGATAAGGATTTTGAAATTCGTTATAACGCGTATGGTTTGGTTGCCGAGATCCTGGATAAAAACGACAACGACAATGTTCTTCAATCCTACCATTACGACGACCGTGGGAACCTTCTGCAGAAGGTGTACTATACTGGCGGTGTCGCCCAGCTCTATACGACGTATGTGACCGATGTTTCCGGAAATGTGCTGGCCATTTATCTGCAAGAGACTGCGACATTGGAAGACGGTCCGGTCGAAGTGCCCGTTTACGGTGCCGGGCGGTTGGCGGTCTACAAGCCGACAGTGAGCACGTATTTCTATGAAGTCAGCGACCATCTGGGCAATGTCAGGGCTGTGATCGGAGTGGCGGAGACGGACACTTATTTAGCCGACTTTGAAACCACAACGAATACGGATTTTGAGAATTACAGCCGGCACGACGACGATTTAATGGATCACACGGACGTGAATGATGAAGTCTATACCTATAGCCAGCTTCTGAATGGTGGGTATGCAGGAAGGATAGGCGTCGCCCGTTCCGTTCGCGTAACCCCTGGCGATGTCGTGAAAGTAGAGGCATACGGCAAATACCGCGATCTCACGGGTACTCCGGCGAGCCTGGAAGGTTTCGCGGCCGCCCTTACCGCCGCATTTGGGTTGCAGTCCGGGCTCCCCGGCGATCCGGGCATGGCGTATGGCGCCCTGCATAGCTATGGAACAGCGATTGCAGGAGGCTTTGCGCATCATGAAGACCCAGATGCGCCCAAAGCCTACCTGAACATCCTGCTCTTCGATAAAAATTTTATCTTTGTAGATGCAGCGTACACACAGCTTAGCGGCGATGCCGAACAGGTGGGTACCAGCGTCAAAGCCCCGCACGATTACCTTATGCGGGAGGTTACCGTCACCGAGGCCGGATATGCGTATATCTTCGTCTCGAACGAGAACCCGGAACAGGTAGACGTTCATTTCGATGATGTAACGATCACGCATACGCATTCCAACATCGTGGCGGGTGCGGATTACTACCCGTTCGGATTGGCGATGGACGGGCGGGAGATCGATGATGAACCTTACCGTTGGGGGTACCAGGGGCAGTATTCGGAGAGGGATACGATTACGGGGTGGAATCAATTTCAGCTGCGGTTTTACGATGCTAAGATTGCAAGGTGGTTGAGTGCTGATCCGTATGGACAATATTACTCGCCATATAAAGCCATGGGCAACGCTCCGCACATGGGTGTCGATCCTGATGGAGGGTTATTTGGATTAAGTGCAGGTTGGTCAGCTTTAGCGGGAGCGGGAATTGGTTTTGCAGTTGGTGCTGGCGCAGCAGTTTTAACAGGAAATGAAGATGATTGGTGGAAATGGGGAGCAATTGGAGCAGTTGCTGGCGGAACTATTGGATATTTTACAGGCGACAAGGTTGTTCAGCATGGAAGTGAAAATGCGAGGTCTATTACCGGAGGAAAAAAACATAATAATGTATACTCAACCAGACAAGCACGTTTAAAGCATCCAAGATTTTCGGAGTGGCAAGAGAAGATTTTCGACCTTGCTGTTGAGAGCGACCAGGTTTGGAATGTTGCGAAGGAATATGCGTTGCATTTTGAACGGAAAAAACAAGTTAAAAAACTTCAATTCTCATTCAATGAATTTTGGGGATCTTCTGGCCAGTGGGTTTCTAGGAATGGCAAAGAAGAAATGTGGGATGTAAATAGAAACTGGGATTGGCTTGACACTCCAATTTTTGGAAAAAGAGGAACGTATAGCGTTACTCACTATCAAATTTTCCCAAATACGCCCGCCCCTACGATAATGCCTGACGGCACTTCAGTGATACTTGCTGCTACGCCGGTGTTAGATATAAAAGTAACTGTGAGGCGTCAGATTCACGGTAGATATGGAAAGACAATAAGCTACGGATGGAGAAAAATCGGTGCGCCTTAATCACTTTAATTATTCTTTCTTTTAATTCTTTGCAGGGGCAAAACCTTGTGAAAAACTATTCCTTTGAAGATTATAGTGAATGTCCAAGCAAGTTTAATCAACTTAGTTACTGCAAAGATTGGGCTGGTACGGGGAATGGTTCAACACCTGAATATTTTAACGAATGTAGTAAATATAATCCTTACATAGGTTATTCTGTTGGAATACCAGAAAACCTAGCAGGTAGTCAAACCCCTCGCACCGGGAATGCCTATGCTGGAATAGTTCTTCTTGCACCTGAAGAAAAGAAATACTTTTATGATGAAGACTTTTATTACAGAGAATATGTTCAAGGGACATTAATTGATTCATTGAAGAAAGGTCGTCAATATTTGTTTTCGTTTTACATAAGCCTTGCGGAGTACTCAGCAGTTTTTACAGATCGTATTAGTATCTGCTTTACTGACAAACAAAAACTTCCTTCAAAAATTCCGCATCCTGCGCTGGAGTGCAAAAATGCGGTGAGTATTAAAGGAATTGACTTTTGTAATACTACAGCATGGACTGAAGTAAAGGGATATTATTTGGCTTCAGGTGGGGAAAGATTTATTACTATCGGTTTATTTTTAGATGACCTTGCCAAAAAAGAGTTTGATAAACTTCGAAAGGAAAATAAATTAAAGGATGGAAAGAGACATTCTTATTATTATATCGATGACGTATCAGTGACGGCAGTAGACCCGAAGGAATTTAGTCACGAGATTGAGCATCAATAGATGAAAGGGTCTACCTAGATCCTTGATTTTTTTATTGCTCATAAATATACTTTCTGTGTCCCAGGTTAATAACATCCACTAAGAGGTTGCTGTCGAATATCTCGTAGATGACACGGTAATCTCCAATGCGTATGTGGTAACCGTTCCTTCCTTTGAGTTTTTTACAACCGTTCGGCCGGGGATTATCCCGGAACCCGGCAACAGGAACCCGGCATCTATATTTTTTCTGAGCCGTATTTTGTCTAACTTCAGACTTCGCTTGGTGAAGCTTTCACAAGCCCCGCACGATTACCTTATGCGGGAGGTTACCGTCACCGAGGCCGGATATGCGTATATCTTCGTCTCGAACGAGAACCCGGAACAGGTAGACGTTCATTTCGATTGAAAGCTTCCCTTAGTTAGTAGCATTCAAAACTATAGAATTCCAATCATAAT
>CAZBNP010000017.1:0-101171 GCA_964493505.1 uncultured Roseivirgaceae bacterium
TTACTACAAGCCTCGTGTGTGACACGGGGCTTTTTTTATGTGTGTGCTCTCCTGCATGCGCGCTTCCGGGGGCTGAAACCGCGGGGTTACTGTATCGAATCGTTCCTACGGGGACTTGGGGTGGGTGCGATCACCTCTTGTCTCCCGATGACTACCGTGACTGCCAGTGCTGATGGTCCCGATAGCTATCGGGATGGGATACTACCTGGGAGAGTAAGTCGTTGCCTTATTTTACTACAAGCCTCGTGTGTGACACGGGGCTTTTTTTATGTGTGTGCTCTCCTGCGTGCGCGCTTCCGGGGCTGAAACCGCGGGGTTACTGTATCGGTCGTCCCTACGGGACTTGGGGGTGGTGGGATCACCTCTTGTCTCCCGATGACTACCGGACCCCGGCTTCAAACAGCTCCCTCCTTTGCCTTTTGCCAATTGCCAATTGCCCTTTGCCCTTTACCTTGAGGAGACCTACCCCGGTACTCTAACAATAACCCTTGTACCAGAGGGAACACCGTTTTCAAATAAATCGACGGTATGGCAATATGCTTGAGATTGCTCGCGGATCAACTTGAGATGCTCGTCAGCTACTCTGCTTTCAGATGGCCGGGCTCCCGATGTGTGGTGCGGCGTTAGCTTCAATACCTCGTCCCGCCCGATACCGTTGTCTTCAATTTCGAAGACTACTGCACCTGCGGTATTTTTTATCCTGATAGAAAGCCTCCCATTACCGCCAGGATTGTACAGGCAGCGCTGAACGGCGCTTTCTGCCAGAGGCTGCGTCAACAGGGAGGGAACCCGGGTTGCATTCAGATCAATTGCGGGATCAATTTCGAGTATAAACTCAAACTTGCCTTCAAAGCGCGCCATCTCGAGTTCGACATAGCTTTTCAGCATGGTGATCTCATCGCTTAGGGAAACCGTGCTTTTCAATGCATGTGTCAGGACACCGCGAATGAAACGCGAGAAGACAGATAGATAATGAATTGCATTGACCTGATCGCCCTTGCCCATAAAGAATTGTATGGAGCTCAGTACATTGAAAATGAAATGCTGGCTCATGATCGAACGCAGGGTCATCAACCTCATTTCTGCGATCTTGTCCTGTAGCTCGTCCGGTTCGGGGTCGCCCGTGGGGGGCATGTTTCGCTGGGCGATAACCGTTGCGCCTATGACCTCCCCCTTTTCAAGAAAGGGACTCAGTGAATATTGCCAGGAAGTTCCGTCTTCTATTGTCAGGCTCTCGCCTGCAAGCGCGCGTCGGTAGTAAGCTTTCCATTCTTCGACCTTTTCAGGCTGGATAACGGGGGGGGTATTATCGAAAATACTCTTTCCCACCACCAATGTGACGCCATGCGTATCTGACACATACCGGGCAAAAGACGTATTGAACGCCAGCAGGTCGAGGTCTTTATCGACAGACCATATGAAAATCTCCGTAGTATTGATAGCTCTCTTGGTTTTTTGTCGAACATAGCTTCTTCGAAATGTCCACCAGAACTTCCCAATTGAGCTACCGCTGCCGTGAATCTCCGGCGGGGTACGCCCGTATTAGCTAGGCGAACATTAAAGTAAGGGTTATTATGAGCGCAATAATTAAGAGGATCACTCTCTTCAACTTAGGGGATTGTTTGTCAGGATTCAAAGATCGCTATCCAGCGACCGGCCTTGAAGGGGAAATGAGTAAGTGGGTGGTTTTTTTGAGTAAGTGGGAGACCGGGGAGCACGGCCTCCTTTTTATACCTTGATTCTGGACAAAAAGCCCTCTTTTCTGCGTTTTGAGACGTCGAGCGACTTATCATTGCTCATGATCACATATCCGCCGTCTCCGCGGACGTACTTCTTAACCCCGTTCAGATTAATCAGATATGAATGATGGATTCGGTAGAAGTTTTGCTCTCCAAGCAACTCGTCGTATTCCTTTAGCGTGCGGCTGACGATGTAACGCTTGTTGTCAAGCATGACAATCTCGGTATAGTTACTCGACGCTTCGCAGTAGAGAATATCGTTTACCTTAACAAAAACCAATCCGTCTGAAGTTGGCAGTGCCAGCTTGTAGTTCTCCGGTGATCCGTTTCTTAGGTTCTGCAGCAACTGCTGGAGACGATCTGTTACCGTACTGTTCCTGGACACTTTTGCGACGGCCTTTCTCAGGTCGTCTATATCGATAGGTTTCAACAGGTAATCGATCGCCGAGAACCGGAATGCCTTAATAGCATATTCGCTGTAGGCGGTAGTAAAGATCACATCAAATTCGAAGTCCTTGAACTTCGCCAGCAAGTCGAAACCGGTTTCCCGTTGAAGCTGAATGTCCAGAAAAACCACATCCGGCTTAAACTCGTTGATCGCTTTTACCGCTTCCGCTACATTCTGACAGGTGGCGACAACGGTAATGCCCTCACAATAGTCTTCCACGAGGATTTTGAGACTTTCCCGGCTTTTTAGTTCGTCATCGACGATTATGCTGGTGATCATGGAGTAGGGTTTTCGCTATAAATTAGGATAGTTATCTTTTGTTTGCAAGTGTTTATTCTTATAAGGTTATTGATAATTCAGCCTATTTCTTGAATCCCAGCGCGCTACCCCCACATCGTTCCGAAGGTCCCTCGAATGTGTATTGAAGATAGTAGATACCGGTAGCATTGCAAGGGTATATCATACCGGACAGGAGATTCCCTTTTACCTTGTTGCTGGCTACTTTGCGGCGTTCTGAATCGTAGATGGTTACCATGATCGCGTTGTCACCCTGGCTTTGATCGGCGATGGCAACCATGTATTGTGTGCCCTTTGTAAAGACATACGAATACTCCACTTTCGTCAGGTCCTTTTCACCGTTTATCTTGTAGGTTTTGAGAAAGTTAAAACCATTTTCGGCTAGTTTCGGAACACATGCGTTGGCAAACTGCTCGCTGTTGCATTGAGCGTTACTCTCTAATGAGAGGATTGTCAAAAAGAAGGAAAGAAATATGAGTTTTTTCATGACTGATTAGCTTACAATTTTGTTTCTGATTGAGTTTATTTTGTTTTTGATGTCTATGACATCTTTTTCGGTGATGCTGATTGTGGTGGTGCTGTTGTCTTTTATGACCGCCATACCGTTGACTATTTCGATAGACGACTCCACATACGTGTACGTGATCTGGATCTCGTCGAAGATAGTTTTCAATTCCTCCAGGTCCTGATGGAGCGACTCCATGTCCGGGCTCCCCTTATAGAATGAGAGGAGAAGCGTTAGTTGTTCGAGGATGATCTTCTGTTCTCCAATACGTTCGATCAGTGCGCGGTTGTCCAGGTTCTGGGATGCGGCGTCTGTGATTATTTCCATCGCCTCGATCCATCCGCCGACGAGCAGGAGCGCGCTAAGGTTGGAACGGTTCTGGCCCTGCAGGTAGCCGTTGATCGAATTGAAGTTCTGCGTGGTAACCAGAAGTAGTGAATCCAGGTTGCTGCTGTTAAGCGCGAGCTTGCTTATCATCTTGAGATCGAAGAACTGGCCGATACTCAGATCATTCGCAAGACTTTTGATTGAACTGAGGTACCGTATGCCTTCGGTGTTTTGACCATAGATATTGGTGTACCCCAGGTCGGCGCCGTAAATCCCGAGATTCAACGCTTTCTGATAGGTGCTGTTGTACCTTGAGATGTTCGACGGTGCATTGATCACTTGCTGGTTGTAACCGATACCCGACTCCTTCAGCAGCAGTGAAATTTCAAGAGGGCTCGGAATTTGACCGAGGATACTCGTGACGACTTCTTCATTGATAAACGCCTGTGGATTTTTTAGTGAATCCAACGCACTCTGCAACTCCAGTTCATCGACTGTGTTCTTCGGAGTGCATGCCGCCAGGACGGCAAAAGAGAGAACGATAAATACTTTTTTCATTTTGTTTGACATTAATTTTTGAGTTTCGATTTGTTTTTGGTTTTGAAAGTGGAAAAGGACCGGATAGTTTCGGTAAAGTGCATCAGCTTTCTCAAAGCGAGTGTATATAGTGTGAGGTATAGCAGTCCGCACATTGCCCAAAGCACGATGATGTTGAAATAGAATGTGTCGACCGTTATTCCGAACAGGTTTTTACCAGACGCGAAGAACGGTGCGCGATAGTCGAACGGGTGAGTGGGGTCCGGATCCTGAAAGACCGGGTCGATCATCTGAATCAGCTTCCCGTCGTGTTCGATCAGTCGGTCGATTGTGTTGACGTTGCGCACGAGGTCGGAGAGGCTCTGATTGAAGTAGCGGTCTTTATACCAGTTGACATCCCACCCATGCGATGTGTAGTAGTCTAACTTCCTTTCCTGTAAGGCCACATTTTGATTGTAGATCTCCTGGTGCTTCCGCTTGTAGTTTTTCAGGATGTCGTCGATCTGCTCACTGTCTGTTACTACCCCGGGTTCCGCGTTGGGAATTTCATTTCGAAGTGTGTGACGGATGATCCGGATATTTTCATCGACCCTTGCCCGGGTGGCCGGATTCGCAGACTGGCTGCTGTCTTTTACGTATCTCGCGCGTTCCAGAAGGTCGGTGGTAAGATACGCGGCGTTGAAGTCTGCGACAGACTTCCCCTTCTCGTATTCAAAGAAGGGGCGTTGGTATTCGTTTTCCCGAAAAGCATAGACCGCCAGTGCTTCATAAGACCACCGCGATGCCATCATGTCGGCGATGACGGGTGTTTTCCCTTTTGTGCTGATATTTTCGTTGAGCTTGTCGAAGCTGAAAAGGGTACCGCTGAGGATCATTTGGGGGATCAGGAGCAACGGGATAATGACATATACCGTGACTGCCGAATTGAATGCCGAAGAGATGTTTAGCCCCAGGATGTTCGCAAAGCACGATGTGCTGAACAGTACCAGCCAGAACGCAAATGTCATACCGTGGATTTCCAGAATGAGGTGACCGACGACTATGAAGAGAAGGGTCTGGAATGCCGAAAGCGTAAACAGGATCGAGAGCTTGGAGACCAGGTAGCTGTTCCAGCTCAGGTTGAGAAACGACTCGCGCTTCAGTATTTTCTGGTCTCTGATAATCTCCTCGGCGCTGACGGTCAGACCCATGAACAGCGAAACTATGATGCTCATCAGGATGAATGCCGGGATGTTGTCGTTGTACCGGTATGCGTAGCCCGAGCCACCAGGTGAATTGTTGTAGCGAATCACAAAAGCCAGGATAGCGGCGAGCAACGGAGCCTCCAGAAGATTGATCAGCAGGTATTGCTTGTTGCTGATCTTTGCGAGCAGGTCTCTGGTCGCGAAGATCACAGCTTGTTTCATGCGCGATGGTATGCGTAGTGAATGTGCCGGCTGTTCGTTTACTTCCGTAACCTTTGGCGTCTCAAATTCATTCAGATACATGTCATGCCATTGGGGAGGGGTTATCTTTCGTTTCCCCGTTGTCTGACCGTACTCGTCAACGACTTTTGCTTCGACGATATTGAATATCTGTTCCGGGTTTACATTGCCGCAGGTTTCACATTGTCCCCGATTGCCGTCGACCTGATGGGTAGCTTTTTTGAAATAGGTCACTGCCTCGACCGGACTGCCGTAATAGACGGGGTATCCGCCGGTGTCCATGATGACCATCTTGTCGAACATCTTGTAGATATCGGACGACGGTTGATGGATGACGACAAAGATCAGTTTGCCCTTGAACGAGAGCTCCTTGAGAAGGTCTATTACATTTTCGGAGTCGCGCGACGAAAGACCCGACGTCGGTTCGTCGAGAAACAGGATGGCTGGTTCCCGTATTAATTCGAGGGCTATGTTCAGGCGTTTCCGCTGACCACCACTTATGGTTTTGTCCAGTGCGCTACCTACCTTCAGATCTTTTCTTTGATCCAGCCCCAGGTTTGTGAGGACCTCCATGACCCGATTCTGCAATTGTTCCTCCGTATAGTCGGCGAAGCATAAGCGGGCGTTGAAATAGAGGTTTTGATAAACGGTGAGCTCTTCGATTAGCAGGTCATCCTGCGCCACATAGCCGATCACACCGTGGATCTTTTCCTTGTCGGCGTGAATGTCGAACCCGTTGACGAGTATTTTTCCGTTGTTGGGTTCCTCCAGGCCTGACAGGACATTCAGCAGCGTGGTTTTCCCCGCGCCGCTTGCGCCCATGATGCCGATCAGTTTTCCCGGTCCTTCGGCGATCTTAACATTTCGCAGTCCGGTACCTCCGTTCTGGAAGGTGTATTCTGCAATATCGGCGCTGAATGAGAGCTTTATCGACTGCAGGTCTTTGTTGAATTGTGCTACGAGGTCGCTGTAGTAAACGGCGTCTCCGGAAGTCGTCTTCACGCTGCTTCCATGCGAAAACAGGTAGACCCGATTTGGCTGCATAATAAACCCGTTGAGCATGTTTGACTCCCTGCCGGTGTATTTCACGAAGTAGGTGGCTACGCTTCGGATCGCCATGAAGATGAGTTTTCCCCCGGCCTCGTGTTGATGGTCGGCGCTGGGCTGCAGGGTATCGATGACTCGCAGGTCGGCGATCTCCTCATCCCCATGGGTTCTCACAAACGCTTCTATCAGTTTGTATTCATTCGGGTCTATGTTGAACACGGTTGCCACGGTCGTGATGATATGCATTGCCTGCATGGAGACCGTTGCTTCCGAACAAGCCATTTCCAGAAGCCTGATCAGCGCGATCACTTTTTGCTTCTGGGTCAGCGTCTTGTTGATCTTTCTGCAGATCCCCAGTGTCCGTACGGAGTCCTTTACCGACGTTAGTCGCTGGGTGTCTTCATCGCCTTGCTGGTGATAGCCCGACACCTCATCAAAGTATTCGATGTATTCCCTGATAGAATCCTGGTCGAGTTCCTGTTGGAAGAACCGGATCACATACTCACGTTCCTGCGCTGTAACACCATCATCCTGTTTCGAGATAATGGCAAAGAGCTGTGTCAGTGCTTTTAGAATTTCCTCACTCATTGTCTTTGATGTTTATAGCCAGCCGGGGATGCTTATCAGGTGTTAGTGTACCTTGTATTCAAAAGGAATTTCAACCAGCTCGGAGAATTCTTTGCCGGCTTCTTCCATATCTTCATCGTCCTCCGGGTAGCACCAGTGGATCTTCATACCCTCGATATCTTCGAGCGCGGATAGCACGTCGAGAATCAGTTTTGAAGATGATGTGTTGAAATACTCAAGTTTGAATTCAAAGTCCGTTGACGGGTTAGGTTGTGCCGCATAACGGCTTATCCATTCCAGTACAGGTTTGTAGAATTCAGCAGAGTCTTCGGGTAGCGAGCGTCCGGATATTTCAAATATTCCGTTCTGCTTGTCGAGAATGATTTTAGGTGTGTCAGATGTACCTTCCAAAGTCAGTATTTCCATGATATTGATTGTTTTTAATTGTTAAAGAACTGTTTCTTTTACACGGGCGATATTCACTTTCAGACAGAAGAACGAGTATTCGTCGTCTACGGGAACAAACCCCCACTCGAGTTTCTCGCCCGATTTTCTGGCCATATCAACAAAGCCGAGTCCGGCGCCGCCTTTATCTGAAAGTGTCGTGTTTTTGATGATCTCCTTGTAAAGCTCTTTTAGCCCGTCCTTGTCGAGACTGTTGACGCGTTCCAATGCCCTGCGCAAAGCGGGCAGGTTTTCGTTCTTCACGCGGTTGCCCGACATGATCGAGTACTTGCTTTGAGCGTGACCGATGAGAAAGATCGCGGCGTGCGGGGAGACTTCTCCTTCTTTTTCGCGGGCCTCGTCGCTGTGTTTGACAATGTTCTGAAGTGCCTCAACCATGACGTTGAAGATCTTCTTCTTGATGCCGGATTCCTCTCCAGAAGATTCCAGGTTTCGTTCCGCCATGGTAAGGATCGACTTTGTCGTCTCCTGGGTGAAGTCTCCTTCGTAAATTAGGATCACCTTGTGTTCCACCATGCGCGTGTGCAGGTCATAGATAAATTCCATGTTTTGATTCATTAGTTGTTTGTTGAGATATAGTTTGTTTTGTATTGGTGTTAGAAGTTGATCCCGATCATCAGTACATCATCGGTCTGTTTCACATCGCCTCTCCACGATACCCAGGCGTTATCCAGGGCTCCTTCAATCTCGGTGACGGGGCGTCCGTGTAACTCTTCGATGAGTTCGCGGGTGCGCTTGGATCCGAACTTGCGGCCTTCCGGCCCACCGAACTGGTCAGGGAAGCCGTCGGAGCTGAAGTAGATGCCGTCGCCCTTGCCCATTTTTATTCTTGTGGTGGTGAAGTTTGTCTGGTTCTTGTATTTCCCTCCGCCTATGGCAAACTTGTTGCCTTTGATCTCGTTCAGGACACCGTTGACCATGGCGTACAGTGGCCGGTGAGCGCCGGCGTACTCAACAATGTTCGTCTTGGTGTTTATGCGGCACAGTGCGATGTCCATTCCGTCTTTGGTAGCGGCGTCTGACTGATCCTGACGGAGCGTAGTAGTAACGCCGTCGTCCAGGAGGTCGAGGATTTGTCCGGGGTCGGTTACGTTGCGACTTCTGACGATGTCATTCAGGAGGAAGTAGCCGATCAGCGAGAGCAGCGCTCCTGGTACGCCGTGGCCGGTACAGTCAACCGCGGCGATGAAGATGTCGTCTTTTCGCTGGACAAACCACGGGAAGTCTCCGCTGACAACGTCTCTGGGCTTATAGAGAATGAACGAGTCAGGTAACGCCGTGGAAACAGCTCTGGTATCGGGTATGATCGCGTTCTGGATCCGGCGCGCATAGTTGATCGAGTCGTTGATGTTTTTGTTCTTGTGTTGTATATCGATTTCGATCAGCTTTCGCTCGGTAACGTCGTGCGATACGACCAATACAGATTCGAGCGATTGTTGCTCGTCGTATTCGGGTATCGCGCTTACTTGCATGACGCGGTTGCCGAGTACAGATGGGAATGGCATTTCGGTGGAGATAGCGCTTCCGCTTTCTTTTACTTCCTCGGTGATCCGAAGCCAGCGCTCTACGACTGTTTCATCGAGTTGTATTTCATCGGTGTTTTTATGCAGAAACGCGTCAGGTTCGCGCCCGGTGTACGTTTTGATGATTGGGTTGATGTAGCTAACGATGCCGTTTTCGAGACGTGTGATGAGGTCAGTCGAGTTCTCAGACAAGGCCTGCATCTTGCTTCGCATACGTTGCTCCTGCTCGGCGCGGCGGTGTTGTGTGATATCCCGTGAGTTTAATATGTATCCGTGGATAGCGGAGTTGGACATGAGATTCGTGCCAGTAGCCTCCAGCCAGATATACTTGCCGCTTCTTGTCCTGTATTCAAATTGTGCGGTGGCTTTTGCTTCGGGCGATTCCTTCAGCTGCCTGAACAGGCTGAGATAAGACTCCTGGCCATCAGGGTGTACGTTGTCCAGGTCGCTTGTATTCTGTATCTCGGTGGGTGTGTATCCCAGAATGGGCTGGACGGAAGGGGAGATGTAGCGAATAGTGCCGTCTTCTTCGTATATAGTGATGACCTCGGAGGCGTTTTCCAGGAGGAGTTGCATCCGGCTCCGGGTGCGGTTCACTTCTTCGATCTGCTCTTCGAGTTTGATATTCGACCGCGTGAGCTCTTCCTGGGAAGCCTGCATTTCCTCGGCGTTCTGCCGTAGTATTTCCTGTTGCTCCTTAAGATCGTTGCTCATGCTTTGTGACTCGGCGAGCAACATCCTTGTGCGTTCGTTTACCGTTATGTTGAAGATTGTGCGGGCGAGCATCACGCTGAGCTCTTTCACCAGATTCACTTGTAAGACACTGAATTTCGAGAATCCGGCGAGTTCAAGTGCGCCATAGACTTGTTCGTCGGCGATGAGGGGCACGATCAGGATACAGGATGGTTTCTGGTCGCCGAGCAGGCCGGACGTTACGGTAACATAGCTATCGGGTATTTCCGTGCGTAACACAACGTCTTTTTCGGCCACTGCCTGCCCCACAAGACCTTCACCGAAGCGGAATCTTTTTTCGAGATATTTCTTCCTGTTGTATGCGAAGGAGGCGCAAAGCTCGACTTGCGAATCTTTGGTAATGTAGAAGGCGCCCTGGATCGCTCCGATCTTTTGAATCGCGAACCGAACGATATCGTCGCCCAGGCCGTTCAGGGTGTCGTGGGCACGCAGGATGTTTCCCGCTTCCGTGAGACCCGTCACTATCCAGTTTTGCTCCCGCTCTTTTTGATCACTGGCGAGAAGGTTGTCGCGCATGTTCATGAGAGCGATCCCGAGTGAGTCGTTTTCGCTTGCCGGCTGAAACGTGGTGTCGAATTTCCCTTCCCCCACTGTCTGAGCGAAGCGCGCATTTCGTTTCAACATCTCCACCAGGTCGTCTACCCGCTGCTGGATCTTGCCAAACTCGTCGGAGTACCGCTCCGAGGATCTTTCGGGCAGCTCGCCTCTGGAGACCATCCGAAGGATAAAATGAAGTGAGTCGAGTGGACGGGTGAGATAGCCGGCGAAGATCAGGGCAGTTAGCAATGAAAAGCTGCAGATCAGACCGACGACCCACGTCGTTGTATTACTCCCTTCGGACACCGATGATATTACACCGTACTTTTGCAATTGATACATTGACAACACGGCGATCAATGAGATACCCAGTGTGAACAGTGTGATCTTCAGGCTTATTTTTATATTCTTGAGCGTCATGGTGTTTGTCGGTTTATAGTCCTGCTTTAGCCCACGCTTTGCCAATATTTTCCAGTTGCAGCATCGTGGCGTGCGTGACTGGCTTGAACAACGCCAGTTCAAGTACGCCTATGGTCTGTTGCTCGTGTACCAGTGGTATCAAAGCCAGGAAAGTGGGAGATGCAGACCCGAGGCCGGAATAGATGGTTATATATCGCTCGGGCAGTTGATCGATATACAGGCTCTGTCCTGTCGCGGCCGTGCGGCCTACCAGCCCTTCTCCGAAGGAACACGAGTATTTCTTTGCCTCCTCACTGTCTAGGGCGTAGCCGGCGGTAACTTCCAGTAGAGAGTCAGTTGCCGTGTACAGCGCGGCTTGTCCTGCTTCGAGCTGACGCGCGATTTCATGCACAAGGGAATGTGATATATTTGATCCCTGAGTGAGTATGTCATGGAGTGACTCCATCGTGAGTTGCTCTTCGTCTTTCTCAATCGTTTTCTCCTGTTCCTTTTCCGACTTCTTGCGTTCGAGGTACACAACGGTCTGCCTGATAGATCGCGCTGTGCAATGGATGGAGATCAGACCCAGGAAGAATGTCAACCCCACTGTCATACAGATCTGGAGCATAGTGATTCCTTCCGGATTGTTCTGGTATTCGAACATGGCTCCAGCTGATATAATGATGCCGCAGACGAATAGCGAGGTCGAGATGATCTGGGCTTCAAGTTTAATGTGAGTTGCGAGTTTCATTTCGTGTGGTGCAATTCGTTAATGAGTTCAATAATCTGGTCGATTTTCAGTGTGTAGTCTATGGTTGTCAATGCAAGGGCAGCTTGCGGCATCGTCTCCATCATACACTCTGATGGGTCCTGAACGATGGTGAGACCACCCCTGTCCTTGATTGATTTCATACCCATCCCTCCGTCCCGGTTTGCCCCGGAGAGCAGGATGCCGACGAGTTTGCTGCGGTAAGCGTATGCGGCGCTGCTTAGCGTTATGTCGATCGCTGGCCGCGAACTGTTCACCATCTCTTCTGTCGAGAGCGAGAAATAGTTGCCCAGCTCAACCGACATGTGGTAGTTTGCCGGAGCAAGGTACACTGTGCCTTTTCGAATCGACTCTTTGTCGTTGGGCTCCACTATCTTCATCCGGCTCTTCATTGAGACTACTTCGAGAAATCCATTGCGAACATGCTTGAGTCTGTGCATGGCGACGATTATCGGTAGTGAGAATTCTTCCGGGATCTGGGATAGTATTCTGATGATGCCCTGGAAGCTCCCCGCCGAACCGCCGATGGCGATCGCCTTGTAGTCCGAATTCAGATTGTATTTTCTCACTGCCTGCCTGGTTAGTCGCGTATTTTCTTGAATACTTTCTCTTCGTGGTTTACCGTGATAAACCGGTTGGCGTAGTCACACCAGATGACAGATTCTTTATTTCCGATGCATAGGTATCCGTAGGTAAACAGACTACTGTGCAGTTTTTTCAATACTTCGTTCTGAAGCTTCTGGTTGAAGTAGATCATCACGTTCCTGCACAATACCAGGTCGAATTTGTTGAAGACATCGCCTGTTACGAGATCGTGTTTCCGGAATGATACCGACTTGAGCAGATTCGGATCGAATACGGCTTTGCCGTTTTGTTCACTGTAATACTGCTTCAGATTGTGCTGGCCTTCAAAGCGGATATAGTTCTTTTCATTCAGCTCCATGTTCTTTATCGGATACGCCGCCCCCCTGGCCTTGTCGAGGATAGTCGTGTCGATATCAGTCGCCGTTATGCTGACGTCATTATGGATTCCCATTTCACGTAGGAGGATAGCCATTGAGAGAACTTCCTCCCCGGACGAACATCCTGCGTGCAGGATCCTGAACTGCTGATTGTTTAACCGGATGGAGGGAATGATCTCCTGGCGCAGCAATCTCCAGAACCCCGGGTCGCGGAAGAATTCGGTTGTGTTGACGGTGATCTCATCCAGAAAGTGGTGAATGAATTCCGGTTGCTCGTTGATTTTGCGGAGTAGGCTTTCAATCGTCAGATTGTCGAGTTGAAGAATCCTGAGTAGTCTCCGCTTGAAGGACGACATGGCGTAGTCGCGGAAGTCGTATCCGTATTTCGCGTGTACCGTCGACGCGATCTTTTTGAGATCCGCTATTTCAATATCTAGTATCACTTTTGTCCTGATTGATTGTGAGTGAATCTGGTTTTCCATTGGCTGGGTTGCTTTCGGCTTCGCCCGTCATCGATAAATTGAGGGGAATGCTTATCTGGAACAGTTGCTCATCCTCCTGTACGAAGTCTACACTCATGATCCCCTTCAACTGCGTACATTCGCGTTGTGCTACGTAATAGTTGAAGAGGAATGGGTAGTTGAGGATATCGTTGTAAAGCGAAACCGGTTGTGTAATGGTGTTGCGGATGGTTTCGCTGACGAGGAAGCCCTTGGCTGTCAGCTTCGCCCTGAGTTTGTTGGTGTGAATTTCAAATGCAAGTGAAATTACGATGTCGCCCTGTGTGGGTATGGTTGCGATTGGAAGCCCAACTATATACAGCAATAGATTGTTTAGCAGCCTGGCCAGCCTGAATTCGTTGATGTAAGACAGTGTATTTTGATCGGGGCTGCTGAAATTGAATACGGTATTGTCGACCTGGAAATTGTCTTTTAGCGTTCCTGTCAGGATCTCCTTCAGCGCATCGAATTTTAGCTTGCCAATACAATTTTCGTGTTCCCCGTTATCTGCGACGTAGAGGAGTTTGAACAGCCTGTCGTCGAGCTTGTCTGCGTGTAGCTCGATGAGGCCGGTCAGTTTATCGACCTCATCTTCGCCGGTCCTCATCTTCAGTAGATTGACCAGCCCCTTTATGGTTGCGATCGGCCCTCTCAGATCGTGGGCAGTCCGGTATATGAACGAGTCAAGCTCGCGTTTTTTTGTAACCAGCTCCTTTTTCAGGAAGGAGTTATCCTCGAGTATTTTTACTTTCAGGATGATGTATCCGTTTATCTCGCTGATGAGCCCGAGGTAGAAACCGGAGATGCTCACGTTTATTGGCTCGTTCTCTCTGTTGAGGAAGCTTGTGACGACGCCTTCAAAGTAGCCCCGCCGGATTTCCCGGGCGATTGTGCTTTGGATACCGTGGTCGGCGCACAGCCTGGAGAAGGGGTGGCCCGTCATTTCTTCCGAGGAGAATCCGGTAAGGGATTCTACCTCGTTGCCCAGTGCTTCGATGGAATAGTTCATTTTCAGGATCACCGAGTCTGTGAAGAATGAGTTGAGCTTTCCGATAATCTCGTCCATCGAGATTATCAGGTCTGATAGTTCCCTTCTGTCCATAATCTGTGCTGCTGCCGCCACGATCTTAAACGGTTAAGGTTCCAACCTGAGGGATATCGAAGCTCTCCGCACGACGGTTATACAGGAGTATAGCAAGCTCGGGGTCTTCAATGATGTGCCCGGTACTTACGTATCTGATAATCTCTCCATGTTCGTTCTTCACCGGCGCGAGGATGGTATCGAGCCAGAATGCCTCACCTGTTTTTGTCTGATTTTTGATTATTGCGTGGAAGTGACTTCCTTTTCTTACGGTACTCCAGCCGCGTTTAAAGATATCTTCCGGCATATCTGCATGGCGAATGACGTTGTATTGTTCTCCGAGGAGCTCTTCGCGGCCGAATTTGGTCGCCGAACAGAAGAGGTCGTTTACATACACGATGTTTCCGTGAAGATCTGTTTCCGAAACAAGGGTAGTGACTGCCATCGCCTTTTCACGCGCCTCGAACTCCGCTTTCATGGCATAAAGACTCTTTTCTTTTTCCTTCATTTCCTGTAGGGCATCTTCGCTTCTTCGCTGGGCGCGATGCATTTCTTCCTGTGTTGCCGACAGCTCTTCCATATTCTGACGCATCTCTTCTTCCTGCGCGCGCATTTGCTCGGCTTGTACCTGAGTTTCCTCCAGTAGCTTTTTGGTTCTGCTATTGATCTTCACTGAAGAAATAGTTGAAGCAATGCTCTCGCCGAGTTTCTCCACGAACTCGATTTGGTGGGATTCGATTGCTTCAAATGACGCGATCTCCAAAACTCCGAAGATGCTTTCGTTAAGCTTCAGCGGGACGATCAGCAGGTGTCTTGGCAAGGCTTCGCCGAGACCTGATGTAATGCGGAGGTAGTCTGAAGGAACATCCGACATATAGATGGTGTCGCGTTCGAGAACACACTGGCCGGCCATTCCTTCGCCGATCTCGATCCGTTTGTTGAGGAACTTCTTCCTGTCATAGGCGTAGCAGGCTACGAGTTCCAGGAACGTGTTCTGAGGATCGTCGTCGTTTATCAGGAAGAGACCGCCCTGGTTGGCGTTCATATACTTCACGAGATTTCCGGTGATGCTGTCAGACAGCTCGCCGAGGTTGTCGTTTCGCGTTTGCAGGATATCTGCGAATTTCGCCAGGCCTTCCGTTGACCAGTTGCGTTTCCTGTCATCGTCAGCGGCTTGCTTCAGGTTGTTGCGCATCTGGATCAGGGCTTCGCCCATCGTGTCGTCTTCGCTTAACAACTGAAAGTCGCTTTCGTACTGTCCTTTTCCGATGTTTTCGGCAAACTCGACTTTTCCTTTTAGTCCCGTAAGCATGTTTTCGATGGCTTCAGCCATTCGACCGATTTCATCACGACCTTTTTTCAAGGTAACCGATACGAACTTGCCCTTCGACAACATCGTGATGAGATCGCTGAGGTCGGCGATCGGTTTCTTGATTGAGGTGATTGAAAACCGGCTCGCATACACCCCTATCGCGAGGAATAGTACGATAGTACCGATATAGATAGTGGTCAGCAGGTTTGCTGTTTCCTCCTTTTCTTTTTTCGCATCGGCGAGTAGTTCGTTGATCTGGAGGGATACCTGGGTAATCAATTGGTCGACACGCTCGAAAGTCGGCGTAATCTTTTTGTCCATCGCCAGGATGGCCTCGTCAACGATGACGTCGTCGCTATAAGAAGTGTCGTGACTGAGTTTTGTCATGACTATCTGCTGCTCTGACAGCAACGTTTCGAGGCCTTTTTGGATGTCGGTACTCTGTTCAACGACTGAATTGTCGAATTTGTCGGTTACCTGTGAAAGAGCTTTAATGGTGGCTGATGCTTCCGTCGTGTGGATTTCCTTCAGTTTCTCCTTTTCGGATTTGCTGGGTTGATAGATCCAGTTGTTGGTAAGCTTGCAGCTTTCCGATGTCAGCATTTGAGTTTCCTTCAACGCCAGTATCATAGGATAGTAAGCATCGGAAACCATTTGGTCGATCCTCCTGTCTTTCCAGGAGGAGTATATGCTGACGAGCGTAGTCAAGAAGGCAAGGGCGATGATGACGATGTATCCTGTCATGATCTTGCCGACAATCGAGTGAGTAAATGCCTTGAACATGGTCCTGAGTTTTTTCCTGGTTATAGTTGTGTTTTATTGGACGATCAATACCACTTTCACTTTTGCTTTAGCGGCATCCGTGAGAGACGCGGTGTTTACAAATCCTATCGCGCCCGGTTCTTCAGCAACGAAGTTTATGATGTCCGAGTCGGATGATAACTTGTCTTGTGGTTTCTCTCCGCTTTCGTATTGTTTCGCCGTGAAGTAGGTTTCAACATCGGCGGCTGACATACCGAGAATCTTGTTGTAGAACGCGTCTTGTTCTGAGTTCTTGGTCTTGCGATCAACCGGCTTGATATTCTTGTTGAGGTCGGGCCATCTCTTTTTGATCTTCCGGAGCCAGTAGAGCTTTACTTCTCCCGCTGAGAGTTTCTGCACCGGATTTTCCTTGTTGACTATGATTGCGAGCTCGGGTCCTGCCGGAGCGAAGGCTGTCATCGTTACAAGCAGAAGTGCTGCAAGGATCAGGTTTGTTTTCATGGTGTTATATGTTTTTATATATGATGGGACTAGAACAAGAAGGCGAGTTGTAACCGCACGCTGTTCGACTTAAGGGTTGAATTGAATGCACCGTCAAGCGTTGTTCCACCCACGACGATGTCCTGGTAGAAATTCTTTTGCGTCGACATTTCGTACTCGAGCTTGCATACAAAGCTTGAATTGAATTTGTAACGGGCTCCGATTGTCAGCAACTCGATGTTAATGGGTATCGGTGAAAAGTAAGGGTCGCCGACGGTTTCTGATTCCCCTGCCTGGGTTGAGTTGTAAAGGAAATACGGTGTGATCTTTTCTGTTACGCGGTATCCGGCGTAGCCATAGTATGAGTAACTGTTGAACGTTCCAGCGTTGTCGAATTTGCTTTTCTGCCCCAGGTATTCGCCGATGAATTCGAATTTGCTGGTAGGGTTCATGTACGCCGCAGAAGCGACAAACAATTGGAGATTTCCATCATCGGGGAGCGATTTGATTGATCCGTTCGGATTGGATTTCCCTTGCTCAATTCTGTCGAACATTCCAGATGCGATGATCTTGAGGCCGTCTACCGGCTCGGCGCCGATCTGTACAGTTGTGGCAATGTGGTTGTCACGTTTGTCATTCGATCCAAAGTAACCCACACCGTTTCCTAGCAGTACTCTGTAGAAGAGACGTGCACTGGAGATGTTGTCTCCTTCGAACTGGATACCAGCATCGCGGTATTGGAGTACGCCACCGGCGTCAACAGGA
Organism: uncultured Roseivirgaceae bacterium; assembly: GCA_964493505.1. Classification (GTDB taxonomy): domain Bacteria; phylum Bacteroidota; class Bacteroidia; order Cytophagales; family Cyclobacteriaceae; genus Chryseosolibacter. The sequence continues at coordinate 17,200 of CAZBNP010000017.1, forward strand.
CGGATTGCCATCGGGCGCTGGATCGTAGGCTGAAGAACAAGCCCGAGCGTAAACTGGTTATTCCAGTATCCAATCGGTGTGAACATTTTGCCAACGCGCAGACTGAAGTAGTCTTTAATGTAATAGCGCGCCAGCAGACGCTGAACTTCAAAAGTCGACTCGCCCTTCGCGTTGTTGAAACTTACCTCGCTTAATACCGAGATACGCTCACTTAGCTGTGATGTTACGAAGAGTACGTAGTCACCATTGTTGAAGTTGGTCCTGTTGTAAGTGGTGTCACGGGTTTCGTATTGACCGAACTCGTTGACGCCGACATACTGTGATTTTTCGGTAATCTTGGTGTTTGTGATCTCGGGCTGTCCGAAGAAACGGATTTTTGTTTCCTGGCCGAATGTCAATTGTGTGCTACCGACGAGCACAACCAACATTGTGATTCTAAAAAATGCTTTCATGGTTTGTGTTTTTGTTGAATGCTTTATTAAATTTTATGCAATGCTAACGCTATCACCACGCGGCCGCTACGACGAATGAATAGGTGGGGCGGTTCGTTGAGTAAGTGGGAGGACGATCGGATGAGCTGGGTTTTCAGGTTCAAGCTCGCCAGATGGTGTTTATTTGGTGGCGACTCTGCCAATCAGAATAAAAGCACGCGAGAAGAAAACTTTCGCCTCCCCTGTTTGGCGGAGGGCGGTGTTGTAGTTAGTCACGAAGATTATTGCTAATTTGTTTTTCGCATTCGTTCGCGGAGAATGTCTGCCAGACCTAACCGATGGGGAAATGAAAGGACCGTTGAGAAGCGTCACTGATTTCGGTACTCGATTTGCGAGATCGCAGTCTGAGAAGCGGAATATTATATTGAGTAACTATGCCGCTGTAATCGGTTGCGCAGCGATCTGGCTCCTGACGGCAGCATTGATCATCGTGTACGGTTTCAAACCGGGGGTCGTTCTCAGGATCGGGGTGGCTTCCCTTTTTTTTGTGGTGCCGCTCATCGCCAATCGCCTGGGGTTTGTTGTGCTGAGCCGCGTGCTTCTGTGCGCGGTGATCCCGCTAGCGGTGTTTGGGGTGAGTATACTTGATCTGAAATCGGGTGAGGTGATGACTTCGTCATCGTTTGCGGGACTTCGACTGTTTCTTTTAGTGGCATTGTGCTTCCCGTTTCTCTTGTTCGACCTCACTCAACGGTGGCTGCTGGCTCTCGGGCTCTCCTTCCCCTTTATGGCGATCCTGTTCTTTGACGCCGTCTTTGCGCTTTTCGGAGTCGGTTACCTGACGGACCCGGTTCGGGACAGGTTTTATGAGTTCAACAATGTCAGGGCAGTAATATCGGCCTCGGCTATCGGAGCATGCCTGTTCCTCTTGAAACTAATGGCTGAATACGCTGAAAGGAAGAATCATGTGCTCATGCTGCGCCTGGAAGAACAAAACAAGATTATCAAACGGCAGGCTGAAGTAGAGGTGTACAAGTTGAATGAAGAACTGGAGTCTAACGTCGAGCGTCTTAGCGAAAGGGAGTTTATGCTTAATCAGTCACAGCGTGTGGCGAAACTCGGAAGTTGGGAATACAATGCTGAAAACGCCTTTACATTCTGGTCGGATGAGATGTATAACATCACCGGCCTGGATAAGGACGTTAGCCTCAAGGCACGCGGGCTGTTCGGATCGCTTATCGGTGATTCAGCCGAAGATTTTTATCAATCGGCCAGCCGCCTGCTGAAAACGGGGCGACCATTTGACAGTGTAGTGAGTCTCGTGACACCCCAACAGCGATCCAAGTGGGTCAGGATATGCGGATTCCCGGTGTTTAAGAATGAACGGATCGTAGGGGTCCGGGGTATCTGTCATGATATCACCGCCTATAAGGAGGCGGAAGAAAAACTTCGGGCAAGCGAGTATCAATACCGCTCATTGTTCGAACAGGCGTCAGATGCTATCGCGGTGTTCGGCTTTGACGGAAAGTTCCATGATGTCAATATGAGCTGGTGCAAGACGTTTGGGTACTCAAAGGAAGAGATGCTGACCTTGAAGGTAGAGGACGTTATCGATCCTGAAGAACTGGAGCTGGCTCCGGTGCTCTACGAAAGCATACGCGACGGTGAACAGGTAAACGACACCAGGCGGATGCGAAGGAAGGATGGGGAGATCCTTGAAATAGAAAATCACATGCAGATCTTTCGGAACGACAGAATCCTTACAATAAGCCGGGATGTTACCAAACTCAGGCGTGCTCAGAAGCAGATTGCGTTGAACGAAGCAAACCTGAGAGCTACGATCAATAATACAGATGTGCTCATTTGGGCTCTGGACAGGGAGTTTCGATTGATCATGTTTAATAAACGCTTTGCCAAACATGTCGTCAAGTACTATGGGGTCGAGCCCGTGATAGGCGAAATCCCGCGGCCTACATTCGACACACCTGAGACACTCGACCTTCGTGAAGAATGGTTATCACGGCTGACGCGTGCGCTTAAAGGCGAACGGTTCAGAATTGAGGAGCACCGATTCGGTATTGACCTGGAGTATTCGCTTAACCCGATCGTCGAAGGGACCGAGGTAATAGGTGTTAGTATCTTTGCGGACGATGTCACGGACAGGAAGCTGCACGAACTGCAATTGAATGAAGCCAATAGGAAGATCAATGAACTCCGGCTGATGGCCTTACGGTCGGTGATGAGCCCTCACTTTATATTCAATGTGTTGAATTCGATCCAGTATTTTATCGTCAGAAACGATCGTCTCAACGCCATTAATTACCTGTCTTCATTTTCCAAACTCGTTCGGAATATTCTTTCCCATTCGGTGGAGAATAGCGTCAGCCTCGTTGATGAGATTGAGATGCTGCGATCATACGTTCAATTGGAGTTGGTCAGGTTCGAAAACAAGTTCTCGTTTTCAATGGAGGTGAACCCCCGGATCGATACGGAGGCCATTGTCATTCCCTCGTTATTGATTCAGCCTTATGTGGAAAATGCGATTTTGCACGGACTGTATAATAAAGAGTCGGCGGGGCACCTCTCTATCCGTATAGACGAGGACGAGGCGCAAGAGATGCTTGTATTTGAAATAGAAGACAACGGTATCGGACGAGCCGCGGCGACGGAGTTGAGGAAGCGGAATATTCTTCCGCACCGACCTATGGGCATTAATATTACGGAAGAGCGCTTAAAGCTGATAAACCAGGGACATCGCGCTGCCTTTGAAGTGGAAGATCTGATGGACAACGACGGCCAGGCAGCGGGCACGCGGGTCAGAATCAGGGTATCGTATGCGGAATCGTAGCGTTTGACCGTTGATTGTCGAACGTCGAGTGTGTATCTTGCGAAAACGCTGAGTTAAGATACCTTGAAACGAACTCCTTTATTGCTGACGTTGGTCGTGCTGTTTCTAGTTGCAGGCGGTTATTTTTTCTATGAAAAGGTTCTCAATCAGGCGCCGGTAAGGGCATGGGACCTCGTTCCCGCATCGGCGGTCTTCGTCTATGAAAAGGATGTCTGTAACGCGTGTATAGACGAAATACAGAAAGGCAGTCTCTGGGAGATCATCTCGCGCGCCGCCTTCCATGGCGCGGGTCCCGACTCGCTTAAGACAAAAGTGACTGCGCTTCTTAGCGCCCGAAAGGGCTTGCTGATATCGACTCATATCACACACAAGGATGATTTTGACTTTGTCTACTATATGCTGGACGCAAAGAATGCGTTGCAGGGTATCTCGGACCTTTCAGGTTTTCAGGGCTCTCGCTACTCGGAACGGGAATTGAGTGAAGTCAGAATTCATGAAATTTCAGACACCAACAAAAGGACATTATCCTGGATCCTTATCGGCGATGTATGGATTGGGAGCTTTACTCCTTTTCTTATCGAAGACGTGATCAGGACCCATCGAGGCAAAAAGAACTTCCTGGCTACCAATCCCGAAATACAGGGCCTGCCGCGGATCAGCGGCGATGCAGGCAATCTCTATATTCAGCTGAGGAATTTTTCGGATTGGACCGGACTCTTTCTTCCGGCTGGCGACCGACGCTATGCTCTGGGCAAATCGTCGCTGCTCGACATAAAATCGGTCGGCGACAATGTCGTGCTGAACGGATTCAGCACTGACAGCGCAAGGTCGGGTTATCTGCTCTCGCTTTTCAGGAATCAGTCGCCGGTGTCTTTCAGTCTGCGGAATCTCGTGTCCAATAGAACAATGGTGTTCACGAGCTACGGGATCAATGACGGCGAGGCATTTTCAGACGCACTTGGCCGATTTACCGCCACCCACAGAAGGCACCTTCGCGATTCGCTGGAGAAATTTTCGGCGGGCCTTTCAACTCCCTGGCGTGACCTGTTTGGTGATATCTCGGACGAAATAGGATTGTGTCAGCTGGAAGGGATGTCCGGCCAACGTGTCGCCAGGATCCTTATGATGGAGACGAAGGACCCGGCCAGGTGGATCGGACAATTCAACGAGCTGTCGGAGCGACTCAGTGAAGATACCGTCTTTTATGAAAAATTTGCCGACTACACGATCCGCGAGATCCCCTCGGGGCGCTTGCCGGAGAAATTATTCTGGCCGTTGGTGGTGGGATTCGATCACACGTACTACACAGCTTACGGCAACGTTATCTTTATGGGCGATAACCTTGAGGAATTGAAAGACTTCCTCGACGATGTTGCAAACGAAGATGTCTGGGGAAAATCCGTTTCAAAGAACCAGTTCCTGGAAACGACTCTGCTCGAATCGAACATGAGTGTGTTTGTCAACACTCCACGGGTGTGGAATTTGATCGCACCCAAACTACACGATCGATGGGGGGGATTTGTGAAAGACAATCAATCGCTGCTGGGGTCGATCGACATGTCCGCTTTTCAATTTAGCCACCTGAACAATACCTACTATACCAACATCACGCTCAATCAAGCGGGCGAGCAGAATGTTACATTCGCCACTCCCGCCCGCAGGAATATTGTCCACCTGAGCCAACCTGTACAGCGTTTGCATGCCGGCCGCAGTCATGTGAGTCAGGCAAACGAAATCCTTATTCAGGACTCTCTGAACGACGTTACACTGGTATCGATGGAGGGGAAAGTACTGTGGAAGATCCCCGTTGGCGACCGGATCACCACGGAGATTGCGCAGATCGATTATTACAACAACGAGAAACTGCAATATATTTTTGCAACGCACGATGCTATACATATCGTCGATCGCCTTGGGAATTACATTCCGTCTTATCCACTTTACCTGAAGGGTAAGAATATCCGCCATCTCTCGGTGCTGGACTATGACCGCAGCAAACGCTACCGTTTCCTGATCGCGGAGCACGATGGGAAATTGTGGATGTTCGATAAGACAGGGAAGGACCTTGAGGGCTGGATGCCAAACGATGCGGGAGGGGAGTTGTTGACCGCCCCGAGGCATCACAGGATAAAAGGCAGGGACTTTATCATCGCTATCCGAAAGGATGGGCCCGTCAATCTTTATAACAGACGGGGTGAACCGGTTAAGAATTTTCCGCTCGATATCGAGGGAACGCCAATGGGAAGTTATTTCCTGGAGATGGGTCGGGACATCGCCAATACTTTCTTTGTCGTCATTACGCGCGATGGATATCGCGTAAAGTTCAATGCCGACGGCAAGATCCAGAGCAGGGAAACGCTGTTGCGAGCTTATGTTGGATCCCAGTTCTCACTCATTCCCGAAAAATCGGGGAATTCGTATCTCATCATGCAGCATGACCGCAGGCAAATGACGATTTCTGACGCCGCAGGGAAGAAGATTTTTGCCAATGATTACACCAGTGATGATGGCAGCGTCAAGTTCTACCACTACGGTGCGGGCAAACGCTTTATCTCGTTCACTGACCGCGTTCAGGAGTTGTCGTACGTTTTTGATGGCAACGGTGTGTTGTTGACGAACCCGCCACTCGAAAGCACAGCGATAGAGTTGAGTATGGCAAACTCCGATCAGTCGTACGTGTTTTTTACACACGGCAAATCGTTGACGATACAACCGCTTAACCGGTAGGCGGTGGTCGGTACATACCGAATGCGGGCTACCGGCTACCGACCAGAAACTCGTCGATCACACGATGCACATGTCCCAGTTCTTCCGGGGTAATCACGTAAGGAGGCAGTACATACAGCACGTTACCGAGTGGTCGCAACAGGATGTCTCTTTCCAGAAAATAGCTATAGATGGAGGACCTCAGGGAGTTTTGGTAGGAGCTTCCTTCGGGTGTTTTTATCTCTACGGCGAGGATGGTTCCCAATGCCCGCGCTTCTGCGACGGTGGCATGGCCCGCGATAGAAAGTGCAAACTCCTCCTGCATGCGGGAGATCCCCGCGATGTTGCGTTGGCATTTATCATCCATAAGCAGGCGGAAGCTGGCGATGGCTGCGGCACACGCGAGTGGGTTGGCTGTGTAAGAGTGCCCGTGAAAGAATGTACGTTCAAGTGCAGGGGAGTTGAATGCCTCCGCTATTTTTGATGAACAAGCCGTGACACCAAGCGGCATGAACCCACCGGTGATGCCTTTTGAAAGCGTAATGATATCGGGCTTGTGAACAATCTGATCGGTTGCCAGCGTTGTGCCGGTTCGTCCGAATCCGGTAAAAACCTCGTCAGCGATGCAGATGATGTCCTTCTCGTTCGCATAGGCTACTAGTTGATCCAGGACCGATGCCGGATACATCCGCATTCCCGCGGAGCCCTGCACGAGCGGTTCAAAAATGAAGGCCGCTACCTCGCCGCTATCCGCAACTGCGCGGAACTGATCTAACACGCTTTGTTTAGTCCCGCGCGCGGGGAAGTCTATAAATGATGTTTCGAACAGGAACGGAAAGAAAGGTTCGGTAAACAATCCACGGTCGGCTACCGACATCGATCCAAAGGTGTCGCCATGATAGGCTCCCCTGATCGCGATTATTTTCTTTTTTGGCGTGCCTTTGTTGTGCCAGTATTGAATAGCCATCTTTAAGGCTGCCTCCACAGCGGTGCTTCCATTGTCGGAATAGAATATCCGCTCGTAAGAAGGCGGCAGGATGCTCAGCAGATTTTGAGAAAGCTCAATCGCGGGTCCGTGCGTGAATCCGGCGAAGATGACATGCTCAAGCTTGCGTGCCTGTTCTGCTATCGCGCTGGAAATAGCCTCATTACAATGTCCATGAAGATTCACCCACCACGACGATACCGCGTCAATAATGCGGCGGCCGTCCGGCGTGTGGAGATAGATGCCCCCGGCCTTACTGATATGAATCGGAGGTTCAGCCGTTTCAAGGGGGGTAAAAGGATGCCAGATATTTCTTCTATCGATCGATAACAGGTCATTCATTCCATTCTTCATTTAAGGCCCTGGCATATTTTCGTATAACTTCCTTGTTAATGACAGGTTCTTTTTTGATCCTGAGCAGGCAGGATAGCCCTGTCCGCAGCAGGATGATGTGTTCGGTACCGGCATTCGTCTCGCCATTGAATATTATTCCTTTGATCCGGATACCGCGCCGCTGCAACGACTCGATCGTCATGAGTGTGTGGTTGATGCTGCCGAGATAGTGATTGGATACAACAATCGTTTCCAGATCAAGTTTTTTGATCAGGTCGGCCATGACATCGTGGTCGTTAAGCGGTACCAGGCAACCACCGGCGCCCTCCACGATGAGACGACGCTCGGTGATTGGCAGTTTAAACGATTCCAGCCCGATATTTATTCCGTCTATTTCTGCCGCCACGTGTGGTGACGCCGGGGTGTTGAGAAGGTATTGCTCCGGAAAGAAAGTTGATGACGGATTACTCACAAGACCGGAAACAGTTTCAGTATCTCTCGGTAACCCTGCCTGGACCGGCTTCCAATAGTCGGCGCCGAGAGCGTCGCAGAGAATCGCCGATACAAGGGTTTTCCCCGAATCGGTACCGATCGCTGTCACAAAGTAGTTCATTGCGGAAAGATACTAGAACTCATCCGAAATATGTCCATTACGAGAATCGGTTGCCGGTTGTTTCTTCGATTGCGTGAAGCGTATGGACGAGTTTCGTGATATCATCATTGTTGTTGAACGTATGAAGGCATATTCTCAATCGCTCTTTCCCTTCCGGAACCGTTGGTGACAAGATTGGCCTGACATCAAATCCGAGGTGGCGTATCTGCCTGGCTGTTTCCCTGACGTTTTCGTTTCCCGGCATAAGAAAAGTCTGAATGGCCGAGCGGCTTTCAGTTCTGTTTTTCAATCCTGCAGCGTTGCTGAGGAATAGATCGGTCTTATGTTTCAGGGTGCCCTGAAGTGAAATATTTTCATTAAGAAGATCAAAGGCACACCCGATGGATGCAAGCTGGTATTGTGACGGGCCCGTGGTGTATATGAAAGGACGCGCGAAGTTGATAAGATAGTCGACTACCGATGCCGAGCCGCATACGCATGCACCGCATACGCCCATTGCTTTTCCGAAGGTGTAGATCCTTATATCAATCTTGTCGTGAAGGTTCGCTTCTACCGCGATTCCCGATCCTTGTTCGCCGCGGGTGCCGGTACTATGAGCTTCGTCGAGCACGATGGAAAATTGGTATTTTTCCGAGAGCCGGACGAGTGCTTCCAGCGGACATTCGTCACCGTCCATAGAATATACGGATTCGACTACGACAAACACTTTTCCCTTGCTTCCGCCTAATTTCTTTTCGAGGTCTGCGAGGTCGTTATGGCGAAAGCTGAACTTCTTCGCCAGGCTGAGCCTCGCTCCGTCTTTGATGCTCGCGTGCGCAAGTTCGTCGTATAGGATGGTGTCGTCCTTACCGGGTATTGCCGAAAGCACTGCGAGATTAGCTGTGTAGCCAGAGTTGAATATCAGCGACGCCTGGCTCCTGAAGATCGCCGCCAGTTTCTGTTCGGTCTCGGTGGCGAGAAAAGAGTTTCCGGAAAGCAAGCGGGAACCCGTAGCCCCGTTCTTTACCGGTAGCGAGGCAAGTGTCTTGTTGATGTTCTTATGCAACGCCTCGCTTCCGGCGAGGCCGAGGTAATCATTTGAAGTGAAGTCTATCAGGTCGCCCGGGGGGTGGAGGGAACGATACAATCCCTTGTTCCTGCGATTGTGCAGTTTCTCCTCTAACCGTTCGTCTAACCTCATGCGTTTATTTGCCTCGCATTTTCTCAAATGCATTCCACAATTCTTCTGGTATCATTTCGAGGTGGCTGAACTGACCACCGTTTCGGAGCCACTCGCCGCCATCTATGGTGACAACTTCCCCGTTGACATAGGAAGAAAAATCGGAGATGAGGTAGGCTGCGAGATTCGCGAGTTCCTGGTGCTCGCCTACGCGTTTCAGCGGAATTCGCTGTGCCGGATCGAATTTTTTAACGAGTTCTCCCGGCAAGAGCCGGCTCCACGCACCTTCGGTCGGGAAAGGTCCCGGGGCAATTGCGTTGCTCCGGATGTTGTATTTTGCCCACTCGACTGCGAGCGACCGTGTAAGAGCAAGGACGCCGGCTTTTCCGCAGGCTGACGGAACAACATAGCCTGAACCGGTCCATGCGTAGGTAGTGACAATATTCAGGAATACCCCCGGCTGTTTCTTTTCTATCCAGTTCTTTCCCGCTGCCAGTGTTGTGTTGTAGGAACCCTTCAATACAATGTCGATCACGGTGTCGAAGGCGCGATGCGAAAGCCGTTCCGTAGGACTGATGAAGTTTCCCGCAGCGTTGTTGACAACACCATTCAGGGACCCAAACTCCGCTTCGGCCTGGGTGATTACACCTTCTACCTCTTCGTATATCCTCACATCGCAGGCCACCGCGAGTACTTTCCCACCCGTCTCCCTGGAGAGCTCGTTCGCTGTCCGATCCAGTACATCTTTTTTTCGACTTGTGATAACAAGGTTGGCGCCCAATTGAAGGAAGTATTTGCCCATCGATCGACCGAGCCCTGTGCCGCCTCCGGTTACGATAATTGTTTTTCCCCTGAGTGAATCCGGTTGAAGCATTCCTGTCATAATCCGAAAGTTTTTGTCAAGATAGGGATTTTACGACGATCGCCATTCAGGCGATATTCGAATATTTCGCTACCTTAGAAACCGGTTTCATGCTGTAATCAATAGCAATCACCAGACTGTTAATACTATGGAAAAACTGATTTACCTGGTTATTCTGATCATTGATGTTATCGTGATCATTGAAGTCGTTAAGAGCAATAAGGACACAGGGAAGAAAGTACTGTGGATTATTGCGGTGTTGTTCCTCCCGATACTCGGGCCTTTGCTCTACTATTTTCTGGGAAGAGGAAAGTAGATCCCCTAAATGGACAAGAAGGATTTGAAGCTGCTCTTCAGCGTGCCGGTCATTGTGGCTGCGCTGGGTTATTTTGTTGATATCTACGATCTTTTGTTGTTTAGTATCGTCCGCAAGCCAAGTCTCATATCGCTTGGCGTCGTCGAGGCGGACTTGCTTATCGAGGGTGAATTCCTGTTGCGATGGCAGATGGGTGGCCTGCTTATCGGCGGCATCATCTGGGGAGTCATGGGCGACAAACGGGGTCGATTGTCTGTGTTGTTTGGCTCGATCCTTCTCTATTCGCTGGCCAATATCGCCAATGGATTTGTAACGACGGTTGATCAGTATGCTACATTGCGATTCATCGCCGGAATAGGTCTTGCCGGAGAACTGGGAGCTGGCATAACACTGGTCTCCGAGATTCTTCCCGCACGGCTCCGCGGGTATGCAACGACCATCATTGCGTCGGTAGGTATTACCGGAGCTATCCTCGCGAACTTTGTCGCTCGTATTTTTGATTGGCAGGTCGCATATTTTATTGGCGGGGGCCTGGGTCTTCTTCTTTTGGTTGCCCGGATCAGCGTCTTTGAGTCGGGGATGTTTTTAAAACTCCGGGAGTCGGCGGTTCAGCGTGGAAACTTCTTCCGCCTGTTTTCCTCCAGAGGAATCTTTACCCGTTATATGGGATGTATCATGATAGGACTGCCGATCTGGTACGTCGCCGGGATCCTGGTGACCTTTGCGCCGGAGTTTGCGAATGCGCTGTCGGTAACGGGTACTGTACTCGCAGGCGATGCCGTGATGTTCTGCTACATAGGCCTCGCGCTCGGCGACTTCTCCAGTGGCTTTATCTCGCAGAAAGTAGGGTCGAGGAAAAAGGTGGTCTCAGCATTCCTCGTTCTGACACTGATCGCTATCGTGTTCTACCTTTTCATGCCGGTAAGGACCGTTGGGTTTTTCTATGGCGTTTGCGTGCTGCTGGGTATCGCAATAGGCTATTGGGCGTTGTTCGTTACCATCGCCGCCGAACAGTTTGGCACCAACCTCCGATCGACTGTCGCCACGACAGTGCCGAATTTTATAAGAGGTACAGTGGTTCCTTTGACGTTTCTTTTTCAGCTGTTGCGTGGCATTATCGCGGATCACAACACCGTATCACAGGGCGCTGAGCGGGCTCAGGATACCGGCATCATTTACGGTGCGCTTGTGGTGGGCGTTGTTACAGTAGTCATAGCATTCTTATCGCTTCGCGCAATAGACGAGACATACGGTCGCGACCTCAATTTTGAGGAGGTGTAGCCCGTCAGGCGCGTATTGCCTGATCGAGGTCGGCAATCAGATCGTCAGCGTCTTCAATGCCGATGCTGAGACGGATGAGCGAATCTACAAGCCCGCTTTTTTCGCGTTCTTCTTTCGGGATACTGGCATGTGTCATGGAAGCCGGGTGGTTGACAAGTGACTCAACACCGCCGAGCGACTCGGCCAGTGAAAACACCTTGACGTTTTCCATGAGCCTGGTGGCCTTTTCAACGCTGTCGTCCTTGAGAGTAAACGACAGCATGCCCCCGAAGTCGCGCATTTGCTTTTTGGCGATATCATGATTGGGATGGTCGGTGAATCCCGGCCAGTACACTCTGCCGACGCTGGGATGGGATTTCAGGAATTCCGCTACTTTTCTGCCGTTGAGGCAATGGCGTTCCATACGCAGGTGCAGGGTCTTGATACCCCGCAATACCAGGAATGAATCCTGTGGACCCGGCACGGCCCCGCATGAATTCATGATGAATGCGAGGTCCTGATACAACTTCTCATCGTTCATCACGAGCGCACCCATGACTACATCCGAATGCCCACCGAGGTACTTGGTCACAGAATGCATGACGATATCGGCGCCGAGGTCGAGCGGATTCTGAAGATAAGGTGATGCAAAAGTGTTGTCTACCGCAACCGTGATATTGCGTTTTTTCGCGATCGCCGTACTGGCTGCGATGTCGACGATGTTCATCAGCGGATTTGTCGGTGTTTCTATCCAAAGCAGCTTCGTGCGGTCGCTGATAACGGCTTCGATATTCGATGCAGTAGTCAGGTCAATGAAGTGAAATTTGATACCATACTTCTCGAAGACGCGCTTAAACATGCGATAGGTTCCGCCATAGAGATCATTACCCGTGATCACCTCATCGCCAGGCGCCAGCAATTTGATCACCGCATCGGTCGCACCCATGCCCGACGAGAAACAGAGAGCAAACTTGCCGTTCTCAAGTGATGCTAGGCTTGCCTGAAGCGCGTTGCGGGTGGGGTTTGCTCCGCGCGCGTATGCATACCCCTTATTTTTCGCAGGTGACTCCTGCACGTATGTTGAAGTTTGGTAAATAGGCGTCATGATGGCTCCCGTGGTGGGATCCGGAACTACTCCCGCATGTACAGCTTTGGTTGCAAATTTCATATTCCTTGCGTTTTGATGGCAAAAATAGCCCAAAAAACGTGCTTTTGGGTTACATTGTAGATGTAAGTTTTATTAATAACATCCCTCTCGGGTGATACCTGACTGAAGTCTGAACCCTTACCCCTAACTCATCAGATATGAAGTTGTTATATTCACTACTTCTCTCTCTCACTTGCGCGGTCATGGCGCACGCCCAGGTGGGAATCGGAACTACTTCTCCAAACTCAAACGCCGTTCTTGAACTAAGATCCCCGAGCCGTAGCCAGGGATTTCTGGTGCCTCGGCTGTCAGCCGATCAGCGTGATGTTCTCGACTATACCGTTCACGAAAACGGTATGCTGGTGTACGACAGCGTTGAGAATGTTTTCTATTACTGGCAGCTGAACCGATGGGTGCCCATTCAGATGGGGGAGAACGAAACCCAGGATCTTGTGTTGAACGGGACTACGCTTACCATCTCGAACAACCCTTCGGCCACGGAGATTGATCTGGCTCCCTTTTCCGGCACGAACACCGATAATCAGACGCTCGCATACAATGCGACAACCGGCGCTTTGAGTATCACCGGTGGTAATAACGTAACGGTGACACCTGCTGGCGCGGCGGGAGGGGTGCTAACCGGAACTTATCCGAATCCGGGGCTGGCAAATAACTCGGTGGTCAATACCAAGATAGCAGACAACGCCGTGACTACTACCAAGATTGCAAACAACGCCGTGACAGCAGGAAAAATCGCACCCGCCAGTACGGTTGGCCATGTGTTAACCACAACAGGGGCCGGAACAACTGCCTGGGCTGCGCCGCAACAGGGAGGCGGCGGTGGCGAAGGTCTTTGGGAAACCCTGAAAAACAGCCCCGATGCGAACGGCGAGCTGGCTTTCAATTTCTCATCGGTATCGATTGGCGACTGGTCGGGTCCCGGACCGGGTGCGCTGAATGTCAATGGCTCTCACTACGTCAACTTCAAGGTCGTTGACGATGGGTATAGTGTCGAGAAAGCGGATTATATTTTATTCGGAAGGCCGGGTTCGGGAAAGCCGGTCAACATCATGTTGCCACCAGCGGAGGAAAACATAGGGAGGGTGCTGGTGTTCAGGTCGATGGGTGTTAACGCGTCCGAAGCAGTGATCGTCAGGGCATCGAAAGGCACGATCGACGGGTTTGCGGAATCCGAAGTGATGTATCTCGATGGCGGCGCCAACAGAGCCTTTGCAATCACAGTCCTTTCGGTGGGCGCGGAATGGGTAACGATCAGCCGTTCCATACCTGACCCACGTAAAGGCGGATAAGTATGAGATTCGCCTCAACCATATTCTTTGTCGTGTTCTGCCACTCACTGAGCGCGCAGAACCTGTATAACGAATCGGTCATCAGCATTGGTTCGGGCAGCGTTCTCTTCGTGAAAGATACCATCTTCAACGAAGGCACAATCGTCAACAACGGCGATATGCAGGTAGGGGGGTCGTGGATCAACCACGCTGAATATCAGGCGGGCGACGGACAAATAACATTCAACAGCGATCTTCCCCAAATCATCAACCACAATGACCAGTCGTTCAGCAGGCTGACGCTTATCGGCGGAGGGCAAAAACAAATTCTCGCCGACATCACGATTGAAAATGAGCTGCGCCTGACAGACGGAATACTGGCATCGCAGAACGGTTCCAGAATTGTGATTGCAGAAACCGCGCAAGTTGTGGGCGGCTCGAATACTTCGCATATCCGGGGCCCTGTCTATCATTTGGGACCAGGCCATAAGCTGTTCCCGGTGGGAAACGGATCAGTCTATTTACCGGTTGAATTTCTCAACGTGGAGGGTGCTTCACCCGAGATCGGCGTTACCGCTGTCGGCCTTGACGGGCAGTCACTGGTCGCGTCGTCTTCCTTGAAAGCTGTCTCGACAAACCGGTACTGGCAGGTGGATGTTGTGTCGGGCACGTTGGCAAACTCACGGGTAGTGCTCCCTGTAAAGAATGAGAACGTTGTCATTACCGCTGAAGAAGTGGTGGTGGCGCAAGCGGACGATCTCAATGAGCCGTTCGAAAGCCTGGGCCGGCTGGAATATGAGGGTACTCCTACCGATGGAAGGGTTACCAGCGAAGGGACGTTTGGAAAGTCGCTGCTCGCGGTGGGAACGGCTACCGGTGCGGAAGGGATCATCGTCTATAATGCGGTTTCTCCCAATGGAGATGACCTTAACGCTTTCCTGAGAATTCTCAACATTGAGAATTTCAGTGAAAATACATTCATGTTGTTCAATCGCTGGGGTGACAAGGTCTTCGAGATCCAAAATTACGACAACCGGGAGCGTGTCTTCCGCGGCAAGTCGAACATCGACGGTGATAAAGACCTGAGTTCGGGGACCTACTTCTATGTGATTGAGACAATTTCTGACGGCAGGAGAATCGAAGGATTCCTGACCGTAAGGAAATAGTAGTCGCTCGTACCGGGCGAAAAGATATTCGATCTTTCAGTTTACCTACCCGCGTTTTCCGGTATCAATCGGTCCACTCCATTCTGTTGTTATGTGCCGATTGTTTAGAAATCTCGTATTCCTCGTTCTGTTTGTTGCCGGCCCGCATGCGCTGTTTTCACAGGTGGGTATCAACACCGATGTGCCCAACAGTCGTGCGGTATTGGATCTTCGTTCTCCTACCAACGATCAGGGACTGCTAGTCCCGCGGATGAGTACTGTGCAACGAACGGCCCAGGCTTTCACTTCGCTAATGACAGAAGCGGAAAATGGACTCCTCGTCTTTGATACCAACGATAAGCTTTTCTACTACTGGATGGATTCTGAGTGGAAGCCCTTGGCGGTCGAAGGAGGACTCCAGGGAGAGAAAGGCGACAAGGGTGACAAAGGCGATCCGGGCGATCCCGGGCCAGCGGGTCTTCAGGGGGAAAAGGGGGATCAAGGCGACAAGGGTGATAAAGGCGATCCGGGCGATCCTGGACCAGCGGGCCCCCAAGGGGAGAAAGGAGATCAGGGAGAACCTGGAATTCCTGTTGCCTTCAAGGCGGTGACAGTAGGTTCCAACTATACGGCTACTGCTTCGGATGACGTGATTATCGCCGTAAACGGCGGCACCACCATTACACTTCCACAGGCGGGATCGGTTCCCGGCAAGGTATTGCATATCCGGCATCGTCTCAACTTGCTCGATTTACTGGGTAATGTTACCATCAGCGCGCCTCCGGGAAACAGCATCATCGATGGCTCAGCCGCTCAGAATTTCATAATCGGGTTACTCAACCCTACGGCTATCACCGTGATTGCCGTTGATACGGATAAGTGGTACGTCATCGGGAAATTTTAACTATGCGCGCGGTTCCCGGTGTCATAAGCTCCCTCATCCTTTTGCTTGCTGTAGCGGGCTCGCATGGACTGCGTGCGCAGGTATTGTATGCACGTGACGCAAGGATTACGATCGCATCCAATACTACATTATCGGTTCGCGGGGATGTGGAAAACGAAGGGACGATCGCCAACAACGGTCACCTCAAAGTGTCCGGGCCCTGGGTTAACTCCGGTCTCTACGAACCGGCGAACGGAGAGATCACATTCAATAGCTCGTCGGCAACGATTCCCCAGATTATCCACCATAACGGACAAACGTTTAATATAATCACGATTGCCGGCGGAACAAAAAAAGTTCTCCTATCCGATATGGTAGTGAACGCGGAAGTCCATTTTCAGAATGGCATCGTAGAGGCTGCTGGTAGCGCGAAGCTGATCCTGACTGACGAGGTAGCGATCACAGGCGCGTCAGATTCTTCACATGTTCACGGGGTGGTCGTCCATATTGGCGACGGACACAAGCTTTTTCCCGTGGGTACCGGATTGACGTACCTGCCGGTTGAATTGCCCGATGTCAGGGATCCGGATGCGATAATCGGCGTGCAGGCGTTGCCGTTTGGCAATTCGGGGCCATCTCTACCGTCAACGCTCGGATCAATTTTCCGTGAGCGATATTGGCATGTAGACGTGCAGTCAGGATCGCTTCCTGCTTCACCTATTGTGCTTCCATTGATGGATGTCTCCTGGGCCGACAATCCCGAACGACTCGTGGTGGTTCAGTCAGAATCGCCGACCGATCATTTTACCAGCATCGGGCGGGTTGAGCAACAAAACAGCGGAAGGGTCAGGAGTGAATTTAATGTCTCGATGCCGTTTATCGCGCTGGCGACAACAGCAGAGAGCAGGGAGATCGTTGTGTACAATGCTGTTTCAAATAATGGTGATGCGCAGAACGCCTATTTGCGAATAGACAACATCGAGCATTACCTGCCGAACAAGCTATCGATTTTCAATCGCTGGGGCGATAAGGTATTTGAGATCGGTAATTATGATAATGCGGAGAACGCGTTCCGCGGACAATCAAATACCAACAGCGACAAGGACCTTGTAAGCGGAACTTATTACTATGTACTTGAGCTTCCCGGAAGAGAATCCATGCGGGGCTTCATCTCCGTTCGCCACTAATGCCATCACCTGTTTACTACAGAACCCGTCCGGTATCAAACCGCTCTAAATAGTCTGCGACCCTTCTGGCAAAGCTGCCGCCGAGAGCACCGTCTACAACACGGTGGTCGTATGAGTGTGAGAGAAACATTTTGTGGCGGATACCGAGAGTATCACCATAGGGTGTTTCAATGACCGACGCCTTCTTCTGGACAGCACCAACTGCCAATATTCCTACCTGAGGCTGCACGATGATGGGAGTACCCATAATATTGCCGAACGATCCTACATTTGAGATTGTGAACGTTCCGCCCGAGAGGTCATCGGCCTTCAATTTGTTTTCGCGTGCCCGCCTGGCGAGATCGTTGACAGCCTTTGCGAGTCCGCGCAAGCTGTACTGATCAGCGTTCCTGATAACGGGTACAATCAGATTACCCGAAGGAAGCGCCACGGCCATTCCTATGTTAATGTCTTTTTTCTTGATAATACGGTCGCCATCAACTTGTATGTTGATAAGGGGGAAGTCTTTGATCGCCAAAACAACCGCCTCGATGAAGATCGGGGTGTAGGTCAGCGCATCACCTTCCTCTTTTTGGAATCCATGCTTCCATTTATTTCGCCAATACACGATCGGCGTGACGTCTGCTTCGACGAAAGAGGTCACGTGCGGCGCGATACGTTTAGAGTCTACCATTCGCTCGGCGATCATCTTACGCATCCGGTCCATTTCGATGATCTCGTCACCGCTGCTTATCGATACCGGTACCCGTCCTGCCGTTGTAGTACGCGCTGCAAGCCCGGCGCCCAGTCTGCGGTTTTGCACGTAGGCAAGTATATCTTTTTTTGTCACACGCCCTTCGGTACCTGATCCGGCGATCGTTTCGAGTTCAGCCAACTCGATACGCTCTTCTTTTGCGATATTTCTCACCAGCGGCGAATAGAAACGACCCGGAGTTTTCGCCGTGCCGTTAGACTCTCTCGGTGACGCTTCGCGCGTTACGGGTTCGGGTGTCTTCTCGGCGACAGTTTTTTTGGATTCAATTGATGGGGCGGGCTGTGCTGATTCATCGTTGTCTGTGGTGATCACGGCTATTGGAGTTCCTACCTTCACAACGTCACCGTCTTTCGCGAGGATTTCTTTAAGCACACCGCCGTGCGTGGATGGTACCTCAGTATCAACTTTGTCGGTTGCTACTTCGAGTAAGGATTCATCCTGCTCGATCTTGTCGCCGGGATTTTTCAACCACTGCAGAATAGTGGCTTCGGTGATACTTTCACCCATTTTTGGCATTACCAGTTCAACAAGCGCCATAGATATCGAATTATAATTGCGGATGGGTAGACAATGGGTTCTCCATCCGTCGGTCCAACGGCGTAAAGGTACGGGAAATAGGGAAATAGGGAAATAGGGTCGCCTGGAGGGACTGTCGCTACGATAGCCGGATTTTCATGGAAACAGGACTACTGCTTCACCAGACCCAGGGTCACCAGTGCATGGTTTGCCGATGCGCCACGGCTTTTCGTCTGACGGGTTATGCGGGCTCTGTAGGTATCGCTGTCATAGAAAATGTCAATTTCCTCGTCCGGATTGAAAATATCTGCATTCGAGCCAATGTGCACGCCAACTTCGATTTCTTTTCCGTTTAAGAAAGATTTGAAGGTTTTGACATCATTCTTTTTGATCAGCAAGTAACCCATAGTCGTGAAATTAAATCTGTCTCCATAAAAACTCTGTGCCAATACCGGAGTCACTATGCGAAGATGATCCCCCGAATGAAATCTGGTGAGAATGGATCCTTCAAATAATCTCTTTCCGTCAATGATTCCAACGAACAACCGATGAGGCAAGCGAAAAGGGCGACGAACAACCATTATAGATCCGACGTCGGGTCAGAAGTGAAAGGTTCGCATTTATTGCAGTGATCGACGGATAAGGTTGAGTGCTCCGACAGATGTCATTTTGATATTGAGCACCCGCTCTTTTGAAAGCTTAAGCAGTTTCGTCGTGGTACCCTTTTCATCGGCACAGGCGATCCACACCGTGCCAACCGGTTTCTCCGGAGTTCCACCGGAAGGTCCTGCTATCCCACTGGTGGCAACGCCAATGTCGGTATTAAGTTTTTGCCGCACACATTCGGCCATTTCCCTAATTGTTTCCTCGCTCACAGCTCCGTGTTTTGCCAGGGTTTCGGGCGAGACTCCCAATTGAAGTGTCTTGACTTCATTGGAGTATGCAATGAGGCTTCCCTTGAAATAATCGGCACTTCCCGGAACACTGGTAATAAGGTGGGTGAGATAACCACCGGTACAGCTTTCCGCGGCCGCCAGCGTGAGGTTCCTGTCTCGCAGGAGTTTGCCAACAGCAACCTCCAGCGGGTCTTCACCCATACCGTAAATGTATTCGCCGGCGAAACTCCGAAGTTGCCTGGCGCATTGCTCCATCTCTTCCCTAAGGGCATTGCTGTCTGTACCTATCCCGGTGAGCCGCAGCCTTACTTCGCCCAATCCGGGGAGGTAGGCAAGCTTGATGCCGGCTGGCAAGGCATCTTCCCACGGCTTGATTCGATCTGCCAGAAACGATTCTCCAATACCGACGGTGCGAATCACGAGGTGATTGATGACGGGGGTTTGGAAAAGCGTTGTGAGACGGGGAATGACTGTTTCCGACATCATTGTCCTCATCTCATGCGGCACGCCGGGCATGGAGACAAATACCTTGTCCCGGATGTGGAACCACATCCCGGGGGCGGTGCCGAGCCGGTTTGTTACTTTTTCGCAACACACAGGAAGGGCTGCCTGCTGCCTGTTTATTTCAGTGAGCTCGCGGCCCCGGCTCGCAAAGAACTCGGTCACATCTCTCAGAGCCCCTTCGTGCATCTCCACGTCACAGTTGAAGTACCGGGCCAGACATGGTTTCGTGAGATCATCATTTGTCGGCCCGAGTCCGCCGGTAATAAGAATAATGTCTGCGCGCTGTTCCGCCTCGGCAAACGCGGTGAGGATGTCGTCGTCAATATCACCAACGGTAGTATTGTGAACTACTCTGATACCAACCTTCGAGAGTTGTTGCCCTATCCACTGGCTGTTGGTGTCTATTATCTGGCCATAGAGTATTTCATCTCCGATAGTTAAAATTTCCGCCCTGACTTCCTTCATACATGTTTGTGTTATGCCTCCGTTACCCGTTTAGCGTTCAAAACCCGCGCCGGCCGGCACTGGTGAGAACAAAACATTTTCAAAATGAGATCGACAAAAATAGACTTTAGGACTAAAATACAACTACCGATGACCGCCAGACCGATGTTTTTTCGGCGGTCGCGGTCGCACAGCCTAAAGGCAGGCCTGGTCAATCGATTGTCCGCCTAAAATACCGGTTGGAGGTGAGTGTATGAACTTTCAGGACCTCGTATATTGCGGAGCGCAGTCGGTTCTGCGTTTTACCTAAAATGACGCTTCATGAAAACAAACACAGCGCAGGTTTTCGCTGCCGTTATTGTTGCCTTCACACTCGGTGCCTGTACGACAGCCCAGATCAATCAGACCCTTGGCGAAGTGAATAAGTCCCTCGGCGGGACGCCCGCACCACTCACAACCACTGAAGTGGGACAGGGTCTCAAGGAGGCACTCATCAAAGGTGTGTCGACCGGCTCGGATCTGGTGTCGCAATTGGATGGCTACTTTAAGAATCCCGAAATCCGGATTCCGTTCCCTCCCGATGTGAAGCGAGTGGAAGACAGGCTGCGGCAGATCGGCCTGGGAAGTGAAGTCGATAAGTTTATAGTGACCCTCAACCGCGGTGCGGAGGATGCCGCCAAAGAAGCCAAGCCGATCTTCGTAGAGGCTATCCGGGCGATGACGATCCAGGATGCATGGGCAATCCTCAGGGGAGACAACGATGCCGCGACGCAATATCTCAAACGCACAACATCGGGGCTACTCAAAGAAAAATTCAAACCCGTCATTCAGAATTCGTTGAATAAGGTGAACGCCACGAAATATTATGGCGAAATCGTTTCACGCTACAATCAGATCCCTCTGGTGCAGAAAGTTAATCCCGATCTCGACGACTATGCGACTGACCAGGCAATCGAAGGACTATTTGTAATGATCGCGAAAGAAGAAATGAATATCCGTGAGAATCCCGTCGCGCGTACAACGGAGATATTGAAGAGGGTGTTTGGGGCCGGAGAATAGGATACCGGAATGGGGGAATAAGGCTGGCGACGGTTAGCGGACGGCGGTGTTGCGGATGATCTTTGAAAATAGTGTGGGGACAAATCGCTTCAGATATACGGCGAGAATTTCCCTTCCTCCGATATAGGCTTCTTCTTTTCTTTTCTCAATTGCCCTGACAATTTTCTTTGCACACCATTCCGTTGATTTCCCCTTGAACTGAGCTTCGTCCATTTTGTTGAGGGGTGTGCCATCACCGGTGAGGGCGGAAAGAGTGATCGGTGTGTGAATAAATCCCGGACAGATCATCGTGACTGCTATGTTGTCGCGAAAGTGCTCGGCGCGCAGAGCGTCGAAGAAACCATGAAGCGCATGCTTTGATGCCGCATAGCCCGATCGATAGGGCGTACCGAATTTTCCCACGATACTGCTGACGTTGACATAATGCCCCGACTTTCGTTGGAGGAAGTGTGGAAGCAGATACTTTGTCAGTGCCATCGCTCCGAAGTAGTTTACCTCCATGATCCTGCGGTCGACGGAAACGCCGGTTTGCGCAACCATACTGCGCTGACCGACACCACCGTTGTTGATCAGGATGTCTACATGGCCGAAGATCTGAATAGCGGCCTGTGTGGACAGCTGAAGTGTGTCCGTTAACGAGAGATCAAGGGGAAGAACTCTTACGTTGGCTTGAACCGCCGCCGGGCAATTGCCTTTCACACGCTCAAGTTCATCTTTACGCCGGGCGGAAAGCACGAGTTTCGCACCTTTGGCCGCCAATGCATAAGCCAACGCTTCGCCGATCCCGGATGAGGCACCGGTTAGCCAAATAACCTTGTTTTCAAGCTTTTCCATATTCCTGGCTGATGCGTTCGTAAATTACGAAGTCGAACGCATAGACATGCCGTTCGTCCGCAGGGTGATGCACGCGACTGACCTCCCTCCAGTCTTTCCCGGCGATTTCCGGAAACATTGTATCGCCGTCGATTTCCGCGTCGATTTCCGTGAGGTACAGGCGTGTGGTATAGGGCATAGCCAGACGATAGATCTCGGCGCCGCCAATGATAAAGCATTCGTCGTCCGCATTTTTCCGCGCCAGTTCTATCGCGGGTTCCACTGCGTGCATCACAATGCACCCTGGCGCCTGGAAGTTCTGCTGGCGTGTGATCACAATGTTTGTCCGGTGCGGCAGGGGTTTGAATTTCGGATGGAGTGAGTCGTAGTTTTTTCTCCCCATTACCACGTGATGACCTTTCGTCGTCTCCATGAAGAATCTCATGTCGTCGGGTAAACGCCACGGCAGGTCGTTGTTTTTGCCGATGACGCGGTTTTTCGAAAGTGCTGCTATAGCTGATACTACCATGGTTTTTCTTTGATGCTGGGGCTACAAGGTATTGCCTCGCAGAAAGTCGCCGATCGGCATTCGCTTCTTCCCTTCCGGCTGCAATTCTTCGATCGATAGCCACCGGTCAGCGGTTTTAAAGTAAAGATAATTTTTGTTGTCTGTCACGTATTCGCCGGGGTTTTGTGCGCCGCCGGAAAACGAGGCAAGAGCAGTTTTGTATATTTTGAAATTCTTTCCCCGGATCACCGTCCACGCTGCAGGATAGGGACTCAATCCGCGTACGAAGTTTCGAATGGATTCAGCGGGTTGATCCCATTTGATCTCGCAGGTTTCTTTGAAGATTTTGGGAGCGTGTTTGATGACGACATCGGTGGCCTGAGGTGTAGCCTTACCATCACCCGTTTGTATGGCTTCGACGGTCTTCAATACCAGACCGGCACCCTTCGTCATCAGTCTCTCGTAAAGTGTTCCCGCGTCGTCATCGTCGTGGATGACTTCTCTTTCCTGATGGATGATATTTCCGGTATCGATATCGTGTCGCAGAAAAAACGTGGTGACACCTGTTTCCTTCTCGCCTTTGATGATAGCCCAGTTGATTGGCGCCGCACCCCGGTATTGTGGGAGGAGGGAGGCGTGTAGATTGAACGTGCCACGGGGAGGCATACTCCATATCACCTCCGGAAGCATCCGAAAGGCAACCACCACCTGAAGATCGGCGTTGAATGATCTAAGCTCTTCGATGAAGTCCGGTGATTTGAGATTGGCAGGCTGTAGCACCGGAACGTTGTGTTTCAACGCGCATACTTTCACGGGTGAGAACACAATCTTCTGTCCGCGTCCCTGTGGTTTATCCGGCGCAGTGACAACAGCGACGACGTTTACCTTGTTCTGTACAAGAATTTCCAGGCTCGGAACCGCGAACTCCGGCGTGCCCATGAATATGACTCGAAGGGATGACATAGCGACGCAAATATGGAGATTAAATCGGTAAGTCAGTAGTTGCTGGTAGTCAGTGAAGGCAACTGACTACCGGCGCATCGACTTTCGCATATACTTCGAGCATATCGGGCATTTCTCCCAATCGTGGCCCCGTGCGGGACAATATTTTCTTCCGAAGTAAATGATCTGGAGATGAGCTTTATCCCACAGATCCTGCGGGATCAGTCGCTTCAGGTCGCGTTCGGTTTGTTCAACACTCCGGCCGGTAGACAATCCCCAGCGGTAGGCGAGCCGGTGAATATGTGTATCAACCGGAAAGGCGGGAAGTCCGAATACCTGCGTCATGACTACTGATGCGGTCTTATGCCCGACTCCCGGCAATTCCTCAAGTTCCTCGAAAGTGTTGGGCACGTTGCCGTCGTATTTTTCTACGAGAATCTGAGACAGTTTACTGATCGCTTTCGATTTTGCCGGCGACAGGCCGCATGGCCTGATGATCTCCCGGATCTCGTCGGCAGGGATCTTCGCCATGTCGAATGGATTGTCAGCAAGACTGAAAAGCTCCGGAGTCGTTTTGTTAACGCGCTCGTCAGTGCACTGAGCGGACAACAACACCGCGATCAGCAAGGTGTACGCATCCTTGTGATTCAACGGAATGTCGGGATTGGGAAAATGCTTATCGAGTATCGAAAGGATATCCTTTACTTTTTCAGATTTAGTCAACCTTAAACTTTAAATCGTAAACCCAAGACTATTGATACAACAAATACTTCGCCCTCGCCTCTTTAAAGGATTCAATCCCTGGCTTCCAGGTGTCCCTGATCTCGTCTTCCGTCATTCCTTTTTTGATCTGCTCCTTCAGTTCCGGA
The DNA here is from genome assembly GCA_964493505.1 of uncultured Roseivirgaceae bacterium. Taxonomy (GTDB): domain Bacteria; phylum Bacteroidota; class Bacteroidia; order Cytophagales; family Cyclobacteriaceae; genus Chryseosolibacter. The sequence continues at coordinate 41,669 of CAZBNP010000017.1, forward strand.
GTTCCCGCAAGCCGGTCGAATGATCCGGTGAAAAATTTGTCTTTATCGGAATACTTTTGATAGAAGTCGATCAGGTACTGCAAGTTGATCCGCGGTTCTACTTCCACTTCTCTCAGGTCGAGGCCGTAGCATGTCGTTCCGTTGTGGGGTGGTGTCATTGACATATTGGGTATCGGCTCGGGAGTAAAACTGAAAGGGAGGTCTGTGAAGGTGGGGTTGCCGATGATTTGAAAAGGTGTTTGGGTTCCTCTTCCTACACTGATCACGGTTCCCTCAAACAGGCAGAGTGAGGGATAGAGTCTTACAGACTGATCATTCGGTAGATTGGGCGAAGGTTTAGCGGGCAGGGAATAGAAGTCGCCGTGCTGCCAGTTCTTAACTTTTATCACGTCTACGTCGCACCTGACCCCGTTTTCCAACCAGCCCTCGCCGTTAATCATTCCCGATAGTTCGCCTACCGTCAGTCCGTGGACGATCGGGATGGGGTGCATTCCTACGAACGACTTCAGTTCGGGAACGCGTATCGGTCCGTCTACATAATGCCCGTTCGGGTTGGGCCGGTCGAGGATGATCATCTTCTTGCCTTGTTCGGCGCATGCCTCCATTGCATAATGCATGGTGCTGATGTAGGTATAGAAGCGTGTCCCGACATCCTGAATGTCGAATATCACTACGTCAACGTCGGCGAGTTGTTCCGGAGTTGGTTTTCTGTTGGCGCCATACAACGATACGATGGGTAGTCCGGTCTGGCTGTCGATCCCATCGCTGATCTTTTCTCCATCCGGGGCGGCCCCGCGAAATCCATGTTCCGGCGCGAATACTTTCGCGATTTCGATGCCCAACGACATCAGGGTATCGGCAAGGTGCGTGTTCCCCGTCATCGAGGTGTGGTTCACCACCAGGGCAACCCGCTTGCCAGTGATCTTCGTCAGGAGGAGATCTGTTTGATCTGCCCCAACAATTACAGCGGATGTTTCTGTGGGCTCTGTTTCACCGCCAGTGGCGGAAGGACGGTCACCGCACTGGAGGAAAACAATGGCTAACACCAGGATATGGACGTTGATATTTTTCATAATTTTCAATGATGTAGGGTTCTTAATTAGTTATGGCCTATTTTGCACGAATGGATACACGACCAAAAGTTAACAAAAATTGAATCCCTCTTATTTTATTTCCAAAAGAATTAGCAGGGGATATCAGGAAGGGTTCTCATCGACCATCCATAAAATTGCGATTATCAGCATAGCGGTTGGGCTGGCAGCGTCAATTATCTCCTTTCTCATCATGATGGGGTTCCAGGAAACAGTGAAAGAGAAAATTTACAGCTTCAGCGGCCACATCCTGATCACCAAGTTTTCGATGTACAATTCGACGGAAGAGCAACCGATGGATTTTAACGTCGATCTTTACAAGAACCCGGAAAATTACCCATACGTTCGCCATGTACAGGAATTCGCGACCAAGATCGGTGTAGTGAAGACCGACGACGACGCGCTCGGGGTTTTGTTGAAAGGTGTAGGGAAAAGCTTTGATACGCTTGCGTTCAGAGAAAATCTCGTCAAAGGTGATTTTATTCAGTTCCGTGATTCGGGATATGCCAGTGAGGTTGTGCTGAGCAAGGTCATTGCTGCCAAGTTGAAGAAGGATGTCGGTGATGACATTATCGTCCACTTCTTTCAGAATCCCCCGAGATTCCGACGACTCAAAGTCACTGGTATCTATGAAACGAATCTTTCCGAATACTTCGACAGCCGGGTTATTCTCACCGATATCGGGATGATCCAGCGCCTGAACGACTGGCCGGATTCCGTTGCCGGCGGCCTTGAGGTGTTTGTGACGAGTCCCGAACATATCGATCAGGCAGGAGTCTTTATCGGCGAATCGATGGACTTTGATCTGAATATCGAACGGGTGCGGGACCGGTTTATTCAAATCTTTGAATGGCTGGATTTGTTGAGCCGGCAGGTCAATATTCTTCAGATTGTCATCCTTACTGTGGTGTGTGTCAACATGATTTCCGTGTTGCTGATCATGGTGATGGAGCGAACGCGGATGATCGGCATGCTCAAGGCGCTTGGAGCCAACAACGCGCTCATTCGATCGGTGTTCGTCTACAACGGCATCAACCTGATTTTGCGGGGATTGATGTTCGGAAATTTGCTCGGCCTGGGATTGTGTTTTATTCAGGACAAATTCAAAATCATCAAATTGAATCCCCGTGATTATTACATGAGCTTTGTGCCTATCAGCTGGCATTGGGAGATCGTTGTGACGCTCAATCTGCTCGCACTGCTGCTCATTACGCTCATACTGTTGCTGCCGACTATGGTTATCTCCCGCATTATGCCAATTCGGGCAATTCGATTCGACTAGATTTACCTTAATAGGACATATTGTCGCTATTATCAGAAATTATGCTGATAATATTGACAATATGTCTGATTATTTGACCCGGCACGTTATTCTCTAAGTGATGGGAAAAGAAAACAATCAGAAAACTAAACAGTAATAAGTTATGAGTATCGTGCGTTATAGTGATGAATTGAACGACTTTATACCAACTGGTTTTAGTCGTCTTGTGGATCGTTTTTTCAACGATTCAGTAGCTCGTTCCGGAGGTTCCGTGTATTCGTTTGTTCCCAAAGTGGACGTAATCGAAAACGACAAAGGTTTTGAGATTCAACTCGCTGTGCCCGGCATGGAGAAGGAGGATTTCAAGATTAACCTGAATGAGAACAAGCTGACGATCAGCGGTGAGCGGAAGCTTACGAAGGAATCGGACGGCAAACATTTCCGTTCGGTGGAGACGCAGTATGGTGCGTTTGGCAGGACGTTTGTCCTTCCGGAGAATGTAGACGGTGGTAAGATCGAGGCGAAATACGACAAAGGCATCCTCGAGATTTATGTACCCAAAGACGAGAAAAAACTGTTGAAGACAGCGATCAAGGTGGCGTAAGCGTGCCGTGATCAGAAGATAGGGGTTTAAGTTTAGTAGGTGAAAGCGTTCCGGATTCGGAGCGCTTTTTTTTTACTGTCGATCATTTTGGAGGAAATAAACGTTAACTTACCCATAATAGGGAGGTTCGATATGAAGCGCATTGTTTTTGTACTTGTCATCGTGGTTATTGCCGCTATAGGCGGTGTGTTGGGTGCTATTTTTACGATCCAGTATCTGGGTACTTCAAACGCTGACTATACCTCCATCGAGGAGCGGCAACGCCTGGTACTTACCGGACGACCGACCGATACGTCCTACAATGTACCCGCGCATGTCAATTTCCTGACAACCGCAAACAAGGCTGTGTCCGGTGTTGTTCATATACGCACGGGCTACGGGCCGGGTGTCTTCAGTCTGAATCCGCTTCAGCAATACGAACGGCCCGTCCACTCATCGGGCTCGGGTGTAATCATTTCTGACGATGGATATATTGTAACGAACAATCATGTTATCGAAGACGCGACGAATATCGAGATCGTGATGAACAACAATCAACGATTCTATGCAAAGCTGGTCGGCGCCGATGCCAGCACGGATCTGGCCCTTCTTAAGATTAAAGCGAATAATCTCCCCTTCCTCCCGTATGGAGATTCTGATATCGTACAACCCGGACAGTGGGTGCTTGCTATTGGAAATCCTTTCGATCTCAACTCGACAGTCACAGCGGGTATTGTAAGCGCAAAAGCACGGAATATCGGTATCCTACAGGAAAAGAACGGACTCTCGGTGGAGGCCTTCATTCAAACGGACGCGGCTGTCAACCCCGGCAACAGCGGCGGGGCACTGGTGAATCTCTCGGGTGAATTGATCGGTGTGAATACTGCGATCGCCACTTCGACGGGAAGCTACCAGGGATATTCGTTTGCTATACCGGTAAGTCTCGTTAAGAAGGTAATGGACGACCTGCTTGAATTTGGCCGAGTCCAACGCGGATTGCTTGGCATCCAGATCGGTGATGTCGACGCTATTCGAGCAGAGCAATGGAATCTCCCCGTGACGCAGGGTGTTTTTATCCAAAATGTGATGCAGGGCAGTGCGGCCGAAGAGGTGGGGCTTCTCCCCGGCGATGTCATCGTAGCGATCGACCACCATGTTGTGAATTCTGTTTCCGAGTTACAGGAGTGGGTTGCGCGCAACAGGCCGGGAGAGGAAATAGCCGTAACGTTTCTGCGACAGGGTGAAAAAACAGTAGTACGGGCGCGGTTGAAGAACAGCCAGGGCAGGGAAACTTTCGAAAGAGTGGAAATCAACCATACCCTCGACGGTGCCACATTCGAAGATGTTCCTTATCGCGAGCTAACGGAGTTGATGATTGATGGTGGCGCAAGGGTTGCTGACCTCAAGACCGGCAAGTGGAAGAAAGCTGGTATTCGAACGAATTTCATCGTTGCTTTTATCGACAAAGTGCCTGTCGACAACGTTGAGGATCTCAACAGGATCATGAAATACAAGAAAGGCGGCGTACTCGTGGAGGGTTTTTATGCCGGGGGAGAAAAAGGAACCTACGGCATGGAATGGTGATTTCCTCTTTTTCCTTACCCCTTATTGCCTCTATTTCCTAGCTTTGGGGCACAAAAATATAATTCTGCACTATGAGAAATTTTGGCATCAGAGAGGCATTGGATTCCCTTGGCGTAAAGAAACGCAATCCCGGCGTATCAACAGGTATGGAGTGGATTCGCACGACAGGAAATCGCATAGAATCATATTCTCCGGCAGATGGCAAACTCATCGGCACAGTACAGGCAGCTGATGAAAGGGCGTATGAGCGAGCTTTGAAACAGTCGGTGGAGGCCTTCCAGATATGGAGGACGTGGCCTGCGCCAAAAAGGGGAGAAGTTGTGCGACAGATCGGGGAAGCGTTGCGGAAGAATAAAAAGGCGCTTGGTAAGCTTGTGTCCTATGAAATGGGCAAGAGCTATACCGAAGGTCTTGGCGAGGTTCAGGAGATGATCGATATCTGCGATTTTGCCGTGGGATTGTCGCGGCAGTTGCACGGACTGACGATGCACTCCGAACGAGAGCATCATCGGATGTATGAGCAGTGGCACCCGATCGGTGTTGTTGGCATCATCACAGCGTTCAATTTCCCCGTGGCTGTCTGGTCGTGGAATGCGATGCTCGCGTGGGTATGCGGCAACACGTGCGTGTGGAAGCCTTCTGAGAAAACTCCTTTGAGCAGCATCGCATGCCAGAAGATCGCGAGCGAAGTATTCCGTGCAAACGGTGTGCCCGAAGGTGTTTCGTGTATCGTCAATGGCGATTATAAGATAGGGCGCCTGCTCGCGTCTGATGAGAATGTAGCACTCGTTTCCGCTACGGGGTCTACCCGCATGGGGCGCGCGGTAGCGGTGATGGTAGCTGACAGGTTAGGTCGCACGCTCCTTGAACTTGGAGGAAACAATGCCATTATCATCACAGAGAATGCCGACCTGGACATCGCTATTCGCGGCGCGCTCTTTGGTGCGGTAGGAACCGCGGGTCAGCGTTGTACGACCACCCGCAGGCTGATAATACATTCAAAAGTTTACGATGAAGTGAGAGATCGGCTCGTGAGTGCCTATAGTCACCTCCGAATCGGTAATCCGCTGGATCCTTCGAATCACGTTGGTCCGCTCATCGATCGCCAGGCAGTGAAGCTTTATCGCGACGCCCTTAGGAAGGCAAAGAATGAAGGCGGGAGGTTTCTTGTCTCAGGTGGCGTGCTGAAAGGAAAGGGATACGAGTCGGGCTGCTATGTAAAGCCTGCTATCGCGGAGGTAGAACCGCATTACGAGATCGTCCAGCAGGAAACTTTCGCCCCGATCCTGTATCTCCTCCGGTATGACACCCTGCCGGAAGCTATCGAGATTCACAACGGAGTGAAACAGGGACTGTCATCTTCGATCATGACAAACAACATGAGAGAGATGGAAATGTTCTTGTCGCAGGAGGGCTCTGACTGCGGTATTGCGAACGTGAATATAGGTACTTCAGGCGCTGAGATCGGCGGTGCGTTCGGTGGCGAAAAAGAGACAGGTGGAGGCCGGGAGTCGGGTTCCGACGCCTGGAAGAATTACATGCGCAGACAGACGAATACGATCAATTATGGGGATACACTTCCATTGGCTCAGGGAATAAAATTTTCAATCTGAGCATACTTGGGAAATTCATGTTCAATCGCGTACTTTTATATACCTAGAACGAAATCACTATGGCAGGAAAGAAATACCGCACGGTCATGCTCATCGATGACAATGAAATTGACAATCTCATCAACCAGAAGATGATTGAAGCGGCTTCTATTGCGGAGAATATCTACACCCACACAGGTGCGAAAAGCGCGATTGAATTTCTCCGTAATATGGAGAAGCTGGAGATGGCCGGCGATGTTCTTCCGGATGTGATATTTCTCGATATCGATATGCCCCTGATGGATGGGTTCCAGTTTTTAGACGAGTTTGAGAAGCTCTCGGATGTGGCGAAGAAGAAAAGCCGCATAGTTATGCTCACATCTTCAATCAATCCACAGGATTTCGATCGTTCGAAAAAATACGAGAACGTGAAGCTTTACCTCAACAAGCCACTTTCACACGACAGTATTGTGAAACTCGATGTTTGAGGAAAACATCCTTATATCTCCGGTAGCATCTTGATAAACTTCTCGTCCAGCTTGATAAGCTTTGTGGGCGCGAAGTAGGCGACGCTTGTTGCCTGTAGGCGCGGTATCAGGCTGCTGATCTTCTTGGCCTTCTCCTTCTTGGCCTCGCTGGTAGCGATCTTGAGGATCTTCAGAAACACCATGATATTTTCACAGCTGTCTTTTCCAAATAGCCGGATTTGCCGTTGAATACTGTTCGATAGCTGATTGAAGAGTTCGTAGTCTTTCAGCAACACATACTGTAATGCCAGGAGAGACTTTATCTCAAGCTGGGCGTAGGGATATCTCTTAAGGCTTACTTCATTAAGGAGGTTGTTGATCAGTTTCGCCGCTTCATCGAACTTGTCGACGTAGTAGCAGGACAGCGCCCGGTACAATACATAGATAATGTGCTTCGGTACGTCCAGTGAGTCGACCTCAAACTCCTCAAACACAGCTTCATTTTCAGCATACAGCTCGGTCTCGGTTCCATTCCGCAGGTGACGCTCGATCTTTGAGATAAGGAACTGAGCGGGGAACGAATAGGTCGAATAGTTTACGAGCAGGTTTGCGCAGGCATCGTTAACCTCTTCAAAATGCTTCTCCGCCTGCCGGTAAACCTTGTAATGGTTATAGTATTCGAGCTTGAGGAACTCAAATACAAGGTTGAGGTGATAATAGATGGAATCGAGGTGATAGCTTTCAAATATCTTCTGAACCTTTGCAAAGATGTCTTCAATCGATTCGCCACCTTCCGTATTGTCATCTACCTCCACGAAGAGGCGGTGAAACACGTGCATACAGCTCTGGTAGACGTAGAGACGATGCGACTCATAGAGAGCGGCTACATTTTGCATCTCCTTCATTACCAGGTTCAGCCCCAGTTTTTCGATCTCCCCTCCATTGAGCAGATAGTCGCCGAACTTCTTGAAGTAGTCGGCCAGCAGGTCTTCTGCCTTGTCGACCGCCAGCATGTAGGCAACGTGCCGGTTGTAAAGCTGTGAATACTGGAAATAGTCGGGTGAGTTTATGTTGAGTCGCTTGAGCGATTTATAGATAACCGTCAGTTCATTGGCCAGGTCATAGTCGAGCAGCTCTTTTTCCAGTTTTTTCAAGGTAGCTACCGAGATTGCTTTTTTCTTTGTGAACAAGACCTCGTTGATGTTTGCTACCTTTCGCAGTACGTCAGTTCTCGGGCTCTCAAGCTGCTCCATCAGGTACTCTTCGATCTTGAGATTCAAACGCGAGCGTAACGTGTAGTACGCATTGGCGTTTACATCCAGCTCAGTCATGATCTTATTGTCAGACAATGACCTGTCGCGGAGAGCCTTGAGGAGATAGGCCGACTTTTCTGCGTTGCTTTCCAGGAGAGAATTGTAGATGGCGGTGAAGTCTTTTTCGGAGAGCTGTTTGATGATATTCTTTAACTTGGCCATGAAGCTTTTTTTACCACGGAAAATTTACAAAAATTATTCTTGTAAGCAATAGAGTACAAAGGTAACATCCGTGCCAAAATTGCAACTTGCATGGCGGTTAAACAAATTAAAGCCCGGTTCAATTTAGTTTGTACTTTTAAACCCTGTTTAACAGCACAGTGAACTCGCGCGCCACTATCTGCCTCCTCGTCCTGTTATGTCACGCGACAGGATACGCCCAACTGGCTTCGCCGGAGAAAAGTGCGCTCCGGCACATGGAGAAGCACCGATGGCAGAAAGCTGAGAATACCTTGCGGAAGGCGCTGTCGCGCGATTCCCTTAATACGTCCGTCCGTTACATTCTGTCTGTTTTCTATTTCCATCCCGGGAACCCCGGATTTCAATTAGACTCAGCACACGAGTACGCTGTTGGTGCAATGAGAGACTTCACACATTCGCCACCACGACTGCGTGACAGGCTGAAGCGCATTGGCACCGATAGCCTGAAACTTGTCCGTCTGAGAGCCAGTATTGACAGTGCAGCATTTCAGGTAGCGAAGAGTACAAACACCGAAGCGGCGTATCTGCAGTTTTTGAGCCGTTTTCCATTCGCGGCTCAGCGCGACCAAGCCATATACCTAAGGAACGAAGTGGCTTACCAGAATGCCCTTGATCAGCACTCACCCCAGGCTTTTCTCACGTATGTTACGCGATATCCCAGCGCGCATAGGGTAGACGAGGCAATGGCGCAGTATCATCGCCTCCTCTATCTCGAGAGAACAAAAGACGGACGCCTCGTGAGTTTTGAAACATTTCTCGCCGACCACCCCGACACACCTTACCGCGCGGAGATCTATCAGAATATTTTTGAAATCATGACGGCCGACGGTCGCGTCGCCAGCTTCCTCTCGTATCTGAGACGATATCCCGTGAGCCGTCTCGCGACAAAAGCTGAAAATCTGGTGTTTCATCTCCTTGCCGAAGACGATGATGCCACCTGGCCCGCCGGGTTCCTCAACGACTCCCTGCGAAATCTACTTGATCTCAACAGTAGCTATCTCGTTCCTTTTCTCTCGGACGGCCAGTTTGGGTTTATGAACGAACAGGGCACGGAGGTCATCGCTCCACAATACGCGGACATTCATCCAGACTATCTCTGCGGGCAGGTGATGGATGAGGTTCTGATCGTCGACAACCGACTGGTGGCGCGAGACGGGAATACCGTATTTCACGGCGCCATCTCCGACGTCTCCGATATCGGTGCGGGCTTCCTCAGGGTCGAGATGGCGGACGGTGTAAAGGTGATACATAAGTCCGGTTTTGAATTGACCGATGATGCGGAGGATGCCCGCATCATCGCCCGCACGTTCGTCGCTGTGAAGAAGGAGGGTCGCTGGTTGCCGTATTCACTGGCGGGAAGATTGCTGGACACGCGCGCATGGGACGATATCAGCGCAATGGGCGACGTTGTGGTGTTTACACGGAATGGAAAGCGATTTGTCATTGCGAAAGCGGAAATGGGCAGGGGGGCTGAAGGCGATCCGCTTCCGCTCTCGGAGCCGTTTGATGACCTCAGGTTGTGGCCAGGCGGCCTTATCTGGGGAAAGGCGGGTCAATACGAAGGTGTACTTAATCAGTCATTGCAGACGGTCATCAGGTTTGATATGCACAGCCTGGCGCAAATGCTCTTTGGTGCGTTGGCTCAAGTGCCTAACGGCGTTGTGGTCTACAATCGGATTGGTAGAAAGTCGACAGTATTTGAGCAGGTAAGCCTGCTTTCGAAAAGGATTGGCGTTAAATGGAAGGGATCGTGGTTCCTGTATGATCCCCTTAATCACGCTATGTACGCGAGAGCGTACGACTCACTGCGGGCGGAAGGGCCCTTTGTCGTAGGCAGCAGGGGCGACAGCCTGTACGTTGGTTTTCAGGAGAATGTGTTCCGGGCATTCTATCGACCTCGCCGGATCGGCTTTGTCCCGGGTCTCGATTCGATGTCGTTTCTGATCGTTCAGGAAAAGGGGCCGGAGACGACTGTATTCGACCTGAAGGGACAACGCCTCTTCTCCGCGACCTTCGAAGCCATTGAGTATGCCGGCAACGGTGTCTTTGTTGTTACCCGAAAGGGAAAAAGGGGACTGGTGGATCTGAAGGGAAAGACAAGGCAGGCAGAATTCGATGCGATCGGGACGGCGCAGAACGATGTTGTCTCTTTACTCAGAAACCGTAAGTTTGGTGCTTATCATACGCGAAAAGGGAAACTCATCAAGCCTCAATACGATCGGAATCCAATACCATACGGGCCGTCCTTTGTCGTTACCTTCAGGAATGGCTACTATAAATTTGTTGATTGGGATAATAAGCCACTCAGTAATTTTGAGTTTGAAGAAGTCAGATACTGGAATGACTCGCTGGCGCTGGTAAAAAATGGGTTGTCGTGGAGTATCTTCAACCTCGCAGGCAACAAGCCAGTCGAGACCGACATTCGCGGGATTAACATTATCAGGGATTCGCCTGCTGAAAAACTGGCAATCATTCAAAAAGGAAATTATTTCGGAGTCATTGACAACCGGGGTCATACGATTATACCGCCTGTCTTTTCGGAAATCATCAATCTCGGTACACCAGAAGCGCCGCTTTATTTTACCGAAAAGCACATTCCCGAAACATCGGTCTATGTCGTGATATATTTTGATCGAACAGGTGAGGCGTTTCGCGAGGAGATTTATAAGGATGTCGCGCACTTTGATAGAATATATTGTTCAGAATAGTGCGTATTTTCTACCCTGAAATACGCTGAATGCATTGGAGTTACCCTTTCGCACCACCTGTTTTGAAACAGGGATTGCGAATGCCATATTTTCGTATATTGCTCACAAAATTTATTGCTATGAGATATCTGTTATTGATCGCGGCCGTGATCATTTCTGTTGGAGCACATGCCCAGAAAAAGAATGAAACCTCACCCCCAAAACTTGTTGTAGGCATCATAGTGGATCAGATGCGTCATGAGTATTTATACCGTTTTCAGTCGAAGTTCGGCGAAGGTGGTTTCAAGAGGATGATGGGCGAGGGCTTTGTGGTTAAAAACGGGCATTACAATTACGCGCCGACAGTTACCGGACCTGGCCACGCTTCTGTATATACGGGTGCAACCCCGGCTATTCATGGTATTGTCGGCAATTCATGGTATGAAAAGGAGAGTGACAAGTCGGTCAATTGCGTCGAAGACGAGAATTACCAGGTGGTGGGAGTTGAAGATGGAAATGGTGATGTATCTCCTTTCCGGCTTCGCTCTACAACTGTGACGGATGAATTGAAGCTTTTTACACAGAAGCGCGCCAAGGTGATCGGGATATCCATAAAAGATCGCGGCGCGGTGTTGCCGGCTGGCCACATGGCCGATGCTGCTTACTGGTTTGACGGAAAGACCGGGAAATTTATTACCAGCACCTACTATATGAACAGCCTTCCCGATTGGCTTAATAAGTTCCACGATCAGAACCTTCCGGAGATGTATCTCCAGCGCGAATGGAAGACGCTGTTGCCGCTGGATCAATACGTTGAGAGCGGACCCGATGATTCGCCTTATGAAGGCCGTTTGGGTGGTAAGACCAAACCTGTTTTCCCTTATGACCTGAAAACATTGCGCAAGCCCGGTGAATACGGGCTCCTGACAGGCACTCCTTTTGGAAACGACTACGTTACCGACATGGCTAAGGCTGCTTTGGAAGGCGAGAACCTCGGTGCTGACGACGTCACGGATTTCCTGGCGATATCGTATTCCTCCACTGATGCGTTGGGCCATTCCGTTGGACCTAACGCTGTCGAAATTCAGGATATGTACATGCGTCTTGATAAGAACATCGAGGATCTGCTGAAGACGCTTGACGCGAAAGTAGGCGCCGGTAAATACACTGTATTCCTCACGGCGGATCACGCTGTGTCTGATGTTGCGCAATACCTGAAGGACAGCCGTGTTCCCGGAGGCTATTTCAACATGTCCCGGCTGAAGGACGAGCTCAATGAATACCTCAAGCAGTATTTCCCTGAGAAAGATGTTGTGCTGAGTATTAGCAGCGGTCATGTTTTCTTCAACGAAGAGGTGTTCGAGAGCGACCCCAAGACATCGGGCGTACAGTTAATGATAGCCACTGAGCTGGCCACTAACTTTCTGTTGAAGCAGGAAGGTGTCGCTAACGCTTACTCCCGGAGCACCCTGCGCCAGAGCGACTACGAAGAAGGCGGAACAAAGGGAATGATTGTTCGCGGTTATAACGTGAAGAGGGGTGGCGATATCGTCATCGTACTCGAATCGGGATGGTATCCCGGCAGCTCTCCTACCGGAACTACACACGGCTCGCCGTGGGCATACGATACGCACGTGCCAATGCTGTTCTACGGAAACGGGATAAAGAGGGGGTCTTCTGTTCGCTATCATCGGATAACCGACATTGCCCCAACTATTTCGGCGCTGCTGAACATCAAATACCCGTCCGGATGTACAGGGCAGCCGGTAGCGGAAATATTCGAATAGCAAATGGACTTCTGGTTTGAGATCAGACCATTGAAATGCCTAACCTGCTAACTGCTGATGAGCGAAGCCGGGTTTAAACCTGAATTGTCACTGTGGGATGCCACAATGGTTGTTGCCGGCTCGATGATTGGCTCGGGTATCTTTATCGTTAGCGCAGACATTACCAGGAATGTAGGAAGTGCGGGATGGCTCATAGCGGTATGGGCTATCACTGCAGTGATGACTATCATGGCCGCCGTGAGCTATGGCGAACTGAGTGGCATGTTTCCGAAAGCAGGAGGACAATATGTTTACCTGAAGGAAGCCTACAATCCCCTGGTCAGTTTCCTCTATGGATGGAGTTTGTTTGCTGTGATTCAGACAGCAACGATCGCCGCGGTAGGGGTGGCATTCGCCCGGTTCTCGGCCTATGTATTTCCGTGGATGAGTGAAAGCAATGTGCTGGCCGATTTCGGGCTCTTCGATATCTCGGGAGCCCAGATTTCCGCGATCACGCTTGTGGTCTTTCTGACCTGGATCAATGCGCGGGGTATCCGCGAGGGGAAGCTTGTACAGACGACCTTTACGATCTCAAAACTGCTCGCCCTACTCGGATTGATGCTCTGCGGATTTTTGTTCGCCAGTGAAAACTTCTGGACCGAGAACTGGCAGACGGGATTTACCGCTGTACAGGATGCGAGCGGCAAAGCACCTTCGGGATGGACACCTGTCAGCGGTGTTACCTTGCTGGGCGCCGTTGCCGCCGCGATGACCGGGTCGCTCTTCAGTAGCGACGCATGGAATAACGTCACGTTTATCGCGGGAGAGATCAAGAATCCACGACGCAATATCGGCCTGAGTTTGTTTCTCGGTACATTGATGGTGAGCGTGCTTTACATCCTGACGAACCTCATGTATCTGTACGTGCTGCCCATTGATGCAATTGCTTTTCCAAAATCAGACCGGCTCGCGGTAGCCGCCGCAAACCAGATTTTTGGTGGTCCGGGTATGTATGTTATCGCTATCCTTATCATGATCTCTACGTTTGGCTGTAACAACGGTCTTATCCTCGCGGGTGCGCGCGTGTATTACACGATGGCTAAGGATAAATTGTTCTTTCGCGAGGCGGGGGTGCTCAACAGGAATTCAGTACCAGCATGGGCGTTGTGGGCACAGTGTATCGTCGCATCGCTGTTGTGTCTGAGCGGCGAATATGGGAACCTGCTCGATATGATATCATTTGTAGTCGTGATATTCTATACCCTGACTATTGCCGGCATTTTTGTGCTGAGAAGAAAACAGCCTGATACGCCGAGACCGTATAAGGCCTTTGGGTACCCGGTGCTCCCGCTCATATATATTGTGATGGGGACCAGCTTCTGTACGTTGCTCATCATCTTCAAGCCAGCGTTTACGTGGCCGGGACTGATCATTGCGCTGGCGGGTATCCCGATCTACTATATTGCGAGCCGCAGGCCGGGGAAAGAGTGATTCGCAACGGTCGGTTTAACCGATCTGTTTTGCGAGTATCGAGAGCCCTTCTTCGAATGAATGCGGTTCATAACTCAATTCCCTCCGTGCTTTGTCGATAATAAACCCCGTCTTCAGTGGACGGCGCGCGGGTTGCTTGAACCGGCCGGAGTCAGTAGGAGTAATAAGCGATTTATCAAGATTGAAATACTCCGCGGTGCGGATCGCAATATCATACGGCGTCATAAGATCTTTTCCCGAGATATGGTAAATACCCTTTGCGCGCTTTTTCGCCGCCAGAGAGCAGCCTAGTGCGAGATCCTCGGCGAGAGTAGGTGTGCGCCATTGATCATTGACAACTTGAATGCTCTTGTTTTGCTCCAGGCTGTTTTTGACCCACAAGACGATGTTAGACCGGCTCATGTCATGAGTGATGCCAAATACCAGTACCGTCCGCAAAATTGTCCAGGGTATCAAGCTTGCCTGGATCGCCCTTTCCGCGGCCAGTTTACTTTCGCCATAATGGTTGACCGGATTCGGCACGGCCTCCTCATCAAGTGGCCCGGAGCTCCCGTCAAAAATGAAATCGGTCGAAACATGGACGAGATGGATGTGCAAAGCCTGGCAGCCACGGATCAGGTTTTCCACTGCAGTTACATTTACCTTCCAGCAAGCGTCACGTTGTGTTTCGCAATCGTCGACCTGTGTCATCGCCGCTGCGTTGATGATTATGTCAGGTTTCGTGACGCGAAGAACACCTTCCACGTTGTCGGGGTCAGTGATATCCATCGAATGGAATTCACCATTCTCAATCTTCACGACAGATTTTCCCCTGGCGGTAGCAATCAGGTCAACACTTCGGTCGTTCTGCAAAAGTTGAGTGAGCTTCTGGCCCAGCAACCCGTTTGATCCGGTAACCAGTATCCTCATCGCGACGGCTTGTTAGTCTTCAGGATAAGTGTAACCGAAGTTTTTTTCGATTTTCTTTCTGGACATCTCTTCCACGGTAATGAACATCCTGACATCTTCGACCGGCCGGTCATTCATGTCGCGGGGAGTAGCGGCTATCTTGTCGATTACGTCAAGGCCACTGATCACTTTTCCAAACACGGTGTACTGGCCGTCGAGGTTTGGTGCTCCTCCTACCGTTGTATAGGCATTGAGTATTTCAGGGGCAATCTCTTTTTCGAGCGAGATGCCAAGCTGTTCTTCAACGACGGGTCTCAGGTTGTTGAGATACGCTTGAAAGCCCTGCTGGTCGCCGTGCTGCGCAAACGTATTGATTGAATCGAGGTATTCTTTGTTCTCGGGTTTTTGGAAGAACTGTTGTAAGGCAGTGTTGAATTTTTGGGGATCGGTCTTCAACTGCTCCTCCGTTTGCTTCGTGCCCTGCACGATATAGAACTGGCTTCCGCTGGAAGCCTTTTGAGGGTTAACCTGGTCGCCGAGACGTGCGGCTGACAAAGCCCCTTTTTCATGAAAGAATTTTGGATTGAATTCTGCCGGAATGGTGTACGAGGGGCCGCCGTTACCCAATCGCTGACTGCTGGGCGCGTTCTTCGAATCCGGATCGCCCCCCTGTATCATGAACCCCTCGATCACTCGGTGAAACAGGAGGCTGTCGTAGTATTGTTCATTCACCAGTTTCAGGAAGTTCTCCTTGTGCTTGGGTGTTTCGTCATACAGGATGGCAACCATATCGCCAAAATCGGTTTTAATAGTTACTACCTGATCAGTTTTTTGAGCGCATCCAGTCATCATAATCGTTACAATAGGGAAGAGTACTAAGATTAATCGTTGCATGTTGTGATTTGAGTTATTTCGGGTTGAAAATACCATCGCCGGGTTTTAACTGAAGTTTGGGGGACTGTCTGGTCACCCCGAATCCATATCCCGTATCTCGCGTAAGATCTTGTCGCCACCTAGCGCCAGGACTTCCTGCGCAACGCTTTTGCCCAGGTCCTTTCCGTCTTCGACAGGTGCCGCGCGTTTTATTTTCACGATTTCGCTTCCATCGAGCGAAATGATACCCGCTTTCAGGTTTACGGTGCTGCCGTCGAGCCACGCGTAGCCGAACGAAGGGATGCTGCATCCTCCTTCCAGTTTTTTCAGGAATGCGCGTTCTGTGCGCAAACAATATTCGGTTTCTTCGTGGTTCACCCAGCGCCGGATGATTTCCTTTTTTTCGAAACTGAGTTTTTTGTGGGTTTCTACGACGATGCTACCCTGACCTACCGGAGGAACGAAGTAACTCGTTTCAATCCGTTCGGTAATCAGATGATCGTAACCCATTCGGTGCACGCCGGCATAGGCGAGGATCAGCGCATCACAGTTGCCGGCCTCAAGTTTAGCCAGTCGTGTCTGCAGGTTGCCCCTGACCGGCACTGTGTGTGCGGCAGGGTAGAAATGCCTGACAAACGCTACCCGTCGTGCCGATGAAGTGCCGATCGTAATGTTATCATTCTCGAGATGAAAATCTTCGAATTTGCTGATCACTACGTCGTTGACGATCTCCCGTTCGGTAAACGCGAGGAGTTCCAGTTCATCCGGTATGGATGATGCGATATCCTTTGCGCTGTGGACAGCGATATCGATAGTACCCGCGAGCAATTGTTCCTCGATCTCCTCGGTGAATACACCCTTGCCACCAATCTTGGCGATGGTGACATTGAGTATTTTGTCGCCGCGGGTTTCGATCGGCACGATTTCTGTCCGGAAGCCCGAAGGCGCGATCAGGCTGGCTACGTGATTCGCCTGCCACATTGCCAGTTTGCTGCCTCGTGTTCCTATGCGGATTGTTTGGTTCATGTCGTTAGTCGTGGGTCATTAGTTGTGCTGTCACAACGTTTTCTTCCTGCTCTTATGTTCTGCGTGCTTATAAGTTTAATTTCTGATGGTTCTCAATTTTTCATTTTCAACTCTTGCGCGATCTTCAACGACAAGTCGAGGAAGATCATTTTGGCACTTCCATTGCGTTCGAGGTGATAATCCGCCTCGTTGAGGAGTTGGAAAGAACGACTGGTCTTTTCGACGTTCAGGTATTTACTGAATTTCCGGACAAATTCCCTTTCCTCTCCACGGGTGCGGTTGATGGCTTCCGCGCCGGCGTTATACAACAGCGTTTCTCTCATGATGTTGATTCCATAAGTGATCACGTTTCTCTGAGCCAGCTTGTCGAGGGCGTGATATTCGTCAGCCATACTCACGAGCAGGTTATACTGGTGTGCAAAGCATGCGCGCATCCAGTTGGTGAAGAATTCCGCGCTGTCGTCGTATTCCTGCCCGGCGAGCCGTTGCGCTGCGTTTATGTTTCCGTCAGCGAGTTGTACGATCCTTCGCGCTACTTCACTCTCTATCCCCTGGCCTTCGCATAGATAGCCTTCCAGCTCATCGTCTGAGAGCAGGCGGACCGTTACGATCTGGGTTCGGGAGATGATAGTCGGCATCAGCTGATCGGCGGCATTTGTGACGAGGATAAAGTAGGTATTCGGCGAGGGTTCCTCCAGTATCTTCAGTATACCGTTGGCGGCAGCGGCGTGCATCGTCTCAGGTTGCCAGATGATCATGACTTTATTGCGACTCTCAAAGGGTTTCAGCGCAAGTGCCTTGACGATTTCCCTGCTGGAGTCTCTGGAAATGATCGGTCTTTTGTCTTCGCCTCCGTAGTGACTGCGCCAGTCGATGAGGTCGCCGAAAGGCTGTTCCAGCAAGAACGATCGCCATGATTTTGTGATCTCGGCTTTCAGGCGATCGACCTCTTTTTCTTCCTTGGGAGTCTTTTCTCCTTTGGGAATGCTGAAGGGAAAGACAAAGTGCGTATCCGGATGAACATATTTAGCGCTTTTTACGCATGCCGCGCAAGATCCACACGAGTCATCGCCTCTGTTCTCACAGTGGAGATAGGAGGCGTAGGCTAACGCGAGTGATAGGTTGAGCGCGCCTGGCGCGCCTACAAACAACTGAGCATGCGCCGCGTGATTTGCCTTGACGCCCTCGGTTAATACTTTTTTGACCTCTGTCAGTCCTGGTATATCTTGAAATTTCATGAACTCACCCTGCGGTTTTGTGGTCCCACACACGGTGCAGTGCAGTCATCCTGTACACATGCTCCAAAATGTCGCGCTCTGTCTGATCGAGCACCTTTCCTCTCCTTTCCATTGCCTTTTGTGCTGTCGCAATGGCTCTTTCCATTTCATAAGTTACGATGCCCTCGGCGCCACCCCATGAAAACGAGGGAATATAGTTCCTGGGAAAGCCAACGCCAAATACGTTTGATGATACATCGATAACAGTGCCGGTATTAAACATTGTGTTGATACTGCATTTGCTGTGATCTCCCATCATCATTCCGCAAAACTGGAGGCCGGTTTTTACAAAAGCATTCTCTGCGTGGCTCCACACCTTCACTTCATTAAATGTGTTTTTCAGATTGGAGGTATTCGAATCCGCCCCGAAATTGCACCACTCACCAACGACAGAGCACCCGAGAAATCCGTCGTGCGCTTTGTTGCTGTACGCAAACAGGACGGAGTTGCTTACCTCGCCGCCTACCTTGCAAAAAGGACCGACAGTCGTATCGCCGCGCATCTTTCCACCCATGTTGATATGCGCGCCTTCACAAAGCGCAAATGGTCCGCGGACCATCGCGCCTTCATCGAGTGAGCTGTTTTTCCCGAGATAAACGGGTCCGTTTTCGGCGTTGATGATGGCTGCTTTGGAAGTTACACCTTCTTCGACAAAAAGGTTCTCTTTACCGTAAACCACCGTGTGCCGGTCTTCCAGGTCTGCCGACTTACGTTGTGCTGTAAGTAACTTGAAGTCGACTCTGATCTGCTGGCCGTTCTCACGGAATATTTTCCAGGGTTTGTCAATGAGCACTACGGGTGACGGATATTCGATGGTGTTTTCCTCTGCCATGTCGCCTTCCGGGTTCCGGGATGCAATCAGCAACTGTTCTCTGACGAGAAAGTATCCTGAAGGCAATGCCATCACCGTATCTACAAGCCGCTGATCCGGACAAACGGCCCCGTTGATGAGCAGATTGTCATCTGAGTCAGTCTGTGGAAATTTTTTTTCGAGGTAGCCGGCTGTCCGAAATGTGACGCTCGTTTCCAGCCACTTCTCCCATTTCTCCTGAATCGTCAGGATACCGACGCGCACGGCACCGACGGGACGGGTATAAGTGAAGGGTAGGAGGTTGATCCTGATAAGGGGGTCATCAAAGAGAATGGCTGTCATCCTGTTGTGGATAGGTCGATCTTTTGTTTCTCCGCCAGGGTATCAAAATCTTACCTGGCGAAGCAAAAATAAAATAAAAAAGGTCTCCAGAACGAAGACCCTCTCACAGTGCTTATTTGAAGAATAATTAAGCTTTCTTTTGATATTTGTTCTTGAATTTCTCCACACGACCAGCCGTATCAACAAACAGTTTCTTGCCGGTGAAGAACGGATGAGAAGCGGAACTTACTTCCACCTTGATTACAGGATATTCCTTACCATCTTCCCATGTGATGGTTTCCTCAGGTGTCTGCGTTGAGCGACTCAAAAACTTGAAATCGCTGGAAGTATCCCAGAAAACCACGTCTTTATACTCCGGATGAATGCCTTTTTTCATGTCTGTAATTGCGTTTTCTTCTAAAAGGACTGCAAAGATAGGGATACGCGCCGAATAAGCAATGTCCGGTCAAACTTTTGTTCAGCGTCGGATTTGGCGTATTTTTGGACCAAAATGGAACCGTGGCGCCTATTGCCCTCAAAAATATCCCCAAAAAGGGGACATGAACCAGCGACTTCTCTTATATCTCCTGCTCGCAACCGGGTTTAGTGCCCCTGCACAGAGTACATTCGTGCCGCTGAATGAAGATTATTATCACTGGATCGACCGGTACGAGGTGAAGGCCGGGAAGATCATGCCCCAGCTGTTTACGACGATCAAGCCGTATAAGCGCTTGCATATTGTTGCCTTTATGGATTCGCTGGGCGCCGACGGCCTCTTGAACTCGCGGGCTGACAGGTTTAACCACGAGTACTTCACCAACGACAGCTGGGAATGGTCTTCAACCAGCTCCAACGATAGCAAACGACCCGTACTCCGGCACTTTTACCGCAAAAAATCTGACCTCTATTCGGTAACGACGCCTGAGTTCGATCTGCATGTCAACCCCGTGCTGCACCTGGGCGCCGGCAGCGATTCACAGCGCGATGACATGCTGTATATCAATACGCGGGGAGTTGAGGTTCGGGGAATGATTGACAGGAAGGTGGGGTTTTACACTTATCTCGCCGATAACCAGGCACTGCTTCCCTCGTATGTAGACGCAGGGGTAGCATCGGCAGGCGTCGTCCCTCATGAGGGGTTTTGGAAAAATTTCAAAGGGGGCGAAGGTGTCGACTTTCTTCACGCCAGGGGATACATCACGTTTGAGGCGACAAAAAATATCAACCTGCAGTTTGGACATGATCGTTTTTTTGTCGGCAATGGCTACCGGTCGCTGATCTTTTCCGATTATCCGCCACCGGCGTTGTTTCTGAAAACCAATGTAAAAGTATGGAAGCTTAACTACCTGTTTGTCATCAATCAGATGGTAGCTGAACCTCGGGCACGTAGCAGGCAGAGTGGATATCCCAACAAGTATGTCGCCCTGCATCACCTGAGTCTTAACATCGGGAAAAAGCTGAACGTCGGGGTGTTTGAGTCGGTTGTGTTCAGTCCCGGTGATTCACTGGGCTCCGGTGGTTTCCGGCTTGAATATCTCAACCCGATCATTTTCTACCGGGCTATCGAACAGCAGAACAGCAGTACCGACAATGTGTTGCTGGGTTTTGACTTCAAGTGGAATGCGTTCAGACGGTTGTCGTTCTATGGGCAGTTTATGCTCGACGAATTTGTTATTGATCATCTCCGTGACGGAGATGGGTGGTGGGCTAACAAGTTTGCTGTGCAGCTGGGTGGAAAATACGTTGATGCGTTTGGTTTGCCTAACCTCGACCTTCAGGGGGAGTTCAATATTATCCGTCCGTACACTTATTCGCACGGTAACTCGTTTGGAAGTTATACCAGCTACGGCCAGCCACTGGCACATCCTGTTGGAGCGAATCTGAGCGAGGTTGTCTGTATTGCGCGTTATCAGCCCATGGGCCGCCTTCATCTGACAGGCAAGCTGATATTTACGAAAGTCGGGCGCGACCGCCCCGGAGAGAACTGGGGGAGTGATGTGCTAAAAGACTACCGCACCCGCGAGCAGAATTTCGGGAATGTGATCGGACAGGGATTGGCAAACGATATTCTCTTTGGAAGCTTCACGGCATCGTGGATGATCAGGCATAACCTCTTTGCAGATGCGTCGTTGGTGGTGAGACGAAGTGAGAGTCCGGAACTGTTGTATAACAGCAACAGTACTATTGCTTCCGTGGCGCTGAGATGGAATATCGCACAACGGCTTTACGATTTTTGAAACATGAACATTTTCTTCAGGATACTGACGTATGCCCCGCGTAGAAACTACCGGCTGGCCCGGTTTTTTATCTTCGCGGTTCTCGGGGTCATTTTCAATGCCGCCTACCTCGGATTATTGCATCCGATGCTGGCAACGTTATTTGGCGATAGTAAGATTGAACCGATACCGTATCCGCAATTTGAACTGAGCCTGGAGTTTGCCAAGACCTATTTTCGCTATCACTTTGCGAACATATTTTCCGCCTATGGCCCGCAGCAGGCGCTCGGCTTTGTGTGTGTTCTCATTGTCTGTTTTCTCCTGATGTCAAATATCTTTCGCTACCTCGAAAGAATCGTAGCATCAAAGCTGAAAGTAGACATTGTGAAGAACGTCCGTATGGAAATTTTTAGCAAGGTCTCGTTAATGCATATTGGTTTCTTTAATGATCAGCGGAAAGGTGATCTGATCTCCCGTTTTACAAACGATGTGTCTGAAGTGGAAGGTGCCGTTGTCAATGGATTGAAGTCGGTTTTCAAAGAGCCACTTACGCTGATCGCCTTTATGATCGTACTGTTCTCGATAAGTGTGAAGCTGACGTTGTTTACGCTTGTGGTACTGCCGGTCACCGGCGGTATTATCTCCGAGATCGTCAGGCGTCTGAAGAAGAAGGCGATCATCAGCCAGGAAACGCTGGGAAGGATTGTCAATATTCTTGACGAGACCTTCAGCAGCATGCGCGTGATCAACGCTTTCAATGCGCGGAATTTTATGCTGCGGCGTATTGATCAGGAGACATCGCTCCACCGTAAAGTAAACCTTTCCATTGCCAAAAAAAATGAGCTGGCGTCACCGGTCTCCGAGTTTCTGGGTGTACTGGTCGTAGCCGGTATTCTTTATTACGGCGGCCATCTTGTGCTGTCGGGTGATCAGGAGCTGGCACCGGAGACCTTCCTGGTTTTCCTGGCGTTCTATGCGAATATGATCCAGCCTGCAAAGAGTTTCACGAATGGACTAACTTCTCTCCAGAAGGGTACTATGGCGGCCAACAGGATTTTTGCCATAACCGACCTGGAGCCGGCAATCAAAAGCAAACCCGATGCTGTTGTCCTCGGCGAGTTTAAGGATAGCATAGAGTTCGAGCATGTGGGCTTTGCCTACGATAAGGAGGAGGTATTGACCGACATCAATCTCAGGATCATGAAGGGCAGAACCGTGGCTCTCGTCGGGCCGTCGGGTGGTGGCAAATCGACCCTGGCGGATCTGATACCGCGGTTTTATGACCCCACGGCGGGTACTGTGAAGATCGACGGGGTATCGCTGACCGACTATGACCTCGAATCACTGCGGAGTGTGATGGGAGTTGTTACTCAGGAGTCGATCCTTTTTAATGACACGATCTTCAACAATATAGCATTCGGCATGGAGAATATGCAGGAAGGGGACGTTGTCAGAGCGGCGAAGATCGCGAATGCGCATGATTTTATTATGGAGACTGAAAACGGATACCAGACGGTTATCGGAGAACGAGGGTCGAAGCTCTCCGGAGGGCAGCGACAGCGGATCAGCATCGCCCGTGCTGTTTTGAAGAACCCTCCGATACTGATACTGGATGAGGCTACGTCAGCCCTCGACTCGGAATCCGAGCGGCTTGTACAGGATGCACTCAATAGCCTGATGAAGCACCGCACGTCAGTGGTGATCGCACACAGGCTGAGCACCATCCAGCATGCCGACGAGATTATCGTGGTTCAGGATGGTCGGATCGTTGAGCGCGGTCGCCATGATGATCTCGTTCGGGAAGGGGGACTTTACCAGAAACTGCGGGAAATCCAGAAGGCATAGCGTGTTTGTTGGCTTTGGTTTTTGAGTTACCTTTAGGAAAGGGCTGAAATAAATCGGTCGCACGGACATCTTGATGTAATGTATTGTTAAGATCTCATACGAATTCTATTGGTTTTTTTGTATTTCTTTGTGACTGACAAGCCTTGGCGTCTATAATCCACAACCCGGAAATAACTGCAAATGAAAAAGAGCAGACTCATTTTTTATCTCATCTTCGCCTTGTTTCATATTGGTGCGTTTACGTTCACCGTGGCATTAGGCAATGACACCAGTTTTCTCATGAGGATGTTCAGCTGGGTTCCATACTTCAAATGGGTAACGCTGCTCGGCGTGCTGCTGGTATTGATCGACTTCATCTGGTCAATGAAAGCAAACCGGGATCACGATCACGAGAAGGATACGCTTGGGCGTGAGGTGAATACACTGAAGGCAAAGCTGTTCGATATGCAGGAAGACAGGCCTAAGCAGTCGCCACCCCCGAAGCCGGAGCCCCCCCTGGAGCTGTAATTTTCAAGGAAGGGTCAGGTCGGTGAGAAGCACCAAATCCTTGCAATCGTTTGAGGTTCTTGAATTGTTTTCTAACTTGAGGAGGGAATGGAATAACTCATGCCTCCTGAAAAAAACGATAACGAAGAAAAATTCATTGTTGAACTGCTCAAGCAGGGAAATGAGAATGCCTTTAATTCGTTGTTTCGCGATTACGGTAAACGTGTTTATTCTTTCTGCTACGGGTATCTGAAATCGAAGGAGGATGCGGAAGAGATGGTGCAGGAGACGTTTATCAGAGTCTGGGAATCCCGCTCCACTATTGATCCTGATTATTCTTTCGGAGGATTTGTTTTTACCATTGCGTACCGTCTTGTCTTGAACAGGTTTCGCAAACGCAGATACGAGTATATCGGCAACCTGCATTGGCTTGGAAACCGAGCCAGGGCCAGCAACGAAACGGAAGACTCCGTTATATATAATGATCTCGGACGCCTGGCCAAAGATGCTATCGCTTCCTTACCTCCTAAGCGGAAGCAGATATACCGGATGATCAAGGAAGATCATATGACCTATCAGCAAGTTGCCCAGTGCCTCAATATATCGCCAAAGACTGTGGAAGCGCAAATGACTGAAGCGCTGAAGCATTTGCGAAAGAACATTGTCCTGCGATGGTTCCCTTTTCTGGTTGCCCTTTTTCTTTCCTAGCGACTTTTTTTTCTTCACCGGTTCTTCCTTCTGAAAAATTTTGACGTCGACTAGGGGTTTTCACATCCTCGCGTGTATTCCTTATATATTATAAGACTGCTCAATCCACCAAAGCATAATGCCGGTATTTAGCGAATTACTGATAAAGAGGTTTTTTAATGGTCAGTGCACGGAAAAGGAAGCCGAAGCAGTGCTCAATTGGCTGCTTGATCCGGGAAATCAACATTTGGCAAAGAGGATAATGAAAAGGCAATGGGAGACATTGTCCGGAGATGGCGACGTTGACATAGAATCCCTCTTGGAACGCACACAGTCCAGGTTGAAGCTTGGTAAATTCCGGGAAGCCGGGAGCAGAGAAAAACAGAGATGGTATCGAAGCATTCCCCTGAGGATAGCGGCAACATTTCTTTTGATTGCGATGAGTCTGGCTGCTCTCATGATAACGACGGAAGAGAATCAGGAAGAAGCTCTTGCGAGTAACTCCGCCAAAGTTGAGGTAAGTACCTCCACTGGACAGATTATCCTGAAAGTTCTTCCTGACGGTACCAAAGTGTGGCTGAATGCGCAGAGTAAGTTGATCTACCCGGAGACATTCGGTGCGACGAGGGAGGTGAGGTTGCAAGGGGAAGGATTCTTCGATGTCGCGGATAATAAGGATCGCCCGTTTATTGTGCATGCTGACGATATACAGATCAGGGTTTTAGGGACGGCCTTCAACATCAAATCGTATCCTGGTGACCCATCTATCGCGACGACATTGGTAAGGGGGAAAGTATTGATCGAGCAGAATAAGAATGATAGACAAACCAGAATTGAATTGGAGCCAAACCAGCAAGCCGTGTTCTCCCATGCTTTAAAGGATATCTCGCTGCACCGTGTCGATGCGAACAAGTATTCGTCGTGGACGAACGGGAGTTTGATCTTCGAAGACGACCGGGTATATGATGTTTTCAAAACCCTCGAGCGTTGGTATGGGGTGTCGATCACGATCGAAGATGATTCGAACCTTAGCTGTCGCCTGACAGCCCGTATTGACAAGGAATCGTTAACAGAAACGCTGGAATTGCTGAAGTCGATCACAGGAATTCGCTACAGTATTGCAGGAAGCGAAGTAACAATTGATGGGACGATTTGTACCCCGTGACCCTAAAAGGAACTGTATGATGTGATATTCTTTATGATGTTTTAATAATAAGCCTGCGGGCCGGATCACTCGCTTCAAAGAATTCTCCGGGACCGCAGGCTTCCAGGTAAAATTATGTTTCACCTTTCAAGACAAATGTATGAAAAAGTCATACCCGGAAAAATGGGCGTTTCCTTTTTTTCTAACCAGACTAACGCCGAAAAAGATGTCCACACTTGCGCTTGTCATCTTGGTTCTATGGCAATCTCCTTTACAGGCGAAGGACTCTGTTGATGAACTTCAGATTTCAATCGTCGTAAGTGACACTCCGCTTAAGAAAGTCCTGCAGGAAATCGAGGTACAAACCGGATTGAAGTTCTTTTACCTCTCCAGCCAGATAAATACCGAAAGAAGGGTCAGTATTGAAGCGCAGCAGATGCCGCTTAATACTGTGCTGGACAGGTTGTTCACGGACACGAGAATTACCTATTCATTTACCGGAAAACAGATCGTACTGAAATACCTGGAAGAGGAGGTAATGAATAGAGAGATAGGTGAGAAACCTCCCTCGGAGAACCTGAAAACGCAAACGATGGAGTCCGTGGTGCCGGCAGAGCCGGTTGACATCTATCAGGTTAGTGGGAGGGTCCTGAATGAGGATCGTCAGCCGTTGCCGGGAGTGAGTGTGATTATTAAAGGCACAACAAATGGCACAACCACCGACACTGAGGGTGAATTTGTTCTGGAAGTTCCTGATGATGATGCAATTCTTGTGTTTTCTTTTATCGGATACCAGACACAGGAGATGCCGGCAGCCGGACGTACACTCATGGAGATAACGCTGGCTCCCGACGTAAAGGTGTTGGGTGAAGTCGTGGTCGTCGGATTTGGCAGTATGCGGAAACGCGATCTTACCGGGTCCGTTGTAAGAGCGGATATCGAAAACTTCAGGGACCAACCCAATGTGTCTATTATCGAATCGCTGCAGGGAACTATACCGGGATTAAATGTCGGTCAGATCGACCAGGCGGGAGCCGAACCTGAGATATCCATCAGAGGGAGGACATCGTTGTCGGGTGAAAGCGGTCCCTTGATCATTGTTGACAATGCAATCTATCGCGGTAATCTCATTGACTTGAATCCCAACGATATTGCCTCGGTAGATGTGCTGAAGGACGCTAGTGCCGCCGCGATCTACGGGTCGCAGGCATCAAATGGCGTCATACTCATTACGACGAAAAGATCAGGGGGGGCGGTCGATGCCAAGCCTTTGGTGAGTTATAGCTATTCGTACGCTTTTCAGAAGCCTAACAAGGAACTAAGGCCTGATAGCCCTGAAGGGTTTATGAAAAAAACGGAGATCTCTGACATATATAACAGCCGGACAGAAGAGTCGGGGTATCTCGAACGCAACCCCACCTGGGATCCTACCAGTAACTTTAAGGGTCCGGATGAATTGAACGCTTACCAGCAGGGAAGAACGACGGACTGGTATAGTCTGCTGACCAACGATAACATGAGTTATCAGAGTCACAATGTATCCCTGTCCAATGCGACTAAATACAACAATTATTTCATTTCATTGGGGTACACTGCTCAGAACGGATATATGCTGAATGAAGACTATAAGAGATGGAACGCGCGCATAAATATCAATAATAATATTACCGACTGGTTGGAGATTGGCGCGCAGACATTCATGACCTTGAGTGATTATTCGGGATTGGACGTCGCTTTGAATCACCGGTATATCGCACCCTACCAGACTGCCTACAATGCGGCAGGAGAGTACAATTTGCAGCCTGGCGGAAACTCGATTAATCCACTGATACAAGTCGATGCAGACAACGTTGACAAACGACTTCATCTTTATGGCAATGTTTATACCAATATTAATATTCCGTTTGTCCAGGGTCTTTCCTACAGGCTGAATCTTGCCAACAACCTGAGAACCACACACGAGTATATATTTCAACCCTACGCGCAGAATTTCCTGGGCCAGGGCTCGAAGATGGAGGGCACAGGGTATGATATGAATCTCGATAACATCGTTTCCTACAAACGGGAGTTCGGCGTCCATAAGATAGATGTCACGTTGTTATATGGTATTGAGAAGAGAAATTACAATTCGACATTGGCACGTGCTTCGGTATTCAACAATCTGGCGCTTGGATACAACAACTTGCAGTCTGGCAGTTCTGAACTGCAGCAGACGGTTAGCAGCGCCTGGGAAGAGGCGAGTCTCTACAATATGGCCCGTATTTTCTACAGCTTCCGCGACACCTATATGTTCACAGGGACGATCAGGAGAGATGGTTTTTCCGGTTTCGGCGAAGCGAATAAATTTGGCATTTTTCCTGCCCTGGCGGCGGCCTGGATTGTGTCCAATGAGGACTTCTTTCCCAGCAGTGTAGACCTGTTTAAAATACGGGCATCGTACGGAGCGAATGGTAACCGCACCATCGGGCGGTATGAAACGCTGGCTGAAGTCGAAGGTGGTTTTAACTATATCACAGCGGATGGAACGCCTGTTTACACACATGGTATCAGTAGTCTTGCCAGTCCAAATCTGAAATGGGAGACGACTACCGGTGTGAATCTCGGTATTGACTTTGGTCTTTTTTCGTCACGACTCCAGGGAAGCATCGATTATTACAACAACAATACCACCAATCTCCTCTATCAGGTAGATATTCCCGGCATCAGCAGGTTCACGAAATTTCCGGACAACCTGGGACGAATACACAATGAAGGTATTGAAGTCGCCATAACGTCTACGAATGTGCAAACTGGCAATCTGCTGTGGACGAGTTCCTTTGCGTTCTCGCGAAACAGAAACCAGCTAAAAGAGCTGCTTGGGTTCGATCTGAACAACGATGGTAAGGAAGACGATCTCGTTTCAGCCGGATTGTTTATCAATGAACCGCTCGACGCCATTTTTACATATCAGGTGGACGGAAAATGGCAAACAAATGAGGAAGTCGCACCGGGTTATGATCTCGGCGCTAATAAAGTGGTTGATCTGACGGGGGACGGCGCCATTAATGCCAGCGACAGAACCATCATTGGCTACAGTGAACCCGCTTACCGCTTCAGCGTCAACAATCGGGTTAGTTACGGAAACTGGACACTGAATGTTTTTGTGAATTCTGTTCAGGGCGGAAAGAACTATTATATGGCTTCCGACGATATGCTGGACTGGAAGATTTTCGGCGACAACTCCTATAACTTCAATTTCCCAGGGGGACTTGACTATTGGTCTCCGGAAAATCCAGGCGGTATTTATCAGAGACCGAACATTTCACGGATATCCGAAGGTATCCAGGGGACGCGCCACATTCAAAGAAACTTTGTGAGACTGCAAAATGTATCACTGGCCTACAATTTCCCGTCCGACAAGTTAAGCCGATATAAAATACAGGGACTGCGATTGTTTGCAAGTGGGAAGAATATTGGCACATGGACAAAGTGGCCCGGATGGGACCCGGAAACGGGAACTAAGATCACACCTGAGGGGCGCCCGGTAATGAAGAGCTATAGTTTGGGTGTAGAAATTGAATTTTGAATCTTAAAGACTTAGCTATGAAATCGATTAAATCTATACGAACTTTTTTGATTCTCGGTGTCTTCGCCACTTCAATCGTCTTGTTGTCGTGCAATGAGGATGAACTACTTAGTGAAACACCGCTTGACTTCTTTTCCCCGGAAAACTCATTTGTTACCTATGAGAATTTTCAGTCAGCCGTTGTTAATCTCTACTACGTGACGAGAGACAATTTCTACACCGAAGCTACAGCTACCGGATTTCCGACGATTGCTTGGTCTGGTACCGAGTTGGCCTACACGCATTCTGGTCTTAGTCAGAAACCTGACTGGGGCGGTGCGGTGTTGCTTCCTACTAATACGGAGGTTGTGTATGATGGTTTGTGGGCACCTGCCTACAGGATCATCTATGATGCGAATGTGATCATCGGAAGAGCTGATGCTGACGCTAGCCAACTGACAGATCAGGAGAAACTGAAAATCAAGGCGGAGGCATCTTTCTTTCGCGCCTATGCCTACAAGATGTTGGCTAATTTGTACGGTGGTGTTCCCATCGTGCTGGAGGAAGTGACGTCGCCAAAAAGAGATTTTGTCAGGGCCACGCGTGACGAGGTTTATGAACAATGTGTCACCGACCTGTTGTTCGCGGCTGAACACCTCGGGGAGATCGGTCAGGTGGATGATTCACGTGTTAACAAGCTCGCCGCTTATCATTATTTATCGGAAGTGTATATCTCGCTCGGTAAGTGGCAAGAGGCGATTGATGCAGCATCGGTTGTGATTGATCATCCGGGAACGGCGCTAATGACTGAGCGGTTCGGAAAGAAGGCTACCGAAGCGCCAAATGCGGAATTTCCATGGGTGTCGGGAGGTGATGTGTACTGGGATCTTTTCAGAATGGGCAATCAGAACTACGGATCCGGCAACAAGGAGGCGATATGGGTACTTCAATACGAGTTCCAGATTCCGGGAGGGGGAGGATTTCAAATGACGGGCTACCTCATTCCTCAACTCTGGCAGGCTGTGATCCCTAATAACAATGGTAGTCTTATTCCGTTGATTGAGCTTCCCAATAGCTACTATTTTGGCCGAGGCTCTGGTTTCTTACGTCCCAGTCACTATTTCTTCGAAACGATCTGGAGAAAAAGCGGCTATGATCAGGACATCAGGAACTCGGAGTACAACATCGTCCGTGATCTCCGGGTAAATAACCCTAATTCCGATTATCACGGCCAATGGGTCGAAGCAGACAATGTGCCTTTAAGGAAGGCGAACGCGACGGATACGATGCGAAACTATTATCCTTCGATCGCCAAGGGCGCCACAGCCGGTGAGTATCCGGTGGAGCTCTATCATGCAGATCAAAGTATACCGGGCGCGTTGGTCCGTGACGGTCGGTTTACGTTCCGTGACTGGTATGTAATCCGTTTGGCTGAGACGTATCTGTTGCGGGCGGAAGCACACCTGGGCAATGGCAATGCTGCACTGGCCGCTGTGGATATTAATACAGTTCGCCGCAGGGCAGAAGCTCCCGATGTGGATGCCGGCGATGTCGACATCGACTATATCCTGGATGAAAGGTTACGCGAGCTTCATTTTGAAGAGTTGAGAGTGCTTACGCTTACCCGCCTTGGGAAGCTGGTCGAAAGAACCAGGAACCTCAATCCAATCGTGGGCGATACTTATAGAGACAACAACGATTTGTGGCCGATTCCATACGATGATATCGAGAAAAACATCTCGTCAGTCCTGGAGCAAAACCCAGGGTATTGATCAAAATATCCCGGCGGGCCGGCAGCACCGGTCATATAGGTGTACCGTTGCTCATTTGCGGCCTGCCGGGAGCCTTATTGTTTGACTGCAATAATGCTCATCCAAAAAAGTGCTGTTCTTAAACTGATAGGGAGTGACGAGTTATTATAGTATCAAATCGGCTTCAATTGCTGCACTGACGTTCATTTTGTTTTCATGCGACAGCGGTTCCGGCAACAAGGATCGAGCCGTGTTCGACTTACCGCATCACATTGTGCTGTCATGGGAAGGCTCGCCGCATAATAGTCAGTCTGTGACGTGGCGCACGGGTGACGGGACGCGGGATAACTTCCTCGAGTTTTGCGAAGCTACACCATCACCGTTCTTTGATACGACGAAGATCATATCGCTCAGGTCGGTCGGCGAACCGAATAACGCGGATGACGGACTGTGGTATCACCATAGCGCAACGATGACCGGACTTAAGGAGGCGACCAAATACTCATACAGAGTAGGGACCGAAGGCAACTGGTCGGAGTGGTCGGAATTTCAGACGGCATCAGGCGGCAGCGAACCGTTTTCATTCCTTTACTTTGGCGATGTTCAAAGAGACATCCATTCTCTGGGGAGCCGGATTCTGAGGCAGGCGGTCAGGAACAGACCCGATGCGAAATTCCTTCTGTTTGGAGGTGATATGGTCCATCGCGGTGCATTGAACCATGAGAACTGGACGGAATTTTTCAGGGCGGGTGGGCATATTTTTCAGGATTATCCGTTGATGTCGACGCCCGGTAACCACGAACACAACAATGCCAAATCAGGCATTGACCTCTCCGATAACTGGTACCTTAACATTACGTTTCCGAGGAATGGTCCGCCTGGGCATGAGGAAGAGACATTTTATTTCGACTACAACAACGTCAGGATAATCTCCCTGAATCTGTGTCGATACCGGTATCCGGAAGACAGAGATACTATACTAAAATGGCTGGAGGACCGCTTGCAGGACTACACCGGAGACTGGGTATTTATTGTGCATCACTACGCCATGATCTCTTGTAAGGCGCACAAGGAAAAACCACCTGTTCGCTTCCCGGAATTTAAGGAGTTGTACGAGCGATACCAGGTGCCTGTAATCCTGACGGGACATGAGCATGTCTACGCCCGTGGACGAGTGGATGGCAGGTTCCCGGTGTATGTCGTGTCTGTCGCGGGCCCTCATCAGAACGCGTTCTATTTCGACGATTGGATCGAGCGGGCAGGCACGTCTTTGCAATTGTACCAGGAGATTGACATCACGCCTGATAAGATCCGGTATGTGTCACGAACCGTGCTCGGCGATGTCTATGACGGATTCTCAATTGCCAAAGGAAAGGACGGCGTGTTGACGTTTGACCTCCTGGAAAATTTGCCTCCGGAATCTTTGATCCCTCCGGCGGGATTCGAAGATAGATATGACCATGAAATCGTTGAGTCCTTTGAAGCAAACCGGGATCAGTACCTCAATAGAAGAAAACCCACACAATAGTTGGATGGAAACCACAAAAGATATCAATATGATTACGTCAAAAGTTGCGTTTATATTCTCAAAAAATACCTTTCGTAAATGCAGACTGATTTTAATGGTTCTGTTATTCACTACAACCGGAATGTATTCGCAGTCGCCTTCTAAAAAAGGCAAGTCTTCCACCTATCGGAAAATTGATGTGAAAGATGAGGCGGGGAAGGTCGTTTCCGTGACGCCAGTAGCAGAAAAGAAGCTTCCGATGTGGGCAAAAGATGTTTCCCGGCAGGAAGTGAAGTGGAATGACTTCACACAACGACCTTATTTCATGAAACCGATTCCGTTTGTGATTCCTCCGGCAGAAGGGTCGGGCGAACCTTTTTATCCACACAATCACCAACCTGCTATCACCTGGGCGGACAATGGCGATCTGTTGGCTGTCTGGTACACTTGTATTACGGAACAGGGAACCGAGTTGACGGTAGTGGCAAGCAGGCTACGCGCGGGTAGTGATACATGGGACCCTTCGTCCGAATTCTTCAAAGGTGAGGGGCGCAATATGCACGGGTCAAATATTTTTAATGATGGGAACGGAAGGATTTTTCACTTCAATGGAATGGGAGCGAAGGGGGTAACGAAAACGGAGAGCAAGGAGCTCGCAATGGTCTACAGGGTTAGCGAAGACAACGGCGTGTCCTGGACGTCACCCGTGCTTGTGAGCCCTGAGTACAAGGGAACACACCAGCCTGTCAGCGCTGGTTTTGTGACCAGTAAAGGGGTCTTACTACAAGTATGCGATTCTGCAAAAATGAAAGGGTCCAGCAAATCGGCACTTTTTGCAAGCACCGATGGTGGGAAAACCTGGAGGAATCCCGCTGACGACAAGCTGTCATTCTCTTTTGAAGAGGATACCTACCAGGGCCGGAGTATAGCGGGGATTCACGCCGGTGTGGTGGAGCTATCCGACGGTCGATTAATGGCATTGGGGCGGCGAAACAATTTAGAGGATCGCATGCCGGTGAGTTATTCGAACGATATGGGGGCCACCTGGAAGTACAAGGCGAGTCCTTTTCCACCGATTGGTGGAGGGCAACGACTGGTACTGATGCGGTTGAAGGAGGGGCCCATTCTTCTGATTTCATTCACAGATATTCGCAAAGAGAGGAACACGGTGGGACTTACTTTCACAGACCAGAATGGAGGCACGTTCAGGGGTTATGGCTTGTTTGCCGCAGTGTCTTACGACGATGGTGAAACGTGGCCGATACGAAAACTCATCACGCCAGGTGAAGGCGAATATGATGGTGGTGGTCATACAGGTTTGTTTAACGCTACGCCAAGTGTTGCCGAACATGCTGGCTATCTCGCCGCCACACAGTCGCCAGACGGAATTATTCATCTTCTCTCCAGTCGCCTTCACTATCGGTTCAATCTGGCGTGGTTAAAGGAGCCGAACCAGGCGCCTTGAAAGAGGTCTATCGACTTCCATATCTTCTTCATTAGTGGGATTAACTCCAACTTGTTTAAACGAAGAAGAAACTCCTGTAATGTAATGCGCTGGTAAATCCGTTTGATCATGATATTAATACGCAGTCTTTTCGTTCTTTTTGTCCTTGTTCATTCCCTGGATACGGCGGTGTGGTCTGCGAGCCTGAAGCTTCCTGCAATCCTGGGCAGCGGAATGGTACTTCAGCAACAGAAAGAGGTTATGCTTTGGGGTTGGGCAAAACAAGGACAGCATGTTACGGTCGTGACAAGCTGGAACGGGTTCAAGTATTCCACGAATACGACGGCGGATGGGTCATGGAAAGTAAGTATAACGACGCCATCCGCCGGAGGTCCGTATGACATAACCATTGGCGCCGACACCACCTTTGTGCTTTCGGATGTACTGATCGGCGAAGTGTGGCTGTGCAGCGGTCAGTCCAATATGGAGATGCCGCTTAAGGGGTATGCTTCTCAGGCGGTCACGGGGAGTAACGATTATATCGCGCGAAGCGCTGACAGAAAAATTCGTCTCTTCACCGTGGAACGGAAAATAGGCGTGGAGCCCGAAGAGGATTGTTCCGGAGAATGGCAGATCACGGGTCCAAACAGTATTGCCGGATTCAGCGCTGTCGCGTATTTCTACGGAAAGTATTTGCGTGAGGTTCTTGACGTTCCAATAGGTTTGATCCATTCAAGCTGGGGCGGTACGCCGGTCCAGTCTTGGATAAGTGGTCCTGCGATTGACGAGCATTTCCGGGGGGAAATCGATCTTCCCGGATTTTTGCAAAGCAAGGTAAATCAGCGCACGTCGACGGTGCTTTATAACGGGATGATACATCCGTTGGTAAAGTTTGTGATCAGGGGGGCCATTTGGTATCAGGGTGAGGCAGACAGGATGCAACCTCAACTGTACGCCCGACTTTTTCCCGCCATGATCAGGGATTGGCGTGATCAATGGAAAATAGGAGATTTCCCTTTTTACTTCGTACAGATAGCCCCGTATAAGTACGATTCGACAGTCAATAGTGCGTTCCTGCGAGAAGCTCAATTACGGACCATGCAGCGGGTTCCAAATACCGGCATGGCCGTCACGATGGATGTCGGCGACTACCATTCTATTCATCCACCGGACAAGTCTGTCGTGGGCGCACGGTTGGCCTATTGGGCGCTGGCCGCAACGTATGGCGTTCCCGGCATTTCGTTCAGCGGTCCGGTATTCAAAGAGATGAAAATTGAGGGAAACAAGATCAGTTTGTTTTTTGATTATGCGGAATCGGGATTTCTGGGTCTTGGAGACGAGTTGGAAGGATTTACTGTTGCAGGATCTGACCGAAGATTCTATCCGGAGGTCGCGCAGGTGAATAGAAAGGACAATTGTATTGAAATAGTTTGTAGAAATGTAGCGGAGCCGGTGGCGGTGCGATATGGATGGGAGAATTATGTGCAGGCTACGCTTTTCAACACAACAGGATTACCGGCATCTTCATTCCGGACGGATAGTTGGAAACAATAAATTCTATAACCATAAGTAAAATTGATGGAAAGGAACAAACATTTGCCGGTGATCAACACCGTGGATATCTGTGTTTTGGGAGGAAGTTGCACAGGCGTCTTTGCGGCTGTGCGGGCAGCGAGGCTGGGTGCGTCGGTAGCGGTGATCGAAAAACAAAATGCGTTTGGCGGTGTCGCGACAAACGCCATGGTGAATACCTGGCACTCCTTGTCCAATACTGACTTTACCAGGCAAATCATTGCAGGCCTGACACTGGAAGTACTTGAGCGGTTGAAAAAAAGGGATGCGATGATCGACTCGGGACGGAACCCCGAAGACAAAAAGATATACCGTTCGCAGGAGATCAAGACATTTAATTCCCAGGAGTTGAAAATTGAACTGGATGAGTTGGTGCTGGAGTCGGGCATCCAGCCGTATTTGCATACGCTGTTCTCGGAGCCGGTACTTGGCCCGGATGGCGAGTTGGTGGGAGTTGTGGTCGACAACAAGTCGGGACGGGGGATTATCAAAGCCAGATTTTTCATTGACGCCACAGGAGATGGAGACTTGTGCCATCGATTGGGTCTGGAATCGTACGTCAGCGATAGTCTGCAACCACCCACTACATGCGCCTATTTTGAAGGATGGAATACCGAAACGTTTCACGCATTGCTGAAAGCTCACAGGGAGGAGTTCAGTATCCCCGAAGGGTATGTGTGGGGGGCGAAGATTCCGGGAACGGGAAGCTATATGCTTGCAGGGACGCGTATCTATGGCGTGAACTGCGCGATAGCCGACGATCTGACGAAAGCTGAAATCGAAGGACGCCGGCAAATACGCGCCATGCTGGATTTGGTACGAAAATACGGTGGAGATTTCTCCATGAGCCTCGTAAGCCTGCCATCAACAGTCTCTATCCGCGAAACGCGACATATCAAATGTGTCTACCAGATGACAGATGAAGATGCCATGACCGGAAGAATTTTCGACGATGCCATCGCGAACTGCAGCTACCGTCTGGATACCCATCACCAGAACAAATCGGGATTGACATTCAAATACCTCGACGGAACAGAGGTGTACGAGCGTGTCGGATATCCCCGTGAGATTGGTCGGTGGCGTGAAGAAACGGAAGTCAATCCTACATTTTATCAGATTCCACTGAAATCCCTCATTCCTGAATCGCACGATAACCTGATCGTTGCTGGAAGGATGCTTGATGCTGAACCCATCGCATTTTCGGGCGTTCGGGTTATGGTTAATATGAATCAGGCGGGGGAAGCTGCGGGAGTAGCGGCATACCTTTCCCTCGAGCAAAACAAATCCATTAAATCCGTTCCGTCGAAGGATGTAAGGCATCAGCTGGCAAGGGGGGGATCGATTATTATTTAGTGAGGAGGTATCACATACAAACATCTTATGACGGATATTTTCGGTTCTTCGTTATTACTTCAGATCGCCAATAACACATCACTTCATATTGTCGATTCACTGATTATCCTTTTTTCCTTGTTGATGATCCTGATGGTGGGGTATTTCTTCTCGGGAAGCCAACAGACGACGGCGCATTTCTTTCTTGCCAAAGGTAGAGTACCCGCATGGGTACTCGGTATGTCCCTGCTCGCGACAATTGTCAGCAACATCACTTTCCTCGGCTATCCGGGTGCAGGATTTGCGGGCAACTGGATTCTGCTTGTGCAGGGACTTGTTGTGGCTGTAACGATATTCGCGGTCATTTGGGTGATTGTGCCACTATACAGGAACGTGATAAGTATTAGCGCGTATGAATATTTCGAACGAAGGTTTGGGTACTTCGCACGATTGTATTGCTCCGCTGCTTTTATCCTGGCTTATCTTGCCAAGATGGGTACGATACTCTATCTGCTGGGAATGGCGATCTCCGTTATGATTGGTATCGATACGCTGGTGATCGTATGGGTACTGGGAATTCTGGTAATCGCCCTTACCCTATTGGGCGGATTTGAGGCTATCATCTGGCTTGATGTTCTACAGGGACTCCTGCTCATCACCGCGGGGATAACCGTATTCTCGATCCTGGTTTTTTCGATCGACGGCGGGCTGGCGACGATCTTTCGGATTGCGGAGGACAATGGACGCACCGGCTTCGGACCGTACCACTGGAGTTTTGTTGAGCTTACCTTCTGGGTAATGGCCATCAATGGTTTCTTCTTTGCTATTCAAAATTTTGGTACGAACCAGTTAGTAGTCCAGCGATTCATAACGGCCCGAACCAGCAAGGAGGCTATCAGGGCATCGCTGATGGGTATCTTATTGAGTGTGCCGTTGTGGGTATTGTTCATGTTTATTGGTACTGCCTTGTACGCCTACTATACAATCTCACCCTCGGGTTTACCAGAAAATATCAATCCCGATTCTGTATTCCCTGTGTTTATCATGAATAGTCTTCCTGTCGGCGTAGTGGGGCTCGTGATTTCCGGTTTGATCGCCGCGGCATTCTCAAGCCTTGATTCCGAACTGCACAGTATATCCGCCGTTGTCACACAAGATTTTTATGCGCGTTGGCGGGGAAATATTTCAGACCGCGAGAAACTTTGGTTTGGAAAAGTAACCGTCATGGTGACAGGAATACTGGCTATGGTGGTGGCTACGCTCTATACGAAAGCGGGCGGCGAGGGGGCATTGGGTATCGTGATATCGCTTTATGCGATCTTCTCGGGAGGAATTGCGGGAATGTTCCTCCTTGGATTGTTCTCAAGAACAGCTAATAGAAAGGGCTTGCACATCGGTATTGCATGCTGTGTGATTTTTACGGCCTATGCGGTCCTTACGTCAACACCGGTTGGTGGGGCCCTGTTAGTTGACCTGGGTTCCTGGAATTTCACGCACCACAAATACATGTTGGGGGTCTACAGTCATGTGATCCTTTTTTCGGTTGGCTACATCGCGAGCAAATTCTTCAACGACCGTGTGGTCGATGAGAACCTTACTTTCTACGGATGGCTGTCAAAAGGAAATGCCCAAAGACGCCCAGACCCCGCACCACCGATAGAATAAATCGGACAGAATGTATATTTTTTATCCACGGGGATAACTGATATCAATAGCCCTTTCCTTTTACGCTCAATTATTTTATATTACTATGTTGCGACACGCAAACGTGTTGAATATGTCAGGTCTGGATTTCCTGACATTGGCATTTAGGTTTCCCTCTCAACCTGAACATTTATGTTGGCAAAAACATACGGTGGTGCGGTTCACGGAGTGGACGCTCGCACGATTCTCATCGAAGTTACTGTCGGACAGGGTACCCGGTTCTTCATGAGCGGCCTTCCTGATAATGCCCTCAAAGAAAGTCAGCTGCGAATAGAATCTACACTCAAACACCTGGGCTATTTTATGCCGCGCAAAAGAACGGTCGTCAATCTTGCGCCGGCGGATATTCGCAAAGAGGGGTCGGCCTATGACCTGCCTATTGCGCTTTGTGTACTCGAAGCGTCGGAACAGATCCATACCCGGAAACTGGATCAGTTTGTCATTATGGGAGAACTCGCACTTGATGGAACTCTTCGTCCCGTGAAGGGCGTATTGCCGATTGCGATACATGCACGTCAGGAGAAATACAAAGGGCTGATCATCCCTGAATCCAATGCGCGTGAAGCAGCGGTTGTAAATGGACTGAATGTATATCCGGTATCGACCTTGCCGCAGGCAATAGATTTTCTCACCGACGCCGTTACAATGGAACCGTTTCGCGTGAATGCTAAGGAAATATTTCAGTCGCGCTTAAACGCCTATGACACCGACTTCAAAGATGTGCAGGGACAGGAAAACATTAAGCGCGCGCTGGAGATCGCTGCCGCAGGTGGCCATAACGTTATCATGGTCGGTCCGCCGGGAGCGGGGAAGACGATGCTGGCAAAGAGATTGCCAACGATCCTTCCGCCACTGACTTTGGATGAAGCACTGGAAACCACAAAGATACATTCGGTAGCAGGAAAGCTTATGGGTGACGCCGGACTCCTCACAACACGGCCTTATCGAAGTCCGCACCATACGATTTCTGACGTCGCCCTAACGGGTGGCGGAGGGCATCCTAAACCCGGGGAGATCTCACTCGCGCACAATGGAGTGTTGTTTCTCGACGAGCTGCCTGAGTTCAAACGGTCGGTGCTGGAAGTGATGCGTCAGCCGATGGAAGAAAGGAGGGTGACGATTTCACGCGCCAGGGTTTCGATTGAATACCCCGCAAATTTTATGCTGGTAGCCAGTATGAATCCATGTCCGTGTGGGTACTACAATCATCCGGAGAAAGAATGCCATTGCGGTTCGGCAAACGTGCAGCGCTACCTCAGCAAGATCAGCGGTCCGTTACTCGATCGTATAGATCTTCAGGTTGAAGTTGTACCGGTGAGTTTTGATGAGATGACATCCACCCGCAGGGTGGAGACGAGCGACACGATCCGCACGCGCGTGGTTCGCGCACGGGAGATCCAAACCCAACGGTATTCCGGTTACCGAAGTATTCACTGCAATGCCATGATGCCATCGAACCTTGTTAGGAAAATTTGCGCTATAGACGATACAGGGAATGCCTTGCTTAAGACGGCGATGGAGCGGATAGGACTTTCTGCCAGGGCCTACGATCGTGTGCTGAGGGTTTCCCGTACTATCGCAGACCTGGCGGGTAGTGAAGCGATCTGTTCGGAGCATCTGGCCGAGGCTATCACCTATCGCAACCTTGACCGTGAGGGATGGTCGGGTTAGGGATTGAAATGTATCACAAACGTGGTGCCCTTATCGACTTCGCTATGAACGGAGATGGAACCACCCATCGCTTCGATCTGTGTTTTGATCAAGAACAATCCGACTCCACGCGCTTCCTCATGTTCATGAAATGTTTTGTGAAGACCGAAGACTTTGTCGCCAAATTTTTTCATATCAATACCCTGTCCGTTGTCCTTCACTTCGAGTACCAGCGCGTCTCCCTCCCTGAAGGTTTTGAAATGGATGGATGGTTGACGACTGGGTGAACTGTACTTAACCGCGTTGGTTAGCAGGTTTTGAAATATACTTTCAAGATAGGGCTTTGAATAGTGAACCGATGGCACCGCGTTGAAATCAAAGGTGACAGACGCATTGGCGACGATCAGTTCACCTTCCAGTGATTGTACGACCTTGTCAAGCACCTCCTTGAATCTGATATCCGTAAGTGACACGTCATCATGTGTGCCAACTTCCAGGATATCCATCAATTCATTCATTGTTTCGCCAAGGTTTTTGGCGACGTTCTTGAGTTTTTCGAAAATTAACTTGTAGTCTGTGATCTCACTTTGATCATTTAGCAGGTTGATCAATGCCTGTATGTTGTTTACCGGTGCCCGGAGGTTATGCGAAATAATATGCGCGAACTCGTCCAGTTTCCGGTTTTGCTGCCGCAGCCGTTGGGTAGTATCGTCCTGCGGACTATTACCATCCTTTGGTGCTCTCACTTCATCGGGGTTTTTCTTTGGTGATGACCGCTCTGCCATTATAGCGAAACTATAAGGGTAAAATTAAAGAAAATTACGATAGCGGAACAGCATAATCATTGGTCGGGGAATCCTCGCTGACGCCGGGCTTCAAAGACAATGACTGCCGCAGCGGTAGAAACATTCATTGAATCGATCCGACCGCCCATCGGAATAATGATAGGGTGCTGATTTTCGGTGATCCAAACGTTTGAGAGTCCCGTGGCTTCGGTCCCCATGACGATGGCACTTGGCTTTTTGAAGTCGACCGTGTGGTATGGCTTCGATGCCTTCAGGTAAGTGCTATAAGGCGTTATGCCGTTTGTCTCCAACCATCGGAGAGTTTCTTCTGAGGTTGCTGATGCCACCTGGTTGGTAAAAACGCATCCGATACTGGAGCGTATTACGTTGGGATTATAGAAATCTGTTTGAGGATCGCAGATAATTACGGCGTCGAGATTCGCCGCATCGGCAGTCCGCAGGATCGCTCCCAGATTTCCAGGCTTTTCAATCGATTCCAGGACGAGAATAAGTGGATTCCGGCTTAGCCGGATATCATGTAGACGGTGAGTCTTCTGTTCGGCTACCGCGAGGACGCCGCCGGAGTTTTCGCGGACAGCAATTTTGTTGAATACTTCCTTTGAAACCGGGATGAGCAGCTTGTCGTCAGGACTCAGTTCCTCCAGTTCCTGTGGTGTGATCAGCTCCTCGCAGAAGAATAGGTTGCCGATCTTGTATCCTCCCTGTAGTGCCAGGCCTGTCTCTTTGCGTCCTTCAATGACGAACAGGCCTTGTTTGCGCCGCTCTCGCGGTTTTTCCAGTGCAAGGAGGTTCTTGATCTTCGGGTTTTGCGCGCTTGTGATAGTGAAGTGCATGAATGAGCTTCAAATATAAGCAAACCGAGGGCGATAAGTCGGATACCGGTGGCGTGGTTTCTCTCTACTCTGTGCCCTGAAAGTTCTGAAATTTTCAGAAAGCTTGACTAGATTGAGCCTCGGTCAAAATTTCAAATATTGAATATCTCACTGCAACACCCCGAATCCTGGAAAGACTACGAACTAATTGATTCCGGAGACTTTGAAAAGCTTGAACGCTTCGGGCAATACGTCCTGATCCGGCCGGAACCTCAGGCGCTGTGGAAAAAGGCGCTTTCTGAGGATGTTTGGCGGGATGTCGCGCACGCGAAATTTGTCAGAGAGCAGCAGGATAAGTTTCGGTTCACCGATGATGTGAAGGGCGGCTGGTCGCGAAGTCGTCAGATGGCTGAAAGCTGGGAGATAGGCTATCAATACCGCGACCTTCACCTCCGGCTAAGACTCGCGCTTACCGGCTTTGGCCACGTCGGTATGTTTCCGGAACAGGGCAGCAACTGGAATTTTATCTACGACACAATCCGGCAATGGAAGGTGTCTCAGTCGAAAGTCCTCAACCTCTTTGCCTATACAGGGGCTGCGTCGGTTGTCGCCAGAGCTGCCGGGGCGGAGGTAATTCATTGTGACGCATCCCGACCGGGACTGAATTGGGCCAATCAGAACATGCAGCTCAATAATCTGTCTGATATCCGATGGGTTTATGAGGATGCATTGAAGTTTGTCAAACGCGAAGTCAGGCGAGGCAATCGCTACAATGGTATTATTATGGATCCTCCGCCATACGGACGCGGGCCCGGCGGCGAAAAATGGACCTTGCAAGAGCAATTAGACCACTTTATCAGGCTGGGCACCGAGTTGCTGGAGGAGAAAAACTGTTTTCTCATCCTTAATATGTACGCTGCCGGACTATCGCCGGTGGTCGGCTACAACGTTGTCGGGACCTACCTGGATGCTTCCAGAATTGCGTGCGGCGAGTTTATTCTCAAAAGCTCGAATAGGACAGACCTGCCTATGGGCACGTTTTTGCGATACACCGCCTGATGAACGGGAACTGTTCGGCGTCCGATTATGTCCAATTTATGGCGACGCCTGCACTATTTCCCAAATAGTGCTACCTTTGCGCCTCAAAAACACTAAAATCGCGAATTTGCCCCTTTTATGGACATAAAGAAAATAAGAAATATTGCCATCATAGCCCACGTCGACCATGGCAAAACCACCCTCGTCGACAAGCTGCTTATGGCAGGTAAGCTCTTTAAGGATC
Source organism: uncultured Roseivirgaceae bacterium (assembly GCA_964493505.1). Taxonomy (GTDB): domain Bacteria; phylum Bacteroidota; class Bacteroidia; order Cytophagales; family Cyclobacteriaceae; genus Chryseosolibacter. Next base: position 84,683 of record CAZBNP010000017.1, read on the forward strand.
ATGAAACCCCCGGTGAGCTTATCATGGACAACAACGATCTCGAGAGAGAACGGGGTATCACCATCCTTGCCAAGAACGTTTCGGTTCGATATAAAGACTACAAGATCAACGTAATTGATACCCCTGGTCACAGCGACTTCGGCGGAGAAGTAGAACGGGTGCTGAACATGGCCGATGGATGTATTCTGTTGGTAGACGCCTTTGAGGGCCCAATGCCGCAGACCCGGTTCGTGCTGCAAAAGGCTCTGCAACTTGGATTGAAGCCGATAGTCGTGATCAATAAAGTGGATAAAACTAACTGCACGCCGGATGAAGTGCACGAACAGGTTTTCGAACTGATGTATCAGTTGGATGCGACGGAAGACCAACTGGACTTCCCTACGTTTTATGGTTCGGCCAAGCAAGGCTGGATGAGTTCGGACTGGAAGAAACCCACCACGGATATTATTCCGCTGCTCGAAGGAATCATTGAACATATCCCTGCGCCGGTGACGGAGGAAGGTTCCGTACAGCTCCTTATTACTTCGCTGGAATATTCCTCTTATATCGGTCGGGTTGCCATCGGACGTGTACACCGGGGAACACTCAGGGCAAATCAACCGATAGCGCTGGTTAAACGGGAGACCAAGGCCATTGTAAAGACGAAGATCAAAGACCTCTATGTATTTGAGGGGTTTGATAAACAGAAAGTCGACGAAGTAAAAGCTGGCGAGATATGCGCGCTTGTCGGTCTCGAAGGATTTGAGATTGGTGATACCGTTGCTGATGTTGAGAATCCCGAGGGGATGAAGTCGATTACCATCGACGAACCGACGATGAGTATGTTGTTTACGATCAACAACTCTCCTTTCTATGGAAAGGAAGGAAAGTTCGTGACGTCGCGACATATCAAGGAGAGACTTGAGAAAGAGCTGGAAAGAAACCTGGCTTTACGCCTGGGCGAAACCGGATCGGCTGACTCTTTTATGGTATTCGGCCGCGGCGTTCTTCACCTTTCCGTTCTGATCGAGACCATGCGCCGTGAGGGCTACGAACTTCAGATCGGCCAGCCGCAAGTGATCTTTAAAGAGATCGATGGTGTGAAATGCGAGCCTGTTGAGGAGCTTACCATTGATTTGCCCGAACCCGACGCGGGAAAGGCAATCGAAACTGTGTCGCAGCGCAAAGGAGAAATGACGAATATGGAGCCGAAAGGCGATCGCATGATCCTGAAGTTCATCATTCCGGCGCGTGGTATCATCGGCTTGCGCAACTATCTGCTCAACGTAACGGCGGGTGAAGCCATCGTAACACACCGATTCAAAGAGTATCAACCCTACAAAGGGGATATACCGGGACGGATAAACGGTTCTCTGATTGTCATGGATCAGGGCGAAGCAATTGCCTATAGCTTGCACAACCTTCAGGATCGCGGAAAGTTTTTTATCGAACCAGGCGATCCTGTTTACGAGGGCCAGGTGATCGGAGAAAATTCGCGCAGCGGCGATCTTGTTGTGAATGTTACCAAGACCAAGAAGCTTACGAACATGCGGGCATCAGGTGCGGATGAAAAGATGCGTATCGCACCCGCGATCAAGTTTTCTCTAGAAGAAGCGCTTGAATATATTCAGTCTGACGAGTATGTGGAGGTAACACCCAAATCAATTCGTCTGCGGAAAATATACCTTACCGAAAACGAAAGGAAGAGGTACGCTAAAGGCTAGTATGCTACCCGGAGGCGAACCCCCGGGCAACATAACAGTCCTGACCTGTCGTCTAGTTCTCTTTCGCAAAATCTCCAGCCTTGATGATGCTGATCCTGTCCAAACTCAGGTGTCTCTTCATTGCGCTGTTGATTTGGTCTACCGTAAGGTCCGCCACCTTCTTTTCCATTAATTCATCCCAACTGTAATCTCTGTTGATATACAGGTAGTGATTGAGTGTTCCCGCTATCCCGGCATCCTGTGCGCGGCTAACGGTGCGCGATTGAAGCCAGCCGGATTTTGCAGCCGCTACTTCTTCGGCTGTGAAACCTTCATCGGCAACTTTGGTAATTTCTTCCCGAAACGCAGCCTCGAGTTTTGCAGCATTCTCGGGTGCATAGATTGCGTAGGCAAAGAACGACCCCACAGGATCGAGTGTGCCGGCACTGAATTGTGATCCGACTCCATAGCTAAGGCCTTCCTTTTGCCGAATGCGCGTGGCGAGACGTGAGTTGAGGAAACCACCTCCCAACATGTAGTTGCCGAGAACGAGTGCGGGATAATCGGGATCGCTATCGCTGAACTCGAAGTTATAGGCACCGACAAAAAACGCATTGGGTTTGTCAGGTGTCTCGAAACTCTGATTGATCGTTTTCACTTCTATGGCCTTGCTTTCAATTCGCTTGAACGGTTTGGGGCTGGTCCATTCTCCGAATAATTTGGTTACGAGGCCCTTGATCTCATCCGCATCGAAGTCTCCGACAACAGACATTGTGGCGTTAGACATGCCATAAAAGTCTTTGTAGAACTTCTTCACTTCCTCCAGCGTAAGGGAATTTACCGAAGCTTCAGATTCTTCGAATGTCTCAGTATAACGTGGATCACTCTTGGGATACGGACTCAGGTGTCGTTGAATTTCCGTTATCGCGATTGCCTGCGGTGTGCTTTTCTGCGACTGAATTGTCGCGAGCTGCTCGTTCTTTAACTTCTCGAATTCATCCGCCGGGAAGCTCGCTTCCCGCAGAATTTCGCTCACCAGGTTAAGCACTTCTGTGAGATTGGGCTTAGTGGTGGTGATGTTAACGTTGGTCTGTGTGGCACCACCGCCTATATAGACATTGGCTTTCAGCCTGTCAAACTCATCTTTAAGCTCTTGACGGGAGTGCTTAGCGGTCCCCTTGTTAAGCATGGAAGCGGCGAAATCGGCTGCCGTCGCCTTGTTGGTCAGTGATGTCAGATCTCCGTAGCGGAAGGTGATCCGTGCTTCAACAGATTGACCTCTTGTTTTCTTTGGAAGAAGCGCAAGTTCCATCCCGTTTGGCAACGCTGTTCTCGCAGTGCGGGACTCTATGTTGGATGGCGAGGGATCGAACTCCTCACCCATCGCGATTTCTTCGCCACCTTTATAGTCTTTCACCATGGCTTCTACATCGGGCGTTGCCGGTATTTCGCTCCGATCAGGTTTTTCCGTGGGAAGGAATATGCCGGTAGTACGGTTATCGGATTTCAAATAATGGGCGGCGACGCGCTTCACATCTTCGGTGGTGACGCTCTTGATCCGGTCGCGGCTGAGGAACAGCAGTCGCCAGTCGCCAGCTCCAATCGCTTCGCTCAAACGAAGTCCTATTCGTTCAGACGAGTTGAACATGAGTTCAACAGATTTCAGGATCTGGTTCTTCGCGCGATCTACCTCTTCTTCGGTAGGAGGTTCGCTGATCAATTGATCAAGTGTTTCGCGCATCGTATTCATCACGTCGTCAACGGATTTTTCCTTCAGTACCTGAGCGTAGGTTAAGAGCAGGCTTGGTTCTTTCCATTGAAATGCAAATGCCCCGGCGGAGGTTGCCTTCTTTGGATCTACCAGCGCTTTGTATAGCCGGCCGGAAGGCTCCGAGCCCAGTACTTCTGAAAGCACCTCGATTGCCGCGAAGTCGGGATGTGAACTGGCTGGGATGTGGTATGCGGTCATTGCAAGCTGGATATCACCCACACGGCGCAACACTACCGAGCGCTCGCCGTCCTGTGTTGGGTCGAGGGTATAGGTGGGTTCGATAACGCGGTCAGGCCTGGGGATAATGCCGAAGGTTTCGTTGACCAGTGCCAGGGTCTTTGCCTCGTCGATCTTACCGGCAACGGTGAGTACGGCATTATCAGGCTGATAGTATTTCCGGTAAAATCCCTGCAGTCTCTCAATCGGAACATTTTCCAGATCCGCTCTCGCCCCGATCGTAGACTTTCCGTAGTTGTGCCAGAGGTATGCTGTAGACATAACACGTTGCATCAGGATGCGGAACGGATTATTCTCACCTGATTCCAGTTCGTTGCGCACCACAGTCATCTCACTGTCGAGGTCTTTTTTAGAGATGAAGGAGTTCACCATGCGATCGGCTTCCAGGTCGAGTGCCCACCTGAGATTTTCTTCGGTCGCTGAAAAAGTCTCGAAGTAGTTTGTGCGATCAGTCCACGTTGTTCCGTTAGGACGTGCTCCGTGTTCCGTGAGTTCTTGTGGTATGTTAGGGTGTTTCGGTGTGCCTTTAAAAACCAGGTGTTCCAGCAAGTGCGCCATGCCGGTTTCGCCGTAGTTTTCGTGCTTCGATCCCACCAGATAGGTGATATTTACTGTGATCGTCTGTTTTGATGGGTCCGGGAACAACAGTACGCGCAGACCGTTTTCGAGTCGATATTCTGTAATCCCTTCAACAGTGGTTACTTTAACGGGTGGTGGTAGTAAAACTTTTTCTTCGGCCTGAGCTACTTCCGGGACAGCTGCCCTGGAGGCCTTTGATTTTTTCCTCTGGCTCGTCGCCGGGATAGCGACAGCCAGAAAGACAATGAACAAGAGGATTTTTGTTTTCATGCAGAGTATGTTTTTTTAGGTTAACTATCGCTAAAATAACGAATTTCTGTGACCCTTCCTCGGTTTTGACGGCCGCGAATGCATGTCAGATTACTCCAATGAGGGAATTTTGTCTTATTCGAACCTGATCGACCCGAAACTTTTGTAGTCGTGAAAGGTTGTTCTCACGGGCATCCAGGTCCACGACGAGTACTCATCGTCATAATCGATACGGTAGAGATTCATGCGCCACTCGGTTCCGCTCGTGGGGGGTACATTGCGCAAGGGACGAAGCAACGCAAAGGGAATAAAGAATTCTGCAATCCACTCACGCAGTTGACCTTCGTCATCTTTTACCATGTGTGTTGCGTGTCTCGTTTTTCGCTCGCCTTCGTATTGCCAGGGCTTCCAACCGAAAAAAGCTCCATCCGTATTCGGTACGAGGATGGGGAGCTCATAATTGAGTGGAGAGAGTTCATATTCAAAATAGAGAGGCTCCGTTTCGGATGTCCACAGGAAGATTTCGACAACATCTTCTGTCCAAAGGTTTGCAAAGTCTTCTGTAAAGGTGGCGGTTATCTTCTTGTCTTCATTAGACATCAGTACATACAGACCTGTTTCCGAGTAGAGCAGTTTTGCGCGTGTGCGGAAATCGGCGGGTCCCTTCCTTTTTTCGAGAACCACCCAGTCGGTGAGATTCCACTTCTCCGACGTTCCTTTACCGTTGATGTCGAAGTTATCCGTTTTTCTGATGATAAGCGGAGCCACGTCAGAACGCTGTTGTCCGCTGGCGGCGATCTGTACTGCAAACAACCCGGCCAGCGCCAGTGGCAGCAATTTTATGGAAAGTCTCATTTGTCGATGTTCTTGGTAGCGTAGTCAACTGCTCGTGCGGACAGTGCCATGTAGGTGAGCGATGGGTTTTGCGTTGAAGTTGATGTCATGCACGCACCATCGGTTACAAATACATTCTTACACGTGTGCAATTGATTCCATTTGTTGAGCAGGGAGGTTTTTGGGTCATTCCCCATACGGACACCACCCATTTCGTGAATATCCAGACCCGGAGCCTGCTTGCTGTCACTGCTCCGGATGTTTGTAAAGCCCGCGTTGTCAAACATCTCGCTGAGCTGAGCGATATAGTCGGAGACCATCTTTTCGTCGTTGTCGTCGTAGTCGACTGAAATCTTAAGACGTGGGATACCCCATTCATCCTTTTCGTTGTCCAGCGCTACGTAGTTGGATTCTTTCGGAATGGTCTCGCCCATCATGTGAGAGCCCACTCCCCAGGCGCCGAGTTTCGTTTTCGCCAGGTTCTGACGAAGCTCTTCACCGAGTCCACTATGCGATGCTCCGCCGTGCCGGCTTGCGCTAAATCCTGCGGCATATCCGCGAAGGAAATTCGTTTCCTGCCGGTGGAGATTGCGGAAGCGCGGAATATATACGCTTGTCGGACGACGCCCTTCCGTCGTCGAATCAAGGAAGCCGTCGTACTCGGCGGAGACACGCGCGCGATAGTTGTGGAATGCGACGTACTTGCCAAGGAGGCCGTTGTCATTGCCCAGCCCGTTTGGAAAACGTGTTGATCGGGAGTTCAACAGAATAAGGTTTGTGTTCAGTGCGCTCGCGTTCACAAAGATGACCGGGGCATAGTATTCCGTGGCTTCCTTTGTCACCGCGTCAATTACCAGCACGCCCGATGCTTTTCCTTTAGTATCGTCGTAGAGTATAGAGTGAACAACTGAGTTAGGGCGAAGGGTAAGATTGCCTGTCCTGGCCGCCCATGGTAAAGTAGATGAATTGCTACTGAAGTACCCTCCGAACGGACATCCCCGTTGACACAGCGACCGGTTCTGGCACTGTGCCCGTCCTTGTTCGATGTGGATCGGCTGGGGTTGTGTGACGTGTGCGCAACGCGCGATGATGACATGACGGTTGTTGTAGTTGGATTCAACTTTCCCTTTAAAAAAACTCTCCACACAATTCATCGAGAAGGGGGGTAGAAATTCGCCATCGGGAAGGTGAGGTAATCCGTCTTTGTTACCGGAAATTCCGACGAACTTCTCGACATAGCTATACCAGGGTGCGATGTCCTGATACCGGATCGGCCAATCAACCGCAAAGTTGTCGCGCGCCGGTCCTTCGAAATCAAAGTCGCTCCAGCGTTGTGTATGACGTGCCCAGATTAGCGACTTTCCACCTACCTGATACCCACGAATCCAGTCGAATGGCTTCTCCTGGACATAGGGATGTTCGCTGTCCTTTACAAAAAAATGCTGCGAATCTTCCCGGAAGGCGTAACAGCGATTTACGACAGGATTTTTACTGCGGACTTCCTCGGGTATAGCGCCCCGGTGTTTGAATTCCCACGGCATCATGTGGGTGGTGGGGTAGTCGATGTTGTGTTTTACGTCGCGCCCTCGCTCAAGTACGAGTGTCTTTAATCCGCGCTCGGTGAGTTCCTTCGCAGACCAGCCTCCGCTTATCCCGGAACCGATAACAATTGCGTCAAACGTTCGTGTCTTAATGTCGTCAATATTCAGATTTGCCATCTGGATTAGGAATTTGATGCTACCGGCACAGGTGCGCATCCGTTGTAGTTGGGGCCTGGTACCAGCTGGTAAGGCTTGACTTCTGTAAGAAAGTACTGCGATGAGGTATAACCCTGTATGATATATCTCCTCGTCAGTGAATAGAACGCCCGGGTATCTTCATCTGACTTGTCGGAGTTTTGTTCAAACGAGGTGAGCATCGATAGTCGTTCATCGGCATCCGCCTTCGCAAATGATTCGCCGGTCAGAGATTGGATGCTCTTGTTAAAATTTCGCATGCCCCTGAGAAATTTTTCCTGATCTTCAACGGGGTGGCAATCATCTATCATGACGAGTGCGAAGAGATGGGCGCCAACGGCCCGGGCGCCTGGCCCTGTCGTGGAATCATCGCTCGCGGGGATCATGACATCAGCCAGGTCGCCCAACAGCGACTCTTCGTCTGCCGTGATCTGCAATCGGTTGAGGGCAATCGATACTTTCTTAGGATCTGCTACGCATCCGGGCAGTAGCCAGGCGGCAGCCGATGCGACTGCCAGATGCTTAAAAACAGTTCGCCTTTTCATGCGCTGTTACTAGGTTTATTGATGGGATATGCTTTATTTTTTCCCCAGCATTGGGAACAGGCGCTTGAGATCCGCTTCAGAAGGCTGCGCGCCATACTCACATACCTCGAATGCTTCCGCGTGCTTTGTGTTCGCACCGGCCTCGCCATACCATTTCACCAGCGACTCTCGTACTGCCGGCGGCATTTTGTTGCTGCCACGTGTCTCTACCAGCCATTTCAGTCTCTCCGCTTTGGTCTTCGGGACTTTCTCTTCATGCTTACCGATCCAGGGCAGCCATTCGTAGAATTGAGATTCATGTGCATCTAAAGCGTATGCTTTCTGATCAACAACCGATGTGATATCGACCGCAACATCCGGCCGGAAAGGATTTGGTCTTTGAAAATGATCCTGGAAATAGATGAAGACGGGATTCTTGCTTAGCGGCGGGGTGTCTGAAGCGATGTGGGGAACACCGACCATAAAGGCGGCGTCTTGCACGAGGACTCCCGTATACCGGTGGTCAGGATGATAGTCATTGGGTCTTGGCGCAAATACTATGTCGGCTTTCCACTCGCGTATCTTGCGGATAATTTCCAGGCGGACTTCTAAAGAAGGCACCAGTTCGCCATCGTGATTAGACAACACATCGTATTCTACACCAAAGCGTTTGCCGGCTTCTTTGGCCTCGGCAAGTCTTCGGGCGGCGAGTGCGGGCCTGTCCATTTTGTGATGCCCGGCGTCACCGTTTGTGACAGAAACAAACTTCACGGCGTGGCCCATTTTAGCATATAGGATCGCGGTGCCGCCTCCGTCGAGATCACAATCATCGGGATGTGCGCCGATCATGATAATACGCAGCGGTGTATTTTGACTAAAAGACGGGTTGATTACTATCAGCGCCATAGCGCATACCAACAGGATGATTCTTTCCATTGCTTTGAACATAGTTATTTTTCGGAAGGAAGATAGTAAAAAACCCGTGGTTTCTGCCAACGGTTTTGTCATAGACTGCAATAACCGTGGTTGGATGGTGTCGTGGCGTGATCAATCGGGTTCGCTCACCGCTACCAGGAGTTTTTTGAGACACTCATTTAAATAGTTACCGGTACCCGGTGCATACCAGTTCATCAGTTGGGTTTCGTAATGATCGATGTCGTAGTATTTTCCGGGCGTTATATAACCAATATATCCACCGTTGAAACTTGTTACGATCGCGCTCACATTTTCTTTCGCCGCCACTGAGTCAATTGATGCGTTGAACTCGCCCGAAAAATCGCAGGGTGTTCCCAACATCACGACGTCCCCGATTTTCAGTACAGTCAGGTAGGCGTCGTACTCTCCAAATGTTGCGCGGAAGAGCCATGAGCGCAACTTCCAGTTTTTAGAGATCTTCACCTGTGGTGCCCCCGGGTCAAATGGAAGCCGTTTCATTATGATGACGGAATCATTCACAGTTCGCAACTCGCCGCGGCCGGCCAGCAGAGCGCCGGAAACTTCGTTGGCCATCCATTCAACGCACTCCCAGTTGCCCCCGGGCGACGCTCCTGTGTGGCTGCCCACTCCTCCCGCAGAGAACATCGCAAAGTCATAACCGTTTTTTTCCAGTATATCAACGACCTTTCCGGGATAGTCGCGCGACAATTCGAGCGTTCTGGTGGAAAGACAAGTGGCGTGTGCCGCATAGGTTACCCATACCGCTTTTGTGCTGTCGGCCCGCTGAACGTCCAATACGCGAAGCCACGGATCTTCAGGGCCGTTGTCGATCAAGCGGTTTCTTACCGCCTGGGGTACGGCGATGACTCCGCTTTTGATTACACCCGGTGACAAGTTGCTATTCGCGAGAGCGATGCTTCGCACAATTCCATCAGCGATGAACTGGACAACGGAGTCCTGATATGAACCATAGATAAGTTGTGTCGCGCCCTCGCCCCATTGCCCGATGCTGTTATGCGAATGCGTGGCGGTGAGGTAGGTGTTATCGAGACTGAACCCGATTGCAGCAAGTTTACCCGGCAGCACTTTCGTGACAGTAGGGGGTATGATCAGTAGGTCGGCGGATATAACAGCAACCTTTTCTGTACCGTTGCTAATTACCATTGCCCGTACAAAGATAGAATCATGTACGGTGAGATAGGGTTTGCCCTTTCGCTTTCCATAGCCCGCGGTTGAAAGCGGTTGGGAGGGGGTGATGTTGGATTTTCCAATGCCAACCGACAGGCCCTCGAAAGCGTCGGGAACGTTCACGTTGAGATCTTCAATGCGGTGAATTGTAGCGTCGTATCCCGGGAGTTCCGGCGCCGGCGTCCGGTCAACCGGGCCGACGGATACTAATATCAATATCACAATAAGTCCGATAATGCCTGCGAGCGTAAGCAGGAGATACCGCGCAATCTTTCTGATCATATATCCGCAAGATAACGAATACCTTTCACCGACAACAACGAATACGCAACTAGCTTAATCGCGGGGTTATGTGTAATTTTGAACTCTATCACCCGCCCGAATTACATGGACACGAAAGCAGTAACCGCAGAGAAGGTAAACAAACCCTCGCTTGCCGGACACCAGGGGCCGGCGCCGTACATGCCGAAAAACAAGATCCGGATTGTTACAGCAGCGAGTCTCTTCGATGGTCACGATGCCGCGATCAATATCATGCGCCGGATTATCCAGGCTACGGGTTGTGAAGTAATTCACCTCGGTCATGACCGCAGCGTGGAAGAAGTGGTCAATACGGCGATCCAGGAAGATGTACAGGCCATCGCGATGACTAGTTACCAGGGGGGGCACAATGAATATTTCAAGTACATGTACGATCTCCTGCAGGAGCGGGGTGCAGGTCATATCAGGATATTTTGCGGTGGCGGAGGTGTTATACTTCCGGAAGAAATTCGTGAGTTGATGAATTATGGGATCACGCGCGTCTATTCGCCCGACGACGGCCGGGCCCTGGGTTTGCAAGGAATGATCAATGACCTGGTGGAAAAAAGCGATTTCCCTGCCGGCGAAAAGACGATTCAAGATGTCGCTGAGCTCGCGGTTACAAACCATCTCGCTATCGCGGGATTGATTTCGGCGGCAGAGAATCACCAGGACAAACACAAGGACATCCTCGATGCCATGAGATCGCGGGCAGCCACGAGAAAGGTGCCGGTACTGGGTATTACGGGAACAGGGGGTGCCGGTAAGTCGTCGATGATAGACGAGATCGTAAGGAGGTTTCTGCTTGATTTCAAAGATAAAACGCTCGGCATTGTTTCCGTCGACCCCTCGAAGAGGAAGACGGGTGGCGCGCTGCTAGGTGATCGCATCCGGATGAACGCGATCAACAATCCCCGGGTCTATATGCGCTCGCTTGCGACTCGCCAGAGTAATCTGGCTCTGTCGGTCCACGTGAAGGATGCGGTTCAGGTGCTGAAGGCATCCGGCTTTGACCTGATTATCCTGGAGACATCGGGAATAGGACAAAGCGATACGGAGATTCTCGACCATAGCGATGTGTCGCTCTACGTTATGACGCCGGAGTATGGAGCGGCTACTCAACTCGAAAAGATCGACATGCTTGACTTCGCAGATGTCATCGCGCTGAACAAGTTCGACAAACGCGGTGGTCAGGATGCTCTGCGGGATGTGAAAAAACAGTACCAGCGAAATCATCAGCTTTGGAACGTCAGCGCCGGAGAGATGCCGGTTTTTGGAACGATAGCTTCCCAGTTTAACGACCCGGGAACAAATGAGCTATACAGAAAACTGATAGAAGTAATCGGGACGAAAACAGGTTCGACACTCAAGTCAGGGTTCTCGCCTACGTCGGATATGTCGGAAAAGATATTTGTAATTCCTCCGCACCGAACACGCTACCTCAGCGAAATTTCCGACGAAAACCGTAAATATAACTCGTGGGTAAGGGAGCAACAGGAAATCGCGCAGCGGATGTATGCGCTCAGGAAGACGGTCGAAACCTATGATGATACAGAAGCGGGCGACAGGCAGGCTGTTATTATGGCACTCAATGACGAGTATGATCGTTTGAAGCTGAGACTGGATCCTGCGAGCCTGAAAACGCTCACAGAGTGGGATGCAAAAGTAAAGCTGTATCGCGATCCTCTTTTCGTATTCAGGGTACGCGATAAGGAGATTGCTGTCCAGACACATACGCCTTCCTTAGCCCATACACAGATTCCGAAAGTTGTTCTTCCGCGCTACGAAGGGTGGGGCGATCGTCTTTTCTGGACGCTGCAGGAAAATGTTCCCGGTGAGTTCCCATACACGGCGGGTATTTATCCCTTCAAACGCGAAGGGGAAGATCCGACGAGAATGTTCGCGGGTGAAGGAGGACCGGAGAGAACGAACAGACGTTTTCACTATCTGAGTTATTCAATGCCGGCAAAACGGCTCTCCACGGCGTTCGACTCCGTAACGCTTTATGGACACGACCCCGACTACAGACCCGACATCTATGGAAAGATCGGGAACTCCGGGGTTAGTATCTGTTGTCTCGACGACGCCAAAAAACTCTACTGTGGGTTTGATCTCGCCGACCCGAGAACCTCGGTATCGATGACAATCAATGGCCCTGCGCCGATGTTGCTCGGTTATTTTATGAATACGGCCATCGACCAGCAATGCGAGGTCTATATCCGGAAGAATGGTCTTGAAGCCGGGGTCGAAAGGAAGATTGATGAACTTTACAAAGATGCGCCGAGACCCGAATATCAGGGAGAATTGCCAAAAGGAAATGACGGATTGGGTCTGATGCTGCTCGGTGTTACTGGCGATCAGGTACTTCCACCCGAGGTTTACGACAAGATCAGGAAGTCAACCCTGAAACAGGTTCGCGGTACTGTGCAGGCAGACATCCTGAAAGAGGATCAGGCGCAGAATACCTGTATCTTTTCGACGGAGTTTGCTTTGCGACTGATGGGCGATGTACAACAGTACTTCATTGACCAGGAGGTTCGCAACTTCTATTCTGTGTCGATCTCTGGCTACCACATCGCAGAGGCTGGCGCCAACCCGATCACGCAGCTCGCGTTTACCCTTGCCAATGGATTTACCTACGTCGAGTATTATCTCAGTCGTGGAATGAATATCGATTCGTTTTCGCCGAGTCTTTCATTTTTCTTCAGCAATGGCATCGATCCTGAATACGCGGTTATCGGTCGTGTGGCAAGAAGGCTTTGGGCGAAAGCGATGAAATACAAGTACGGCGCCAATCCGCGAAGTCAAATGCTGAAATACCATATTCAGACTTCGGGGCGCTCGCTTCACGCACAGGAGATCGATTTCAACGACATCCGCACGACATTACAGGCGCTATATGCCATCTATGACAACTGCAACTCACTTCACACCAACGCTTATGACGAGGCGATCACGACTCCTACCGAGGAGTCAGTCAGGCGCGCAATGGCCATTCAGTTGATAATTAATAAAGAGCTTGGCCTCGCAAAAAACGAGAACCCTCTCCAGGGTTCGTTTATTATCGAGGAGTTGACGGACCTCGTGGAGGAGGCAGTACTGGTTGAATTCGACCGGATTACGGAGCGTGGCGGTGTGCTCGGCGCAATGGAAACAATGTATCAGCGCGGAAAAATTCAAGAGGAGAGTCTCTATTACGAACAGCTCAAGCACACCGGTGAGTATCCGATTATTGGGGTGAATACATTTCTCAGTTCCAGAGGATCACCCACCATCCTCCCCCAGGAGGTGATTCGTGCGACGACGGATGAAAAGGAGTATCAGATAAAAATGTTGCAAAACCTCCACAGCTTTCGGAAGGACGATGAGGGTGCGATGATCGCGCGCATTCAGCAGGCCGCTATACAGAACGGGAATATCTTTGCCGAACTCATGGAAGCGACAAAGGTGTGCTCGCTTGGGCAACTTACAACGGCGCTCTTTGAAGTAGGCGGGCAATACAGAAGGAATATGTAAAAGAAAAAGCCCCTGATGCCAGGGGCTCTTGATATCGTTCGTCGGATTTCCTCCGAAGGTTAGCTCTTCTTGATAACGCCGCAACTCAGGCGCCCTCCGGCATTCCCGGTAGGTTGCGTGGTGAAGTCATCGGCTTTTTCGTGTACGATAACCGCCTTACCTAGCACGTTAGTGCTATCGGGTCCGTCAATAGTCCATCCGTCTACTCTTACATCCATGATTCCTTTGCCGTCATTACCCACTGCCATGTTACCGACATCACCTTTATGACAAGGGCCTTCGCCTCGTTTGCCGTGTGGTTTCATAGTGGGATTCCAGTGTCCTCCCGCGGAGGATCCGTCCTCTGCACTGCAGTCTCCTTTTTCATGGAGATGGACTGCGTGTTCGCCGGGTGAAAGATTCTCGACTGTAAGTTCGAAACGAATAGTACCATTTCCTTCATCGGTAAAGATTGCCTCACCAGTTACATTGCTTCCACTGGCGGCTTCCATCACCGCTGTGGCCGTAGGCATAGCCGGTTCCTCCTGTACTGATTCCTCTTGGGTTTGATCTTCGCTGGCCTGCTTGTTCCCTGTATTACAGGCAGACATACATGCCAGCATCGTGAAAGCGAATACTGAAGGGACAATAAGTTTACTGCTGAGAAAAGAACGCTGGTTCCTTCCATTGAACGGATTGCCAGTCTGATGTTGTTTCATGATGACTTGTTTTGGGTGTTAAGTGTGGAACGCTATGGCTTAAAGGTAGCAGCTAATTAAGTCAAATGCCAGCCACGCGACCTATTTTGCAATCAGTCACAAAAATCTATGCCGGCCTACGCCGTTGCGGAATTGTATTTCATGCGGTACTGTATGGGCGAAATTCCAGTGATCTTCTTGAATGTGGTCCTGAACGCCTTCGTATCTGTATACCCAACTTTGTACATTACTTCGTTGACATTGTCTCTCGTAGACTCCAGACTCATTTTCGCAGCTTCGATCTTCACGCGTTGAATATACTCTACAACTGTGTTGGAGGTCGCTTTCTTGAACCTTCGCTCGAGATTCCGACGGCTCAGTGATGACATATCCGCTAACTCGTCGACGGTAATCCGTTGACTAAAATTCTCTTCGATGAATTTCTGCGCTTTTCTGATAGGCTCATCTTCGTGATCCTTCTGCCCGTTGAACATCATGAATGGCGACTGGCTCGCGCGGTCGATGTCAATGGCGAATATCTTTGCGCAGAACACGGCTGCGGCCCGCCCTGCATACTTTTCAATCAGATAGAGCACGAGCGTAAGGTATGAATATGCCCCACCACTCGTGTAGATTCCGTTTTCGTCGGTAACCACACGCTCGGTAACAAGGTTGACCTCCGGGAACATCCTCCTGAATTCGTTGGCGGCTATCCAGTGCGTCGCACATTTTTTCCCTTTCATTAATCCCGTCGACGCGAGTATGAAAGCTCCGACGCACAGGCTTGCTACTTCGGAGCCTTGTTTGTACTGGCGCGCCACCCACGGTATAAGTTCCTTGTTCTCTTCCAGCCCTTTCTTCAGATCGCCGTCGATTGCCGGAATGACAACTAGGTCGGTTGTATCCACTTCGCTCAACAGCCTGTCTGTGTGAATTGTGTACATCCCTCGTGCCAGTGCGGTTTCCTTATTAGCGGCAACGAGCTCTATATTAAATAGGGGAGGTTTACTCATCTCCGCCAGGTAATTGTTCACACCGGCAAGCAACATTCGTGGACCTTCGATACTTCCGAGAATGGCCCCTTTGGGAACCAGGATTGAGACCGTTTTCATAGAACAGGGTTTGGTGATAGATCAAAGGTATTAATTGGTCATGTCGCAATCAACCCCACAATGGGGTTATTTCTACACCCGGAAACCAGCTATTACACTCAATATCGTCGCTCTCTATATTTATTATACAACCTCTATATACACTATATATACAACGTTGTCGCGATCCACCCACTACAATGCCGTACTCATACCCGGTTTGTCCTGCTATGTTTGCATCGTTCGAAGGTTAGGGTGAAGACGGTATGTGGGATGCTTACTCTATTGATGTCGAGTAATGAGGAGAGTGATTTTTATAGTATCTGTCTCTCTTGATGGATTCATGGAAGGACCAAATGGCGAGCTGGATTGGCTTGTCGAAGAAGACGGAGCGTTCGATACCGGCGACTTCTTTGAACGTTTTGATACCATGTTTTTTGGAAGGAAGGCGTACGAGAGGATGGTGGTTCCCCAGTTGTCAGTTTCGATCATGAATGCCGCGGATCGGGAACTCTTTCTAATGCTGCATAGTATTCGAAAGTATGTGTTCTCGCGTGGCCAAAAGCACGTTCGTGGCAATGGCATGGTAGTTAACGATAATTTGAAAGAGGAAGTCGATCGTATACGCGATGAGGACGGGAAGAACATTCTGTTTTGTGGAGGTGCGGATATCTATTCGACATTTGCCGAACTTGATCTGATAGACGAGTATGTGTTGACTGTTCATCCGGTCTTGCTGGTGTCGGGGAAATCGTTGTTCAGGCATAACGCTCCACCGCTGAATATGGAATTGGTCGGGAGAAGAGACCTGAAGTCGGGTGTGGTCATTTTACATTACTCCAGACAGGAGAATTATATGCCATGATAATCGAGGTATTTAAGACAAACATCGAAGATGCGGGCGATGCCCGCCTGTTGGTAGATCGGATAAAGGCGATCTTTCCTGATTGCTATGCCAACTTTGATCTGAGCGATTGCGACCACATCCTGCGTGTAGTTGGTGCGAGTGGAACAGTGATGGTTTCGGCCATCATTGATCTGGTGGAGAATCTTGGCTATGTAGCGGAAGTTTTGAACGATGACCTATAGTGTAGTAAGCAACGTTCATCTCCTTTTGAAAGCTTCCCTTAGTTAGTAGCATTCAAAACTATAGAATTCCAATCATAATC
>CAZBNP010000018.1:0-100296 GCA_964493505.1 uncultured Roseivirgaceae bacterium
GTCGCGATGCCGGATATCGTTCGTCGCGATGCCGGATATCGTTCGTCGCGATGCCGGATATCGTTCGTCGCGATGCCCGATATCGTTCGTCGCGATGCCTCGGGTTGAAACCCCAGGCTACTCTATCGCCCGTCGCTACGCGACTTGGTGTGGGGCAAAATCCCGTAGGGATGACCGATAGGTAGCCGGGGCTTTCAAGCCCCGGCTAATGATGCAATCCTATCCTAGTCCCGTAGGGACGAACGATATTATGTCCGGTTTTTCTTTGTGGGTAGATAGCGGGCTCAGCGAGGTTTTTTTTAAGTTCATGAACAATTTAAAGCCCTCTCTTATGGCAAATACCTATCATCAGGTCTATATTCAGACCGTTTTTGCTCCAAAGTATCGGAAAGCAGTTCTTGTGGAAAAACATCGCCCGGAAATCTTTTCCGTAATAGCAACGCTGATTAAGGACTGCGATTGCAAACCCTACATTGTAAATGGGGTGTCGGATCACGTCCATTGCTTCTTCGGTCTCAAGCCGAAGATATCGATCTCCGATCTCATGCAGGTCGTAAAAGCCAAGTCTTCAAAACACATCAATGAGCAGGGTCTGACACACCGCCGTTTTGAATGGCAGGTCGGCTATGGCGCATTCTCTTACAGCCGGAAGCAGAGAGACGAAGTGTATAAATATATTCTCCGTCAGGAAGAGCACCACCGCCATCACACCTTCCGCGAGGAGTACATTGGTTTGCTGGATGAATTTGAGGTTCCTTACGAAGATCGTTATTTGTTTGAAGACCTTCAATAGAGGAGGTTCTTATTATCGGCCATCCCTCCGGGATGTGATGCACAGCGAGTCACGTATCGACGAACCGGGCATTCAATCCCGGCGATGTAACGATTAAGTCGCGTAGCGACGAACGATATTATCGATCATTTCTCCGGGATTTAATTCAAATCATAACTGAACTCCTGTCCAATCATTTTTTTGATTTCATCACGGGTGAGTGGCTTGTTGAAATAGTATTTGATGCCGAGTTCTTTGGCGCGGGCCAGATCTCCCGGGTCGGCGGATGAGGTTAGTACAACAATGGTAATGGCGCTTTTTTCGGGCAAGTCCATAAGCGCGAAGGCTTCAATAAATTCATACCCGTTCATGATGGGCATGTTAAGGTCCAGAAAGATGATGTCGGGCCGCTGAACAGTTCCTTTTTTGTACTCCTCCAGAAGCTCCAGCGCCTGCTTACCGTTAAGGGCAAAATGGATTTCGTTAGCCAGCCCCAGTGAAGTGATCGTTTTTTCACTCAGGAAGTTGAAGATCTTGTCATCGTCAACCAATATTATGTTCTTCTTTCTCATATCTTCTGGCTTTCAATTCGAAAATAAAGGAAAAACGTTCGTGTAATATACGTAATTTCTCGGGTTACACCGGTTATTGTCGGTAGATGGTCGTCAGGCGTAGTTGACCTTTTGGAATTGAGCAATTATTTCGGTCAAAAAAAAGCCCCAACACTGTCGGGGCTTGATTCGTTTTGCGTTTTAACTGCCACAGGCTTCGCACGCATCGGGATTGTCTAGTGAACACGACATATCCGCTCTGTTCTGTTCGTATTGCAGGCTTTGCTGCGGTTCCTTGCCCGCGATAGCTGCGACCGGTTCGGCAGCTGCGTTTAGCAGCATCGTGCCGTGTGCGGTAGGTTCTTTGATAGCCGCCTTGTCGAGCGTGAACTTGATCGCATCGGCAGCGGCGGTAGACCTGAGGTAATACATACCCGTCTTCAGACCTTTCTTCCAGGCGTAGAAGTGCATGGACGTCAGTTTTCCGAAGTTCGGATCTGTCAGGTGAATATTCAGGCTTTGTGACTGACAGATGTAGGCACCGCGCTCAGCAGACATATCAATGATAGCCTTCTGTGAAATTTCCCACACGGTTTTGTAGATATCCTTGATGTTTTGAGGAATCTCCGGTATGGCCTGGACTGATCCGTTTGTCGAGATCAGTTTCTGACGCATTGTTTCGCTCCAAAGTCCGAGGTCGATGAGATCCTTCATCAGGTGCTTGTTGGCAACGATGAAGTCGCCCGACAAAGTCCTGCGTGTATAGACGTTGGATGTGTAAGGTTCGAAGCATTCGTTGTTTCCCAGAATCTGTGATGTAGAAGCGGTAGGCATGGGAGCCACGAGCAGTGAGTTGCGCACACCGTGCTGCTTGACCTCCTGCTTGAGTTTGTCCCAACCCCAGCGGCCCGACGAAGGCGTAACGCCCCACATATCGAACTGGAAGATACCTTTTGAAACAGGGGAGCCCTTGAACGTTTCGTAAGGTCCGTATTTCATTGCTTCTTCCATCGATGCCTCCATCGCCGCAAAGTAGATCGTCTCGAAGATATCCTGGTTCAGACCGCGTGCCTCGTCGCTGTCGAAAGGCATCCGCAGCATAATAAAGGCATCCGCGAGGCCCTGAACACCGAGCCCGATAGGACGGTGTCTCATGTTTGAACGACGGGCTTCTTCGATAGGATAGTAGTTCAGGTCGATCACCTTGTTAAGGTTGCGTGTAACAACCTTGGTGATTTCATAGAGCTTTTGATGATCGAACTTGCCATCTTCCGTCACGAATTTTGGCAATGCCAGCGACGCCAGGTTACAGACAGCCACCTCATCCGGTGAGGTGTACTCGATGATCTCTGTGCAGAGGTTACTCGATTTGATGGTTCCGAGGTTCTTCTGATTCGATTTCCTGTTTGCCGCGTCTTTGTAAAGGATGTACGGGGTACCGGTCTCGATCTGCGACTCAAGCACTTCAAACCAAAGATCTTGTGCTTTCACCTGTCTCCGGAACTTGTTTTCGTTTTCGTATTTCAGGTAAAGACGTTCAAAATCCTCGCCCCACACGTCGGCTAAGCCGGGCGCTTCGTTTGGATCGAAGAGGGACCACATTTCGTTGTTCTCGACCCGTTTCATGAACAGGTCTGAGATCCACAGAGCGTAGAAGAGATCACGTGCTCTCAACTCATCTTTTCCGTGGTTCTTCTTGAGATCAAGGAAGTCGAAGATATCTGCGTGCCAGGGTTCGAGATAGATAGCGAAGCTGCCTTTGCGCTTGCCACCGCCCTGGTCTACATAACGCGCCGTCATGTCAAAATTTCGCAGCATCGGAACGATCCCGTTGGAAGTTCCGCCTGTGCCTTTGATATACGATCCCTTGGCGCGTACGTTGTGGATGCTGAGCCCGATGCCCCCGGCAGATTGCGAGATCTTCGCGCATTGCTTCAGCGTGTCATAAATACCGTCGATGCTATCATCCTTCATGGTGAGAAGGAAGCATGACGACAGCTGTGGTTTGGGTGTTCCCGCGTTAAAGAGTGTCGGTGTTGCGTGGGTAAACCATTTTTCCGACATGAGGTTATAGGTCTCTATCGCCGCGGGAATATCGTCGCCGTGAATACCGACGGCAACGCGCATGATCATGTGCTGAGGGCGTTCGACGGTTTTCCCGTCGAGTCTCATCAGGTAAGAGCGTTCGAGTGTTTTGAATCCAAAGAAATCGTAACTGAAGTCGCGGTCGTAAAGGATCGCCTGATCCAGTTCAGCGGCGTGTTCCTTGATGACTTTCCAGGTTTCTTTCGATATCATCGGCGCGTTCTGTCCGGTCTTCGGATCGACGTGCTGATACAGGCGTTTCATTGTATTGGAGAACGACTTGCTCGTTACCTTGTGTAGGTTAGAAACGGCAATCCGCGCAGCGAGCTTCGCGAAATCGGGGTGCCGGGTTGCCATTGTTGCAGCTATCTCCGCTGCCAGGTTGTCGAGTTCCTTGGTGGATACACCATCATAGAGGCCATTGATCACCTTCATGGCCACTTCTACCGGATTGACGAACTTGGGATCGAGACCGTAGCAAAGTTTCTCTATGCGTGCGGTGATTTTGTCAAACTTTACTGATTCTCGGCGTCCGTCACGTTTTACTACAAGCATCTTCGAAATAGGGTTGTAATGATTGAAAAAGAACAGTTTAAAAAGTGATTGAATGTATTAAAAATCCTCGTTCAAAGAAAACTTTGGTGAAGAATCTTTTTCGGTGCTATTCATTACACCGGCTTTTTGGTATTCAGCCACGCGCTTCTCGAAGAAATTCGTTTTCCCTCGAAGCGAGATCATATCCATGAAGTCGAACGGGTTAGTAGCGTTGTAAATTTTAGTGCCGACGAGTTCGTTGAGCAGGCGGTCTGCGACAAACTCGATGTATTGGCGCATTTGGGCGGCATTCATCCCGATCAGGTTGACCGGCAGGGCATCCGTTACAAATTCCTTCTCAATCTCCACGGCGTCTTTGATGATCCCGATAACGCTTTCTTTCGGAAGTTTGTTCACCACGTGGTGGTTATAAATGTGGCAGGCAAAATCGCAATGCAGTCCTTCGTCGCGCGAGATCAACTCATTGGAGAAACTGAGGCCCGGCATCAGGCCACGTTTCTTCAGCCAGAAAATCGAGCAGAAAGAGCCGGAGAAGAAAATTCCCTCCACGGCCGCGAAGGCTACCAGCCTCTCGGCAAAATTTCCCTGATCGATCCAGCGCAACGCCCAGTCGGCTTTTTTCTTGACGCAATCCATCGTCTCGACCGCGCGAAATAGCTTGTCTTTCTCCTTTGGATCCTTGACGTAGGTATCGATCAGAAGGGAGTAGGTTTCCGAATGGATGTTCTCAATGGCGATCTGAAAACCGTAAAAGAATTTGGCCTCGGTATACTGAACCTCTCCAACGAAATGTTCAGCCAGATTTTCATTCACGATCCCATCGCTTGCCGCAAAAAATGCCAGTACGTGAGTGATGAAATGACGCTCCCCGTCATTGAGATTCTCCCAGTCCCGAAGGTCATGCCCCAGGTCTATTTCCTCCGCTGTCCAGAAACTGGCTTCCGCCTGTTTATAGAATTTCCAGATGTCGTGGTGAACGATAGGGAACAGGACAAAACGGTTTTTGTTTTCTCTTAAAATCGGTTCTTCACTCGGGGATACTTGGCTCATAATGCGGTGCTTTTAAGGTTAACAAAATATACTAACAGATAACGGCGTGCGCCTTATCTGGTTCTTTGTAATAATTCCTTGGCCTGGCTTTGCGAAGTAGCGTGAATTCCTACGTCTGTCAGGGTTAAGTGTACAAATCAAATCAATAAAACAGTAATTCAAAAACGCTGATTCCAGCTCAATTTCGCAGTTTGTGGATATCTTGTGGATATTTTGTGGAATTATAAGTGATTGTACTATAGTAGTTTAAAAGCCATGTCCTTCTACCAAAGGTTTGATAGGGCAGAGGATGATTTTGGAGAAAAAATATTTTTCTCCTGCAAAACCAACATTGAGGAAGAAAAAATCCAGGCCGGGTGTTAATTGACATTGGATTTTCTTACCTTTGCAGTCCTATTTTTCAAAATACTATGTACGCAATTGTAGACATTGCCGGAAAACAGTTCAAAGTGGCTAAAGATCAATATATCTATGCCCCGAAATTGGAAGGAGAAGCAGGCTCATCCGTGAGTTTTGAGAATGTCCTCCTGGTCGATAACGGCGGTTCGATCGATATTGGCGCCCCTACTGTCAAAGGAATCACGGTTTCAGGTAAGATCCTGGAACACGTCAAAGGCAATAAGGTGATTGTCTTTAAGAAAAAACGCAGAAAAGGATACCAGGTGAAAAATGGCCACCGCCAGCAATTCACCAAGGTTCAGATTGAAAGTATCGGTTAATATCCCGCGTAAACTATAGTCTTTAAAATTTTCTAGAAATGGCACACAAGAAAGGCGAAGGTAAAGTAAAGAACGGTCGCGAATCGGAAAGCAAACGGTTGGGTGTTAAAGTATACGGTGGTCAGAAAGTTATCGCCGGCAACATTATCGTGCGCCAGCGCGGTACAAAACATCATCCCGGACAGAACGTCGGAATGGGCAAAGACCATACGCTGTTCGCACTGACTCCCGGTATTGTTATGTTCAAGAAAACCCGTGCGAACAAATCATTCGTTTCCGTTCAGCCGGTAGCAGAAGCATAATTGCAGTTAAGCTTTAATTTTAATAGATAGCCGGTTCCATCGAACCGGCTTTTTTTATTCACGCGTCGCTGTACTTTTGCATCCACCATGACACTACAAAACTCACTACTACTTCAGGCAGCGCGAAAACAACCCGTTGAACGTACACCCGTATGGCTGATGCGTCAGGCGGGCCGCATACTTCCTGAATACAGGAAAGTCCGCGAGAGCGCCGGCGATTTCAAAACACTGGTGAAAACACCTGAACTCGCCGCCGAAGTCACTATCCAACCCGTGGATATACTAGCCGTCGATGCCGCCATTATATTTTCGGATATCCTTGTGATCCCGGAGGCGATGGGGCTGAACTACGAGATGGAAGAGCGCCGTGGTCCCGTATTTCCGACGAAAATCACTACACCGAAAGACCTGGACAGACTTCACATCGCTCAGGCGGAGGAGTTGTCGTATGTGATGGACGCTATTGCCCTCACGAAACGCGAGTTGAATGGACGGGTCCCGCTGATCGGTTTTGCCGGCGCGCCATGGACGATATTCTCTTATATGATCGAAGGAAGTGGCAGCAAAACTTTCAGCGCCGCAAAAAAAATGCTGTACACGCACCCTGAGTATTCGCATCGCTTGCTCGGGATGATCACCGAAAGCACGATCAATTATCTGAAAGGTCAGGTTCGCGCGGGCGTGGACCTCATCCAGATATTCGACTCGTGGGCGGGGATACTGAGCCCGGAACAGTACCACACCTTTGCGTTGCCGTATATCTCACGTATTTGTGACGCTATCACCGCCGTGCCCAAGACGGTATTCGCAAAAGGCGCGTTTTTCGCCCGCGCAAGTATGAACGCCATTTCCTGCGACGTAGTCGGCCTCGACTGGAATATGGGTATCTCAGAATCGAAAGATCTGCTTCGCGACAAAGTGTTGCAAGGCAACCTCGATCCTTGCGCCTTGTATGGTTCGTTTGATGATATCAAACGCGAGACAAAAAAGATGTTGGATGCTTTTGGCGACCATCCCCACATCGCTAACCTCGGACACGGGCTGTATCCGGATACCGAAGTGGATAAGGTGAAGTGCTTTATTGAGACAATCCGCGAATCAACAGGGAGTAAATAGTAGCCGGTAGCGCTCTACCCTGCGAGCATCTTCAACAACGTCGACAACCTTACTTTAAGCTGTCTCCTGTCGACGATGAAGTCGAGAAATCCATGCTCCTGTACAAATTCAGCGCTCTGAAATCCCTTCGGCAGATCTTTGCCTATCGTCTCGCGGATGACGCGCGGACCGGCAAAGCCGATCAGGGCTCCGGGTTCGGCGATGTTGAAGTCGCCCAGCATCGCAAACGAAGCGGTTACCCCACCCGTTGTAGGATCGGTCAGTAGTGATATGTAGGGGATCTTCGCGACGTCGAGCTGCGCGATCTTGGCTGATGTCTTCGCCATCTGCATAAGCGATAAGCCAGCTTCCATCATGCGGGCGCCACCCGACCGGGAAATAGCAACGAACGGCTTCTTCTTTTTGAGGCTGTGATCGATCGCGCGCGCGATCTTCTCCCCCACCACAGAGCCCATAGACCCTCCGATGAACGCGAAATCCATACAGGCTATGGTGACATCCAGGCCGTCCATTTTTCCGTATGCGGTGCGGACAGCATCTTTCAGTCCCGATTTCTCCTGCGATTCCTTTACGCGCCGGGGGTATGGTTTGGAGTCTTTGAAATGCAAGGGGTCGTCTGACTCCATGTTGGCATCGAGTTCCGTGAACTTATTGTCGTCAAAGAGAATTTCGAAATATTCTTCCGATCCGATGCGCACATGAAAGTCTTCTTCCGGTACTACAAAGGAATTCTTTTTTAACTCTCTTGTATGAACAATATTTCCCCCCGGCGACTTGAACCACAGGCCGTCGGGCACCTCGCGTTTCGCTTCTGTCGGCGTAAGAATTCCTTTATCACTGCGTTTAAACCAGGGCATAGTTAGTTATTGGTGTTTGGTTTATTTCTTTCGCACTATCATTATGCGAGGTTGATTGATTTATCAAGGTAAACATCCTGAATGGCGTTCAGAATCTCTACTCCTTCATTCATCGGTCGTTGAAATGCTTTTCTGCCGGATATCAGTCCCATGCCGCCGGCGCGTTTATTAATGACGGCGGTGCGCACTGCATCCGCCAGGTCGTTTGTTCCTGTCGATTCACCTCCTGAGTTGATCAGGCCGGCGCGTCCCATGTAACAGTTTATCACCTGATAACGGCACAGATCGATAGGATGATCTGTACTGAGTTCGGAATAGATCCGCTCATCGAGTTTACCGTAACTACTTCTGCCGGTGTTGAGCGCCTTGTATCCCCCGTTGTTTACGGCAAGTTTCTGTTTGATGATGTCGGCTTGTATGGTTACGCCGAGGTGGTTTGCCTGCCCGGTGAGGTCGGCAGAGACGTGGTAGTCTTTCTCCCTCGTCTTAAATGCGTTATTGCGGAGATAACACCAGAGAATCGTGGCCATCCCCAATTCATGTGCGCGTTCGAAGGCTGCTGACACTTCCTGTATCTGGCGCGTAGACTGCTCAGATCCGAAATAGATGGTCGCCCCTACAGCCACTGCTCCCAGGTTCCAGGCGTCTTCAACGGAGCCGAACATGATCTGGTCGTGCGCGTTGGGGTAAGTAAGTAGTTCGTTGTGATTGAGCTTCACGATGAACGGAATTTTGTGCGCGTATTTCCGCGACATCATGGCAAGGACCCCGAAGGTGGTGGCGACGCTATTGCAGCCGCCCTCCATTGCCAGACGAATGATATTTTCGGGGTCGAAGTAGAGGGGATTTTTGGCGAACGAAGCGCCGGCACTGTGCTCTACGCCCTGATCGATTGGGAGTATTGAGAGGTATCCGGTGTTGGAAAGTCTTCCGTGACTGAAGAGTGTCTGGAGACTCCGCAATACCTGGGCATTCCGGTTGGTTGGTGCAAATATATCGTCTACGAAGTCAGGACCGGGAACATGCAGCAGCTCTTTACTGACAGTCTGACTCTGGTGGTTCAACAGCGATTCGGCGTCTTTGCCCAGCAAATCAACGATGTTTTTTGCCATCTGTTCTGGTTATCTGTCGGAAGGTGACAAAGTTATTAATTATTTGATTGCGTCAGTGATAAACAAAAAAAACCATCCCGGATTCCCGGAATGGTTATGAAGATTTCAGTATGGTTGCTACCGGTTAAAGTTTTTCCTTGATACGGGCTGCCTTACCGTGGCGGCCTTTCAGGTAGTTCAGCTTGGCTCTGCGAACCTTGCCATGCTTGAGAACATCGATTTTCTCGATCGACGGGGATACGTCGGGGAATATACGCTCCACGCCCACACCGTTAGAGACCTTGCGGACCGTAAAAGAAGCTCCGTTTCCTTCACCTCTCCGCTGGATCACAGTGCCTTGAAACTGCTGTATCCTTTCCTTGTTTCCTTCTTTGATCTTAACGTGAACGTTAATGGTATCGCCAGGGCCGAACTTCGGGAATGATTTCCGCTCTTGGGTAAAGTTCTGCTCCACTATTTTAATTAGATCAGCCATAAAAATCCGGTTTTTAAAACGGACTGCAAATATAGCCAATCGCTGGAAGTTGGCAATGAATCAACGGGAAATTCACTGAATTTCCCTGTCCAATAGATCGGGGCGGCGGGCTTTGGTTCGCTCAAGCGACTTTTCGTGTCGCCAGTCCTCAATCTTGCGATCGTGGCCGGACAGGAGCACGTCGGGTACTTTCCAACCCTGGTAGTCAGCGGGTCGCGTGTACACGGGCGGAGCTATCAGGTTGTCCTGGAAGGAGTCGCTCAGGGCGGAAGTTTCGTCAGACAACACGCCGGGGATCAGCCTTACCACGGCGTCTGCAACAACCGCCGCCGCGAGTTCGCCGCCAGACAGGACGTAGTCACCAATGCTGATCTCACGGGTGACCAGGTGCTCCCGAACTCGTTCGTCTACGCCTTTGTAGTGGCCGCAGAGCAGGATGAGGTTTCCCATCAGGCTGAGACGATTTGCCATTGACTGTGTGAATAGCTCGCCGTCGGGACTCATGTAGATGATCTCATCGTAGGTGCGCAGTGTTTTCAGCGACTGGATGCACCGATCAATAGGCTCGATCATCATGACCATACCGGCACCGCCGCCGTAAGCATAATCATCGACTGTGTTGTGCCTGTCTGTGGCGTACTGACGAAGGTCGGTAATGTTAACTGTTACGATGCCTTTCGCCTGCGCTCTCTTCAGAATAGAGTCTGAAAAGGGACTTTCAATCAGGCGGGGTAAGCAGGTAATGATGTCTATGTGCATGGCGTCGATGGAGTTTCCTTTGGTCAGATATCGAGGAAGCCTTCGGGCAAGGTAACGGAAATCATTTTCTTGCTCTTGTTTATGCTGGTAATGAAGGGGCCGTTCAGGGGAATCAGCACTTCCCGCTCGCCGTCCCGCACCGAAAGCAGACGGTTGGACCCAGCATGGACGATCTCGCTGACCCTGCCGAGAAGCCCGGAATGGCTTTCGACTACCTCGAATCCAATGATTTCGTCATCGTAAAATTCGCCGCGTCCGGCCCTGGGGCGCATAGTCTTGGGAAGGTAGATCGATGCTTTTGAGATTTCCCGCGCTTTTTCCGGCGTATCGACTTCTTCTAGCTTCAAAAATGCGCGATTACCTTTCAGTGAGATACTTTCGACAAAAAAGGGAAGGAGCTTTTGTGCGACCTCTACAAAGATCGTTTCGATGGCGCCCAGTTCCTCGGGTGTGTCCTGATCGAGGGCGATCGTCACCTGGCCTTTCAGACCGTGGGGCCTCATGATGAACCCTATCTTGTAGTATGCATCGGTGTCCATGACGTTGATCGGTCAAAACAAAAATGCCAACGCGAGAGCATTGGCATCTTTGCTGTTTAACTTATCTGCTTTTTACTCTGCCTTTTTATCGTCAGCGGGAGGTGCTTCCTCAGCAGTCTGGGCCGGAGTTTCAGGAGCTGCTTCTACGGCCGGTGCCTCTGCTGTAGGTGCTTCCGCTGCGGGTGCTACTTCAGCCTGCGCTTCGTCAACGGGTGCTGCTTCAGCTTGCGCTTCTTCAGTTGGTGCTTCAGCCTCCTGGGCCGCCGCTTCCGCTACTTCAGTTTTCTTGCGGATGGCTTCGGCGCGTGCTTCGCGTATTTTGGTTTCAGCCTCTCTACGCGCGCGTGCCTGCTCTTCCTTGGTCTGAGCGGCCTTCTGGGTACTGGTTTGTACCTTTTGATCCTTCTCATTCACCCACGCTGCCAGCTTTTCGTCAGCCTGCTCCTGCGTTATAGCACCTTTGACAACGCCGATCTGAAGGTGTTTTCTCAACATGACGCCGCGTGATGACAACATTACGCGTACCGTGTCGGAGGGTTGCGCACCCTGCATCAGCCAATGAAAGGCGCGATCGTTGTTCAGTTCAATCTTGGCCGGAACGGTTAACGGGTTGTAAGTTCCGAGTTTTTCAATAAAGCGACCATCGCGTGGTGCTCTGGCGTCTGCAACAACCACATCATACACCGCCAGTTTTCTTCGGCCTCTGCGGGCCAGTCTGATTTTTACCATTTGTTACGTTTTTTTTGGATCTCGTCCGTTTTTTTTAGGACCGCAAAGATAAGTCTTTTTTGGCGTGAATCAACTCACGGAATCGTCCTTTTCAGGGTGCGAAACTGTTATTTTATATATATTCGTTTATGCGACTTCACGATTTTTGTTATGTAATACGCGTTTTCTACCTTTACTCTTTCACAACAAAAACATGGATAATTACTCGTATATATCGAATGCGGAGGTCGGTTATGTCGACCAACTTTATCAACAGTACAAAAGCGATCCGTCGTCCGTAGACATCAGCTGGCAAAAGTTCTTTGAGGGGTATGACTTCTCGTCCGCGCAATACGGAAAGAACGGGGCAACGGTCGAAGACAGTCTTTCAATCAAAGAGACGCAGGTCAGAAACCTGATCTTTACATACCGCTCTTTTGGCCACCTGGCCTCAAAAACCAATCCGGTTCGCGACCGACGCAACCACAACGTGAATTTTGATCACAAGGCTGTTGGACTTACCGACGCCGACCTCGATACCGAATTCGACGTGGCATCGGAAATCAGCATGGAGCGGAGCACGCTGCGCAAGATCATTGAGAAACTGAAATACCTCTACCTCGGGCCTATCGGGTGGGAATACAATTTCATCGGCAATGATGAGGTCAGGAAATGGTTCTTCCAAAAATGTGAGAATGAATACTATGCCTATAACCCGAACCGGGAAGAGAAGAAAGCGATACTCGCCAAGCTCAACGAAGCGGTAGTTTTTGAAAACTTTCTCCACACGAAATTCCTCGGTCAAAAACGTTTTTCAATTGAAGGAGGAGAGAACACTATTCCGGCGCTCCAGACAATTATCAACCGGGCCGCCGATCTCGACGTGAAGGAAGTTGTGATAGGCATGGCACACAGAGGCCGGCTTAATGTGCTGTCGAATATTCTCGGCAAGACCTACGAGCAGATCTTCAACGAGTTTGAAGGGAATGTCAGCCCGGATCTCACCATGGGCGATGGCGACGTTAAATATCACCTGGGCTACTCTTCTTTCATTACTTCGCAGGCGGGCAAAAAGATTTATGTGAAGCTGACGCCGAATCCCTCGCACCTTGAGGCTGTGGATCCGCTGGTCACGGGCTACACACGTGGTCAGATCGACGACGAATACGACGGACGCCTGAATGACGCCATGGCGGTGTTGATTCATGGCGATGCTGCTGTCGCTGGCCAGGGTGTGGTTTACGAGGTGCTGCAGATGTCGGGACTTCAGGGCTATACCACCGGGGGGACGATCCATTTTGTTATCAACAACCAGGTGGGCTTTACCACTGATTATGATGACGCGAGAACCAGTATCTATTGTACTGATATCGCCAAGATTGTAGATGCTCCGGTGCTTCACGTCAATGGTGACGATGCGGAAGCGGTTACGTTTGCCGCTCATCTTGCCGTTGAATTTCGTCAACAGTTCAGGAAGGATATTTTTATCGACCTGCTTTGCTACCGCCGTCATGGTCACAACGAGAACGATGAGCCGAAGTTTACACAGCCGAAGTTGTACAACCTGATAGCGAAGCATCCCAACCCGCGCGAAGTGTATGTGAAGAAACTGGTTGAACGCGGCGATGTAGATGCCAAGCTCGCTGACGAGATGGACAAACGGTTCCGCAAGCAACTGCAGGACCGACTCAATGAAATAAAGCAGAAACCGCTGCCGTATAAACCTCAGAAGGTTGAGGCGGAGTGGGAGAAGCTACGGCATGCGTTGCCGGAGGATTTTGACCAATCGCCCGAAACCAGCATCAAAGCCGGCGTGGTAGAGAAAGTTGGTAAGGCACTTACCACCATTCCCGAGGGCTTCAAGCCGATAAGACAGATCGAGAAGCTACTTAAAGATCGCAAAGCGGCGTTCTTCGAGCAGAAGGTACTCACATGGGCTGACGCCGAGTTGCTCGCCTATGGCTCCCTTCTAACGGAAGGAGTACCCGTGAGAATGTCGGGCCAGGATGTAATACGCGGAACGTTCTCCCATCGCCACGCCTGTTTTTTCGATGCCAATACAAACGAAGAGTATTGTGGACTGGATCACATCGCCGAGGGACAGAAGAAATTTCACATCTACAATTCGCTTCTGTCGGAGTTCGGCGTTTTAGGATTTGAATATGGGTATGCGATGGCGACACCGCAGGCGCTCGTTCTCTGGGAGGCACAGTTCGGTGACTTCGTGAACGGCGCGCAGGTGATGATCGACCAGTTTATTTCAAGCGCTGAATCGAAGTGGCAAAGAATGAATGGTCTGGTCATGCTGTTGCCGCATGGCTACGAAGGGCAGGGTCCCGAGCACTCCAACGCGCGTCCGGAACGATTCCTGCAACTGTCAGCGGAATATAACATGATCGTGGCCAACCCGACGACTCCGTCGAATTTCTTCCACCTCCTCCGCCGACAAGTAGCCTGGCCGTTCAGGAAACCCTGTGTCGTGATGTCTCCGAAATCATTGCTGAGACACCCGTCGGTGATCTCTCCTGTAGCTGAGTTTACGTCTGGAACTTTCCGCGAAGTGATTGACGACGCGAACGCAACGGCAAAGAATGTTACGCGCCTGCTGCTGTGCAGTGGCAAAGTCTATTATGATTTGCTCGAAAACCAGCAGAAGAAGAAAATCAAAGACACCGCAATTGTCAGAATAGAACAGCTGCACCCGTTCCCTGAAAAGCAGGTGAAAGCTATTCTGAAGAAATACAAGAACGCCAAAGTTGTCTGGGTACAGGAAGAGCCTGCAAACATGGGTTGCTGGTCTTACATCCTCCGCGCAATGCCGGCGGTCGAGAAAGTACTGGTGAGCCGTAAAGCAAGCGCGTCTCCTTCTACAGGCTACTCGAAGATCCACAAAATCGAGCAGGATAAAATTATCAACCAGTCATTCACTATCTAAAAATCTAATAAAGCATACTTATGGGTATCCAGGTAAAAGTCCCTAGTGTAGGTGAATCAATTTCTGAAGTAACGATTGCCAACTGGCTCAAGAAAGATGGTGAAGTTGTGAAGATGGATGAAGTGATTGCCGAGCTCGAATCTGACAAGGCGACGTTTGAACTCACGGCTCAGGAAGAGGGCGTTCTGAAGATCATCAAACAGGCGGGTGAAACCGTTCCTATCGGAGAGGTGATCTGTGAAATCGAACCCGGCAGCGGGAAGACATCATCTCCCGCGAAGGCGGAGCCGGGGAAGTCGGAATCCGGGAAGGAGGTGGTGAGCGAGGCGAAACCTGCTGCGAAAGCAACAGGTGAGATAAAAGAAATGAAGGTGCCGGCCGTAGGGGAATCTATCACCGAGGTGACCATTTCGACCTGGTTAAAGAAGGATGGTGACGTGGTGCGTCTTGACGAAGTGATAGCGGAGGTGGAATCTGACAAGGCAACTTTTGAGCTCCCCGCGGAGGCGACAGGCACTCTTCGTATTGTTGCGAAAGAGAATGAGGCTCTGCCCATAGGAGGATTGATCTGTCGCATCGAAGTTATGGAAGGTGTTTCAGATGCTGCCGAAGGAAAGCCTGCGGCTCCGGTAGCATCCGGACAGCCGGGCGCAACGGAGAAGTCGTACGCCGCGGGCCATCCGTCGCCTGCAGCCGCGAAGATCCTGTCGGAGAAGGGTATGGCCGCCGGTGACGTGCAGGGCACGGGTGTTGGGGGCAGAGTTACCAAGGAGGATGCACAACAGGCGCAATCGCGGCCTGCAAAGGAGCAGCCCGCTGCTCAATCCGGTCCTCCCGTTATCGCCGATACCGGCGCGAGAAATGAACGCCGTGAAAAGATGACGTCACTCCGGCGTACTATTGCGCGGCGCCTTGTGTCTGTGAAAAATGAGACGGCAATGCTTACCACTTTCAATGAAGTGGATATGAAGCCGATCATGGATATGAGGTCGAAGTATAAGGATAAGTTCAAGGAGAAATATGGTGTGGGCCTGGGCTTTATGTCATTTTTTGCCAAAGCGGTTTCTGCGGCGCTCAAGGAATTCCCGGGTGTCAATGCTTCGATCGATGGCGATGATATCATCTTTCACGACTACTGCGATATTTCTATCGCCGTGTCAACACCACGCGGACTGGTTGTTCCGGTTA
This sequence comes from uncultured Roseivirgaceae bacterium, assembly GCA_964493505.1. GTDB lineage: Bacteria > Bacteroidota > Bacteroidia > Cytophagales > Cyclobacteriaceae > Chryseosolibacter. The sequence continues at coordinate 15,724 of CAZBNP010000018.1, forward strand.
TTCGCAATGCGGAAAAACTCAGCTTTGATCAAATCGAGCATGAGGTTATCCGGCTTGCCACACGGGGACGCGACGGCAAGTTGTCTATCGAGGAGATGACGGGTGGAACATTCTCTATTACCAACGGAGGTGTCTTCGGATCGATGTTGTCTACGCCGATTATCAACCCGCCGCAGTCGGCGATCCTGGGTATGCACAATATTGTCGAGCGCCCGGTGGTGAAGAACGGTGAGATCGTGATCCGACCTATTATGTTTGTCGCGCTTTCGTATGACCACCGTATTGTAGACGGGAAGGAGTCAGTCAGTTTCCTCGTGCGGGTTAAGGATTTGTTGGAAGATCCGGGCAGACTGATCCTTGGTATTTGATAATTCAAACCAGCAGCTTTCGCTGCTTCATTTAAAGTAGACTATGCAATACAACGTCACAGTTATTGGCTCCGGCCCCGGTGGGTATGTTGCTGCCATCCGGTGTGCGCAGTTAGGCTTCAAGACCGCTATTATTGAAAAGTACGATACGCTGGGAGGCACGTGTCTGAATGTCGGCTGTATACCGTCAAAAGCATTACTCGATTCAACCGAGCACTTTCACAACGCGAAAACCCACTTCTCTACTCACGGTATTGACATAGCTGAGCCAAAGGTAAACTTTACGCAGATGATCGGAAGGCGCGGCGAGGTGGTGAAGGCCAATGTCGACGGCATTGCATACCTTATGAAGAAGAACAAGATCGACGTCTATACCGGTGTCGGATCGTTTGTCGATAAGAATACCATCCGCATCGCGGGAAAGAAGGATGAGACCATCACTTCCGAGAAGATCATTATTGCAACGGGATCTAAGCCGACACCACTCCCCTTTGCGGCTTTTGACAAGAAGCGTATCATCTCCAGCACCGAGGCATTGGTGCTCAAGGAAATTCCGAAGCATCTTATTGTCGTAGGCGGTGGTGTAATCGGAATGGAACTCGGTTCGGTCTATGCGAGGATCGGATCAAAAGTTACGGTGGTCGAGTTTCTTGATAGCCTTATCCCCACGATGGATGGGACCATGGGCAAGGAATTGCTGAAGGTTGCGAAGAAACTGGGAATGGAATTCTATCTCGGTCACAAGGTTACGTCGCTTGAGAATAAAGGAAAAGAAGTTGTATTGAAGGCGGAAGCCAAAGATGGAAAGACTGTGGAGCTCAAGGGTGACTACTGCCTGGTGAGTATCGGTCGTCGTCCCTATACTGAGGGCCTCGCACTGGACAAGGTTGGTATAAAGACTGAGAAAGGGCAGATCCCGGTCGATGATCATCTTCGTACCAGCGTCGACAATATTTACGCGATTGGGGATGTGGTACGCGGGGCTATGCTGGCGCATAAGGCTGAAGAGGAGGGGGTGTTTGTGGCTGAAACGCTGGCGGGCCAGAAGCCACACATGAATTACCTCTTGATCCCGGGAGTGGTGTACACATGGCCGGAAGTTGCCAGCGTGGGATACACGGAAGAGCAGCTGAAAAGCAGTGGCAGGGCATATAAGACGGGAAGCTTCCCCTACAAGGCTCTCGGACGCGCACGCGCGAGCATGGACACCGACGGACTGGTAAAAATCCTCGCCGACAAACAGACGGATGAAATCCTGGGTGTTCACATTATTGGTGCCCGGGCTGCGGATATGATTGCGGCAGGGGTGACGGCAATGGAATTCCGGGCCGCTGCCGAGGATGTAGCGAGAATGTCGCATGCGCATCCCACCTACATGGAAGCCGTGAAGGAGGCGTGTCTCGCCGCTACGGCTGGCCGGCCCCTCCATCTCTAGATGTCAGGTGAAGGTATAAAGCGAATAACGAATCAGGTGATAAGATCAGCGGGGGCGGAGTTTGTATTGGGTGTATGCCCGGAGGCCTAGAGTGGTAACAAATGGAATGAGGGCGTAGTGAAGCTTCTGGGGGAGCAGTGGCCACGCAATGAGCAAGGCCGCGGTTATGCAGGCTACTGCGAGAAAATATTTCACAAGCCATCGGGGCTGCCGGATGAATGCTATAACGGCAATGATATGTGTCGGTAGTGCCCACAACAAATTGAAATTCTTTGCCGATGCCTGGTGATTGGTGAAAACCCATAGAAACAGCAAGAGCAATCCTACAACACCGGTAATAGCGAATACAATACCGTCGAAGTACATCGACAGTTTCTTCCGTCTGAAATCGCGATAGGTTAGAAAAATTGTCGCGAGGAGAAAAAACGTGAAGACGATAAGCGGATGGGATAGTGATATTCCAGTGCGCTCTTCGGGATACGATGAATAGATGATATTTGTTTCCCGCACCAGGGGATGTCTGACGCCATTCTCGAGAATAGTTGCGTGGGCAAAGCCGGACTCAACATAGTCGGGGAGAAACATGTGCTCATACGGCGTCGCTTTTTTGTCTGTCGGTAATCCAAGGCCGATATCGATACCAAGATCTCCCCATGGCTGTTGGCCGAGATACAGGTCGGTTAGCTCGCGAATTGAATAGTCGGTTTTGATGTATGATCCGTCAAACACAATGGAATCGCCGAACACTTTCAGAACAACTTCCGGGATTTTTGTTGCGCAGTTGTCGTAGAAGTAATCATAGTAGTAGTCCTTGTTTTCCGGCTGGGCGTTCCAGTAGAGGTAGTCATAGAGCCTTTGTTTTCGCTCCGGTGTGAGGTTGAGTACTTGTTCATGTATATAGCGGTTGTCGGCCATGTAGGCTGCTTCGAAACGCTTATAATCCATGACGCCGAGCATGTACAGATTATATCCCCGGGCGAAGTTCAGATAGAAGTTAGGTTGGTTGAAGTCGAAGACGCCATAATTGAATGCAATGTCAAGCCCGTTTACCGGATCGTGGACACGCAACGCACTGTGGCCAAAGGCGGTAAATAATTGTCCCTGCCAGGGCCCCATCGTCAGCACGGAGACTTCCGCCTGCGGCGACAACCGGCTTTGTCCCCACGAAAGGGAGGCGGTGAGCAAGAGCAGCGCTGTTAATGTTTTCATGAGCTTCAAATACCCGAAAGATAAACAGGTTTCCCCTTTTCCAAACTATCTTGCACGTATGATCGGCGGTTTGTATGATAGCCTCAACATGATTTCAGGTCTCACCCGGAAACGGGCGGGTAATGCTGTTCGTGTACTTCGATCATACTACCGTTCGCGTCGGACCAAATTGCCTATTATCCACGGGATGCCGATCAGTATGTCGATTGAGCCGACAACGTCATGCAATCTACGATGCCCCGAGTGCCCCAGCGGACTCAGGTCCTTCACGAGGCCAACCGGTATGCTTGACGTTGCTCTCTACCGGAAAGTGATCGATGAAGTGAAAGACACGTTGTCGTATCTCACATTCTATTTTCAGGGAGAACCCTATCTCCATCCGTCATTTGTGGAAATGGTGCAGTATTCGTCTTCCAGGGGTATATACACCGCTACTTCCACCAATGCTCACTATCTCAGCGCGGAGGCGGCGCGCCGCACCGTTGCCTCGGGTTTAGATCGGTTGATCATCTCGATCGACGGCACAACGCAGGAAACCTACCAATCGTATCGCGTAGGTGGGTCTTTCGAAAAAGTGCTGCAAGGAACGAGAAATATCATCGCAGCAAAAAGAGCGGCTGGCGCCAGAACACCCTGCGTCATCTTCCAGTTTCTCGTCACCGGCCCGAATGAGCATCAGATCCCCGAGGTGTACAAGCTTGCGAACAGCCTGGGCGTTGATAAAGTTGTACTGAAGACCGCTCAGATATACGACTATGAGAATGGCTCTCCCCTCATCCCCCGGCAGGAGCGTTATTCGCGATATCGCCGTGACGAGCACGGTGCATGGTCAATCAAGAATGCGCTTGACGACCATTGTTGGAAAATGTGGCACAGTTGCGTGATGACATGGGATGGTAAAGTAGTGCCTTGCTGCTTTGACAAGGATGCACAGTATGTTATGGGAAACCTGAGGGACCGTTCATTCGCAGATATCTGGAACTCGGAGGCCTATTCTGGTTTCAGAAAAACGTTGCTTGAATCGAGAAAGGAGATTGAAATGTGCAGGAACTGTACCGAGGGCGGAAGGGTTTTTGCCTGATTTACCGAACGTTCTTGTTTTGTAGTTCCTTTTGGATCTTGTTGAAATCGACGCCGCACGAGCCGCAGCCGGAGGAACACCCCGATGAGGGCCGGATGCTCTTGTACAAAAGATACCCTATGTAGGCTACTGCCGCAATGAAGAGGAGCAAAATGATAATGTTCTGAATCATGGTCTCAGCTGTAATACTACAAAGCTACGCGATAGTAAACACTATCACAAAAGCGAACCGGCTGTTTGGCGGTGTGATTACTCCCGGAACCAGCGGCTGCTGATGATATCCAGCATCTCATCGTGTACCAGGGAGTTGCTGGCGCAAAACTGGTCTCCAAAGAGGAAGTCATCGCCTCCCTTGAAATCAGTGATTTTTCCGCCCGCCTGTTTAATAATGATACTTCCTGCCGCAATGTCCCACGGGTGGAGGTTGTATTCGAAAAAGCCTTCCAACTTCCCGCATGCCACAAATGCCAGATCCATCGCGGCACTCCCGAGACGGCGAATTCCGTGTGTCTCGTTCAAAAACTCCTTGATGATATCGAGATAGTCGTCGCGTTTGTTGAAGTGATAGTAGGGGAAGCCGGTGGCAAGCAGGCCTTCACTGAGCGTCGGGATCCGCGACACGCTGATCTGCTGGTCGTCCAGAAAAGCAGGAGTGTTTTCGTTCGCATGGTAGCTTTGTTGCCGGCAAATATCATAGATGACACCCAGTATAGCTTTGCCGTTGCGCGTGAGCCCGATACTGATAGCATACATCGGCAGTCCGTGCAGAAAGTTCGTGGTACCGTCGAGCGGATCAACAATCCAGTTGTACTCGTGTTCCTTAGACTGTTCAACGGTTCCTTCCTCGGTGATGAAGCCAGCTTGAGGAAACAATTTTCGCAGGGCTTTCACCAGTGCTTTCTCGGCTTCTTTGTCGACATACGACACGAGGTTGTTGAAGACTTGCTTCTGCTCGATACGACTCCTGTCGAATGAGGCGCCTTCCAGCCTGATGAACTCGCCGACTTCGCGACAGGTTTCGATAACGCCCTTTTCGATTTTTTCCAGGTCCATTGTGTACTGTTCGGAATGTAAAGTAAGTCAATATAGGAATCCACCCAAAGGTTGCCAAGAGTTCAGTCAGATTCCACGCGCCGGGTACTTTCTTTCCCGGCGACAACAATAACGAACTCACCTTTGATTTCTTTCTCCGAGAAATGTTGCAAAACTTCATCCACCGATCCGTTTACCGTTTCTTCGAATAGTTTTGTCAATTCACGGCTAACGGAGATCCTTCTGTCGCCTCCAAAATATTCTGCGAACTGCCCCAGTGTTTTCAGAAGCCGGTGTGGTGATTCGTAAAAAATCATTGTCCGTTCTTCTTCCGCGAGCTTCTTCAGCATCGTCTGGCGTCCTTTTTTTTGAGGGAGGAACCCTTCGAACGCGAAGCGATCCGCCGCCAGGCCTGATTTGATTAAGGCGGGAACAAAAGCAGTTGGGCCGGGGAGGCATTCCATCGACAGGCCGGCCTGCATACTGGCGCGGGCAATGAGGAAGCCGGGGTCGGATATGCCGGGTGTTCCGGCGTCGCTGATGAGTGCCAGTACTTCCCCTTTCTGCATTCGGCTGATCAGGCTTTCGACTATGCGGTGTTCATTGAAGTTGTGGAAGCTCTGGAGTGGCTTGTCTATCTTGTAGTGCTTCAGCAGCTTCGAAGATGTGCGGGTGTCTTCCGCGAGTATAGTATCGACTGTGCCCAATATTTCCAGGGCCCGCAAAGTGATGTCGGCTAAATTGCCGATGGGGGTGGGAACAATATACAGTGACGTCTTTTTTCGGTGACTCGTCATGTAGTTAGCCGGTCGATAGCTTCTGCAAGTTTCCGGTCTTGGTCGGTGACTTTGTCGCCGGCGTCGTGCGTTGATAACGCAAAGCTCACGGTATTCCAGGTGTTGGTCCAGGTAGGGTGATGATTCATTTGCTCAGCAACCATTGCTACACGGGTCATAAAGCCAAAAGCTTCGTTGAAATCTTGAAATTCGAAGGTCTTGGTCAGCCGGTTATCCACTTCTTTCCATGCCATATCCACATCCGTTTTAATGGATATTAAGGTAGTACTTAAAAGGACTTAATAAAAAATCTACCCTGAATTTGTGTCGCGAAGTAGTCGGAGGCTACAGTGCGATCAGGCCTTCGATCGAGGAGGCTTGCTCGTAAATATCTATTACCGACTCGCTGGAGGGCATCATCATCTGAACGGTAACACTCGTGTAATTCCCTTTCTCCGATGATTTTTCCGACGGCTGGTGGTTTGGGAAAAGCTTTTTTACGGCGTCTTCCCGTCCCGCGGGAACGATGAATTTGAAGATGTAAAGCGACGGCCAGGCGTAATGCTGATCCAGCTTCTCTTTGAAAGAATTCAACCAATCCTGATCCATAAAGAAACAGCCGTCCCGCTGATTGCAGGACGGCCCATTAGATGCCTGTATTAATAGAATCTGTAACGCTGATCTTCGATGTCAGCGTTTTCCTTGATCGCTTCGGCAATACTGAAGCCGCTGCGTTGCGTGTACTGTTGAGAAAGCGTCGTTGTGTAGATGCTGTAGTCCGCTATCTCAGGTGCCGTTGTCTTGTTCTGTAATTCGATGAGGAAGACGCCATTCTCACCACCGAACGGCTGGGTACGGGTGCCATCCTCCAGTCCAAACACGGTTCCAACCGCTTTGGGATCAAAGCCCGCTGAAGGGAGTGTACTGGAAGCGAGTTTCAGATCGCTGCTGCTGTAAACGCCGGCATCGGTGCCGTAGGCGGTGGCAATCTCTTCGAGTGTGCCACTTGCCTTATTCAGCTTGTTGATGATTATGGCGGCCTGGACTTTCTTGCGAACCTCGGGCGTGATCTCTGCCTTCACATTCTCGAATGAGCGGTAACCCTTCTCGACTTCGTCAGTCATTACGGCTACTACATATTGATCCTGAAGGTCGAATACTTCCGATACCTTTCCTTTGGAAGCATCGCGGAACAGCCATTGAACGACCTGACGCGCGTCTCCGAGTACGCCGATACGGCGTTCCGCTGCAGTGAGGTCGTTGCTTTCAAAGACATTAAGACCATCTGCCTTCGCTTTTTCCTCAAAGGCACCAATTCCCGATAGATTTGCTGCGAACAATTCAGCGCGGCGGTAAACTTCATTGGTTGTATTGTCGCTCGGTCCGATCATCGATTCGATGATGGTGATTTTATAGGCAGCGTTGTCTTTCACGCTATTCACTTTTACCAGGTGATATCCGAATTCTGTTTCAACCAGGTTGTTGATCAACCCCGGTTTGGTTGCCTTGAATACCGCATCTTCAAAGGGTTTTACCATTTGCCCGGTTTGCATCCAGCCCAGGTCGCCACCGTTCACGGCGGTCCCATCCGTGCCATGTTCTCTGGCTTTCGCCGCAAAGTCAGCGCCGTTTTGAATCTCGCGGAGGATGCCGAGCGCTTTTTCCCTGGCTTCGCTTTTTGCGGCGGCTGTCTCGTTATCCCACCGGATGAGAATGTGACTAGCCTGTGCGTATGCGATGGTATCTTCGAAGATCTCAGACACCTTGGCTACTTTGTAGTTGCCGTCATCGACAACCGGACCAATGATATTGCCTTCCCGCAGGTCTTCCTGGGAGATGAATGCCGGTAGGTTTGATACATTGTATGTTTCGAATGACCCGTCGCCAATGATGTTTGAGAGCGCGAAAACCGAATCGTCTTCGATTTCTGCCAATTCGCGGGCAGAACTCTCCATCTCCTGTCTCAATTCAAGTGAGTCTTGTGACGAGGCAGCAAGGGGGAATACCACATATTTAAGGCTGCGTATGTGATCCGTTTTGAAACGTTCTTTATGGCTGGCGTAGTAGTTGCGCAGGTCGGAATCTGTGACCTGTGCCGAGTCACCTGCCGCATAGTAGGGGACATAGACGTATTTCAGCTCAGCCACGTCTGTCTGAAGGTGGTATTCCCGCTCGGCTTCTGCCCGTGTTACATAACTTGACTTCACCAGCAGATTCTCATACTTGATACGCTCGCGTGCGGGTTTGAGGTCGCGCAGGAACAGGTCCCACTGCGCCCGCTGCGGCGATCCGAATTCAAAGCGCTTGATCTCATTCAGCTGCAGGCTGAGCATATTGCGATCAAACTCCCCTGTCTGCGGGTTGGTGAATGCCTGGCGAATCGTCGGGTCTACATTCGTGCCGCTGACCATATCAACCACCTCTTCCGCGGTGACGGCAACGCCCACTTTTTCATATTCGGGCTGGATGGCGTAACGGGCTATCAGCAGTTCCCATGCTTGCTGGCGCAGGGAAGTCATTTCGCGGTCACCGGGTTCGCGCTGGAAATTCAATACGTAATTGGCACGACGCTCGTCTACCACGCCCTGAAACTCCTCAATGGATATCGATTGGCCATTAATTTCGCCGACGTCGTTTTGACCGAAGATCGCGTTGTTATTGGTAAGCAAATCGCCCAGAATGAATGCCGCAAGCGCGCCAAAAATAAAAATCATGAGGACCACCCCCATCTTGTCGCGCAACGTTCCTATTAATGCCATATCAGTTTTATGTGAATTTGTGAACTTCGGAGCTGGTCAATACTGAATCGCCAACAGTAAAGCCCGCAAATTTAATGTGTTATCGCTATTAGAAAAATTTACTTTCTGAAATTCTGGCACACGGGCTCGGAGATGATTGGGCAGAATATGTAAACAATTGATTATCAGTCCTCTTTTGCCTTTTCGTCGAGTATCAGGCGGACTGTATTGATGCGGTTTTCCGCCGTGGACTGGATCACGAAGGTAGCGGGGGGTATATTGACGGTTTCGCCGCTCTTGGGGAGATCTTCGGTGCTGGACAGTATCAGTCCGCCCAGCGTGTCATAATCGCCAGTTGGAAGGTTCCAGTCATACGTTTCATTCAGGTAGTCGATTTCGAGGCGCGCGCTCAGCAACCATGTCCGGCTATCGATCTGCAGCTCTATTTCAGTGTCTTCGTCGTGTTCGTCTTCTATTTCTCCGAAAATCTCCTCGATTACATCCTCCATGCTAACGATCCCTGATGTGCCTCCAAACTCGTCTACTACCGCTGCCAGACTTTTTCGCTCATTGATAAACCGTACCATGAGCTCCTTTGCCAGGGCTGTTTCGGGGATTGTGATAATCGGGGTGAGAATCTCTTCAATGCGCGAAGGCTTCTTGAAAAGCGCCGCCGAATGGCAATAACCGACGATGTCGTCGATAGAATCTTTGAAGATGATGATCTTGGAGTGCCCGCTTTCGAGGAAGGCTTCCCGCAGGACGTCAAGGCCTGTATCGAGACCCACGGCTGTGATCTCTGTACGGGGTATCATGCAGTCGCGGATACGCACCGATTTAAACTCGAGGGCATTCTTGAATATCTTCTCATCAAGCTCCAGGTCGCGTTTCCCGGGTTTGATCCGGTGCATCGTTTTCAGATACTCGTTGACATCCGTCAGTCCGAAGACAGGCTTCTGTTTTGAATACTCAAGACCGAATACCCGGTCGATGATCAGTTTTGCCAATGAGATCACGGTAAACACCAGCGGGAACAACGCAACAAAGAAGACAGCAAAGGGAATTGCCATCACCCTGACTACTCGTCCTGCATTGATGATGAAAAAGCTTTTTGAAAAGAGCTCGACTGTGTACAGGATAACCACAGACAGGACGAAGGTCAGCGTTACAATAGGTATCAGAATAGTGAGGCTGACGTCGGTGAACGCGCCATCAAACCACGAGAAGAGCAGCAGTGTTGTAAAGACGCCAAAGAGGATCAATGACCCGATGTTGCCGATAAGCGTAGTGCCAATGAACCAGGTTGGTCTTTTCGTGAAGAAGGCCGTGATCCTGCCAGACAGATCGCGCGTTTTCTCCTGATCCCGCGTTCCGGCTGAAAGTTTGCTTAACGAGAGAATAGAGACCTCCATTCCGGAGAAGAATATCGAGAATATCAGAGCGCCGATCATGCCGGCGAGATATGCGCTGTTCATGGTTTTTTTCTCCGTCTCAAATTAAGAAGAAAAAAGAACAACAGCGCGAGCATCAGTGCCCAGTAGGCATTTCCAAAGCCAACTGTCATAATCTGATGAATGCCGATAATGATAAATGCTACCGCCAGCGAAAGGAAGATAACTTCGGGTAATCTCATGAGCGTAAAAATACCAAGGATTTTTCATTGCGCGAAGGTCATTCATCGATCGCAAAATCGCCTTCCGGGTTAATAATGATGTAGTCAGACATGTCGTCTTTGGCTTCCAGGCCTGTTCCGTAAACCACATCCGTTTGTTGTCTTATGGTCACGAACTTGTCGGTGAAAATTTTCTTCTCCGTGGGCTTCCAGAACAGTTCTTCCGTGTTAAGCTGTTCATTTGTCGCTATGTTTTTCACTTCTACCTTTCCGCGGCCGCGCCATTGGTTTTCTTTCTTGAAATAATAGGCTTCATTGGCGCGTAATGTTGTTTCCAGTTTTCCCGTTTCGTCGAAGAACTCCATATACAAACCGTCTGGAAACTCCTGATCGCCGTTGTCAAACTGGTGTACCATCGCAGCGATCATTTTTACTTTGACCCTGCTTTCTTCCGTGTAATAGGTCTCAACGTTTTCGATGATACGCAGCGGGCCGTCATATTCGAGGGGCTCTTTCAGTTCGGAAGGGTTGCACGCCGCTGTGATGGAGAGTAGTAGCCATACGAATCGCCCTTGCGGCTGAAACAAAAAAGCCATAGTATTTGCTATGGCTCTCGTGAGGCTTTGCCGTGAGGTTAGTCGTATCTTCTCTTGATGAACCATCGATCATTAAAGGAAATTCCAAAATAAATCTTAAAGTAGTTTTCTTCGAGAATGTTCTCCGATTTGTCGCCACGCTTGCCGTACTCGAAGCCGAGGTCAATGGAGTTGTCACGTCCCGCAGGTAGTGAAAATCCAAAATTGATGCCAAGATCCCTGACGGGGTTGCCATTGGCGAGGAACGGGTTCTCTTCCAGGCTTACGCCTGCCCGGTACGTGATCCGTTTGAGATAGTTTTCAGCGGCAAACATATCAGGTGTGAGTTCGCCGCCGACTGCCACACGCCAGGATGGCTGGAGGGCGTCATTGGCGCCGTTTACATCCCGGAAATCGGCCCAGTCCTGATAGGTGAACTCGGTGCCGATAGACCAGTCAAGCCCGCGGCTCAGTGATACGCCTACCGTCAGCGAAGCCGGGACAGAAAAGCTGCCTCTGGTCGAGCTGGGGAGTACGCTCACATCCGTGGTGTCGCCGATTGAGTTTGTGCGAAAAATTCTATCCGTTTTCCTGGTGCGAAGGTCGGTGCCAAAGTTGTACACGGCTCCAAAGCTGAGTCTATGACGATTGCGCGAGAAGAGTGAGTCCTTGCTGAATGAGATGCCCGTGCCAAAGGTGAAGTCTCTTACATACGCTTTTTCTTCAATACCGGCTACGTAGTTCATCGGCTCGGGTGAGTTAACCAGTTGATTCCTGTGGCTTTTTATGATCGAGCTGAAAATATAAGAGGCTTTGAGGCCGACTGCCAGCTCACGCGTAATGCGTACGCCGTTGGACCAATACAGTTGTGTGAGTCCGCCGTCGCCTTCTTCTGTAATCCGTACTTCTTCAGGCCTGTCAACCACATTATCTGTGTAATGCAGCACGTAATTGACAGTTGTATAGGGCATGAGGCCAACCGATGTCGTCCATCGACCCGGCTTGATCGGGAATGCTGTTACCAGATAATTCATGTTGCCTCCCTGGCTGGTCTCGCTCAGTGTATCGGCGCTGACAGTGCGTCGCTCCATGACAATGCCCGCCTGAAAGGCAGTATTGACCGAATTATAGATAAGGAGCGCCGGGTTCTGATTGTTGATGTAAAAGTATTGCGGCTGACTGACGCCTACACCGGCCATACCCTGATGGTTAACCAGCGCGTTTCCGTAAGGCTCTCCTATTCCGAAGGATGAATAGGGAGTGCGCGCCGCCTGCCCTGAGGCCTGAAAGGCCAAAAACACCAGGCATCCGGCGTAAAGAACTCTATGAATAATTGACATTATGAATCAAAATGCTGTTTAACCCGATGAGCACTAAATCAGGGATCGCAAATATGGATGCTTTCAACTGGTTTTCAAAAAATCCTACATCGCCACCGCATAAAATCACCCGTAAACCCGGAAATTTCTCCCTGTATTGCTCTATTATTCCTTCAATTTCCGCCGTAATCCCGTTCGTTACACCGCTCTGAATGGATGTTTCCGTGGTGTCACCAATGAGCTTTACACCGGTCGTTGGGGACACTAACGGCAATTTGGCCGTAAAAGTATGGACTGCCTTGAAGCGCATCTTCAACCCCGGTGAGATGCCCCCTCCGTGGAAATTGGCCGCGCTGTCTACAAAATCGTAGGTAATGCAGGTGCCGGCGTCTATAACAAGACTGTCTGAAGACGGAAAAAGTTGTACCGCACCGCAAACACCTGCCAGTCTGTCTACTCCCAGCGTCTCCGGGGTCTTATACAGACTCTTTACCGGCAGCGGCAGATCCTTTCGGAGGATGAAGCCCCTGGCTTTAGCCGCCCAGGATGCAACCAGCTGGGGGTCGAGATTTACCGATGAGATGATGACGTTCTCAAACGCTCCGGCCCTGACAAACGCCTCCAGTTGTCCGATCGCAGAAAACGATCGTTTTTCAACCAGTTTTTCACCGTCGAAAATTCCTAACTTGGTCGCACTGTTACCCGAATCAACGATCAGATTCATTGTGACGAAATATAAGGTCCAAAGGTAACCGAATCGTTGTAATGCCGGAAATCTTAGCCTCCGGTATTCTCGGCCAGTAAACTTTCAATGATATGATCATCAAATCGCGATACCGGGTGATTGGCGCGATGTCGGGGACATCACTCGATGGCCTCGACATTGCCAGTTGTGTGCTCCGCAAGCTTAAGTCCGGGTGGAAATACGAAATTGAGGCGGCAACCACGTTGAAGTATTCACCCCGGTGGCTGAGCCGACTTGCGCAGGCGCATACGCTTAGTGGACAGGAACTGATGGCATTGGACGCAGACTACGGCACCTTCGTCGGTAATGCGGTTAAAGATTTTCTCGATACCCATCAACTCCGGGCGGATTTTATCGCCTCGCACGGACATACGGTTTTTCATCAACCTGTGAGACGGTTCACAACTCAGATCGGCAATGGCTATTCCCTTCATGTTGCCAGCAGCCTTCCCGTTGTTTGTGACTTCAGGATGTATGATGTAGCACGCGGGGGAGAAGGCGCGCCGCTGGTTCCTATCGGCGACAAACTCCTCTTTCACGAATACGACGTATGCCTTAACCTGGGTGGGATCGCAAACCTTTCGACGGACGTCAAAGGTAAACGCGTCGCCTACGATATCTGCTTCTGCAATATGGCTTTGAATATGCTTGCGGGAGAAGTATCGCAAAGATTTGACAAGAATGGCAGGATAGCGGCTGGCGGCAAGGTGAATGACCGCCTTCTCGCCACACTTAACCGGGTATACAGACGCTACCGCGCGAAGCGCCCCTCGCTGGGACGGGAGATCTTTGAGAAAGACTTTATTCCGCTCATCACTGACAAGCGCGTATCGCTGGAAGACAGACTTTGCACGTTTACGGAATCAGCAGCGATGGAGATATGCGGTTCCATCGCGTCTCAAAAGCGATCACCACAGGTGCTGTGCAGCGGTGGGGGGACATTTAATGCCTTCCTTATTTCGCGTATGCTCGAGCACGGGGGCGATGACATCACCTTCATCATTCCCGATGAAGTGGTAGTGAAATTCAAGGAAGCGCTGGTGTTCGCTTTCCTCGGTGTGCTGCGCGTGCGAAATGAAACCAATAGCCTGAAAAGCGTTACCCATGCCTCCCGCGATACCTCGTCAGGAACCATGATAGGTTTCAGGGTGTAGAACGCTGGCTGCTGCTAAAGCCCGAACAATCCTCCATTGAGAGCAATCAGCGCCTGATTTTTGAACTGATTGTCTACCAGCACGGAGACGTTGTTTGAACTGCCGCCGCATGACACCATTCTTACGGGTATAGAAGAGAGCGATTTAAACACCTCGTTTACAGCTCCCGGCTTGTCGAGAATGTGATTACCGACGATACAGATGATAGTCTGGTCTTTGTCGATTTCAATGGTGCCGAATTTTTTCAGCTCGGCCTCGATCTCCGCGAGGTGTGTCTGGTTGTCGATCGTCAGAGACACCGCCACTTCGGAGGTTGCGATCATGTCGATGGGTGTCTTGTAGTGCTCGAAGACTTCGAATACCCTTCGGAGAAATCCATAAGCCATAAGCATTCGCGACGACTTGATCTTGATAGCGGTGATATTGTCTTTGGCAGCGATGGCTTTGAAAGTGAGTTTTTCCTCTGTTTTTTCGCTGATGATCGTACCGGGAGCACTCTCGTCCATAGTGTTCTTCAGCCGCACGGGAACATTGCATCGCTGTGCGGGTACAATGGTTGAAGGGTGGAGGATCTTGGCGCCAAAGTAGGCGAGCTCAGATGCTTCTTCGAATGTCAGGTGAGCGATCGGGAGAGTTCTGGACACAATTCTTGGGTCGTTGTTGTGCATACCGTCGATGTCGGTCCAAATCTGGATTTCACGCGCCCCCAGGGCCGCACCAATAAGGGAAGCTGTATAATCACTGCCACCGCGTTTGAGATTGTCGATCTCATTTTTGTGGTTCCGGCAGATATATCCCTGCGTGATGATGATGTCAATGCCGCTCATTGAATCCACGAGCGGCTTGAGCCGACGTGCTATTTTCTCCAGCTCCGGCTCTTCATTTTCGTCGATAGACATAAAGTGCAGCGCGGGGAGAAGGCGTGCATTTACTTTTTGTGAATGAAGGTAGTGGTAGAATAGTTCGGTAGATATTAACTCTCCCTGCGCCAGTAATTCGCGGCTGCTGTTGTCGTCAAACTGTCCGGCAGCGAGCAATCTGATGAGTATAAAATAGCGGCTGACAATTTCGTGTCCGATAGCATGCGACGCTTCACCGGAGAACACGTCGTTGACATAGGCTTGATAGTGGCGCTCAAGGATAGCGATTTCGGACTCTGCCGTGCCGGTTTCTCCGGCGAGAAGATGGTTTCCGATAGAGACGAGTGCGTTTGTCGTTCCAGACAGGGCAGACAGCACCACGATCTTCTTTCCGGGAGTGCGGGTCACAAGGTCTGCTACTTTCTTTAGCCGTTCGGGTTTGCCAACGGATGTCCCTCCGAATTTTAATACGATCATAGTTTACTGAATTTTGAGCCGTCAAATTTAGCTATCAGTAATCAATAAATGGCATGCAGTTGAAAAAAGGAAGGCACAAAAAAGACCGCTGTTTTCACAGCGGTCCACATTGTGTTTATAGAAAAGCTTACTTCTTGTCGTTTACTTCTTCAAACTCTACATCCGACACATCGTTGGCCTGGTTTCCGTCGGCTTTGGGCTCTGCACCCTGACCAGGCTGCCCGGCCCCGGCTTCCGCGTCACCGGATGCCTGATACATCTCGGTTGCCGCGCCTTGCCAGGCAGTGTTGAGCGCCTCCATAGCGGCGTCGATCGCCGCACTGTCCTGGCTCTTATGCGCCTCTCTCAGTTTTTCAAGCGCGCCGTTGATAGCGGTTTTATTAGGTTCCGAGAGCTTGTCGCCGTATTCTTTCATCTGCTTCTCCGTTTGGAAAATCAGCGAGTCGGCCTGGTTTATTTTCTCAACGCGTTCGCGCGATTTTTTATCGCTGTCTGCGTTGGCCTGAGCTTCTTCTTTCATCTTCTGGATTTCAGCATCCGTCAGACCGGAAGAAGCTTCGATCCTGATCTTTTGTTCCTTACCGGTGCCCTTGTCTTTCGCCGACACGTGCAGGATACCGTTGGCGTCGATGTCGAAGGTAACTTCAACCTGCGGAATGCCGCGTGGCGCGGGGGGAATTCCATCGAGGTGAAAGCGACCGATCGACCGGTTGTCTTTCGCCATAGGTCTCTCTCCCTGGAGGATGTGGATCTCTACCGAGGGCTGGTTGTCGGCTGCGGTTGAAAACACTTCCGATTTTTTCGACGGGATAGTCGTATTCGAGTCGATGAGTTTTGTAAACACACCGCCAAGCGTTTCGATACCCAGGGAAAGAGGAGTCACGTCGAGTAGCAACACGTCTTTCACTTCGCCGGTGAGAACACCACCTTGGATTGCGGCACCCACGGCAACGACTTCGTCGGGATTCACACCCTTGGAAGGTTTCTTGCCGAAGAATTTTTCGACTTCTTCCTGGATTCTCGGGATACGAGTTGAGCCTCCAACGAGGATAACCTCGTCGATCTCGCCGACGCTGACGCCGGAATCTTCAACCGCCTTGCGGCAGGGCTCAAGTGTTCTGCGAACCAGGTCATCGACAAGTTGCTCGAACTTGGCTCTTGTGATTTTTTTCACAAGGTGCTTAGGTACGCCGTCGATTGAGGTGATGTACGGAAGGTTTACTTCTGTTTCCTGAGAGCTTGAAAGCTCAATCTTCGCTTTCTCAGAAGCTTCCTTCAAACGCTGCAGTGCCATCGGGTCTTTCCGAAGGTCCACGTTTTCGTCGTTCTTGAATTCGTCTGCCAGCCAGTTCATGATGCGTTGGTCAAAGTCATCACCACCAAGGTGTACATCGCCATTGGTCGACTTAACTTCAAATACGCCATCGCCCAGTTCGAGAATTGAAATATCAAAAGTACCGCCACCGAGGTCATAGACGGCAATCTTCATATCCTGATTCTTCTTGTCAAGGCCGTATGCCAACGCAGCCGCTGTTGGTTCATTGATGATCCTCTTCACATCAAGGCCGGCGATCTGCCCGGCTTCTTTGGTGGCCTGACGCTCGGCATCGTTAAAATAAGCCGGAACGGTAATGACCGCTTCGGCAATGGTGGTGCCGAGGTAGTCTTCCGCTGTGCTTTTCATCTTCTGAAGGATCATCGCCGACACTTCCTGAGGAGTGTAAAGGCGATCTCCTATTCTGATGCGTATGGTGTCGTTATTGCCGCGCTCTACCTGATAAGAAACCATCTTCATCTCCTCGTTCACGTCGTCATACTTCTTACCCATGAAACGCTTTATGGACTGAACGGTATTCCTTGGATTGGTAATGGCCTGACGCTTGGCGGGATCTCCTACTTTCCGCTCGCCTTTTCCGTCATCCAGAAAGGCAACAATAGAGGGAGTAGTTCTACGGCCCTCGCTATTCGCAATTACGACGGGCTCGCTACCCTCCATAACCGCCACGCAGGAGTTAGTCGTACCCAAATCGATTCCAATGATTTTACCCATGTTATTATCCTCTTTTAATGTTCAACACTGATATTGTAACCTACGTTTAACAATGGTTGTGCCAGCCCCGGAAATTGACGGAAAAAATGACACATTGACAGGATTGGAGTTGTCCTGTGGAAAACGGTCCATAAGGTTTGTCAAGAACTGCCGGGTGGATCACTGGGACCATTCGGTGGGTATCCGGTCCCATCGGTGAGCTTTCAGCTCGGTCATCAGTGCACGGTCGAGTTTTCTCCCATCGCTGGTACCGAGATTCGCTTCGACGTTTCTCAACTTCCTCATTCCGGGGATAATAGTATGTACATTGTCGTTGCCGAGAATGAAGCGCAAGGCCATTTCGGGCATTGTCATTCCGGCGGGAATAAGCGGGCGAAGGGCGTCCGCGTGTTCAACGCTGCTGATCAGATTCTCGGGAACAAAGTAGGTAGACCGCCAGTCGTCCTTGGGGAAAGTCGTATCTTTTGTGAGTGTCCCGGTAAGCGTGCCTTCGTCAAAAGGGACGCGTGCGATAACGCCGATATTTAACTCGCGACAAAGGGGAAAGAGGTTATCATCCGGCGCCTGGTCGAAGATGTTGTAGATCACCTGTATCGTATCGATCAGCCCCGTCCGCAGAGTATCCAGCGCGTTGTCGGGTTCCCAGCGGTTAACGCTGACACCCATAAAACGGATTTTTCCGTCTTTTTTGAGCTTCTCCACGGCCTTCTTCCAATCGTCATGTCCGGCCCAGCTATCTTCCCAGACATGAAACTGCTGCAGGTCGATGCAGTCGACATTGAGATTCTTAAGACTCTTTTCGGTGTATTCGATGATATGATGATAAGGGAAACAGTCTTCAAGTTTGTAATGCGGCTTGCTGGGCCACTGCAAGTTCTTAGGTGGGATCTTTGTGGCGTGGTAAAGCCTTTTGCCGGCATGGTGCCTGACCAGCTCGCCAAGAATTGCTTCACTTTTGCCCTGGCCGTAGCCCCATGCAGTGTCATAGAAATTGCAGCCCAGCGCCACTGAGCGATCCAGCGCTTTTTGGAGCTCATTGCTGTCAGTCCCCTGCCATCCGGCAAGGCCCCACATTCCGTATCCGATTTCGCTTACGTTAAGCTGCGTTCTGCCGAGTGTTCTGTATTGCATGGCGTAATCTATACCAACTTTTTCGAATGTAGAAATCTGCGAATGTGAAGAAAGGATTCTTGTCAGAAAAGAAGCTTACATTTTACTACTTTTGCAACCTTTGCCACCCCGCTGACATGTTGAGAATATGACATTAGAAGAGGAAATAGATAAACGAAGGACTTTTGGTATCATCAGTCACCCTGACGCGGGCAAAACCACGCTCACGGAGAAGCTTTTGCTTTTCGGAGGAGCGATTCAAAAAGCGGGAGCCGTCAAATCGAGTAAGATCAAAGATCACGCGCGGTCCGACTGGATGGAGATCGAAAAGCAACGCGGTATATCTGTCGCTACTTCGGTGATGGGATTTAATTACAGGGATGTCAAAATCAATCTCCTCGATACGCCGGGCCACCAGGATTTTGCCGAAGATACATACCGCACACTGACGGCCGTAGACAGTGTGATCATGGTCATTGATTGTGTTAAGGGGGTGGAGATCCAGACAGAAAAGTTGATGGAGGTTTGCCGGATGCGAAACACACCGGTGATCTGTTTCATCAACAAACTCGACCGGGAAGGCAGAGACCCGTTTGAGCTACTCGACGAAATTGAGGAAAAATTGAAGATCAAGGTGCGACCGCTTAGCTGGCCGATCAACATGGGCAAAGGCTTCAAAGGTGTGTACAGCCTTTATGGCAAGAGTCTCCATCTGTTTACGGCGAGCAAGACAACGGTTGAAGAGGGGATCGAAATCAAGGGTATTAACGACAGCACGCTCGAGGGCTATGTGGGTGAAAACAACGCGCGACAACTTCGCGCGGATATCGAACTGATCGAGGGTGTGTACCCGGACTTTAGCGTGGAGGATTACCTCAATGGAAAAGTCGCTCCGGTGTTCTTTGGAAGTGCTGTCAATAACTTCGGGGTTAAAGAGCTGCTTGATACTTTTATTCGCATCGCCCCGCCGCCGGTGCCCAGGGAGACCTCGGTTCGTGTGGTAGCGCCCAACGAGGGGAAATTCACCGGTTTTGTATTCAAGATCCATGCGAACATGGATCCGAAACACCGAAACAGGCTTGCTTTCCTCAGGGTATGTTCCGGCAAGTTTCAAAGGGGTAGCAATTATTTCCACGTGCGTCACGAAAAGTCTGTGAGGTTCTCTAATGCTACGGCCTTTATGGCGCAGGATAGGGAGACCGTTGAAGAAGCCTGGCCTGGCGACATCGTCGGCATTTACGATACGGGTAACCTCAAAATAGGAGATACGCTGACGGAAGGCGAAAAGCTCACCTATACAGGGATACCGAGCTTCTCGCCTGAAATATTCAAGGAGGTGATCAACCTCGACGCGATGAAGACCAAACAACTCGAAAAAGGCTTGCTGCAACTAATGGAAGAAGGTGTAGCCCAGCTGTTTACATTCGAGCTGGGGAAGAAGAAAGTGGTGGGTGTGGTCGGAGCGCTGCAGTTTGAGGTGATCCAGTTCCGGCTGAAGAATGAATATGCGGCTACGGTTCAGTTTGCTCCACAGAATATCTACAAGGCATGCTGGATCAGTAGTAAAGAGCCTGCGAAACTGGCTGAGTTCATCGACTCAAAACAGCGCCATATTGCGCGAGACCGGGATGACAAGCTCGTGTTCATGGCCGAATCAAGGGCGTGGTTGCAGATGGTTCAGGATAATTTTCCGGATATTGACTTTCATTTTACATCAGAGTTTTGACGTACCAGGCAGCCTTTGCCACAAGACCCTAAAAGACCGGACTATATTGCCTATTTTCGGCGCTAAATGGAATCTTTTGAGGTCATTTATGAAGACAATCATCTCCTGGTTGTCAGCAAAGCCTCCGGGGTACTGGTACAGGGCGATATTTCCGGCGACAAGCCGCTTGTTGAAATGTGTAAGGAGTATATCGGGGAAAAATACCGGAAACCCGGTGCCGTCTTCCTTGGTGTCGTTCACAGGATCGACCGGCCGGTAAGTGGCCTGGTCATTCTCGCACGGACGTCAAAAGCATTGGAGCGGATGAATGCTCTTTTCCGGGCGAACAAGATCCAGAAAACTTATTGGGCAATCGTGGAAGACAAGCCGCCTGGCGAAAAGGGTACGCTGCTTCACTGGCTGATCAAGGACGAAAGAAAGAACAAAACTACAGCGTACTCCAGGGAAACGCCGGGGGCCTTGCGCTCGGAACTCTCCTACAAAGTGATTGCGCAAAAAGACCGCCGGTGGCTGCTGGAAGTTCATCCTGTTACGGGCCGACCCCATCAGATAAGAGTACAACTGGCCTCTATGGGCTGTCCTATCGCGGGCGATTTAAAATACGGAGCACAGGCGGGTTTTCAGGACGGCAGTATTGCCCTGCATGCCAAGGGTCTCGAGTTTACCCATCCCGTCAGGAAAGAGAGTATGAGTCTCGCGGCGCCGTTGCCTGACAACACCCGGTGGGCCGCGTTTATGAATTTTGAATAACTGAAGAAATGAGCTGGATCGAGAAACTACGGGAGCGCTGGAAACTGGAAAACACCTGGCAGGTGATCATGGTTTTACTGACTTTCACGTGCACTGGATTTACCGTAATGTTTATTAAAAAGCCTATACTCTACTGGTTGGCGGGTGAAGGTGGCAATTCAACACTGGGCACTGTCTTGTATTACATTTTCGTTTTGCCGCTATACAATGTTATCCTGCTCGGCTATGGCTTTGTATTCGGCCAGTTCGCGTTCTTCTGGGAGTTCGAGAAGCGATTCATGAAGCGGATCTACTCGATGTTTCGCAGGGAGGAATCGTGAAGCCGGTAGTTGGCGGGAGGAGGATTAATTGGGGACGATGCCGTCTGCCAGAAGTACTACTTTGTTTTGCATTACTTCGACAACACCTCCGGTGATCTTCAGACTGTTCTTCAGATCTTTCGACTTGTACTCCACGAGACCTTCCTTGAGGAGGCTGATTAAAGGAGCGTGATTGTCCATAATTTGAAACGAACCATCGGCGCCGGGGAACGTTGCGATCGTTACGTCACCCTCGAAAACCTTGTGCTCAGGTGTAAGTATCTCCAGAAACATCTGTCTTCAGTTAAGTCGCGTGTCAGTCATGTTATGCCCGGCTTGCTTCAGCCATCATTTTCTCTCCTTTTTCAATAGCCTGCTGGATATTTCCTACCAGGTTGAATGCCATTTCGGGGAGGTGATCGTATTTACCATCCATGATTGCGTTGAAGTCGCGGATCGTGTCTTTGATATCCACGAGCACGCCTTTGAGTCCTGTGAAAGCTTCAGCAACGTGGAACGGCTGCGACAGGAATCGCTGAACCCTTCGGGCGCGGTGTACAACCTGTTTGTCTTCGTCAGACAATTCGTCCATACCGAGGATAGCAATGATATCCTGCAATTCCTTGTATCGTTGAAGAATGTTCTTGACGCGCTGAGCGCAGTTATAATGTTCTTCGCCTACGATTTCAGGGCGGAGGATGCGGGATGTGGAGTCAAGCGGGTCTACCGCGGGATAGATTCCGAGTTCGGAGATCTTCCGGCTTAACACCGTTGTCGCATCAAGGTGAGCGAAGGTTGTTGCCGGTGCGGGGTCGGTAAGGTCATCGGCAGGTACATACACAGCCTGTACGGATGTAATCGAACCGTTCTTGGTAGAGGTGATCCGTTCTTGCATAGCTCCCATTTCAGTGGCGAGTGTGGGTTGATAACCCACCGCGGAGGGCATACGTCCGAGAAGGGCGGATACTTCAGAGCCTGCCTGCGTAAAACGGAAAATATTGTCGATAAAGAAGAGGATGTCGCGGCCTTTGCCCTGGCCGTCACCATCGCGGAAATATTCTGCCACGGTAAGACCGGAAAGCGCTACCCGGGCGCGGGCGCCCGGAGGCTCGTTCATTTGTCCGAAGACGAATGTTGCTTTTGATTCTTTCAGATCTTCTTCGCTGACCTTGGAAAGGTCCCATCCGCCTGCGTGCAGTGAGTTGATGAAATTTTCACCGTAATTGACAATGCCTGCCTCGATCATTTCGCGCAGCAGGTCGTTTCCTTCACGAGTTCTTTCGCCTACACCCGCAAATACAGAGAGACCGGAGTAAGCTTTTGCAATATTGTTGATAAGCTCCTGGATCAAAACCGTTTTTCCCACACCGGCACCACCGAACAATCCGATCTTTCCACCTTTTGAGTAGGGCTCGATCAGGTCGATAACCTTGATTCCGGTATAAAGTACTTCCGTTGACGTAGACAGATCCTCAAAAGCGGGAGCATTTCGGTGGATTGGAAGTGATTTATCTCCTTTTGGCTGCTTGAGACCGTCAATGGCTTCTCCTATGACATTAAAGAGACGGCCTTTGATATCGTCGCCGACCGGCATGGTGATGGGCCTTCCGGTGTCGGTTACTGGCATACCACGCACAAGCCCTTCGGTTCCCTCCATGGAGATTGTCCTGACGCGGCCTTCGCCGAGGTGCTGCTGCGTCTCCAGCACCACTTTGGTGCCATCGCCCTTCATTACAACCAAAGAATCCAGGATATTAGGCAGTTTTGCGCCTTCGCTGTCAAAAGCGACGTCCACAACCGGGCCGATAACCTGCGTGATCTTTCCAATATTTGCCATTACTAACGTTTTTATAAATGGATCTGAAAATTCGGCCTTGCCGGTCCGGCAAGACGGCGCAAAAGTAGCCTTTTGACTACGAAGTACAAAGGAGGAAATTCAGATTTATTGATGAGAGGTGGCCGGGTCAGACCTCGGCCGGCGGAGCGGCGTTCAGCGCTATGCGAAAGGTGGTTCCCAGGTTCTCTTCCGACGACTTTACGAATATTTTGCCATCGTGGTAGGTTTCAATAATCCGCTTCGCCAACGCCAGACCCAGCCCCCAACCGCGCTTTTTGGTGGTAAATCCGGTGTTGAAGATCATGGCAATCTTGGAACGCGGAATACCCTTGCCGGTGTCGCTAACGTCGATAAATACTTTCCCTTCACTGCCCCTCAAAATTTTAATGGCGATAGTACCTGACGCCCCCATCGCGTCGACACCGTTCTTGCAAAGGTTTTCGATAACCCATTCAAACAGGGGGGCGTGCACCATCGCCTGAATGTTGTCCGACAGCGTAAACACTTCGATCTTAATGCGCGAAGAGATGCGAGGCTGCAGATAGGTGACCACATTGGTGATCAGTCCGACGATATTCTCGCGTTTTAGCGTAGGAATGGAGCCTATACTGGAGAATCTTTCGGTAACGACTTTCAGCTTCTGGATATCTTTTTCGAGCTCATCCGCCATTTCCCGTTTCTGGGCGTCGGGATCTTCCCTGATCACTTCCACCCATGCCATCAGCGACGACAGCGGTGTGCCTAGTTGATGAGCCGTTTCTTTTGCCAGCCCGACCCAGACGCGGTTCTGCTCGGCGGCTTTTGAATAGTTGAACGCGAGATAGCTGATAAAACCAAAGATGGCGATCACCGTAAGCTGGATATAGGGGTAAGCAAGGAGCTGGGTAAGTAAGGAGGAGTTGCGATAATACACCTTCTGCGTCCCGAAGACTTCATCTGTGTTCGGATCTTTCAGCGTAATGATAATGGGTTCGTAAGTATCCGCCATCGATTTGAGTTCCTTTGCCAGGTGTTGCTGGATTGCGACTTGCGACCGGCCTGAGTCAATATTGATATTTCGGAAATCCATGACCCGGTTGTTCTCATCCACGAGGATGGTAGGGATGGAGTTGTTCTTGTAAACAATCTCTTCGGATACAAAGAGAATGTTGCTGTTAGGACTTTCGTTGAAAGTGTATTCAATGGCACGGGCGAACAGCTGGACTTGCTGCCGCTCGCGGTTCTTTAGCTGGTCTACGAGAACGTTGGTGTAATAGATCGACCCTACGCTGATAAGGAACGAAACGGCCAGCACAATCCACTTAAGAAGTGGGTTGTGTCCATGGAAATCGCTGGTGGGTATCGAACTTCTTTTGGCCATGAATGACAATATAGCGCAAAGATGCGAAAGAGCCGGCGCGTATTTTACAGCAAAGCTCGCCGCCCGATCCTACTGCTTCATCAAAAACCATTTTGCAAGTACCTTATAATTGATCTTCGTACCGTGCATCAAAATACCTACGCGATAGATGCGTGCGGCAATCCAGGTTGTGAAAATGAAACCAGCGATGAGGAGGGCTTGTGAGAGTAACAGTTGCCAGAGAGGAACACCAAAACCCAGTCGTCCCATCATTGCTATCGGCGACGTAAAGGGTATGATAGAAAACCAGAAACTCGCCGAGCTATGAGGGTCATTCAGGATGAACATGAACAATCCGAAATAGGCGATAATCAACGGGATGGTTATTGGAAACGTAAATTGCTGTGCCTCCTGTTGCGAGTCTACCGCCGACCCAACGGCGGCAAACAACGCTCCATAAAGCAGATAGCCTCCAAAGAAAAAGAATGCAAAGTTGAAGATTATCGAAGCAATCGGAATCTGATTGTAAGACGTCAGTATCAGTTGCTGGACCTTGTTCTGTTGTGCATTGGCCGCTGCCGCCGACTCTTCGTCATAATGCATCTGCTGTGTGACCTGGTCCATAGCCTGTTTCTGAGGCATGGTTACACCAAACAGCGATAACGTGGCGGTCGACAAAACAGTTATCAAAACCACCCAAATCGCAAACTGTAACAACCCTACAGCGGCAATGCCCAGTATCTTTCCCATCATGAGCTGGAAAGGTCTGACAGACGACAATAGCACCTCGACGATCTTGCTGGTTTTCTCCTCAATAACACCGAGCATGATCTGCATTCCGTAAATGAGAACAAACATGTAGATCAGCATACCGAGAATAAACCCAAGGACATACAGTATACCCGTGTTGCTTTCCTTCTCTTCACCCGTCTCTGACAGGTTGATGTTGTTGAGTGAAATATTCGTTCGGAGGCTGCTGAGTGTCGCTTTGTCAATATTGTATTGTTCTAGCTTCAGGTCCTGAATGCGATTTTCAATCAGACCTTCCAGGTCTTCAATCTTTCTGATACTCGGATTCTCCTTTGTGTAGAGCGATATTCCCTGGGGGTCTGAGAGTTCGATTTCAGGAATATACAGCAACGCGTAGTCGTGGGATTTGTTGAAGTTCTCCTTGGCCTTTTCCAGGTCATCTGAAGTTTTGATAAACTCGTACTTGTTGCTGTTCTCAAAATCGAATTTACCGCTGACGTCAACGACCCGTATTTTTTCTACAACGGCTCCTTCTTCCTGCTTCAACATCACATAAGCCATACCGCCGACGATTGCGGGGAATATCAGGGGTATCAGGATTGTTGCTATCAGAAACGATTTTTTCTGAACGCGATTGAGAAATTCCCGACAAAAAATCAACCATACCTTATTCATGATCGCCTCCTTTCACCAGCGTTATGAAAATCTCGCCCATCGTGGGCACTTTCTCAATGAAACTATGCACCTCTGTGAGTTGTGTGAGGTCACCGATGAGTTGGTTGGGACTCAGATCACTTTTCATATGAATGGTCGATCTGTAGAAATCATCTTCGACCGGTTTTTGGTCACGCAGATCATAGGCTCCGTGGTTTAGTGTAAAAGCCCCCTTGTGCTCAACCAAAAAGGTATTGGTGCGGTACTGAGCCTTCACTTCCTTCTTTGAACCCTCCAGTATCTTTTTGCTTTTGTCTATCAATACGATATGATCGCAGAGGTTTTCTACTGTTTCCATACGGTGGGTGGAGAAGATGATGGTACTGCCATTCTCCTTTAAAGCATGGATCTCGTCTGTGATGAGTTGGGCGTTAACAGGATCGAAGCCGGAGAACGGTTCGTCCAGGATAATCAGTTTTGGTTCGTGCATCACTGTGCTGATGAACTGGACTTTTTGCGCCATACCCTTACTCAGGTCTTCGACTTTCTTATTCCACCAGTCTGTTATTTCAAATTTTTTTATCCAGCGCTTGCTGCGCGCGACAGCGTCGGCGCGGCTTAGCCCTTTAAGCCTCGCGAGATAGATGAGCTGATCGCCGACTTTGAGTTTCTTATACAGTCCGCGTTCTTCGGGAAGGTATCCGATCATGGCGATATGTTTCTCCTGAAGCTTTTCTCCGAAGATTGTGATCTCGCCTTTGTCGGCATTGATGATCTGGTTGATAATTCGGATGAGGGTGGTTTTGCCGGCACCGTTTGGCCCGAGCAATCCGAATATGGTCTGTTGAGGAACAGCGAGACTTATATCGTCGAGTGCCAGGTGATTTGTGTACCGCTTGGTCACTCCGCTTGTAATTAAAGCTTCCACGAGAGTTGGTTAATGGCTTTTTTGCTGTAAGATAAATACTAATTACGATTCGGGAAATCAATCCGGAGAAAAGGTGGACGAGATATTGGGGAGAGTTGCTAATCCGATTGCCGGAAGATGATGTTGCCCATGGAGACGTCGAGATTGAAGACGAGGGCATTGGGTGCGTTTTGGGAGTATGCCTTATTGGCGAATGTGTTGGCGCCTATTTTCCGGAGGCCCTCGGGTATCTTGACACTACAAAGCCACGAGTCGTTGATGGAGACGAGTACCGGTGTTGAAGAGGAAGGGAGGATGATAGTCAGATTTCCGGCACCCACACTTCCGACAATGTGGTTACTGACCAAAGGTGGTCCCGAGCTGAAATCCAGCGTCATGTTGCCAAATCCGACATCTGCGGCGGTGTAACGTGCGCGCGACAGGTTGACATTCCTCACGTGCAGAGACCCGAGATCCACCTTCACCGAGAAGGTGTCCATGTCCATTTTGTTCTCCAGCGAGCTGTATCCGATGTTTACGTTGGCACTGCCGGTGTTAATCATCAGTTTCCTGATTGCCAGGCCTGAAAGGTCGACGTGGGCATTGCCAATCCCGTATTCAAGCTGCAGGCTGTAGGGCTTCAGGTCTGACAGATACATTCGCCAGATCTTGTTTTGCTCGTTGGTTTCTCCAAATACGCGTGTGGAGATCGTTCGGCCCAAGCCGGCTGACCCTGAATTTTCAAAATTGAGAAAGAGGCGACAGGAGCTATCAACAATTTTCTTGTGAAACTCATGAGAATAGGAAGATTGGTCCTGGTTACTGAAGATGTTGAGGATCTCGGAACTATGCCCGGCTTTGACGTAACAATCGCCTGAATTGGCCTTCAGGTGCAGGTTCACGCTTTGACAGGCCTGGTTGTTTTCGACAACAAACTGCCTTTTCATCTGTCCCCACGCGATCCCGACGCATGCTATCCCACAAACCGTTAACCAAAAACTCTTTTGCATGGTGATTATGTACGTACCCGTGTGCGTTAGGTTACGCCTTGTAAGGTAATCCCGAAGAATTACCAAAAAATGACCTGATCAATGTTGGATTTAACGGGATTCAGACGAAAAAGTTCAATTAAAAAACTCCTTCATGCGTTCGAAGAAGCCTTTTTCGTTGGCGTCGGGCCGTGGCTCGAAGTTGGGTGAATCACGCAGACTTTCGAGCTTTGCCCGTTCTTCGGCCGTAAGTTTTTTCGGAGTCCAGACGTTTACATAGATAAGCTGGTCGCCGGTCTCATATCCGTTGATGTCTTTGAGCCCTTTTCCGCGTAGTCTCAGCACTTTTCCGCTCTGCGTACCGGACTCGATCTTTATCTTCACCCTTCCGCCTACGGAGGGAACTTCCACCGATGTGCCGAGGGCCGCATCCACAAAGCTGACATAGAGATCGTAGATAATGTTGTTACCATCGCGTTTGAGCACCGAATCTTCAACCTCTTCAATCAGGATGAGAAGATCGCCGGCTATTCCCCCGCCAGGGCCTTCATTGCCTTTTCCAGACATCGAAAGTTGCATGCCGTCAGATACGCCTGCGGGAATTCGCACTGTAATCACTTCTTCTTTTGAGATCAGCCCTGAGCTGTCGACGCCCGGCGGCCGTTTATCGACAATCTGACCCGAGCCGTCGCACGAAGGACAGGTTGAGGAAGATACCATCTGGCCGAGCATGGTGTTGACGACCTTGCGTACCTGACCAGTTCCCTGACAGGTAGTACACGTCTTGAATGATACACCTTCGGCGTGTACCATCCGGTGGACCTTGATTTTTTTCTCGACACCTTCGGCGATTTCGTCGAGATTCAACTTGAGCTTTATCCGGAGATTAGAGCCTTTTCTCTGACGCCTGCCGCCACTGCGGGAACTACCGCCGAAGAAGCTTTCGAAGGGACTTCCCCCACCAAAGATATCGCCGAACTGGCTGAAGATGTCGTCCATGTTCATGTTCTGCCCACCATATCCGGCACCCGGCCGGGCGTGACCGAAACGATCGTAGTGAGCTTTCTTCTCAGAATTGCTCAGCACCTCATAGGCCTCGGCGGCTTCCTTGAACTTTTCTTCTGCCTCCTTGTTGTCTGGATTTTTGTCGGGATGATACTTGATGGCCACCTTGCGGTAGGCCTTCTTGATTTCTTCCGGTGATGCAGTTTTGCTCACCCCCAGTATGTCGTAATAGTCTCGCTTGGTTGCCATACTCTAAGAAGTGTTAGTTCCCTACTACAACTTTCGCGTAGCGTATTACTTTATCGTTTAACATATATCCCTTTTCAATCACTTCAATGATCTTCCCTTTCAGTTCCGGAGTGGGCGCAGGAACCTGGGAAACAGCCTCATGAAAATCTGAATCAAACTCGGACCCCTGAGCTGCATCCATCGCTTTTACACTATAGAGCTCCAATACCTTTTTGAGTTTTGCCTGGATCAGAAAGAGGCCCTGAATATCACTCGATGATTTGTCTTGTATTGCGATCTCTGCACGTTCGAAATCATCGACTACCGGCAACAGGCTCCCTATGAGCTTCTCATTCGCAAACTGGACCATCTCAAGTTTTTCCCTGGCAGTACGTTTCCTGAAATTCTCGAATTCCGAGTACAGACGAATGTATTTATCCTTGGCTCCTTCCAGCTCTTCACTCAGTTTGGCGACAGCATGATCTTCTCCTCCCGGCTGTTCCTCCGTAGTCTCCTCTTCCAGGGGTGCTGGCTGTTCGTTAATGTTCTCGATTTCTTCGTCGTTAATTTCGCTTTTATCCATGGTAGTTCAGTTCACATTATTGAATGATCCCTTTGTCAATAACTTTGCCAAAGCGGATTTGGTGTCAAAGTGGCACCGAGTAGCGATTTGCAGGGTGGCGGATATGGCAGATTTCACGTCTTTGGAGCATTACGGGCCTGTTGGCGACCCATGATTCAGGTTTTTCCAGATCAGGTCTTTCAATTCGGTGATGCCCTTGCCGGTTATCGACGAGATAAACACCGCGGGGATATCCTCCGGAAGTTCCTTCGCCAACGCTGTGGTCAATTCCTCGTCGAGCATATCTGACTTGCTGATAGCAAGTAGCCGCTTTTTATCCAGCAATTCCGGATTGTATTTTCTGAGTTCGTTGAGAAGTATTCCGTATTCTGCCCGAATATCGGGCGAATCAGCCGGTACCATAAAGAGTAGGAGCGGATTCCGCTCGATATGTCGTAGAAACCGGATGCCCAGTCCTTTCCCCTCGGCAGCGCCTTCAATAATGCCGGGGATGTCGGCCATTACAAACGAAAGTCCTTCGCGGTAGGCAACTACCCCTAGGTTGGGCGTCAGGGTGGTGAAGGCGTAGTCTGCTATCTTCGGTTTTGCAGCGGAGACTGTGGAGAGCAAAGTTGATTTCCCCGCATTCGGGAATCCAACGAGACCCACGTCAGCGAGTAATTTCAGTTCGAGAACGATCCATTCTTCCCGCCCGGGTTCGCCTGGCTGAGCATGTGTGGGCGCCCGGTTGGTGGCGGTTGCAAAATGAGCGTTGCCTTTACCGCCCCGTCCTCCGGGTGTCAGAATATATTCTTCACCGTCTTCGGTGATCTCACAGATGATTTCACCTGTTTCGGCATGACGCGCCACCGTGCCTGTGGGTACCTCCAGAATTTCATCCTTACCGTCAGCGCCGGTGCGATCGCGCTCCTCTCCCGGCGCTCCGGGTGTTGCAATCACATGCTTTCGGTATTTCAAGTGAAGCAACGTCCAGAGTTGCGCGTTGCCCCGCAAAACAACATCGCCACCTTTACCCCCATTTCCTCCGTCAGGACCACCGTGCGGCACGAGTTTTTCGCGGTGGAAATGGCTATAACCGGCTCCACCGGCTCCTGACCGGGAATGGAACTTGACATAATCAATAAAGTTAGGCGACGACATGGGAGAATTCTCTAGACGAGTAGTCGCTTGTCAATTTCTACACAGATGTTCTTGAAAATTGCTTCTAGCTCACCTACACCTACAACTGAGGAGTACTTGTTCTCTTTCTTGTAGTAGTCGGCTACCGCGGCAGTTTCCGCCCGGTAAACATCGATGCGGTTGCTGATCACTTCCGGCTTTGCATCATCCGGCCGGTTCTCTTTCACAGCGCGCGATGCCAGGCGTTTTCTCAGCTCGTCTTCGGGTACAACCAACTCTACCAGTATTTTGATCGGCGCATCCTTCTTTTTCAGCAGCGCGTCAAGCGCTTCGGCCTGCGGGATCGTGCGTGGGAAACCGTCGAAGATAATACCGCCGGTATCGCCGCTGTTGCTGATCTTGTCGTCTACCATATCGATAACTACCTGGTCCGGAACCAGATCGCCTTTATCCATATACCCTCTTGCCATTTTTCCCAGCGGGGTTCCTTCTTTCAGATGTTTCCTGAAAAGGTCGCCTGTGGATATGTGAGTGAGTTGGTACTTCTCAATGAGCTTCGCGCTTTGAGTGCCTTTGCCGGCACCCGGGGGGCCGAAGAGAATTAAGTTGATCATCTGGCGTGTATTAAAGTTATTTATTGCTGTCAGGGAGGCGGTCAGTTTTTTCAGTGATTTCCGCTTTAAATAGCTGCCGGTAATTTCGGCCCAGTCCGTCGTAATCCAGCCCGTAGCCAAGCACGAATTCCTGGTCGATATCGAAACCTGTGAAACGCACATCGATATTTTTATCACGTGCAGGTTTCTTTCTCAGGAGCGTGACAACTTCGACGGAACTGACACCGAGGTCTGTCAGCTCCGAGGTTATTTTTTCCAATGTGACGCCTGTATCGACAATATCTTCGACTACCACGACGTCTTGCTTGAAGAGGCTCTCTTCAAGGCCTATCAGTGTCTTGAGCTGTCCCGAGGAGGTAATTCCTTCATAGGATGATATTTTGACAAACGATACACGGCTGGGTATCACAATATGCTTAAGCAGGTCTGCAGCAAACATAAACGAACCATTGAGCACGGGTAGAAAAACGGGTGTTTTACCTGCGTATGCTTCGTTGATTTCAGCTGCGAGCATGGCTATTTTGTTCTGAATCTCCTCTTCGCTGATGAATTCAATGAACTCGATTTCTTTGATTCTCATGGCATGTTTCACCGGGAGGCAAAGATAAAAGAAATAGCCGTCCCCGACTTCCAAATTTTGCGATAAAACCAGATTTCGCAGCGGGAAGATCACCCTTCAATCTCGTCCGGCAGGATTTCGATATCCCTTATAAGCACACGTTTGGCGACGCGTTGTGCGGTTGGTGTCATGGCGAGTCCGCCAAGGGCTGTTTCTTTGTATTTCATTTCCATGTTAGCGCCGATCTCTCCCATGGCTTCGACAACCTCGTCGACAGGTATCACACTGTCGACTTGTGCCAGGGCGATTTGTGCCGAGCTGTTCGCTATCGCCGCGGCGCTGGCGTTTCTGACAACACAAGGAACTTCCACCAACCCAGCTACGGGATCGCAGATAAGCCCAAGCATGCACTGCACAGTAATGGCTACGGCACTGAAGATCTGATCGACGCTTCCCCCGAGGCAAAACACAATGGCAGCGGAGCCCATTGCTGCCGCCGTACCAGTTTCCGCCTGACATCCACCAACCGAACCCGCGATAGATGCTTTTTGCTCCATGATCAGCGCGGTGCCCGCGGCTATCAGCATGGCGTCAAGAATTTTCCTGTCGTCGATGTGATGGATGTCCTGAAGTGTTACCAGCACACCTGGCATGATACCACTCGCGCCAGCGGTTGGAGCAGCAACAACCCTACCCATACACGAATTGACTTCCTTCGCGGCGAGCGCCCTGGCGACCAGCAGTTGAAATTCGCGCGATAGCACGGCTTGGGGATGATTGTAAACCTTCTTTCCACTGTTGTTGATCATCCCGCTGCGCGAAGTCATATCGTCTTCGAAGCCGGATTTCACAGCATCCTTCATCACCTGCCACGCACGATCCAACCCGCGGTATATCGTTTCGTCGTCTCTGCCTTTTTGCTCCAGTTCGTATTCAAGCACAACCTCTACCAGTGACTTACCGGAAGTCTCACTATACGTTTTCCAATCGGCAAATGAGTTAAAAAGAAAGGCCATAGTATTGAGGTGTGTAATCAAAGTTCCGCTTTTTGACGCAAAGGGCAAAATGCGGAAACCTGAAAAGTAAAAACAAGGGCCTACCGCCCGCCTATAGGTCCGATTATCTCGGCATCTTCCAGCACATAGATCATCTTATCCGGATCTTTGTCGTTGAGGCGAAGAATACCTTTTACTTCAACCGGCGATTCAATGTATGGTGATTCCTTCTTCAGGTGTAGCTCGGCGACGGTCTCCGGACCACCCACTCCACAGAAGAAGCAGGCATTCAGCGGAAGGGAAGAAAACATTATCAGGTTGCTTTTCATTCCGTTTTCAAGAGGCACCATATAGCCCGGAAGAATGATCTGCTTGTTTGCCAGCGCCCTCACTTCGTCTGTAAAGACCGGTTTATCGAATTCACCCAGGTTGTCCGACTCGGTGACGAATGAAATGTTGTAAAGCTTTGGCCATACCAACGATGGAAAACCTTTGTACACCGTTTTCTGCGCTGCGGCGCTCAGACAGCCGACAAGAAGTAAAGGAAGAAGAAGTTTCTTCATGGTCAATGATTTTAACACCCGCCAGCCCGCACGAGTTATTGCACCTGCTCGAACTCTTCAATGGGAAGGCAACTGCATACAAGGTTGCGATCGCCATAGGCATTATCTATCCTGCTAACAGCGGGCCAGAATTTGCTTTCGCGCACAAATGGAAGCGAATACGCCGCCTTTTGCCGGCTGTACGGTCTATCCCAATTGTCGGCAGTGACAACAGCGGCAGTATGCGGGGCATGTTTAAGAACGTTGTTTTCCCTGTCCGCTTTGCCTTCCACAACCTCTGCGATCTCTTTTCGAATCTCGATCAGTGTGTCGCAGAACCGGTCGATCTCTTCCTTTGTCTCGCTTTCAGTGGGTTCGATCATCAACGTGCCTGCTACCGGAAAGGAGACGGTGGGAGCATGGAACCCGTAGTCCATAAGACGTTTTGCGATGTCTTCAACTTCGATGCCGGCACTCTTGAAATCGCGACAATCGACAATCATCTCGTGGGCACACCTTCCGTTGGCTCCTGCGTAGAGTATCCTGTAGTGTCCCTCAAGCCTTGTCTTGATATAGTTCGCATTCAGAATGGCGATTCGGGTGGCGTTGGTGAGCCCTTCAGCACCCATCATCGCGATGTAGGCGTAGGATATCGAAATAATGCTGGCGCTTCCCCAGGGCGCCGCGGAAATCGCGGTGATGGCTTTCTCACCGCCGGTGTTCACAAGTGCGTGTCCTGGCAGGAATGGCTTCAGCTTGTCGTTGACGCAGATGGGGCCCATGCCAGGGCCACCCCCACCGTGTGGTATGCAGAATGTCTTGTGCAGATTGAGGTGACAGACATCGGCCCCGATGTTCGCAGGCGATGTCAGCCCTACCTGTGCGTTCATATTGGCGCCGTCCATATAGACGAGGCCGCCGTGATGGTGAATGACATCGCATATCTCGGCGATTGATCCTTCAAACACGCCATGCGTTGACGGGTATGTTACCATCAGGCACGCAAGGCTGTCGCTGAATTGCACGGCTTTCGCTTTCAGATCTTCAACATCAATCTTTCCTTCGGCGTCTGATTTTACTACTACGACTTGCATGCCCGCCATCACCGCACTGGCGGGGTTCGTTCCGTGTGCAGACGCGGGAATCAGTGCGATCTTACGATGATTTTCTTTTCGGTTCTCAAAGTATGCGCGTATAGTCATCAGCCCCGCGTATTCTCCCTGCGCGCCGCTGTTGGGTTGCAGTGAGACACCGGTAAACCCTGTGATTTCCTTCAACCATGTCTCAAACTCCGTGATCATCTGCAAATACCCTTGTGTCTGATCCGCCGGCGCGAATGGGTGGATGTTGGCAAGTCCTGCCCAGGTAAGGGGAATCATTTCGGTGGTCGCGTTTAACTTCATGGTACACGAGCCAAGCGAGATCATTGAGTGGACCATAGACAAGTCCTTGTTCTCAAGTCGTTTGATATAACGCAGCATCTCGTGTTCGGAATGATGCATATTGAAAACGGGGTGGGTAAGATAGGGCGACTTCCGGATCAGTGACGCGGGCCAGCCAGAGTCTTTCGCATTCGATCGGTCGTTTGCGACTTTCCTTTTCTCGGCGCTGGCGATAATATCGAGAATGAGTTTGCAATCGTCGATCGTGGTTGTTTCGTCCACCGAGATCCCGATATGTCCATTTCCGAAGTACCGGAAGTTCACTTCTTTTTTAGTGGCTTCGGCGGCTATCACACGTTCGTCGGATACGGCAACCTTTAGGGTGTCGAAGTAGTGTTCGTTTGCGGGAGGGAGGCCAAGCGCTTTTAATCCGTCGTTCAGCATGCGGGTAAGGCTGTGAATTCTTTCCGCAATCTTTTTCAACCCGTCGGGGCCGTGATAAACGGCATACATCCCGGCCATTACCGACAGCAGTACCTGCGCGGTGCAGATATTTGATGTCGCCTTTTCGCGGCGGATATGCTGTTCACGTGTTTGCAACGCCATGCGATAACCGGGATTGCCGGATGCGTCTATGGATGCACCGATGATCCTACCCGGGACCTGTCGCTTGAATTCTTCGCGCGTAGCAAAGTACGCTGCGTGTGGTCCGCCGAAACCCATAGGTACACCGAAACGTTGTGTAGACCCTATGGCGGCATCGGCCCCCATCTCTCCGGGGGATTTGACCAGCAACAGGCTCATGATATCGGCTGCTATGACTACAAATACATCATTGCTTCGGGCTTTCTCCCCAAACGCAGAGTAGTCTCGTACCTCTCCGCTGTCGTCAGGATTTTGTATCAGTACTCCAAAGATGTTGGTGTCAGTCAGATCCATTGTATGAACATCGCCGACCACTAACTCGACCCCTATCGGAGCCGAACGCGTTTTCAATACGTCGATGGTCTGGGGGAATACGTTTGCGTCAACAAAGAATTTGTGAGCGCCTTTCTTCGCGGGCTTGCGGGATGCATAGAAGAGATGCATCGCCTCTGCCGCGGCGGTTGCCTCGTCGAGGAGGGAAGCGTTGGCTATCTGCATGCCTGTTAAATCCATCACTACAGTCTGGTAGTTGATCAGCGCTTCAAGCCGGCCCTGGGCTATTTCTGCCTGGTACGGAGTGTAGGCAGTGTACCACCCCGGGTTTTCCAGAATGTTGCGGAGGATAACAGGAGGGGTGATCGTGTTGTAATAGCCGGCGCCGATGAATGATTTGAATATCTTGTTTTTTCCCGTGATACGAAGGAAGTTATTCTGGAACTGAAACTCCGACTGCGCGTCAGGAAGATTGAGTGCCTTCTTCAATCGTATCCGGGCCGGGATGGTCTGGTCGATCAGTTCATCAAGAGATGATGCTTTTACCGCATTCAGCATTTCTTTAACCTGCTGGCTATCCGGTCCGATGTGCCGGCTCTCAAATTTTTCGGCGTATTGTGCGTTTGTGTACATGGATTACATGGAATAAGTCTTGCCGTCGTAAGGTGCTGGGGACTCTTTCGGGGGGCTTTCGGCTGCAAAGGTAGTTAGTTTAAACAGAATTTACAGAGGGTGGGATCAGACAATATTTTATGGAGCCTTTGAGAAAACTTATCCTGAAATGTTTTGGGAAAAGCCTATTTTTGCGGTAAGCCCTTGCTCTCCGCCAGCCGGGGTTTGGGTATTACCGGGTTCTGGCAGAAGTATTAATTCACCATTATGACTTTAAGATATTTTGTTCTCGGCCTGCTGCTTGTCCAGGCCAATCTTTTCGCACAGTCGTCGAAGGAGTATGAGGCATTGATCTCACCGGAGGAGATGAAAAGCAATTTGTCTATTTTGGCTTCGGATGCGCTCGAAGGACGCGCCACCGGAACAAGGGGACAGAAAATGGCAGCGGCCTTTATCAGTTTTCATTTCGAACAACTGGGATTAAAGGCACCTGTTGACGGAAGTTATTACCAGCACTTCAATCTTTACAGGATTGTTCCCGCGGAGACTACGCTTAGCACCGGCGGAACTACTTATAGGAATTTTAAGGATATCATCTTCTATGGACAGGACAACTCCGGCGGGCCGATACAAATTCCCGTGGTGTTTGCCGGTAGAGGACGCGTGGAAGACTTTGCCAAGATCCAGGCAGGAGGTAAAGGTGTCGTGATTTTGATGGCTGACGATGACCAGGACTACCGCACCCCGATCGCTGCGGCACGTGCGGCAAATGCAAGTATGGTCTTTATAGTGAATACAACCACGGAGACGGCGTTCCGCGATTATGCACGCCAATGGGAAGCCTATTTGTCGGATACGCGTCTGTCGCTCAGGAAGCCGGAAATAGTTAGCCAAAACACAGGCGTGTTTTTTATCGCCCCCGCCGTGGCGGAGAAAGTGTTTGATACCAGTTTGGATAAGCTAAATAAGGCTGCTGAATCGACGTCGAAGAATTCACTTGGAAAAGTCGCGCAGGGCGACGTGACCTACAAAACCAGCGTCGAAGCTCAGGCAGTAGCCTCCGAAAATGTATTGGGATATCTTGAAGGCACCGATAAAAAGGATGAGTTGCTGGTTATTACGTCACACTATGACCACATCGGAATGTTGCCGTCAGGAGAGGGCGACCTGATCAATAACGGCGCGGATGACGACGGGTCTGGCACCGTTGCGGTTATGCAGATGGCCAAGGCTTTTGCGCAGGCAAAGAAGGATGGACATGGCCCTCGTCGAAGCATTCTTTTTATGACGGTGGCAGGAGAGGAGAATGGATTGCTTGGCTCTGACTACTATACCCAGCACCCGGTGTTCCCGCTGGAAAATACCGTGGTCAATCTCAATGTCGATATGATTGGAAGACGCGACGAAGAACACAAAGATAGCCCTCCCTATGTCTATGTGATTGGTTCGGATAAGCTTTCAAGCGAATTGCATGAACTCAGTGAATCAGTCAACCGGGAGCATACAAACCTGGTGTTTGACTATACCTATAACGATGAAAATCACCCGGCGCGATTATACTACAGGTCGGATCACTGGAATTTTGCGAAGAAGAACATACCCATCATCTTTTACTTTGACGGGATACACGAGGACTATCACCAGCCCAGCGATGAAGTTGATAAGATTGAATTCGATCTGCTGACGGAACGAACCAAGTGTGTTTTTCACACCGCCTGGGAAATAGCCAACCGCGACAAACGTATCGAGCCAGACGCGCAGTAGGGGTGTTGCCCCGCTAATCTAACGGTACGTTTACGTGTCGTTCGGCGTGATACGATGACCTGACCAGCGGACCCGACTCGACATACTTCAGGCCGCGTTTCAACCCTTCTTCGCGGTAGAACGCGAACGTATCGGGGTGGATGAATTCTATGACTTCGTGGTGATGCTTGGTCGGTTGAAGATATTGACCCAGCGTAAGGATGATGAGGCCGTTTTCCACCAGATCGTCCATCGCTTTCAGTACTTCCTCTTTAGTTTCGCCGAGCCCGAGCATGATACCCGATTTGGTGCGTTTGCCCGCTTCCCGGGTACGTTTGAGCTGTTCGAGGCTCCTCTCATATCGCGCCTGTGGTCTCACCGCTCTGTAAAGCCTACTCACAGTTTCCATGTTGTGCGACACAACTTCCTGGCCGCCTTCTATCATGCGATGCAAGGCATCCCAGTTCCCTTTCGTATCAGGAATCAGTGTTTCGATGGTTGTCTCCGGGCTGACCTTCTTCGTTTCAATAACCGTTTGATACCAGATCTCGGCGCCGCGATCTTTGAGTTCGTCGCGATTGACGGATGTGATCACTGCATGTTTTACCTGCATTAATTTGATCGCTTCCGCTACACGGCGGGGTTCATCGACATCATATTCGGTGGGCCGGCCGGTCGCAACCGCGCAAAACGTGCAGCTTCTGGTGCAGATGTTGCCGAGGATCATGAACGTGGCTGTGCCCGCGCCCCAGCATTCGCCCATGTTGGGGCAATTCCCACTCTCACAAATCGTATGAAGCTTATAGTTGTCGACCAGGCGTCGCACCCTCGCATAGTCAGGGCCTACCGGCAGCTTTACCCGCAGCCAATCAGGTTTCTTTCTTCGCGAGTCCTCTTTTGATATTACGGGTAGTTCAATCATGGATTTGCTTGATGACGAGGGCCTGAAGCGAGAACAATAAAGCTCGCGGTTTAGTTTGCCCCGTTGCTTTTACATCGTCGCTACTGGCCGATCAGTTCTTTGTACTGTGCTGCAGTCAAAAGGGAGTCAGCATCGCCCGTTAATTCAATTTTGATCATCCAGCCTTCTTCGTACGGATCTTCATTCACTTTTTCCGGACTGCCATCGAGGACAGGATTGACTTCGATAACTTTCCCGGTGAGTGGCATGAACAGATCCGAGACAGTTTTGACAGCTTCCACGGATCCGAAGATCTCATGCTCCTCTACATCGAGTCCGACGGTATTGATGTCGATGTACACGATGTCGCCGAGTTCGCTCTGCGCGAAGTCTGTAATGCCAACGGTCGCAGTCTTTCCGTCAATTTTGACCCATTCATGATCTTTTGTGTACTTAAGTCCCTCAGGAATATTCATGGTATTAGATTTTGCCAAAAATAGGAATTTTTTCTTTGATTATTCCCGGTAAAGGGCGGGACGCATCTTCCACTTTTCTCACTGAGGGTATCGGGACATGAAAAAGCTCCGCGATGAGTTCCGCCACGATCATAGGCGCTTAATCCGGGTAATGAATTCTCCTGGCTAAACCAGCAAGCAGTCTGGCCTTCGCTTTGCTGACCTCTCCTGTAATGAGTGCGTGGCGTAGTTTCCTTCCTCAGGGCTGTGTTCACAATCCAACCCAATTTGTCGCACTTCCGAAGCTTGCAATGCGTAAAGTCGATAGTTAAACCGGTCTCTGATGCTGACTTCGTAGGATGCTAGTCTCTCAATGTCAACGGAAAGTTTCTCCCGGGCGCCTCCGATCTTGCGTGGCGTAAATGCAAAGGGAGTTTTGACATTCCTCAAAAATAACATTTTATGTGATAAAAAAATTCGGCCCTATAATGTTGCTTCAGTTTACCGGCTCCTTTTTTTCGGACATGCTTCTATTGGGCAAGGCTGAACCGAACCTGAATCCCGAAGCGGGTAGTCGCCCGGGGGTAGGAATTTGTGACGAGCGGTTCGTTGATCGTGCGTTCAAAGTAGCCTTGCATAGTCAGTTTTTCGTTGACAACATAGCTAATATTGGGCCTCAGCTGAAAATTGATGTTCCCGTTGGTGATCGTGCTGAGGTCGTCGACTTTGCGCTGGATCGTCTGTGTGTCTGTGATGGAGAAATTCATCCGGAAAGTGACATCGTTTTTCAAGACGATTGTGCGCCCCTGCGATTTGAAAGGAAGCCTCATATTGTTTTTTGTGAACCCGATCTCACAGGAGACATCCCGGCTGTTCAATTCAGTCACTTGCGCGTTTGAGATATTGAGAGCAAGATCGCGTTTGGTCTTGTACTCGGCGCGCGCAGTAAGCCGGTTTTTGGTCCTTACGTTGATACCCACCAGCGGGGCAAACTGCTCGGATATCAGTACCTGGCTTATAACGTATAACGGGATATACTTACCGTCGCTATTGAAGATCCCCGAGTAAGTACGATTGTAATCCTCTATCGGTTTATCCATACTCACCAATGCGGGGTCGTTCGCATCCAGTGAGTTTGAATAGTTAAGTACTGAATAGGATGACTGATACGCGTGGGAGATCGTCACCGACTGAAAAATATCGGCGAGGACACCAACTTTTCCGAGGCCTGTATAATCTACCCTCCAGTTTGGCATTGGCGTGCGGGGAAATGGTGAAAGGCTTACGCCCCGTGGATCGGCGCCACTGTAGGCGGCGATAAACGCGGGGATGACAACGTCTTGTGACGTGGTATCGAATTCGGCACCATTGAATGCCTGGAACCGTTGCTTGATGATGCCGAGGTTTTCTTCGAACGTGCCGAAAATCTCGGAGTCAATGTCTCCGTTTGTTCGATTGAAAGCTGTGCGTATACTGAGGAACGAAACCTTGTAGCTGCCTCCGCGACTAGGGTTTATGGTCTCAAAACCTCCGTTGTCTGCATCGAACCGGAATATTTCCTGATACATATTCGTGCCTTCTTTCTTCACATCCAGCTGGATCTTAAAGTCGGCGGAGGGCTCCACACTGGCCCTCAGGTTGAGCATTTCGTTTCGCGTTTGCGTAAACGGTAACGTAAGAGCCGTTGACTGGGTCAGCCAGCCGTCTCTCGCGGCGACTCTCCGGACATTCGGATCCTGACTACCCGTAACAAAACCCCACCCCGGTGCCTGCCAGTCATTGTCCAGCCCGAAAAATTTCGGTGTTCGGCTAAAGCCAGGGAGAAGGGTACCTTCTGTACGCGAATAAGTTGCGTTGACTGAACGCAACGACATCAGCAGCCGCGCAACTCCTTTGATAAGGCCAGGTGTTGTCTTGACTGTGTCAGGCTGCGGTCGGACTGGCGCGCGCGCTTGCGGTGTTGTTGGCTGCCGCGTGGGACGCCGTGGTGTATTGAGGTCCTTCAGAAACTTGACTTTGTTATACAGCTTGACAAAATCTATTTTCCCCGTGACGTTATTTTCACGCGAGTTCTGAATAGTGTGCTTGAAGTCCAGGCTATCGGGAAGATCCTGCAGATTTTTCTCCTTCGCGATTGCATCCGGAATGTTTATGGGCCCCGCCCGCCAATTGTAGCCTGCCTGATACCGGTAGTCTGTGCTTAGCCAGTCAGTAATGGGAAATTTGTCGAGTGGTAACCGGTAGTTTATCGTGAATGTCTGATCGAAGTCCTTCATCCTCCCGAAATTCTTCAGGTTGGTCATGATGCTGTCACGCTTTGCCCGGCTGTCGATGTCGCCCTCCGGTTCGTCAATGACTGCGTTGGCACGTGCGGAGTATTCAAACGAAAGGCTTCGCGAAAGGTCCCACCGCAGGTTGTATTGCCGGTTTAATGTGAAGTACTTAAGATGGTTTGCTGGTGAATAGCTGACCGTGCCGTAGGCACCGTCGGAATTTCGGTATATCTTCTTCCCGAACGAGCGGTCGAGGTCTGCGCGAACAGATATGTTTGATGGCAGCAGGTTGAAATTGAAATCACGGAGGAATTTCAGATACGGGGTGGTGAATGCTTTTACATCTTTGAAGGGCTCGATACCCGCTGCCTTCGGCGCGAAGTTGTAGGCAACCGAACCGCGATACTGCCGCAACAGCGATTCTTTGGTAAAGAAATTCGCCTGCTGCATTTCACTGTAGGAGTAGCTGAAGGCGAGGTTCTCAATGTCCCAAAGGTGGGGAACCGCATCCTGCTTGACCTTTGTCTTTCGAACGTTTACAAAGTTAAGACTGCGCCGGGTTGTTCGGTCCTGAATAAGTTTCTTGAAATTACTACGGTCTTCCGGATCGGCGAATGATTTCA
The DNA here is from genome assembly GCA_964493505.1 of uncultured Roseivirgaceae bacterium. Classification (GTDB taxonomy): domain Bacteria; phylum Bacteroidota; class Bacteroidia; order Cytophagales; family Cyclobacteriaceae; genus Chryseosolibacter. The sequence continues at coordinate 58,068 of CAZBNP010000018.1, forward strand.
GCGCGGCGTCGACTTTCATGTCGGGGTTCGCTGGATCATAATTGGGATTGATCGTTGTGTTCTCATAGCTGACAAACATCGGTATCTTAATGCCCGTGTTACCCGGGAGTAGTTTGTCGATGTTTACACTGGCGGATACATCATACGCCGTGGTTTCATCGCGTGCTCGTTCACCGATCTTGGAGCTGACATTTCCAAATCCGAAAGTAGTGTGTCGCAGGGCCCCCGTTACGGTAGCAAAGTCGGCGAGCCTGGCGCTCAACGTAGTGCTGACTGCCCAACCGGGTGTTGTTTCAAAATCCGTTACGCGCAGCTCGTTGGCCCAGAGACAGACGGAGTGAGCTCTTCTATCGGCCGACTTGGGGTTGCGAACCCCGATCATCATTACCTGTACGCTGCTGAGATCGGGTCGCCCTACCATGCGGATGAGATGCCGGCCGACGGGTTTACCGCCTGCCCGAGGGTATAATTCTCCTGCGGGAAACCGTTCGCGGTCGCGCGCTGCTTTTAAAGCATAGAATTCGTTGAGGTCGAGATCGATCTCGTTTTCCTCGGGCCACACGTCGCGACGGCTGGGATTCTGAATCTCGGCATTGGAGATCTTCAGGGGAATCTCAATTTCATAATAGTTCTGGTCGAAGTCCGTCCCCAATCTAAGGAAGGCGTGGAGTTCGTCGTCTTGCGAGCGGCTGTCAGCATGAAGAAACATTTTGATACGCCCGTAGTTGAAGAGGTCGACTCCGACATTCTTGAAGATCGCGCGCGCATCGCCATCGGCGAGATCGTCTACACATACCTGTACAGACTGTTCGTTCAGTTGCCGCGCGATAGCAGAGGTAACATCCTGATCTCTCTCCACTCCCGGTGGTACGCGGTACGGAGATGTGGGCGGTGTACCCGGCGTCGGCTCTTCCCATGCCCAGTTTTCTTCCACGTTGACGACTGAAACACGGAAGTCGTTATACTCCGGCTCCTGGTCACCCTGGAAGCCACCTCCGCGTAAGTCGGACTGATACCTTCTCCAGCGGCTCCCTATCATCCGGAAGTTGGACATTCGCAACACTACGGGTTGCTGAAAATCAGTCAGCAACATCCGCATGTACCGGATGGATTTGAATCCGGTGATATTGCCAAACTTGTTCTCAAAATCTCTTACCGGTATCCGGAACAGGTACCAGTAAACGCCGTCGTGAAACCCGTTGTTCTTTTTTGCCAGCACCTTGTCTACGATGTACTCAGCACCAACGAATAGTTCTCCCGGTTTGAGGTCGATATCGTATTCGTAATATTCTTCCAGCTCATTTAGCGTATTGTCTTCATTGAGATCTTCGTTGTCGGGTGTCTGTGTTGCCGACCGCGCGATATCATCGCTGGTTGTGGTGACGGGCGAGTTGCCGTCCTGACCGTTGTAGTCCTTGTAGCGTTCGAGTATCTGGGCGTTGCGCCGATCGAATTCGGCGTCGAAATAATGCCGGTAATTATCGGCTGACGGATCCTGAAGTACTACTTCAAGTGCCCCTGGATTTAACGCGTTTATGAAATCGGAGAAATGGGCTGCTTCCAGTTCAGTAGGTAATCCGTCGAGACCGACATCCTGATTTGCGCGCGACGAAGACTCAATGTTGAATGCGTCGGTCAGAAACTGCTGGCTGGTTACATAACCCCACACGTTGGGAGAGGCAGATGTTTCGAGCGCACCGTCGGCGGGAAGCCCGTTCTCAAAAGCATGCTTGGAATCGCGCGCGACATCTTCCGAGATACTTCCAAGCTGAAGAATGAATTTCCCGCCTGTAGTATTGTTGACACCATTTTTTTCATTCAAAAGGATCTGACCCCCTTCTCCCGGCAGGAATGGATCCATCATCCAGAATTCAATGTATTCAATATTGGCTTTGTCGAAGTCGACCTCGGCGCGTATTGCAGTGGTGACACCACCCCAGTTAGATCTTGGATCGTCAGCGAGGAGTCCCGCGCTTGTCAGGTTGGGGTTGTAGTTGTACTGACCCCGCTCGTTTGGATAGTAGGCGAGATCAAGCGTCGTCTGCCAGTACTGACCCTGCTGCGCTTCCAACTGATGATATATTTCATTGACATTGATTGCCCGCTGATAATGATATTTTTCCACGTCGGCTTCGCTGATGTTGCTGGGTTTAAACCTCCCGTTTTGCCTGTAGAATTGGTTGTCGATCGTGTACCAGGCAAGCTTTGCCCGTTTGTAACCAGCGCGGAGGTCAAGTGGCTGACCTCCGCTGGGGTCGAACCGCGGATCGCCAACCGGTGTGGCGGCGAGGCTCCAGCTTTGCGGCGACATTAATGAGTATGGCGTCGCCGTATTCTCAAAATCGTCAACGTACGCGGTTCCTTCGCCATCAATGATGTTCGATGTTCCCGGTATCAACTGCGCAAACTCTCCCGTGAAGTTGATAGACGACGTTTCCTTGGTTTGAAGAATCGGAATCGCGTCTACCAGTTTGGTAAGGAGGCGACTGTCTTTGTTGATGTTGAAGTCGAGGCCGTACTGCATATTGCGAGCAGGCTCGGTGCCGATCTGGTTGCGGCTCACGAGCGGTCGCTCATTGTAGTACAGGAATGTAGAGCCGAGGTTGATGTCTTCGTTTACGCGATAGTCAAACCGCGTTCCGATCAGACTTCGGGTCTGGAAGGCAAATGGATCGGACTGTTCATACTGCACACTTATATTCTTGCCTGAGCTGAGAATGCTCTCGTTGTTGATGATAACCTTTCCGAATGTATAGTCTACCGTGTAGTCTGTTCCTTCCTGGAGTGGAATGCCTCCTACAAAGATTCGCACCGAGCCTTGCGATATACCGAATCCCGGAATAAGTATCTCCCGGGCGGAGCCGGACCCTGAGCTGTATTGGCCTACAAGAAAGAACTTGTTCTTTGTGGCAAAGAGCTCGGCATCCGCTTTTGTGGTTCGGTACAAGGTATCGTACGCATATTTTTGGATCAGGACGTCTTCATTCGGCTGATCTTTGAACGCTTCGCGAAGTGCCACGTTAAAGGGTTCGAGATAGGGAAAAATGATCAGGCCATTTCGGGTGTCAATGGTGATACCTTCCACAAAATCGAAATTCCCGTCGCGCTGCGGATCGTTCATCTGGTTCAGTTTGTCGAGCCCGAGAATTTCAATCAACTGTCGTTCGCGCAGGGTGCTGCTTCCTTCCTGCAACTGCGGGTTGTCAATACCGGTGCGGTCATCGCGGTAGATTACCCTGAGCTGGAAACCCTCGCGCGACAATTGGTTAACGTTGAGCCAGTAGATGTTTTTCATCATGAGGTCCCACGTCGGGATGATTCGATCGTTCTGATCGCGGATACTGACTTTGCGTGGACGAAGCAGCTTGAGGAAGATCACTTCCTCATCCTTAAGCCCGGCAATGTCGTCAGTGAGCTCACCTACGCGGTGTCTTCCGGTTCCGGCGGTGTACTCATACGCAACAGCGATTGCCTCATCGTTCTGAAGCTTGCGTGTAAGGGTGATGTAACCGAGTTGCGGATGAAATGTAAACTCGGTAGGACTAAGCTTGCGGGCCGCTGTAATTTTTTCAAAGTCGGTGCCGTTGTTGTTTTCGCCGGCGAAAAGATTTTCGAGCGCCTGATTTACATCGTCTCCGTTGCGGGTGAACCCGCTCGTCACTGTTGCAAAGAGATCGTTGGCGGCGTTTGACGTCGGGCGGTTGCCTCCCAGCCCCTGCACACTGGCATTGTGAATTCTCCGGCTTTCACCGAGATCCATCAGACCCACTACGTTTCGAAGCGTTTGGGTGTCATTGTTCCGGTTGAGAATATACACTTCAACACGGGTAATGTTCACGCCGGAAGTGACTTGCGGAAGGTTCTGGATCCAGGCTCTGTAATTGTCGCGGAAGTAATGTCCGAGGAAGAAGTGACGGTTTTCGTCATAGTTTGACGAAATGATCTCGAATGGCCGCCCCTGACCGTTACTGCCGCTCGGAATTTCAATAGACTCTACCTTGCCGCGTTGTGTCGAAGCGATAGTCGTGACGTTCAGCTTGCCGAACTGCATCTGCGCCTTTACACCGAAGAGGTTTTGCGCCCCCTGAATGAGTGTGTTGTTCAGGGGAAGGCTCACATTACCGATCTCAAGTTTTTGGAGGATGTCTTCTTTGTAACCTGTGTACTCGACTTTCATGTTGTTCTGAAAATCGAATGAATTGTTGTTGTCGAAGTTTGCGGTAACAGCTAGTTTTTCCCCAACCTTTCCGACAACGCTCATGTTGATTTGCTGGTCGAATTCAAATCCTCCATTGCGTTGCTGCCTGATCGGTATTGACGGGTTGCTGATTTTTTGAAAGGAGCCACCAAAGTCAAGGGTTACAAAACCACGCGGCACTAACTCGACGTAGCTGCCCCCGAAGATGCGGTCAAACACGGGGCTGACAAATATTTTTGGCGTAAACCCGCGTCCGCTCACCGCGCTTTCACCGTCAAGTGCCCGTGATCTTGTTTTCCAGTAATTCTTCAGCGTCTGGCGGTCGCGGTACTGCTTGAACTCCTCAAACGTCATACCGGTCGCGGGGCGGTAGTCAAGACCGCCGATCTTTTCCTGAATCGTGTAATTAAGGCCCGTGTCGATTTCCACGCCGAGTTTAAACAGGTTTGGATCCCTGAGGAAAAAGGGTGACTCGGTTGTCCGGTTGGAAAAGGGGTCGCCGTAGCGGTCGGTAGGGGAGAAAGTGGGACGCCGGCTCGGTTCGTAGGTTGCAGGTACCGTATCCTGTGACACCCGCGCTGTGTCGGTACGTTGCGCGAATACACGCTGGGGTAATACCATGCAGAGCCAGATCAGTAGCAGGCTGACGGAGTATGCGGCGCAATTCTTACAGGTAACGGGAGCCAAGTTAATTCACCATTTACGCGACGAGCCAGTGGCTACGCATTCTTAAGTGCTTGCTTTACTAAATCTTCTAAAGTAATGGTATTTCCTGAGTTTTTCAGGACCGAATCGACACTTTTCTCGGCTGCCGCTTTGGGAAGGCCAAGAGTGAGCAAAGCAGATAACGCTTCTTTGCGCAAAGTATTGTGTGTAGGCACTGAAAGGTGAGGCTGTGATTCATCCCAGCTTTCCTTTTTCAGTTTGTCGCGGAGGTCGATGATGACTCGTTGGGCTGTTTTGGCGCCGATGCCCTTTATCGATTGAAGGGCGGCGGTGTTCTCCTGAACGATCGCGGTTTTCAGCTCCGCGCTGTCCATGTACGACAGCATCACGATGGCGGTGCTGGGTCCTACGCCGTTTACCGTGATGAGTTGCTGAAACAACTTCTTTTCAGCTTCCCTGCTAAAGCCGAAAAGTATGTGCGCGTCCTCTCTGATCGCGAGATGGGTATGGAGGAGAATGTCCTCCTGATCTTTGATTTCAGAGTACGTGGCGAGTGATACATTGGCATGATAGCCCACGCCGCCAACATCGATCACGACGTGGGTTGGATCCTTGTATACGAGTCTGCCCTTCAGAAAAGCAATCATGTTGGATCTGTTTACACGAGTATATCAGTTATTGGTGACGCGCGACTCAGTTTCACGATAAAGAACCTGCTTAGGCAGGTGCCCTATCGTGAAGTGTTTTGTTCGTGCAATTGCGCGTCGACCACCGCGATAGCGGCCATATTTACGATTTCCCGGATAGTACTTCCGAGCTGGAGAATATGAACTGGTTTCTTCATCCCCAGGAGAATTGGTCCGATCGCCTCGGCTCCACCGATTTCCATCACCAGTTTGTAAGCGATGTTCCCCGACGCGAGATTCGGGAAGATCAGTGTATTGGCTCCCTCTTGCGAGAGCACACTGAACGGATATGTTTCCTGTTGAATCTCGGTATTGAGGGCGACGTTGGCCTGGATCTCTCCTTCGACGATAAGGCCCGGGTTTCTTTCTTTGGCAATTTTCACCGCGTTTCTCGCTTTCTCCGGAAGCTCTCCTTTTGAGGATCCGAAGTTGGAGTACGAAAGTACAGCGATGCGGGGTTCTATACCGAGAAATTGAACACCCCTGGCGGTCAGCTCGATGATTTGCGCAAGTTCTTCTGCCGTAGGATCGAGATTAACCGTAGTGTCGGAAAAGAAGTACGTTCCCCGCTTGTTGGTAATGACGTACATGCCCGCCACGCGGCTTACTCCTTCGGCTACACCGATGATCTGCAATGCGGGAGAGATCGTTTTCGGATAGTCTTTCGTGAGACCCGAGACGAGTGCGTCAGCATCTCCGAGTTCGACCATCATACACCCATAATAGTTTCGTTCGCGCATCAGGCGTAAGCTATCCTGATAGGTGATGCCCTTGCGTTGCCGTTTCTTATAGAAAGCCTGTGCATAGCGCTCGACGTTTTCATTTTGTTCGCGCGGATAGATGATCGGGCAGTCTTCGAGATCAAGACCGTAATGCCTGATCATGTCGTGTATCTCCTGTTTGTTTCCGAGCAATATCGGCTTCGCAATTCCTTCGTCCTTTAACACTTGCGCAGCCTTGAGTATTTTCGGATGGGTAGCTTCCGCGAAGACCACTCGTTTGGGGTCTCTCTTTGCGCGATCAATCACGCGCGACATCAATTTCTGGTCTATACCTATGCGGCGGAGAAGGTCCTGGTCGTATGCGGCCCAGTCGGTAATCGGATTACGCGCTACCCCCGAATCCATAGCTGCTCTTGCAACCGCCGGCGATACCGTCGTGATAAGCCGTGGGTCGAGTGGTTTCGGAATGAGGTACTCCGGTCCGAACGTCAGCCTGTCTGTTCCGTATGCTTTCACCACCAGGTCGGGAACCGTTTGGCGTGTAAGCTGTGCCAACGCGTGCACAGCTGCAAGTTTCATTTCTTCGTTGATCTCGGTAGCGCGCACATCGAGTGCTCCCCTGAAGATGTAGGGGAAGCCGAGTACGTTGTTTACCTGGTTCGGATGATCAGAACGCCCCGTTGCCATCAGTACGTCGGGCCTGGTTTTTAACGCGAGGTCGTAGTCGATTTCCGGATCGGGGTTAGCTAACGCGAAGACTATGGGTTTGTCGGCCATACTCAACAGTGCCCCCGGTTTCAGAGCATCCGCGACGGAGAGGCCTATAAAGACATCACTTCCCTTTATCGCCTCGTCAAGGCTCGCTACGTTCCTGTCGCTTACGAATTGACTTTTTGTTTCATCGAGATTTGTGCGGCTTCGGGTTAGCGGTCCTTTGCTGTCGCACATGATGATATTTTCCTTTTTCGCACCGAGTGCCAGATACAGCTTGGTGCAACTGACGGCTGCAGCACCCGCGCCGTTGACAACGATCTGGACTTCCTCAATCTTTTTCTCGGCGATGGACAACGCATTGATCAACGCGGCGGCAGAAATGATAGCTGTCCCGTGTTGATCGTCATGCATTACGGGGATATTCATCTTCTCGCGTAGTACCGTTTCGATCTTGAAACACTCAGGAGCTTTGATGTCTTCGAGGTTGACGCCGCCGAAGGTGGGCTCAAGTGATTTTATGATTTTGATAAGGGCGTCGGGATCTTTTTCATCGATTTCAATATCGAAGCTGTCGATGCCAGCGTATTTCTTGAACAGCACGGCCTTTCCTTCCATTACCGGCTTGGCTGCCTCGGGACCGATATCGCCAAGGCCCAATACGGCTGTGCCATTGGAGATGACGGCTACCAGATTTCCTTTTGCGGTGTATTTGTAAACATCCTCCGGGTTTGCCTGGATCTCCTTGCAGGGCTCCGCAACACCCGGTGAATAGGCGAGTGCAAGGTCGAGTTGAGAGCTTAAGACTTTGGTGGGAACAACCTCAATTTTCCCCGGTTGTCCCTGCATGTGGTAATTCAGGGCATCCTGCTTTCTTATCTTAATGGACATGCTTGTGAGATTATTAAATATGAGATGCCAAAGATAATGAAAAGCATGAGACGTGGCTACGATTCGCCACTCACGATAAGCTTCTGCCCGGGCTGAATCTTGTTATTGGGAAGTTTGTTCAGCGCTTTGATCTTTTCAATCGTGAGGCCGTCAAACTTTCTCGAGATATCCCACAAGGTATCGCCGGGCTGAACGGTGTACGTTTTCTGGCCAGACAGATTGGTGGTCGTCACAGCCTTCTTTGCGGGTGTGGAACCAGCCACGGCTATCGACGAGGAGCTCGTGACCCATATATTGAGGCGTTGCCCGGTGCGGATGACGTCGCTATTCAGGTTGTTCCATTTTTTTATGTCGGAAACCCTGACGCGGTGCCGCATAGCGATCGATCCAAGAACGTCGCCACCGCGTACTTTGTAGACAACGCGTTCGCGACCATAGGTGCCTCCCTGCATCGCTTTCGCCAGCGCCACAAGTTCGGCCCGGCCTGTCCTGGAGGCGGAATCGAGTATGGCGACCCGGTTTTCTTCGAGCTGTAGTTTGGCTGTGAGCGGTAGCCGCATTGCCACTGGCTTCTGAAGATCAGGGATGGCATTGTGCTGTACCGAGGGATTTAGTTTTTGAAGATCTTCGACGCAGGTACCGGTCAGATTTGCGAGTGTTTCAAAATGCACAAAATTCCTGACGTGAATAGTATCGGAACGCACCAGCATTTCCTCTCCTTCCTCAAAGAAGTTGTGCTGTTCGAGGTGATTCATAGCATAAATGATCGCGACAAACTGAGGTACATACGAGCGGGTTTCGCGCGGCAGGTACGGATAGATGTCCCAGAACGATTTCTGGTAGCCAGATCTGCGTATTGCTTTTCTGACATTACCCGGCCCGGTATTGTATGCGGCAAGAGCGAGTTCCCAGTCTTTGAACATGCCGTATAGGTCGCGCAAATAACGGCAAGCTGCATCGGTCGACTTCTCCGGATCCATCCGCTCGTCGATATACCAATTATTGTGAAGATCGTAATACCGCCCGGTAGCGGACATAAATTGCCACAGCCCCACGGCCTGCGCGCGTGATACCGCTTTCGGATTCAGTCCTGATTCGATAATAGCAAGATATTTCAGTTCGTCGGGGAGGCCGTAATGCGCCAGGTATTTTTCGAACAGGGGGAAGTACAAGTTTTTGCGACGGATCATCAGACGCGTGTATTCGCGGTCCCTCACCGTGAAATAGTTGATGAACGCGTGTATCTTACTGTTGTAGACCAACGGTATATTGCCCTCGATACAGGAGAGTCGGTCTCTGATGATGAGCGGGTCATCGTCGCCGGGGATGTATTCAAGTTCTTTAGGAAGCGAGTAGAATTCGTAGCCGGCTGTCGCTTCCCTGAATGTGATCTCTTCTTCTGTCTCCGCTACCTCCACTGAATCGACTAAGGCAAGCAAGTCCGCTATAGCGAGCGAATCGGATGTTGCAAAAAGCCCCGCGGGCAGCCCCTGAGAGAAGGCAGACGCCGAGCAAAACATGAACAGAAAAAGCATGGATATCTTTCTCATGTCAATTCATGTGTGTTAAAAGATTTGAAAAATGCAGAAGCTTTGATTCTTCAAAGTCGTCTGCAATCACCTGTAATCCAATCGGCAGACCCTGGTTATCTGTTCCACAGGGAATTGATATCGCGGGCACACCCACGACGTTTGCCTGAACGGAAAAAAGATCTCCGAGGTACATCTCCAGGGGGTTACTGATATGTTCTCCAAGTTTGAACGCGGTGGTCGGCGTAACGGGCATCAGAATAAAGTCATACTGCGCGAGTAGTTCTTTGGTTTTCTCTCTGATGATCCGTCTTACTTTCTGGGCTTTCGTATAATACGCGTCATAGTAGCTCGCACTCAATACGAAGGTGCCCAGCAAGATCCGTCGCTGCACCTCTTTGCCAAAACCCTCCGCCCGGCTCTTCTTGTACATAGACTGTAGATCTGTTGTAGCCTCACTTCTGTGTCCATACCGCACACCGTCAAAACGTGACAGGTTAGAGCTGGCTTCGGCCGTTGCGAGGATGTAATAGGTGGGTAGAATGTACTCCATTAACGGGAATTCCACCGCCTCAACGCTATATCCGGCCGCTTTAAGAGCCTCAATTTTTTTTCGAATATTCTCCCTGATCTCAGGCTGTATTCCGTCGGACTCATCAATCGCCTTGAGATACGCGACTTTATAGGGGCGCTGCTCCGGTTGGATGTCATCGGAATACGTGGGAACCGGCAGCCTGGAAACCGTACTGTCGAAATCATCCTCTCCTGCAATCACTTCCAGCACCAGGGCAATGTCGTCGACACACTTGCCAAAGATCCCGATGCAATCGAAAGACGAACCGTAAGCGATCAGCCCATGTCTTGATATCCGGGAGTATGTTGGCTTCAGGCCGACGACGCCACAAAACGCTGCGGGCTGCCGAACCGACCCTCCGGTATCCGATCCAAGCGAGACATGGCAAAGGTCTGCCATGACGCCAACAGCCGATCCGCCGGAAGAACCACCTGGTACACGCGAGGGGTCGATCGCGTGACGCACCGGGCCAAAAGCTGAATTTTCGTTGGATGAGCCCATGGCGAACTCGTCGCAGTTTTGCCGTCCAATAATGATAGCATCCTCATCGAGAAGACGCTGAACGGCAGTCGCTGTATATTGGGAGGTGAAGCCATCGAGAATCCTGCTCGACGCCTGAAGAGGGTGATCCTGATAAGCTAATACATCTTTTATCCCCACCACAAGTCCTGCCAGTTTGCCCGCACTATTCTTCCTTAGCTTTTCGTCAATTTCAGCGGCTCGATTGAGCGCTTCCTCCTCATACACGCTCAAAAAGACATTGAGGTGGGAGTTTTTTTGAATATTTAAAAGATACTGGTTAACCAGATCACGACACGTAAGGGTGCCGTTCTGAAGATCGTTCCGGATCTCCCGGAAAGAGCCGTATGTTTTCAATACTACTTGCCTTCTTCGATTTTGGCCGCAGAGCCTGCATCCTCAATATCTTTCTTTACATCCTTGACGGAGTCCTTGAATTCGCGGACGCCTTTGCCGAGACCTTTCATGAATTCAGGAATCTTCTTGGCGCCGAAGAAAACCAGCACAAACAATCCGATCACTATAATTTCCTGCATTCCAAGATTTCCTAAAAACAAAAATACTGATTTCATATTGTGATTGATTAAGGTTCCAGAGATCCCGGAGTAACTGTCGCTCCGGTCATTACCTAAAAAACTTATCAGGTAATTGCAAAAGTAGGGCAAAAAAATCGGGATTCTGAAAAAAAGGAGGGTATTTTCTATTTTGCCGTTCAGGGCCCGATGGGGCCACCTGTCATTCGGATCTACATGTTTGCGAGCCAGGCCTGGGGGTCGAGGGGAGTGAATTTCTTCAGAATCTGAAAACGCAGCTCGGATATACCTTCGTTGTTTGAGATAACCTGCCCGATTTCCTGGTTTGTGGTGACTTTCTGGCCGGACTTGACGTAAACTTCCTTCAGGCCTGTATATACGGAGTAGTATTCGCCGTGGTTGATGATTACCGTTCTGCCGAATGTAGGGATGAACGCAACGCTGCGTACTTCGCCGTTAAATACGCATTTTACCTTTTCATTCTGCTTCGTCTGAATATTGACGCCGTCGTTCTGTAGCACGATGCCCTTCAACACAGGGTGGTTCTGGCGACCAAAGCGCTGGGAGATAAAGCCTGTGGACACCGGCCAGGGCAATTTGTTCTTGTTTTCCTCGAAGGAAGATGACAGGGCCACTGACACTGATTTGTTGCTCTTCAATGCCAACGCTTCGCGCTCCATCTCCTCTTTGATGATGTCGTTGATCTTACGGTCGAGCACAGTCAGGGCTTTCCTCGTTTCGTCAAGATCTCGTCTGAGTTGCTGGTCCTCTTTTTCAAGAGCCTTTACCAGGCTTGAATGCTTTCTCCTGAGGGAAGCGAGGTTAGCGTTTTCGTGCTCACTGTCACTTAATAACTTGTTCTTCTCTTCCCGTTTGGTTTCGATCTGCTTTACCTGGTTGCCGAGTTCCGCCTGAACCTGTGAAATAAGCTCAGCCTGCAATTTCCGGGCTTCGCCGTATTGCTCCATGTAACGCAGGCGCATGACGAGTTGATCGAATGAATCGGAGGAGAAAAGAAATGTAAGGCGGGTAGTGCTGTTGCTCGCTTTCTGCGCGGCAAACAGCATGGCAGCATATTCTTCCTTGAGTTTCCTGAGATCTTCATCAAGTACAGCAATGATACCGTTGTTTTCGCGAATCTCCCCGTTGAGGAGACCAATTTCGTTTCGGATGGAGGTGATCAGGTTCTTTTGCTCTACGATGCGCTGGTTCAGCGCATTGAGCTCACCGAGGGTGTTCTTTTTCTTTGCGGAGGTCTCCTGCAGGATCTTCTCTACCTCCTTGATCCGTTCAACACTTTGCCGCTTTTCCTTCTGTAACTGGCTTTTTGTCTTCTGTCCGAAGACGGAGAGACTGCAAGCAAGCGTCAGGATGATAAGCAGTATTCTCCTACCTGCGCACATATCGTTTTGGAATATTAAAAGGGAACCTGAGTTCCTTACTTCCTGCTTCCGCCTTGTTGTATTCAAAAATAATGGTTGTATTCAGGAGTCCGGACAGTGTCTTGTAGAACAAGTTGATCGTCCCGTTATAGGGAAAAACCCGGTCACCCACCGGCTGGAAGTTGGAGTAATTTATCACCAGCGAGTTCATACTGCCTTCTTCCTTCATCTCTACCTTTTCGACCTTCATACTGGCGGCGTTAATGTAGTTCACAACGTTGACGTCGGACTTCTCCTGTTTTAACAGGTACATTGAACTCTCCCGAATTACATCGTCATCGTCGGATCGCGGTATGACCGGGTTGCCCAGCATGGCGGCCTGTACAACGTCAAAGGTGATGTCAAATTGATAACGAGCGCTTAACTCGTCGTAAGGAAAGACGTAATACTCTTTGTCAACGTTGCTGACAATGGTGATCGAGTCTTTGTTGATCAGGGCCTTTCCACCCTGCACACCGATCACGGAGAAGGTCATCCAGATGACGCTATCCTTTCGGACGCGGATATTGGCTTTGACTTCGCGCTCCTTGTTCGCATCCCTGAGGATCATTCGCGCTTTTCCCTGGAAATAGTCAAAGTCAACCTCCTCAATATTGAGTACTTCCTTCGGGCTTGACGCTACCGGAACAATAATCTTCTTGCTGCAGCTGGCGAAGACGAGCATGCAGACGATTAGAGAAAAGAACCCTTGGCCCTTATTCATAAATTTTTCTGTTGGCAATTTTTTTGTTGAGTGTTTCGCTATTGGCATTCAGGCCACGCGCTTTTTCCCACTGCTTTACAGCCCCGTCGATATCGCCGAGTTTGTAAAGGATATCCCCATAATGATCAAAGTGCACGGCAGTTGCCTTTCCGGTGCTTATTGCCCGCTCCATAATCTTGCGTGCTTCCTTATACTTTTTACTGACAAAAAGAACCCAGGCATACGTATCCAGAAAGGTCGGATTTTCCGGGTGATTTTTAATCAATGTAGCCGACATCTTTTCAGCTTTCTCAAGATTTTCCTTCCGGAGGGCCAGGTAATAGCTGTAGTTGTTCAAAACAATGGCGTTGTTTGGGTTGTAAACCAGCACCTCGTCATAGGCATTGTCAGATCGTGAGTAGTCTCTTGTCGCATTATACGCCTCGCCCAACTGGCTGTTTATCTCGCTAATCAGAGCGGGATTCGACGATCCCACACGCTTTGCTTGCTCCAGCGACTGGATAGCCTCAGGGTAGTGGCGTTTGCGCAGGTGTGCGAATCCGTTAAAATAATGAATTATGCTCTGGTTTGGATATACCTCCAGGGCTTCTTCGGCGTGCCGGATCGCCTGGTCCCATTGCTCAAGCTTGATTTCCAGAAAAAGAAGGTTCTCGTAGACCTCAAAAGTGACGTCTGCCCCCGTTTCTACGGCCTGCGTGTACGCCGCCTGCGCTTCCTGGTTTTGTCCTGTCGACAGGAAGAGGTCTCCCCCGACGATGTGAACACTCGGATGCCCGGGGTAATGGGTCGTCAGCTTTTCGTAGAGTTGTGTGGCAAAAAGCGCCTTGTCAGGATCGCTCTGATTTTTTGATCTGTTCTCATTCAGTTCGGCGTTGTAGGCCCCCAGCACAATGAGCTTGCTCGATAATTCGATAGAAGGGTCGTCGAACAGGCTGAGTAGGTATGGACGAGCCTTCTCCTCATATCCCATATCACGGTAGAACCCGGCAAGCAATATCTTGACTTGCCCCGAGTCGGGATTGACGGAAAGAAAATTTTCAAGATGCTGAATAGCCTCATCGTGCATACCGCTCCTGGAGAGCACTTCGGCAAATGCCATGACGTAACGCGCCTCTGCGGGAAACGCTTCAATAAGTTTTTCGCCCTCCTTCAAGCCCTCGGAGATCCGGCCTTCATCGAACAGCAACTTTAGCTTTTGAATGGATGACATTTCATTTACCCCGAAGATTTCCTCGGCACGGTTATAGGCTTTGATCGCGAGCGCAGGCTCGTTGCCGTATTGGTAAACCGCCGCTACCTCGTAGAGATACTCGTCTGTGCCCGTCACCTTCTCCATCATAGTCTCGTACGCCTGAGCGGCTTTGTCGAACCGGCCAAGACTGTTGTAGATCGTTGCCGCCAGCAGGTAGAAATACTTGTTTCCCTGCTCCAGTTTCAAAGCATGTTCGATATTCACGGAAGCCTTGAGGAGGTCGTCCTGCCGGGAACTTTTGGAGAGTAGGTCCGCGATCTTGTAGTAAATGGTACCGTTGTCGGGATTGATGTCCAGCGCCCGCTGGTAGTAGACAAGCGCTTTGGCGTAGTCTTCCAGGATAAAGAATTTTTCGCCTTCTGTAAAGTAAAACTCCGCTTCCCTCAAGCGAATTCCCTGTGATGCGCTGCCATCCCTTTTCTTCTTCTGGCCTGCCGCGTTTTCGGCCATAACAAACGCGAGCAGCACAAAAAGCCCTAAAACAATATTGTTCCGGATTGATTTCAAGTCACAACGTTATAATCGCCAACACTCAGATCGGACGGTTTTTTCTCAAAATTAACGAAATTACCCAACATACTATTTTCCAGGACAGCACAAGAAATGCGGCTGTTTTCCTGGATGATCGAGTTTCTGACCCGACTGTCTGTAATGGACGTGCCTTTCCCTACTGATACGTACGGCCCGACGACGGAGTTTTCTATTGTCACCCCATCTGCGAGGAAGCAGGGCGGGATGACGATGGAATTCACGATCTTTGCTTTCGACGACACGAGCTTCTCCTCCTTTATGAACTCAAGATATCGCTGGTTCGTATTGACCGTTGCGTCTTTGTTGCCGCAATCGAGCCATTCCGTTACTTCACCCGGAAGGAAGGTCGCACCCTTTTTGTTCAGATTCTCCAGCGCCGTGGTAAACTGGAATTCGCCCTTCTCCCGAATGTCGTTGTCGACGAGGTATTGCATTTCCGTCGCGAGTTTTTCCCCATCTTTAAAAAAGTAAATGCCAATGATAGCCAGGTCGGAAACAAACTCCGACGGTTTTTCAACAAAGGCTGTGATCTCGTTCTTTTCATTGAGCTTGACCACGCCAAACTGGGAAGGATCCTTTACACGCTGGACCCAGATCGTACCGTCGCGATCGGTATCCATTTTGAAGTCGGCTTTAAACAAGGTGTCTGCAAACGCAACGATCACCTTACCGGTAAACAGTTCGCGCGCAAACAGCAACGCGTGTGAAATGCCCAATGCCTCGGTCTGGTAGTAGATCTTTCCCGTGGCCCCAACCTCCGCGGCAATTGCCTTGAGGTTTTCCTCTACCTCTTTGCCGAACGAGGGATGAATAATAAAACCTATGTTGTCTATTTTGTCGGTGCAAACATCCGCAATGTCTTCCACCAGTCTGTGAACGATAGGTTTACCGGCAATAGGGAGCAATGGTTTCGGTACGGTGAGGGTGTGTGGCCTCATTCTCTTACCGAGACCAGCCATAGGAATAATAATGTTCATATTCGTGTCTATAGTTTGGGTATAAAGTTAACAAGATTCGGGGAACCAGCCATTTTAAATGAGTTTTGATAAAGATCACACCTGCCTGGCGTGTAGCTCTCTCCGTTCTATGAAGTAAACGAAGGTCAGAAAAATAACAATGACGATCGTGTGAAAGGTTGTGGCCCAGACCTGGTTTGGTATGTCTACGGCGTTGGCCCCGTACACCAGTCCCAGGGATACCGCGATGTACATGAGCATCTTGCTGATGTTGTAGGGTATCGGGTAGAAGCGTTGGCCAAGGAGGTAGCAGATAAACGTCATCGCAGCGTAGCAAAGCAGCGCGGCTACGGCGCTGCCCTCGTACCCCGCGACCGGGATCAGTATGTAGTTGGCCGCAAGGGTGATCAATGCCCCGGCGATGGTGATCACGGTGCCATAATGCGTTCTATCGGTGAGCTTGAACCATACCGAAAAATTGTAGTAAACGCCGAGGAACAGGTAGGCAAGCAACAATACAGGTACTACATGCAGTCCCTCCCAATAGGCAGGGCTGCCGAGGAAGTATTTCAATATGTCGAGGTTGACGGAAACGCCGAGCAGAATAACGCAGCACACAATTACGAAGTAGTTGTTGACACGCGCGAACAGCTGGGGAGAATTTTTCTCAACAGCGTTTGAGAAGAAAAATGGTTCGGCGGCATACCGAAAAGCGGTTATCGCTAGATTCATGAGCACGGCGAGCTTATAACAAGCACCGAATACACCCAATGCGTGCTGTTGACTCTGGCTGCCGTAGAATCCATCGGGTAGCCATTTGATCAACATAATTCGTGAAAACATTTCATTTGTCATGCCAGCCAGTCCTGTGATCATGATCGGGTAGGCATAACTATACATCGCCGGGGAGATCGTGCGGTCGAACGCCGGACGCCAGGTCAGTAACGTTGGGGCAAAGAACAAAAGATAAAAGAAGTTAGCCACGAGGTTGGCGAAGATAACCAGCGATACGTCAGGCTCGTAGTTCGGTGCGAGCTTCAGGAAGTAGACGTTGAGTCCTACGAGTATACAGATGTTGAGCAGTTTTCCCGTAGCGAATCGCAGTGCTTTCTTTTGAAGACGAAGGCGCGCGAACGGAATAGCCGCCACTGCATCGATAAACATGATGGCGATAAGCCATACAACAAGGTCGGTGCGACCGGATACCTCCAGTACGCCACCTATAGGTTCGGCCAGCAGCGTCAGCAGAGCGGAGAGTACGACACTGACGATAAGTACCACGGTAAGCGAAAGGTTGAAGATTCTTTTCTCTGATTGCCCGGGCTGGCTGGCAAAACGAAAGTAGGCGGTTTCCATTCCAAAGATCAGCACAATGTTTACCACTGCCGCCCAGGAGTATAGATTGGTGATAATACCGTATTCCTCGGGAGCGAATACGTCGGTATGCAAGCGTACAAGAAGGAAACTGAGGAACCGGGGCAGTATACTACCAAGGCCATACAGTACCGTCTCTCCTGCAAGTCGCTGGATCTTACTCATCCCTTTGGTTATATACCGGAAAGCGGTGACTCACTCACCTTTGAACTGAGGCTTCCTCTTTTGGATGAACGCATCCGTCCCTTCCTTAAAGTCATTTGTTGTTGTGCAAAGTGCAAAATTTTCGGCTTCGGCCTCATATCCGGCTTTTTCGAACCCGTACCCTGCATTGACGCTGCGGATAACAGCCGATACCGCAAGAGGTCCTTTGCTCAATACGCGTTCCATCATTTCCCGGGTCGTTGTGGTCAGTGTCTCGGGAGCGACGACATGATTCACCAGGCCGATAGCTTTTGCTTCCTGGGCCCCGATCATATCACCTGTCATCATCAGTTCAAGCGCCTTACCTCGTCCAACGAGTTGTGTCAGCCGTTGCGTTCCGCCATAGCCTGGAATGATTCCAAGATTCACCTCGGGCTGGCCGAACTTCGCTCGTTCGGAAGCGATGCGAATATGACATGCCATGGCAAGTTCACAACCGCCCCCAAGCGCGTAACCGTTTATCGCGGCAATGACCGGCTTGGGACAATCTTCGATCAATTTGAACAGCCGATGGCCGTTTTTCGCAAATGCGTGTGCCTGGTCCTGCGTCAGCGCTGCCAGCTCTTTTATATCGGCACCGGCGACAAAAGCCTTGTCTCCCTCACCCGTGATAATAATGCCGCGGTGACTGGCATCTTCATACGCCTGTTGCAAGGCCGATATCAATTCCGACAAAGTTTTGAGATTTAACGCGTTTAGCGCCTCGGGTCTTGACACTGTTATTGTGATTATGCCGTCGGAATGATCAATTTTTAGATTTTGCATCATACAGTATTTCTTTTGACAACGCCGGAAATCAAAGATTGCATAATCATAAGTGGATAAAAATCTTTTGGATAGGTTTTTTAGCTTATTCGATAAACTATTCGGATACTTTTTGGCCCGGAAGGTATGCCGGTAGTCGCTGCAGTATGTCATGAACCATCTCGGGAAGGTCAAAGCTGTGCTTCCATCCCCAATCCGATCTTGCCCTCGAGTCGTCAATCGAGCGAGGCCAGGTGTCTGCGATCTCCTGTCTGAAGTCGGGGTCATACTGAATGGTAAACTCAGGAATTGTTTTTTTGATTTCCTTAGCGATCTCCGCCGGCGCAAAGTTGACTGCTGCGATATTGTAACTCGACCTTACCCTTATTTTCCCGGCCGGCGCTTCCATCAGGTCAATCGTTGCCTTGATGGCATCGTCCATATACATCATTGGAAGGCAGGTGTCGGGTTTTAGGAAGCATGTATATTTTCTTTCTGTGAGCGCGTGATAGAAGATGTCGACTGCGTAGTCGGTTGTTCCGCCGCCGGGTTTTGCTTTATACCCGATCAGCCCGGGGTAACGAAGGCTTCGGATATCTACGCGGAACTTCCTGAAGTACCAGTCGCACCACCTTTCACCAGCGAGCTTGCTGATCCCGTAGACGGTGGTGGGATCCATTACCGTATCCTGGGGGGTATTTTCTTTTGGAGTATGAGGTCCGAATACTGCAATGGAGCTAGGCCAGAACACCTTTTCGATTTTCAGCTTTACAGCTGCGTCGAGTACATAAATGAGACCATCCATGTTGAGACGCCACGCAAATGTGGGGTCCTTCTCGCCGATAGCTGACAGGACTGCGGCAAGGTGATAGACCTGTGTAATATTGTTTTTCCGGATAAAGTCAATCAGGTATTGCTGATTCAGTACGTCGAGTAGCTCGAAGTTGCCCTGCGACACCACGCCACCAGGGTCTCTGATGTCTGTGGCAATTACGCGTTCTTTGCCAAAACGCTGCCAAAGCGCTTGTGTAAGCTCCGATCCGAGTTGTCCGCCTGCGCCAATGACGAGAATTTTCGAGTTTTTCACGCGGTGTGACAGTTTTGGTGAAGTAAGATCACACAGCAAATAAAAAACCTTATAACTTTGAATGTACTATAAGCGCAATAAAATTTATTGTGCCTGCCTAAGATCGCAACGATGACAACAGGTCCGACGTTTGAAGAATACCTCAAGAGCAAACGAATTGATTCGGGACGTTTCCAGGACGCGGAGCCCGAACTTTGGGCAGGCTGGAAGCGGGAATTCGACCAGGTTCATCCAAACAGCTTCACCGTTCAGAAACTCAATCTGATGAATCCCGTCAGGCGAAAATATATGCTGACAGTGGAGGAAGAACCGAAACCGGTAGCCGCGCCGTCGAAGCCAGCGATGAGGCCAGGCAAGCCCTTGATCAGGCCGAAGACGGGGTAGTATCGCACCACCAGGACACTAAGAATGCCTTTTAAAGGAGCCGTCTCTCATAAAAGACTTCGTGTATTCGTGACTAGACCAGGAGAGCAAAAACAAAGAATATGTACGCAAAGTTAAAACCCGTTCTTGAAAATGAACTCAAGGCTATACGGGATGCAGGTCTGTATAAGAGAGAACGAGTGATCACCACGCCCCAAGGGGCCGTGATCACTACCAATGGTAAAGAGGTAATCAACTTCTGTGCTAACAACTACCTCGGGCTGTCGTCACACCCCAGAGTGATTGGGGCGGCGAAACGCGCTATCGATACGCACGGCTACGGAATGTCGTCGGTTCGCTTTATCTGCGGAACACAGGATATTCACAAGGAGCTCGAGGTCAGGATTTCGGAGTTCCTGCGGATGGAAGACACGATCTTGTACGCTGCGGCTTTCGATGCGAACGGTGGTGTATTCGAGCCTTTGCTTGGCGCTGAAGACGCGATCATTTCCGATGAGCTGAACCACGCTTCAATTATCGACGGCGTGAGATTGTGCAAAGCGATGCGCTACCGCTATAAGCACAATGACATGACTGACCTGCGTAAACAGCTGACCGCGGCAAAAGCAGCGGGCGCAAAACAGATGATGATCGTAACCGATGGCGTGTTCTCGATGGACGGAACTATAGCGCAGTTGGATAAGATCTGTGATCTGGCTGATGAATTTGAAGCGCTGGTGCTGAGCGACGAATCGCATGCTACAGGATTCATAGGAGCGCAGGGTCGCGGTGTCCATGAATACAGGAATGTTATGGGACGCGTTGACATTATCACAGGCACACTCGGAAAAGCGCTCGGAGGCGCGTCGGGTGGTTTTACATCGGCGCGCAAGGAGATCGTGGAAATGCTCCGTCAGCGTTCGCGCCCGTATCTTTTTTCGAACACTCTTGCCCCCTCGATTGCCGGCGCGTCTGTGGAAGTTCTCAGAATGCTCTCCGAAACCACGATGCTTCGCGACAAGCTTGAACAAAATACAAAGTACTTCCGCGAAAAGATGACGGCGGCGGGATTTGATATACGGCGGGGCGAACATCCCATTGTGCCGATCATGCTATACGACGCACCACTAGCCCAGCAGTTTGCTGACCGTTTGCTCGATGAAGGCATCTATGTGATTGGTTTCTTTTATCCGGTGGTTGCCAAGGGGCAGGCTCGTATCAGAGTACAGATCTCTGCGGCCCATGATCAACAACACCTCGACGAGGCGATTGCGGCATTCACCTCCGTCGGTCGGGAGTTGGGTGTGCTGGCACCAGGCTGATCGCATCAGCGAGACCGCAAACCCTGCTGTTAATCTTCGGCGGTTTGCCCTTCGGATATGTCCTGCCAGTTGCCGGATTCATTGTTATGCAGGTAATCGAGAATCCTTTGCTCCACCTCGCTGAGCTTGAGCCCGCGAAGATAGACGCCATTGCGGGCGAGAATGAGACGGCCGGTTTCTTCCGATATCGCGAGAATAAGGGTGTCTGTGTTTTCCGACATACCAACAGCCGCCCGGTGGCGCAAGCCGAAATGGGCGGGCAAATGATCGTTTTCACTCACGGGTAGTATACATCGCGCAGCCTTGATGCGGCCCTTGTGAATTATCACTGCTCCATCGTGCAGGGGGCTGTTCTTGTTGAAGATAGCAAGCAAAAGGCGTTTGGTCACTTCTGCATTCAGTGCGTCACCTGTCTCGACGTAGAATCGTAAACCAACGTCACGGGAAAAGACTATCAACGCCCCCGTCTTGGTTGCCTTCAGCGACTTGACAGCCTCGATAACCTGCTGAAGATCGAAATCGTCGGGATAGGTATTTCGCAGGGTAAGGATAGTGCGGAAGATGTTCTCCCTGAATTCCGTGCCGCGCCCGATTACGAGCAGAAATTTTCGAATCTCGGGCTGAAAAAGAATAATCATAGCAAGCACACCCACGCCACCACCCATGAACTGGCCGAGAATGGTTGCGAGCAACTCCATTTCCGCAGCCTGTACGATGAGGTAAACGAGATAAAGTGCGAGGATACCGATGAAGATCTTGGCGGCAATACTTCCCTTGACTAGCTTGTACACCTGATACAAGAGAACACTGACCAGACTTATATCGACGACATCAACCCAGCTGACTTCAAGAAACCCTATTCTAAACAGGAAGATCATCAAAACATTAGACCATAAATGGTTTGGCACTAATATAGAGGATCACGCCGTTACATTGGCCGTTAACGATGTAAAAAGTTTGACAACTTCCCTGGCTTCACGCACATCGTGTACCCGAAGGATATCGGCTCCTTTCAGACATGAGATAGTATTGAGAACGGTTGTGCCGTTGAGCGCTGACTCGGGATTTGTTTCGAGCGTTCGCCAGATCATCGACTTCCTGGATACCCCGACGAGTACGGGCTTTTGAAGGATCGAAAACAAATGAAGGTGCTGCAGTATCTGAAAATTCTGTTCGACCGTTTTCGAGAAACCAAAACCCGGGTCAATGATCACATCCCTTATTCCAAGACTGCTGATGTGATCGATTTTTTGCTGAAAGTATCGGATAATATCAGTCAGCAGGTCGTCGTAGCCGGTCTGGCTTTGCATGGTCTGCGGTGTGCCGCGCATGTGCATCGCGATATACGGTACCTTGAGTTTTGCCACGGTCGGCAGCATTTCCGGATCGAGGTTTCCGGCGGATACATCATTGACAATAGCGGCGCCGGCGTCGACAGCAGCCTCTGCTACGCCGCCGCGAAAAGTATCCACTGAGACAATCGCATCGCGGAATTCACGTGTGATAAGCTTCACGGCGCCCGTAACCCGGGCCGCCTCGTCCTCCGCTGATATTGCCGCGGCACCCGGCCGGGTGGAGTATCCCCCTACGTCAAGGAAGTCTGCCCCTTCGGAGATCATCTTCTCCGCCTGGCTGAGTATGGCCACGTCGGTGGTGTAGCGCCCTCCGTCAAAGAAACTGTCTGTCGTGATGTTCAGAATGCCCATGACGCGGGGATTCGTCAAATCAATAAGCCTTCCGTTGACGTTGAGTGTTTTGTTTGTCGAAAATCGCGTATTTTGCACTCCTTAGAAATTATGGTAGACAGAACTGCAGCCGAATATAGAGAGGTAATAACCACGTGCAAAGCGTTGTTTGAAAAGAAAACCCGGGACTACGGTACAGCCTGGCGAATATTGCGTCTGCCATCCATCACCGACCAGATCTTCATCAAGGCACAGCGTATAAGGAGTATTCAGGAGAAAGGCGCACAGCGCGTCGGCGACCCCATACGCGACGAGTTCGTCGGCATCATCAACTACTGTGTGATTGCCCTCCTCCAGATAAACCTTGCCGGCTCTGATAAGATGGACCTCACATTCGAGGAGCTTGAGGGACTCTACGACGGGGCTATCAGCGAGACCTTTAACCTTCTTGAAAACAAAAACCACGACTACGGTGAAGCCTGGCGTGAAATGCGTATTACATCGATTACGGATATCATTCTCATGAAGCTGCTTCGTGTAAAGCAGATTGAAGACAATGCAGGCAAAACGCTGGTAAGCGAGGGAGTGAAAGCCAACTACCAGGATATGATCAATTATGCTGTGTTCGCACTGATAAAATTGAAGGAATCATGACACTAAAACCCATCGCCGACCAGCTTTCCCGTCTTTTTGTGGGCGGATTGTTCATTTTTTCCGGCTTGATCAAACTCAACGATCCCATTGGTACGGAAATCAAAATGGAGGAGTACTTCGGGGTGTTTGCGGAAGACTTCGGTTCATTCTTTGAACTCTTCGTCCCCTGGTCAATGGAGATCGGCATGATCATGATCGTCCTCGAAGTGGTACTCGGAGTGGCGGTGCTGATCTTTTACCGGATGAACATTACGACGGTACTGCTGCTCGTACTGATGGTGTTCTTCACCTTCCTTACATTCTATTCGGCGTATTTCAACAAGGTAACAGACTGCGGATGTTTCGGCGATGCTATTAAGCTTACACCCTGGCAATCATTCTTCAAGGATGTTATCCTGATGGTGCCGGTCCTTCATTTGTTTTGGTATCGCAAGAGCTATGAGTCTGCGCTCCCCGTTCGTCAGGGTCATATCGTGGTCGGTATTGCCACGGTGGCTTGCCTCTGCCTCGGAATTATTGCTATCAGACACTTGCCATTTGTCGACTTCCGCGCCTACCGTATTGGAAATCATATACCCACGGAAATGCAGCCGGAGGAACAACCCGTCTTCGAATATGTCTTTATCAGAAAAGACAACGGTGAGAAGATCCGGTCTGAGAAATACCTGATGGACACAACGCAATATAAATATGAAAGTGTGATCCAGATCAACGAAGACAAGACGAAACCCAAGATCACTGACTATGCGGTTTCAAGCGTTACGGGGGAAGATGTAACCCAGCAGACGTTCGCAGGGGCAAAACTGCTCTTTATTATATATGACGCGACAAAGGCTTCCGTCAGCAATATTGAAGACGTCGTAAAGTTGTCGCGTGACCTTGATGGCAAAGTTGAAATGATGGTGTTGACGGCTTCCGGACCTGAACAGTTTGAAGCGTTCAGGCACGAGCACCAGTTTGCCGTACCTTACTACTTCACCGACGCGACTGTTCTTAAAACTATTATCCGCTCAAACCCAGGGATAACCTTGTGGGTTGACGGCACGGTCAAAGGAAAGTGGCATCACAATGACACTCCGGATGCTTCGGAGGTACTGGGACTTGTGCAGTAACCCATCGATCGCCGTCGGCCGCAAAGAGAAACAGACTGTTCATGAAGATCTTCCTAATTGGTATGCCGGGGTCGGGAAAGACAACCCTGGGTAAGGAGCTGGCACAACGCCTGGAGGTCGACTTTGTAGATCTCGATGCGGAGATCGAACGCTCGGAAGGACGAATCATCCCGGAGATATTTCAGGCATCCGGCGAGAACCACTTCAGGCAAACAGAGGCCCGGTTGCTTCGCGAGTGGGCCGGGCGACCCGCATCCTTTGTGATGGCCACCGGCGGGGGCGCTCCCTGTTTTCACAATGGGATGGAGGTCATCAATGAATATGGCGTGAGTGTCTTTCTCGATTGCTCCGTGTCTGAGCTGTTGGAGCGTGTAAAGAAAAACAAGGACCGGCCATTGCTGTTGGCGTCTGACGAAGAAGAGTTGAAGGACAGACTGGATAAAATGCTTGAAGCGCGATTATCCTGTTACCGGAGGGCCAGCATCACCCTGACTGACTCATCCGTTGAGACACTGTTAAAACAGATCGATCTCATTAGAAAGTGAAGCCCACGGTGACCAGTCCATTCAGTGTTTTATCCGTGATGTCCGCTGCCGGCCCTGAGCCATCGAAAAAAGTATAGGGTCGGTACTGATACTCTTTGCTTTTGCTGTGAATGATGGCGAGGTCGATATAAAATGTTTTCAGTCGCACACCCGCCCCTCCGCTGAAAGAAGTGACAGTATTGTCAGCATCTATTTGATTGCTGAATGTATTTCCCTGGACAGCGTAACCCGCTCGCAGTCTCACGATGTTCTTGCGGAACTCCGCGCCAACGCGGTAGTTGATAGCCTTGTCATAAACGGATTTAATATCCTGGTTTTCGGGATCGAACGAAATATAGGTATCTCTCGAACCGTACTTTGCTCCCGACAGGTTTACCATCTCCACGTCTGCGGTGATAAAGCCGTACTTGCTGAGGAAAGTAATTCCGCCGCGAAGTTTGGCCGGGGCGGTGAAATTGTAGTCAGATACTACAAGGTCTGTTTTTTCAGGATTGTTGCTGTTGTCGCCCAGAATAACTTCGCCGTCCTGGTAGTAATCGAAATCATCCCATCGGCTCCACATCGAGGCATCATACGTTTCTGAGAGTGTATAGAACGTCGGTGTGGTATAAGAGAGTCCGAATTGAAGGAACCTGACCGGTCTGACAATCGCTCCGAGTGTAGCGTTGAACCCCGAACCTCTTATTTCCAGGTTCTCCGTCAGTTGGAGCGCTTCGAGACTGGGTTCGGTGGTTCGTCCAAAGTCTTCGTCAAAGGTCTTCGTCGACTTGTAGCGGAGCGATGAGATTCCAATTCCTCCTCCGAAGAAAAACATATCCTTCACGTTGCCACCGTAGGATACGCTCCATTGATTGGAAGCGCCCTTCACGAGGATCTCTTCAGTCTGGAAGGGATATCCTGCGTCTGTAAAATATTCGTCGTCCGGGGCTTGCGGATCTTCAATAGAGGTGGGCCCGATCAGGTAGTTGAAATAGGCCAGGCCTGTAGGTGTGCCGACATGCCGGCCGTTGTCGAAGAACTGGTCGGTAGTTTCGCCCCACGCCTGGTCGATGAAATAGTCAATGATGGAGTTTTCCTCGTTGTCGCCGCGATAGATCGTTTGGCGATTGAAGTCATTGACCCGCGAAAAGCTGAACGCAAGCGAACCGCCAAAGAAGGTCTCTGAGTTGTCGTTCGGCATATTCCATACGTAGCTGATAGCGGGTACGTTAAATACGGACCGATTGCTCTCAGTATACATTCCGCGGGTGGAAGACGGGTACGGGCTATAATTTGTGGATGACTGGTGATCGGTTAGTCCGAGACTAAATGTGAACTCTGACCGGTTAAACATTCCGAGACCCGCCGGGTTTGAAGCGGCGGAACTAAAGTCACCTCCCAGTGAAGTCTGTGCTCCGCCCATCCCGAGGATGCGGGCACTCCCCGCGGGTGTCGTTCGCGAGAAAAGCAACGCACTCTCGGCGTAGTCTTGCGCGCTTGCCACGCCAAAATTGAACAATATAATAGCGGTCAGGTAGAACCTGAATGTATGTAACCTCATCAAGATAATTTTAGGGGTTAATCTCTGCCTCTTCCTCCACTTGAACTACCGCCGGAGTTAACGCGTCCTCCGGAGCTACTGCCGCTCCTGGAAGGAGAGTAGGAGGGGGTGGAAGTCCGGGTAGGACGGTTGCTGTCCCAGCTACTGTTACTGTTATTACGAGTTCCCCACGAGCGATTGTTCTGTGTATTAGACCTGCTGTCGTATGACGTAGAAGGCGTTGCCGTGCGTGTCCGGTTATAACGGTTGTAATATTCTTCCTGCTTCGTCGCTGTCCGGCCACTGCTGTTCTCGGTTTCTCGTAAGGTATTCACTGCACCCGATCTCGACCGCGCGTTGTTGCGATCAGAAACGATTGATGTACTCCGGGAAGGACGTTTTCCATATACCGTGTTGCTTCGGGCTTCACCATCGTTGATGATGATCACACCGGGATACCTCCAGTTGTTCCAGTAGGACCCACCATACCAGCCGCTGCCTGCGTAGGAATTGTAATAAGGATCCCAGTTCCATCCGTAGTACGGACGATTCCAATAGTTATATTGACCACCCCACCCGTAGTTCCAGGAACGACCATAGTGAAAGGCAAAAGAACTCGACCAACCGTTATGCGCCCAATAGGGATCGTACCACGGACTATTCCAGCTGTCATAACCGTAGTAAGGGCTATTCCAGGAATTGATTGCGGGGCCGTAATAGTTATTTCTGTACCAGGAATTATTATACCAACCGTCGAAGTTGTTGTTCCAGGTATTAAGTTGGTTTTTACTATACTGATAGTTATCAACAAAATACTCTTGTTCGTCACTCTGCGCGGTTTCCGTATGCTCGCGTGACGTGTATTCAGGGTTTATGTTGCGTGCGGAATAACTGTCCGTCGGGTTGATCCTTTCATCCTCTTCCGCATAGTTGTATTTTGACGCTTTCGAAGGAGCATTGTAAGCCGCAGGGGCGGCTCTCTCAGCACGCAATGCGAGCCGGTCTTTTGCCGAGAAGTACATATCATCGTACTCAACGCCCTGAGCGAACACGCTGCTGACTCCCATAAGTGAAAGGGTGGCCAATAACAATCCTTTTATTTTCATAACCGAGGTGGTTTTGTGTCTATACTGTTAACGTAAACCAGACGAAAAGTATTCTATAAAGCTACAAAAATTAACCTGCATTCGCGGGAGTCGGCTTATATTTGTCGTCCGGCGCAATAAAACCGGCAAAAATTATACCATTATGGGAAAGGAAATTCCAACCAGGGAGGAGGATTACTCCCTGTGGTACAATGAGTTAGTGAAGAGAGCCGATCTTGCGGAGCATTCCGATGTGCGGGGATGCATGGTGATAAAACCGTATGGCTACAGCATCTGGGAGAAGATGCAGCAGGCATTGGATAAAATGTTTAAAGATACGGGGCATACCAACGCATACTTTCCCCTCTTCGTGCCCAAGCATCTTTTTGAAGCTGAGGAGAAGAATGCCGAAGGATTTGCCAAGGAATGTGCGATCGTAACCCACTACCGGCTGAAAAATGACCCGGAGAACCCTGGAAAGCTGATAGTGGACCCGGAGGCGAAACTAGAGGAGGAACTTGTGGTGCGTCCAACCAGTGAAGCGGTCATCTGGAGTACCTACAAAAAGTGGATACAATCTTATCGCGACCTTCCCCTGCTGATCAATCAGTGGGCGAACGTGGTTCGCTGGGAGATGCGTACACGCCTTTTTCTGAGAACCTCGGAGTTTCTCTGGCAGGAAGGGCATACCGCCCATGCCACGGCAGAGGAAGCAGTGAAAGAGACCTTTCAAATGCTGAATGTCTATGCCGAATTCGCCGAAACTTTTATGGCTATGCCTGTCGTCAAAGGCAGGAAGTCTGAAGGTGAACGCTTTCCCGGTGCCATTGAGACGTATTGTATTGAGGCGATGATGCAGGATGGCAAAGCTCTGCAGGCGGGAACCTCTCACTTCCTCGGGCAGAATTTCGCCGAGGCATTCGGCGTTCAGTTTGCCAGCCGTGAAGGAAAACTTGAATATGTATGGGGAACATCCTGGGGTGTGAGCACACGGCTGATAGGAGCCCTGATCATGGCACACTCGGATGATGATGGATTGATACTTCCCCCGAAGCTGGCACCGATCCACGTTGTGATCGTGCCTATCTTCAAATCGGAAGAGGAGCACAATAGTATTGCGGAAAAATCGCAGCAAATCATTTCCGCACTCCGCGCCAAAGGGCTGACAGTACAGTTCGACGACCGCGATACCTATAAACCCGGCTTCAAGTTCGCCGAGTGGGAACTGAAGGGGGTACCGGTGCGAATCGCCATGGGACCGCGCGATCTGCAGAACAATACGGTGGAGGTGGCGCGTCGTGACACGAAGGAGAAGAAGACGGTGGCAATCGATACCATCGCGGAGTATATTCCGGCATTGCTGGACGAAATCCAGGCAAATATCTATGATCGTGCAAAGCGATTCCGCGATGAGAAGATCACTGAGGTGAACTCGTTCGAAGAAATGAAGAAAGTGCTTGACGAGAAGGGCGGCTTCGTTGCCGCGCACTGGGACGGTACTATTGATACCGAGCAGGCGATCAAGGAACAGACAAAGGCTACGATCCGCTGTATTCCCCTCGATGCAAAAGAGGAGGAAGGGAAATGTGTTTACAGCGGGGGGCCGTCCAGGCAGCGGGTGCTCTTTGCCAGGGCGTACTGATTTAGCCGCGAAAGAATCTGCAATTATTTGTTATATTTACCATTCACACTACTATACGCGTCATGTGGCTCCTCATTATCGCTTTACTCTTAATCGGCCTGACGCTTTTAGTCGTTGAGATAATCTTTGTGCCCGGTACTACCGTAATAGGTATTCTCGGTATTCTTTTCCTCGGCGCGGGTGTTATGACAACCTACCAGAACTTTGGCTCTGACGTAGGCCTTTATGTCCTGATCGGCACAGCGGCCGGAACGGCGGTAGCGTTGTTTTTCAGCTTTCGCTCGCAGGCTTGGATGAAATTTGCAAACAAGTCATCGATCGATAGCAAGGTAAACGAGGGAATGACGCGCGACCTCGCCCCGGGCGACGAGGGTACTGCCCTGTCGACACTGAGACCGATGGGAAAAGCGCAATTCAAACTTGGCGAATTTGAAGTAAAAACCTTAGGGGACTATGTAGACGTGGGAACCAGGGTTACAATTGTTCACGTCGATAGTCATCAAATCATTGTTAAACCGATAAATTAAATCCCGTATGGAACTGAATTTCCTCATAATGGTCTTCGGGATCATTATTCTCTTTTTTGTCTTTCTGTATTTTGTCCCCATTAACCTCTGGATTACGGCGTTATTCTCGGGTGTGAAGGTCGGACTCTTTGACCTTGTCTTCATGCGCATCCGGAAGGTTCCTCCGCGTATTGTGGTTGGGTCATTGATCACAGCCACAAAAGCCGGATTGGAAATATCATCCAACGACCTGGAAACCCACTATCTCGCAGGAGGTAATGTGCCCAACGTGATTCGCGCACTGATATCTGCTGATAAGGCCAATATCAGCCTCACTTTCAAGCAGGCTACTGCCATCGACCTGGCTGGTCGTGATGTGTTCCAGGCGGTACAGATCTCGGTTAATCCTAAAGTTATTACTACGCCGAAAGTGGCTGGCGTTGCCGCTGACGGTATTCAACTTATCGCTATCGCGCGGGTTACTGTTCGCGCGAGCATCGCGCAACTTGTCGGTGGCGCGGGTGAAGACACCATCCTCGCACGTGTTGGCGAAGGGATAGTATCGTCAATCGGTCAGGCGCGCTCACACAAGGAAGTACTCGAGAGTCCGGATAATATTTCCAAACTGGTATTGTCTCGCGGACTTGACGCGGGCACGGCGTTTGAAATCCTGTCGATCGATATCGCCGATGTCGACGTCGGTGCCAACATCGGTGCGAAACTACAGATTGATCAGGCGTCTGCCGATCTCAAGGTAGCGGAGGCGCGTGCGGAAGAGCGCAGGGCAATGGCCGTTGCACTTGAACAGGAAATGAAAGCCAAAGCTCAGGAGGCACGGGCAAAAGTTATCGAGGCGGAGGCGGAAATTCCAAAAGCTATCTCGGAGGCGTTTGTCAAAGGAAATCTCGGTGTTATGGATTACTACAAAATGCAGAATGTTGTCGCTGATACCGGAATGAGAGATTCAATCTCAGGGTCGGGTGCCAGTTCGACTTCCGGCGGCGGAAGCGGCAAGAAGGAGTAACAATATCTATTATTGGATAACAATGGGTGAGGGGTGATGAAAATCGCCCCTCATTTTTTTTCTACCGGGCGGAACACTGATTTTTTGATGCCCGTAAACTGATCGTGATATCTATCGTAAGAGAGGCTGTCATAGATCAACGGAATAGTACTGACGCCGCCGAGGGTCAGAACTCCGTAATGGCCGTCGCGCTGTACGATAGCATAACCGTTTCCCGTGTCGTTGATCATGTCGTATCGGGGATGTATGATAATGGTACCCGAGGCATTTGCCATTCCGTACAAGTCTCCCTGCCGCAACAGGTACCGCTGGTGGCTGTTGCGAACGATCTCGTCGTAGCGCAACGGAAGCACTATCCTTCCGGTGGCATCCACTAGTCCTGTGAGACCACCTTGTTGAACAATAGTCATCCCATTACTGAAGCCACCTACTTCGTCGTATACCGGTTGAACCACGAGGTGCTCGTGCCGGTCTATGTAACCCCAGCGACCGCGAATCATTATGGCAGCCAGGCCATCGCTGAATGGTTTGACCATCTCATACCGGTTGGCAATTCGCAGTCGTCCTTCCCTATCGATGAATCCGAATTTTCCGTCTTTCCGGATAGCGCGCAGTCCTTCGCTTTCCGCAAAAATCTGGTCGGCCTGTGACGGTTGATTCGATCGATCAATGACGAGACCGTCCATGTTGAGCACCCAGTGGGCGCCCGAAGGAAGCTGTTCGCGGATACTTCCGTGAATGTATTCCAGCGGGTTATCTGAAAAATAGATCAGGCCGCCACCGAGTGTTTTTAGATAGGTGGTGCCTTCTTCATACTCGAAATATGTCCGGTCGTCTATAAGCTTCAACGGGTTGGGCTGGGGCGTCACTACCCAGTGTTCCTCAAGATTCATGATACCGTATTCACCCTTGAATTTCACGACGACGCGATCGCCCGATTCCTGCAACAAAGAATCGTGCACGCACGTGATGATCTCCTGTCCGGAAGCGCTTAGGGCACCCCAGTATCCGCGGCTCTTCACAGGGTAGAACTTCCCGTTGAACGGACCGATTTTCTCATAGTGCTTCCCGGTAATCTGATTTTCCTTTGCATCGATAATAACCCAGCGGTTCTTTCCGCCAGTGTCAATACATGCGCGAAAGTACCGACCGCCTGGTTCCATTTCCAATGCGTGGTATCGTGCAGGGATGACGATCTCACCCGCGGAAGAGATCGCGCCGACGCGTGCCCCTTTTCTGAACACGGCTATACCTCCTTCAAATGGCGTGATCGAACAAAACCAGTCGTGATGCAACACGCCGAATTCATTGTCCGTCAGTTGGAATTTGCCGGCGCGCTGAAGTGCGTAATGGTCGGCGGACAGGGCTGAGACACCCTCTGCCTCAAGCTGACTTACCAGCGAGTTGTCACCCCGAAGAAGGAATATCTGATGTTGGTCGCGAATGCGCACTGTGCCGTCGCTGGCGATTTGTACTTCGCCGTAAACGGGCCTCGCGATGAACTGACCGTCGCGGTTAATGACACCTTGTTGCTGTCCCTGATAGACAATTGCAAAGTCGCGTTTGAAAGACGAGATGCTGTCGATGGCGAAGGGTGTTATTTGCCTGCCTTCCCCGGAAAAAATCGCAGTTTTGTTGTCGAAATTCTCGACAGCATACCGCAGGCTCCCCAGACTGTGGATGCGCCTGTACTGAAGCGGGATAATGATCTTGTGCGAGAGATCTGTAAGTCCTGACAGGAAGCGGGAGCCGGTTCTGGACATGACAATCGCCCGCATATTTGAAAGCTGCAGTGCATCGTAAATGAATGGGATAATTTCTTTTCCGGCAGTGTTAATGACGCCGTACGATAGTCGCTGCGACAGCGCTGATCTTTTCTGCGCTATAAGGAATGAACCCTCCGCGGGGTTCAGCTCAACAAACTGAGGTTCGGTCAGTATTTTGTTAGTCGTGCTGATCAACCCCCAGGCACCGTTGATTTTATATCCCACCACCTGGTCGATGACCGTTAACGGCCTGTTACTCCACCCCAGTGCTTCGTACTCTGCCGGGATTAGAATTTTTCCGCCGTCGTTTTTCAATCCAACTTTTCCATTTTCCTCAAAGAGGGAAATATCATATAAAGAAATGATCCCCCCCACCGACTGGTTGCGGCCGCTTAGATCTGGGGTTGTAAGAATTATTGTGAGGGCTAAAAATGCTAATCGCACACGCTCCATCAGTAGTCGACGCTACGCGCCATGTTATTAAAAAAAATAGAACAAGCAAAGTTAAGAAGTTTCCCGATTAACCGGCCAATTATCGCTGTGTCTCGTTGCCGTCGGTGGCGGATTGCGCGAGTTTTCGGTAAAAGTACAATTCGTGTTCGGGAAGCAGCTCCGGGTGACCGATCCGGATGAGGTCTTTCAATATGATGTCTGGCCTGAGATAGCCAAGTTCGAGAAACACATTCCCTCCCTTTGCTCCGTGCTTTGCGTCGTAGTTATATACCTGTTGCCGACGGTATGCTTCGAATCGTGTGTACCGGGTGTCGGCGGCTCTTATCTCGTCCAGCGTTTTGTATCCGGCGGTACCGATCCAGACGTCAGCCTGCGATGCTTTTTCGTAAACCGCTTCAAATGGTACGTGAAGGTAGCCATTGCCCGGTGTCTCTTTCCACAGATAGTCGTAACCTGCGTCGAGGAAGAGCCTCGCGGCATAGTTTTGTCCGGCGGGAAGGAACCAGGCATCGCCGTAGACGATTCCGGCCATCGCGGTCGGTGTTTTTGTCGTAGCGGATAGCGAGGCCTTTGTTTCCAGGTAGCTATTTTCTATTGCCTGGAAAGCTGAATCGGCTTCCCTCTCCTTACCAAAGAACAGCGCCATGAACTTGATCCACTCAGCGCGACCCAACGGGTGATGTTCAAGATATTCTGCATTGATGATGACCGGAATGCCGAGTGATTCAATTTTTCGGAACTGTCCGTAATCGCCGCTCATGGTATAGCCCATTAGTGCGTCCGGTTTTAACACCGCGAGTCGCTCCAGGTTCAAGCTGTTGTCGATGCCGAGATCAACGACTTTCCCCTGCTCTATTCTCGCTCTCATTTTTTCCGAGCTGATGTAGTCGGTAGTTGGAAAACCTGTTAGCTTATCTGTTTCTCCGATGTAGTCCAGGAGCGGAATGTGCGTCGTGGAGGTACAGACCAGGCTTTCAAGGGGCACATGAATAACTTTTGCATCGCCGTCGTGTGGCGGAGGTGTTTCTCCTCGCGGGACCAGCAGGTATTTATATCCTTCTGTCGCGCCCTGGAACGGGTATAGTACTTCGACGAGGGTGAAGCTCCCAAGTGTACTGATGCTGAATCCTTTGGCATACCTGAGCGCGGTGGAAGGACTAGCCGCCGTTTTTTCTGAACGGTGTTCTGTCTTCTTCGCGCATGCTGACCAAAGCAACGCGGCAATGAGTATGATGGAGGTTTTTCGGAGCATTGTCAGTGCGTTGCTTTTATGGCATCGTGATAGGCTTTGAGCAGAGTTTGAGCAGCGTCGCGCGGCGACATGTCGCCTGCCCTGACACGCAGCTTCAATTCCTGTTCCTGTTGCGTCACCCGTGGAAACCATCCGGGTTCCAGGGAAAGGATGTGTTGAAAATGTTCTCTGAACCACGATGTACCCTGGTTTCGACGGTTGGTTTCAAGATGACCCGACGTCTGAGCCTGAGTGTAAAATTCTTCTATCATGGCGTGTATTTCTTCCAGCCCCGATGATTGTAGCGCTGAACACATCAACACCTTCGGGGTCCAGCCGGAAGAGGGTGCTTTCATCAGGTGAAGTGCGTGTTGAAACTCGGCCATCGTGGCTCGTGACACCGTGAGATTTTGTCCGTCGGATTTTGTGATTGCAATAGCATCTGCGATTTCGACGACACCTTTTTTGATTCCCTGCAGTTCATCGCCTGCGCCAGGTTGAATAAGCAGTAGAAAGAAGTCGACCATGCTTCTGACAGTAATCTCAGATTGTCCGGTTCCTACTGTTTCGACGATGACGGTATCGAAGCCCGCGGCTTCACAAAGGAGCATAGCTTCGCGGGTGTACGATGCGACACCACCCAGCGCGTGTCCGGCGGGAGATGGACGAATGAATGCCCGCGTGTCGCGGGCAAGTTCCGACATGCGGGTTTTGTCGCCGAGAATGCTACCTCCGGTGATCTGACTTGAGGGGTCTACCGTGAGCACAGCGAGCTTCTTGTCGGAACGGACGATCATTTGTCCAAACGCTTCGATAAATGTGCTCTTTCCTGCGCCGGGCGCGCCGGTGATTCCGATCCGCAATGATTTCCCTGTATGCGCCGCGATAGCCGTCAAAAGCGCATCAGCCAGTTGTTGGTCGGCGCGTAAGACACTTTCCATCAATGTGATCGCCTTCGCCAGTATCACCCGATCGCCTGCGAGGATTCCGTTTTTATATTCATCTATAGAAAGGCGTGAAGTATTCAAGGCGGGATTGTTAATCTATTTTGGCTGAAATTTATAAATTTACTTGATCGTACCCCATTTTATGAAAAAGTTCCGGCTGTTGGCGAAAAAGTTTGTCTTATTTATGAAGCGGTTCTGGCTGAACTGCTTCCTGGCCACCGGTACCGTCTTCGTGATTATGTGGGGCCTCTCGGAGCTCACAAACCTCAATATGTTCGATGCTTTCGATCCGATCGGACAGGCGCTTAATGACTTCGAGCTAACGGATTACGCTTTTTCCCAGATGCGTGATACTACGGTGGTCGATGATCGGATTGTACTGGTAAATATTGGCAATATTCCACGCGGCGCGATTGCCGAGCAGATCAGAATAATCAGTCAATATAAACCGAAGGTGATCGCGGTCGATTGTTTTTTTTACTGTGAGGGCGGATTGCGTGACGCGGCAAACTGTCCGCAACTTCTCGATACACTCGGTAACCTCATGCTTGCCCATTCGATAGAGCAGGCCGGCAATGTGGTGCTCGTGTCAAAGCTTTACCAGTCATCCAAACTGATGGAAGCTGGTATTGAAGACGTGTACGATTCTATGGCATACTCCGACCCGGAGTTTCAGCATGCTGCTGCCTCCGGTTTTGCCAACCTGCCCACAGGGGCGAGATACCAGGATGATGTGAAGATTTCGCGTTCGTTTTTTCCCAAAATAGAGGTTAACGGAAAAGATGAAATGGCGTTTTCCGTGAAGGTTGCGATGGCGTATGATTCAGCTGCCACTATGGAATTCCTTTCGCGGAACAACGAGGAGGAACTGATCAACTTTCGCGGGAATTTCGAAATGGTGGATGTACGGCAGTCGTCACTGGAGAGCAAGCACCTCGCGGCGACAAACTTCCCGTCTATGTTCTTTGCGCTGGATGTGAGACAGGTGTTGACTGAAGATTTCGACCCGGCGGTATTGAAAGACAAGATCGTTATTCTCGGTTACCTCGGCGATGTGTTTGGTGACCCGGCATGGGAGGATAAGTTTTTCACTCCACTGAATCTGAAGATCGCCGGCCGCGCCAATCCTGATATGTTTGGTGTTGTAATTCACGCCAATATCATTTCGATGATTCTCAACAAAGACTATATCGACGAATTGGAAGAATGGCATAAATACCTGATCGCCTTTACGCTGTGCTATTTTAACGTTGCGCTGTTCTTCTATATCAACGCGAGGTTCCCAGTCTGGTTCGACAGTGTGTCGCTGATCATTCAGGCTGTGGAAATCGTCCTGCTCGCGGGTTTCACGATATGGCTGTTTTCGGAGTCGGCCTTTAAGCTTGACCTGACTGTGACGCTCGCTGCGGTTGCTCTTTCTGGCCCGACATTTGAGTTCTATGACAACATATTGTATAGCTGGGTGAGGATTTGGCGTCGTAAGAGACTTACCAAAAGCCAGCAGGAAGTATTAACTCCTCAAAGCGAAGATATTTCGTAGATTTTGTCCACTTACATCATACGACACAGATGAAAATGTTGAAACTGGTTTTATTTGCAGCCGTGGTTGTATCCTCGACAGTTGTTTCTGCTCAGGAATACGCCTTTAAGGTACTGGCCCACAAAGGGGCTAACGAGGTCAGGTCTGGCGAAGACTGGTTGCCCTTGAAAACAGGGGCCACGCTCAAAGCCGGCGATGAAGTCAAACTCGGCGACAACTCCTACGTTGGGTTGGTCCATTCCAGCGGGAAACCCGTAGAGGTAAAACAGGCGGGTGTGCATACCGTGTCCGAGCTTGAAACAAAAGTGCCATCGGGGAGCAGCGTGTTAAACAAATATACAGACTTCATCCTGAGTTCAGCGGATGACGGCCAGGGGAACAGACTCACGGCTACCGGGGCGGTCAAGCGTGCATCGCCACCCGCGCCGGGAACGGTAAAGGTTTTCCTGCCTGAAAACACAGCGATCTACAACAAGACCGTGGTGGTTGGCTGGGACGAAGACGCGAGTGAAGGTCCGTTTGTTGTCAGGGTAATGAACATGTTTGAAGATGTGCTGCTGAAGACCGAAACGGCTGAAAGCAGTGTCACGATAGACCTCTCTAATCCGAAACTGGGGAATGAGAACGCGATACTTGTCGAAGTGAGCTCAACGGGTGATAAGAAAACATCCAGAAAGTACACGATCAAGAAGATGGCACCTGCCGACTACGATAAGATCGCGTCGCTCCTGAGTGGGATCAACCGCGATCTGGATGAGCAAAGCGCAATGAACAAGGTTTTACTCGCGGGATTCTACGAAGAAAACCAACTCCTCGCGGATGCGATCCTCGCATTCGAAGAAGCAAACAAGCTGGAGCCCGGTGCCTTTGACGAGATGTATGACGACTTCATGATAAGGAATAATCTTAAGTAGTGGCAAATAATTGTTTGACCAAAGCCGCTACTTCAGCGGCTTTCGTCGTTATTGCCAGACGTTCGCGTTTATCGAAACCTAAAAGATCAACTATGAGAAACCTGATGATATCTATTGCTGTGCTTTTCGCCGGCAGCGTTTACGCTCAGGACTATACATTTAAGGTCCTTATCAGCAAGGGCCAGAATACAGTGAAATCTGGCAAAGAGTGGCTTCCTGTAAAGGTAGGGGCGAGTTTGAAGTCGGTCGATGTATTGCAGATCTCTCCTAACGGATACGTCGGCCTGGTGCATGTATCAGGTAAGCCACTGGAGGTAAAAGAGGCGGGCTCACACAAAGTTGCCGATCTCGCCGGACAGGTGAAAGCCAGTACGAGTGTACTGAACAAATACACCGACTTTATTCTAAGCACGGTGGCCGAACAAGGAACAAACCTGAATGCCACGGGGGCCGTGCAGCGTGGTAACGAAGAGATCAAACTCTATTTGCCAGAGGCGAAAAAAGCTGTTGTGCTCAACAATGAAATGATCCTCACCTGGACTCCGCAAGGCAATACCTCTGGCTACAGAGTACAGTTCAGCAGTATGTTTGGCGATGAGCTGAAAACGTTCGAGGTAACTGATACATCGCTCGTCATAGATCTGAATGCACCGGAGTTCATCCAGGAAGATAATATAGTCGGAAAGGTTTTTTCAAAGGACAGCAAGTCAATCGATTCTGAGGAGTTCGTGATAAAGAAATTATCCGCGGCTGACAAGCAACGGCTTAGTGCCAGCCTGGATGAGGTCAAAGGCCTGGTAGCGGAGAAAACGGCGTTGAACCAGTTTTACCTGGCGAATTTCTATGAGGAAAACAAGTTGCTCATCGACGCGGCAACAGCCTATCTGAATGCCATCAGGCTGGCCCCCGGGGTGCCCGACTTTAAGATAGCATTTGACCAGTTCGTCGTCAGGAATGCGGTCAGGAATTGAGTTATTTGATTATTATTCTATTTTTGTGCATCCTTTTAAAATAACGTAGTTCCATGAGTGTCCTCGTAAATAAAGATTCGCGCGTCATTGTTCAGGGTTTCACTGGTTCGGAAGGCTCGTTTCACGCCGGCCAGATGATTGAATATGGCACCAATGTGGTGGGGGGAGTGACGCCGGGAAAAGGAGGGTCTGAGCATCTCGGCCGTCCGGTATTCAACACAGTAAAAGAGGCTGTAGACAAGACTGGAGCCGATGTTTCGATCATATTTGTACCACCCGCATTTGCTGCTGATGCAATTCTGGAGTCTGCCGAGGCGGGCATCAAAGTAATCATTGCCATTACCGAGGGAATTCCGGTTAAGGATATGACCTCTGTCAAGAAATATATTCAGGCAAAAGGTGCGGTCCTGATCGGCCCTAACTGTCCGGGTGTCATCACGCCGGGAGAAGCCAAGGTGGGTATCATGCCCGGCTTTGTGTTCAGAAAAGGTCGCGTTGGTATCGTCTCCAAGTCGGGAACGCTCACTTACGAGGCAGCGGATCAGATTGTTAAGGCCGGCCTCGGCATTTCTACCGCGATTGGTATCGGCGGGGATCCCATTATTGGAACACCGACGAAGGAAGCGGTCGAGTTGCTAATGAACGACCCCGAAACAGACGCAATTGTAATGATCGGGGAGATCGGTGGTAACTACGAGCCGGTTGCGGCGCGGTGGATCAAAGAGAATGGAAACAGAAAGCCGGTTGTTGGGTTTATCGCAGGGCAAACAGCACCTCCCGGCCGTCGTATGGGACATGCCGGCGCGATTATCGGCGGTGCCGAAGATACCGCTGTGGCTAAGATGAAGATCATGGCCGAGTGCGGCATAACCGTGGTGGAGTCCCCCGCTGAGATTGGCGAGACCATGGCCAGGGTCCTGGCGGCCCGGAAATAGTTTTTCTCCATTCCCGTATTACGACCGTCCGGAGTATCCCGGATTCCGCAAGCCCTGTTCCAGGTGCCTGGTCAGGTTGTTCAAGCCACTCATCACTACGACGTTTTCGGCCCTGAGTCCGGGGTTGTCGTTCTCAAACAGGATCTCCGCAAACAGGTTATTCACCATGTACACGTAGGTCTTGCGTCCGTCCATGGTGCGCGTTCCCACCACGATACCGCGGCGTTTCATGTATTCGGCCTGTTTGGACGGTGAAAGTCGTTTGAAAAAGAGTCGTGTAAGCATATCGTTTAAATTATACCGACACTATTGCCAAACATGGGCCAAACGGAAAAACCGCTAAATTCCGCGAATTTTGAGGGTTACGAGGCCGCTACAGTTCAATTTTGGGAAGAATTATCCAAAACTGGTGTTAGAGCAGGGTGTTCGCAAGGTTTGCCAGCTCTGATCGCTCTCCTTTCTCAAGGGTTATGTGGGCGTACAGATCATGATCCTTCAGACGGTCTATCAGCGTAGACAACCCGTTGCTCTGCGAGTCGAGATAGGGCGTATCGATTTGATAGATATCGCCGGTGAAGATGATCTTCGTGTTCTCCCCTGCGCGCGTGATAATCGTTTTTACTTCGTGGGGAGTAAGGTTCTGAGCCTCGTCTACGATAAAACAGATGTTCGACAGACTCCGCCCCCTGATATAGGCAAGCGGAGTGATTACGAGCTTTTCCTGCGCGACCATCTCGGTGATCTTTGAGTATTCTTTATCAGATTCCTGATACTGGTTCTGGATGAACTTCAGATTATCCCACAAAGGCTCCATATAGGGGTTAACCTTCGACTTGATGTCGCCGGGGAGAAAGCCGATGTCTTTATTGCTCAGTGGAACAATAGGCCGCGCGAGATAGATCTGCTTGTAATCCCGCCTCTGCTCAAGCGCTGCAGCCAGGGCAAGGAGTGTTTTCCCCGTTCCGGCAACACCTTGTATCGACACAAGCTTGATATCCGGATTCAGCGCGGCGTGAATAGCAAAGGTCTGTTCGGCGTTACGTGGCTTGACTCCATAGACCGACCGCTTTTCGACATGTTCCATCATGCCGTTGCGAGGATTGAAATAGGTAAGCGCCGATTTTTTTCCGCTCTTGAAGATGTAGTAATGATTCTTCATGGGCGTTGTGCGACCCAGTAATTCGTCCGGCGGACAGTATCCTTTCTCGTAAAGCAGGTTGATGGTATTGGGATCTACCTCTTCGACGATCGTCTTGCCGGTGTAAAGTGACGATATATTCTGGACTTTTCCGGTAGTGTAGTCCTCGGACTGGAGGCCCAGGGCCTTGGCCTTGAGACGCAGGTTCACGTCTTTCGAGACTAGTATAACGCGGTGGTCTTTTGATTCCTTCTGAAGTTGAAGGGCTGAATTGAGAATGCGGTGGTCGGGCTTCTGTTCGTTAAAGATTTTATTGGCGTCAACCGCGCTGTTGGTGTCCATCAACACCTTGAATTTCCCCTTTGTCTTTCCATTCATCGGGTTCCAGTGGTGCAACATCTGGCCCTTCGCCAGCTTGTCGATCAGGCGAATAAACTCACGCGCTTCGAAATTCTTGGTATCGTTTCCTTTTTTGAAGTTGTCAAGCTCCTCAAGGACCGTTATCGGAATTCCGACGTCGTGTTCTTCGAAGTTGAGAATGGAATTGTGTTCATAAATTATTACGGACGTATCGAGTACGAAGATCTTCTTCTCCTTCCTGGTTTTTGACATACTTCACAAAGAACTTGGTTGACTAAATGTAACCAATCAACACGAAAGCCAACAATTTTGGAAAGCAATTTTTTAAGGGGCATGTGCCAAAGGCAACTGGCACATGCCCCTACCTATTCGCGCCGGTCGGTATCGGGGATTGCCGGTTAGCAACGAAGGAATAAAGCTATTCGTTGTTTCGACCTTCGGGTGTGCGATAAAACCTCAATTCGCCACCGAGTTTGTAACGCGCAAAAAGCAGTAGGAGAATGTTGTTGTTCACGTTGTGAAGATAGTGGTTTTGACTGTCACGCATAGATTTTCCGACTTCAGCGGAGCCGATCATTTTTTTAATTATGAACAGCATATCAAAAACACCTATCCGACTTTTGAGGAAAATGTATATCTGTGGGACTTTTACGATTTCTTTCAACGCGAAATGCCAGTACCGGATGGTTTGAGACCCATTTTCGCGACTATGATCCTGTGTTGGGGAGATTTCATCAGGTGGATCCGATGGCGGTTAAATACAGTTCCTGGACTCCATACACCTATTCCTTTAACAATCCGGTAAACTGGAATGATCCTACGTGCGCGGATTCGTATCTTTCTGTGGCGGAAGTGCGGGCCTTGTTTAACAAATGGAAGACGGCGACTATACATCGCAGAGTCGTTGCCATGGATGGGATGGTGGATGGAGTTCGGGGACTGTTTTTATGTACGGAAGAAAAATGAGGGAGCGGGATTTGTTGGGCAGAAATGTTTGGGCGGGATCGGAACTACAGTATACACAATACATGGGTGCGGTAAATGGTATCGGAAATCCGAGTGAATGTCTGGTTTTCTGTTTTCCCGAAAATAGTACGCGACACTTCGCTTGCGTAAATTCGCGGTGTAACATCCGTTATAAAAATGGATCACCCTCGTTACATCGACCCTACCAGCGATTTTGGTTTCAAGCGGA
>CAZBNP010000019.1:0-91388 GCA_964493505.1 uncultured Roseivirgaceae bacterium
TGAAGAACATGTCGGGGATGGATAAGCTACCGGTGTACCTGAGGAAGCCAGTATTCGAGAAGCTGTTCGCTATCGCCGAGTATAGTAAGCTAAATAAAAAGGAACGGGATATGTACGACGTCAGTTTAAAACGCAAGTGGGATAAGGCAGCTGTTTTGGCGTATGCTCGTGAGGAGGGGATAAAAGAAGGAATGGAAAAAGGTATCGAGGAGGGTATGGAGAAAGGGATAGCACAAGGTATCGAAAAAGGGCGCATGGAAGAGCGTGCCAGAGCCGAAGCTGAAAAGCTGGCTGAAAAACGCGCCATCGCCCTGGAACTCAAGAAAATGGGTATCACTGCTGCTGATATCGCGAAGGCAACAGGTCTGTCTGTTGAGGAGGTTGAAAAGCTGGGATAGAAGTTTGTCACGCTCCGGGGAACCCTCACTCCAGCACCGCGTCGACAAGTATAAAATTCAGATGATCAAGGTCATCCTGATTGAGCTTGAGTTTTCCCCTGACAGTGATGAGATCATCGATCTTGAATCGGCCCGGATCTTTCGCGAAATTCACTTCCGCAACCGACTCCGGACCACCACCTCCACAAAAGAAACACTGGCTCATGGGAAACTTTGAGAGAATAATATAGTTGCCGTCATCAGGTGAAAACGGTACGTAGTATCCTTCCACAACAACTTCCTTACCCTCCAGTTTCTTCAGGTCCGCGGAAAAATCGGGGTAGTACAGGTACTCACCAAGCGCCTCGTCATACCTCGGTTCGAATTTTGTGCGGGCAAAGATATTCCACGTGTTCGACTGTTGCGCGCTTGCAAGAGTATTGCCCAATACTAACGCCAAAATTATCATTGCTCCTTTCATACACAAACTATCCCGTCGCGAGAACTTTTGAAATATCCGTCCTGTACGCCTGCCACGCCGGCAGTAACGCACACAATACACCCAACAACAAACTGCCGGCCAGAATTATTCCCTCTTCGGCGTAAAAAAGAAGCCCACTGATTCCCGCCATGCGCGCTTCCACTACGGTTGAAGAGAACAGAAAAACGACAACGTGCGCCAGTAAAAGCCCAAGTGTACTTCCGATACCCGTCATGACCGCACCCTCCAGCAACACCGAAAGGAATATCTGCGCCCTTGAGGCACCCATCGAACGCATAATAGCCAGGTCGTAGCGCCTTTCCTTCAGTGAGTTGTAAAGCGCGATAAAAATACTCAGCGCAGAGATAAAAATGAGTATGGCTGCGAATCCTTCCAGGACGTCGATGCCGACACCCATCATAGAAAACAACCGTGCTGTCTCAAATGCCGGCGATGCTGCCTGCATACTGGTCCGGCTATTGATCATTCGCGGCAGTTGAATAGCGGCCATGGGCGAGCGGTACTCCAGGAGCATCGCGGTGATCTCTTTCGTTGAATCACCCGGCGCAACCGATGACACCAGCAATGAACGCACGCTGTCACTTAACAGTGGAGCTACAGGCTCGCTTTCGCCGTGAACCTTCCAGATACTTTCCACCGAAGTCAATATAAGGTTGTCGAGGACAGTATTCGTCCGGGAAAAGACTCCACTGACAACAAACTCTTCTTCATCATGGGCGTGGCCTGATTCCGCCAGTCCGTGACTACTGACGAACTGCATTCCTTCCCGCAGGCTCAGCTCCGCGGCAACGTTCGATCCTACCGTTACTTCCATGGACTCACTCCACAGACTGCCACTGGCCAGCCGGGCGTCGTACAGCGCTGCATAACGCCCGGAGGTACCCACGATCCTGTACCCCCGATAGCTGTCGCCCAGCGCAAGGGGTATTGCGCTTTTCACAAACCGCAGCCGCGCGACTTGCTCGGCTTCCTTCAGGTTGATGTTTCCGGTTGGAAAATCTACGTGAAAAATATTGCAAAGTATCAGCTGCATAGGACTCCCCTTCGCTCCCACTACCAGGTCAATACCTCGTGCGTTAGCTGTGATCTTTTCCTGAAGCTGCCTGTTAAAGATGATGAGTACGGTTACAACCGCAATGCCGAGCGCGAGCAATAACATATTCAGCGCTGTGTTCAGCGGTCTCGACTTGAGATAGTTCCCGACAAGCAACCATAAATTCATAATACAGTGTTAGGCAGCTCCCTTCATACTTTCTTTCCTATCTCAACGTGTTGAGAAATCACTGACTTCAGCCGTTGATCGTGCGTAGCCACCACCAATGTGCTGTTGTTCTGCTGTGACACGTTCAGCAAAAGGCGGATCACACGATCGCAGTTATGATCGTCCAGCGCGGACGTCGGTTCATCGGCAAAAATCACCACAGGCTTGTTGAGTACAGCGCGCGCAATAGCAACTCGTTGTGACTGACCCTGGCTCAGCTGATGGATCTTCGCGTTTTTCTTTTCCCACAATCCGAGCTGTGCCAGCACCTCCTCTACCCGATCTTCGTCTTGCGGCAGTCCGGCGAGATAGGGTGCCATGAGCAGGTTCTTACGGACAGTAAGCGAAGACAACAGGTGGTTGCGCTGGAATATAAAGCCGATATGCCGGCCACGGAACTTGTCGAGCCCGGAGTCCGATACACGTGAAAGGTTCAGCTC
The DNA here is from genome assembly GCA_964493505.1 of uncultured Roseivirgaceae bacterium. Taxonomy (GTDB): domain Bacteria; phylum Bacteroidota; class Bacteroidia; order Cytophagales; family Cyclobacteriaceae; genus Chryseosolibacter. The sequence continues at coordinate 2,581 of CAZBNP010000019.1, forward strand.
ATCGATCTGAATGCTGCCTCGCTGCATCCGCAGGAGCCCGCCCATCAGGTGCAGTAGTGTTGTCTTTCCACTTCCCGAATTTCCAAGCAGGAGATAGCTTTTTCCGCGCGCAACCGAGAAGTCGGGAAAATCCAGCGTCTCGCCAGACGGATATTGATACGATAAAGACGATACTGCAACCATTCCTGTTTACTCCAAACAGTTAATTTAAGAAGTTTCTCCGAATAAGGCGATCTCTCAGCGTTGAAATACGATCTCCACCCGCCGGTTTATCTCCCGCGCATGCGGTTCATCCAGTCCCACCAGCGGTGTTGTTTCTCCATATCCCGTGGTCGTAATCCTGCTGCGGTCAACCCCTCGGGAGACCAGATAGGCGGCGGCACTTTTTGCCCGGTTTTCCGAAAGGACAAGGTTGTAGGCCTCGTCGCCGATATCATCTGTGTGCCCTCCCAGTTGTATGGAGATTTCAGGATTGCCGGTCAGGTACCTGATTACTCTATCGAGATCATAATACGACTCCGGAAGAAGCGCATAGCTATTAAAATCAAACTGAATATTCTTTAGCACGTAGGAGGTATTCAATTCCGGATCCGCGCCGGTAAAGACTGGCAGTGGTTCCGTTGTCAAAGGCGCCGTGAACTGTGGAACTACTCGTACATCGTCTATATAATAGTAGGCCCCCATGGCAAGCATCGGCTCCTGCACGGGGCGAAACTGGATGTGATAAGTACGCGTGCGTTGGTTGTCGGAGAAATTTCCTATAGTCAGAAACCGCTCACCTCCTTTCGCGCGATACTGCGCTGAAGCGAGTTCCCATGATCCCGTCTCGGGGGTCAGCGCGGAGTCCTTTACGAATTCAACTGTCGGTTTCATTCTGAGAGGACGATCGTTGTGCAGCGTCTCAAGGCTGTCGGAAAGCAACATTCCTATGCGATCGGTAGAATACTTCGAATAACTCGACAGTTTATACCGGAACTGAACGTGATACACGGAGTCGCGGAGGAGAGAATCGGTCAGCTGGCAGTGAAGGTATTCCCGGAAATCTTTTAAACCAAGCCATGTGTACAGCCCGGTATAACCATAACCATCATAGGCGTCGGAAACTCCGGCCCAGTTGTAGGGGACCGCTGCCTCACCTTCGCTGCATGAATTGAAATAGTCAGGTGTTCCCCACGTCAGTGCTCGCCAGTGGTCAACCCTGAACTCCGCGGGTTGCCGGGCGTAACTTCCCGGGCAAACACGGTAATCTTCAAAGCTGCCGTTGGGTACGAGGTTTTGTGCGCCAGCCCACTGAGGGGCGAGGACAGCGACAAGAAATAATAGCAGGGTATCTGATGAAACCATCAGCCTGCTATCTATAGTAGGTCACCTCCACGCGGAACCTGGGGTCGATAGCACCCAGGCGATCATACGCTGATTTGGATATTCTGATGATCAGCTTATCCGTCATCGCGGTGTCGGGAAGCTTACCCATCACGCGAACAAAAACCTCGCGGTTGTTCATCTCATTCCTGATCTTCAGAATGGTACCGATGGGAGCCGTTCGATGCAGTGCGAGGTATTTGCGATTGCCTTCCGTTCCGTCAATCAATTCAGCCAGGCCCTTCTCAATGACCTCGTCGCCCGACTTGAGCGATTCGGATATCCGGATAGATTCCGCGGACTGATTGGGCGGCAGTTGAGTCGCATTCCTCACCGCGGGTGGGGTTACCGGTGTCGTAACCGGTTCTGTTGTTGATACTGCCGGTCGATCAGGCCTTGTCTCAGTGCGCCCTGCCTCCGGCACCGGGGTATTGGCGGGGCTGACAGGCGCTCTCCTGTCGGGCTGTGCGACATACAAGGTCTGGCCAACCTTGAGGTCATTTCCAGTGAGGCTGTTCCATTGCCGTATCTGGTCGACCGACACCTGATATTGACGTGCAATTGAGAACAGCGTTTGTCCTGGCTGTACTTCATGAACACCTTTTACCTCCAGCGGACGCGGCGCGCTTTCTTGTGGCCTCGCGGCGGTAACCTTCCTGATGACGAGCTCCTGTCCAATCGAGAGTGTGTTGTCGGCCAGGCTGTTCCACTGCTTGATGTCGTCGGTCGAGACCTGGTACTGACGTGCTATGGAATACAGTGTTTCGCCCGGCTGAACCTTGTGTAAAGGGCCGGCCGGCCGCGCAGCGGTGGCCGGGGGGGTATAGGGCACTTTCAGAATCTGTCCGATCTCCAGCCCTTCCCTCGCACCTTCGTTGTACTGCACGATCGCGTCAACGGTAGTCCGGTAACGCCGGCTGATCGCAAACAATGTTTCCTTTTCTTCAACGCGGTGTATGACGAAGGTCTTACCGTTGATTACCTCGATGCCGATTGAATCTTTTGGCATTTCGGTGTTGACTGTTAGAGCAACCAGGAAGAGTAGTTTAATCATATAATCTTGAGACTTGTCAATTCGTTCTTGTTCTTTACAAAGATGAGGTACCCCGAAAACACAAAGAAAGTGTCCAGCCCTACTCCCTTCAGGCCTTCACCCAGTTTCTCCTTTGTCAGAAGTTCGCCATCAGTGTCGAATACGTACAAATAGTTGGCCAAACCTTCTTCCTTTAAAAAGACTGACGCGATGATCAGTGATTCAATTTCGAGGTATTCAATGGTTGCAACAGGCACAATCCCCCATCGGGCGTTCAAAAAATCGCTAACTGTAGCAAAATGCGTTGTGCCCTCATTATATTGAAACGGTCGAATTACCGGAAAATTTTGCAGATCCTCCAAATGAAAATCGATCTCCGGATCGGGTTTACCGCTGATCAGCTCCAGAACTGACTCCTTTTCAGGAAATCTGGCATCCACCCCGATCACATGTGTATTGTTTACACTCGTGACCGAAAATCCGTTCTGCCACCATACCATACGCTGTTCAGCGATATCATACGCAATCACGCTCTTTTTATCGGGATTAGCGGTATCCGAGTAGACTGTCAGCAGCAGAATATCCTCCGAGGCCGCGCGCATACTGATCCACCACGGTTCATCGAACGACACATTTTTCCATAACCATTTATTATTTCGTAGATTCAATGCCGAAAAGGACACTGCTTTTTTTTCAGGATCCCTGACTTCGATAAAAAGTCTCTGCTTCCGGCCATCGGCGATCGTACGCCATATCGTTCCCTGAAATTTGTGGGATAGCTGAAGTTCGAGACGGTTTGCCAAAAGCAGGCCTGTTTACAGATTGGGTTCCGACTAAAAATATTCGAAAGGTATGAAAAAATTGATGCTGTATTGCGTCCTCGCACTTTGTCCTGCTCTGGCAATTGCACAACAGAAAATCCTCTTGCTGGAAGTAAAAGACGTGATCGACCCTCGTATGCAGCGGTATATCGATCTTGGCTTCAAGGAAGCTGAGCGCATTGAGGCCGACGTCGTGATCATCGAGATGGATACCTACGGAGGAGTTCTCACTGACGCAAAGGAGATTGTAGACAAGATCATGCGCTTCAAGCAGCCCGTGTGGGTCTTCATCAACAGCGACGCCGCCTCCGCCGGAGCGCTGATTTCCATCGCCTGCGACAGCATCTACATGGCACCGGGGGCTACGATCGGGGCCGCAACGGTGGTAGATGCGCAGGGAGAGAAAGCGCCGGATAAATACCAATCGTATATGCGCTCAATCATGCGCTCTACCGCAGAGGAACGCGGGCGCGATCCGAAGATCGCCGAGGGGATGGTAGACGAGGCGATCGTCATCGAAGGGATCAAAAAAGAAGGAGAGGTGATTACTTTCTCCACATCAGAAGCGTTGACGCACGGATTCTGTGATGCGCGGGTAACCTCTGTCAACGACATCCTCGAACGAAACAACATAAGCAACTACACTCTGACGACGTTTGAACTGAGTGGGGTCGAAAAAGTCATCAGGATCATACTCAATCCCTTTATCAGCAGCCTCCTGATCCTCATTATTATTGCCGGTATCTATTTTGAAATGCAGACACCCGGTTTGGGATTTGCCGGACTTGCCGCACTCGTCGCACTTATTCTCTACCTGGTCCCGTACTATCTTAGCGGCCTGGCCGCCAACTGGGAGATCCTTGCATTCTTTATCGGCTTAGGACTGATCGCCGTCGAGATCTTTGTCTTGCCTGGATTCGGCGTCGCGGGAATTTCGGGGATTGTGCTGACGGTCGGCTCCCTTTTCCTTATTATGCTCAACAATGACGTCTTCGATTTCGAATTTGTGCCAGTGAACGACATCCTCTATGCTCTTGCTGCCGCCACCGGTGGCACGCTGGGGGGTATATTATTACTGCTCATTGCCGGATCAAAGCTCCCTGGTACGCGTTTTTTCAGCCGAATTGCGCTTACGGATACGCAGAATCGTTCTCAGGGGTACGTTTCGTTCCAGGTAGGTGACTCATTGCTTGGAAAAACGGGCACTGCCGAAACGGTATTAAGGCCGAGCGGAAAAGTGCTCATCGACGGCAAATTGTACGATGCCTCCACGAGAGGCGACTATATCCAGAAAGGTCAGACCGTGGAGGTGATCAGCGAAGAGGGCTCTTCGCTAAAAGTCAGATTGCTGTCGTAATTTCCCGCTTCGGTTCGTACCTTTGTCCCAAGAACTTCCAAACTCGTATCCAAAACCTGCTTTTGCCGGAGTTGCCGGTGATGTTATTCCATTTTCTTTCTATTAATAATTAATACGCTTTCTATGCAAATCACCAAGAACAAAGTAGCCTCCATTCATTACACACTTCGCGATGACGAAGGTACCGTTATCGACTCAAGTGAGGGACGTGATCCCCTGGCTTATCTCCACGGCGCTGGTAATCTGATCCAGGGTATGGAAGAAGGCCTGGAGGGTAAGTCAAAGGGCGAAAAACTTCAACTGAAAATCGACCCCGAAAAAGGATATGGTGAAAAAGACGAAAACCTTGTTCAGCAGGTTCCCCGCTCCTCCTTTGGTACCCAGGAAGTCAAAACCGGCATGCGCTTCTCAACCAACCAGGGTGGCGTTGTGACTGTGACCGAAGTGGGGCTCGAATCGGTAACCGTTGACGGCAACCACCCGCTTGCGGGCGTTCCTCTTAATTTCGACGTTGAGATCATTGACGTCAGAAACGCAACCGCCGACGAAATCACACATGGCCACGTACACGGCGAGGGTGGCCACCAACATTAAAATTTCAGATCCAAATTCAGGATTGGGAACCGCTTCTATTGGAGTACCCAATCCTGATTTTTGTGACTTTCAAATTTTGATGATCTTCCCAAAGTAAACCTTCTGCTCCCCTTCGCTGTAGATATAAAGCTGGTAATAATAAACCCCACCGGAAAGGGGACGGCCATCACTCGCGGTACTGTTCCAGGTGATAGTGTTCAATCCAATATGAAAGTCCTCGGCAAGGCCGCGCTGCTCTGCCACTAGACGGCCGTTAACAGTGGAGACGCGTAGTTCGTAGAATGTCGGTACCGCCGACCCCCCCGTCACCAATACGTCAAAACTCGTCTGCCACGAGAACGGATTCGGATAAGCGCTGGTAACGACGAGGCGCTGTTCACGGTCAACACGGAACCGAATCTCATAGGGAAGCTCTCCCGCCGCATTTCCACTGCCATCCTCGGCATTGACACGAAGCCGGTACTCACCTGTCGGGAGATCGCGTGGTGTGAACAGGACCTTGAAATCCGAAATATCCGTGGCAGGGTACCAACGCACGTCGTTTTGACGAAAATAAACCGATTCAAACCCACACACATCCAGAGCGCAGGGGTGTGCCATGAAAATCTTCACACCCACCGTGTCGGTCTTAGGCATGAATGTATTCTCATCCCACATCCGGATCAGGATAGCAGGATTGGCAGATACAAAATCGTTGTCGCGGAGATATCGTCCGTCGAAGGTGACATCCAGCACCGGGGCAGACCGGTCGATCAACACATTCACGTATTCCGGTAGAAAGACGAGGTTATTGTCAAACTTGGTCTCCGGAATGATCCGTGGATTTACGAACACCTGCAGGTCGTTCAGTCCACCTCTTCCAATCGTGTTGACCGGGATCGTAAACAGGGTGGAATCGCCAGGTGGCGGCGCACTTATCCTGAACGACGAAGAGAAGGCATCGCGCACATGATTCACCAGGTCGAACCGTACAAGGAGAGAATCGCGGAACACCTTATCGCTTACATTGACAAAACCGAAGTCACTGTAGACGATCTCACCCTCACTGACGACTGGCTGATGCGCACCACTGCGATGATATATCATCCCCTCCGCGAATGGCTCGTATAACACAAGCCACTTCGCAAGTTGTACAGCCGTAAGGTTAAGGTCGTCTGACATCTCAAATTGCATTCTGATATAGGGGTAGGCAATCGCATCAACGAAGGAAATATCCTCCTCCGCATGAACGCCGGTTTTGAGAATATCTTCAGCACCATCAGCGGTGACGCCGATCACACTAAAACTGAAACCATCCACTTCCTCAACTTCCGATACCTGCGTGACGAGTTTCTCCCAGCGCTGTGCCGGCCCGATCAGTCCCGATGATATCGATCCATTTGTAAAGCGACCTGCGATTGTACGGTCGACATCGACGGAGCCTTGTGCGGCATGATGTATCTCCGCCGTGCCGGCAGCCGATCCCTTCCGCCCGAATATCACCATAGCATCACCATTCTGAAACACCGCCAGCTGCTCGCCGGAAATTCCCAACTCCTGAAGCTTCTGCTTCGCTACCGCAGGCCATTGCGCATAGCCGGCATTGCCAAAATTGAACAGCATAACCGTATCGCCCGCGGCAATGTTGTCGATATACCGGATCAGGTCGTCGTCATTGCCGGTAACAAGTTCCTGTGGTGTGAAGCTGTTAATCACGTAAGGTTCACGTCCACATAGCAGCCGCCGTCCGCCATACTGATACAGCAGTTCGTACCACTTGAAGTAAATACCCGGATACGGCTGGGTAGACCTCCGGTCGAATGCAACGAGATTGATCGTGTTGTCGCGGCACCTACCCTGTTCGTGAAGCAGGTTAAACTCAACTCCATTGATGCGGAGGGAAACTGAATCAAGTGGTTTCGATGCCGATGAAGCGAATGTTCTGATCGCCAGGTCGCTCGCCGTCTCTTCGAATTCCAGACGTCGTATCGCGGGGTCACTCACAAGACCAACCGCAGGATTCTTTTCATACTGCTGAAAATGCAGTTGTGCCCATCCCTCCGGCCCGCCGTCAATATAGCTGAAGGAGCTGATGTTCCATTCCCGACTCTCGTCGTCGAGCGGATTGGCGATCCGTGTGCGCCAGAAATATACCGTCGAATCTTCTGCCGGCAGCCGCAAGGACTGTCGGGCAAGTACCGGGGCACTGATGGAAAAGCGCTGCTTAAAGGAACTATCAAAATTTCGCGTCGTATCAATCTCGAGTATAAAGTCGCGGGCGGCAGACGAAGGGTCTGTGAACTGAAACGCCAGTGACACATCACGCCGGGCAACGATCGCGTTGTTGTAGGGGAAAAGATTGCGAGTGCTGTTGAGTGCAATGAAGTACTCAAACGTTGCGATATTGTTCTCCTCGTTCAGTTCCTCTATCAGGTTATCAGCGTCAACGTGAACAGTAAATATATTGATACCATAGCCGCTGATAGCAGGGTTCCTGATTGTCATGCTAACGACGTCTTCGTATAATATTGACGGAATGATGGTGTCGTATTCAAGTAGTTGTCCTCCGCCATACTCCCTTCGAATGTTGACTCGTATATTTTCCGGGCGGGCGATGCCGTAGTTCCGGATGGGGATCTCTATCCTGAATGAATCGGAAAACGCGGTGACAGGCTCATCCGTGAACGACCTGATCGCAAAATTTTCCTGTATTGGCACATAGTCCGGCTTTGCCGCGCCAAAGATCGGAATGACAGGGTCGCCGAGTAACACCATCTGCTGAGCCTGTGAAACCTGCGACGCCGATGAACCATACGCTTGCAGGAAACGAATGGCAACTTCCCGCTGAACAACTCCGGCTCCTTTGCTGATAAAAAGTGAATCAGCGAAAGCAACATCGTAGAATGTCGAAGCATACGCCTGGAGGTTGTACAGCAACCCATAAGCACTGTGAGCGATAAAACCGATAGCTCCCTTGTCAGGGGTCATGACCCAGTTTTCGCCGATGATGCTAGTGTTCAGGAAAAATGAGCCGGCATCACAACCATTCATAAACATGAATGGATATTTCTTTGCATTGTTATAGCCCAGAACGGGATCGCTGACAAAGCCAATATCGAAGTCGGTTGTAGTCGGTGCCGAGTGACCGAAGAACGTAATCATCCCTACGCCGCGGTTCACCTCATCCGCGATATTGATCAGTTTGATGTTGGTAGATCGTTTCGCGATGGCTTGAACGCGGCCGCCGAGGTAGAGATCTTCAGCCACAGCCTGATAGCTTTCGAGGATTTGTCTGAACAACAACGGTTCGCTCTCTTCTATACCCCCGCTCAGGTGGAGAATCTTCTTGCGGCTCAGGTCGGTATAGGCGCGCGCGTCATGCTCTTTCACCTTGTTGAGATAAGTCGCCACGTCTTCGGGCTTGTTTGCCGTGAGTCTTCCCGTTGCCACAGCCGGAACATTCCCGCTGGTGAGGCCTGTGCTAAATAACATATCAGACGCCGGGAACCCTGCCGTAGGAACAAGGTCACGGTACACTGTAAACGCATTGGGATTGCGCCAGTAACCATAATTGACAGTGAGCCCCTTCCCTATCAGGAACAAATAGTCGGGGAGCTTTTCCGTAGCACAAAACCGGAGAAACTGATAAATGGCGCGCGGTGAGGTCTCGCCATAGTTGAACTGATCGTAAAGCTGGCCAATATTCAATACCAGGGTATCGTAGCCACCTCCTTCCGGGTGATTGCGGTATGCTGCGAATGCTTTCACCGGATCGGCATAACCCGATGCAGCACGGCGCAGCAACGGATGGGTGATGACGACGTAGTTGAACGATGAAGGATCGAGCGGACGAAAGGTAACGTTCTTTACGGACGACACAAGGGTGACCTCCGACGTGACAAGAACTTTTCTGCTGTCACCATCGCGATCAACGACCGCATGCAGGGTTCCATTCGACGTTGATGCTATACGCACCGGCGACGCGGGGTCTGTGACATCAAACACACGGCTTTCCGGGGGGGCGTCTTCGATCTCCAGCAAGGAAGGTTCTTGTCCTGCACGCAAGGTGAAGATCGCAGCAGTACCCGACAGGGTAGTCTTCTGTGGGAAAACAAGCCGGACATAACCCGTGCTGACGCGATCGGGACCACTCGCGCCCGTCACCCGCACGGTGATGGAACAGTTGCCACCCGCGTCAATATCAGTCCATTCGAGTACCCCGCTATACACATGCGAATCGAATCCCTGAAATGACACCCTCGACAGCAGTCGGTTGCCCGCCAGGATCTCTACATCGTGATTCATCGGCCCGCGGCCGGTCAGCATTACTTCCAGCGTCGGCTTACCGGAAGACGGCGATGTATCGATGACGTTGCTGATCGTGTAGTCAGCCTGCTGACCTTGAAGGATCTGTACACTCATCCACCCTTCCCCTTTGTCGAAAGTGGACAACAATGCGTTGCCGTAATCGACGCCACCGGAATACGACTGAGTCATGACAAGCAATCTTTCCGCATAGTGAAAGGTTTCGGGATTCAGCCCTTGCGATTCCCGCTCGTAAGTTCGCATGCGTTTGCCGGGAGATGAACCGACTGTCAAAAAATAAGCGGAGGTGTCGCTATACAGATTGTAATAACGATGTGGCTGATGAGCCGGGTCTGAATACAGCGTCGAATCAAGCGTACCATCATTCCTGCGCCCGTAGAATTCGACGTAATCGCCGGGATCAAAAATACCGTCACCCTCTCCTTCTATGTAAATTGCCTGCTCGGTACCGCGGTGAAACAACCGGAAGCCGCGGGGGTCTGAGGCAACATCAAAGCCTTCTTGTTGAAGAGACTGATACGGGATCCTGTAAAGCCCATCTCTTCCAACCGAAATCTTGATGTACGTCCGGGAGTAGTCAATCCATTCGTTTCCATTTTGCCCCAGGGCGCACACTGCAAGAAACAATGGCAATAATGCTGAAACCAGGCGTTTCATTTTATATCAGTCCCCGCAGGTTAAGCATGCAATATAGGGGGTAAAGGGCAAGGGTAAAAGGCAAGGGCAATAGGCAAAGGGCAATAGGCAAAGGGCAATAGGCAAAGGGCAAGTTGATAAAGCGGGAGCGGGTTGAAAGTTGATTCTACTGTATCAGCAAAATTGCCTTTTGCCAATTTGGCAACTATCTTCCCCACTCCATGACCATCTCACAAACCCTCCGGTTCATCATGCGTATTGCCCGACACGGCCGGTTACGGCACAGTGGCTATGATTTCGCGGCAGAGCGGAGGCGGTTGCTCGACGAGATTCCCGGTATTGAAATCGCACAACGCAACAGGTGGCACAACCGCTCGCCGACCATTCGCGCGCTTGTCGCACAAGCTGCGTTTATCAAAAGCAGTCTGCATTTACGCGGAAGACACCTTTCGTCAGGTGGAAAATTGCTCTACGTCAGAATTCCAAAAGCCGCCAGCACCGCCCTGTGCGGCGCTGTGTTGCGCAGGCGGTTCCCCTTTCTGGAAGCGGGACCTGAACACATCAATGCGTTGGCCGACACCTGCCTTGAGACAACCACGCCGCCAGACGGGCAGGAAGTGTTCACGGTTGTCCGGAATCCGTTCGCAAGAATCGTTTCAGTGTACCGTGCATTTTTTGAAAACAACGGCGGCTACTTCCTGTACCAGGACTATCTGTTCGGCATTATTCAGCGCGCATTCACTTTCCGTGAATTTGTAGAAACGGTCAGCATTATTCCCGACGCGCTAAAGGACCAGCATTTTCGTCCTCAAAATCGCCTGCTGGCTTTCTATGACAAACACAAGGTTGACGTGCATATCATCAGGCTGGAAGATACCGGTGTTCTGAACGAATACCTCGACACACATGGCCTGGCGATGGCAACCGGAGACGCGCCACGGCCATCATACAACTACAGCGCCTACTACGACCCGCAGGTACTCGAAACCGTCAGGGCAATTTATGAAGACGATCTCGCGCGCTTCAAATACCATGAAGTTTACGATCATTTACGGTACACGACCGAACAGCGGGCTGTTCAGAACCGAACAAAATCGGGCGGTCGCTGACGCGGATATCCGCCATAGAAAAATATTTTTCTTTCTGATAATCAATGCATTGTGTCAATAAATTGTATTAACACCAGGTACTTTGTTATACATAGTACCAAATTTGCGTTAAAGGAAATAGACGACAAAATAAGGTGAAGTATGAATCTCGAAAACACGCAGGTACAAATGAGGAAGGGAATTCTGGAGTATTGCATCCTGCATATTATTTCCCGCGGGGAGATTTATGCGTCGGATATGCTCGACGAATTGACGGCCGCGAGGATGATTGTTGTGGAAGGTACGCTCTATCCTCTGCTTACACGCCTGAAGAACGCCGGTTTGCTTGAATACAAATGGATAGAATCCAAATCGGGTCCACCGCGCAAATATTACAAGCTGACTGACAAGGGTAGCAAATTCCTTCGCAATCTCACTGAAACGTGGGATGAACTTGTGCAGTCTACGCAAATGATCACCTTGAAATCCATCGCGAAAGCTTAAACCCAGAGTCAATCATCGATATGAAAAAGAATATCAGCATCAACATCAGCGGAATCATCTTCCACATCGAGGAAGATGGCTATGATAATCTGAAGAAATACCTCGACTCGATCAACCGGTACTTTTCAACGTTTGATGACAGCAGTGAGATACTGGCAGACATCGAAGGCCGGATTGCCGAGATATTTCTGTTGAAGTTGAACGAGGAGAAACAGGTCATTACTTCCGACGACGTGAACGGATTGATCACTACGATGGGTAGTGTAAGCGACTTCCGGGCGGCGGAAGATATCTCGCAAGACGACACAACGGATAGAAGTACGGGCGGTCGGGAAGACGAGCGTAGAGCGGGCGAGTCGAAAGCCTACGCTCCTTCCAAGCGATTATTCCGCGACCAGAAGCGCAAGATTCTAGGAGGTGTCTGCGCCGGACTCGGCAACTATTACAACATGGACCCTCTTTGGTTCAGGTTGCTGTTCGCAGCACTGTTGTTCGCCGCCGGATTCACCGTGGTGGTGTACATATTGATGTGGATCATCGTGCCGGGTTCATATACCCTGGACGAATCCGACGCCGGCAAAAAAATGTTTCGCGATCCGCAAACCCGTATCATCGGGGGTGTGTCAGGTGGTATCGCTGCTTATTTCGGGATCGATACTGTGCTGGTGAGAGTGCTCTTCATCGCGCTGTGTTTCGCGGGAGGGCTTGGATTCTTTCTCTACGTGATCCTATGGATCTGCCTTCCGGAAGCGCGTAGCCTTACCGATAAAATGCAAATGCAGGGGGAGCCTTTAACCCTCTCCAATATTGAATCTAACATCAAAAAGAATCTCAATACGGGAGAGGGTGAACCGGAAAATACTTTCATCACTCTACTGCTACTCCCCTTCCGGATCATCGGTGGTGTTTTGAATGCCCTGGGCGCATTCATCAGACCGCTGGCAGACATTGCCCGGGTTTTGATCGGTGTCGTCTTCGTGCTTACAGGTGTTGCGCTCCTGGTCGCGGTCGTCGCAACCGGGGGTATGTTGCTGGGATTGTTTGCCGGCACTACATGGTTCCCCGAACTTCATGATCTGGGCATCCCTATGGATGTCATTATACGCGCCTTCCCGGCGTCGGTGGCATGGGCGGCAAGTGTGGCCTTGCTCATCCCAGGGATTTTTATCATCCTCCTCGGAGCATCCGTCGTGGCCGGACGCCTGGTTTTCAATGGTACTGCCGGGTGGGCGCTGTTCGCACTGTTTCTGATCAGTATTGGCGTGCTTGCGGTGGGAATACCTCGTATTGTCTATGCCTTCCACGAAGAGGGCTCGCACCGGGTAACCCGGCACTATAGCATCTCAGGAAAGTCCGCTGCTCTGAAACTCAGCGACCATCGTGCAAACTATCAGGTCATCGAACTGAGTCTGCGCGGCCATAACGGTGGCGACTTCCGGCTCGAACAGCGATTCGAAGCTCAGGGTAGTAGTTATGACCAGGCCGTTGAAAACGCGAAGATGGTTGACTACACGGTGGCTTTTGAAGACTCGGTACTCACCTTCGACCGCGAGCTCCGGTTTAGGGAAGACGCGATCTTCCGGGCCCAGCGCCTGAACATGGTCCTGTATATTCCTTATGATTTTCCATTTACCATGGACGACGGTATTGCCCGTCTCATCTCACAGCATGTTGACAGAGAGTACCTCCATGACTATACATGGAAGATAACCCGCGATGGGCTGGAGTGTATCGACTGCGGGGTTGAAGACAGTGAAACCAACCGCGATGACGAGCACGACGACGGCCTCGTGCACATATTGCGGCTTAACCAGCACCCCTGACTCGTTCAAAATCAGCGGTATTTCATTTATTTTATACGCCACGCAACCTGTGGGTCGTTTTGAGCGTCCTGAATTTGAAACCTGTAAATGGACTTGACCATTCATCACTCGCGGGAAGACGATCTTATTGACGGATGCAGGCGTGGTAACCGCCACGCCCAGCAACGACTTTTTGACCGTTTTTCCTCCCGAATGTATGGTATTTGCCTCCGGTATGTAAAAAATCCCATGCAGGCAGAAGATGTTCTGGTGATGGCTTTTACGAAAGTCTTCGAGAAAATTGACCAGTTTAAATCGGAAGGAAGCTTTGAAGGCTGGATCCGGCGGATTGTCGTGAATGAATCGCTCACCTCGCTCCGGAAAAGCCGTGCGATGATGATTGAGACCGATCTGGAGCACGCTGAGTTCGAACCCGACTACAACAAACTAAGCGATCATCTCGAAGCCGACGACCTCCTGAAAATCATCGACCAGCTTCCGCCTGGTTACCGCGTGGTGTTCAACCTGTACGCGATCGATGGTTTCTCCCACAGGGAAATCGCCTCGCAGCTGGGCATCACCGAAAACACATCCAAGTCGCAGCTCAGCCGGGCGCGGAACTATCTCCAAAGGGTACTTGCGGAAACTGGCTGGGACAACCGAAAATCAAGCAATGATGAATCAACAACCTGATAAATTTTTCCGCGACAAGCTGCGCGACTATCAACAACCGGTTTCTCCGGCTGCCTGGGACCGGGTATCGCAAAAACTGCAAAGGAAGAACAGCCGGGGGGTTGTCTTCAAGATAGCGGCTGCCGTCCTGCTTCTCGCGACAGCAACCCTGCTTTTCTATCCACCGTCACTTAAAAGACCAGCAGTCAGCTCGGACCGGACATCGGTTAAGCCCCCCGAATCACCGAAGCCATCCGACCGGGCAACAACAGAGCCGTTGCGCAACGATGTAATCCCTGACGATGCCGCACCGGACAAACAGCCCGTCGCAAGGGCCAAACGCGCGCCAGTGCCCGGATCCCGGACGGAGAGCACGCCGGTCGCCCCGCTTATCGCTTTACCAGGGGAAATCAACGAAAAGGAGATAGTCGCGGAAACGATACAAAACAACGAGGCTATTGCAGCAGACGCCAGCCCTTTGCAGGCAGGCCGTATGACGATCGTATTTACACGGGATGAGGTGAACCAGAAATATCTGACCGTAAATTCAGAACCCGAAGCAACCATCGCAGGCGAACAATCATCTGGATTAAAGAAACTGTTGGACAAAGCTCACGACCTGAAGTACAAACAGGATCTCATGGGCAACCTTCGACAGAAGAAAAACGAAATCCTGGCAATCAATTTCAGGAACGAGAACCATGGGCCTAATAACGAATAGACTATGCAACTGAGCACTATCACCACCGCAATACTAACGCTCACTACGCTGTGCGCACAGGCGCAGGAGAAGGCCGCCGACACCGTGATCGTGCCTCTCGCCGAATCGAGCAAGATCATCTTTACGGTCGGCGACCGGAATGATCTGGATGTGCTCCGGCATTACAACTTTCAGCAACTCTTCATCGATATTATCGACAGGCTTGACCCGCAAGACTCGGCGCGTGTCACCTATCAGGCGCCTGAAGAACTGGGCAATGCCGAACCAGAGGAATGGACCGACACCACACCCGATGAAAAAGATACTGATGAAGGTGACAGTCGGAAGAACGATGGCCGCAGAGGGATTGGCCGGACGCGACATTCGTATAACATCGACCTGGGAACCAACAACTACCTCACTGACGATCAGTTTCCCGATGGCAACGAGGCTTATGCGGTTCGCCCGTGGGGCTCGTGGTACCTGGCGGGGAACTCCGTTCAGCGCACCAAACTTGGTAAGCATGTCTTTGTGGAATGGACTGTCGGCGTCAGCTGGTACAGCTTCAAATTTCAGGACGATAACACTAGGGTCATGAAGGATGATCTCGGCGTACATTTCGCCCCGGACGAACGCGATGTCGACTTTATCAAAAGCAAACTCAGCGCAACTTTCATCAATGCCTCGCTGGTGCCGTTGCTCGATTTCAGCGAGCGGGGAGCCAGGCAACGCATCTGGGATAACCCGGGCAACGGCTTTCGGTTCGGGGCTGGTCCCTATGTGGGCTATCGTATCTCCAGCAAATCAAAACTGGTATACGAAGTGAATGGTGATCGTAAAAAGGAAAAGGACCGCGACAATTTTTACCTCAATAATCTGCGCTATGGAGTTCGTTTTCAGATCGGCGTCCGGTCTACCGACATCTTTATCAACTACGACATGAACGAACTCTTCACCGACGGAAGGGGTCCCCGGCTCAACGCGATCAGTTTCGGCCTGATCCTATGACGATCCGGCCGCGCTCGAAAACCCACCGCTAACGGACGCGTTCCGGTTGCGGAGAGTGTCACCCTGAAGTAAACCAATTCCCGCTCATCGCCCTTATAACATCAGTTCGGCCGAAACCCGCGGGTCCCGTGGGTCGGAGAAATCCTGTCGCAAGGAACTGCGCCATGTAGACAGGGTGAAGGTACCGTTTTGCGTCAAGGGAAAAACCTGTTGCGAGAATCAGCCCCGTCATTGAAACAAAACAGTAGCGAACGATTGTTATAATGTAATATTTCCCAAGTTTTGCTCCGAGGCCTTGTTCATTTCGCGCTATTTTGATTTTATTGAAAGCTCGCGATAGCGAGGAACCAGGCTTGACAAAGCCAACCCGACCGTCGGTCACTCAGTTGTGTTATTAATTTTATATATTTATAGCTACTATGGAGAGTGTCGCAAACTTATCGAGGAAAGAACAAGTGATTCGGAAGGCGGCAGAGCTTTTTAAGAAGAAAGGCTATGCGGCTGCCTCCATGCGCGACCTGGCGCAGCTGCTGGGAATAGAGGCGGCGAGTTTGTACTCACACATCAAATCCAAGGAGGAAATCCTGCGCAACCTATGTTTTGATATGGCCGCGGAATTCAGAAAATCCCTGGAAGAAGTAGAAAGACAGAACCTCACGGCAAGTGAGAAACTCCGTCAGGGCATCATCGGCCATATTGAAGTAATGGCCAAAGATCTCACGGCCTCCGCGGTATTCATGAACGAGCATCGACATCTTAGTCAGCCATACCTGCGCGACTTCCTGCTCCTCCGTATCAACTACATCAACCGCTTTAAGAGCATTATCGAGGAAGGTAGCCGTTCCGGCGAGTTCAAGGCTACCATCGACAAAAAACTCGCGGTGATGACGCTCTTTTCGTCCCTCAACTGGATGCCCATGTGGTACGATCCCGCGGGGATGATCGATCCGGTAGAACTTGGGAAACAGCTCTCGGACATGCTTGTCAACGGATTAAAACGAACTTAAAGCTTCGAAGCGTTAAGGATACGACCCTAATTCATGTGCAACAACGGACCTGACAACAATTGTATTTCACGCCACACAGCGCGGAATGCCTCCGCGGGGGAGCGGAAGTACTTCCTGAGGTGTGCGAGCGCACTGCTGTCTTCAGGAAGCTCATTATTGATCCATTTTAGCACATCATCCGCCAATAGCAGCAGCTCATGGCTGTGATATTTTGGATAATACCGCGCCAAAAGGTCCAAAGCCAATAAAAATTCGACGTATCTCAAAGTTTCAAGTTATAAACAAAATCGGTTTCCGTACAGACACCAAACGACCAGAATTGTATTTTGTTGATCTTTTTCACGAAAATACCGTTAAATCCACCATACTTTCTATCGCAGGAAATCGGAGTATCGGCGGCGGCGGTTTCCCGGGATTCGGCTTTGCATGTTACCACAGGAGAATAAACATAATAACGATCAAAACAAATCAGGGATGGGAACAGGAAGGCACTTTGTCGGAATCGGCGTGGTCTGGACGTTGTTGGTGATAGCGGGGTGTGGAAAGACTGAAAACAAGTCCGTCGAAATCACGCAGTTCTCAAAGAAAGATTCGCTAACGGAGACTTGCCTCTCGCTACAGGACGCCATGCTGGCGATATGGAATACGATGATCCACGACGACAACAGGAAAATTCAGACCATGCACCAGCTTGTCCGCGAACTAAAAGTGTTGAATCCGGGAAACACAGACGAACTTGACGCCTACGAACAGCGGCTTGATGACTTGCTGGAGATGCGATACGACCGGCAGTCGATGTCAAATCCGCAACTGATCACGGAGTACGACTTCGCATCAAACTCCCTGGTCGCCGAGCTGATTGTCCTCGCCGAGTCTGAAGCGGACTTTCCGTACCACGCATCGTTGCAGCAGTTGGTCGATTCCATCCGGTCTGCCGATCAGCGGGTGATGAACTATCGGGCTGAATACGACGACATTGCAAAGCAGTATAACCAATTCATCGAGCGAAACCGCGAAATACTTGAGATCGCCCCGTCTGATACATCGCTGAGGAAGCGACCCCTCTTTCAAATGGCCGCCGACGAGACCAATCCGAGGCTCATCTGAAACGTCCTTCTACTTTCTTTCTTGCTCTCTTGACCTGACCGGGTGATGACTTCCTTGATGACCGGCTGTTTCCACGTTCGGTTACTTCAATGCGAACAACCCTGCCTTTAAATTCGAATCCGTGCAGGTGGTCTCTGACAACCTTGGTATAATCGGTGGCGACTTCGAAAAACGAGTACGCTCCTTTGAGATCGATCCGGCCAATTTGTTTGCGTGTGACATTGCTTCTGTCGCAAATCAATGCCAGCAACTTGCCGGCATCCAGTCCGTCCATTTTTCCAAGGTTAATAAAGAGCCGGTCGCCGGCGATATGACCTGAGTGGTCGACCTCGCGCACCACTTTGTCAGGCTGATTGAGGTCTGATGCTCCGCGGTAATAGTCGAGAAAGTGATTAAACTCGAGCGCGGTAAAGCGCTTGATGATTTCCTCCTTGCTGAGCTCAGCGAGCTCCTCGTAAACCGACGGCAGGAATTTGGCGATCTCGTTTTCGGCGAGATTCACTTCGCGCAGACGGTGAACGATGTTCAACACACGCTTCTCGCAAACCTCCTGACCGGTCGGCACCAGCACGTGTTCAAACTTCGACTTGATCATTTTTTCGATCTGACGGATCTTATGAACCTCTTTCTGGGTGATGAGGGCGATGGAGATTCCCGTTTTCCCCGCGCGGGCAGTACGCCCGGCACGATGGGTATAGAACTCTATCTCATCCGGCATGTTCATGTGAATGACATGCGTAATATTGTTGACGTCGATTCCCCGCGCAGCCACATCGGTGGCGACGAGTACTTGCAGCGTCTTGCTCCTGAAATTGCGCATAACGCGATCGCGCTGCTGCTGGGTAAGGTCGCCATGGAGCGAATCAGCGTTGTATCCGTCTTTGATCAAATGTTCAGCCACTCGTTGGGTATCGGCTTTGGTCCGGCAAAACACCACACCAAACATATCGAGGTTGTAGTCGACGATACGCTTCAGTGCCTGATACCGGTCGCGTTCAGCGATCACCATATACTGATGCAGGATATTCTGGTTGCCCTGGTTCTTTTCCCCCACCGTAAGTTCGGCCGGGTCTTGCATATAGGTGCTGGCGATCCTGCGTACTTCCGACGGCATTGTTGCCGAAAACAGCCATACGCGCTTTTCCTCGCTGGTATGAGAAAGAATATGGTCGATATCTTCCTTGAAACCCATGTTCAGCATCTCATCCGCTTCGTCGAGAACGAGATACCGGATATCGGCGAGGTTGACGACACGTCTGCCGAGCAGATCCATCAGCCTGCCGGGTGTCGCTACGATGATGTGAGCACCCTTCTTTATTCTTTTGATCTGATCGACAATACTGGCTCCCCCATATACAGGGACGATGTTCAGCTTTTTGACCGATCGCGCGAAATTTTCGAAATCGTTCGTAATCTGGAGGCACAACTCACGTGTTGGCGCGAGAACGAGTGCCTGGGTGCCCTGGTCATGCGTCTCGATCAACTGAACGAGTGGCAATCCAAACGCAGCGGTCTTCCCTGTTCCGGTCTGGGCGAGGGCCACGACATCGCGGTTCCCTTCAAGCAATACGGGTATTGCTTTGGATTGAACCGGGGTGGGTGTTTCAAAACCCAGCTGCCTGACCGCTTCAACAATTTCGCTGGACAGTCCCAGCGCCTCAAATGATTGCATATTTTTATGAAATAAGGCGCAAAGGTAAGTCAATTAATTGAGAAATGTTCCGGTCTCTGCATCAGGACCATTTGCCGACACAAATCGCCGTGTAATGCGTGCGCATCGCTATTTTCTATTGTGACAGAGACCAGGAGCGGCGAAAACCGTCGGTATGCGAAACCATGCGCCGCCTGGATAAGTATTGTCAGACGTTCTCCGACTTGGCTTTTGCCGCGTAGTATTCGCGGTTCATTCTGGCGATATTCGACACACTGATACCTTTCGGGCACTCAGCTTCGCAAGCCAGCGTGTTCGTGCAAGACCCAAAACCCTCCTCATCCATTTGATTCACCATCCGTTCAACGCGGGTTTTCCTCTCCGGTGCTCCCTGAGGCAGCAACGCAAGCTGTGATACCTTGGCGCTGACGAACAACATCGCTGATGAGTTCTTACAAGCAGCGACGCAAGCGCCGCACCCGATACACGCGGCCGCGTCAAAAGCCTTGTCGGCATTGACCTTCGATATGGGAATCTCGTTCGCATCGGGTACACCGCCGGTATTCACGGAGACATACCCTCCCGCGTGCTGGATACGCTCGAACGCGTTTCGGTCGACGATCAGGTCTTTGATAACCGGAAATGCCTTTGCGCGCCAGGGCTCAACCACGATTGTCTGGCCGTCCGTAAAGCTGCGCATATGAAGCTGGCAGGTTGTGGTCTGCAGCGGCCCGTGAGGCCGGCCATTTATATACATGCTGCATGCGCCACATATCCCTTCGCGGCAATCGTGGTCAAATGCAACCGGTTCTTCTCCTTTTACGATGAGATCATGGTTCAAAATGTCAAACATTTCCAGGAAAGACATATCCGACGAAACACCATCCAGCTGATAGGTCTTGAATTCACCTTTCGACTGTTGATCTTTTTGTCTCCAAACCTTGAGTGTGATTTTCATTTTCAGAAAGTTAATAATATCAATTACTTATAGCTGCGCTGGGTCAGTTTCACATTTTCAAACTCGAGCGCTTCTTTGTGGAGTACCTCTGCTTCGTTGTCGCCCTTGTATTCCCAGGCCGCAACATAGGCGAACTCATCATCCTTGCGGAGAGCCTCGCCGTCGGGAGTCTGAGATTCTTCCCGGAAATGTCCGCCGCATGATTCCGAGCGGTGCAACGCATCGTCTACCATGAGTTCGGCGAGTTCCATAAAGTCAGCAACACGTCCGGCCTTTTCGAGTTCCTGATTAAGTTCTCCGGCACCTCCCAGCACATTGACATTCGTCCAGAATTCTTCACGCAACTCTTTAATACGAACTTTTGCTTTCCTCAGTCCTTCCTCGGTACGTGACATACCGCAATAATCCCACATGGTGAGTCCGAGTTCGCGATGAAGTTCATCGACAGTCTTCTTACCCTTTATCGAAAGGAGTTTCTGAACCCTGTTACTGACATTTTCCAATGCCTCGCGGAAAGCCGGGTGGTCGACCGCAATCGCGTCATTCCAACCCAGGTTGGCGAGGTAGTCGCCGATCGTATAAGGGATGACGAAATAACCATCTGCGAGCCCCTGCATCAGGGCGCTTGCTCCGAGACGGTTGGCCCCGTGATCGGAGAAATTAGCCTCACCGAGGGCGTATAGGCCGGGAACGGTAGTCTGAAGGTTGTAATCAACCCAGAGTCCTCCCATGGTATAGTGAACCGCCGGGTAGATCATCATTGGCATCTCATACGGATCGTCGCCGGTGATCTGTTTATACATATCGAAGAGGTTGCCATATTTGGCTTCAATGACCTTGCGGCCGTCGCGTTTGATGGCGTCTGCAAAATCCAGGAATACAGCGAGGCCCGTTCCGACGCCCTTGCCTTCGTCGCAAACATACTTGGCATTTCTCGACGCGACATCGCGGGGAACCAGGTTTCCAAACGATGGGTATTTTCTCTCCAGGAAGTAGTCGCGTTCGGATTCGGCAATACTCGCAGCCTCTCTGGCCTTGAGGCCTTTACGCGGCGTCTTCGGTACCCAGACGCGACCATCGTTGCGAAGCGACTCCGACATCAGCGTGAGCTTCGACTGATGATCACCCGACACCGGAATACAGGTCGGGTGGATCTGTGTAAAACAAGGGTTCCCAAACAGCGCTCCTTTCTTGTGCGCCCGCCATGCAGCCGTCACGTTAGAGCCTTTGGCGTTGGTGGAAAGATAAAAGACGTTTCCATAACCACCGGTACACAACAGTACCGCGTGGCCACTGTGCGCTTCTATCTTCCCGGTGATAAGATCGCGTGTAATAATACCGCGCGCCTTACCGTCGACAACGACGAGATCGAGCATCTCCGTGCGGCTGTACATCTTGACCTTACCTGCGGCGATCTGACGGTTCAACGCGCCGTAGGCGCCAAGCAGCAACTGCTGCCCGGTTTGTCCGCGCGCATAGAACGTTCTCGATACCTGGGCACCACCGAAAGAGCGGTTGTCGAGCAACCCACCGTATTCGCGCGCAAAAGGTACACCCTGCGCCACACACTGGTCGATAATATTGACGCTCACTTCCGCGAGACGATGCACGTTGCCCTCCCTGGCACGGTAGTCACCACCCTTGACAGTGTCGTAGAAAAGACGGAACACGCTGTCGCCGTCGTTTTGATAATTCTTGGCTGCGTTGATACCACCCTGCGCTGCGATACTGTGAGCGCGCCGGGGGCTGTCCTGAAAGCAGAATGCTTTTACAGAGTATCCCAACTCTGCGAGCGATGCCGCTGCGGAAGCACCCGCGAGGCCGGTACCAACGACAATAATTTCGTATTTCCTTTTGTTCGCCGGGTTGACCAGCTTGAGATTGAACTTATGCTTAGACCACTTTTCCGCTAATGGTCCATCCGGGATTTTCGATTCTAGTTTCATGTCTGAGTATTTATCTCCGGCGGCCGAAACGTTTCCGATCCCGCCCCCTGCTCTGATAAGTCTTTGTTAATTCAAATACATATAGATGGGAATGAGGGCAAACAGCGCCGGCACGATGATCGCGAACGCTACTCCCACAAACCTGATAATCGGATTGTATTTGACGTGGTTGAGCCCAAGGGTCTGGAACGCACTGCCAAACCCGTGAAAAAGGTGAAACGCCAGAAACAGCATGCTGGCTACATACAACAGTACGTACCAAAGCGCGGCGAAAGCCATATCAACGACAACGTAAAGGTTCTTGTACTCCTCCCCGTCATAGGTGGCCGTCGGAATGTCGCCCCAGTGCATTTCATACCAGAAGCTGCGAAGGTGAATGACAAGAAAGATGAAAATGAAGGTGCCAAGTATACCCATGTTTCGCGACGTCCAATGAGACGAGTTCCGGGTCACGGCGTAACCCTCCGGCCCCCGTGCCCTGCGGTTTCTCGCCGAAAGAATGATCGCCCAAATTACGTGGATGAGAATAATAGCGTAGTTGATGATGGAAACTGTCTTGATCAGCGGATTGCTGGTCATAAACTTCGCATACACATTAAACGCCTGGCCCTCATCCGCCTTGAGCAACTGAAGATTCCCTATAAGGTGAACGACAAGAAAAAGGATGAGGAAAAGACCCGTGAGCGCCATGACAACCTTTCTCCCAATCGAGCTGGAGAAAAAATTCGATAACCAATTCATAGTTTGCTATAACAGAGTTGAGGTGCGCCAAAAATAGTCCTCAACGTTCTAACAAACAATGACGAATTCTATTTAAAAGTTTTCCAAATAAGAATCATGCGCTTTGAAAACAACGGCTTAGTCAATATTCCTTCATCCCACCGGTGGTCTTTGAACCATGCTATAATAACCATTCGAACAACAACACAATGAGACCAATAGCAACCAGCATCACGAACAGGAACCACTCTTTGACAAAAAACGCTTTTACTCTTTTAATCAGTGATTTCATGGCAGTTAGGTTTACGGTAGCCATTATCCAAAAATCAAGCCTTTAGAATTAAAATTCTATATATCAACGTGTTATAATTAAAACTAAACTAAAACCGGTCAATTTTATTCCATATTCTGGGAATTTTTCCCAAAATGGATCTGTTGTCAGGTTCAAGGAAAGCTCGTCTGTTCTGCTCCATCGCAAAACCAGGACGCTTACACACTTTTCCTCTTGTGATTAGCGGGTGAGCAGTTACCTTTACACCCTACAACCACTCCTCAGATGTATTTGATTTTCGATACGGAAACCACCGGTATTCCGCATAATAAGACTGCCCCTATTACCGATCTCGACAACTGGCCAAGGGTCGTCCAACTGGCGTGGCAGCTACACGACGCAAAGGGCAAACTGCTTTCACGCCAGAACGCGATCATACAACCCGACGGATTCGATATCCCGTACAAGGCCGAACAAATTCACGGTATCTCTACACGACGTGCGATGGAAGAAGGGCTGCCTCTCAGATCCGTCCTTGAACTCTTCATCAACGACCTACACCATACCGAGCAGCTTGTAGGCCATAACATTGAATTTGATATCAGCATCCTGGGGGCGGAACTCATCCGTCAGCAACTCGACCCCGATTTGCTGCTAAAGCACGACAGACTGGACACGGGCATCGCGTCAACGGCGTATTGTCAGCTGTCAGGAGGAATAGGCGGCAGGCTAAAAATGCCCCGGCTGATTGAGTTGCATGAAAAACTCTTCGGGAAGGACTTCGGCGATGCCCACGATGCGTCTTACGATGTCGCAGCAACCGCCCGATGTTTTTTCGGGCTCATCGAAAGAAAGGTGGT
Organism: uncultured Roseivirgaceae bacterium; assembly: GCA_964493505.1. Classification (GTDB taxonomy): domain Bacteria; phylum Bacteroidota; class Bacteroidia; order Cytophagales; family Cyclobacteriaceae; genus Chryseosolibacter. The sequence goes on from CAZBNP010000019.1 coordinate 26,983, forward strand.
AAACCCATTCGACAGCACACCACCCGAAGAGATCGAATACGAGGAGCCCAATCTTGAAACGGCCAACTTCGCAAAACGCGAAAAGAAGAAAGATGCCGGCTACTCGCTGACAGACACCAGTGGCGAGAGTTCGGGAAAACCTTTTGTTCACCTTCATGCGCATTCGCAGTTCTCGGTCCTGCAGGCAACGCCCGATATCAAAAGTATGGTTGCCAAGGCCAAGGCCCTCAACATGCCCGCCATAGCGGTCACCGATCTCGGCAATATGTTCGGCGCGTTCAAGTTTGTAAAGGAAGCCGCGAATCAGGAAATCAAAGCGATAGTCGGGTGTGAGTTCTACCTCGCCGATGAACGTAAGAAGCTGAAATTCACTAAAGACAATCCTGATAAACGATACAACCAGGTATTGCTGGCCAAGAACAAGAACGGCTACACCAACCTTACCAAGCTGAGTTCGTTCGGTTTCACCGAAGGGTTGTACGGCATCTATCCGCGCATTGATAAGGCACTCGTGTCGGAATACAAAGAAGATCTGATCGCTACCACGGGCGGTCTGAACAGTGAAATACCGCACCTGATCCTTCACGTTGGTGAAAAGCAAGCGGAAGAAGCATTCAAATGGTGGCATCAGCAGTTCGGAGAGGATTTCTATATTGAACTCAACCGGCACGGAATTCCTGAAGAAGATCACGTCAACGAAGTATTGATCCGGTTCGCGGAGAAGTACGGCGTGAAATATTTCGCCGCGAATGAATGCTTCTACCTCGATCGCGAAGAAGCAAACGCGCACGACGTATTACTATGTATCAAAGAAGGCGAGTTTAAATCGACACCAATAGGGTATGGTCGCGGCCACCGTTACGGGCTTGCTAACGATCAGTACTATTTCAAATCGCAGGAAGAGATGCGTTCTATCTTTCGCGACTATCCACAGGCGATAGATACTGTCAGCGAAATTGTCGACAAGATAGAATCCTATACGCTCGAACGAAGCGTCTTGCTTCCCAAATTCGATATCCCGGAAGGTTTCGCTACCGAAGACGAATACCTTCGACACCTTACCTATCTAGGCGCGGCGGGTCGATACGACGAACTTACACCTGCCATCACCGACCGTCTCGATTTCGAACTGGAAACCATCAAAAACACGGGGTACCCCGGATATTTTCTCATTGTGCAGGACTTCACGTCTAAAGCCCGCGAGATGGGCGTCAGTGTGGGGCCGGGTCGCGGTTCCGCGGCTGGCTCTGCTGTGGCATACTGTATCGGGATCACGAATGTCGATCCCATTGAATACGACCTCCTGTTCGAGCGTTTCCTGAATCCCGACCGTGTATCACTCCCCGATATTGACATAGACTTCGACGATGAAGGCCGCGACAAAGTATTGAACTACGTAATAGACAAGTACGGAAAAAATCAGGTCGCCCAGATCATTACCTACGGAACGATGGCGGCGAAGTCATCAATCCGCGATTGTTCGCGCGTGATGGAGCTTCCTCTCGGTGATGCGAACGTCCTGGCAAAGATGATCCCTGAGCGACCGGGTACTACGCTCGCTATGGCCTTCGACGAAGTCAGAGAACTCGCGGATATCAAAAAAGGCGACGACCTCCGCGCACAGGTGCTACAACAGGCTGTCATCCTGGAGGGCTCTGTCCGGAATACGGGTACCCACGCCTGTGGCGTCATCATCACCCCCGACGATCTTACCAACTTTGTCCCGGTGTCTACCGCCCGTGATTCCGCCATGCTCGTCACCCAGTTTGACAACAGTGTGGTGGAAAGCGCCGGAATGCTGAAGATGGACTTCCTCGGCCTGACAACACTAACGATCATCAAGACCGCCCTCAAAAATATCAGGAAAAGCAAAGACATCGATATTGATATCGAAGCGACTCCACTTGACGACACAAAGACCTATGAACTCTTCCAGCGAGGTGAAACGGCGGGTACCTTCCAGTTTGAAAGTGCCGGGATGCAGAAATACCTGCGGCAGCTCAAGCCTGACAAGTTTGAAGATCTCATCGCGATGAACGCACTCTACCGGCCGGGGCCGATGGAGTATATACCAGCGTTTATTAATCGTAAACGCGGGCGTGAGCCAATCAAATACGATCTCCCTGAAATGGAGGAGTTTTTGGGAGAAACCTACGGGATCACGGTGTACCAGGAGCAGGTGATGCTCCTGTCGCAGAAACTCGCGGGTTTCAGCAAAGGCGATGCAGACGTTCTGCGTAAAGCGATGGGCAAGAAACAGAAAGCTGTCCTCGACAAGATGAAGGACAAGTTCATCGAAGGGTGCGATAAGAACGGGCACCCGAAAGAGATATGTGAAAAGATATGGACCGATTGGGAAGCTTTCGCGCAGTATGCGTTCAACAAATCGCACTCGACCTGCTACTCATTGATCGCCTATCACACAGCCTATCTGAAAGCTAACTTTCCCGCGGAGTATATGGCTGCCGTGTTGACTCACTCGCAGAGCAACCTCGAGAATGTAACCTTCTTTATAGAAGAGTGCCGCAACCTCGGCATCCGGGTGCTGGGACCTCATATCAATGAATCGGGTAAATTCTTCGAAGTAAACAAAGATGGTGAAATACGGTTCGGCCTCGGTGCAATAAAAGGGGCAGGCGATGCCGCCGTAGAGGCGATTATCCAGGAACGTGAATCCAACGGGAACTACACCGACATCTTCGATTTCTCCAAGCGCCTCAGCATGCGCTCGGTCAACAAAAAGACATACGAATGCCTGGCTCTTTCCGGTGCGTTCGATTGCTTCGCCGACCTCCACCGACGCCAGTACGTGTACGCGAAAGACGGCGACATGAGTCTCATCGAAAAGGCAATCAAGTTTGCTGCAAAGGTGCAACTGGAAGAGCAAAGCGCACAGGCCAGCCTTTTTGGTGGTACATCAGGCACCGCGATGCCCAAACCGCGCCTGGAACCGGTGGAACCTTTCAGCGAGATCGAAAAACTGAATCTCGAAAAAGAGGTTGTGGGTATTTACATCTCGGGGCATCCGCTGGACAATTTCAGGTTTGAGATGGAAGCTTTCTGTAACACGGCTTGCAACCAGCTCAACGAGATTGAAAAACTCGTCGGTCGGGAGATCAAACTCGGCGGCATTGTCACCGGGGTAGAGCATCGCACAACGAAAACGGGCAGACCGTTTGGCAAGTTCTATCTCGAAGATTACAGTGGCAACACATCGTTCATGCTCTTTGGTGAGGACTACCTGAAATTCAAGAACTTCACGAACATCGGATGGTTCCTGTTTATCGAAGGGACAGCGGTAAAGAACAACTGGGGACAACAAAACCTGGAGATCAAAATACGCAACATCGACCTCCTGAATGAAATCGGAGTGAAGCGCAGCAAGGGCATCCAGTTGAAAGTCAACGCGAGCGAGATCACCCCTGACCTCATCGGCAAGATCGAAGACGTGTGTCAGGAGTTCAGCGGCGAGACACCGCTATTCCTTAAGGTGAGGGATGACCAGGAGAATATCAGCCTCGAGCTGATGTCGCGGAAGTTCCGGGTGAACCCGGTAAACGATATGGTCAAAAAGATGAAGAAAGTGACTGATGTTGAAGTCAGAATCTGAAACGGGGCGCCGGCGGCCTTTCAGATTTTATACTTCTGCTGGAAAGATTAAATTTGGGTCTGAACTATTGGCCAATGGACCGTGTTCTCAATCAAACGAAAATTAAAATTTGACAAAAATGGGCAAAACAATCGTACTCAATGACGCCAACTTCGACGCTGCGATCAACTCGGATAAACCCGTATTAGTAGATTTCTGGGCAGAATGGTGTGGCCCCTGCAAGATGATCGGCCCGGTGGTCGAGGAACTGGCAGGAGATTATGAGGGCAAGGCGGTAGTTGCAAAGCTCAACGTCGACGAAAACCCTGATGTTACTGCCCGCTTCGGCATCCGCAGCATCCCCACATTGCTGGTCTTCAAGGGTGGTCAGATCGTTGACAAGCAAGTCGGCGCTGTTCCGAAATCCGTTTTGGCCCAAAAGCTGGAGGCGCAGGTCGCCAATCCCGCTTAATTGCTGATGTCATGAATCCTGAAGGTACTCTCGCGCGGGTACCTTTTTCTATTTAATGGCAATGACTTTGAGGCGTTCAACCATCTCAAAAACGGCAGGACAAACCATTGTATTCCGCAACGTGAGATCAGCGATCTGAGCGACTTTCTTGCGATCGGTGTGGGGATACTCCCTGCAAGCCTTCGGCCTGCTCTCGTACACGCGGCAATAATTGTCGTCATCGAGAAACGGGCAGGGCGACGACTTCAATACATAGTCGCCGTCTTCATCGGTACGCAGGTATTTCCCGACAAACTCTCCGGGCTTCACACGCAATGCGCGCGAAAGCCTGTCTATGTCGGTTTCGTAAAAGATCGGGCTGGTGGTCTTGCAGCAGTTGGCGCATTTCAGGCAATCAACCTCCGCGAATACCTCGTCATGAACAGCGTGAAAAGCATCATCAACTTTTCTCGCATCCTTCTTCTTCAAACCGTGGAGGAATTTCCTGTTCTCGTTTTCCTTGCCCCTCGACAGCACTGTAAATTGCTCTGGTATCACCCTTTTAGTATCAACTTTCGCCTGCAATATCGTAAAAGAAATCTGTCGCATAAACGACTCACCTGCCCGGGTCGGGAAGATTTCTAATCGGGGGTGAAAGCTCGTAATCAAAAACATCTTCGATCCAGCGCCCTTCCTTGTCCTGCCGTTCAAGAATCACCTGCATCGTTTCCACACCTGTGCGATGAAATGTAAGCGCCGTCTTTTTATCGGGTCGCTCAAACCTGGCTTTATTAGGTTCCAGAAACATGAGCGGATACTCATAAGGTTTGTCCTTATCTTCCCAACCGATATTGCCCGGACTGAAGTGTCGGAGCGTCATTACCGGTCCCGAATCCATCTGTTCGATAACCATAAATTCATAGAAAATAACCTTTCCGTCTTTTACACACCTGTAAGCACACATCATCGAATTGCCCTTAGGCTCACTCCAGCTTTCCTCCATGTCGCCCCATGCGCTGTGGGTGATCCAGCGCCCCGACATGAAAGCGAGGTCCTGAATATTCTTCGGAGGCAGCGTCTGCGCATCAGACAGGCAGGTGGCGGCCATAACGAAAATCAATACGTGTATTGTTCGTCTCATATCACGACAAGTTTGGATTCTATATCAAAGCTACAATGATCAGTCCAATAACGAAGCGACCTGTCCACTGAAGTTCGCGAAACACTAACGGCGATTAGCGATAGCAAATATGACGGTAAGCACAAATCCGGCATGCGTCGGTATTCTCGGTTTGATCAAACGGTTGTGCGGGGTCATATAGTTCTTCCAGCAATTCCTTCAGCTTGTTTTCAAATTCCGGAAACATAGTCGTCGCGTCATCGACGTTTTGTTTTCCAATCGTCAAACCAAACCTGAAGTTATCGTCGAACACACTCATCCTGTTGATGAGTCCGGGAACCACGCGAAGCTGGCGATTGGCGGGTGAGGGCATAGCGTTGACATACATCAGTGCGTACAGCAACGTTTGAAACGCCGCCTTGTTTCTCCGCCCCTTTCGGGAAAACAGTGACTCAAGATCACTGAATTCAAGCTCGTCTTTTCCGGTCTTGTAGTCGATGATACGAAGGAGGTTGTCCTTAAGATCGACCCGGTCAATTTTTCCACCCAGCGCGATCTCGTACGGCGGGCGATCAATCTTCAGGGTGTAGTTGAGGCCTTCCTGTTCCAACGCCTCGATTGTAAACGGTGCGTACTCGCGGTCTTTCAAAATGATTTGTTTCGCGAAGCGCTTGACTATTTCCCTGACGACAAGTCGTTGTCCCGCATACGCTACAGGCAAGCCCGGATCCAGCCGGTAAGCACTGCGAAACGCATCGTCGATTAGTCCGTCGAGTATGGCATCGGCGTTTGCGAAGTCATCTTTCACAACGTTGTTCGTTCCGTTCTTCAACGCGAGCTTTCTGTAGAAATTTTCCATGACCTCATGCAGAAAATTCCCAAGCACGCGAGCATCGAGTTCCTCCTCCACCTGGTCGGCTTCCCGGATCTTCGCCACGTGCCTGAAGTAGAACTGAAGGCGGCATTCGATATAGGTATTCAACGCCGAGGGCGAGATACCTTTGAATCTTGGATTTCCTTCCAGTAAATTGAAAAGGCTATTCATGACCTCCTCATTCTTTTGGATCCGGATCGGATTGACACCACCCGGCTGGATCGGGTTATGAACAATATGTTTCCGAATGTTGAGGCCCGACTCAAATAGCAGCTGCTGAAGATACCGGCTCATCTCTCCCTGACCCAGTACGTCGGTCTCGGAATTATAGAACAGGAAAATGTTCTCCGCACGTTGCAGGCACCTGTAAAACAAATAGGAATACATCGCGTCCTGGTGAACAAACGTCGGCAGCCCGTAAGCCCGGCGAATATTGTGCGGTATATAGGACCCTTTACCGCCCGTTGCCGGAAACGCACCCTCGTTAAGTGAAAGGATAAACACATTACGGAAGTCGAGGTTCCGTGTTTCCAGAACACCCATGACCTGCAGCCCCCGCAACGGCTCGCCGCTAAATGGAATCCGCTGCGTTCTCACCAGCTGCCGGAACAGACGCAGGAAAGCTTTGATCCCCGACACGTCACGCGCTGCCTTTCCACCCGCTGTCTCCGAACCGATAAGCCCGTCCTTCAGTACTGATTCAAGCACGTTAAAGAACCTGACGAATTGAAGTGCATACTCCCTGTCGAGATCGCTCACAGACGGAAGCGCGCCAACTTCCCGGACGATATTCAGAAGATATCGGATCAGGTCAGTACCCAGAGACTCACCGCTATTGTGAATTTCACCGAACATCAGGCGATGAAGCGGCGTACCGGAGGCAAGGTAGGCTCCCGGAATATGAACCCAGTTGTTTTTCAGTATCTCTTTCGTCTTTGCGTTTGCCAACGCCGCGTCGGCGGCAACTGCGTAGGGGTGTCCCAGCAGCGACAGCACCTGACGATGGTTGAAGCCTTCAGGGGTTCGATGAATCTGCAGTTCGACGAGGTGTTCGATAAAGTTTGCGACGGGTGTATGGGCAAGTGGAAACCCCATCGTAACGTTGAGCTTCTCTACGCTCCCGGATATTCCATGAAGAACCGGCATCAGTAGTTTTTCGTCAGCGAGAACCACCAGCGTCTCCTCCGGATCGAGTCCCTTGAGGATCTCATCCCGGAGAACCTGGGCCATCGCCTTCGCCTGCCCCACGGGTTGCGCCGCCCCGTACAGATGAACTTCGGTAGCGGACGTTATCTTTTTCTGAAAATTCGCCGGCAGGTTGAAGTCGAATGTCTTTCCAAGAACTGTCTTCTCCTGGTATTCGCGAAAGAACAGCCCTGCCTCCTGCCCGAGGTTGTTGACATACCAGGCATCGACATCCCAATAGACCTTCGACCCAAAGTGCTCGACGAAAAAAGTAATAACCACTTCCTCGGCAGCGGTAAGGGCATTGAATCCCGCGAAGATGACGGGCCCGCGTACCTTCGCCGAAGCATCACCGTTCAGAAGCGTTTCAGCGACATCACGATGCAACATGCCTTCGTATGCCAGGCCGGCTTTCCGAAGATCGCTTCTGAAACCGTTGTACAGAGGCAGCAACCTACGCCACATACGAATGAACCGACCCTTGTTGACGGATTGATCGACGTCAAAATTTGCCCAGAAACTCTTCAGGAACTCAACTTGCTCCTCGGTGAGGAAGTCGAAGCTGGAATCAAGTTCCTTTTGATAACTCAGGTCGCGAAAGAGCTGTTCAGCGCGAACGTGATACTTGTCCACCTCATCGAAGTCGCGCAAGAGCATCTCTCCCCAGAAATAGAAGTCTTCAAACCTTCCGGTTTCCTCCGGATCCTTCTCATCTCCCATCACACGCTTATAAGCCGAAAAAAGACGCGCGATAAGCACGAGCTTGTCAGGGACCATCGCCGACGAGAAGCCATGAAAAAAGTCTTCGATAGTAATCAACTTCGGTGAAAAGGCCGGCTTCGTCAACATCTCGCTAAGATGCTTTCTGAAATACAGCGCCGCCCTGCGGTTAGGAAACACTACTGTGACATCCTCCAATACAGGGTGATCCTCAAAAATCTTCCCGGCAATCTCCCGTAGAAAGGATTTCATATTTTTATGCTCTTTAGCCTTAGAGTTCATCTCAAAAACCCAACTCAAGTTGATCGATATCTTTTGCCTTCTGTTGAATAAGCCTGGACTGCTTACCAGCCCTGACTTCCGCAATCTCATTTTCACCGAGGTAAAGCAGGTAGGCTTCCACTTCAGTAAAATTCATTTTTCGAAGGATCTCAGTGTAATCGAGCACCTGCTTTTCGTCCGCCTTCTTCCTTCCTCCTGTTTTGAAGTCGATGACAACGGCCTTCTTCCCTTTGAGGAGGAGTCTGTCAATTCTATTCTCTCCTCCCTCCGGCAATAGTATAGGGACTTCCGTTCGCACCTCCCATTCGCGACTGAACCAGTTTGAAACCGTCGGGTTACGCAACAGTTCAGACAGCTGTGATTCAATATCATCTCTGTCAGCAGTGGAAATCAGTCCTTCGTTCACAGTCTGCACCAGCATCTCCTGCAACTGGTCGCCGTAGTGCATTCGCGACAGCACCGTGTGCATATAGATACCATAGTCAACTTTCTCACGGATACCTTCCTCATTAAACCACTCGGTTGCCGACCGTCTGATCACAAGTTTCTCGCGCCAGGACGATGCGAGGTATTCCACCAACCGGACCGCCGTGGTCTCAGGTTCGGCTTTACCCACGCTAACATCCAGGCTACCTAAGCGTACTATCGACGCTGCCGGATCCCAGCCTGAAAGCAGCATTTCATCGCCTTGAATACTCCGGTGCAACAATTCCGCGATCGTTCCCTTTGCGCCGCGAACTTCCTGCGACGGCGCAAATACTATCAGACCGGACTCGGGCCTTGTAAACGCGACATACAAAAGATTTAGATTGTCGAGCAGTACTTTAATCCGCTCCTCCCGGTAGAAATCGGAAAACACCGTATTTTCCAGTTTCTTTCCGTACTTAACAGGAAGATAGCCAGCCTCGGCAAAGGGCGGCGCGTCTGACCGCACCCAAAGGTTGGGCGCCTGCCAGATCTCGTGATCCAGACTCCAGGCACAGAACGGTATGATCACATACCTGAACTGCAGCCCTTTGGATTTGTGAATAGTCAATATCTGTGCCGCGTCTACATCTCCCGATATCTGAATACTCTTCTTGTGCTTGTTCGCCTCCCACCATGCCAGGAATGCCCCCAGGTCACTCTTTTCCCGGTTCCCAAACTCCAGTACAAGGTCCTGGAATGCCTGAATGTACGCCAGCTCACCAGTGATCGTCCCGAGGCCAAAAATCCTGATCAGCGTTTCGGTTAGCTCAATCAACGGAAGTTTTCGGAGCATAGCCTTCTGTTTTGTAAACCCGGACGGCAGATTGTTCTCAAATGTATTCTGATTGCTGACCGTAAACACTTCAGACAAGTCTCTGTCGGGTTCGTATATCCGGGTGTATTCAAAGCCAAGTTGGGCACGCGCAATGGCGTCGTCGGTATTCAATAAATAGCGCATCGCGCCCAGCAACAGGTTGACAGCGCCGGCACCATCGATACGCAGCGACTCATTGGACACGACGTCGTACGAGCAACCGGGCTTGGCGTTCGGTGAATTCTTGTACTGCAACAGATGGGCTGCAATCCGCTGCCCCTCATCGTTCTTTCTCACCAGGATAGCAATATCCTTCAACGACACACCCTCCTGTTGAAGTCGCTCCAGTGTACGCGGTACATTCTCCAGCGCGCGCTCTTTCCATGATAATGTGGACTCTGAACCCTCATCACCTTCACCGCGAGCCTCCTCACCTATAAATTGTATCTCCACAAATCCCACCTCATTTCCTGCCACCTCCTGTGCCACATCCTCGTAAGCAAGTGTCGGGACGGTGGCGCCGGTCTCCAGCGAAAGGATATTCGAGGCTGCCTTGAACACCCTGTTGTTGAAGTTGACGATGGTTTCCGCACTGCGAAAATTATTGTTGAGTTCTAACGTGTCTACGCGGTCAGCCCCAATGATGCTGGTAATCTTCTCCTGCAATAAACTCAGGTCGCCTCCGCGCCACCGATAGATAGCCTGCTTCACATCTCCGACAACCATGCTGGGGTAGCCCTGGTCAAGACTGTTTGCGATAAGGGGATAGAAGTTCTGCCATTGAAGACCCGAGGTGTCCTGAAATTCGTCGATAAGATAATTCCGATAAAATGACCCGACCTTCTCGTAAATAAAGGGTGTGTCGCTATCGCGAATGATGCCGTTGAGAAGCTTCGGAGCATCCGCAAGCAGCATGATGTTGTTCTCGTCCTTGTATTCCTTCAGCTTACGTGCGATATCGGCGATAAGGCCAAATACGTACATATTGCGCAGCGCGACCTCCGCACTAAGCGCACTACTGTAACCGTTGTCGAAACTCTCAAGCAGACTGACGAGCCGCGGCGCGAGTTCGGCACTTGCCACCGTGGCAATATCTTTTGCATGCGTCGACTTTTTATTCGGCCAGTTCGCTCCCGTCGTAAAGTGGTTGCGAACCAGTTTCTTAGGCTCCGGATAATCAGACAAGCCCCGGGCATTAGCGACACCGTTGAGAAAAGTCAGCAGTCCGGAATTCTTCCCGTGGCTGAAGTCCTGTATATCCCATCCCTTGCCGGTGATGATTTGCAGCATTGCTTTTGCCGGCCCGGCTACAGAAGCGACAAACGAATTCTTCGCTGCCCAAAGGTCCCCGCGAAGTTGCCTGAAGAATCCGGGGTTCGCCGTAACCCTGTTAACTTCATCTTCGATTTCTTTGAATTCTTCCCTGAATATTTCTCTGGCAAAATCGATGAGGCTGTAGCGCACATCCCAGGATCGCTCGTTCTCCAGGTTCTCGCGTGCAAACTCCACTACCCAGTCTGTTAGCTGATGGTTAGTGCCCAACTCGTCGATGAGATTGTCTATTACTTCCTCCAGCACCGCCTCCTGGTCAACCTCCAGCCGGTAGTCACCCACGAGGCCTGCTTCCCGGGTAAACGAACGGATTACTTTTTGAAAAAAAGCGTCGATGGTACTGACCGAAAAATTGTCGTACCGGTGAAGCAGCGTTGACTGGACCTCCTGACTTCGCTGACGAAATGTCTGGCTGTCAATCCCCAACTCGAGTTGAATTTCATCGGCCAGGGTGTTTTGGCGCCCTTTGGAAAAATCGTCCAGGTATTCCAGGATGCGATCCTTCATTTCCTGCGAGGCCTTGTTGGTGAAGGTAACGGCCAGGATATGCTTAAAATAGTCGGCTCGGAATTTCAGGGCCAGCGTGAGCCAAGCCTTCGCAAGCGTGCGTGTTTTGCCGCTCCCTGCCGAGCTCCGGTATAGTGAAAAGGTTTTTGTCAATTCCAGTGTGGTTGCTGAGGCAAGTTTAAGAACTATCGCTGACAACTCTTGTCATTTTCAGGGCGACTACGGCCGGTTACACCGCCGTGCCAACCGGAATTCCTTACTAAAGCGGCCAAATCAGCTATAACATAGACGGGTACGGCGCGTGGAATAGCCGGTTATCTTTTTTAACTTTGTTAGCCGTAAACTACTACCTATGAAAATCCTGAGGTTTTGTACTGTAATGCTGTTTTTCTCCCTGTTTCTGGTGCAGGCAGGGTATTCTCAAAACAAAAAGCTGGACAAGGCACTGCGCAAGACCGACAAGCATTACGAAGCCGGTAATTTCTCCAAGGCTCTCAACGGATTGAAAAAATTCAAAAAAAACGCTGCGAAGATTTCCGGACCCAACAGCTATATGCTAGCCTATCATATCCGGGAAGCGCGTTTTAATACAGCCAGCGGAATGCTCGCGGGATTTGAAAACAGCATTAGCAACGCCATTAACACAAGTCAGGCTGTGTACGGAGAGACTGGCGAAGGTTATGCGGAAACGATGCTGGACGTAGCCGAACTTTACATCGATTTTGGTAACTACAGAATCGCGCGCGACTACACAGAACAGTCGGAATCACTCCTGACAAAAACCGAGCAGATGAACGATACCCTCGCCAGCCGGATCGCCCTTATCAAGGCAGAAGCGATGATCGGTCAGGGTTTCGCCAACGATGCCATCGAAGTACTCCTGGGAATGGAGAAATATTTCGCCTCCCGCGCAGTTGACAGGGAAACACGGGTTGAAGATGGTAAGATCAAGAGTGTCAGACTCGATGAAGCAGACGTATTCAAACGCCACAATGACTATGCCCGGTTCAAAACCCTTCTTGGACTGGCCTACGGGCGTAAAGGCAGGATCTCCATTATTGGAAAGGACGCAGCCAACCCGGATATCGATATGATCTACGGCGAACTGGAATCGTGGATTCGTTCGAAACGCAGATTTCTCGGACGTATCAGTCTCGCTGACGTACGCTATCGCTATCTGTGGGACAAGTCTCTCGAAGAAAACGGCATGCACAAGGCGCTGAAATACCAGAAGACCCTGGACGACCTCAAGAAGATCACCGAACCCACAAACGAACTGGCGCATCAAATCTACCTGAGCTACATCGCCTACCTCCAGGATCAGGGTAATCGTCCGCGTTACCTGAATACCAAGCTCGAGTATGAGAAGATGATTGGAAAGAACTATCCGAAAACAAGTTTGCACCGGATCAACCTCCACGCCGTGGACTTTAGCTCGAAGCTGGCGCGCGACAAAACAAGGAACCTGGAGAACAATGCTGTTAACGTACTCGCGTCGGAAAATCTGCCCAAATTCCATCGCACCCGGGGACGGATCCTGGAGTTCCTCTACCAGGTCGCTATCACCGAAAGGCGCTATGGAAACGCCGAAGCATACCTGACTCAGCTCAGCGAAATAAAGAAAGAACTCTGCGGAGAAAGTTCGCCCGAATATCACCTGTCAAAGCTGGCCCTGGCGAACTTCTATCTCGACTATACCAACAAGATAGAAGAGGCTGGGAAGATATATCAGGAAAGCTTCATCGACTTTGTCTCGAAAGAGATCGATGTTCAGCACAAGGACCTGTTCGGCATCCTGACGCACCTGGCGCAATACTACGAGATGGCCGACAACTACACACTGGCATCCACTATTCTCGACCAGGCAGAGAGCTCCGTCAGAGCAAAATTCGACCCCGAGGATATACTGTACGGCATCGGGCTGACCAACGTCGCAAAACTTCAGATCCAGCTCGGCGACTACGACGATGCTTCCACCAACATCGACAAAGCCCTTCAGGTTATTGGCATCAAAAAGAACCGGGACTATGTCGAATATTCACCCGCCTACATCGATGCCCTGGAAACCCAGGCACGTATCTACGGGATCAAAGGACTGTTTGACGAAGCGGAATCAAACCTGTCGAAAACACGCCGGGAAATATCCCGGACCGATGTGCCTATTGACGAATTCTCAACGGCACAGGAACTCTCCACGCTCTATATACAACTCGGCAAGTACACAGAGACTGACAAACTACTCAACAAGTTACTGCCGGAATACCAGCGTCTTTTTGGTCAGCTCTCATTGAGACTGATCCAGCCGCTCGTAAACAAGGGGCGCATACTCCTGGCAAAAGGCGATTATACGGAGGCCGACCGCGTAGCACGTCGCGCACATGAAATCGCGCTCAACATTTACGGTGAGAGCTCCACGAAAACAGCCGCCACACAGCAACTTCTCGGAGACATCAACTACACACTCGGCGACTATGAGAAAGCCGAAGACAACCTGACAAAGGCTATTGCGACGCTGGAGAAACAATTTGGCCGCCAGCATATTGAAACGGCCAAGACGGTGTCTCAGCTTGCTTTGATAAAATTCCACAAGGGCGATAACCGCAAGGAGGTAGAGAAACTGATGCTTGAAGCCCGCGATATTATGGCTGACAAACTCGGCAAAGACAACCCGCAGTATGCTGAAATACTGAAGAACGTTGCCGTACTGTATATATCCGAAGGGCGGTATGACATCGCATTCAACTCGCTCACGGTGGCCGAAAGTATCTGGCGCGCCAAGACAGGAACAAAAAACAATATCAACGCGGCCAGCATCTATACCCTGACCGGCGATGTGTATTATCAGTTGAAGAACTATTCTAAAGCGGAGGAATTCTACAACAAATCCAAGAAACTATACGAAGACTTCTTCAGCAATACGCACCCCGAGTATGTGAAGGTGCTGAGCAAATTGAGCAAGGTCTATTACATGGTGAAAAACTACAAGCAATCGAAACGCCTCATAGATCAGGCCCTTGCCAACTATGAAGAGTATATCAAGAAGTTTTTTCCCGCACTCAGCGAGCGGGAAAAAGCGAAGTACTGGAATACGATCAAGGGCGACTTCGAGTTCTACAATACGCTTGCTTTCAGTAACCTCGATGACTTCAAGGATCTGACCGGACGGATCTACAATGCCCAGCTTATGACGAAAGCACTCCTGCTGAGCAATTCTATCAAGATGCGGGAACGGATCCTCAATAGTACCGACGAGCCCCTGAAAGAACAATACAATGAATGGATCCAGAAAAAGGAGCTTCTCACTATCGCATTGTCCATGAGCCCTGCCCAACTGACGGAGAACGAGATAGATCCGGTCGCGCTAACGCAGTCTGTCGAGCTCCTGGAACGCGAGCTGAGTCAAAAATCAGAATTGTTCAGCCAGAATTTCGAAGACAAACGCATCGTTTTTGAAGATGTCAAGAATTCACTAGGCGCCAATGAAGTAGCCGTCGAACTGGTGCGATACCGGCACTTCAACCACACCTTCACCGATTCAGTGATCTATGCCGCTCTGTACCTCACCCCTAAGCTCAATAAACCCAAGGCCATTGTCATGGAAGACGGCCGAAACATGGAGACACGTTACTTCCGGTATTACCGGAACTCGATCATCGGAAGGGTACCTGACCAATATTCATACAACGTCTACTGGAAACCGATTGTTGACGAAATCGGACAGACCGCTACGATTTACCTCTCGGCAGATGGCGTCTACAACCAGATAAATCTTGAAGCGATACCATCCCCTGAAGGACGATACGTAATTGACAACTCGAATATAGTACTCGTCAGCAATACAAAAGATATCTATCTGCGCAAAGTCAAGTCGCGCAGTTCGGCTACGGAAAACACCGCTTCCGTATTCGGAAACCCCACCTTCTATCTCACCGCATCGGCCAATAGCCGTAAAGAGATCCAGGCGTTACCCGGTACGGAAAAAGAAGTACAGCAACTTCAGAATATCCTGGCGGAAAAGGGATGGAACACAAACGAGTATGTAGAAGCCCTTGCCGCGGAGGAAAATATAAAAGAACTCAACAACCCCAGAGTGCTTCACATCGCCACTCACGGACTTTACAAGCCGGCGGAGGAAGTCACCCTGTCTAAACAGATTGAAGGAGCTGAGGCATTGCTGGCACAGAATCCATTGATGCGCAGCGGCCTGCTGCTAAAAGGCGCCGGCGATATTCTCGCAAAGACCGACTTCAACTACAATATGGAGAACGGGATCCTCACCGCGCAGGAAGCGATGAGCCTTAACCTCGACAAAACCGACTTCGTCGTCCTGAGTGCTTGTGAAACCGGTCTCGGCGATCTGGAGTGGGGTGAAGGTGTGTACGGCTTGCAGCGGGCATTCCTGACAGCCGGCGCAAAAGTCCTTATCATGAGTATGTTCAAGGTCGATGACGTAGCCACCCAAAAACTCATGTCGAAGTTCTATCTCAAGTGGAGCAACACCAACAACTTGCGTGAGAGCTTCATCGACGCCAAGAAGGAGTTACGCGTTGATTATCCGGACCCCATCTTCTGGGGTGCGTTTATGATGATTGGGCTTGAGTAAGGGTGCAATGGCCGGCCGCTGTGCGCAGTACCACGCAACAAAATACAAATTACTGTGTGGTGGTGGGTCTACACCTTATATGTCTTGCCGCTAATTCCCCAGGGCATAATTTTGGTTCTGTGTGATTGAAATTTCTTTCACACAAAATTAAACCAAAATCTTATGGCAAATAAAAATCGCAATCGGCAGCAGCAACAGGATTGGAATGACAACTACAGTCGGCACCGGCGCAATTACGAGTACGAAGAACCTAACTACACCGATTCAGAAAACCGAGGATACCGAAACAGCGGACATCAAACGGGAACTTACCCAAGTGAAGGCGGATGGCAAAGCCGTTACGAGCGGCAGATGCAGACTGGCCGCGAAGGCGACTTTGATAACGACTACCAGAGTCGGTTTAATCGTCAGAATGAAAACCGAGGAAGCGGATTGACTTCCGGCTATTCCGACTTTGGTACGCGAGGAAGAAATCTCTACGACCGCGGCCATCAGGGAATGGGACGTCGTGATTTTGAGAACCGCGAGAATCGGCTCGGCGGTGCCAACTACGATCGCTACGGTGACCACGGAAGGTACAATCAGGGAAGCGATTCTTTTGGCTACGGACACACCTCCTTTGAGGGCGGGTCACCGCGCTCCAACCGCGACTTCGAGAGCCCTGGCTATGGCAGGTCTAACTGGGACTACCAGCGTTCCCGGGATTACGGACGCGGAGATCAATCCGAACGCTCATGGTGGGATCGCACAGGAGACGAAATATCGTCGTGGTTCGGTGATGAAGATGCGGAACGACGGAGAAGCCGCGACCGACAAATGCAACAGTCGTTTCGCGGGAAAGGACCGAAGAGCTATAAGCGCTCAGACGAACGGATAACGGACGATGTCAACGACCGACTTAGCGACGATCCATTTGTCGATGCATCGGACATCACCGTAACCGCTAACGACGGCGAGATTACCCTTACCGGAACCGTCGATCATCGCAACGCCAAAAGAAGAGCTGAGGATATCGCGGAAGACGTATCCGGAGTAAAAAATGTGGAGAACCGTTTGCGCGTCTCACAACTGGCAAGCGGCTACACTTCTCCTATGCCGGGAGCAAACAGTCCTTCCGGTACGTCCGCCAGTAGTACCGCAAGTTCATCGTCGGACCGCAGCAGAAAGGGCACCAGTGAATAGCCAGACACCTCTTGCGGCTTTCAATCATACCAGAGGCGTTCCAAACCGGAACGCCTTTTTTTACCGGTATTCGGGATAGGATTGTGTGCGGACTATGTGTTGAACAGCAGCAACATCCCTCCGAACCCGGTTATAAGCCCCAGCACTGCGCCCCACATAACCTCCCTCAACGTGTGTGCTCCTACCTGAAGCCTCGCAGCCATCACCACGCCCGCCACCATGGTAACGACCACGATACCGAAAAATATTGCATCCTTGTTCGTAAGCTGATTGAACCGAATCAGTATTCCAATAAGACCCCACACCGCAACGCTGTGTACACTTACCTTGAAGAAAAAGGTCGCAACTGTCGCCGCGACAATGAGCAAATCGATAGTCAGGAAAAATCTCAGGAAGTTGTCATGGAGGTTCATGCTACCCCGCACATAGAACATATACGTCACCGCTATATAAATGACAGAGATAAGCGCAAAAGGAAGTAGCCGCTCTTTGCGGGCAGGCATGGCGAACGTCCGAAAACCACCAAATGCCTTGATCAATCCAAGATTCAGCACCGGGATCACGCACGTCACCAGAAAAATGAAAAGGAGAAATTTCGGTTGCAACACAGGGGCTACCGGCTCAAGTGCTGTCGGAGCCACCCGGGATAGAAACAGGAAGAAATAGGTAGGGATAAATAACGGGTGGAAGACAATGGAAACTATACGTGCCCACATATCCTAAATCTCCTTACGCAGCCGGGCGACCGGAATATTGAGCTGTTCCCGATATTTTGCCACCGTGCGCCGGGCAATGTTGTATCCTTTTTCATTCAGGATCTTCTCCAGCTTATCGTCAGAGTAAGGCTTGTCTTTATCCTCAGCTTCAATTATATCCTTGATAATCTGTTTCACCTCGCGGCTGCTGACTTCTTCACCCGAATCAGTCGAGATACCTTCGGAGAAAAAATACTTCAATGGAAATATCCCAAAATCAGTCTGTACGGCTTTGCTGCTGGCAACTCGCGAAACTGTAGAAATATCCATACTGATCATACCCGCGATATCCTTCAGGATCATCGGCTTCAACTTGGTCTCATCACCCTCCAGGAAAAAATCGTATTGAAAATCAACAATAGCGCGCATCGTTCTCAACAAGGTTTGCTGACGCTGCTTTATCGCGTCGATAAACCATCGGGCGGCGTCAAGTTTTTGTTTCACGAACGTGACCGCCTCTTTCAGTTTCTTGTCTTGCTTATTGCTCTTGTCGTATGCCTTGAACATCTCATTATACGACCGACTCACACGCAGTTCCGGTGCATTGCGACTGTTTAACGCAAGCTCCAGTTTCCCGTTGTTGTTTGTCAGGATAAAGTCCGGAATGATATATTGATTCTTTACCATCGACGCGGCCGCGCCGCCACCCGGCTTGGGGTTAAGCCTTACAATGAGTTCGATCGCATCCTTGACAAACTCCTCGTCTTCGGTCTCCAGTTTTTTCTGGATCTTTTGATAGTGTTTTTTAGTAAATTCATCGAAGCACTCCGTAATGATCTTTTTAGCAACCGCCACGTCAATATTATGACCGTTGTCCATTCGTTCAAGCTGCAGCAACAGACACTCCTGCAGATCGCGGGCCGCAATACCCGGAGGGTCAAAAGTCTGAATTCTCCTGAGAATGCTTTCCACCTCCCCCACCGTAGTCTCAATCCCCTGTGAGAATGCGAGGTCGTTTGATATGGCATCAAGCTCACGGCGAATATAGCCGTCGCTCTCAATGCTTCCGATCAACTGCTTGCCGATTACGTACTCCTTTTCATTTAATCCGAGGAAATCCAACTGGTTCATCAATAGCTCGTGCAGAGAAGCAGATGTCGGTATCGGCATCTCGCGATCGTCGTCATCGTCGCCATCGCCTTGCATTTTATACCCGCTGTAGTCGTCGTCCTGGAGATAATCTTTGATGTCGATCTCCTCTTCGGCGCTGTTGTCCTGCACCTCATCTTCGCTGTTTGCGTCTTCCTGGACCTCTTTTTCCTCCCCTTCCTCCAGCGCCGGATTACTTTCCAACTCCTCTTCAATCCTACCCTCCAGTTCCGCAGTAGGAACTTGTAACAGCTTGATAAACTGTATCTGCTGTGGAGACAGCTTCTGCTGTAAAGATTGATTTAAGCCCAGTTTCTGCATCGTTGGAAAAAAATACGCTAGTTCTAATTTGCCACAAAGTTATCAATTCGCAGCAGTTCTGAAACCGCCACACCACCCCTGGCGCGGGGTCATGTTAAAATACTACAAATCGATCAATTAAGCATCAGAATTCGACTTGCTAACCGGCGGCTATGAAATTCCGACACTTTTTTCGTTTTTTGCGATCCCTTCCCCGATGGAAGCTACACCGGAATAAAAAGCGCGCATGGAACGAACAAAAATCAGACAATTGTTGACAACAACCCCGGCAAACCAGGATGTTACTGTTCAGGGCTGGGTGCGAACCTTTAGAAATAACCAGTTTATCGCCATAAACGACGGGTCGACCGTCCGGAATATCCAGGCAGTTGTCGATTTCAACAACACCCCTGAAGACATTCTCAAGAGGATCACAACTGGCGCCTGCGTTTCAGTAAAGGGTTCCCTCGTGACTTCTCCGGCAAAAGGACAGCCGGTGGAGGTGCGGGTAACGGCTATTGAGATCCTCGGCGACAGCGACCCCGAAAAATTCCCGCTGCAACCAAAAAAGCACTCCCTCGAATTCCTGCGAGAGATCGCTCACCTCCGGTCGCGTACCAGTACTTTTGGCGCCGTCATGAGAGTGCGCCACGCCATGGCTTTTGCCGTCCATCAGTTTTTTAACGATCGCGGCTTTTTCTATATCCACACACCGATCATCACAGCTTCCGATGCGGAAGGCGCCGGAGCGATGTTCCGGGTCACAACCCTCGACGCTGACAATCCTCCGCGAAACGAAGAAGGCAAGGTCGACTTCAGGAAGGATTTCTTCGGACGCGACACCAACCTCACAGTGTCAGGTCAGCTTGAAGGTGAGACCTACGCCCTCGCGTTGAGCGAGATCTATACATTCGGACCTACATTCAGGGCGGAGAATTCAAATACAACGCGCCACCTGGCCGAATTCTGGATGATCGAACCCGAAATGGCGTTCTACGACAACAACGATAATATGCAGCTCGCACAGGAGTTTCTCCAAAGCCTCGTGCGGTACGCGCTTGAACATTGCGCCGATGATCTCGAATTCCTCGACCAACGCGCAAAGGAAGAGGAGCAGTCCAAACCTCAGAATCAACGCAGTGAGATGGGGTTGATAGACCGGCTGAAGTTTGTTGCCGAAAACGACTTCCAACGCCTCAGCTACACAGAAGCAATTGAGATTCTGAAAGCGTCAGCTCCCAATAAAAAGAAGAAATTCCAGTTTATAGTCGAGGAGTGGGGAGTGGATCTACAGTCCGAACACGAGCGATACCTCGTAGAAAAACATTTCAAAAAGCCGGTGGTATTGTACAATTACCCCGCGGAAATCAAGTCGTTCTACATGCGTCAGAATGACGACGGAAAAACCGTAGCCGCTATGGACGTGCTCTTCCCGGGTATCGGCGAGATTATCGGTGGGTCGCAACGGGAAGAGCGATACGACCGCCTCCTGAAACGCGTCAATGAGCTCAACCTTCCGGAGAAAGACCTTTGGTGGTACCTCGATCTGAGAAAGTTCGGGTCAGCTCCCCACAGCGGGTTCGGCCTGGGATTCGAGCGCATGATTCAATTTGTGACCGGTATGACCAATATTCGCGACGTGATCCCCTTTCCGAGATATCCCGGAAACGCGGAATTCTAGGCTATCGGGAGAATACTATCGCCCTGCTACAGGCCGCGTTCCAGCGTGGTTTGCCGGAAAGCCAGCAAAGGAATCTTACTTTGGAAAGCCATCTTGCGTGTCATACTGCGGTCAAAAACCCTTTCGACAAAACTGATCTCGTGCGTAAACATCGCGAGAACATCTGCTTTAGACACTTCCACATACGTTTCGAGAGCGATACCTATATTACTGTCTACCAGAACCAGGGTGACGATGTTCTTGTAGGTGAATCCGTTTAGTACGGCCTGTATTTTTTCCTCGACAACATCGACCTGCGCACCCGGTGGAACAATGTGTATAAGGTGGATCGTCGAGCCGAACTTTTCGATGTAGCGAATGAGTATCTCCAGTTCCGCTTCCAGGTTCTCAAGGTCTGACGCATAGACTACGTTGCGAAATCCCTTAAAGTCAGCTTTCTCCGGCACGGCGAGAACGGGAATATGGCTCACTTCAATGACGGAGTTGGTATTGCTGCCAAACACGGCTTTAGTGATACCGTTGGCGCCACGCGTACCCATCACAATCAGCCCGGAACGCAATTTCCGGGCTTCGCGCAATAAGGTTGAAGGAAAGTATGCGCCGCGAACCACCTCGTACCGGATCGGCCGCGAACTCTTGTATTGCTCCGACAATGTTCGGATCATGACCTCAAGCTCATGCTCCGCCGACTCCACCGCGTCATAGTCGAATGATTTGATCTTTTCCCGCACAGAGATGGTAAAAGCACGCGTGGTCGTCAGCACATGCAAAACCGTAACATTGCCGCCCAACCTATTGGCTATCTTGATGGCATACTTGAGAGCTGATTTTGAAAGCTGCGAAAAGTCAGTTGGAACAAGGATGTTTACCATGCAAACAATTAATAGCTGCCGGGAGAATAAGTGAGCAAAATAGGGTATAAATTTTAAGATTCAAGACTTAACATTCAAGATTAAGGCACTACTTTCGATATAAGGCTCCAATCTTACTTTGGACCTTTAACCTTGAACTTTAAACTGTGAACTCCTTCGCAAGCGATAACTACGCCGGCGTCCATCCGGCTGTCATGGAAGCCCTGGCGAAAGCCAACGTGGCGCACGATACCTCGTATGGCGATGACCAATATACCGCAGAGGCTGTGGCAAAGTTCAAACAATTATTCGGGGAGGGTATTGACATATATTTCGTCTACAACGGTACGGGAGCAAATGTTCTCGGCCTTCAGGCGTTGACACATTCATATCACTCCATACTTTGCGCCGAACTCGCGCATGTCAATGTTGACGAATCCACTGCGCCGGAGAAATTTCTCGGTTGCAAACTGGTTCCCGTGCCGGCCGCCGACGGAAAACTGACAGCCAGCGCTGTAGAAGAAAAAATTCACCGGATCGGCGATCAACACCATCCTCAGGCGAGGGCGATTACGCTGTCGCAAAGCACGGAGTATGGAACTGTGTACACCATTAGTGAACTGAAAAGCATCGCTGAGATCGCGAAGAAACACCATCTTTTTCTTCACATGGATGGGTCGAGGATCGCAAATGCAGCGGTGAGCCTCCATGCCGACCTGGCATCCTTTACGCGTGACGTCGGCGTTGATGTACTCTCTTTCGGAGGTACAAAGAACGGGATGATGTTTGGTGAAGCCGTCATCATCTTCAACAAGGAGCTGGCGCGGGATTTCAAATACATCCGTAAACAGGGAATGCAGCTGCATTCCAAGATGCGATTTATCAGTGCTCAATTCTCCGCTTTGCTATCCAACGATCTCTGGAAAAAGAACGCGCACCACGCCAACCGAATGGCGAAACTACTGGAAGCGGAACTGCGTACCGTTCGCGGCGTAACCATCACCCAAACCGTCGACGCAAACAGCGTCTTCGCTATTCTTCCGAAAGAGGTAATTACTCCACTTCAGGAAAAAAACTTTTTCTACATCTGGAATGACCGGACAATGGAAGTACGGCTGATGTGCGCGTTTGATACAACCGAAGACGAAGTAAAAACCTTTGGAGAAAAACTGAGGAGTCTTTTGCCTACCGTTTGAGGAACTTGTAGGTACCCCGGAAACCAGACCCGTCATCCCTGACAGCCAGAAGATAATATCCCGGCGCGAGGTCTTTCACCTTTACCCTGATGAGGTTGTCGTCGGTGATTTCCTTTTCAACCGGAAGCTCATTTCCGATAATGGTGTGGACCGTAACAGTAACCTGAGCGGCTGTAAACTGATCCAGTTCCACAAATACATCCTCCGTGACCGGGTTAGGGAATATATGAACCGACCTGGCAAGATTGACTTCCTGAGCGACGGCTGTCAGACTCTCAGGATACGATTGAGCTATACTCAGCTGGAACGCCGAGAAAGCTAAAACCGTAAAAATCAACCTGTAAAAACGCATGTATCCGATAGTTATTGCAGTACATATACGTCAAATTCCGGTCCAGAGTTCGCCAAAATCCGCCGCATATACTCCTTAGATGCAAAAAACCGGCAGAAAGTTTAAAATTCCCCAAAATTATTTGCGGAGGGCTTTCAGAAAAGCTGCCGGCAGCCCGTCAATCAGATCGGAAGCAATCATGGAAGTCATGCCGACGCTCGCAGCGGCAATATCACCGGCAACACCATGCAGGAAAACTCCGGCGACAGCTGCTTCAATGGGTGCGTACCTTTGCGCCAGCATGGCCGTCAGCAGGCCTGTCAGTACATCGCCGGTGCCCCCGGTCGCCATTCCGGGGTTGCCGGTGGAGTTGAAGTAGACAAGACCTTCATCGCTGGCAACAGAGGTGTGTGCGCCTTTCAACACGATTATCGCCTTCAGGGACACCGCCAGCTGCTTCTGCATCTCGAGTCGCTCGAAGTCGTCCGACCAGCGACCGGTCAGTCGCTCAAATTCCTTTGGGTGGGGTGTTAAGATACTTCCGGGTGGTACCCGTCTGAGCAGATCGCGATCGGCGGCCAGGATATTCAGTGCGTCAGCATCCAGTACCACGGGTTTACCGACTGTCTCCAGCGTATTTGCCAATGCCCGTTTTGTGAGGTCATCCTGTCCGAGTCCCGGGCCAATCCCGACCGCATCGTACGCGGCCAGCGCGGGCGGTTCTGTAAATACACTGGCATCCTCATCGACGAGACACATCGCCTCGGGAACAGCGACCTGAACGATGGGGTATCCGCTTCGGGGCACATGCATGGTGAGCAACCCCAGTCCTGCGCGCAACGCGGCCCTGGCGGCGAGCACTGCCGCCCCCATCTTGCCGTAGCTTCCGGCTATCAGAAGACCGTGCCCGAAAGTACCCTTATGATCGTACTTGGATCGCAACCCGAGGATCTTCCTGACAGCCCCCATC
Organism: uncultured Roseivirgaceae bacterium; assembly: GCA_964493505.1. Taxonomy (GTDB): domain Bacteria; phylum Bacteroidota; class Bacteroidia; order Cytophagales; family Cyclobacteriaceae; genus Chryseosolibacter. The sequence goes on from CAZBNP010000019.1 coordinate 51,283, forward strand.
CGAACATAGTGGTAGTCTGTTTGAGTACTTTGAATGAATTCTTTGTCCAGGCCGATATCCACCCTCTCCCACTCTCCCGTGAAGGGATATGTTTCCGGCAACAGGAACGCTAGCTTCGGGAGTTGAAATGACACGGTGTAGTGCGCCCGCACAATCGCTCCCGACGAGTGTGCGTCTGCCATCAATCCTGACGGGATATCGACGGCAACGCGGGTGGCTTCCGCCTCGTTGATCAACGCGATCACGCGGGCATACAGCCCGTCGGGTGGCCGTGAAAGCCCGGTTCCGAAGATGGCATCGATCAGCACGGCACATTCTCCGAAAGCGATGTCATGGCGATCGTCGCTGATATCTGTTCGTGATACAGCAGCGGGCAGTCTTGCGAGATTCGTCGCAAAATCTGCCGTTTCCGACGCTTTCCCCCGCACAACCCACACTTGCACGTAATAGCCCCATTCGCTCAGGATCCTGGCAATTGCCAGTCCGTCTCCGCCGTTGTTGCCCGTACCACAAACGACCCCGACCTTTCTGTCCGTTGTTATCCGTCTTATGAACCATTCCACGAATGCGCGCGAAGCTCGCTCCATCAGGTCAATCGACGCAATCGGCTCGTGACTGATTGTGTGGGCATCGAGATCTCTGATCTGCCTGGTGTTGAGTATACGCATGCGTTTCTCCGACGTTGAGTTCCTGAAGTTACGGGATACACAAAGACATCCCAAACGGCCAATCACCGGTCTACTTCTCCCATCACAACATCGATGGTTCCGATAATGGCGATGAGGTCTGCGATCAAAATTCCTTTGGCAATCTCCGGCAAAACGGAAAGGTTTACAAAAGAGGATGACCTGCATTTGCAGCGGTAGGGAACATCGCTCCTGCCGTCTGCACGAAAGAAAAATCCCAGCTCACCCTTAGCCGACTCGCCTCTGACGTAGAGGTCCTGCGCCTTCGGGCGAATTTTCTTGGGTACCAACGCCTGGGGATCAAAGTCACGCGTGCGCTTGTGGTCAGTGGTTAGTTTCTCAAGACACTGTTCAACGATTTTTACACTTTCGTAAATTTCCTGCATACGCACCCACGTGCGATCCCAGCAGTCGCCTACCGCACCCATCTTTCCCTCGCCGATCGGTATGGCGAAGTCCAGCTCGGGGTAAACTGAATAACCATCTACGCGACGCAGGTCAAAACGCAAACCCGACCCCCGCAGCATCGGGCCGGTTACACCGCAGTTGACGGCGAGGTCGAGCGGCAACACGCCAACGTTGGCCGTGCGGTCAACAAAGATCTTGTTGTCAATAAGGATGCGTTCGAGTTCGTCCAGCTTGGGCTTGATATAACGGATAAACTCCTGACAGCGGGCCTCAAAACCGACCGGAAGGTCGTAGAAAAGTCCCCCGACCCAGATATAGTTGTACAACATCCTCGCGCCACTGGCCCACTCCAGCATACGAAGGATGTGTTCACGGTCGCGCATCACCCAGAAGAACGGCGTAAAGGCGCCGATATCCATTCCGTAAGTGCCGATAGCAATGAAATGCGAGCTGATTCTGTTTAATTCCGCCACCAGTACGCGAATATATTCCACGCGTTTCGGGATCTGGTCTTCGATACCAAGCATGCGCTCGACACCCATCGCATAGACGTGCTCGCTATTCATCGCCGCCACGTAATCGAGACGGTCAACAAATGGTATGATCTGATTGTAGGGGAGATTCTCGGCGTGCTTCTCGAAGCAGCGATGTAAATACCCGATATGCGGAACGACGTCGCGAATGATTTCTCCATCAAGCAATACCTCCAGTCGCAACACACCGTGGGTGGAAGGGTGCTGAGGCCCCACGTTTATGATCATCTCTTCGGCGCGAAGATCTTCCACCCGAAACTTGTTGGGCTCCGACAACTTCAGTCCTTCGGGATCGTAAACATATTGGACTTTGTCCGATGACATTCGAAATTCTGTTAGTCTACTTTGATATTCCTGTAATATTCCTGCTGTTTGTAGTCCTTTCGCAAGGGATATCCCTCCCAGTCGGCGGGCAGCAAAATTCTTCTGAGATCGGGGTGCCCCGCAAACCGGACACCGAACATATCCCAGGCTTCGCGCTCATGCCAGTTTGCCGTTTTCCACACGTCCTGTACCGAATCTGCTTCGGGTTGCTCGCGTGGAATAACCACCTTAAGCGCAACGTGATGATTGAACGGTATGGAGTAGAGGTTGTACACCAGGTCGATCGTGCCCGCTTCTACACCGTTGTCTATCGCCGTAAGCGACGACAGCATGTCAAAATAGAAGGCGGAGTCTTCGTGCAGCCGGACGCACACTTCCTTCAGATCGGAAGGATCGATCCTGATTCCCGCCGGGGTCATCAACGCATCGTGAGACGGTTCACCGTGCTTGCAATGTTGCCGGACAAAGGCGAGTATTTCTTCAAACGTCTTCATTAACTCTGGTTAGACGCCGGCGTTTTTTCCCTGGCCATTATTCTCTCTATTGCTTTGGGAGCTACCACACTCTCGGCGCGAATTTTCTCCTGTAGCTGCAGAAAGCCACCGATCAATGCTTCCGGACGCGGCGGGCAGCCGGGAACGTAGACATCCACCGGAATAACTCGCTGTACTCCTTTTACGACGTGGTAGCCGTGCTGCCAATACGGCCCTCCGCAATTGGAACACGAACCCATCGAAATAACATATCGCGGTTCAGCCATCTGTTCGTAAAGTCGCTTGATCCGGTCAGCCATTTTAAAGGTCACGGTACCGGCCACGATCATTACGTCCGATTGCCGTGGCGTTGCACGCGGAGCCATCCCGAAGCGGTCCATATCGTAGACAGTTGTTCCCGTACTCATAAACTCAATCGCGCAACAGGCTATCCCGAAAGTCATCGGAAACATGGATGACAACCTCGCCCAATTGATCAGGTCCTCCAGCTTGGTAATAATGAATCCGCCATTCTCAAATCGCTGATCTAAAAATCCCTTCATGAAAGTTTTTCTTTTTGCAATCCACCGGCATACTGCTCATTTATCCTTTTGTAAAGTTCCGGTGGAACGGTTTGTTTCTGGCTGGTCGGCGCCGGCTCGGGCTTGATCCAGTCCAGGTGGCCGTTCACCCAGGCGTAGGCAAGTCCGATGGCGAGGATAAAAATAAACAATACGATCTCCACGAGCGCAAACCAACCCCAGTCGCCACCTGTTTGCTGAAGGAGTTCATCCTTAACAAATATGGTCGTCCACGGAAAAAGAAAAACGATCTCGATTTCAAACAGAAGAAAGATCAGCGCGATAATATAAAAGCGGACATTAAACTGCGTCCACGCTGAGCTGACAGGCTCTTCACCGCTTTCGTAGGTACTGAGCTTCTGTGCGTTGGGGCGGTTCGGACGGAGGAACGCCGAGGTCACGAATGCAAAGATTATAAACAGAACACCGCCGATAATATACAGCAGTACTTCTCCCACAGCCGACACGTAGATTTCTTCGTTGTTCACACGCCAAAGATAGGAGAAACGTTGGTTTCGTGGAGACAGAGCCGACTTTAAGTAGCCGGAAGAACCGAGAGACTATCCCGAGCGGCGGGCCTTGTACCCCTGCGCCTGAAGAACCTGCACAACCTTGTCTCTGTGGTCGCCCTGAATCAGGATTTCAGCGTCCTTTGCAGATCCACCGACACCACATTTGGACTTCAGCAACTTGCCCAGCCCCTCCAGATCACTGGTCGTTCCGACAAATCCGGTTACGAGCGTTACCTGTTTTCCCGCGCGACCACCTTTGTCGAGCATCACCCTGAGGTTCTGCTGCTGCGGGGGGAGTGTGGCGGCTTCCTCCCGCCCCTGGTATTCATAGGAAAAATCCGGGCGGGTGGAATAAACAACTCCATCTCTCTTTTTCCAGTCATTTTTTTTTGCCATGTCAGATCAACACAATGTTAATAATCAACAAAACGAATGCGGTGACGTTCAGGTTGAAACAAAACTCCACTCGCTTCCTGTATCTCAACGCCAGCAATGAATTTACGAAGAGGAGGATTGGAAAAAAAATGTGTGTGGAGTACATATACGCAACCCACGCGATATAGGTTCCATCGCTAGCCGACAGCGTCATGATTGAACCAAAAATACGGCTTACGCCAAGTTGAATCGCGCCATCCTCAGGAAACTCAGAGGGGTCAATGTGGTCGATTTGAATTTCCTCGCCGGAACGGGTAAGGACAGCGAAGGAAGTCTCCCTGCTCCTGATGGAAAGTATCTGGCTGATCTGATCGTCCTGCTGCCGGTAGGGAAGCAAATAATCAACAAAGAACAAGGTCGTAAAGATGATCCCGACCCTGCTGACCCACAACAAATAAGGAAGGTAACTGCGCATAAGAATATACGATTGCGGGGGGCCTGTCGGCCGTGGTGGACGCGGGCGTCTCCTGTATGCCGGGTCGCGGTGTGTGCGACGCACAGGTTCCGCGGCGACGAAAGGATTTGCGAGTTTCGCATCGTAGGCCGCGCGCTTATCCGCATCGCCCAACACTTCGTAGGCCTCATTGATCTCCTGGAAACGATCAGATGCCGCTGAAACCGGGTTCTTGTCAGGATGGTAGCGGAACGCCAGCTTTCTGAAAGCTCTCTTTACCTCAGTTTCAGAGGCTGATGAAGATATACCCAGAATGGCATAGTAGTCTTTCACATCGGAGGCAGAAAAAAAAATGAAATCACGCCCGAACGCGCGATTTCATCACGGCAAGCGGTAAAGTCTTACCGTTGTTTGGTCACAAATGTCAATACCGGTCGCTTGGAGTGCGATACCACCTCTTCAGCAATACTTCCCGCGAGCACATGCGCAAATCCAGTGCGACCGCGCGTTGCCATAGCGATGAGGTCGGCATTGATGCTATCAGCAAAGTAAATTATTCCTTCCTCTTCCGTGAGATCGTTGAAGATGTTGATCGTATAATCTTTGAGCCGCAGCTTTTTAGCAAAGTTCTGCATGTATTTCTCCACAATCGCATCGCGCTGGAAGTTGCCCGGCGTATTTACCCTGACCAGGTGGATAGTCGAGCCATACAATTGCTGCGTGTTACGGACAATGCGGGAGAACACCTCTTCTTCCTCGCTCATTGATGTCGCATACACAATATTTTTGAAGTCTGTTGTAACCGGCTTCTTATGGACTGTGAGCACCGGGCACTTCGAATGCCTTACAACCTTCTCGGTGTTCGTTCCAATGACCATTTCTTTGAGTTTTGAACGCCCGGCTGTACCCATTACCACGAGCTCTACGTTTTGCTCGGCAACGATATCACGCATCCCGTAAAAGGCAGTTCCAACTCTCAATTCCTTTTTCACCTTTACACCGGCTGCCTTGACTTCCTCAAAGGTCTTTTCCATTTGCTTCCTGGCGCGATCTATCAACCTCATCGTGAAAAGCTTCTCCTCCCATCCGCCGGAAACGTTTACTTCACCAGTAATGTTGAAGGAGGCCCCTGAAGCCGCCTCAACAACATGCAACAGGATCAGTTCTGCCTTAGCCTTTTTGGCGACATCTATCGCGACGTCGACCGCGTTTTGAGCAGGCTTGGAAAAATCAGTGGGGACAAGAATTCTTTTCATGTTCGCGGGATTAATTATTTTAACTCAAATAAAGCCAAATATTTCAAGAAATTGTAAGCCTGGTAGCGCAATTTACTCCCGCACAACTACAGGAATGCTTCTTTAACGAAATACCAGCCCATCACAAAACAAGTAATGAGCTTCAGCAGCGTGCCCAACAGAAATCCGACGAACGACCCTACCGCTGCCCGCAGGGCGTCGCCCGATCCCGCATTTCCCATCAATTCTCCAATAAATGCACCGACGAAAGGACCGAGAATCAGACCCAAAGGGCCAAACCACAAGCCTGCGAACAGTCCGATCGCACAGCCCCACACGCCAAACTTTGTCCCTCCGAACCGCCGGGTTCCGTAAATCGGAATAATATAATCCAGGCCCACCACAACGAGTGTGATCAATGCCCAGATGAGAAGGAATCGGGTGCCGAATACCGGCTCCGATTGGAGCTGCTGAATGAGCAGTGCGAGGTAACACAGCGGTGGCCCCGGAAGAAACGGAAGAATACAACCCGCAAGTCCCACCACCATTAACAGTATCCCGAATGAAAGCCACAGAACATCCATGCCTTAAAAATGCCCATAAAATCCGCGCGGAACAATACGGATACAAGCCATTTGGCGGCTGGCTAAAATAACAGATCAACTTTTGAAAGCACAGCGCGCCTCCAAAAGTTGATCCATCAGCGATCGCAACACCGCTTGTCAGTCAATAAACTCTCGCGCGTGCCCCTTGCCGTCGGAGACTGAGATCGTCCGATACCCTTCAACATTGTTCAGGTTGTAAAGGGCTGCAAAGTCGCCGTTCACTTTCTCGGTTGACTCGTACAGCAACTTTTTGTTCTCGCCGTAGATGCGGACGGTGAGGAACCTGGAACCCTGATTCGGTACACACAGTACGTACTTGTGTTCGTTGTCGTTGACGCGCGTCAACTTCGCGGTGAGCGTTCTATCGGGACTTGTGTGCTTTATCTTTTTGCGTTTCACACCATTGTTGTCTGTCAGTTCAATAAAGTAGATGCCCGACGGCAACTCAGAAAAATTATAAGGACGCATAAAATCCTCCGTGTTCTGCATCACTTCCCTGTAAATCCGTCGTCCATTCTCATTGTAGATGGCTACCTTTACAGTTCCACTTTCTTCACCACGGTAAAAAAGTTTAACGAGTGATCCGTGTTTCACAACCGAGACACCTGTCGGCGATTCAGGCGCCGCATACACCTGAACAACAGCCGCCAGCATAACAACCAGTACCAAAAATTTTTTCATAAGGTTTGTATTTGATTATGCTCATAAGACGGCGCGTTGCAATCGTTAGTTGCGCGTGAAATGAAATATAGATCAAATAATTGTGTAACCTTTTTTCGATACCCCAAACCACGCGATGCATAGAAGATCCTCTATCACTGATGTGACGCGAGTGACCTCAAACGTAAAGTGATTGTGAAAAGTTGGAAAGAAAATTAATACTTCACCAGGAAATCCGGAGTCATACCGAACCGCTTCTCGATCTTGCCAGCGCCGGGCAGGAAACTCAGGTTGATCAGAAATGAAAACGCGACGATCTCGGCGTCAAACGACTTCACCAAATCACCTGCCGCGCAAGACGTGCCACCCGTAGCCAGCACGTCATCATGCACGATCACACGGCTCCCCTTGCTGAATGCATCGACGTGGATCTCAATCTCCGCTGAGCTATATTCAAGTTCAAAACGTTGAGTACGGGATTGAAAGGGCAGCTTGCCCGCTTTGCGAACCGGCACAAAACTACATCCGAGTTCATACGCCAGCGCCGCCCCGAAGATGAAGCCACGTGCTTCAACGCCAGCCACGGCATTAACGTTGCGGTCCCGGTAAAGATCGGCCATGTGTTTTACGATCTGCCGCGACAACTGAGGGTTGGCAAGTACAGGAGTAATGTCTTTGAAGACCACTCCGGCTTTCGGGTAGTCGGAAATATTGCGAATAGTGGATTTGATTTCATCGGTCAAAGACATAGTGGTATTCTTTATTTAAATGGTAGGCGCACAACGGGTACCCGTGTTACCGGCATCAGTATTAAAAAGTGTTCCCGCAAATTCGCCCGGCGGAGTGATCAAAAACCGGGTCATTGTTTCTCGAACGATTCGACTTTGTCATCAAGGTTGCTGCCAAAGACGGGAAAGCTTATTCTGAGCAGTGCATAGAATGATCTTCCTTCGATACTTGGGCGGTAGCCAATTTCCCCTCCATAAGACCAGCTAAACGACCTGTTGAACCGGCCATCGATACCGGCTCTCGCTCCAAACGACCGGAGTTTAATCGGGTCGACGGAATATACCCGGGTTTCCGGCGCGGTAGCTCCGGCAGGCGTTGCGGTGTAGACAATGTCATCCACACTCATGGAAGGCGAGTAGATAAGATCAAAGAAAACCGTGAACATCAGATCGTCCACTCCTTCTTCATAGTTGTCAAAGTTAATAGCCACATTGCGTACCCACGACATCGACCCGCCGAGGTAGACATTTGTTGATGCAATATTGGAAAAGACATTGAGCGGACGTTCGCGACCGGCTCGCTCAAACGTCAGCGGGAGTCCGTTACCCTCCGGATCTTTCAGATCATTGTTGGTCAGGCCCTGGGTGCTGATGGCCCTGGTGAGATCCGTAGAACTCTTCCAGAGGAGAGTACCTCCCCGCAGCCCATAGATCTTTCTGACCTTCGCGGGAACCTCGGCAGACAGCGGCACCCGCGACGCCCATCGGTTGCCTTTGTAACTCTTTCTATATAGGATCATCTTGGTTTTCGAATTCTCTTCAAAGTCGCGGAGGTGATAGGTGGCACCAAACTCAAAATAATTGAAGACCTGCGCACGATTGTCGAGTTCACTGTTGTCGAGCGCCAGGTCCCGGCTGAAATCGTAGAACTTCCGGCTATAAGACTTCCTGAACTGGGCTCGGAAATCGGCCTTATCCCGGTAATAATACAGGGCTTCCAGGCCGAATCCGGCGTTGACATTGGTCGCGAAAAGCTCACCATAAAGGGGCTGGACACCGATAAAAAGCTTGTTTACAGCATAGGGTTCGTCATAGATCTGCTCGAACGTAACGGCAGTCTTGTCAGGACGGCTCTGTGCAAAAAGGCAGCTCTGAATGGCTGCGAACACAGGCAACAGGACGAAAAAAATTCTTTTCATAAGTCCAGGTAAGGTGGCATTATAACAGTAAAATTAGCAAAATATGCGTAAGAAAATTACTTTTTGAGTTACCTTGCCGGCTTAGTGGAAACAGTATTGCTCTGAGCCTGGACGGTTTTGGCGTAAACTTTTTCTGCCAGAATCGATACACTAACCCAAAATCATGTTCGCCGACGTTCAATTCCTGAATATACTAGCCATTTTTGACACGTTTAACCCTGAAACCATCATACAATTTGGCGGGCTGGGGCTGCTCTTACTTATTATCTTCGCAGAAACGGGGGTCTTCTTTGGCTTCTTCCTCCCGGGCGACTCTCTTCTATTTGTAGCAGGACTTTTAGCCGGGTCGGAGTACCTGGAAATTAATGTCTGGCTCATGATAGTGCTCCTGATTATCGCCGCGGTATCGGGCTCGCTGGTCGGGTACCTCACCGGACGTTGGGCCGGGGGCTACCTGATGAATCGAAAAGACAGCTTCTTTTTCAAGAAAAAGTATATCGACATCACACAGGCATTTTACCAGAAGCATGGCATGATGGCCTTTATCCTGGGCAGGTTCCTGCCGGTAGTGCGGACATTTGTGACAATACTCGCCGGTATGGCGGGGATTGAATTTGTTAAATTTCTGATTTTCAACTTTTTAGGAGCTACAATTTGGATTTTTACCATGGTTTTGGCTGGTCACTTCCTCGGCCGCCTTTTCCCGAATATCACCTCCTACCTTGAGCTGATCGTCATCTCGATGATTCTCATTTCCGCTATCCCTGTTATTGTGACGTGGTTCAGGAACAGGAAATTATTGGCCAAGGATTAGACTGTAAACTTTTAAAAAAAAGACATATTTGCCCGGGCGTCCGGAATGCTGATGGCAGATGGAAACCTTAGAATCGTCAAAGAAAATAAAGAATTATTTTGCAGTTCATGTGAAAAACAGGATTTTTAACGCTCTTTGCTTACTTTTACCAACTAACATTCAACTTAGAAACCTAAATTACTATTAACATGGCACAAAAACGTGGTGGCTCATTGGGAGAAAGCCTCAGATCAACTTTTACAGCAATTGTTATTCCTTTAGAAATTGTCATTGCGGTACTAATTTATTTATATGTTCTTGGAAACCCTGCCAACTTTGAAGGTGGTGACCCGAACAACCACCCACTTCCCGGCAACTGGTTGGGAATTATTTATAAAGGGCGGATTGTTGTAGCGGGTCTGATCGCACTCTTGCTGATCCTCTTAACTTTCGCAATTGAGCGTTTCATAACGATCAGCAGCGCCACCGGTCGCGGTAACATCAGGAAATTTGTTTCCAGAGTCCGTGCAATGATCGCCGATGGTAAAATCACACAGGCTATTCAGGAATGCGATCGTCAACGCGGTTCCGTTGCGAATGTTGTCAAGGCCGGTTTGCTGAAATTCGATGAACTCTCTGGTAATACTGAACTGGAACCTGATAAAAAAGTGTTGTTAGTTCAAAAGGACATCGAAGAGACCACTCAGTTGGAAATGCCGATGCTTGAGCGCAACCTCGTAATCATTGCGACAATTGCGTCAGTAGCAACACTCATGGGTCTGTTGGGAACAGTTACAGGTATGATCGCCGCCTTTACTGCGATGGCAACTTCAGGTGCTCCTGATGCGGTAGCGCTTGCGAACGGTATTTCCGAGGCCCTTATCAACACGGCACTCGGTGTGGGTACATCGGCTCTTGCGATCATCTTCTATAACTATTTCACTAGCAAGATCGATGCGCTGACATACGGAATTGACGAAGCATCATACAGCATCATTCAGAATTTCACTGCCCGCTCCGGCAAGGAGTGAAAGCATAATTGAACGATAATGGGAAAAATTAAAGTAAACAGGACTCCGCCTTCGCTTGACATGACCCCGATGGTCGACCTGGCATTCTTGCTTGTCACATTCTTCATGTTGACGACAACGTTTGCTCCGGATGAGCCTGTGGTGGTGGATATTCCAAAATCGGTTTCGGAAATCATTCTTCCGGACAGAGACAGGATCATTATCAGCATCGCTGACGATGGTCGGGTTTTCTTCGATATGGACAACAAAAACCACCGCGCTCAAATGCTGAGGCTGATGGGCGACAAGTACGGTGTCGCGTTCACAGACGAACAGATAGCTAGCTTCTCGATCCTGACCGGCTTCGGAGTTCCGCTGGGAACTCTTCCGCAGTTTCTGGACCTGAGCTCGGAAGAACGAAGGTCTGTGCAGCAACCCGGCATTCCCGCCGACTCGGCAAACAATGAACTCGCCGACTGGGTTGTGTACGCACGGATCAGTAATCCGATGGTGAGAATAGCGATAAAAGGCGACCGCGATACTAACTACAAAGTGGTGCAGCGTGTGATAAATACGCTGATTGACCGCAAGGTTTTGCGATTCAACCTTATTACATCACTGGAACAAGAAGTTTAACGTTTAAGTTATAAACACATGGCAGAAGTACAGCAAGGTGGTGGCGACAGCAAGAAGGGCGGTAAGGTTCGTGCGAAAAAGATGTCAACGAAGATCGATATGACGCCAATGGTCGACTTGGCGTTTCTTCTCCTGACGTTCTTCCTCCTTACCACGACTTTCAATAAGCCGAAGACCATGGAGGTCAACATGCCTGATAAGGTAGACGATGAGACCCAGCAGACCAAGATCAATGAACGAGATATTCTGAATCTTGTGCTTGCCGAAAACGACAAGATATTCTATTGGGTCGGGCTCGAACCGCCAATTAATGAAACGAATTATTCGAAAGACGGTATCAGGAAGGTGGTATTGGAACACACGCGCGCGAATCCCAAAATGATGGTGCTCATCAAGCCAAAAGATGAGTCCCGCTACGAGAATATGGTGAATATCCTCGATGAGATGGATATCACCGACACGAAAAGATACGCGATTGTGGACTATACTCCGGATGATACGGCAATCATCACGGGAAACATCCCGGTTGAGGAAGTGACGCAGGAACAATAATTTTTTATGGAATTTCTGTTCCCTGGGCATCATCTAGAAGAAAATAAGAAATTATGAAAGCATCAAGCAACACTATGGCACCCCGTTGGGAAGACATAGTCTTCGAAAACCGCAATAAGGCCTACGGCGCGTACGCGCTTAGAACCATCTATTCGAAGAATGTTATTGTAGGTGTCTTGATCACACTGGTGATTATGGCACTGGTGTTCTATTCATCGGATATAATGGCGCTCTTCAAAAAAGAAGAGATAGTGGAAAAAGCTCCGCCGAGAAAGCTGGTTTACACCGAGCTTTCGGCGCCACCGCCGATAGACAAACCGAAGCCACCGCCACCACAGGTGCAGTTGCCAAAACTGCAAAAGGTGATCAAATTCGTTCCGCCGAAGGTTGTGAAGGAAGAAGTCGTTGAGGAAATACCCACGATTGAAGAAATCAAACAACACGAGGTAGCGGCAGTGGCCATTGAAGGACCGACAGAGATCGTATTTGACGAGCCTGTTGCAGAAGTGGTTGTCGAGGAGGATGAAAACAAAATCTTCACCGTGGTTGAACAACAGCCCGAGTTTGAGGGTGGATACGCAGCCATGATGGCGTTTATTAAGAAGAACATGAGATACCCGGCCAGTGCTCGCCGTATGGGTGTTGATGGTACTGTTTACGTCAGCTTCGTAGTGAGTAAAGACGGTACAATCAGCGAGGTAAAAACCATCCGCGGTATCAGCGCCGACTGTGATCAGGAAGCTATGCGCGTTGTCTCTATGATGCCGCCGTGGAAGCCTGGAAAACAAAATGGCAAACCCGTATTCGTGAGATTTGTACTTCCGATCAAGTTCCAACTAAATTAGCATTGGAAGATCAAGGCGAAGATCGGAAACTCGATGTAGCGAAAGCGGTCGGACGGATCTTTGGAGTAATAATGGTTGTACTGTATTTCATACTCGGTACAACCTTTATTTTTTTTATAACCGAAGATAGAATCCCGGCGCATTACGCCAAACCCTTCGGAATTCTGTTGCTCCTCTACGCAGTGTACCGTGGGTATAAGTATTTCAAGAAATATTGGACATCATGAGAACAAAAGGAACCATGCTTATCAGCTGCGTCTTTGCGAGCCTGCTCTTGACCGGGTGCGGAGGCGATCGCGATAAACAGGGACGTCCGCTTGACTCTCCTACACAAGGCTTCATCAGAATTGCTGTCGACGAATCGTTACGGCCACTTTTAGAAGCTGAAGTGAGTGTCTTCGAGGCACTGTATAAAAGAGCTGACATTGAAACTCATTACCTTCCGGAAGCAGAAGCGTTGGATGCCCTTCTCAATGACAGTGCACGCCTGGCCGTGGTAACACGCAGGTTTACTCAGGAAGAAAAAGATTATTTCAAGACACTCAAGATCACACCGACTGAGCTCGACGTCGCCCTGAGCGCCGTCGCCTTGATCGTCCATCGCAACAACCGAGACACACTGATAAGTATGGACCAGCTCAGAGGCCTTTTGCAGGGAAAAATAGGCAAATGGAGCGATCTGGGGGGGTCTAACAACGCTGGCATAGAGATTGTGTTTGATAACCCGAATTCAGGCCTGATCCGGCATCTGAAAGACTCAGTCGCAAAGGTTGATGCGCTGCCGCAAGGCAACACATTCGCGGTTGAAAATAATGAAGGTGTAATTGACTATGTCTCACAAAATGAAAATGCATTGGGACTTATCGGACTTGAGTGGATTAGTGATAAGGATGATTCACTATCGAATTCCTTCCTTAAGAGGATTCGGGTTATGGGAGTCTCGGATGACAGTATACACTTTAAACCGTATCAGGCATACCTGGCGCTGAAACACTATCCGCTGGCGAGGCGAATCACTATCCTGAGCCGTGAGGCAAGAGCAGGACTTGGAAGTGGCTTTATGGCCTTTGTAGCAAGTGAAAGAGGACAGCGAATTGTTTTGAAAGCTGGCCTCGTTCCGATCACAATGCCGCTCAGGGTGGTTGAAGTTAACCGCCGGCCTTTTGAAATTGAGTGATTAACTGACAGAAAGCCGCATTTTTTGTAAATTCGGCGCTTGTAATTACAAGAATACCATCATCAACAAAATTGACGTAGACTATGAACTATCAAGGAAGTCGTGATCTCCAGACTAGCAGCGGGTTGTTGCGACGGGCAATCCCGGCACTGACTCTCATTCTGTTTGTGCTGGCATCCGCCGTCACGGCGTTTTCCCAAACTCCGGAGATCAGGAAAGCATTTCACTATACTGAAATTCAACAACCATCCAAAATGCTCCCTGCCCTCGAAGCGGCAACCAGCGGAGCACCGGAACATCAATATTATCTGGGACTCGGCTATATCATCGCCGGCAACCTTGATAAAGCACTTGAAGTTTTTGAAAAAGGCATTGCCGCCGACCGCAAGGATCCGCTGCCTGTAGCCGGAAAAGGACATGTGAAGATCCTTCAGAAAAAAACCGCAGAAGGCAAGGCACTGCTCACGGAAGCTGCCGACATGAACCGGAAAAAAACAGCTGCCCAATGGGAAGCCGTCGGCCGTGGATATCTCGCTGAATCCAAATTCCTGCTCGATGCTATCGCCGCACTTGAAAACGCCAAAGCGCTGGACAATGCAGACCGCGAGGTACACCTCCTCCTGGGAGACGCCTATCTGCTGCAAAACCAGGGCGGCCCGGCCGTGTCGAGCTATGAACGCGCCGCCAGCGCCGATCCAAAGTGGGCACTACCCGTGTACAAGGTCGCAAAAGTTTATCAACGGTCACGCAACGAGGAACAGGTACTTCATTTCCTGACCCGTTCCATAACGATAGATCCTCAGTTTGCTCCGGCATGGAAAGATCTGGCGGAAATTCACTACCTGAAAAGAGAAGCTCCAAAAGCGGTTGAGGCTATGGAGAAATATCTGGCCATCACCGAAGATCCGGGTGAGGGTCGATTCCAGCTTGCGTTCTTCCACGTAATGAACAAGGACTACGAAAAAGCAAATGCTGTTTTCAAAGAAGTCCTGAGCGACAGAGACGCTTCGCCAACCGCCTATAAATTCTATGGCCGTTCGCTGCTTGAACAAAAGAAGTACGACGAAGCAAAGACGGTTTTTGAGAAATACTTCCAGATCGTAGAACCCGAAAACGTTCAGTCGTCCGACTACGCTGCGTACGGGAAACTGCTTCTTGAACTGAAGGAAGATTCTCTTGCCAACAACGCCTTTGCAAAAGGTATTGAACTGGATACTGCCCGACTGGACTTTGATTTGATGGAACTCCAGGCGGAGACCTATCGCAAGAGACAAAAATTCGAGGAAGCTGCCCTGGCGTATGAGTCTATGGTGAAAGCAAAAAGAGCTGCGGAAACAACGCCGTCGCCCTACGATTTGTTCTGGATGGGTTGGTCTAACTTTTACTCCACCGATTTTCACAAAGCCGATACAGCGTTCACCAACCTGACGGAAGAGCAGCCGCAAAGTTCACTTGGATACCTCTGGGCTGCGAAGGCCAGGGTACAGATTGATACCACCGGCGAGCAGGGAGTTGCAGTGCCCATGTATGAGAAGTACCTGGAACTGGCACTGGCAAACCCTGAGAATCTTCAAAAGGCCAGCGAGAAAAGGAACATCATAGAGGCCTATGACTACCTTGCTATCTATGCGCTTCACCAAAAAGATGATATTCCGGAGGCGACGAGCTTCTTCAAGAAAGTACTCGAGCTCGATCCTAAAAATGAAAATGCCAAGAGATTTATGGACGCGTTGAAAGAAAGTAGCGCGCCCACGAGCGGACCCCGATAATTCAACCTGAGTGACCGGTGTTGATTCCATGTACTGAGTTAACAAACATGGAATCAACACCGGTCATTCACACTACTCTCCTGATTCCTTAAGTGCTTCTTCACTTGCTTCGATGATGCGGTCAGCTATCCCGCGGGTGATGGCCTGCGACACAAACAACGCTTCAAATTGCGATGGCGCCAGGTAAACTCCACGACGAAGCATCGCATTAAAGTATCTACCGAACATTTTCGTATCAGCGGTCTTTGCTGTTTCCAGGTTGATCACTTCCTTATCCGTAAAGAACAAGGTAAACATAGACCCTGCCTGATTGACAGTGAAAGGAAACCGTTTGCCTTCCAACTGATTTCTGATACCGTCGGCAAGGTAGGTGGATACCTCATCCAGGTCTTGGTACACCCCGGGATTTGCGTTTAGCTCCTTTAGCAATACCAGTCCGGCAGCCATCGCAATCGGGTTTCCCGAAAGCGTTCCGGCCTGATAGATCGGGCCTGCCGGCGAAATAAAGTCCATGATTTCCTTCCTGCCCCCGTATGCGCCTACCGGCAAGCCACCACCGATGATTTTGCCGAGGGTAGTCAGATCGGGCGTTACACCAAACTTCTCCTGAGCTCCGCCTGGAGCAAGCCTGAATCCGGTCATTACCTCATCAAAGATCAGCAGGATGCCGTTCCGTGTACAAATATCGCGAAGGCCGCTGAGGTAGCCAGCCTGGGGTGTCACGCAACCCATATTCCCGGCCACAGGCTCTAGTATAATCCCTGCAATATTTCCTTCGTTACTCGCAATGAGCGTCGATATCGCATCAAGGTTGTTGTACGGCGCAGTAAGTGTGTCTTGCGCTGTTCCCTTTGTTACTCCGGGACTATCCGGCGCTCCGAATGTCATCGCTCCGCTGCCGGCTGCTATCAGAAACGAATCGGCATGGCCGTGATAACAGCCTTCCATCTTTATGATCTTGTCGCGACCCGTATATCCTCTGGCTAACCGGATAGCAGACATGGTAGCTTCTGTTCCGGAATTAACCATCCTCACCTTTTCAATGGAGGGTACCATCGAACAGATCAACTCGGCCATTTCCACTTCACGTGCCGTTGGCGCACCAAATGATGGCGAATCGGCCAACGCTTCTCTGACAGCCTTCCCGACACCCTCGTGTGCATGTCCGAGTATCATCGGACCCCAGGAGTTTATCAGATCAATGTATTCATTGCCGTCCTCATCGTACAGGAACGCTCCCTTCGCTCTCTTTATGAAGAGTGGGCTACCGCCTACGGCCTTAAAAGCGCGTACCGGTGAGTTCACGCCACCCGGAATAAATTTCTTCGCCCTTTCAAAAAGCTGCTGACTTCTATCGGTCTGTTTCATTGATATTTAGATTAGCACGCGAAGGTAGCCACGACGGTGAACAATACCCTATCGCCACAAAGAGGTTATTTAATCTCTATCAAGGTGGGGATACCGTTCCTGAACCTGACAAACGGTACAACCTGATTGTCGCGGGTGTACTGATATCGAAAACCCTGGAACAGGTGTCCGGGTATGAACCCGGTATTGTTCAGGGCATCTTGAAAATACACGCCGTTTTGCTGCAGCTGATTTCCGAAGAACAGCATCATCTCGTAACCCCGCAGCGCCAGGCTCGTCGCGGGCTTTCCATACTTCCTCAGATAGCGTTGGCTGAACCGCTTCAGTCGCGGACCATCTATCGCCACGTAGTTAGGCGCGGCAAAGGTAACGCCAAGCACCTGGTACTTCTCGAAAGCCACCGCAGTATCATCGATCCAGTTTTCGGATCCTACTACCCTAATGGAGTCGCCGCGTGTTTCAACGGCACTGATCACCTTGGTATAGATCAACGGGTCATCGGTCGCAACGAAGATGCTGCCGATACTGTCTTTCTTCAATGTAAACTCGCTTGGAAATTTGAATTCATCGTATTCCGTCGCGGTGGTCAGGATGTTCATGATCTCGGTTGCATCCTCTTTCTCAAACGCGCGATTGACCACTACCTGGAGCCCAAGCTCACTGGCTTTTTGCGTGAAACTCGCCGCCATAACGGAGTCGCGTTTGCTCATTCCTGAAAACACAATACAGAAATCGTTTTTTGCGCGTTCGGCAACGTATTCAGCAGCTTTCTCTCCCAGCGTTTCGGATGATGGCTGAAACATATAACCATAAGGATTGCTACCGATCAGGTCTGTGTTGTTCGAAAAAGGATTGACGACGTTTACCTGATTATTGAGCGAAAATTCCTGCACGACCTCGTTCTCGCTGGGATAGAGTGGACCGATAACAAGATCCGTATTCTTGAACTCCTCCGTCTGCAGGAGTCTCCTGAGGTTTTGAATGCCGGAATGTGTATCGTATGCGCGCAGGCTGATCTGCGGGTCGCGTTCATTCAGCGAATCTATCGCAAGTCTGATACCTTCATAAAAATCGAGTACGATCTGGTTCCTTTTCTTACCAGGACTCGGGTCGAGTTCATCCAGCATAAACGGCAACAGTACGGCGACCGCATATCGCTCCTTATAAAACGTCTCGGGTGCCTCGGGAATAAAGTCAGAACGTTCGAGTTTGAATTGATCAACCAGGTTGTCGAACATCTGTTTGTCGTCGGGATTGGAGAGGTCTTCCGCCAGCCTTTGAGCGAGCAGCGTACCAATCACCCTATCTTTCGGGTACTCCTCATTGAGCATTCTCAGCGTTTCGCCGTCCGTAACGGCAGACAGGTATTGATACTTTATGTCCTCAGTCAGTTCTCCCATCTTCCTGTCCTGGATGCCATTCAGAATTTTTACCCCCTGGAAATAGTCGTTGCTTTCGAGATAGATCTTCGCAAGCCAGAGGTTCACCTCACTGAGTTTATCCCACTTGGGATGTACAGCCTTGATCTGGAGGAACATGTCTTTCGCTACCGAGAGATAGCCTTGCTCGTAAGCAGACAGCGCGTAGTAAAACGATGCGTATGCCGAGTAGGGATTGTTGGCATCGTAGGTCACCAGGGGTTTAAAAACCTCCATCGCAAGGTTGTACTTACCTTCCCTGAACAGATCCTTGCCGTTCTGATATTGTCGTGAGTAGTCTGTCTGAGCCCATCCGGTGATGAACACCGAGACCAGCACGACTGAAAACACAAATTTTCTCATCATTATAGATTCGTCTATTCCCATTCAATGGTTGCCGGCGGTTTTGAGCTGATGTCGTACACGACGCGGTTCACCCCCTTGACCCTGTTGATTATATCATTCGATACCTCTGCGAGAAACTCGTAGGGCAGATGCGCCCAGTCCGCTGTCATACCATCTCTGCTCGTCACCGCCCGCAGGCTCACCACGCGCTCATAGGTGCGTTCATCGCCCATCACCCCCACCGACTGCAGCGGCGTGAGGATAGCCCCCGCCTGCCACACCTTGTCATACAGCCCGTGATTTCTCAATCCGCTGATGAAAATATGGTCGACCTCCTGGAGGATGGCAACCTTTTCCGGTGTGATCTCACCCAGGATCCGGATACCAAATCCGGGGCCGGGAAACGGATGACGACCCAATATAGCAGGATCAATATCCAGCGCCTTTCCCACCACCCTCACTTCGTCTTTAAACAGCGTATTTAACGGTTCAACGACCTTCAGTTTCATCTTTTCAGGCAACCCCCCTACGTTGTGGTGCGACTTGATCGTGGCGGATGGCCCTTTCACAGAAACAGATTCAATAACGTCGGGGTAGATAGTGCCCTGCCCCAGCCACTTCACACCTTCTATCGCATGAGCTTGCTCATCGAATACCTCGACGAAAGTCCTCCCGATAGCCTTTCTCTTGGCCTCGGGTTCCGACAACCCTGAAAGCGCTTTGTAAAACGCCTCGCGGGCATCGACGCCCTTTATATTAAGGCCCATGTGCTGGTACGAGTCAAGTACCTGCTGAAACTCATCTTTTCTCAGCAAACCATTGTCCACAAATATGCAATGGAGGTTAGGGCCGATAGCCCGGTGGATAAGAGTTGCCGCTACCGTTGAGTCGACGCCTCCGGAAAGTGCCATAACTACCTTATCCTTACCCAGTTGCGCCGATAGAGCCGCCAGGGTGGATTCAACGAACTGGTCAGCGGTCCAGTCCTGCGCACAGCCACAGATGTGCACAACGAAATTTCGCAGCAGGTTTTTGCCCTCCGGGGTATGCGTAACTTCCGGGTGAAACTGGATTCCGTACTTCTCCTGCCCACTGATGCGGAACGCCGCCACCGGTACCGTTGATGTGCTGGCGATTATCTCAAAGCCTGCCGGAAGGGAAGCAATGGTATCGGCATGCGACATCCAGACCTGGGTATCCAGCGATATCTCCTTCAACAGGTTGTTGTGATGGTCTACCCGGCTTAGACGGGCGCGTCCGTATTCGCGGATATGAGACGGGAGCACTTCGCCACCCATCGTATGGGCCATCAGCTGAGCGCCATAACAAACGCCAAGAAGGGGTATCTTGTCAAACAGCGAAAGATCGACGGTCGGTGCATCGGCATCCCTGACGGAACAGGGGCTTCCGGAGAGAATAATACCTTTGATCTCGCTGGTAAGGACCGGGATCTTGTTATAGGGATGAATTTCACAGTAGACATTGAGCTCCCGTACCCTCCGTGCGATCAATTGCGTGTACTGGGAACCAAAATCAAGGATCAGAATCTGTTGAGGCATGCTGCAAAGATAACAGAAGCCCGGAATTGACGGGGGAAATTTCAGCCGCGAATGAACGCTTTATAGCTCAGAAACTCATGGTCATGACACCGATCTGAAAGCCGAGCCCCGTGAAGTTCCGGTTGGCGAATTTCTCACTCTTGTTAGTGGAGTAGTCGTAATGCACAGTAGCCATGACACCAAACGAGCCATGATGTGTGAACCGGAACAACACACCGACCTCAGGACGGGCCAGAAAGCCCCAGGAGCGCTCGGAGTCTTCGTAAATATTGTAGTAGAGCACATACTCATTCGTACTCGCACCTAGCCCCAGACCGGCATAGGCGAAGAAGCGGTCGTCTTCATCGTCCCGGAAGTAGTACTGCCCGCTGGCAGCCGCCGAGTAGTTATAGGTGTAGTGAAAGTAGTCGCTCGTTATGGTGTTGGTCCCGTTTTGCTTGGAATTTTTCGGTTCGTACTGATCAAAATTCCCCCAGCCGATATCCAGACCAGCCGAAATATTCGGACATACAAATACACGGTACCCCACCTTGCCACCTGAAAAACTGAAGTCATCGACCCATTCGCTATTCCCCAGCGGCTTCACACCATTGAGGTTCGCGTAAAAGTACCTTTGCTGCGCCAGGGTGGTTCCCGCAGTAGCTAATCCGATCAATATTAAAACAAGACGCTTCATTTATTTGTCAAGAATGGGTGATTGTAAAAATGCCTGATCGATACCCTCTTCCGATTGCGCGATACGATTGATAGTGCTGTAAACATCGCCGATATAGGCATCCCATACGACTTTCACTTTATTATCGGGCGTCCTGTTCCTGAGATCGACCATTTCAATGACCAACACGCCGGTATTGTACGCATAGGTGTTCACATACGGATAAGAGTAGTACGAACCGTATCCCCAATAGCCCGAATAGTAGCTGCCGGGATACCCGTAATAACCGCCGGGATAGACGATCTCCTGGAAGAGATTAAAATCGTTCACTACCATCACATTGATCCCAATATCCGGATCTTCAGTGCGGTCTACGCGGATGTATCCTCTGGCATCGAGGTTCGACCTGATCGCGTTCAATACCGGGGCCGGATAAGTGCTGTTCGATGCGACGATTATGGTATCGTTAGACCTGTTTGAAAAGAATCCTATAGTATCCGTTGGTATAGCATACGTGAGATATGTATCGAAGTCAGCGTCGGGATCAAAATTAGTCGACACTACCATCTCATCAATCAGTTTCGCTGCATCGGGCTCCGTCTGGCATCCCGAAAGGAACAACGAGGGGATGCCGGCCAAAATAAACAGTAACTTTCTCATAGTCTTTTAACGACAAAACATTGCTTTAATTGCCGCCAAATATCAGCGGCTTATCCATATAGACCCACTCAACACGGAAAAAGTTTAAACCGGTTTTCATAAAATTCCATGCCTTAGGAGAATGCCGGCTTTTCACAGGATAAGGCCGGTACCGAACGTGAACACGAACAACAATGTCGACAGAGCCATTTGTTTGAGGTAAGGGTCGAGTAAATGCGACGGCTTGGTCGCAACGGCTATCCCGTTTTTCAGAAACAACGGTACCACTAGTAAAAAAAGAAACTGCCAGGGCGACTGATACGTGAGAATAGTATATACCGTCGCGAATATCAAAGCACTAACAAGCAGCACCCAATGATATGCCACCGCCCCTCTCCTTCCAATGCGCACGGGTATCGAATATTTTCCCGCGATCTTGTCTGACTCAATATCCCGTATATTATTGACATTAAGCACAGCAACGGAAAGCAGACCAAGACTAAACGCCGGGAATATCTCGACCCACGTGATATATCCCGTAAAAAGGAAACAGGAACCCATAACACCGACGAAGCCGAAGAAAAACATAACCGATAAGTCGCCGAGCCCCATGTATCCGTATGGCCTGCGCCCCACTGTATAGGCCACAGCAGCACCGACGCTGAGCAGCCCCAATACCAGGAAGAAAAGCAAAGACCGCCATTCAGTCCCAAACGAAACGAACAACAGCAGTACGCCCGTGACGATACTAAGTCCCACAAACAGAATGATCGCCTGTCGCATCTGTTCGGGTTTTATGACACCCGATTGAACAACCCTCGAGGGGCCCGTGCGCGCAACGTTGTCGGCACCGTGAATAGAGTCACCATAGTCGTTTGCGAGGTTGGAAAGAATTTGCAGAAACACTGTCGTGAGAATACACAAGAGGAAGATATCCCATCGGAAAGCGCCGGCACGCGAAGCGAGAAAAGCGCCCATCGTGATAGACGACAATGCCAGGGGTAGCGTACGCAGACGGAAGGCGCGTAGCCAATGCTCGCGGGTACTCACTTGGTTAGTTGCTTAATGATGGAGTCATCCATCGGACTTACATCGGATCCGTAGAACGCAACTACCTCACCCTTTTTGTTGACAAGGTACTTGCAGAAATTCCAGCTCGGCTTTTTGCCGGCTTTCGCGGATAACCATTGATACAATGGATGCTGATTCCGCCCGCGAACAGAGATCTTTTCGAACATCTGAAACGTCACACCATAATTCTCTTCGCAGAACGTGGCGATCTCCTCGTTGGTGCCCGGCTCCTGCCACAGGAAATTATTGGCGGGGAAACCCAGGACAACCACGTGATCACCATACGCCTCATGGAGCTCTTGAAGCGTTTTATACTGCGGCGTGTAGCCACACTTTGATGCCGTGTTTACTATCAGAAGGTTCTGGCCGCGGAATTGTTCAAAATCCACCGGGGTACCGTCGAGACTATTGATCGTGAAATCGTAGATCGAACCCGCGCCGCCCTGGTTGGACGAAGCGAAGAAACCGGAAAACCACGCACCAATACCCATAACAATCAAAGCTGCCACAACCAGGAAACTATAGCGCACCAACGATCTCGTTGTCGAGCGGTTTTACTTTCGAAGCAAAGAACTTCACCGAGCCGTCGGGCCTGACGAGGTACTTGCAGAAATTCCAGCTCGGTTCCTCACCCGACTTCTCCTTCAGCCACTGATAGAGCGGATGCTGATCCGATCCTTTGACTGATATCTTCTCAAACATCTGAAACGAAACGCCGTAGTTCTTCTGGCAGAACCGGGCAATTTCGAGGCTTGTTCCCGGCTCCTGGCCGCCGAAGTTATTGGCGGGAAAACCCAGCACAGTCAACCTATCGCCGTATTGCTCGTGCAGCTTCTGAAGGTCAGCATACTGCGGTGTAAATCCGCACTCAGATGCCACATTCACGATCAGCAGCGTCTTTCCCCTGTACTTTGCAAAATCGATTTCCTTCCCGTCAAGGGCGTTCATCTTGAAATCATAAATAGATGATTCAATTGTCGTGGTCATAAGCAATAAGGCAAGGATGAGTGTTTTCATACTTCAATTTCAACGATTGAGAGTCAACAATCAACAACAACCTACATTTTTTCAGGAACGTCTATTCCCAGAAGTCTCATACCCTTCCGGATAACTGCCGCAACGGACGCCGAAAGCGCTATCCGCAATTGAAGCCTGCCCGTATCCTCTTCACTGAAGATCGGGATACGCTGGTAGAATTGATTGTATTCTTTCGCAAGCTCATAGACATAGTTTGCGATCACCGCAGGCGAATGTTCACGCAATGCCTCGCGGATCTTGCTCTCAAACAACGCAAGGACTTGTATTACCTCCCGTTCCGCCGGTTCCAGTTGATCCACGGTACTGAAGACCGAAGCGTCAATATTGGCTCCCGAGCCAGAGGCTTTCCGCAGGATAGCCCGGATACGCGCATGGGTGTACTGGATGAACGGACCGGTAAATCCCTGCATCTGGATCGACTCATTTGGATCGAACAGCATCCGCTTTTTCGGATCCACTTTCAGCAGGAAAAATTTCAGCGCCCCCACACCAATCATTCGGAACAACTTACGTGCGTCTTCCTCGGTGGTATCCTCAAGCTTGCCCAACTCGCGCGTCTGCTTTTCAGCTTCCCCAATCATCTCGCCAATCAGGTCATCGGCATCAACCACCGTGCCCTCGCGCGATTTCATTTTTCCCGTTGGAAGATCCACCATGCCGTATGACAAATGGTAGCAGTGCTGTGCCCACGCATAACCCAGCTTCGCGAGGATGAGAAATAATACCTTAAAGTGATATTCCTGTTCGTTGCCGACGGTGTAAACCTGCCCCGTGATGTTCGGGAAATCCCTGAAGCGAAGAATAGCGGTTCCGATATCCTGCGTCATGTAGACCGACGTACCGTCCGAGCGCAGCAACAACTTCTGATCGAGGCCGTCGGAGGTCAGGTCTACCCACACAGAGCCGTCTTCCTTTCGGAAGAATACTCCGCTTTCGAGACCCTTCACCAGCTCTTCCTTTCCCAGCAGATAGGTATCAGATTCGTAGTATAGTTTATCGAAGTCGACTCCCATCTTCTGATACGTCGCGTCGAATCCTTCATACACCCATTGGTTCATCGTCCTCCAGAGCGAGACGATCTCCTCATCTTTTTGCTCCCAGCGTTGAAGCATTTCAACCGCGAGCTTCATGATCGGCGCGTTTTTGGAAGCTTCCTCTTCTGAAGAACCCTTTTCTATCAGCGCCTTTACCTGAGCCTTAAACACCTTGTCGAACGTCACATAATACTTTCCCACGAGGTGATCGCCCTTCATGCCGCTGCTGCCGGGTGTCTCGCCTTCGCCATAGAGACTCCACGCCGCCATAGACTTGCAAATGTGGATACCCCTGTCGTTGATGATTTGAACCTTGTGAACCTCAAAGCCATTGGCCTTGTAAATCTCAGCCACACTCCAGCCCAGGAAATTATTCCTCAGATGGCCGAGATGAAGGGGTTTGTTGGTGTTAGGCGAAGAGTATTCCACCATTACCTCCTCACCGGTGGCGGGCGCCTGACCGTAGTCTTCGCTGGAGTAAATATGCGACAGCACGTTTACCCACACACTATCGCGCAGGCTAAGGTTGAGAAAGCCTTTAACGACATTGAACGCCTCGACAATGCTTGACTTTGCGACGAGGTACTCGCCAATTTCTTTTCCGATATCTTCAGGTTTCCTGCGTGCAGCCTTCGTCAACGGAAAACAAACCAGCGTGTGTGATCCGGGAAACTCCGGGTTGGTGGGTTGTATCTGCAGGTTGTCGGCCTCTAGTCCGTATAGCGACGTTACGGCCTTCCCGATTTCCGATCGCAGGATTGTATCAACATTCATCATTTAAAAATTATCACTGCGATGCTATTTGAGCAGCCATCCGCTACCATTCCAGAACATAGGCGAAAATGAGTGGCGCGACGATTGTCGCATCCGATTCGACGATGAATTTCGGTGTGTCGATACTGAGTTTTCCCCAGGTAATTTTCTCATTCGGAATAGCGCCCGAGTAGGAGCCGTAGCTTGTAGTAGAATCACTGATCTGGCAGAAATAACTCCAGTACGGAGTATTTTCGCGCTCGAGGTCCTGATGAAGCATCGGCACCACGCAGATCGGGAAGTCGCCGGCGATACCACCGCCGATCTGGAAGAATCCCACGCCCTCCGAACCTGCTTCTTTTGTGTACCAATCAGCCAGGTAGGTCATATACTCGATCCCGCCCCGCACGGTCGTCGGATTCAGTTCGCCCGTCACGCAATAAGAGGCAAAGATATTGCCCATGGTCGAATCTTCCCATCCCGGCACAACCATCGGGATATTCTTCTCCGCCGCGGCAATCATCCAGCTATCCTTCGGATCGATCTGATAGTATTGTTCTAAAACGCCACTATTGAGCATTTTGAACATGTATTCGTGAGGCAAATAGCGCTCACCCTTGTCATTGGCGTCCTTCCAGAGTTCGAAGATGTGTTTTTGCAGCCTTCTGAAAGCTTCCTCCTCGGGTATGCACGTATCCGTCACACGGTTCATACCTTTTCCGAGCAGGTCCCATTCGTCCTGGGGTGTAAGGTCGCGGTAGTGAGGGATACGCTTGTAGTAATCGTGCGCCACGAGGTTCATGATATCCTCCTCGAGATTGGCACCGGTACAGGAAATTATCTGAACCTTGTCCTGGCGGATCATCTCGGCCAGACTTATGCCCAATTCGCCGGTGCTCATTGCTCCGGCAAGAGTGATCATCATCTTTTTACCCTCCGCAAGGTGTTTCTTATAGCCCTGGGCGGCATCGACCAGCGATGCCGCATTAAAGTGACGGAAATGGTGCTCGATAAACGACGAAATAGGCCTGTTTTGACTCATTCTTTCTCTTTTCAATTTTTTTGCGAAAATACATAAAATACTGTTCGGCTGTCACGCGTTCGCGCAAATGTGTCCTGCGCCACCGGATAGTAACGCCGACACTATACGTCGTCGTTACTCCGCCAGCACAGGCCTGTCGACGAGCGATTTCACAGTAGCCTCAAGTATCTCGAACGCTCCTTCCGCCGTCCTGTTCTCTGTATCAAGGGTAGGGTTCACTTCAGCGATCTCCCATGCGCATACCCGGGGACTCCTGGCGAGGGTCGCGTTGAGCTCCTTCGCCTCGGCGATGGTCAGCCCATTGGGTACAGGGGTACCGGTACCGCTGGAGATTCGCGAATCGAGGCTATCTACATCGAAAGAGACGTAGATAAGATCACAGTGGTCAAGCATCTGCAGAGCCTTTTGCGCCATGACAGCAGAACCGTTATTCTTCACCTCCTCGATTTCGATGAAGTTGATATTGTACTTGTTGAGCAGATAATTCTCCGGTTTCTCCAAATCGCGTACAGCGATATAAACAATATCTTCAGGGTAGACCTTCGCGCCGGGAACACCCACATCCTTAATTTGCTCCCAGTATTCGAGTGTTTCTCCGTCGGGGTCGTTAACCTTACATTCCAGGTTATCGAAATCGCACGCCATAGCCATAGCCATTCCGTGCATATTTCCCGACGGCGTTGTGTACGGAGTGTGAATATCGGCGTGAGCATCGATCCAGATGACGCCAAGCCTGCTCTTGGGATAGGCTTTTTTTATACCGGCAATTGAACCATATGACGTGCTGTGGTCGCCAGCCATGATCACCGGGACGTGGTCGTTCCAGATCGTTTCATAAACCTCCAGGCACACCCGTTCTTCCATGACCATAACACCGTCAATAAATTTGGCGTACTCGTGTTTATCCTCTTCAAACAGCAACTCGTTGACGTTCTCGACTTCCACTGATTCGTACTGCTTGAAGAAATCAGAATTAACATCCAGGCTGGCGATCTTCATCGCCTCTATTCCCATGCTCGCGCCTCTCGTCCCGGCTCCAATTTCGGATCTTACCTCAATGATTTTTATGTCTTTCATCTCGCTTGATAGTTTAACGTTCCCTAACCAGGGTACTCCCATTCCCCGCAGGCTCTTTCGCAGCAGGGTTAGGGTTTATCTGTTTATACCGCTTGTGCTAACGTTTCAACTGCGCCGGGTATAAACAGGATACTTATCGTTTAATATTGAAAAAAGGCGAATCGAACGTGGCCAGCCACGACCCCTAGAGGTCGGGCAAAGGGTGTGTAATCGGGGAAAAAAAGATGGTAAACCAATTCACCATACGTTATGTTGATATATTGCAAAGATGGCAAATTTATCCCAATATTGCACCTCTTTAATAAACAACCTCTAGAGGCTAAATGAAGAGCTACCGGGAGCTGATTGAGCAGACCTTTGAATTCCCCCAAAAAGAATTCAAAGTCAGAGACCATGAGTTGTTGTTCAATGATGTGCCAGTGATGGACATAATCCGGCAATATGGTACGCCGCTCAAACTCACCTATCTGCCCCGGATCAGCGAAAACATCCGTTTCGTCCAGGCTACGTTCAATAACGCCATTCAGCGGTTTAAATACAGCGGGAGCTATACCTACTGCTACTGTACTAAATCGTCGCATTTCTCTTTCGTCCTGGAAGAAGCGATGAAAAACGAGGACGTCCACATAGAAACCTCCTCCGCCTATGACATCCCCATCGTAAAGGCACTTTACGAACGCGGGCAGATCACCAAAGACACCTATATAATCTGCAACGGCTTCAAAATGCCGCTGTATACCCAATACATAACCGAGCTACTGAACGGCGGGTTCCATAATTGTATCCCCATTCTCGATAAAATGGGTGAAATTGACGCCTACGAACAGAGCGTGGATCAACCCTACCAGGTCGGGATCCGGGTAGCGGCAGATGAAGAACCTAAATTCGAGTTCTATACATCGCGACTGGGTATCCGCTATAGCGACATTACACCGTTCTACCGCCAGAAGATCGAGACGAGCGACAAGGTCTCGCTCAAAATGCTGCACTTTTTTATCAATACCGGAATCAAAGACACCGCCTACTACTGGAGTGAACTAAGCCGGTTTATCTTTAAGTACTGCGAGCTGAAAAAAATCTGTCCTACCCTCGATTCTATCGATATTGGCGGCGGATTTCCCATCAAGACATCGCTCACATTTCACTACGACTACAAGTACATGATCGAACAGATCGTCGAAAACCTCAAGTGGATCTGTGACAAGAACAATGTGCCGGTTCCCAATATCTTCACCGAGTTTGGAAGCTATACCGTCGGCGAAAGCGGCGCTGTACTCTACAACGTAATCGACCAGAAGCTCCAGAACGACAAAGAACTCTGGTATATGATCGACGGTTCCTTTATCACCCATCTCCCCGATGCCTGGGGTATGAACCAGAAGTATATTCTGCTCGCCGCCAACAAATGGGACGACCCTTACCACAAAGTAAACATGGGCGGCCTCACATGCGACAGTATGGATTACTACAATTCGGAGGCACACTCGGGTGAGGTATTCCTCCCGATGATAAACGACGAAGAACCACTCTATATCGGATTCTTCCACACCGGAGCCTACCAGGAGTCCCTCGGCGGCTACGGCGGCATACAACACTGCCTGATACCCGCCCCCAAACACGTCCTTATCAACCGCAACGACGAAGGCGAGATCACGACCCAACTCTTCTCGCCAGAACAGAGTAGTGAATCCATGCTGAAAGTACTGGGATACTGAGGAGGCTGCCTGTTTTCCGGGTGCTGGTTTGTCAAAAATTCCCTATATTCATCTCACAATCCCCTTCCCGCAGTTCCAAAATTTCGCGCCGATGATACATCGCAGAGCGTCCATTCGCGAAAATTTTTTCCACTCGGCGGCTTCCGATCGTGAATTATTCATGGAGTACGGTAATACAATCAAACCAAAAAACTATGAAAGTCTATGACGACAAGCACATCAAGAACATAGTTCTGTTGGGTGCGCCCAAGGCCGGCAAAACGCTGCTGGCCGAAGACATGGCATTCGAAGCCGGAATCATACACCGGAGAGGCACCATAGAAGGTAAGAACACTGTATCCGATTACCACGACATAGAACACGAGCGTGGCAATTCGGTTTTTGCGACACCCCTTCACACAGAGTGGAAAGAGTATAAGATCAATATTGTCGACACTCCGGGGTTCGACGATTTCATCGGCGAGATCGTTGCCTCCACCCGCGTAGCCGATACCTGTGTAATGGTCGTAAACGCCCAACACGGTGTGGAAGTAGCCACCGACCTCATCTGGAACTATATCGATCGCTTCAGCAAACCCACGATCTTCGCCGTCAATCAGGTCGACCACCCCAAGGCCGACTTCGACGCCACGCTCACATCCCTGAAAGAACGGTTTGGCAGCGCCGTCACGCAAGTACAATATCCCTATAACGAAGGAGAAGATTTTAACGCCATTATCGACCTGCTCAAGATGGTTATGTACAAATTTCCCGTAGACGGCGGCAAGCCCAGGAAGCTCGCGATCCCGGATTCCGAAAAAGAGAAAGCTGAAACGCTCCACAACGAACTCGTGGAGAAGGCTGCCGAGAACGACGAAACCCTCATGGAAAAGTATTTTGAGAAAGGCACCCTCGATGAAGACGAAATGCGCGAAGGACTAAAGCTCGGAATGATCCAGCACAGCATCTTCCCCGTATTCTGTATGTCTGCGAAAAAGAATATGGGCAGCGGACGCATGATGGGTTTCATTGACAACGTCGCGCCCTCGCCGCGCGATGCAACGGCCGAACGTACCACGGCAGGAACCGAACTGGCCTTCGACCCTGAAGCCCCCACCGCTTTGTTTGTATTCAAGTCGCACCTCGAACCGAATCTGGGTAAACTCTCTTTCTTCAAAGTTATCTCCGGCCGTGTGACAACCGCCTCTGAGCTTACGAATAGCCAGACAGGTGCAACGGAAAGGATCCACCAGCTATTCATTATGGACGGAAAAACCCGTACACCGGTAGACGAACTCGTCGCTGGCGATATCGGTGCGACGCTGAAACTCAAGGACACCTACACGAACCAGACCCTCAGAGACAAAAACTACAACGTGACAATGGAACCCATCGCGTTTCCCGAACCGCGTATCCGGACAGCCATCGTTGCCCAGAGTAAGACCGACGAGGAAAAGATCGGCGAAGTGCTGCAAAAGATCCACCAGGAAGACCCTACCCTTGAAGTACACTACGCAAAAGAACTGCGACAATTGATCCTCTCGGCGCAGGGCGAGCTGCATCTTGCCATCTGCAAATGGTACCTCGAGAATATTTACAAACTCAACATCGCGTTTGAATCACCGCGAATCTCTTACCGCGAAACGATTCGTTCATCAGCCGTGGCAACCCACCGCCATAAGAAGCAATCGGGCGGCGCCGGACAGTTTGCCGAGGTTCACATGAAAATAGAACCCTACGTTGAAGGTATGCCGGAACCCACTGAATACAACGTGCGAGGTAAAGAGATCATCGACCTTCCCTGGGGAGGAAAGCTGGCCTTCTACAACTGCATCGTCGGAGGAGTGATCGACTCGCGCTTTATCCCTTCCATACTCAAGGGTGTAATGGAAAAGATGGAACAGGGGCCAATCACCGGATCCTATGTCAGAGATGTCCGGGTATGTGTCTTCGACGGCAAAATGCACCCCGTGGACTCAAACGACATCTCCTTCAAGATCGCGGGAATGATGGCATTTAAAGCGGCCTTCATGAAATCGGAACCCCAGCTTCTCGAACCCGTCTGCGACCTCGAAATACGCATGCCCGAAGAGGTAATGGGCGACGTCATGAGCGACCTGCAAACCCGGCGATCGATCGTTATGGGGATGGACTCAAAGGGAAATCTTCAACTGATCAGGGTACTGACGCCGCTGGCCGAGCTCGACCGGTATTCGACTGCCTTACGGTCGCTATCGCAGGGCCGCGCCAGCTTTACCCAGCGGTTTGCTGACTATACGCCGGTTCCCGGCGAGGTCCAGGTCGGAATTGCGAGGAAATTTCAGGAAGTGGAATTTGCTTAGATCCCCTGAAGGAACACGAAAAATCCGGTGTCACATCCGAAAACGATTGTATAAAATGATTCTTTTAATAGATTTGTTACATGCCCGACTAAAGCCTGACCCGTGAGTAAAGCAATTGTAATCATCCCTACCTACAACGAGCGGGAAAACATCTCCCTGATAGTGGAAGCAGTTTTTTCACTGCCCCTACCCTTCCATATCCTGGTTGTAGACGACAATTCGCCCGACGGAACGGGTGATATCGTTGCGGACCTTCAAAGCACTTACAATGCGGATAAGAAGCGACTCCATCTGCTCCGGCGGCAGGGTAAGCAAGGACTGGGCACTGCCTACATCGCCGGATTCCACTATGCCATCGAGCGGAACTACGAATACATTCTGGAGATGGACGCCGACTTCTCTCACGATCCCAAAGACCTTGTGCAATTGTTCAATGCCTGCTACCGCGATGGCGCCGATATGGCGATAGGGTCTCGCTACGCCACCGGGGTGAACGTGGTGAACTGGCCCATGGGAAGGGTCCTGATCTCGTACTTCGCAAGCGCCTATGTGCGCACTATCACCAATATGCCGATCAGTGATACCACAGCGGGTTTTGTTTGTTACAAACGCAAAGTGCTGGAAACCATTCCACTCGACGGCATCAGGTTTATCGGTTACGCCTTCCAGATAGAGATGAAATTCCTCGCATGGAAGTTCGGATTCAAACTCATGGAAGTCCCCATCATCTTTACCGACCGCACGCGGGGAGAATCCAAGATGTCGCCCGGCATCTTTAAGGAAGCATTCTTTGGCGTGCTGTACATGACCATCAGCAGCTGGTTCCGGAAATACATCCCCGGATCGTACAAGACGATAGCCGAAGCGGTATAAATCGCGGGAAAAGCCCGGCATCACCGGTCTTCCGGGTTGACCACATAGTAGCGCACATTTCGCGAAAAGTACATCAACGCACTAATGATCAGGAACAGTCCTACACTTCCGATAAGGAGTGACAAATCCTCCTGGAGAATAATGATGTAGATAAACGTGTAGAACACAACGAGCAACAGCGCGAACAGAAGTGTAAGCCGGAAGGTACGGAAGAACGTTCGCGAATACAGCGTGATCAACACCACCGTAGCCATTGAAGAAATGACGTAGGCGGCGTTGTACCCCAGCTGCTCCGAAAAGCTCAACAACAGCGAATAGTAGATGATCAGTCCCGCGCCGATCAGAATATACTGGAAAGGATGGATCCTGACCTTCTGTGTGATCTCCACCAGAAACAGCGCCATAAAAGTCAGTAAGATGATCATGACACCATACTTGGCCGTGCGGGTACTCCGTTTGTATTGGTCAACAGGAAGCAAAAGCCTTACCCCGAAATCCGTACCACTGATTTCATAATTCATATCCGTCCACTGCTGCGGCAAAGCACGGTTGAAATGAAGAACCTGCCAGTTAGCTGAGAAGCCCTTGTCAGACACCTCGCGCGAGGCGGGCAGAAATGCCCCGTCAAAACTCGGAGTATCCCACGAACTGCTGAGCGCAACGTTGGTCGTTTTCCCCGCGGGAATGAAGTCCAGGCGTCGACTCCCCTTCAGGTTCAGATCAACGGCAATATTTCCCGAGAAGCTATGCGCGTCAGTCCAGCCCAGGTGAGCAACAATCCCGTTCGAAAACACATTGGGCATCGGTTTCGCAGGATAAGAAGACACGTCGGTGGTGGGTCGCACACGCAGGCCAATATCACTCGACGGCTCAGTGACGAGCCGACGGCCGCCCACGGAAATAGCGGGAGATTCGCTGATTCCCCTCAGGTCGCTGATGCCGAATATCAGGTAAGCATCACGCCAATTGACCATGTTGTCATCAATCTTCAAGCCCGCAAAATCCGGCCGCGGGAAAACCGCTTTAAATCCAAGCGACGATTTGTACACCACGGCATCAAAAATACCACGGTGAAGGTGTTCCGGCTCTACTGTCCCTTTGACGTCGAGTTCGGCGGGAAGGAAAAATGCCTTCGCGACATACTCGGTGACCTCCTTTCCGTCCTTGCCCTTATCAATCACCGATTGCACACGATAAGGGACCACCAGCACCGGTCCGGTAACAGTCTGCGCCGACGCCCACTTGTCGGCTATTTCTTCACTGACCCGACCAGCGCGTTGCTGACGTTCGTAGATCAGGTCGCTAATCCACGCCAGAGGGATCAGTAGGATCAGGATAAGGAATCCAATAGAGAGCAATTTAACCATGATGGATTCCTGGATCCATCGGTTGAATCGTTCGAGCAGGTTAAACGAAGAAGAGTTTTCCATATTCAGATTATTTAAAAGTACTTTTACATTCAAAGTTAACGAGTAAAAAAAACTATTTCTGAAGCCTGATCACCGTTTCCAGGGCATCGAGGTGTTTCTTAAAAGCGTTCCTACCTTTTTCAGTGATCCTGTATTGGGTATAGGGTTTTCTGTCGACGAATCGTTTTGAAACCGTGACGTATTTTTCCTTTTCCAGCATTTTGATATGCGACGCCAGATTTCCGTCGGTAACACCCAGCATCTCCTTGAGCGCATTAAAATCGCTCGTCACGTTCACCACCAGCACCGACATAATTTGTAGTCGCGCGCGGTGTTCCAGCACTTTATCCAGGTGTTCGAACGGATTCTTCACTTGTCATACTTTTTATACATAACCGCTCCATAGATAATATGCAGCACCCCAAAGCCCAGTGACCAGAACAAGAGACCAAAGCCCGGCGAGGCAGTGGCGAGCAGCCCCAGCCCGATTTCACATAAGCCGAGGTAGCGCACCTCACCGTACATGTTTGCACTGACGGTGAACAGCGCGAGGCCATAAAATATCAGGCAAGCCGGTGCCACAAGATCGAAATACCCGGCATAGAGAATGATCAGAATAAAGAGCCCACCGGCGACCAGCGGAATGAAAAAATTTACGAGCAGCCTGCGGTTGGTGTCGGTCCACAGGCGGTCGCCCTGTTTCCCGGCTTTGCGATGGCTCAGCCATAGCGCGGTCGCAAACGACGCGGCGAGCACAAGCGCCGCGAGCCCCGTCAGGTATCGCACGGTGTGGGTATCCTGAACGTCGTATGAGATGTAGCCGAAAGGAGCGGCGGGGTTGTGCAAAAGCCTGTAGGCGACCGCGGCGCCGGCGACCGCATAGATGCCGGCGAGTATTCCAGATAATCCACTCAGGGAAAGGAATTTTGACGACCGCTCCATCATACTCCGGATGGTGGCGAGGTCTTTTTCGTAATCAGCGTGATCTTTCATTGAAAGTACTTTGTTATACAAAGTAAGCAAATAAGATCGGGACGTGCAAGGGGTTGGCTGCAGCGCAGACGTTCCCCAAGCCCGCATCGATTTAGTCTATACACGTTTGGGGATTCTGAACAGAGGGTTCCTTAAATAAGGAGCAACTGTTAGGAAAGAAAGTCGCCTTGTATTTGGCAATTAAACGGCATCCGCTTAATATTGCAGTCCATTTTCCTCCTTAGCTCAGCTGGTTAGAGCACCTGACTGTTAATCAGGGGGTCCTAGGTTCAAGCCCTAGAGGAGGAGCAAACTACAGATAATGAGGCAGTTACGCATGTGACCGCTTCTTTTTTTATCAGGGATTCCCGGATTTTTTTACAGGTGGTCCATTAAATTAAGACTCTCACTGTTAGAAAGTTACCACTACACGGCGTTTCGTTCGATCTGCTTACTCTCCTGAGTTGATGACAACTTACATTACCATTCCAGCCAATTGTTTTCTCGATACCCCCAATGCAATAAAGATTGAATTAACAAATCAATAGAAACCGACGAATCGCCAGATTCCATTTTTGCGACTCTTGACTGGCTGGATTTAATTCTACTCGCAAATTCAGTTTGGCTAAGTCCTCTCTTTTGTCGACAAGATTTGAGATTCCTGCATTTGTTTCGGAGTTTGCTGTGTCTTCTTTTGAAAAACACCTCACTCCTTCCCCAAAAAAGGATACCGGTAATCTGTTGCCGGAACGAATGTCTCCTTGATCGTACGTATACTCACCCAACGGAGAAGGTTGACCTTTGCCCCCGCCTTGTCGTTGGTACCCGACCCCCGCGCACCCCCAAAAGGCTGCTGACCCACTACCGCTCCCGTAGGCTTATCATTAATATAAAAATTACCCGCAGCATTCGTAAGCTTTTTGGTCGCCAGCTCAATAGCATATCGATCGCGCGAAAAAATAGAACCCGTAAGAGCATAGGGCGAAGTCTGGTCGACCAGTTCAAGCGTCTGTTCAAAATTTTCGGCATGATAAACATATACCGTCAGCACCGGCCCGAACACTTCTTCGCACATCGTCACCGACGAAGGGTCCTTCGTGACAATCACGGTAGGTTCAATAAAATAACCCTTTGACTTATCGTAGTTCCCTCCCGCAATAATCTCATTCATCGGGTTTTTCCGAGCCTGATCAATATAGCCCGTGATCGAATCAAACGCTTTTTCGTCGATGACTGCATTAAAAAAGTTGCCGAAGTCTTCCGTGCCTCCGATCCTGATAGTCCTGAGGTCGGCCAGTACAAGTTTTTTCACCTCATCCCAGAGGTTATCCGGAATATAGCAGCGCGAAGCCGCCGAGCATTTTTGTCCCTGGTATTCAAACGCTCCGCGCACCATTGCCGTGGCGACTTCCCTTGCATCAGCACTCTTATGCACCATGATGAAATCCTTCCCGCCTGTCTCGCCGACGATACGCGGATAGGATCTGTATTTGTGAATATTTTCTCCGATGGTCTTCCACATGAGCTGAAATACACCCGTACTGCCCGTAAAATGCAGTCCTGCGAAATCGCGGTGTTTGAAAACCACGTCGCCAACGGCAGGGCCATCCGCATACACCAGGTTGATCACACCGTCGGGCAGCCCCGCATGCCGAAGCACCTGCATGATCACTTGTGCCGCATAGACCTGTGCGTTGGCCGGCTTCCAGACCACCGTGTTACCCATCAGGGCCATGCTGGTAGGAAGATTTCCCGCGATAGCAGTGAAATTGAAGGGGGTTAGCGCAAACGTAAACCCCTCCAGCGGACGATACTCGATACGGTTCCATACACCGGGCGACGAGACGGGCTGGTCCCGGTAGATCTCTGTCATGAAGTGGACGTTGAAACGCAGAAAATCAATCAGTTCACACGCCGAATCAATCTCAGCCTGAAACGCACTCTTCGACTGGCCCAGCATGGTTGCCGCGTTGATTTTGTATCGGTAAGGGCCGGCGAGAAGGTCGGCAGCCTTGAGAAAAATCGCAGCGCGATGCTCCCACGACATATTGCTCCAAAGATCACGCGCGTTTAACGCCGCCTGGACAGCCTGTTCGACGTGTGTGCGATCCCCTTCGTGATAGTAACCGAGAACATGCTGGTGATCGTGAGGCGGAGACAGCTTTCTTTTATTCCCGGTACGCACTTCTTCTCCCCCGATGTACATGGGAATGTCGATCTCCCGCGACCGCGCAACTTCAAGTGCTTGCTGTAACAACCTCCTCTCCTCACTGCCCGGCGCATAGGCGAGCACCGGTTCGTTGACAGGAAGGGGTACCTGGTAAGCTCCTTTTGACATGACATTAGGTTTTATATAGATCTCAAATTTAAAGACATGGAAATCACAAAATATCCTGCAATTCAGATAAACACCTGATCTCGTGTACAACTTCCTCCTGATGACTCAGCGCCTGGGGATTATAGAACACCGTGTCGATCGACGCATTTCGAGCACCCCTGATATCCGTCGCCAGGTTATCGCCGATCATAATCACCTCGTGACGTTCAAGGCCGTTCACGTATAGTGCATAGTCAAAAATTTCACGCGCCGGCTTCTTATGTCCTGCCTTCTGCGATGTGATGACGTGATTGAAATAATGGGTGATATTACCGGACTGAAGTTTGATCACCTGGATCTCTTCGAATCCATTGGTCACTAGAGTGAGCGCATAGTTAGGCGCCAGGTATTCGAGGATCTCCCTGGCATGAGGTAGCAGCGCCGTTTTCTTCGGACACTCATATAAAAATCCGTGCGACAAACGATCATTCAGCTCGTCGCCGTCATCACCATCAATACCGAACCGGGACAAAACTTTTCTGAAACGCTGTAAACGGATAACCTTGTGGGAGATGAGTCCCTGGTCATATTGGCTCCACAACCCGGAATTGATTTCAGTGAAATAGTTGAAGAAATCATCAAAGGGAATTCCCCTGTCGCCAAGACCAAACGAGTTATGCAAATCCGCCAGTGTCTCACGGGAGTTGCACTCGTAGTCCCACAACGTGTGGTCCAGGTCAAAGAAAATACATTTATACTCACAGCCGACCTTCTTCGCGGCTGCCCTCTCCATTGGTTTATTAGTCATGAACCGCGATTATGTGATTATTCCGGGTTTTTGCCATGCCCCCATCGCTACTTTGTTGACGGCAAGTTCCCGGTTCGAATACAGGGTCTGATACAACTGTTGGTCCTTCTGCAGCAGTTGATCCTTCCTTAAGAACTGAAAAATCTGTTTTAAAATTTCAAAAACCTCATCCTTTATAGCGTAAAAGACCCAGTGATTATGTCGCCGGAACGTCAATATTCCCGAGTTTTTAAGATATGTCAGGTGTCGCGAAGTTTTTGTCTGCGTAAAATCAAGGATCTTTTCGAGGTCCGAGATACACATCTCGTCATTCTCAAAAATCAGATGAAGAATACGCAGTCGCGACTCGTCGGAACAAGCCTTGAAAATTTGCGAACCGAGCGACAAATTGAAACTTTTTAGCCGCATTCTGCCTCTTTATTTAGGGGCCAACAATAAATATTAGGCTCTCACTACCCTTATTTTTATATTTGATAGCTTAATTGGCGCCTGTGACGTTTTTGAAGAGTAAATATAACATACTTTGTGGCCTGCTGGTGCTGATTTGCCTGTGTATCGCCACAGATTCATTCGCTCAGCAGCCCAAACGGGTTATTCAGCTTTCCGGAGTGACCATCGACACGGTGACAGGGCCGGTGCCCTTTGTCAACGTGTATGTGCCTGCGGCGGGTCGCGGCGTGCGTACCAATGAAGTCGGTTTTTTCTCCCTTCCGGTTCTGGCAGGCGACAGCGTAGTAATCAGCTCGGTAGGCTATCAGCGCCAATATGTCGTAGTGCCGTACGATGCACCCGAGTACCTGACGATCTTTGTAAGTATGGTGGAGGATGTGACCTTTCTCCGTGAAGTGGAGATCTTGTCCTATCCGACGGAGGAAGTCTTTAAAGAGGCAGTACTTGCCCTTAATCTCCCTCCCGGAGAGATTGATGAGAAGAATCTCAATGCCGAGCTCCTTGCGTTAATGGTCAAAACAACACCGATGGACGGGCCGTTGAACCAACGCTATTCGCTAAACCAGTGGGCAACAAGCCAGAACGACAAGTTCATGCCCGTTACGAACCCCTTCTTTAATCCATTCAACTGGGCGCGGTTTTTCAAGAGTCTGAAGACGGACAAAAAGAAATAGGCTGTCACAGGTCGGAGACCGGTGTGACTTCGTAGTGGTAGTAAGGCTGAAAGCCCTGGAAGGGTTTATCGATCTCGACCTGCATGATGAAATTGAGGTCGCTTACCGAAACAAGACCCTGGGTTTCGTTGAGGAAAATTCCTCCCTTTTCGGTGACCCGCACGATCCTGAGGAAATTTACTCCCCACAACTCACCCAGCAGCCGGAAGCGAACGCAGATATCCGGGCGTTTCTCAAGGAGATCTACCATCAATCGCCTGAGTTCCAGCGTCGAGATCAAAGTTTTGTTGAGTATTTCATCCATAGGCGATATTCTGCCGTAGAAACGAATGAAAAAAAAATCGTTCCCCTTTTGGAGCCCTTTCCGCTGCGCCAGCGGCCAGGGCCAGGATGTATCTGATGGTGGAGCAGGAATAGCCTATATTTTTCGGAGTGATTGAGAAATAACAATTATATTCGCACCTGAAAATTCAAAACAGCAAATCCACGCTTAGGAATAGGCACCGGTAATGGGTTTGTATTTATTCGGGGTGTAGCGCAGCCCGGTTAGCGCACCACGTTAGGGACGTGGGGGTCGGAAGTTCGAATCTTCTCACCCCGACTTCGCTCGCCATAGCTCCGCCTCGGAGCGACGGCGAGCTTCGCTTTGAAGTACCACCCTTCGAAGCAAAATTGATAGGCGAGCTTCGTCGGGCAAGGCCCGACTTCATGCTTCGATCACCTGAGTTCAGGTTCGAGAATTGTACAGCCAAGACGACTTCGCTCGCCATAGCTCCGCCTCGGAGCGACGGCGAGCTTCGCTTTGAAGTATCAGCTTCGAGGCAAAATTTTGCTCGGCGAGCTACGTGCGCCAACGCTGAAGCTTCAGCGCAAGCGTTCGGGCGCGGCCCGACTTCATGCTTGATCATAACCAGGGGTTCAGGTTCGGGCAAAGCTTAACTTCAGGATATGATTGCATATTCTTCATTTCGTTGCAACGGTATAAGTATCGGATTAGCAGGATTATTTTTAAT
>CAZBNP010000020.1:0-63247 GCA_964493505.1 uncultured Roseivirgaceae bacterium
TTATAACGGATGTTACACGGCGAATTTACGCAAGCGAGGTGTCGCGTACTATTTTCGGGAAAACAGAAAACCAGACATTCGCTATTGGGAACCCGCTCCGCATTCCGTTAAGGAGAACCAGTCCGCGGATTACCAAGGTGGATAGGCTTGGGGAATAGCACACTGTGGGACTACCATGGTGGATAAGGTTAAGAGCTAATACAACCTGAGAGCTACTATGGGGGAGGCAGGTCAGTCACCAACCGGTGCCGACATGTTCTTCAAACATACCCGGCCATCCTGTACGCCACCAACCCAACCCACTCCTTGACCAACTTGTGCCATAGGATCAACGCATTGAGTTTCGGAATAAAAAATGTGTCGATATAATACGAGCCCTGGTGGGCGTAAAAGTCGGTAGTGAACGTATCAACTGGCAGCCCCGCTTTCTCAAAACAAGCCAGCGACCGCCGCATGTGAAACGCCGATGTGATCAGCAGGCAGTCTTCCGGCGAATATCCCTTTGCATCAATCCATGTCTTTACCGCAAACGCTGACTCATGTGTGTTACGACTTTGATTCTCAATACTGATCACACTGTCAGGAACCCCCATCAACAACATTGCCTCGCGGAACCTGTCAGCCTCGCGCTCGCCTATATCCACCAGCCGGCCACTCCCCCCGCTGATCAATATCTCCCTGATCAATCCTAGCTTGTACAACTGCACTGTATGAACCACCCGGTCTGCTCCTCTTCCAAAATAAACGCGATCATCGGGTTTGAGCTCCGAAAGCATCGCTCCGGTCAGCACAATACCAAGCCGGTAGTCGCTCATTTCTGAATACGCCCGCGGATCCACTTCCCAGGCCTTCATCAGCTCGTTTGCCACAAATTCATTCGAAAAAATAAAGAAGCAAACCATCCCGCTCCAGAATAAACGTTTCCGCCATTTTGGGGACCGCAATACTCCGGAGAGAAGAAAACAACCGAAAACGATGGTGATCGGCATCACCAGGAAATTGAGGATCTTCGACAGAATGAAAAACATGATGAAGCCGTGTCTATCTCAGGTAATCTCGTTACTATTTCATTTCAATACGATCGCCAACACGTCCGAGGCCTTTCAGAATTTTGCGCAGCACATCATAGTAAAGCGTCACAGACAGCAATATCGTCATTGACCAGATCACACTCATATTGAAGTAGTAGGTATCGACGTCTCGGTTGAGGAAGTGCTTCGCCGGCATATAGAACTGGGCACTGAAATCAACGACATGATCCGGGTCGGGCGTTTTATAAATGGGGAATATCTTCTGGACGAGTTTGCCATCATTTTCAATAATACGGTGCGTCTCACCCAGGTTCTTTACCAGTTCAGCCACGCTCTCGTTGTGATGTTCGCGGCGCAGTTTGTCAAACGCCTCCTGTTTCGCAGGGGTATCAGTCATCCTGGCCACCTTTTCTTCCTTAGCTTTGTCGGCCGTATTGAAGCGATTCATGTAGTAGCTGTTCAGCTTCGCAAGAAAATCATTGGCGTCGCTATAGAGTGTCGAATCAAAGCTGGCCAATCTCAGATTCCCGGCCTGTGGGAATTTATCCTGACCCAGCTTCTTCAGTTCTCCGTCGATACTATTGCGCACAACCTCAAGGCTTTCCTCTACCTGTTGGCGGACAGTTGAATCCTGATTGTGGTGATTGTTCAGCGAGTATTGAAGTTTAGTGCGCAATTCAGGAATAAGGTATATCTTTTTGAAATCGGCGTCGGCAATGACCTGGTCATACAAAAAGAACTCCCTGTCGTAGTGGTTATCTTTAAATTGTGTCACCATCGCAGCTTCAAATGCCCATCGCGATGTCATGAGATTACCGACAAACGGGACTGACTCGGTATTTCCTATTCGTGGATTGAGTTTGTCAAACTTCACCACCACCCCACTCAGGATAAGCTGAGGTATCAGGATCAGGGGGATCAATATGTAGATCGTGACCGCCGAATTAAACGACGAAGAAATATTAAGTCCCAGTAGATTAGCGAAACACGACGCACTGAACAGAATAAACCAGTGCTGAAAGAACATGCCCTGTATTTCGAGGATCGAGTTTCCCACCAGCACAAAAGTGGCGGTCTGAAGGGCCGAGAGTGTAAATAGAATGGAAACCTTGGAGAGTATATAGCTGCTCCGGCTAAGGTTCAGAAATGTTTCGCGTTTCAATATCTTGCGATCGCGTATGATTTCCTCCGCACTTACCGTCAGTCCCATGAAGAGGGCGACGATCACGCTCATAAAGAGATACGCCGGTATGTTCAGGTTCTTACCAAAGATATACTCGCCGCCGTCACCGTCGGCGTTGTAGTACTTTACAATAAACGCGAGAATAAATGCGAGTAATGGCGCTTCCAGGAGGTTGATGACCATATACTGCCTGTTGCTCAGCTTCGCCTGAAGATCGCGCATGGCAAACAACACCGCCTGCTTTGCCCGCCCTGGAATGCTTAGTGTGGAAGGCGGGACCGTAGAAACCCGTCTGACAGGCGTAGGGCGATGAAACTTTCTGAACGTATCATGCCATTGATCCGCCGGAATCTTGCGTTCATGAGTAAAGTACCCGTATTCGTTGATAACCTTACTCTCAATGATGTTGAAGATCTGCTCTGGATTCACATTGCCGCACACATAGCATTCACCTTCTTCGCTGTTGACGAGATTGATCCTTCTTTTGAAGTATGTGATCGCATCTACCGGGTTGCCGTAATAAATTTGATATCCACCTGTATCAAGAATGAGCAACTTATCGAACATCTTGAAGATATCGGACGATGGCTGATGAATGACAGCGAAGACGAGTTTTCCTTTCAGCGACAACTCCTTGAGCAGATCGATGATGTTTTCCGAATCTCTCGACGACAACCCGCTGGTCGGCTCGTCGCAGAACAGTACCGCGGGTTCGCGGAGCAACTCAAGGCCGATGTTGAGACGTTTGCGCTGGCCTCCGCTGATCGTCTTTTGTAACGGTGAGCCTACTTTGAGACCCCGTATTTCAGATAGCCCGAGATCTTCGAGTATCTTCAAAACCAGCGCATCGATTTCTTCCTCGCTTTTGTCGTCGAAGCATAGTTTCGCCGCATAGTAGAGGTTCTGGTAAACGGTGAGATCTTCGATTAGCAAGTCATCCTGCGGAACAAAGCCAATAACACCTTCGATCTTTCCCGGCTCTTTATGAATGTCGATACCGTTGATCAGCACCTGGCCTCCCGATGGTTTTTCCGATCCATTGAGCACATGCAGCAGCGTCGACTTCCCGGCGCCACTTGCCCCCATCAGGGCAATCAGGTTTCCCGACTCTTCGGCGAGGCTAACGTCCCTGAGGCCGAGCTTACCGTTCTTGAAGGCGTAACTGATGTTTCGCGCTTCGAGTACGGTAGGACTGGCTTCGCCGGCGTTCTTGAACTCGTTTTGTACTTCCCCGTAGTAGACCGGATCATCTTTTTCCCACCGCAGCAGGCTTCCCACAGCCAGTACGTTGATCCTGGCAGGTTTTACCGGTACACCGTTGAGATACAGGTCTGATGAGCCGAGGTACTTAAGAAAGTATATTCCCTCTTCTTCCGCGTGTAGTATCGCGATAAATCCTTCCAGATGTCCTCTTCTAACGTGCTTCGCTCTGCTGAACGTCTTCTCGGGTGAGGGATCGACGAGAAGGATATCGTCGTGATCCAACTCCCGCGCATTCTTGCCGAGGACAAATTTTTTGATGGAGTCAATACGCTCCTGGCTTACCTTGAAACACTCACCGATAATATTCACCAGGTGCGCCTCGGTATCGGAAATATGTCCATCGGCTTGAATAATAGCGACCAGCTCGAGGATGATAATCGTTTTTTGCCTCTGGGTTAGCTCGGGGGTAATCTCCTGGCAAAGCGATCTTGTCTTTTCGGTGTCACTTACG
This sequence comes from uncultured Roseivirgaceae bacterium, assembly GCA_964493505.1. GTDB lineage: Bacteria > Bacteroidota > Bacteroidia > Cytophagales > Cyclobacteriaceae > Chryseosolibacter. The sequence continues at coordinate 3,929 of CAZBNP010000020.1, forward strand.
TTGGTTTGCGGCGCGCTCGTAATCTCATCGAAAAAATTGAGATAGCCCTCGACCGTAGAGTGGCTTAAGTGCTCCTGAAGAAACACACGAATCTGATCTCGCTCCTGGCGGGTGACATCTCCCTGTTTGGCAACAACAGCAAACAGTCGCAAAATGGCCCTCAGTAGTGGTTCACTCATACATAAGCAGGGTTAGGTCTTTAAAGATAGTGAAGAATTATGCTCAAATAAAAAAAGAGGACCGGCAGCGAATACCGGTCCTCCTGAAATTCAGACGAACAGGACGCTTAGCCCGTAACGCGCTTGCGAATTTTCTCAATTATATTGGTAACGCCTTCGAGGTTCTTATCGCTGAGTACAAGGTCAGCCCGGTTGTTTCTGATCTGTTCCTCGATATTCAGATTCTGATAGGTTTCTTCCAGCACCTTGAAGTCGGCAGTGATCGCGGCAACCGTCTCGGTTTGTTCCGCATTCTCCAGCATTTTGACCATCTCCGATATTGAATTCTTTTGCTCAAGCACAACACGCATCAACGGTGTCAATACCAGATTGCGATTATCCGCAGGCAGGATGTTTTTAGGATACGTCTTGATCAGGCCCGTTGCGATGTATAGTCCCTCGATAAAACTTCCCGCGATAACCAGCGACGAAAGTTTATTCCGGCTGTCGTCTCTGAGATAATTCTGGCTTTCCTTCATCGTCTCATCGAGCAGCGTCGTAAGGGAATCCTTGTTGGAAATGTTCTTTTCAAATTTTTCCAGCAGGGCAACATCAAAGGTACCGATCAATCCGAGGTCGTCAGACAAAGTCTTACAGGCACCGAGATAGTCGATAGCCTCCTGCGTTTTATCGTAAGATGCGAGATAGCCGATGTCAGCTGCGTAAACACCAAGATTGAGGGCAGCCTTGTCGTTTTGCGCGGTGTATTGATCAACTTTGTCGCGACTGTTAACCAGACTTTGATTGAATTCAGCTCCCGTCGCCTGAAGCAGGTAGGGAATTTCGGACGGAGGCGGGATGTTATATGCCACCTCCTCGATCTGGTGCTTCAGTGCTTCACTGGCTTCATCAAATTCGCGGGAATTCTGATCCTTGTCGCTGCCGGACTGGGAGCAGGAAGCCAGACCCAGCATGACCGTGCCTAACACTAACGTATAAACGGGTAGCTTTAATTTCATATAGATTTGTTTTGATTACTATTTACTCTGCCGATAACAGAAGCATCAATTTTACTACATTTTTCAATCCTATAAAAACCGGTACGGCGATATTTTCCGCCTATCTATGCTTTTTGCACACTTTTACGTAAGTTTGGAGAGACCCTAAACCTGATACCGAAAATGGTGAACAAAGCCATGCTCATTGATGACAGTGAAATCGATCTGTTTATTCATCGTCGGTTTCTTGAGCTGTCCGGATTCTCAAAAGAACTTATCTCCTACAAGTCTGCGGAAAGTGCCCTCGACTGGCTGAAGAACCTCAATGGTGATACGCCGCCGAACGTGATCTTCCTCGATCTGAATATGCCGGTAGTCGACGGCTTCTCGTTCCTGAACCTGTTCTCCGACTTGCCCGAGAAGATCAGGGACCACTCCCTGATCGTAGTACTGACAAGTTCCAGCAGTGCCACCGACCGGGAGCAGGTATTCCAGCACAAGAATGTGATCAAGATGATCACGAAGCCGATAAAACAGTCCGACCTCGACGCAGTGCGCAAACTGGTCGCTCCCTGACCTCCTGCCGCGACCGGAAACTGCCGGAATCTAACGAACCCGCTTAAAGAGCTTTCGCGCACAACGGCAGAAATTTTGTGCTGCTGTTTCCCTATTCAAAGGAATACTTAATTTTGGCTTCATTTTGACACTGATAATGAGCGATTACAACAAAGACGAGATTAAACACATTGAAGAGAAGTGGCGCAACGAGTGGACCAAACGCGATGTTTATAAGGTATCTGCGTCAAGAAAACCAAAATACTACGTGCTGGACATGTTTCCCTACCCTTCGGGCGCCGGTCTTCACGTGGGCCATCCGCTAGGCTACATCGCCTCGGATATTGTAGCCCGGTACAAGCGACTTAAGGGATTCAATGTGTTGCATCCGATGGGATTCGACGCATTTGGCCTTCCCGCAGAACAATACGCGATAGAACACGGCATCCATCCGGCAAAATCGACGGACCAGAATATCGCGAACTTCATCCGGCAAATGTCCAGAATAGGGTTTTCTTTCGATTGGAGTCGTGAGATCCGCACCTGTGACCCCGCTTACTACAAATGGACACAATGGATCTTCCTCCGGATATTCGGCAGCTGGTACAACCGCAAAGCGGGAAAAGCTGAGCCTGTCGAAACGCTGGTGAAAATATTTGAATCCGACGGTAATGCTGGTCACGCTTTTCCAAATCTCAGCTACAGCCTGCCTGATTCGGACAAAACCGTGTTTACAGCTGAAATGTGGCGTTCGTTCGACGAAATAACGCAGCAGGAAATACTGATGCAATATCGTCTGGCCTATCTGGCGTATACCGACGTAAACTGGTGTGAAGCGTTGGGTACCGTACTCGCCAACGATGAAGTGATCAACGGCGTCAGCTATCGCGGCGGATTCCCCGTTGTGAAGCGCCGGATGCGTCAGTGGAGCCTGCGTATCACTGAATACGCCGAGCGGTTGCTGAAAGGACTCGATGAAGTGGACTACAGCGAGTCCATGAAGGAGATCCAACGCAACTGGATCGGCAAGAGCACCGGTGCCCGGATCCGGTTCGAGGTTGAGAGCGAACAGTCGGTGGTAAATGATATGCTGGTGTTTACCACGAGACCGGAGACGATCTTCGGTGTCGACTTCATGGTAGTAGCGCCGGAACACGAGATGGTCGCGGAAATTACAGCGAAAGCACAGCGCGCGGAAGTTGACGAGTACCTGAAGTATGTGGAAAGCCGCTCGGAGATCGACCGCATGGCGGAAGTGAAAAAGATCACCGGCGTGTTCACGGGTGCATTTGCTGTAAACCCGTTCAATGGTCGCAAGATCCCCATCTGGATTAGCGAGTATGTACTCGCCGGATATGGAACCGGCGCCGTCATGGCGGTGCCCTGTGGCGATGAACGCGACCACAAGTTTGCCAAGCACTTCAACCTTCCCGTCACGAATATCATCGGTTCTTATTACGACGGTAGCCAGGCAAATCCGACCTACGACGCAATCCTGGAAAATTCTGACTTCCTGAACGGCCTTTCTATGCGCGATGCTATCCCCGTCGTAGTGGGTAAGCTCGAAGAAACAGGAACCGGACAACGTCAGGTTAACTACAAAATGCGCGACGCGGGGTGGAGCCGTCAGCGCTACTGGGGCGAACCGTTCCCGGTCACCTACCGAAACGACATCCCCTACGCGATGGACGACAACGACCTCCCGCTGGAACTCCCCGACTCCAATAACTTCCGTCCATCAGGAACAGGAGAGGGCCCGCTGGCGAACCTGAAAGACTGGGTGTATATCAAGGACAATGAACGCCGCGATACGAATACAATGCCTACCCACGCCGGCGCGGCTTGGTACTTCCTGCGATTTACCGACCCGAATAATGAGCAGTCCTTTGCCAGTCGCGAAGCGCTTGACTACTGGGGACAGGTCGATGTGTACATCGGCGGCTCCGAGCACGCGGTAGCTCACCTCCTGTATGCCCGCCTGTGGGTGAAGATACTGCACGATCTTGGCTACGTGGGTTTTGATGAGCCGTTCAAAAAGCTGATCAACCAGGGCAAGATCACAGGCGACTCACGCTTTGTGTACCGCATCAGAGGAACCAACAAGTTCGTCTCGGCCGGATTGAAAGATCAGTACGAAACCGATCCGCTTCACGTCGACATTTCTCTCGTCAACGGTCTGGAACTCAACCGCGAAGGTTTCGTGCAATGGAAGCCCGACTTCGCAGACGCTGAATTTATCCTGGAAGACGGAAAGTATATCTGCGGCGGCGCTATCGAAAAGATGAGTAAGTCGTACTTTAATGTAGTCAATCCGGACGATATTATTGATACCTACGGCGCGGATACTCTTCGTATGTACGAAATGTTCCTCGGCCCGCTGGAAGCTTCAAAACCGTGGAATACAAATGGAATCGACGGTGTATTCAAATTCCTCCGAAGATTCTGGAATCTTTTTCATCCAAACGGCGAGTTCAGCGTCTCGGATGCCGAGCCTTCCCGTGCTGAACTGAAGATACTGCACCGGACGTTGAAGAAAATTGAACAGGATATCGAAAACTTTTCCTTCAACACCAGTGTGAGCGAGTTCATGATCTGTGTGAACGATCTGATTCCGATGAAGACCAACAAGCGCGCGATCCTCGAACCACTGGTAATAGCGCTTTCACCTTTTGCGCCTCATATAGCGGAAGAGTTGTGGGAAAAACTAGGCCACGAAAAAACAGTTTTCGACGCGGCGTTCCCACAAGTAAGGGAAGAATACCTGAAGGAGAATTCGTTCGAATATCCGATATCGATCAACGGCAAGGTGCGCGCCAAAATGGAATTCGCGCTCGATATGCCGAGGGAAGACATTGAGAAAGCGGTATTGAGCTCCGAGGTTGCGCAAAAATGGCTGGAAGGCAGGCCTCCTAAGAAGATCATCGTCGTGCAGGGAAGAATTGTCAACGTTGTGATGTAGTTTCAAGTCAAACGGTCCACAATCCGCCTGGATTGCAAACCATAAAACATTACTTACATGCGTTATTCAAAGATTGCAGGCCTCGGCCACTACGTACCCGAGAAGGTAATCACCAACGATTACCTGTCGACGGTGATGGACACCAACCATGAGTGGATTGTTGAACGAACGGGCATTGAGCAACGGCGGTGGATAGATCCGGCGAAAGACACGGTGGCAAATATGTCGGCGAAAGCCTCGCGCATGGCACTCGGACGCGCCGGCCTCACTGCAAAAGATATCGACTTCATCGTGTTGGCAACCATCACGCCCGATTATTTCTTCCCGGGGTCCGGTGTACTTCTCGGAAGGGAACTGGAGCTTGAAGGTATTCCCGCACTGGATATCCGGAATGCCTGTTCCGGATTTATTTATGCGTTATCAATCGCAGACCAGTTCGTCAAAACAGGTATGTACAAGAATGTGCTGGTCGTTGGCGCTGAAATACAATCAACGGCGCTTGACGTGTCCACACAGGGAAGGAACACAGCGGTGATTTTTGGCGATGGAGCCGGCGCGGCAATCGTACAGCCCTCAGACAAACCTGGTATACTCTCGACCCACCTTCATTCCGATGGCCGATATGCCGAAGAGCTCTATATCAAGGATCCCGGCAGCAGCAGGCCCAATGCCGAACGCCAGCCAGCGCAGATCACCGACACATCGACATTTAAAGTTTTCATGAACGGCAACCAGGTCTTCAAGCACGCCGTGGTGAAATTTATCGACGTCATCAGCGAAGCGCTTAAGGCGAACAACCTGCAAAAGGAGGATATCGACCTGCTGGTGCCGCATCAGGCAAACCTCAGGATCAGCCAGTATATCCAGGAGAAACTGGGATTATCGGATGACCAGGTGTACAACAATATCATGCGCTACGGTAACACAACCGCTGCGTCAATACCGATTGCGATGAGTGAAGCGTGGGCCGAAGGTAAAATCAAGGAAAATGATTTAATTTGTCTGGCCGCATTCGGCAGTGGCTTTACATGGGCCTCTGCACTGATCCGGTGGTAAACAACAACTTCTCATGAAGACATCGAGCTACAATCCCAGTTCTCTTGAAGTAGACCTTGCAAACGCACTGCAAATTCTGAAAGACCAGATAGAGCCGCACCTGCTCAACAACCGGATTACGCACGTGGAGAATCACCTGGGGAAAGACAACCCGATGGTCAAATTCAGCCTCGTCGATACCGACGGCGACCCGCATGAGATCGTGGTCCGGATTATACAGATACCAGACAAATTCTAACCTGCCTCGCCAGCATGTCCATTCTGATCGTCTTCCTTTGTATCGGCATCCTAATCCTGCTGATCACCCGGTTTAAGGTCAATGCGTTCCTGGCTTTCCTCGCAATCTCCATACTCGCCGGCCTGCTTCTGGGAATAGAACCAGAGCGCATAACCGGCTCGATACAAAAAGGTATTGGCGACATGCTCGGGTCGCTGGTGATCGTGATCGTCGCCGGGGCCATGCTGGGCAAGCTTGTAGCGGAAAGTGGCGGCGCGCAACGCATCGCTTCCGGAATGATGCAGCTCTTCGGCGAACGATACATTCAGTGGGCACTGATGGCCACTGGCTTTATCATCGGTATACCGTTGTTCTACAACGTCGGGTTCGTGCTGGTCATACCGCTGATATTCTCGGTAGTGTACCGCTACAAATTACCGGCGGTCTATGTCGGGCTGCCGATGCTTGCTTCCCTTTCGGTGACACACGGATTTCTTCCCCCTCACCCCTCTCCTTCCTACCTCGTCGCGCAGTTCAACGCAGACATGGGACAAACCTTGCTCTACGGCATCGCCGTGGGTATCCCCACAGTGATCGTCGCCGGACCGTTGTTCTCAAAAACATTGCGCGGAATCAAGACCCAACTCCCCGATACGTTCAAACCGAGTGAGATGGAGGAAGACAGGCTGCCCGGAATGGCCAACAGCGTCCTGACTTCGCTGCTCCCGGTGATCCTCCTCGCATCGACTACACTGCTCGAGCCTGTTATTCCGAAAGAAGGTCTTTTCGGCCAGGTGTTCACCTTCCTCAGCAATCCTGACATGGTGCTTCTTTTTTCGCTGGCGATTGCAACGTACACCCTGGGGCTGGGTATGGGCACAGACGTCAAGAAAATTATGGATATCTATGGTGACGCAGTGAAAGATATTGCGATGATTCTGCTCATCATGAGCGGAGCTGGTGCGTTAAAACAGATTCTGATCGACAGCGGCGTCAGCAATGAAATCGGTGTCATTCTGACAGGATTGGATATTCATCCTCTCCTTCTCGGCTGGTTCATTGCGTCCGTCATCCGGGTGTGCGTAGGCTCCGCCACAGTGGCCGGACTCACTGCGGCGGGGATCATTATGCCGCTTATGAACTCTACGGATGTCAATCCGAACCTGATGGTACTCGCGATCGGTGCCGGAAGCCTGATGTTCTCCCACGTAAACGACGGAGGCTTCTGGCTTTTCAAAGAGTATTTTAATTTGAGTATCAAGGATACACTCCGCTCATGGTCGCTTATGGAAACCATTGTAGCCGTAGTTGGGATCGTCGGGGTAATGATCCTGAATGTATTTATCACGTAACCTAACCAACAGCAAACATGACAGCCGACGAACGTATCGAGTATCTTGCGCTCACACTTCCTCCGGCGCCGAAACCAATGGGCGTCTACAAACCTTTTCTTCAAGTTGGAAACCTGATCTATGTATCAGGACATGGTCCTGTAAAAGTAGATGGCAGTCTGATCACAGGGAGAATAGGCAACGAACTGACGCGCGACAACGGCAAGGCTGCCGCTTTGCAGGTCGGATTGACAATACTCGCAACCCTTAGAGAGAACCTCACCAGCCTTAACCGCATTGCGCGGGTTGTGAAAGTGCTGGGTATGGTGAACTGCACACCGGAATTCGAGCAACATCCTTCCGTGATCAACGGATGCAGCGAACTTTTCGCAAAAATATGGGGCGACGATAACGGCGTCGGTGTACGCAGCGCCGTGGGAATGGGGTCACTGCCCGGTAATATCCCGGTGGAAATCGAAGCCGTGTTTCAACTGGCGGAGATATGAAAGAATGGTACCCCATATCAAACGTTTCAGAACTTGACACCCCCGCGCTGGTGATCTATCCAGACCGCGTGAAGGAGAATCTCCGCATCGTCAAATCCTTTATCAATGATGTGAACCGCCTGAGGCCTCACGTCAAAACCAACAAGTGTCCCGACGTCGTCCGTATGATACTTGACGCGGGGATCAACAAATTCAAATGTGCAACCATCGCCGAAGCTGAAATGCTGGCTACCGTAAACGCTGGCGATGTGTTGCTGGCTTATCAACCGCTGGGTCACAAAGCACAGCGGTTCGCGGAGTTGCAGAAGAAATTCACAGCGACGACATTCGCGTGCCTGGTCGACAACCAGACCAGTCTGCGGGAGCTGGCCGGCATCGCAAAGTCGGAGAATATCAAGATCCGCGTCTTCGTCGACCTCAATGTCGGCATGAACCGAACCGGAGTTGCTCCCGGGAAGGAGGCCATGGCGGTGGTCAGCGATGCGCTGAGCAGTGAGGCGATGGAGTTCATCGGTCTGCATCTTTATGATGGGCACCTCCGCGATCCGGATCTTGCCGAGCGAAAACGGAAGTGTGACGAGGCTTTCAAAGGCGTAGAAGATATGAAACGCGAGGTTGCGGGAATCACCGGCCGCGATCCTGCTGTTGTGGCCGGCGGCACACCAACGTTCCCCATACATGCAAAACGGGAAGATGTCGAAGCGAGCCCGGGTACATTTATTTTCTGGGATAAGGGGTACTCTTCTATACTCACGGAGCAACCTTACCTCTTCGGCGCCCTGGTTGCCACACGCGTGATCAGCGTACCGACGAAGAACACGTTGTGTCTCGATCTCGGTCACAAATCAATAGCTTCCGAGAATGTACTGGAGAAACGCGTTTACCTGCTCAATGGCCCCGAGCTGAAACCGATCGGGCACAGCGAAGAGCACATGGTGTTTGAAGCCGCTACGGCCCATCACTACCGCCCCGGCGACGTCTTCTACGGAGTCCCTCACCACATCTGCCCGACGGTAGCGCTGTACGACGAGGCCGCAGTTTGCCGGGATAACATGATCGCAGAGACCTGGCCGATCGTTGCAAGGAAAAGAAAGATCACCGTTTAACACCTGTTCAAACCATGCTACTAGTTGACGCGCACCTCGATCTCAGCATGAACGCGATGGAATGGAATCGTGATCTAAGAAGATCAATAGAGGGGATACGGAACCGCGAAAACGGCATGACCGACAAACCCGACCGCGGGAAGTCGACCGTTTGCTTCCCCGAGTTGCGCAAAGGCAATATTGCCATGGTAGTCGCTACGCAGATTGCGCGATACGTGGCACCGGACAACCCCCTCCCCGGATGGCACTCTCCCGAGCAGGCCTGGGCGCAGACTCAGGCACAGCTCGCCTGGTACCGAGCCATGGAGGAAGACGGCGAACTCGTGCAGTTGAAGTCATGGCCCGATATTGAGAACCATCTTCATACGTGGCAGACTACCCGCGCCGAAAAGAAACCGATAGGCTATATCCTTAGCCTGGAAGGTGCTGACTCGATAGTAACCCTGAATCACCTGGAGAGAGCCTATCAGTACGGCCTCCGGGCAGTGGGACCCGCACATTACGGCCCCGGCCGGTATGCGCAGGGCACTGATGCTACGGGGCTTATGGGGCCCAACGGGAAAGCACTGCTCAAGGAAATGGAGCGACTTAACATCATTCTGGATGCTACCCACCTTTGTGATGATAGTTTCCGGGAAGCAATGGATAACTTCAACGGCCCAGTATGGGCCAGTCACAACAACTGCCGGGCATTGGTAAACCATAATCGGCAATTCAGCGACGATCAGATAAAAGAACTCATCGCGCGAGACGCGGTGATCGGTGGCGCCCTGGACGCCTGGATGATCGTACCCAACTGGGAGCGCGGCGTCTCCGATCCACGACAGAAGAATTGCAACCTGGATGCCCTCATTGACCACATGGATCATATCTGCCAGCTCGCCGGCAATGCTCTTCATATCGGCATCGGATCCGACCTCGACGGCGGGTTTGGAAAGGAGCAGAGTCCCTGTGATCTCGACACCATCGCCGACCTGCAAAAAGTATCGTACCTCCTGAAGAAGCGGGGGTACTCCGACGAAGACATCGCCAATGTCTCCCATGGAAACTGGCTGCGGTTTCTCCAGAAGGCCTGGAGCCACTAGATAAGTACCGCGCTGAAGGACTAATTCTTCACTTCCTGCGTTATCAATAAAAGTTGTAAATTCAGCCTGATGAAGAAGAGACTGATCATCGTGTTGTGCATTGCAGCGGCTGTAGTGGGGTTTTCGTTTACCCGCCCCGCCGATCGCTACTTCGAGATAGCAAAGAACCTGGAGATCTTCGCGACACTCTTTAAAGAGGTGAACGCGCTCTATGTTGACGAAGTCAACCCAAACAAACTCGTTCGCACGGGCATAGACGCGATGCTGGCATCGCTAGACCCGTACACAAACTATATCCCCGAAGACGAAGTTGAAGACTACCGGACAATGAACACCGGGCAATACGGGGGAATCGGCGCCGTGACCCGCGACTTTGGCGACCGCACGGTCGTCACTATGATTATCGAAGGTTTCGGTGCTGAAAAAGGCGGGCTCAAAATCGGCGATGAGATTATTCGGATCGACGGCGTCGAGCTCCGAAAACTCTCCAGAGAAGAGGCTGGCCGACTGATGAAGGGACAAGTAGGAACCGCAGTGACCCTGACAGTGAAACGGTATGACAGTGACCTGCCCCTTGAACTGCAGTTCCAGCGAGAGAAGGTAAAAGTCAACAACGTGCCATTCTTTGGAATGGTGGGGAATGACATTGCCTACATCCATCTTTCCGACTTCACACCCGATGCGGGCAAGGAAGTAAAGACCGCCCTGAGCGACCTCATTGCCAAAGGGGCCAAAGGCGTCATCCTAGACCTGCGCGACAATCCCGGTGGCTTGCTGATAGAGGCCGTAAACATCACCAATCTCTTCATACCAAAGGGAAAGCTCGTGGTCAGCACCCAGGGCAAGATCCCGGAAAACAATCTCAAATACCAAACCCTCAACAACCCGGTAAACACTGAGATCCCGGTAACCGTGCTGATCAACCGCGGCAGCGCCTCAGCATCGGAGATCGTCGCCGGTACGCTTCAGGACTACGACCGTGGCGTCATAATCGGCGAGAAATCATACGGAAAGGGCCTGGTGCAGGTCAGCCGCCCGCTCTCCTACAATTCACAGTTGAAAGTCACCACCGCCAAATACTACACACCTACCGGTAGGTGTATTCAGGTGCTGGACTACAGTCACCGTAGAGCGGATGGTAGCGTGCTCTCCATTCCTGATTCCATCAAGCAGGAATTCAAGACTACCAACGGCCGCACAGTTTACGACGGCGGAGGTATCGATCCCGACATCAGGATCGAAAATATCGACTCTCATCCCCTCACCCGTGTATTGCTCGAGAAAGGCTTCATCTTCGACTACGTCACGGAGTGGGTACACAAAAATCCCGCACCGGTCAGTCCGCGTGAATTCTCCTTAACCGATTCTGACTACCAGCACTTTCTCACCTGGATGCAAAACAAGGACTATTCTTACAAGTCGTATCTGGAGTACGGACTCGAGCAGCTTGTGGAAGAAGCGAAAAAGGAAAAATACCACGACGTACTGGAGGGCCAGCTTGACGAGATGATAACAAAGTTGAATGAAACTAAAAAGAACGAGCTCATGCGCTATAAAGAGCAGATCAAGCTACTGCTTCAGGAAGAGATCGTCGCGCGTCACCATCTCGACCGCGGGCGCATTGAATCAGCTTTCCAGCACGATGCGGAAGTAAAGGCGGCCATAAGGGTTTTGCATAATAACGATGAGTACCTGGGGGTGCTGAGGTGACGGACGGTTGCGGGTTGGTGGTTGGGAATAAAAAAAACAGGCTATCAATTCTGACAGCCTGTTCGTTCAACATCTTACATCGATTATCTCAGAAACAACAACTCGCGATATTTGGCAAGTGGCCAGTCGCCGTTGTCGACGAGCAATTCAAGCTTATCTACTGAATCCCGGATCACATCAAAGTATTTCTCCTTGATCGTATCACAGTATGCGATAGAGCGATCTTTCGCATCAATAATCTTGTTAGCCTTCTTACGAGCTTCGATCATCGCAGCGACATTAGTCTGAATGATTTCGATATGACCTGATATCTGCTTGATCGTTTGTACAACAGCCTTGTTGTCAATACCCAGCCCGGCGAGCCCGTTCGCGTTTGCTATCAGCTTATTCTGGTAGGCGATTGCCGTAGGGATGATATGGTTCATCGCGAGATCTCCCATCACACGTGCTTCAATCTGCACGCGTTTAATGTAGGCCTCACGGCGGATCTCCGTGCGTGCTTCCACTTCCCTGTGCGACATAACGAGATGCTTCTCGAATACCGCCAACGATTTGCTGCTCGTGTACGCGTCCATAGCGCGGGTCGCATCCTTAACGTTGCCGAGTCCACGCTTTGCGGCTTCCTTAACCCACTCGTCGGAGTATCCATCTCCTTCAAAACGGATGCTCTTGGATTCCTTGATGTACTGACGCAAAACATTCACGATCGCAAGGCGCTTCTCCTCCCCTTTCTCTATCTGCGCGGTCACAGCATGGTAGAATTGATCGAGCTGCTCAGCGACAATCAAGTTGAGAATAGTCATGGGTGTAGCGCAGTTATCGCTTCCACCTACAGCGCGAAACTCAAATTTGTTTCCTGTAAACGCGAACGGCGAGGTCCGGTTTCGGTCGGTGGCATCGAGTATGATCTCCGGAATCTGCGAGATACCCAGTTTCATATACATGTTGTCACCCTTCTCAATTTTCACGTTACCCTTGCTCTCGAGCTCATCGAGGACACCACTCATCTGGGAACCGATGAACACCGACATGATCGCGGGTGGCGCTTCGTTGGCACCCAGACGGAAGTCATTGCCCGGTGTTGCAATACTGGCCCTCAATAGATCCGAATGTTCATGAACCGCTTTAATAGTGGTGATAAAGAATGTGAGGAACATCAGGTTATCACGCGCGCTGCTCGTAGGCGCGAAAAGGTTGACACCGGTATCAGTGATCAGCGACCAGTTGTTGTGCTTACCGCTTCCGTTGAGACCCGCAAAAGGTTTTTCATGGAAAATGATCTTCAGGCGATGGCGGTCCGCAACACGCATCATCAAATCCATCATGAGCTGGTTATGGTCGTTGGCGACGTTCGCTTCTTCGAAGACTGGCGCTACCTCAAACTGGCTTGGTGCAACTTCATTGTGACGTGTGCGCACGGGAATACCCAGTTTCCAGCACTCGATCTCAAAGTCTCTCATGTAGTCGAGTATCCGCTCCGGTATTGATGCAAAGTAATGATCTTCCATTTGCTGACCGCGTGCGGGGGCATGACCGAACACCGTGCGGCCAGCCATAACCAGGTCAGGGCGGGCCTGAAACAACGCCTTATCCACTACAAAGTATTCCTGCTCAGCTCCGAGCGAAGCCACTACCTTTTGAATATCCTTATCAAAGAGCTGGCAAACCTTCGTGGCGTTGAGGTCAACGGCCTTCAAAGCTTTCAGCAACGGTGCTTTTGTATCGAGCGTATCACCTGTATAGGAGACAAATATAGTCGGAATACACAGCGTGGTCTGGTAGAGAAACATCGGCGACGTAGGATCCCACGCGGTGTAACCGCGTGCTTCGAATGTCGTACGAATACCACCACTGGGAAATGATGATGCGTCGGGTTCCTGTTGTACGAGTTCACTTCCTTTGAATTTTTCCATTCCCGATGTTCCGTCGAAGAATGAATCGTGCTTTTCCGCGGTCCCTCCCGTCATAGGCTGGAACCAGTGCGTAAAATGAGTCGCACCTTTGCTCATCGCCCACATCTTCGCGGCCGACGCCACCGCGTCAGCGGTAGCTTCGTCGATCTTTTCGTGATTTTTGATCGCGGCGCTCACCTTCTTGAATACAAGCGGAGAAAGTGTAGCCCGCATTTGTTCTACGCCATACACATTCTCTCCAAAAAACTGGGAGACGAACGGTGTTGGCAATTTTACATCAACCTCGGGGTTGTCGTTAAGTTTCTTAAGAGCCTCAAAACGTAAGTGCGACATATATCTGGTGGTGTTTAGTTGAATTGGGTCCAAATCTATGCGTTTTTGAGACTACTCGGTTAAAAACTAAAGCAATTTTTATAAAAAAAGTAAAGAATACGTTTGCAAAGGGTCATTTTTAACCCATCATTTCTATTTACTGCGACATTCTAACTCAACTCCACTTCCTCTCGGACCCCATAGCCTGTCACGGGTCAGACCCGCTCATCTTTTCTTCAGACAGTCGCCGGCCTCCTCCATAGCAGGGGACCCTGCCTGTCTCCGACACTGCACTTTTTTTAGCCTATGTACTAAAACATCATATTTTTACTTAATTTTCTGATTATAATTATCAAGATTGCAGGCCTAACCAATAATCTTAATATGATTTTCGATAAGAAAGCGGAACTGAATGTATTGATTAATCTGGCAGCCAGTGACAGAAACGTAGCCGAACGTGAGTCTAAGCTCATCCACACCATCGGCCAGGCTAACGGCATCTCCAAAGAGGAAATCAACGATATGCTTCAAAACCCGAAGCCAATCCACAACTCAAGTTCTCTTACACCTGACGAAAAATTCGAACACCTCTACCACCTGATTCAGCTGATGAAAATGGACGGACAGGTGTTTCGCAGCGAGATCGTATTCTGCGAACAGATCGCGGAGAAACTCGGCTTCAAAAAGGCTGTGGTCGCCGAAATATCACAGCACGTCTATAGCGATCCTTCCATTACTTCCGATCGCGATATGGTGAAAAAGAAAGCGGAAAAATATCTGAAGGGCTAAGCATTACAACCCTAAAAAAGGTGCAGGAAATCCCGCACCTTTTTTTGACTATTTCTTTTCGAAAAGAACCTTTCCGCCAACGATCGTCATGGCGACATCGGTTTCCAGGATCTCCGGTTCCGAAACCCGCATGATATCCTTCGAAAAGATCGTAAAGTCAGCATACTTCCCCGGTTCTATAGACCCCAGCACATCTTCCTGAAAGGCACCGTACGCAGCATCGAGCGTATATGAACGCAGCGCTTGCGCACGGGTCATCTTCTGCTCCGGCTCAAATCCGTCCTCCGGTGTTCCCTTCAGGGTCTTCCGCGAAACAGACGCGTAAAACGATGGTATCGGATTAAGAGGTTCCACCGGAGCATCGGTACCATTCACGATACGCGCACCCGACTTCAGCAGCGACTGCCACACATAAGCACCCTCCACAATACGCTTTTCTCCCAGCCTGTCGATAGCCCAGGGTCTGTCTGACGACATGTGAATTCCCTGCATCGAGGGTATGACACCGAGCTCCGCAAACCGGGGAATATCTGACGGATGAAGGTGCTGGGCATGCTCAATCCTGAAACGATGATCCGTAACGGCGGGATTCTCTTTGAATGCAGTCTGATACCGGTCCAGGACCTCCCGGTTCGCTCTGTCGCCGATAGCGTGTGTACACACCTGAAAGCCGTGTTGCAAAGCGGCGCGGGAAATCGCAAGCACGGTGTCCATTGAAGTGGTAGCCATTCCGTAAGAATCAGGGCGATCCGTATAGGGCTCCAGCAACCAGGCTCCGCGTGATCCCAATGCGCCATCACTGCTAAGCTTTATGGAGCGGATCGTCAGGTAGTGATCAGGATCGATCAGAGGCCCCGACGCAAACCATGTTCTGGCAAGCTTCGCCCCCGCCAGCATCACATACAGCCGCACGTTTAGATCTCCCTGATCCCTGATCTGTTTGAAGAGGTCTATGCTCCGCTGGCTGGCACCGGCATCCTGAAAACTGGTGATTCCATTCCGAAGACATGCCGCCAGTCCACGCTTCAGCGCCTCCGCGCTTCGGTCTCTGTCGTCGGGCACGTGTCTGGAAATTATCCCTACCGCATTCTCATTGAAGATCCCCGTAGGGTTCCCCAACTCATCGCGTATGATCTCCCCTCGGTCGTCATTATTAACTCCACTTCCCTGTTCAACGGCTAGCGTATTCACGCCGGCAATAGTCATCGCGCGCGCATTGGCCATCGCAGCATGACCACTGGCATGACTTAGAAAAACGGGATTGTCTGGCGACGCCGCGCTCAGGAGGTGATGGGTCTGGAAACCTTTCACCATATCCTTTGGTTTATGGTCCCACTTGTCCTGGTGCCACCCCCGGCCTACAATCCATTCACCTGGCTTCGCCGTCCGGGCAGCATCCCTTACTTTTTCCACCAGCTCTTCATAACTGCTCACTGTGGTGAGGTCGAGCCGGAGTTCCGCATACCCCACCCCCATGAGGTGACCATGCCCTTCTATAAACCCGGGAGTCATGGTTTTCCCTTGAAGATCAACGATCTGCGTCTCCGCTGAGACATACTTGCGGCCTTCTTTCTCCTCGCCGGCATACAATACCTTACCGTCTTTCACGACAACACATTCGGCGATGGGCTGTTTCTCATCAACGGTGTAGATTGTGCCGCCAAGAACGATCATATCACCCGCCGGCTTTTCAGCACAACGTATAGCAAGCAAACAAACACCGATGTAAAGGATGTGATAGTATTTCATGGTTGAATATTATTGTTTTAAAGCGTCAGATTGCTGTGGACCGTCGCCACTAAACCTGCGCTAAATAGCAATTTAATGATAATTTTACATCCGCGAGTTCAAACATCATAACAACTCCGATATTCAATGCGTCAACGCCTTATACTACTCCTTTATCTCGGCTTGTTCTGGCTGTTGTTTGAGATCGTAATACGGGCGCTTTTCCTCGTTTACAACGTCAGTTTCACTGACTATCTGACCGCAGGCGAAATATTCCGCGTCTTCTCCAATGGCATCAAAATGGATATCAGTCTCGTCGGATATTTTCTCATGGCGTCGGGCCTTATTCTTACAGTTTCGATGCTGGTAAAGAGCAGGGCACCAAATCTTGTACTCAACACACTTAATATTTTTCTGGTTGTGGTCTGTTCCATTCTCGCAGTGATAGATCTTGAACTCTACCGGCATTGGGGCTTTCGTCTTGACACAGCGCCTCTTCTCTATCTTCAAAACACAGGCGGCGCGGCGATGGGTAGTGTGGCGGTAACAGTGGTGTTGAAACTCTTGGCGATAACCGCTGGCCTGTTCACAGCTTCCATTTTTGCCTACAACCGAATGATAGTGCCGCGCGTAGCCTCGCTGGTCCCCGGAAAAAAATCGGGGTTTGTCGTCGTTTTCCTGGTGTCCGCGGCTATGTTCCTGCCTGTTCGTGGAAGTTTTTCGGTCGCGCCCATGAATACGGGCTTCGTATATTTTCATAAGACCAAAGCTTTTGCAAATCACGCAGCCATTAATGTGATCTGGAACTTCCTGTACAATCTGCGCGGCAGCTACCGGATGAAATACCCCGAAGACCTTTTGCCGAGACAGACAGCTGAAAGATACTTCAGGGACTTCTATCCGGCGGAAGAAGGAATAACTCCCAGGCTCTGGAGTGCCGCGAAGCCGAACATTATCCTGTTCATACTCGAAAGCTTCACCGCTGATGTGATCGAACCGTTAGGCGGCAGACAGGGCATTGCGCCAAATCTCAACAAACTTTGTTCGGAAGGCGCGCTCTTTACAAACTTCTATTCCAGCGGCGACCGAACCGATAAAGGCGTGATCAGTATCCTCAGCGGATACCCCTCGCAACCGACCAGCTCTATCATCAAGTACCCGGCAAAAACACAACATCTCCCCTATCTGAATCATTACATGCACGACCTTGGATACCACACGTCGTTCGTGTATGGAGGCGACGTCGACTTTGCCAATTTCCGTTCCTACCTGACCAACAGCCGTTTTGACCACATCACGTCTAACGTCGACTTCCCGGATGCCGATGAAAGCAAATGGGGCGTTCACGACCATATTGTATTCAACCGCGCCCTGGCGCAGTGCGATACCGCGAAGTCGCCGTTCTTTAAAGTGATCCTGTCTCTAAGCAGTCATGAGCCCTTTGACGTACCGATGGAGCCTCACATCACCGGCAGCGATGAGGAGAGCCTGTTCCTCAACTCCTGCTATTACACAGACAAGAGCATAGGCGACTTTATGCAGCACGCGAAAAACTCCCCGTGGTGGGACAACACCGTCATTATTTTTGTCGCCGATCATGGACACCGACTCCCCGGCGGGAAAGAACTCAGTGACAAAGAACGTTACAGGATTCCCCTGTTAATGGTGGGGGGTGCCGTCAGATCGGATACGCTAATACACAAATTCGCCAGCCATACCGATATCCCCAATACACTGCTGGCACAGTTGTCGGCGCCTGACAGCGCGTTTCGCTTCAGTAAGAATATCCTCGCACCCTCGTCGCGCTCGTTTGCCGTCTATTTCTTTAACAACGGATACGGGTTTGTTTCGGAGGATCACTATCTTGTCTTTGACAACATCGGCAAACAGTTTCTCCGCAACGAGGGAGGGTCGCCTGAAGATCTCGATCGGGCAAGCGCGTACCAACAGACATTGTTCATCGACTATAACAACCGGTAAGAGTGGTAATACGCCCTCTTTCGACACTTCGAAACACCCGGGCCGAATGAATATCTAAATTACCTGCCATGAAAAAACAACTGTTCATTGTTGCAATCCTGACGGCGTTGTCAGGTCCTCTATCCGCGCAGGATTTCGGACTCTCCTTCTCCTACTTCATTCCGAAGAATGGATATTTTTCGACGCCGATGAGTCCTTTTTCAATCCGCGGGCTCGGTGTAGACCTGAACCGCTTTTTAGCCATCGAAACAGGCGGCTCGCTCTACCGTATGAGTGGTCTCAACTTGAAAGGCCTTCCGTTTGAAAGCAAAGAAGCGCTGCTTGGACCGAACTTCACGGTCCTTATTCCCCTCGAACTTGTGCTGCAATTGCACGGCTCGCAGGTTCAGTTCGACATCAAAGGCGGAGGTTTTTTCTTCTGGGGATTCGGCAACAAATTGAACTACGGAAATCTCGACCGGGCCATACGCGACGCAGAAGGATGGGCCGTAGCGAACAGCACCTTCTCATTCGACAACAATCCGGGACTTGGATACCACGGTGGCGCTGAGCTCACCGTGTATGTAACAAGCCAGGTTGGTGTATCGCTGGAAGCGAAGTACCTCGTCGGTGAAGCGCGATTTCCAATGACCGGTTCGTTTACTGGCGGGAACACGACACTGGAAACGCGGCCTGCCGATTTTTTGGATGCGAAGATCGATTTCACGGGGCTGGAGATCTCTATCGGGCTGATATTTTCAGCGGGCAATACCAAAGCGCCGCCAAAAAGACGGAGGAGGTAGCATCGCCCCAATCATTCACGCCCGATCCGCACACTGTCGACCGGGAGGTCAAACGCGATTCGCTTTCTCAGAAACCGGGCATCGGCAGGTGGAAGCGGGCCGACTTTCAAGGTCGGATAAAACACATCGTGTATCGTGTTGACCCCGCTGTTCTTCTCCAGATACTTCTTCACCGCCAGTGTGTCCGTTGCTTCAAATGACACATACATATCAGCAGGCTTGTCCAGTTCCGAAATACCGACGTTGTACTTCTTGAATAACGCTCTCGAATCATCAACAAATAGGTTGAACGCCTCACGCGAGAGTTTGTCCAGGACAAACGCGTCCGGGCCCGTCTCCACGTCCGGCACCGGCAGAACATAGTAATCTTTGCTGGCATCATTCGTCCGATACACCCACTCCAGCATGTAGCCCGCGGTATCGATCGCGGTCAGTGATGATCCGTCCGGAAAGGCAACCTTCTCGAGCTCTACCCTGACTACCGCGCCGCCGTCGGTGTATCGCTTGCGTTGGCCGGAAACAAAATTACCAAGTGAATAGGCTACGAGCTGGTTTGCGTCTCGTCGCCATTCCATTGGCTGCAACACGTGTGGATGCGATCCTATCACCATCTGCGCGCCATACCGGAAACACAGTTCTGTGATCCGCTTCTGAGACCCGGAAGGCAGGGTCTGATATTCGAGACCCCAGTGCGGAAAGACGATGATAGCGTCCGGATTCAATGCCTTAGCCTCGATGAGGTCGCGGCGTATAGCGGCAGTGTCGAGCATGTTTACGATGTTTGGCGCTCTGACGGGCAGCCCGTTCGTTCCATAGGTGTAGTTGAGGACCACGAGCCTGAAGCCCTGGCGCTCGACGATGAGAGGATGATGCTTTTTCCTTTCAGCCGCCGTCTTGAACGTACCGGTATGCGCGATATCAAAACTGTCGAGCATATCAATTGTCCGTTCCAATCCCGTCCGGCCCCGATCAACGCTGTGGTTATTGGCCGTGACGATTACATCCAGACCGAGGTCTTTGAGAGCCGTGAGCAACTCATCGGGTGCGCTGAACTGTGGATAGCCCTTGTACGGCTTGCCCGCAAGGGTCACCTCCAGGTTTCCGATTGCCACATCCACTGCCTCGATATACGGCTTGATATATTGAAAACAAGGCTTGTAATCGTAGGTGCCGGTCTCTTTGTTATAAACATCCGAGATCTGCGAGTCGTGTTGCATGATATCGCCGAGAAACAGCAGCGAAAGCCTCGTGGTATCCTGCGCCTTCGCGGGCGGAAAAGAGATCAGAAGGACAAAGGTCAGATAAATCAGATAAAAAGGTCTCATGCGGTATGCTTTGACGTGACAGACTTACGACACCAAAATAACTTTATCGTCCGCGACAATAAAAACCCTGTCGCTCTTTTTGGGCGCGATTTTCGCCAGACCGGTAAACTTTCCGAACGCTGGCAAATACGCCTGTCGGGCGCCGAAGTAAAAACACGGCAGGGTCAGGGCCTGCTTTCCCCGGCCTCTCATTGAAACACCGGGATGGATGTGGCCCGCGATATTATAAACACCTTCCGGCACTGACTCCAGAGGGTGGTGCGTCAGCAGGAACTTCCCGATCTGCATCGATTCATGCACGGTAATACCCTTCCTGCTATATTGATAACTACTCATGATGTCGTGGTTCCCCTGAACAAGCAGAAAGTCAATAGCGGAAAAGTGTTCGACCACCTCTCCGAAAACCTCCCATTCGGCATTGTAGTAGCTATGAAACAGATCGCCCAGGCAGATGACGCGCTCGGGTTTGCACGCAACCAAAAGGTCGATCAGAATTTCCAGGTTGTGATCATTGGCTTTGTGCGGCACCGGAACTCCCGCTTTGCGAAAATGATTGACCTTACCCAAGTGTAGATCGGACAGGAGAAGAGTCTTTCGCGACTTCCAGAAAAGTGCTTTCTGGGGATACAAGCCGAACGCTTCATCAAAAATATCAATCTCCATAAGTCGCCAAACTGATCGCAAAGTTACTATTTATTCCTCCGAATACTGCAGCGCCATCTTCCGTATTCTATCCTCCAGTTTTTCAGATGTAAGTTTCTCTCTGAGCCGGTCGACAATGATCGGAAAGGCAAATGGAGTCGGTTTATCGGGATAGGCGATGACTATTTTTTGTTGATTGATCCTTTCCAGTGCCTGGCGAAGACGTGCCTCCTCGAGTTGAAAGTCCATTACCTCCTCATAAGCCTGGCGCAGCAGCAGGTTGTGGGCCTCATAATCGTGGAAGACGTTAAAGAAAAGCTGCGACGACGACTGCAGGTGCCGATCTTTTATCGGTTTACCGGGATATCCCTTGAATACCAGTCCGCTGATCGCGGCGATATCGCGAAACCTGCGCCGGGCCATCTCGGTTGAATTAATACTTGCCTGTATATCGGCTATCAGGTTGTCGGTACCGAACAAGTTGGTCTCCACCGCCTCCTCAAGAGGGATGGGCTGATCGGACAACAACTCAAACCCATAGTCATTCATCGCAATAGAAAATGTAATGGGTCTGATCTGTGCGATCCGGTGTGCAATGAGCGCAGCGATCCCCTCGTGTACAAACCTGCCTTCAAACGGATAGAAGATCGCGTGATATCCTTCCGTACTCTCAAAATATTCGATGAGAAACTCACCCGCGGCCGGGAGGTGCGACCGGTGTTGCTGCAAATCAAAAAGCGGACGAAGAAAATCCATCTCGATATCATGTGCCACGCCGCGTACAACTTCATCGATCTTCAATCGTATCATCGCGCTCATCTGCGACGACAACGGCATGCGGCCGCCCTGCCACGAAGGCACCAGGCCCTTGCTGCGGTTTGACTTCCTGACGTGCACCTCCATGTCCTTGATCCGCACGAGCTCGAGACTCCTCCCGGCAAACCAGAAAACGTCTCCGATGTTCAGTCGTGAAATAAAGCCTTCCTCGATCGTTCCAAGATATTTGCCCGACACAAATTTGACGTGTAGTGTTGTATCACCCACAATCGTACCCACGGATAGGCGGTGCCGCATGGCCACTGTCCGGTTCTCGATCCTGTATCGGCCACCGCGGATGATTACTTTTCTGTATTCGTCATACGCTTTGAGTGAATCGCCGCCGGTAGTCAGAAAGTTCAACATCCATATCCATTCATCTTCGGTCACGTTCGCGTAGCTGAAGGTAGCGGTAATCTCTTTGTAGACTTCACTGGCGACAAACCCGTCGGAAACCGCGAGGGTGAGCAGGTACTGTAACAACACGTCGAAGGAACGGATGTACGGCACACGGTCTTCTACGATACGCTGACGGACCGCCTCGCGCAGCCCGGCAGCTTCCATCAGCTCAAGCGAGTGAGTGGGTACAAAATAAATCCGGCTCACCGCCCCGGGCTGATGTCCACTGCGCCCCGCCCGCTGAAGGAACCGCGCCACTCCCTTCGGTCCTCCAACCTGAACAACCGTTTCCACCGGACGGAAGTCGACACCTAGATCAAGACTCGACGTGCATACCACTGCTTTCAATTTACCCTCGTGCAGCTGATCTTCCACCCAACTTCTGAGTTCCTGGCTGATAGAACCATGATGCATCGCCATTAGTCCGGACAGCTCGGGCGCAAGATCCAGCATCCGCTGATACCAGATCTCGGCAAAAGAGCGTGTGTTGGTAAAGATGAGCGTGCTGTTGCTCTCCCTCACGATCCCGATCACTTTTTCAATGAGGTGAATGCCGAGGTGTCCCGCCCAGGGCATTCTGTCGAGGGAGTCGGGAAGCACCGAGACGATCTCGACTTTCTTCTCGATATCGGAGCGGATAACCCGGTAGTTGCCTGCCGCAAAATAGCTCCCCAGCAACGCCTCAAGGGCCTGCTCCATATTTCCTATCGTAGCGGAGATACCCCAGACTTTCATTCCCGGCGCAATTATCTTGAGACGGGAAAGGGCAAGCTCGATCTGCACGCCGCGTTTTGATCCCATCAGCTCGTGCCATTCATCGGCGACAAATACCCGGACGTCTTTGAAAAACTCGCTATATGACTTCTGCGCCAGCAACAAGTGCAGACTTTCAGGGGTGGTAACAAGCAAGTGAGGCGGTTTTTCCTTCTGACGTGCTCTTTCGCGCAGCGACGTATCCCCTGAGCGAACGCCTACTGTCATCCCGATACCGAGTCC
Source organism: uncultured Roseivirgaceae bacterium (assembly GCA_964493505.1). Taxonomy (GTDB): domain Bacteria; phylum Bacteroidota; class Bacteroidia; order Cytophagales; family Cyclobacteriaceae; genus Chryseosolibacter. The sequence goes on from CAZBNP010000020.1 coordinate 27,292, forward strand.
GTCAAAGAGACGGCGAGCCGAAAACTCGATCTCCTTCGACAACGCGCGGATCGGCGTGATCCACACAGCCTGCAACCCCGCACTCTTTCTCTCCTTCGCTGTAGGAAAGCGCTGCATAAACTCAAGTGCGACGGGTACCATGAGTGAATAGGTCTTCCCGCTGCCCGTCGGCGCATTGACTAACCCGTGGGTTCCTGACAGGCAGGCTTCCCATGCCGCGAGCTGAAACGAAAAAGGCTTCCATGCCTGTTCGGCAAACCAGTCTCTTCCCGATTTCAATGGATCATCCGGCATTCCCGCAAGTGCGTTTTTCAAACCGCACAAGTTACCAAAATGCAACAATACCGGAATCGGCTGTATCGCAGTCCACAGACGCATCGTCTGGAGCCATTGGTAAAAAGAAGTGCTAACTTGCGCTCCCTGGCAGGATCCGGCAACTTTGCTGATACTTTCCGGTGTTAAATACTAATTAAGCTTGAAACAATGGAACAGGTTATTCTCGTAGACGGGCATGATAATCAGCTGGGAACCATGGAAAAGCTGGAAGCGCATAAAAAGGGGTTGCTGCACCGGGCTTTTTCGGTACTGCTAACCGACACTGCGGGAAGAGTTCTGTTGCAACGGCGGGCCCGGGACAAGTATCACAGCAGCGGACTGTGGACTAACACCTGCTGTAGTCACCCGGCGCCCGGCGAAAGCACCGGAGACGCGGCCCGCAGACGTCTCCTGGAAGAAATGGGAATTGACCTCCAGCCGACATTCTCCCACAGCTTTATCTACCGGGCTGAACTCGACAACAACCTCATCGAACACGAATTCGATCACGTCTTTGTCGGTATCTTCGACGGCCAGCCCTCCGTCAACACAACGGAAGTGCAGGATTGGAAGTTTGTCGAAATGGATTGGCTGAAGAATGATATCGCAGAACACCCCGAGCAATACACAGCCTGGTTTCGGATCCTTGTTAGCGACCCCCAATGGCAACCCACTCAACGTTAGGGCGACTCTGCACGATCATTTTTGTCGCAGCCGGAAATAATGCACTCAAAAAAGTTTATCTTTATCCTTCATAACTAACCTGAAGTCCGTTGAAACAGAAATACCTTTATCTCTGCTTAAACCTGCTCACGTTCGCAATACCCTTTCTACTCAGCTTCTACCCCAAAGCCAGCTTTGCAAAAAAATGGAAGTACGTCATTCCGGCTATCATCGCCACGGCCATCATATTTACTACCTGGAACGTACTATACACCCACCTGGGCATCTGGGGGTATAACGAACAATACACACTCGGCGTCACGGTATTTGGCGTACCGGTTGAGAGCATCCTGTTCTTGTTTTGTATACCCTACGCATGCCTCTTCACTTATTTCGCCCTCAACCATCTCGTTGAGAAAGACCATTTGTTTCCGCATCAGGAGTTGATTTCAAGTGTCATCATCGTGTTGTTGCTCATCTTCGGAGGATACTACATGCACCACCTCTACACCGGTATCATCTTCCTGATCTCGGCCGTGGCCATGTTTTACGTATGGCTTAAACTGAGAGTACGCTTTCTGGGCAGGTTCTTTTTCGCCCTGGCCGTGCTGCTAATCCCTTTTCTTCTCGTAGACGGCGCCCTCACCGGATTTTTCACCGACGAGCCCATCGTATGGTACAACAACACAGAAAACCTCGGCTTACGTATAGGGACCATCCCGCTTGAAGATGTCGTTGCCACATTCCTTCTGTTTCTCGTGCCGGTCACGATCTGGGAAAAACTTGAAGACGCACGCTACTGGTAGTCAGCGTCTGACAAGTCGCTCTTCACTCATATCGAAGTGATTCCACCGGATCGGCTGCCGCCGATTTTATGGATTGAAGACTCACCGTCAACCCGGCTATCAACGTGGCAATAGTTCCGCTTCCGACAAATATCATAGGGTCGGTATCCACGCGGTAAGCAAACCCGTTCAGCCAGCTATTGACAACAAACCACGCAACGGTCGCCGCCGGGATGAAAGCAATAAGCACGAGTTTAGTGAACTCGACAGACAGCAGCACCGTCAGCCCGGCAGTACTGGCACCCATCACCTTCCGGATGCCGATCTCCTTCGTCCGCTGTTCAGCCATAAACGCCGCGAGCGCGAACAACCCCAGGCAGGCAATAAATATCGCCAGGCCTGAAAACACCGTAAAGAGCTGCCCCATCCTCTGTTCTGAGCGGAATTGTTCATCAAACTTCTCATCAAGAAAGTTGTAGTCGAACGGCTGGCCTGGTACATACTGCTTCCAAAGTTTCTCCACAGAAGCAATCACACCGGAAGGATTTCCTTCATAGCGGATCATCAGGTTAAAGGAATCGTTCGTCAACCGTATGGCAAGCGGGCGGATCTTCGTTTTCAATGATTCAAAATTAAAGTCCTTAAAGACACCCACTACTCTCAGACGGTCCCGCTGCTCGCCAAAGGTGTATAGAATTTCCTCCTCCAAAGGATTCGTAAATCCGAACTCCCGGACAGCAGCTTCGTTTAGCAGGATCGCCATCGAATCGGAAGGAAAATCGCGAGAGAAGTATCGTCCCTCCTTCATCTCAAATCTCATCACGTCCTGATGATCGTAGTCAGCTTCATACATAGCCATGAAGTGGTCCTGTTCCGACCCACCGGCCTTGAATACTGTTGTGGTGTTAACACCCGGAAAAGAATTGTTAGTATAGCTGCTACTCACAATACCCGTCTGCCCGGCCAGGGCATTCTTAAAGGCATTTTTGTTTTTGTCAAGATGACCCGCGTTAGGAAGTGTGAGAACGTTGTGTTTATCAATTCCCAGATCCCGCTGCTGCATGAAATTAATTTGCTGATACACAATCGCTGTGAAGATGATCAGGAAGATCGACAACGCGAACTGAAATACGACGAGACCGCTCCGAACACCTTTGCTCTTCATGCCCGCGCGAACCTTACCCTTCAATACCTCCACGATACCGAACGACGTCAGGTAAAAAGCGGGGTAGCTTCCGGCGACGATACCAACAAACACGACGAGTACAATAACGAACACGACAAACTCCGGTTGGAGAAACGTGCTCATTCCAAGTTGCTTTCCTGAAAGGAGGTTAAACTGTGGCAGGAGCATATAGTTCAGAACGATTGCTATAACGACCGCGATCAGACTATAGAGAATAGACTCGATGAGAAATTGCCGCACCATCTGAGTCCTCACCGACCCGAGGGTCTTCCTCAGACCAACCTCTTTCGCGCGCCCTGCCGAGCGCGCCGTCGACAGATTCATAAAATTAATACAGGCGATCAATATAATAAAGACACCAATACCACTGAAAAAATAAACGTAAACAATATTTCCGTGGGGCTCGAGTCCATCCTGCGTTTTGGCTCGCAGATGAATATCGGTAATTGGTGTCGTGAAATAACCAAAATAATTTTCGTCGGAATCAATGTCTTCCATCTTCACCCCCATAAGCCTTTCCACTTCCGGCCCCACATACTTCACTATCAGGTCCGGGACCCTCGCTTCTATTGACTCGATTGAAACATTCCCATCCCGTTTGATATAGGTATGGAGAAAATTATTCAGCCATACGGTGCTCCGCAACCGCTCAACGGACGATGACGAGATCAATATCTTATAAATGAAATGTGAATTATGGGGAGCATTTTCGGCGATACCAGTAATCTTGTAGGCCTGGTGCCCGCCTATCGTGATCAGTTTACCAACCGGATTCTCATCGCCGAAATATTTTGTGGCTATGTCCTCCGTCAGCACGACGGTGTTCGGCTCGGTCAGTGCCGTGCGGGGATCTCCTTCCAGGAGCTTATAGCTGAAGAACTCGAAGAAGTTGGAATCGGCGTGGTAGATCCTGTTCTCTGTAAACGCTATGTCATCCACTCTCAGCGAGGGCGTTCCCCAATACTGTGCAATGCGCGTCGCCGACTCGACGCCAGGGATCTCCGCCGTGAACCGCTCGGCCATCGGCGGCGGCGTGTTCGACACCATCAGATCCTGCCCGGAAATCTTTGCATGAAGACCTACCTGGTAAATCCTGTCGCTATCGGTATGAAACCGGTCAAAACTCAACTCGTCTACGACATAAAGCATGATAAGAAGACAGGCAGCAACGCCGATACTCATTCCGAGAATATTGATTGCTGAAAAGAGCTTGTGCTTTAGAATATTTCTAAATGCAAGCTTGAAGTAGTTGCTTAGCATAACAATCCGCGTATGTGTTTAGTCCTGCAAGACGTTGTCCATCTCTTAAACATGAAAATGTTGCTTGATATTTTCCGTCACGATCTTTCCGTCGAACAGGTTTACAATCCGATGTGCATAGTTCGCATCGTATGGAGAGTGCGTAACCATGATAATAGTTGTACCCTCTTCGTTCAGTTGCGACAACAATTTCATCACTTCTTCCCCGTTCGCGGAGTCGAGGTTACCGGTCGGCTCATCGGCGAGAATGACGCGAGGTCTCGCGACAATTGCGCGGGCGATAGCTACACGTTGCTGCTGACCTCCCGACAACTGCTGCGGAAAGTGGTTTCGGCGGTGCATGATGTTCATGCGATCAAGTACTTCCTCCACACGCTCTTTGCGCTCTTGGGAGGGAACCTTCAGATACAACAAAGGCAACTCAACGTTTTCAAATACGGTAAGCTCATCAATCAGGTTAAAGCTCTGGAATACGAAGCCAATAGACCCTTTCCGAAGCTGAGCACGCTGCCGCTCGGAGTATTTGGCCACTTCTGACTCCCCAAAGTGATATTCGCCTCCGGAAGGACTGTCGAGTAATCCGATAATATTAAGCAGTGTTGATTTTCCACACCCGGAAGGACCCATGATCGCAACGAACTCACCTCCCCTGATCTCCAGGTTAATATTGTTCAGCGCGGTGGTCTCTACTTCTTCAGTCGTATAGATCTTTTCGAGGTTCTTCATTTTGATCATGGCAATGTTTGATTGGTTGTGGTATTTCAATATCAGCTTTAGCGCTTCAGTTCAGGATCAGCACTTCATTTTTTCCAAAATTCTCATACGACGAAATGATCACCTGTTCCCCCGGCTCAAGTCCGTCCAATACCTCAAAGTACTCAGTGTTCTTCCTGCCGATTTTGATACCGCGCTTCTCCGCGCGATCTCCCTTGACGACGAATACCCAGTTGCCCCCGGTATCCTTATAGAAACCGCCCACCGGCAAAAGCAATTCCTCCGATGACTCGCCGAGCTGAATTCGAAGTCGAAGTGACTGGCCGCGGATAAGGCCGGACGGCGCCTCCCCTACAAAGTTCATGTCAACATCAAAACGACCATTGGTTACGCCGGGATACTTGTAGGTGATTTCCAGCAAATAGCGCTGGTTATTAAAGTTGGTCTCGGCTCGCAGTCCGGGAGTAATCCTGGGCAAATACAACTCGTCAATCGGCACGCGAACCTTGTAGCTACCTACCACATCAATCCAACCCAGGCGCTGACCGGTGGCAACCGCCTGACCCGCGTCGAGGGGTGGGTGTGAAAGCTGACCGTCAATCGGCGCGCGAATCACGAGATTGTCCAGGATCTTACCGACCCCCTCCAGGCTTTCAATCATCTTCTGCTCGGAAAAATTCATCTGCGCCAACTGCCGGATCCTGTTGATTGAATCATTCTTATATACCTCGTAAGTGATATTCCTCCGCTGCCTGTAGTAGTTGTAGTCCGCTTCGGTTTTTTCAAACTCCTGTTTAGCGATCAGTTTCTTCTCATACAGTTGTTGGTGTCTTTTGTACTGCGGGCCCAGGATAGCCAGCTGATTATCGATCTGCGCGAGTTCCTGTCGTTGCTGCAAATCATTCTGCGTGATACCCAGGCGCGTATTGCGCGCTTCGTTAATACTTTGGTTCAGCGAAGCTTCCTGTTGTAAGACGGCCAATTCACGGTTGAGGTTGCTTAGCTCAAGAATGATATCTCCCTGCTTCACCATCGCGCCGCTTTCCGCAACCACGCGTTTGATCGTTCCTCCTTCCACGGCATCGAGGTACACCGTACGGCTTGGCTCGACCGTACCCGCCTGTGGGATAAATTCCTGGAAAACATCGCGGCTTACCGTGGCAATGGTAATCTTTTCACGGTCCACTCTCAGCGAAGCGCGGTGTTCGCCGAATATCAAATGATACCCGATGAAAGACACGAAAAATGCGATTCCGACATACGTGCCGACTTTCTTAACCGTCCATTTCTTCTTCTGAATCTTTCTGTCCATTATACTAAGGTATTCCTGGGCAGGATGTGCCGGCGCAGGTAATGATTTTGGATAACGCTATTGCCAACAAACGTGCCAAGGGCGGAAGTGCTGTTTTCGCACGGTAAAATCGTCCTTCTCCCGCTTTTTCTCGTCCACATTTGAACGAGTATGTCCGGAAGCGGACAATTATATACCCCTAATACCTTGCGCGACGGCGAATGCGCATTACCTTCGGTATTCCACGGTTTCGGTATACCATTTGCCGTTACCGGAAGAAGCCCAAAACCACGGACAAACTGACTATGGCTGAAAAAACGCACGGCAGAATTCTCATTGTCGATGACAACGAAGACCTGTTAAAAGCAGCGCGAATGCATCTCAAACGCTATTTCATCCAGGTAGATATTGAGAAAAACCCGGATTCAATTCCCGGACTGATGAGTCAGGAAGACTACGATGTAATCCTCCTCGATATGAACTTCACCAAAGACGTGAGCAGTGGCCGCGAGGGATACTACTGGCTGGAGCGCATCCTGGGTATAGACCCCTCGGCGGTGGTGGTATTGATCACAGCGTATGGCGATATCCAGATGGCGGTGAAAGCAATTAAGGCGGGGGCTACCGACTTCGTGCTGAAGCCGTGGGAAAACGAGAAACTTCTGGGCACTCTGTACGCCGCCATGCGCCTTCGCGAATCCCGCGACGTGATCAAAACCCTTCGCCTCAAAAACCAGGAGTTCAACCGCACCCAGAATGAGCGGTACGCAGACATCATCGGACACAGTACGGCCATGCAGAGGATTTTCCAGACAATTGATCGTGTAGCCAAAACTGACGCCAACGTACTGATACTGGGCGAAAATGGAACGGGAAAGGAGCTTATCGCACGCGCTATCCATCGCAATTCCGCGCGTAAAAATGAAACGTTCGCCAGCGTCGACCTGGGATCAATCACAGAAACACTATTCGAAAGTGAGTTATTCGGACATCGGAAAGGCGCTTTTACCGACGCCCGCGAAGATCGCCCGGGGCGCTTCGAACTGGCGAGTAACGGAACGCTGTTCCTCGATGAAATCGGGAACCTGTCGATGCCACTCCAGGCGAAATTGCTCACGGCACTTCAAAACAGAAGAGTGAGCCGCGTGGGCGCTAACAAGGATACGCCAATCAATATTCGCCTGATCTGTGCTACCAATATGCCGTTATACGATATGGTGATGCAGAACAGGTTCAGACAGGATCTCCTCTACCGGATCAACACCATCGAGATCGAGCTACCACCGCTGCGCGACAGGTTCGAAGACATCCCTCTCCTGGCCGACCACTTCCTCAAACACTACGCTGAAAAGTATCAAAAACCTCTTGAGCGGATCAGCGAGAGCGCGATTGCCCGAATGCATAAACACCCGTGGCCGGGCAATATCCGCGAACTTCAACACGCTATCGAACGCGCGGTCATCCTCAGCGGAGGACCTGTTCTGCAACCGGAGGATTTCAATCTTACCGCTGTTAACTCCAGAGAAGACACACAAGTAAGCCTTGAACAACTCAATCTCGAGGAGGTGGAGAAACTCCTTATCCGGAAAGTATTGAAGAAGTACAACGGAAATATAACGCAAGCAGCATCCGAACTCGGGCTTACACGTTCATCTCTATACCGCAGACTTGAAAAGCACGGCTTGTGAGAACACCTAACCGGAATTCACTATCTTTAAATACCGTGTATTCCGGACTATGCGAATATAAATCAGCATCCTCTTGAAATTAAAAGACTTTCGCGCGAGGGTAATACTCCGGGTGTTCTTTCTCGGACTTACGATGGCTTTATTTTTCTATATGATCGTACGTCCAAACATGGTCCCCGCGGCGCTGGTACTCCTCGTTATTGTTATCCTCCAACTGGCCGACATTTTCCACTTCGTCAGTGCAACAAACCGAAAACTGACGCGGTTCCTGGAATCCGTCCGCTACTCCGATTTCAATTCCGGGTTTACATCGGACAACAAGTTGGGAAGAAGTTTCAAAGATCTGAACATCGCTTTCAACGAGGTGCTCGAAGCGTTCCGGAAAGCGCGATCGGAAAAGGAAGAAAACTGGCAATACCTGAACACGGTAGTACAGCACGTACGCACTGGTATCATCTCGTTCGACTCACGGGGAAACATTCAAATCATCAACTCAACCGCAAAACGGCTCATCGGCCTCGTTGTTTTAAACAATATCCGTGAACTCAACCGTGTAAACCCCGGGCTCTTCCAGGCGCTGAGCAACGTCGAGGCGGGTAAAAGCGCGCTGTACAAAGGGGATAACGATCTATACCTCACTATACAGTCTGCGGAACTTCGGATCAGAGGAACCGATGTCAAAATAATTACGCTCCAGAATATCCAGTCCGAACTGCAGAAACAGGAGCTCGAAGCGTGGCAGAATCTGACGCGGGTGCTCCGTCACGAGATCATGAACTCAATCACGCCGATCTCATCCCTCACCTCTACATTGCGCGAGATCCTCGATCACGACATGGAATTCAAGAGCAACCACTACGAGCTAAAAGCAGAGGGTGCCGACGACCTCCGCGAAGGACTGAGTACGATTGAAAACCGGAGCAAGGGTCTTATCAGGTTCATCGATGCATATCGGGAGTACACTTCCTTACCCAAGCCTAAGCGGGTCCCCGTCAAACTGCATGACCTCATCGAAAATGTGGCGCAACTCATGAAACAGGAGTTGAAGAAAACAGATATCGCTTTTCACCACGAATGCAGTTCGGAATACCTATCTATTCAGGTGGATGCTGAAATGATTCAACAGGTGCTTATCAATCTCTTAAAAAATGCGATAGAAGCGCTGCACGAGATCCCCGATCCGCAACTGGCGCTGGTCGGTCACTACGACACAAACGGGGTACGGATTGAGGTTATCGACAACGGACCGGGCATCATCCAGGAAGCTATCGGGCATATCTTTGTGCCATTCTATACGACAAAAGGAACCGGGTCGGGTATCGGTCTCAGTCTCTCGCGCCAGATCATGCAAATGCACAATGGCTCCCTTAGTGTTGTATCGGAACCTTATGTGCGCACGGTATTTACGTTGCGGTTTTGAGCGCTATTCCTCAGCCTCCCCTGAACACCGCGCTCACTATATACGATGCCAACACTCACTAATACTGACCTTTGTAAAGGTGGTCGATCTTTGGATAGTTATTGCGCTTCAGCGGAATCTGCATACCACCGGTACTCTCCAGCCAGTTGAACAGGTCGGCGGAAAGGTCGCGGGTCATGTCGCGATACTGAGGGTCGGCTATCAGATTATTCATTTCATACGGGTCGTTCTGAAGATCGTACAACTCGTTCTGTGTCCAAAGGCCGTAGTAGTGGATGTATTTGTATCGATCGCCCCGAAGCGCAAACATCGTCGGCGTCTGCGGATAGTGGTACTCCCAGTAATACTCGTAGAAAATCTTATCCCGGTGCTTTTGCTCGTTCCCTTTCAATACGTCGAGGAACGATTGACCGTGCATGTGCTTCGGGGTCGGCAACCCTGCGTACGCCAGAAGCGTGGGTGCGACATCGATATTCTGGACAAGCGCGTCGGTAGCCGTTCCTCCCTTGATAATAGACGGGCACCGTACGATCATCGGCACCCGCATAGATTCTTCATAAGCATGGCGTTTGTCGATGAGACCGTGTTCGCCAAATGAAAAACCATTGTCGCCCATATACATAACGATCGTATTCTTGTCCTGGCCGGTCTTTTTGAGATAGTCAAGTACACTGCTGACGCTTTCATCAACACTCAACAGGGTTTCAAGATAGCTCCGGTAAAACGTCTCGAAGTTGATCTGTCCGTGATACATGTGGTCAACACCATGCCAGCTAAAGCGCTGGTCCTTCACCCATTCAGGTATTCCGTGTTTCTTGTATTCGTCAGTCGCGGTAAGACTATAGGACGGCGGCAGTGATACCGGCTTGTCTTTGTATTTTCCCTTGTGTCTTTTGGCCGGCTCGAACATCGCATGTACTCCCTTGTGCGACAGGTAGACAAAATACGGCTGCCCCTTCTTTTGCTTCTTCATCCAGTCGAGCGCGTGTTCTGTCAACAGGTCGGTGACGTAGGTGGAATCTGCAAACTGCTCGCGCGTGCCGTTGATGTTCAACGTCGGATTGTAGTATTCTCCCTGGCCGCGAAGTCCTTCCCAATGGTTGAAGCCCTTCCGCGGATGGTCACCCTTGTTTCCCATGTGCCATTTACCAAAAAATGCTGTCTGGTATCCGGCCTCCTGTAATATCTGGGGGAAATAGAGAATATCATCTGGTTCAGGCGCGGCGTTATCTACTACGGTGTGACTGTGCGAATACAAGCCTGTGAGCACCGACGCCCTGCTGGGAGAACAAAGCGCAGTGGTAACGAATGCGTTTTTTATGTGCATACCCTCCGCGGCAAGGCGGTCAAGCCCCGGGGTTTCCAGCCACGGGATCTTATTCATAAACCCCATAGCATCATAGCGGTGGTCGTCGGAGATAATGAAGATAATATTCTTCTGCTGTGCCCTGCTCTCAACGCCAGCCATAGAAATCAAAAAAAACAAAAAGATCAATGTGCGCATTTCACTACGGTTTGGTGTCAAAATTTTTCTTCATCAACGCCCACTTTCCTGGGCGGGTGTTCTTCATATTCCGGGATAATAGCAAGGTCATCCTTCCTGTCAGGCGCGAGTAGTACCGTCTTATAGCCAATCAATTCAGGCGTTCCTGACTTTGTAGCCGCTCAGTCCAAAATATAATATCACAGCGAATCCAATCATGGGAACGATCACAGAGTTTTCTACACCGGTTAGAGATACGAGGCCGGTAATAGGCGGCAAGATCGCGCCGCCTACAATGGCCATGATCACAAGGCCGGAACCGATCTTCACCTGGTCGCCCAGGTTTTTGATGGAAAGTGCAAAAATCGTGGGAAACATAATAGACATAAAGAAGTTTGCCACACTAATGGCTATGACCGCCTGTAGTCCGGAGCCTATCAACGCATAAAACATCAGGAAGATACAGGCTGACGCATACAGCGCCAATAGCTTGTTCGCAGGATACCGTGTGAGTAGCCACGTGCCGACAAAACGCCCGATCATGAACAGGACGAACGCAAATGACAAGTGAAATCCCGCGATCTGGGTAGCCGTCATCTGATCGGAATATCGATATATGAATTGCACGATCTCCAGGTGTTCGTTTCTGGCATAGTGCAATTTCTGGTCAACAAAATATCCCCACAACGACGCCTGCGCACCAACATAAAAAAATTGGGCAGCTACTCCCGCCATCAAATGCTTGTGTCGGGTGATCCCTTTAAAGACCGCTTTTTTTTCTTCAGGCGACGATATCTCGGGCATTTTCGTTAATGCAAACAGGATGGCTATAAATAACACGACCAGCCCCACGGCGAGGTATGGGCCCTGAACAGACTGCGCCTCGGCTATCCTTATCGCTTCGGCTTGCGCGTGGTCCATCACTGCCAGCTGTTCATTACTGTACTCTGTACTCGAAAAAATAAACAGGCTCCCGATAACCGGCCCGAGGATGATACCCAGCCCATTGAAAGATTGCGCGAAATTGATCCGCGTTTCCGAGGAAGCAGGATCGCCCAATACGGTTACGTAGGGGTTTGCCGCCGTTTCAAGAAATGCCAGGCCGCAAGCAATTACGAAAAGAGCGAAAAGAAAGAAGCTGTACAGACGGGTTTCGGCGGCGGGCCAGAAAAAGAACGCGCCCAGCGCATACAACAATAACCCGATAAGAATCCCTTTCTTATATCCTATGCGGTTCATGAGAAATGCCGCCGGCAGTGCCATCACAAAGTAACCGATGTAGAAAGCTGAATCGACAATCCCGGCCTGGGCGCGATTGAGATCTAACGCCGTCTGGAAATGTTTTATCAACGGGCCGTTCAGGCTGTTCGCGATACCCCATAAAAAGAAGAGGCTTGTAACAAGAATAAACGGCACTAAATATCGCTGACGTGTAGAAGTCGTCGTGTTAACGGTGGTATCGGTTGGTAGCATAGGTTATTTGTCAAAAGGCTGCCGTGTACAGGAAAATTAATTATTGATTCAACGCATTAACTGCCCGGTCGAGATGCACGTAGCCACCATCGACGTGAATCAACTGGCCGGTGGTATGGCTCGATCGCTCCGACAACAGAAATACAACCATATCGGCGATCTCCTCCGCGGTGGTCATGCGATTGCCAAGCGGGATGGTCTGATTGATCTCTCTCAACTTCTTCTCCGGATCCTCCAGCGTTGCGATCCATTTCTCATACAAGGGTGTATAAGACTCGGCTACAATAACAGCGTTGACACGTATGCTATATTTGAGCAGCTCGACCGCCCATTCGCGTGTAAGTCCGTTTCGTCCTCCGTTTGCGGCGGCGTATGCCGACGTTCCTCCCTGCCCTGTCTCCGCTACCTTGGAGCCGATGTTGACGATAGCGCCTTTACTTTTCTTCAATGCCGGCAAGGCGTGATGCGCCATCAGGTAATAGTGCACCAGGTTTTTATGTAACGAAGCCATGAACGCATCGTATGATCCATTCTCGAGATTCACGCCGTCGTTGACGCCAGCGTTGTTAACCACCCCGTCGATACGTCCATACTTCTTTACGACTGCTTCCACCGCATTCCTGCAGTCGTCTGGCCGGGTGAGTTCCGCGACAACCTGAAATCCCGCACCGCCATGCTTCGTCAGCGTAGCGTTGTTGTCGGCTTCGTTTCTCCCGACTATACAGGGTATTGCTCCTTCGCGTACCAACGCTTCGACGATCCCCTCGCCAATTCCCTTCGCCCCGCCGGTTACAATTACCACTTTGTCCTTCAGTTGTAGATCCATAGTGTTAAAGCTTATAAAATCTCTTTGCGTTACCTCCCATGATGCTGCTTTTCTCAACCGGAGAAAATGCCTGAAAATAATCTCTCGTGATGGAAAGCTGCTCATCGTAGGATGCCGATACCAGGCACACCGGCCAGTCGGATCCATATATTAATCGCTGTGTACCAAATGCCTCCACCACTACATCGAGGTAGGGCACAAAGTCCTGATATTTCCACCCCGGCCATCGCGCCTCAGTCACCATTCCCGAAACTTTGCAGCAAATGTTCTCATGGCGTGCGATCTCTGTTATATCCTTCTTCCATTCGGCAATATCACCGGTTCTGATCGAAGGCTTCGCGATATGGTCAATCACAATCCGGGTATCCGGGATCTGTTTTGCAAAAACCACCGCTTCCGGAAGTTGGTGATGATAGAGGAGCAAATCGTAGGCATAATCAAAGTCGGCGAGTTTTCGGACCCCCCGCACAAAAGACTGCTGTGCCAGGAAACCAAATTTCTCACCCTGAACGATGTGACGAAATCCCCTGATTTTCTGAAAAGTTGAAAAATGTTCCAGGCGCGACTCCAGGTTCCCGTCGCGCAGATCGACCCATCCTACGACGCCTGCAATAAAGTCGTGCTGGTCTGCATACGCGAGAAGTTGCATGGTCTCGTCTTCCGTCTGATCGACCTGAACCACCACACTAGCTTCTAATCCGTTCCGTTCCAGCACAGGCTTTAGATCCTCAGGCTGAAAGTCTCTCCGGATGGAGTTCATGTCATCTGTGATCCAGGCGTGAGACTCCGGATTATACTTCCAAAAGTGCTGATGAGCATCAATACTGGTCACAACTTACTGATCTTCATTGTCAATCGCGTGCACGCGTTATTTCCACGCTCTGGCTACCTGCTGCTGTGTACCCAGGCCGTCAATTCCCAATTCCACAATATCGCCGGGTTTCAGGTAGGTCGGCGGCTTGAGTCCCATACCCACACCCGCTGGCGTTCCTGTAGAAATGATGTCGCCGGGAAGTAACGTCATAAACTGGCTGATGTAGCTTATGAGAAACGGTACGCCAAAGATGAGGTCATTGGTATTGCTATCCTGCAACATCTTTCCATTTACTTTGAGCCACAATCGCAGGCTGGCGTAATTCGGGAGTTCGTCCTTTGTTACCAGATAAGGCCCTACCGGCGCGAAGGTATCCGCGCTTTTTCCTTTTACCCACTGGCCGTTGCGCTCAAGTTGAAACTCCCGCTCGCTGTAGTCATTGTGTATGCAGAACCCCAGAACATGATCCATCGCGTCTTCCTCCGATACGTAGCTGGCCTTCTTTCCGATAACCACGCCAAGTTCCACTTCCCAATCGGTCTTCTGACTGTTTCGCGGGATGACAACATCATCGTTCGGGCCGGCAAAAGAGGTAGTCGACTTAAAGAACAGGATCGGTTCCTTCGGCAATGGCATGCCCGACTCGGCGGCATGCTTGCTATAGTTCAGGCCCACACATACGATCTTTGAGGGGCGGGTGAACGGAGCGCCCAGGCGTGGGCTGCCGGACACGCGCGGAAGCGCAGACTTATTCGACTCGAACCAGGGCGCAAAGCGGGTGAGTCCGTCATTTGTAAAAAAACTTTCCCCAAAATCCTCTCCGAAAGAGGAAACGTCAATAATTTCGTCATTTACCGCAATTCCTGGCTTTTCTTTCCCGGCATCACCAAAGCGTAAGAGTTTCATGGATTGATTGTTATAGTTTGATGTAAGGATTTGCAACTGCGGGGGTCTCTGCTCTCCAGCGGCAAGTAAAAAAACTTCTTTGGTTATACAAACAATCAGGTATTCAGCTTCACAAATCCCCCGTCGATAGGGTAGTCGCAACCGGTAACAAACCCAGCCTCGTCAGAGCACAGGTAAAGTGCCAGTGCGGCGATCTCCGAGGGTTTTCCCATGCGACCTATCGGCTGGGTCCTGGACAATTTCTCAAACATCTCCTCCTCCCTGCCCGGATAGCTGGCCTTGAGAAAACCGTCGACGAAGGCCGTATGAACCCTGGCGGGCGAGATACAATTGCACCGGATATTCTCCGCCACGTAATCCTTTGCCACGGAAAGGGTCATGCTGAGCACGGCGCCTTTGCTCATTGAATAAGCGAATCGATCGGAAATTCCCAGCGACGCCGCCACCGATGCCAGATTGAGGATCACGCCGCCACCCTGCTTCTTCATCTGACCGATGCTTGCATACATGGTATTGTATACGCCTTTGACATTCACATTGACGATGCGGTCAAAATCCTTTTCCGCGGTGTTGTCGAGTTTTCCGATGTGCGCCACACCCGCGCAGTTAACAAGAATGTCTATGCGCTGATGTTCGGCAATAATTTTCCCGAAAGCCACAACAACGTCCGACTGCCGCGAAACATCGCAGCGAGCTACCGTAGCCGCTCCGCCGTCCGCTGCAATAGCGCTGCGCACATCTTCCAGCCCCTCTTCGCTAAGGTCAACAAGAACAACATGCGCCCCCCGTCTCACAAACAATTCAGCGATCGCTCTTCCGATCCCACTTCCAGCACCCGTAATTACAACGATTTTTTTTTCCAGATCAAACATAACCAGATTAATGGCTTTGATGCCCTCCCAAAAACGCATCCCACTCACTTCCCTGGCTAAGGTGATCTTTCAGGAAGATGGAGTAAGAAGGTTTTGCAGGCTTTTTATGCAGACGCATTCCCGCTTCTTCGGGGGTGTAGTCACCCTTTTTGGTATTGCACTTTTTGCAGGCTGTCACGAGGTTAGTCCACGAATCTTTTCCACCGCGCGCCCGCGGAACAACATGGTCGATCGTCAGTTCCCTCCGTGTTCCGCAGTATTGACACTCGTTGCCATCGCGTTTGAATATATTCTGCCTGGTAAGATTAACGCCCTTGTACGGGGCGTTAACATATCGGTTTAACCGGATCACAGAGGGCATGGGAAAAGAATGTGTGACCGACCGTAAGCGGTGTCCGTTCGCCGGACGAATCATTTCACTTTTGTTCAGGTACACGAGGATGAAGGCACGTTCCACTGAACAAACCATCAGCGGACTAAAATCCTGATTTAGGACGAGTACCCTCGCGTTCATGGTGGTAAGTTAGTCCAAATCCGCTAACAACCAAAGCGTTTTTTCGACCGTGCGCGTACTGACGACACTACTCAGCCATAATCCTCCTGATCGCCGTCAATCGATGCGTAGCTGTGGTAGCGCCAGGATGTTGAATTCCTTCCTCGTTGATCGAGTCGACGCGTACCCTGCCCGATGCGTGAATAATTTTATTCTCCGCAATCAATACACCAACGTGACTAACCTCTCCTTTGTCGTTGGAAAAGAACGCCAGGTCACCCGGCTTTGCATCACCCAGCGAACCAACTGCCTTGCCCTGGCTCGCCTGCTGGCTGGCATCACGCAGCAATTTGTACCCCGCTATCTTAAAGACCATCTGTGTAAATCCCGAACAGTCGATACCGAAAGGACTCTTTCCTCCCCATTGATACGGGCTGTTGAGATATTTCGAAGCAATACTGAGCAGAAATTCGATCTCACGTCGCTGGCCCAGGCTCTTCGCTTCGCCGTTGAAGGCAAACTGCTCCTCCATTCTGAATAATTCCGAACCCGAAATCGGGATGATGCTTCCAATCAAGACAATCTGCGGGCTCTTATTGTACAAGAGCGAAGAGGTTATGTCGGTCGTGATCTTGAAGCCGGCATGATTGATATGTTCGAAGTACTCAGGCGAAATCAATTGGTGTTGCCGGGCATCTATCCAACCGTCGTACCCATCGAAATGGATCCTGATGTTCAGCCACTTACCGTCGGCAGAACGTCCGATCACACGGTAATGGTCGCCAAACAGCAACTGTGTCACTTGCTCGGATTGGTCGGCTGGAGCATTCCGGACACTTACTACACTCAGGCGACAAACGCCGAACTCAGCTTCTTCCATGTGATACAATATTTATTATCGTCAGAACTTAATCCTGTCAAGCTCCCGTTTCATGTCGCGTTCTTTAATACTATCACGTTTATCGTGCAGTTTCTTGCCGCGACCCAGTGCTACCTCCATCTTTGCCAGGCCGCGGTCATTGATAAAGAGACGGGTCGGTATCAGCGACAACCCCTTTTCCTCGCTTCGCGCTTCCAGTTTCTTTAGTTCTGCCCGTTTCAGCAATAACTTCCGCTCGCGAACCGGGTCATGGTTGTAGTGTGTTCCCTGGGCGTAAGGTGAGATGTTCACTCCTTTGATAAACAGTTCGCCGCCCTTGAAATACCCATACCCATCCTGGAGGTTTACCTTGCCTTCACGGATCGATTTGATCTCCGTGCCGGTCAGGACAATGCCCGCGACGTACTTATCGAGCAACTCATATTCAAAAGAGGCTTGCCGGTTTCTGATGTTGATATCCTTTGCAAAGCGTTGCTTACCCATGTCCGAAATTGATCTTATTTTTCTCCAGTGACAAAACTTTTTGACTGTTTTACGACAGTCGCCCGTCCACACTCATACCGGCATCCGCGCAAGCGGTGTCACGTCAAGGGGTGCAAAGTCAGCGTTCAAGAACCTGTAGTGCGCAGCTATCGCGATCATCGCCGCATTGTCAGTACAGTGTTCGAACGCGGGAATATAGACATTCCATCCTTTCTTCGCCGCCAGCGCACTCAGGTCGTTGCGCAGACCGCTGTTGGCTGCAACGCCCCCGGCAATGGCGATCTCCCGGATTCCCGTCTGCCGGCTAGCCTGCTCAAGTTTCGTCAGCAACATCGCCACCAGACTGTGCTGCAAGCTCGCACAAATATCAGCGAGGTTTTTTTGAACAAAGTCGGGATCTTTCTTCTTCTCGTCACGAACAAAATACAAAAAGGCGGTCTTAATTCCACTGAATGAAAAGTCGAGACCCGGCATCGACGTCTCGGGAAACCGGTACGCATAACGGTTGCCCTCCCGCGCCATCCGGTCTACCAACGGCCCTCCCGGGTAGGGCATCTCCAGGATCTTCGCGGCTTTATCGAACGCCTCACCGGCCGCATCGTCCTGCGTCTGACCAATAACCTCCATATCCAGATAATCCCTGACCAGCACGATTTGGGTATGCCCGCCGCTCACGGTCAGGCACAGGAATGGGAATCGGGGCGCAGGTAGGTCGATGAAATGAGCCAGCACATGCGCCTGCATGTGGTTTACCTCGATCAGAGGAATATTCAAGCCCAGGGCCATACCCTTTGCAAACGACACCCCCACCATCAGCGACCCTATGAGGCCAGGCCCACGGGTGAACCCAATGGCGTCGAGGTCTGTTTTACCGATACCCGATCCCTCCATCGCTTCCCTGACGACCATCACTATGTTTTGCTGGTGAGCACGAGATGCCAGCTCAGGCACTACTCCCCCGTATTTTTGGTGGACCGCCTGTGAGGCAATAATATTATTGAGTACCTTGCCGTTCTTTATTATGGCGGCGGAAGTCTCGTCGCAGGACGATTCAATGGCAAGGATAATGGGATGCATGGATGACAAATGAACCGGCAAGTTAAAAAACGAATTGTTAAGATATTAGCGTATTCGGTAACGACGCTCGGTTTTCTTGTCATCTCGGCTTTTCTGTTCCTCCAGATCCCCGCCATTCAACAAGAAATCATCAACCGCTACCTCCGCGGGTTTTCAGAAACAACAGGGTTTAAAGCATCGGTAACCGGATTTCAGCTGCTTTGGTTCGACCGCCTCGAAATGCACAACCTCGAAGTAACCGATCCCGAAGACAACCGGATGATCTTTGTCCGGAACGTCCTGATCGACTTTGACCTGGCACAGCTGTTTGAGCAACGTGATATCAACGTAGACGGGATCTACCTGGATTCCGCCAACGTGTTTGTCACCCGCATCAACGAGCCGGATACCGCGCGCGACCTGAACATCAATATCTTCTTTAACCGCATCAATGAGAACTTCGCTGCGAAATCCCGCGATCCCCGGCGTTCTCCCCGCGTCAAGATCGGAGAAGCTTTCCTGAATGCGAGCACCTTCTCCTATATAGACCGGGACCGCGACTCCATCAAAACAGGCTTCAATTATAATCAGTTCGCTGTCGACATCAGCGAAGCCCGGCTAAAGGATTTCCTGGCCCTGGGTGACACCATCCAGTTCAACGTCCGAAAGATGGTCGCTTATGAGCCGGAATCAAATTTTGAGATCAAACAGTTTTCGACATTCTTCCGGATCTCCCGGCAATGCCTGGAATTCGCCGGCGTTAACCTGCACGCCGGCAAGAGTACGGTCACTGATACAGTGCTGTTTTCATTTGAAGACCGCAAGCACTTGAGCGACTTCAATCAAAAGGTCAATATCCACGCCAACCTCTCCAACACAGTCCTCTTCCCGGAAGACCTCGCGCTATTCTTTCCTGCCGCCGGCCGATTGAGTCAGTCGCTCGTCGTAAACGGTGCTTTCAACGGTCGCATCAACGACTTCAAACTGACCAATATGGAACTTGAGACGGGCAACTCCGTCCTCAAGGGATCGCTCGACATGGAGGGTCTCCCCAATCTCGGTGAGACTTTCACGATCGTCGACCTGAAACAGTCGACGCTCGATTTTCGCGATCTTCGCGGACTGCTGACTGAAAACGCGCTGTCGCACCTTATCCCGCTGGGCCAGGTAACCATGCACGGACAATTCCTTGGATACTTTTCCGACTTCGTGGCAAACGGTAGCTTCGGAGGAAACCTCGGACAGGTGGCAACCGATATAAACTTCAAAGTCAACGAGCAGGATTTCAACCGGTCGGTATACAGCGGTAAAATCGCCTTGACAGATTTCGACCTGGGAACCTACCTCGGCGATACCGCGAACTTTCAACGCGTTACACTCAATGGCAACATCCGGGGAGCGGGACTCAAGCTCGCATCAGCCGACTTCAAACTTGACGGGTCTGTCAAAGAAATCGGCATCCGCCATTACAACTATACCAATATCAAAACGAATGCGCGATTCGCGTCCGAGTTCTTTAAGGGCGTTCTGTCGATCGACGATCCAAACCTGAAATTCAACGCCGAGGGGTCCATCGATCTGCGTGAAGGCGTGAACGAGATCGTGGTCATGGCTGATATCGATACCGCTGTATTCCAAAACCTGAAGCTGACTGACCGCGAGCTCATTCTCAAATCGCGCGTTGACGTAAACCTTAAAGGACTTCACCTTGATAGTATCGTCGGTACGGCCGATATCAGAGACCTGCACGTTGTCAACAACGGCCAGTCCTTATCTCTCGACTCCATCCGCCTGCGATCTGACCGCCACGATCAAAATCGCGCGATCTATGTGCGATCCTCCCTGCTGGATGGTGAAGTAACAGGCGACTTCCTCCTGACAGACCTCTCGCGCGATCTTCAGACCGCCGTCAAAGAGATCGTGCTGAACATACGGAACGACGAGAAAACCCTTCGCGACTACTACACCGCAAAGACATACCGACCCAAATCATACCAGACAGAATTCCGGTTCCGGCTGAAGAACCTCGAGCCGGTTTCCCACCTGTTCGATATCGACTTGCTGATCTCGGCCAATACCCTGCTTGAAGGCAAGTTTACCAGCGGCTACACAACCATCCTGCAGGCGTTCTCCAGAGTCGATTCCCTCGCTTACAACAAGGCCCTCTTTATTGATACAGAGGTAGAACTCACCGCCTCGAAGATCGCGGACAGCACCGACGTGCTGGCTATGCTCTTTGTAAATTCCAACCGTCAATATCTGACAAAAGCACTCAAGACTCAAAACCTGATAGCCGAAGCAATCTGGAATAAGCAACAGGTGGCGTTCAGTCTCGACGCTGATCAACAAGCGCAAACCAATTACATCCGACTCAAAGGCGACCTGAACTTCCTCCAGGACAGCACCCAGATCCGTTTCCTGCCATCAATCATCAAGATACTGGAGAAAGACTGGAACTTTGATCCCAGTAACGTCATCACAGTGCACAGGAACGACATAAACATCGAACAGCTTAAGCTGAGTAACGACGATCAGTATCTGCTGCTCGATGGCCGGATATCGGCCGATCCGGACAAAACACTATCGCTGACGATCAGCGAGATGAACCTCAGCACGTTGAATCCGATCCTGGGCAAGGACCTCAACGGCACACTGAACGCTGTCTTCCTCCTGAACGACTACTACAACGAACTACAGTTGCAGAACGAAGTACAGATAGAAGGACTTACCGTAGACAATTTCCTCGTCGGCGATGTAACCGGAAAGAACCTTTGGGATGCCCAGCAAAAGCAATTCGACATCAACTTCTTCATCGATCGCCACAACATGCGAATTGTCAACGTCACAGGCGGTTACAATCCATCGCGCACCAGCCTTCCCCTCGATATCAGCGCACAGCTTGAAAAGGCGAACCTGAAGATCGTCGAACCATTCTTTGACGAAACCTTCAGCAACATAGGCGGAACCATTACCGGAAACTACCGCATCACGGGGCAGCTAAACGCACCGAAATTTGTCGGCGAAGGGACAGTAACAGGAGGCCAGATCATGGTAAACTACCTGCGAACAACCTATCACTTTACCGGCACTATCGGAATGTCGCCAAACTCGATCTATTTCAAGAATATGGATATGAACGACGTCCTGAACAACGGAGGTAAACTGAACGCAACTCTCACACACCAGGATTTCAAGAATATGCGGATAAACCTCGACGCAGCCTTTAGCAATTTCCAGGTACTTAATACAACCGACAAAGACAACAGCCTCTTCTACGGGCAGGCGTATGCCACCGGCGATCTTAACATCACCGGTCCGCTCGGCAACCTGAAATTCACTTCAAACGCCCGCACCGGGAAAAATACACGTGTGTTCATTCCCATCGGAGGAACCACCACCGAATTAGAACAAGCCGAGTTCATCCACTTTGTAAGCTTTTCAGACTCCACTTTCCAGAGCACATTGAAAGACGATCGCTCTAACAGGGTCGACCTTACCGGCATCACTCTCGACTTCAACATCGACATAACGCCCGATGCGCTATTCGAAATAATTCTCGACTACCGAACCGGAGACATCATTCGCGGAAGAGGGAACGGAGATCTGCAACTACAACTCGACACACGCGGTGAGTTCAATATGTTTGGCCCGTTTGAATTTGAACAAGGCGGGTACAACTTTACCCTGTACGACATCCTCAACAAGGACTTTGAAATCCGAAAAGGGAGCCGCATAACCTGGTTCGGCGATCCGTATGGCGCAACACTCGACATCTCGGCGACCTATGATCAGCTGGCATCGTTCGGACCTATCCTCACAGACCAGGAGGTTGGTGCACTACCTCAGTTGAGACGGAAGTATCCCGTCACCGTGCTCCTCGAGCTCGACGGCCCCATGCTCTCACCCCAGATCGAATTCGATATCGTAGCAGGAGATCTGCCACAAAGCATCGTGGTCGAAAACCACCCGCCCGTACGACTGGATTTTGAATTTCAGGCTTTCAAAAACAAACTTGACGAGCAGGAGCTCAAACGGCAGGTGTTCAGTCTCGTGGTCTTACGGCGATTCTCCTCGCCCGAATCATTCAACACCAGTGGATCCATTGTAAATAGTGTCAGCGAACTCCTAAGCAATCAGTTGAGCAACTGGATAAGCCAGGTAGATGAAAATCTGGAAATTGACCTCGATCTCAGTACGCTCGACCAAGAGGCTTATAACACATTTCAGCTACGGTTGTCGTACACATTCATGAACGGGCGCCTGCGCGTCACACGCGACGGAACATTCTACGGCAATCAGGACAACAGCAGCATCAACAGCAGCCAAAACCTTTCCAGCATCGCGGGAGACTGGACGGTAGACTACCTCCTGACAGCCGACGGAAAACTGAAAGTCAAGATGTACAACCGCACCAACATCAATCCAATCTTAAACACGCTCGGCTCGCAGAACTCAGTGACAACAGGATTCAGCCTTACGCACACCCAAAGCTTCAATCAATTACGGGACATCTGGAAATCGGCACGGTCGCGTCGCGAACAAAATCAATCGTACAATTATCCGGAAAACGAAGAAGCGATACGCAACGATGAAGACGGCACTGAATAACTTTCTCCGGGTAACACACGGAGTGTTGCCACGCCGAAACGCCTTCGTCGTACTCTCGCTCCTGCTGACCCTCCCGGCTTTGTTGCGCGCGCAGGAAGATACCGTCGCGGTAAACAAGAGAAAGCTGAACACCCTGATCGCCGCCTCCGCTGCCGGATACACAGGTGGTCTTATTGCGCTGAACCACATCTGGTACAAGAACAACGAAAGTCAATCGTTTCGTTTCTTCAATGACAACGCCGAATGGAAACAAGTCGATAAGCTCGGCCACGTGTATTCGTCATTCATGTTGAGCGACATATCTGCCCGTCTTCTAAGCGGAGGGGGTGTTCCTGAAAAGAAAGCCGATATCATCGGCGCATTCTCCGGTTTCCTGCTGACCCTACCGATCGAAATATTTGATGGATATTCCGCCGGGTATGGCGCGTCTGTTGGCGATGCCGTTGCCGACGCGGCCGGCTCAGCGTTTTTTCTCGCCCAGAAACTCACGTGGAAAGAGATCCGGCTGCAGCCGAAATTTTCCTTTCACCGCACTAACTATGCGCCTATGCGCCCCTCGCTGCTGGGCGACAACCTACTGAGTGAAATAGTCAAAGACTACAATGGTCAAACCTACTGGCTATCGGTAGACCTCGACAAATTCATTGCGTTTCCCAGGTGGCTGAACATCGCCGTCGGCTATGGCGCCGAAGATATGATCTACGCCCGCGACGGTGAAAATGCGGCACACGGACTCCGCCCCTTCAGACAGTACTACCTCGCACTGGATTTCGACGTGACAGCCGTCCAAACTCGCTCAAAGCTCGTAAAAACGCTGCTTTATGTAGTCAATATGGTCAGGTTGCCGGCGCCGGCGCTTGAGCTATCACAACGCGGCTCAAAATTTCATGCATTTTATTTCTGAATTTCTCCAACTTTTTGTACCTTAATAAGTTAAGACTGTTTTACAGCAATTGAAAACTACAACCCCTATGGACATAACCTATACGTTGAAGCAGTATGCCGACCAGATCGGTGGTCAGTTCACAGACTACGACCACATAAAATCCGTTATCGTAATCCCGCTCGATAAGAGTCGGTACCAGACAGTGCTCGCAACAACTCAGAAGAGCTCCGTGTCGGGAAGAGACCAGGCGGTATTCACATCAAAGGTCTGCGAATACAAAAACGGGATCGACCTGAAAATGCTCATGGAGCAGAACGCCAGCTTCGACTACAGCAAGTTTGTACTCGAAGACGGGTACCTGAAAGTAGAAGCATCCTGTCTCACAGCATCGGCATCCGAAGCACAGGTAAGGGAAATGATTCAGGAAGTCGCACAACTTGCTGACCACTACGAACTGAAGCTCACAGGACAGGATATTCATTGAGAAACACGATTCAGACGGAACAATTTCCCGCGAACTCCTGTATTTAAGACATTAACAAACCGCCTTATCGCCTTCTGATCTCAGGGGGAGGAAAGTCCGGGCAACACAGGGCAGCGTACTTCCTAACAGGAAGGCTGCATTCCTTCAAGGGAATGTAGACAGACAGTGCCACAGAAAACAAACTACCCCCGAGTATTCGGGCGGAAAAGGTGAAAAGGTGAGGTAAGAGCTCACCGGTCGGCCCGCGAGGGAAGACGCATGGTAAACCTTACGCGTTGAAAGGTCAAATAAGTTCCGGCATAAGTGCCCGCTTTTGCTTCGGCGCCGGAACGGGTAGACTGCTAGATCGTATCCGCGAGGGTACGACCAGATAAATGATAAGGCTTCCGCGCAAGCGGGAGACAGAACCCGGCTTACAGGTTTGTTAATTTTTTGATAAACCTGCCCGCGGAGACGAAGGATGTTGTCTCAGCTGGCAGGTTTGTCTATTTTTCGGATATCATAAACGCCATCCATCCATGTCAAAAATCCTGCTCATAGAAGACGATGTCAAGATTCGCAGTATCCTGAAAGAGATCCTCACCGAAAAAAATCACGAAGTGGATGAAGCCGGCGACGGCCTGGAAGGGTTTAGAAAACTTGAGCAAGGTGGCTACGACCTGTGCATCTGCGACATCAAAATGCCCAAAATGGATGGACTGGAAGTGCTCGACAAAACAAAAGAAGCCGGCATCCCCACCAATTTCGTAGTCATATCGGCACACGGAAACATCGATATCGCCGTGGAAGCAGTTAAGAAGGGAGCATTCGACTTCCTTCAGAAACCATTCGACCTCGGCCGACTGGAGATCACCCTGCGCAATGCACTCGACAAAACCACACTCATCAAAGAGACAAAAACCCTTCGAAAGAAAATTTCAAAAAAGTTTGAGATGATCGGCGAATCGGAAGCTGTGCAACAGATGCTCGAGATGATTGAGAAAGTGGCGCCAACCGATGCGCGGGTGCTCATCACCGGCCCGAATGGATCGGGTAAGGAACTTGTCGCCAAATCAATTCACGAAAAGAGCGTTCGCGCCGACGGTCCGCTCATAGAAGTCAACTGCGCAGCGATCCCTTCTGAGTTGATCGAAAGTGAATTATTCGGCCATGAAAAAGGTTCGTTTACCTCCGCGATCAAACAGCGGATCGGCAAGTTCGAACTGGCCGAAGGGGGTACGTTGTTTCTCGATGAGATCGGCGACATGAGCCTGTCAGCCCAGGCAAAGGTATTAAGAGCCCTTCAGGAGCACAAGATCACACGCGTTGGAGGCGACAAGGAGATTACGGTAAATGTCCGCGTTGTTGCCGCCACCAATAAAGACCTGAAAAACGAGATCGCGGAGAACCGATTCCGCGAAGACCTGTATCACCGGTTGAGCGTTATCGTTATCAAAGTACCCGCATTGAATGACCGCCCCGACGATATCCCGCTGCTGACCGACAAATTCCTTCAGGACATCGCAGAAGAACACGGCGCTAAAAAGAAGGAAATATCATCCAAAGCCATGGATCGGCTGAAGGATCACAACTGGAGTGGGAACATCAGGGAGCTGAGGAATGTGATCGAACGCCTCGTCATTATGAGCGGAGACGAGATCACTCCCGGCGACGTAGAGAAGTACCTGTGAGGATCAGATTCTTGTTTCCGCCACCTGGGTAGGCTGAGGAGCTTCTTTCTTGCTATACGTAGGGCAAGTATACTGGCTGCAAGCCGTTACGAAAGCTGACAAAAGAAGAAAGACAACAAGCTTTTTCATTTAGCGTGGGCTTTTGGTTTAAGCAAAAATATTATTCTTTCCCCAAGAAAACAAACCGGTCGGCAATTTTGGCCTTTCAGCCGATGTAAGGTTTATTCGACCAAAAGATTACAGCCTCTTACGTCACTGTTGTCCAGTCTGCCCAGAATCTCGAAAGATCCGTCCTCGTACACCCGTCCGATATCCTCCGTTTCAACGAATGCGATCGAATCTGCGTTTGCCAGGTCAACAACATTAATCCCACCCGTGGCATTTAGTAACCCTTTCTCCATAGGATCGTAAATATCCCGAGCCACAATTTTCATCCACGGAGGACAGTAAAAGGCGTTTTTACCCCGCGTATAAGCCTGAGAAAAGAGTTCCGTCATCCCGTACTCTGAAAAAATACGATCGACACCAAAGGCGCGGGTAAGTTTCTCATGAAGCTCCGGCCTTGTTATTTCCCGTCTTCTCCCCTTCATCCCGCCGGTCTCAAACACCAGACAATGGCTCAGGTCAGGTCTATAACGTTCAGCCAGATCTAATAGTGCAAAGGTAACACCCCATAAAACGCACCTTTTTGACCCATTTTTGGCCCTGGCGATATCGCCCACGAGCTTGTCGAGATCATGTAAGTAAAATGCCGAATAAGTGGAATGGCTTTCGTGGATAAAGTGCTCCATCATAGCGACCAGTGACGAACCACGGCGCTCAAGATAGGATGGGAGCAGAACAAAGAAATGAAACTGCGTGAGATCGCCGAAAAAATGCTCAAAACAGCGCCGGGAGTGCCGGAAATAGAAATCCAGGTTTCTGACCGGGTGAACACTCGTCGTGAGCTGAGTCGTCCCGCTGCTGGTGAACGACGTTTCAGCTTCCCAGGCACCCGTTTTTAGCTGATGAGTCTTGAAGAACGAAACGGGCAGAAAGGGAATGTCGGCAACCGAACTCACCGCCCCGAGGCTGACGCCCAAACGGGTGAGGTAATCCCGGTAAATAAAATTGTGTTCTGCCTGAAAATGAAAGAGTTGCAGAGCAATATTACCGAAGTTGCCGTCGTTTACTGAATATAAATCGCAGTCAAATCTTTCAGAAGTATCCAACCGTTCCGTAATTTGACGTAATTAAGAAACTAAAATGAAGTTAATTAAGGGTTTTGGGCTATTATCTTTCCTGGTTATCCTCTCCGGTTCGTGTTTCGATCCGCCGGAGTTTCCCAATACACCGCAAATCGAATTCGCCGGTATTGAATTTCTCGATTCTCCCGATCCCAGCGACTTCGACACGCTGAATCTCTATCTCAACTTCAAGGACGGCGACGGCGATCTCGGACTGAGTTCGAGCAACCCCCGTTATCTCTCAGATCCCTTTCACTATGCCTTCTTCTACCAGGAAAACGACGGCAAAGTCGAGCCACTCGCCACAACCACCGAACACCTCGACGAGGTACCACCCGGGTACGAACTCCTGATCGTCCCGGACCCAGACAAAGGAAAACTGGTGGTATTCAGAACCCGAGAGAAGCCCGAATACAGCTTCCTTCCGCCGGGCACCACCTGTGGAGGATCCTCACAGATGAAGTATTACGAATACCTCGGCGGTCCTGTCGGCACCAGTAATAATCCTGGCAACAATACAGGCGGCAGGCGAATTCTGATTCTCGCTGAAGACATCGCACTACTCGATGAGTCTGTGCTCCTGGTCGACAGTTTCCCCAAGTCCAATCCGAAATACTACCAGATACGCGACACACTGTACTACACGCCGAATCCGAATCACAACAACATCGAAGTTGATTTCCTTATCAAGGATCCGACCGCACCGGGCGGCTTCCGCGAATTCGACTGGTACGAGGAGTATTGCACTACTTTCGACGGGCGGTTTACCATTCTTTCCGATGGCAACAATTCTGTCGATGGCAGCTTGCGCTACAGTATGCAATCAACGGGCTTCGTTCTTAACTTCAGTATCCAGACACTAAAACTCCGTGTAAAGATCCGCGACCGCGATCTGAATGAGAGTAATGTGATTGAAACTCCTGAGTTCAGGCTGTGAGCCCGGACATAGAGAATACGCGCAGGGAAATAAGGGAGTCAGTACAGAGAGGGATATTTTTCAGGCTCACCTTCGCGCATGACCGCATAAACCTTTTCAAATATCTCTTCGGCGTTGGGCTTTGAAAAATAGTCACCATCCGACGCGTAAGCGGGGCGATGTTCCTTACCGGTAATAGTAATGGGCTTCGAGTCGAGATACTTATATCCATCCTGCTCTTCCAGAACCTGTTGCATCATGTAAGACGACGCTCCACCCGGAACATCTTCGTCGGCGAAAGCAACCCGATTCGTCTTCTTCAGTGACTCCACTATTGTGTGGTAGCGATCAAAAGGCAAGAGCGACTGCACATCTATTACCTCACACGAAATATCAACTGCCTCCAGCGCCTGCGCAGCTTCCATCGCGACACGACACATCGCACCATAGGTGACGATCGTGAAATCATCGCCATGCCGCAATATCTCAGGAACACCCAGTGGCACAGTAAACTCACCGATGTTCTCCGGTAATTTTTCCTTCAGCCTGTACCCGTTGAGACATTCGATGACGATCGCCGGATCGTCAGACTGCAACATAGTGTTATAGAATCCCGCCGCCTGCGTCATATTGCGCGGCACCAGGAGATAGATACCACGAAGGCTGTGCAGGATCATTCCGATAGGTGAGCCGGCATGCCACACTCCTTCCAGACGATGCCCACGTGTGCGTATGATAAGCGGAGCCTTCTGCCCGCTCTTCGTGCGGTAACGCAGTGTGGCCAGATCGTCCGAGAGGGTAGCCAACGCATAGATAAAGTAATCCAGATACTGGATCTCCGCAATAGGTCGCAGACCCCGCATGGCTAGTCCTATACCCTGACCAATAATAGTTGTTTCGCGGATACCCGTATCGGTTACCCGCAATTCGCCGTGTTTTTGCTGAAGGCCGGCGAATCCCTGATTGACATCCCCGATCTTTCCCACGTCTTCTCCAAAGGCAAGCACACTGGGATCGCGCGTAAGCGCCGCGTCAAAACACTTCTGCAAAACCTCCCTGCCATCGATGAGCGGTGAGTCATCGTCGTATTGCGGCAAAATCTGCTGTACCTTCAACGCCGACTCTTCGGATTCACTATAGACATGAGAACTGTATCGATCCCAATTCTCCTTCTCCTGACGGGTAATCCATTCAACCAGCTCCTGACGCGACGAAACATCGCCCTGGTGCCGCAACAGCCGAAGGGCTTTCTTCGCAGCACGCATATTGTCGAGACGCGTGGGGTTGATCGTTTTGATCAGCTCCTCCCTGATCTCCTCCAACTCCGCCTTCTCGCTACTCACCTCCGCCGCCGCGGTAATAGTCGTGGCGACAAAATGCTGATCACTGCGGATATCCTGCATGAACGCCTCCCAGGCCTGACTACGCGCGGTCCTGGCCGAACGCTTCGCGTCGTTTTCTATCTGATCAACCGTCTCCGGCAACGCAATTCCTTCCTGTATAATCCACTCACGCATTTTTTTGTTGCAGTCGAACTCCACTTCCCATGCGAGACGTTCCTTTGACTTGTACCGTTCATGCGAACCCGATGTTGAATGTCCTAATGGCTGCGTCAGCTCTTCTACATGCAGCAACACCGGAACATGTTCTTCGCGACAGATGCGCTCTGCTTTCTGGTAGGCCGCGATGAGTCCCGGATAATCCCACCCCCTTGCAGTAATGATCTCCACGCCTTTCTCCTTTGCTGTCCGCTGAAGGCCCGCGAGCGCTTTCGAGATACTTGACTTCGTTGTGTGATATTCCTGCGGAACGGAGATACCATAAGCATCATCCCACACCGAGGTGAGCATCGGCACCTGAAGTACCCCGGCTGCATTGATCGCCTCAAAAAACATCCCTTCCGAAGTAGATGCGTTGCCGATCGATCCAAAAGCAATCTCGGCACCCTTGTTCGACAGGTTCTTCATCTCGCGCAACGCGGGATTCTCTCTGAAAAGCTTTGAAGCGTATGCCAGGCCAAGCAGACGTGGCATTTGCCCCGCGGTTGGCGATATATCGCAACTGCTGTTCTTTACGGTTGCGAGGTCCTTGAACCTACCCTCTTCGTCGAGCATACGCGTAGCGTAGTGCCCATTCATCTGGCGGCCGGCAGTAGCCGGGTCTGCCTGCACGTCGGTATGTGCATAAAGCTGCGCAAAGTATTGCTGAACTGTGAGCTCACCGATGGCGAACATAAAGGTCTGATCCCGGTAATAGCCTGCCCGGTGATCGCCGTTGCGAAATACTTTCGACATCGCGATCTGCGGAACTTCCTTGCCGTCGCCAAAGATTCCAAACTTGGCTTTCCCCATGAAAACCTCCTTGCGCCCGATGATACTCGCCTCACGGCTCTCAACCGCCAACCGGTAATCTGAGAGTATCTCCCTGACACTGGCTTGCGAGAACCTGGCTTTTGCTTCTTTGGTAATGCTCAATGGGATGTCATTAAAAAGTAAACAGTTCTTTTCGATGTCCGCTCACTCCCGAGTCCCGGAATGTTCCGGGCTCGAATGTGAAACTGACAGGGCGCTCCGGTCAGGTCAAAAATAACCATATCCGGTTACGATTCAAACACGGCCACACCCGGGTATACCGGCATCCGGCGGATGATACCGCGTGAGTTATCGAGAACATTACCAAATTTTAGGCGAATACAGTTCAAAATGACAATAATATATATGTCTAAAAAAAACTTTACCTCCAGATTATTCGGCAAAAAACATTCTCTAAACAGATCACCCTCAGTTGTAAAGGCGCTTCTTATATTTGATAAAACCCAAAACATCCCACACATGACCATCGGCATTCCGAAAGAAATCAAAAACAATGAAAACCGTGTCGCCGCTACGCCTGCCGGTACCCAGGAGCTTGTAAAACGCGGACACACGGTTTATGTTCAACACACCGCCGGAGAAGGCAGTGGATTTTCAGATGCCGAATACGAAGCGGCCGGCGCTGAGATACTGGCAAATGCCGGCGACATATTTTCAAAAGCAGACATGATCATCAAGGTGAAGGAACCGATTGAACAGGAATATGATCTGATTCGATCCGGCCAGCTGGTCTTCACTTATTTTCACTTCGCTTCTCACGAACCGCTGACGAAAGCAATGATAAAAAGCGGAGCGATCTGTCTGGCGTATGAAACGGTCGAGCGCGCAGACAGAAGCTTACCGCTGCTTATTCCCATGTCGGAAGTGGCGGGAAGAATGGCGATCCAGGAGGGAGCAAAATATCTCGAAAAGCCGCTTAGAGGACGCGGTATTCTTCTGGGCGGCGTACCCGGCGTAAAGCCGGCACGGGTGCTGATCCTCGGAGCAGGAATAGTGGGTACAAACGCCGCAAAGATCGCCGCCGGTATGGGTGCCGATGTCACTATTGTTGATGTGAACTTGCAACGCCTGCGTTATCTCGACGACGTAATGCCGAAGAATGTGCACACGATGGCCTCAAATGAATACAGCATCCGCGAAATGGTAAAAGATCACGATCTCATTGTTGGCGCGGTGCTCATCCCCGGCGCGAAAGCTCCGCGGCTTATCACACGCGATATGATCAGGTTGATGAGAGCCGGCACCGTACTCGTCGACGTGGCTGTCGACCAGGGTGGCTGCATTGAAACATGCACTCCGACAACACACGAAAACCCGACATTTGTTATCGACGATGTACTACACTACTGTGTTGCCAATATGCCAGGAGCAGTACCCTACACTTCAACACTCGCCCTCACCAACGCAACGCTCCCCTACGCGGTAAGACTCGCCAACTACGGATGGAAACAAGCCTGCCGCGACAACGCCGACCTGCAACTGGGACTAAACATTATCGAAGGACAAGTTGTATACAAGGCTGTCGCAGAGGCCTTTGATCTGGAATACAAGCCGGTATCAGAATTTCTGGCGTAGACTGACAGCACTACGCTTCCGGAAAGGTCGGCGTATCACTGAGTTGCTCCGTCTTGCGCAATGCCCAGTTGACGTGAGCACAGAGGTGTATCATCCCGTTGGTTACACAGATATACTGAGCTTTCAGCCGGGCGTTGTATGCTGACACCTGCTCCAGTACCGCCTCCGATATGGGAAGTGACGGCGACTTACACTCAATAATCATCCACGGGCTTCCCTGCCGGTCATATACTACGATATCACTTCGCCGCTGCAATTCATTGTACTTCAAGCCACCTTCAACCTGTATCAGACTGCGCGGATATTTCTTATGTGATACCAGGTAATTAATAAAATGCTGACGCACCCATTCCTCCGGTGTGAGGACAATGTATTTCTTCCGTATACCGTCAAAGATGCATACTTTCCCCTCATCTTTCTTCAGCTTGAATTCAAAAGACGGCAGGTTGAGCTTGTACATAACGCGAATGTAGAACTTTCAAAAGTATTCCCTGCCAACCGAATGAAACCAGAAGGCAACGGTTTCTACAAGAATAATAAGATATTCGCTATCTTAACGATTCAATTTTGGCTTGAAGAAGCTTGGTGAGAAAAATCGAGTCGTTGGTTGACGAACAGGCAGATGAAGACAAAACAGGAGATCGTTCAAAACTGGTTACCGCGCTATACAGGTCAGGCGCTCGAGGATTTTGGCGAGTACATTCTGCTGACGAACTTCGAAAACTACGTCCGACAGTTTGCGGAATGGAATAATGTACCTGTCAATGGTCTTGACAGGCCTATGAGCAGTGCGACGGCAGAAGGCATAACAATCATCAATTTCGGCATGGGCAGCCCCAACGCCGCCACCGCGATAGACTGCCTGAGCGCGGTTTCTCCCAAAGCGGCATTGTTTCTCGGCAAATGTGGAGGACTCAGGAAAAAGAACAATGTCGGCGACCTGATCCTTCCGATTGCCGCTATCCGCGGCGAGGGTACATCAAACGATTACTTTCCTCCGGAAGTCCCTGCCCTTCCGGCATTCGCTCTTCAAAAAGCGATCTCCACCACGATCCGCGACTTCGGCTACGACTACTGGACCGGCACGGTGTACACCACCAACCGCCGGGTGTGGGAATGGGATGAGGATTTCAAAGACTATCTGAGAACGGTCCGGGCCCAGGCGATAGATATGGAAACTGCCACGATCTTTTCGACAGCGTTTCACAATAAAATCCCCGCCGGCGCATTGCTGCTCGTTTCAGACCAACCCATGATACCCGAAGGCGTCAAGACCACAACGAGCGATCAGTCAGTAACGGAAAAATTCGTTGATCTCCACCTCAGAATCGGAATTGAATCACTGAAACAGCTTATCAACAACGGGATCACCGTCAGACACCTTAGGTACTGACCCGCCTACGCCGAAACGGCTTCGGCAGGCAGGCCCCTTGCTACCTCCTTATTTCCCTAACCCCAATCAGCAGCACCATCCCGATAATGAAATACACCGCCAGTGCCAAAGCGCTATAGCGCATCGAACCCGTCAGCTGATTGATGAGTCCATAGCTGAATGTTCCGAACACGATTGACAAGTTGAAAGTCACGTCGTAGAAGCTGAAGTACGAAGCGTGGTTAATGGTGTTCCGCGGAATGAGTTTCGAATAAGTCGCCCGTGACAGCGACTGGATTCCACCCATAACCAATCCAACGATTGCCGCAAGCAAATAGAAGTGAAAAGGCGTCTGAACAAAATACGCACCGACACAGATTCCTATCCAGATAGCGATCATGATGAGCAACGCTGTTTTATTTCCTGTTTTGCCGGAGACTTTCGCAAACAGAAACGCACCTGCTGCTCCCACCAGTTGTATCAGCAGGATAGTGGGGATCAACTGTGTGTCTTTAAGATGCAAGACATCCGTTCCGAACAACGCCGCCAGGTACATCACGGTCTGTACTCCCATGTTATAGAAAAAGTACGCAGCGAGGTACAATCTCAAATCCCGCTGGGAAGACAGGCTGGTCCATACCTTATGGATCTCAGCATATCCTTTTGTCCAGAGATTGCCCATCGGCTTCCGGCCGAAGGGATTGTCGGGAAGATATCGGAACGGTATCAGCGAGAACCCTATCCACCACACGCCGACGAGCAGAAAACTTGAGCGCGTAGCGTCTCCGGAGTTTGAGAAGCCGAAGGCCTCGTAGTTCATGATAAGGACAAGACAGACGATCATCATCAGGACACTGCCATAATATCCCATCGAGTACCCGCGCGCGCTGGTGGCATCATAGCGGTCTTCCGTGACAACTTCCGGGAGGAATGCGTCGTAGAACACCAGGCTTCCCGAATACCCGATACTGGCGGTGATAGTAAATAAGATTGCGATACCGAGACCGCTGACATCCGTGAAGAAAAAGAGCCCCATGCACGACAGTGCTCCGAGCCAGACGAAGAACTTCATGAATACTTTCTTATTTCCCGAATAGTCGGCCATTCCCGATAATAATGGGAGTATTGCTGCGACGACTAGAAAAGAAAAAGAAAGGGCGTATGAAAAGAGATTGGAATTCAGGATAGAGAACCCGAGGAACGACACCATGTCGCTCTCGCCGGTTTTGGCTACTGCTTTAAAGTAGATCGGGAAGATTGCGGAGACGATGACAAGTGAATAGGCAGAGTTTGCCCAGTCGTACATATACCAGGCTCTGATTGTCTTTTTATCGTTGATACCGGGAAAAACAGTGGGGTTTGCCATGTGCGAGTATCCGTATCGGCAATATAAAGAAATTTGTGGCGCCGGCGGCGGCATGGTTTGTTTCGGGCCAAATTTGCAAAGCCAGCAAATTCTTAATTTCTTTGTGCCCTTGTTTTGGAGAGATGTCCGAGTGGTTTAAGGAGCACGCCTGGAAAGTGTGTATACCCCTAAAGGGTATCCAGGGTTCGAATCCCTGTCTCTCCGCGGATTCAAGCCATGC
Organism: uncultured Roseivirgaceae bacterium; assembly: GCA_964493505.1. Taxonomy (GTDB): domain Bacteria; phylum Bacteroidota; class Bacteroidia; order Cytophagales; family Cyclobacteriaceae; genus Chryseosolibacter. The sequence goes on from CAZBNP010000020.1 coordinate 62,595, forward strand.
CCGCGCGATAGCGGGCATTTTTGTTGCAGCTTACTTAGAAGGATAGGTTTGGGTTCCAGGTGCCGGTTTTGGAGTGACATAGGGATTATGAGTTCCCACATTGCCATTTACCTATTGCTCTTTGTCATTTGTACCAGTCCCCTCTTTGTCAACTAGAGGCGTAGAATCATCTTTCAAATAGTTGCTTCTAACCAGAACCCGAAACTTTGAATCCGAAACCCGGAGCCTGAGGAACTCTCATCCCAGTTTTTCAACCTCCCCGACAGACAGACCTGTTGCCTTCGCGATATCAGCAGCAGCGATACCCATTTTCTTGAACTTCAGGGCGATGGCGCGTTTTTCAGCCAATTTTTCAGCTTCAGCCCTGGCACGCTCTTCCATGCGCCCTTTTTCTATACCTTGCTCTATCCCCTTCTCAATACCTTGCTCGATACCTTTTTCCATGCCTTCTTTTACCCCCTCCTCACGAGCATACGCCAAAACAGCTGCCTTATCCCACTTGCGTTTTAAACTGACGTCGTACATATCCCGTTCCTTTTTATTTAGCTTACTATACTCGGCGATAGCGAACAGCTTCTCGAATACTGGCTTCCTCAGGTACACCGGTAGCTTATCCATCCCCGACATATTCTTCAACACGCCTACGTGCCGAA
>CAZBNP010000021.1:0-48794 GCA_964493505.1 uncultured Roseivirgaceae bacterium
GAGCGTTGGATTCATAACCCAAAGGTCGGGGGTTCAACTCCCCCCCGCGCTACGAGCAGATGATTTAGAGTGCTGGAACTAGTTGTCTGTAGATTGGTCTATTGTGCTTTCTGGCTTATTAGTAGCCGTACTTTTCCCGTAGAAGTACCCGCCACTGAAGGATATTAAGGCTATACCGACTATCCTGATAATCTCAAACGCCATTTGATCTTTACCTTTCTCAACCAGGTAAATAATTAAGGCTACTGTTCGTTTTGGCGAACAAGTATTTCTTGCTTTTGGATTGCAAGAAAATCACGTACTACCTCTGTATCAATTACCAAACCGAAGCTAGGAAGCGGGAAAAGCATCTCAAATCTGAAAGGGTAGACAGTTTATAATGAGTTGACACAACACATCGGGGCGGCTTTGTCGTTGGCGAAAAATGGACCAAAAATTGCGCATTGGTCGCCATTTATTCTTCGTTAGCATTCAGAGATAGGATTTCAGGACATTATAACCCGCTTTTAACGTTATGCACTTCCGCCATTCCGCCGCATTTGAAATATCCGCCGTAATACTCATAACTATTATATTATCAGTCGCTTACACATCATGTAGTCCCTCCGGAAAGGACCTGGTCGACCCTGGTATACCGCTTCCGGTGGTCGAGCTGAGGAAGGATTCCACGGTCACCACTTTTGATTATCTGGCGTTATTGAAGGAAAGGTTAATGTAGAAATTCGCCCACAGGTTGAGGGTATTTTGGATAGCATCTATGTTGATGAAGGCCAGTTCGTGCAGGAAAATCAATTGTTATTCAAAATCAATGCGCTTCCCTATCTCGAACAACTGAAGAATGCCCGCGCGCTGGTGGAGGTCGAGCGCGCAAAGCTCAGGAATGCCAAGACAGCATTGGAAACCCAGGAGTTCCTGGTCGAAAACGAGGTCATTTCAGAAGTCCAGTTGCGCATGGCGCAATCGAATTATGAGGTTGCAAAGGCATCGCTTGAGCAAGCCCTCGCGCTGGAAGGCACCGCGCAGATCAACGTGAATTTTACCAGGATCAAGGCACCCGTGAGCGGATACATCGGCAGGATCCCAAAAAGGATCGGGAATCTGGTGACCAAAAGCGACAGCGAACCTGTTACGGTGCTCTCCGATATACACGAGGTCTATGTCTATTTCGCCATGAGCGAGTCAAACTATCTTTTTTACAAAAAAATGAGCGGTGACTCCACCGTGAGAAGACTGAATCCCAATGTGAGCCTGATCCTTGCCGATGGTATGTTGTACGATCAAATCGGTGTTATCGACGCCGACGCGGGGCAGATTAACCGGAACACCGGAGCCATCACCCTTCGCGCAAAATTCAAGAATCCGAAAAATATACTCCGGTCAGGCAATACCGGCAAGATCATCCTTGAACAGATACATCCCGACGTCATTCTCGTTCCGCAGGAGGCCACCTCTGTCATACAGGACAAGACCTTTGTCTTTGTGGTCAAACCGGACAGCATAGTTGAACGAAGGGAAATAAAGATCGAAGGTAAGTCGGATAAGAATTACATAGTGAATCAGAATACGATGCGCGCAGGGGAAATCATAGTCGTATCCGGTTTGAATAAGATAACGGATGGTTCCAAAGTGTCGCCTATCCCAAGGAAACCAGTTAAAGATAACCAGGTAATCCCTGTTGCTATCCATTAAATTCTTCTTCTTTTATTTTCAATGTTTATTAAAATTATTGACAGGCCGGTACTTGCCACGGTAATATCCATACTACTGGTCATTGCGGGGATCGTCAGCCTTCACCAGTTGCCGGTAACCCGCTTTCCAGAGATTGCTCCGCCCAGTGTGAGCGTAAACGTGTCATACCCCGGCGGCAATGCCGAAACGGTTGCGCGATCCGTTCTCCTTCCGCTGGAAGAGGCGATCAACGGTGTGGAGAATATGACCTACATTCAGTCGAAAGCGAGTAATACGGGTTCCGGTACGATCAACGTATTCTTCAAACCCGGCACCGATCCTGACATTGCCGCGGTGAATGTGCAAAACAGTATTTCGAGGGCAGTAAACCAGATTCCTGCGGAGGTCAATGAATCAGGCATTTCGGTGGTGAAGCGGTTGACAGGAAATATCATGACCATCAACATCTACGGCGACTCTCCGGAATCGCCCTATGATGAAACATTTCTTCAGGCTTATGCGCGTATCAACATCATACGCGAGTTACTTCGGGTGGAAGGCGTTGCGCAGGCCGCGCTTGTGGGCGGAAGGGACTACTCCATGCGAGTATGGCTGAACCCTGAAAAGCTGGCACTATACGGCCTTGTGCCGCAAGATGTCATCTCGCAGATAAGAGACCAGAATTTCGAGGCAGCTCCCGGAAAATTCGGAGAGACATCGGAAGAGATCTTCGAGGCTGTTATCAAACACAAAGGGCGGTTCAGCGAACCCGAGGAATACGAGAACATCGTCATCAAGTCGAATAACGATGGCTCCATTCTTTACCTGAGGGATATCGCCCGTATTGAATTCGGATCATCCAATCTCGGAAGTGACAACAAGGTGAACGGAAAGCCGGCCGTTACAATAAACATCACGCAAACGGTCAATTCGAACGCCAAGGAGATCGACGAAAAGATCAGGAAAGTCCTGGGGAACAACGCCAAGCTGTTTCCCGAAGGAATAACCTATGCCATTTCGTATTCTGTAAGGGATCAGATCGATGAGTCTATCAGCCAGGTTCTGTACACCATCATCGAAGCCTGCATACTTGTGTTTATTGTTGTCTTCATCTTCCTGCAGGATTTCCGGTCAACGCTGATACCTGCGATCGCTATCCCGGTGTCCCTGGTCGGGACCTTCTTCTTTTTGCAGTTGTTCGGGTTTTCCATCAACATACTGACTATGTTCGCCCTGGTGCTCGCCATCGGTATTGTTGTCGATGATGCCATTGTCGTCGTGGAGGCCGTTCATCACAAGCTGATGCACACGAGATCATCGGCCAAGGTAGCCACGATAGCAGTGATGAGAGAGATCAACCCCCGCTATCATTTCCATCACGATGGTTATGTCGGCGGTATTCCTTCCGATCGGTTTTATGGACGGGCCGGTGGGATTGTTCTATCGCCAGTTTGCGTATACGCTGGTTTCCGCCATCCTTATTTCCGCGTTGAACGCGCTCACGCTCAGTCCGGTGCTTTGCGCCTTCCTTCTCCGGTCGAAAGAAGACGACAGGGAAACCAATATGCCGCCCTACAAGCACCTCCAGGAAAGATTCTTTACGGCTTTTGAAACCGGCTTCGATAGTATGTTGACGCGATATTCGCGTATCGTAAGCTGGCTTCTGCACCGAAAGAAGATCGTTTTCACAATGCTGCTGGTCTTGTTCGCCGTTACGTTCATGCTGTTCAGGAATACGCCCGCGGGTTTCATCCCGGAGGAAGATGACAGCTTCCTCACCTATTCACTGGCCATGCCGCCAGGATCATCCCTGTTCCGTACAACGGAAGCACTGACTATTGCTGATTCCATCATACACGAACACGTCGCGGTTGCCAGCGTGAACAGCGTCTCGGGGTTCAATGTAATGGACAACGCCAGCAGCCCGTCTTTTGCTATGGGCTACATCAATCTTCACCCGATAAAAGAAAGGGGTAATATCCGCGACATCGATGCCTTGAAGACAGACCTGCTGGAAAAGCTTTCGGTGATTTCCGATGCGCAGATCAATGTCTTCAGCAGACCGACCGTGCAGGGCTTTGGCGAGTTCAGCGGATTGGAACTGGTCTTGCAGGACCGGCTCGGCGGTGATATCCGCGAACTCGGCGAGACAGCAGACAATTTTATTCAGGAGGTCAACAGACGTCCGGAGGTAGAGAGGGTATTCACTTCCTTCAACGCAAACTTCCCTCAGTATGAGGTCAACATCGATTACGAAAAGGCGAAGAATATGGGCGTCAGTGTGCAGAGCATGATGCGGTCGATCCAGTCTTACTTCGGCAGGGTTCAGTCCGGCGATTTTAACCGATTCGGTCGCCAGTACCGTGTATATATGCAGGCCGACATACAGTACAGGAGAGAATCGAAATCGCTGGATGCCATTTTTGTAAAGAACAACAAAGGAGAGATGGTGCCTGTCAATACCCTGGTGACTTTGAGCGAAGTGCGTGGGCCGGAAATCGTCAACCGGTATAACCTGTTCAACGCCATCGCCATCAATGCAAGCCCGGCCAGGGGGTACAGCACGGGCGATGTGATCAAGGCCATAGAAGAAGTGGCTGCTGAGACGCTCCCGGTAACCTACGGTTTTGAATGGACGGGTATGAGCCTGGAAGAGAAGCAGTCCGGCAGCCAGACTGCCCTGATCTTTTTACTCAGTGTCATATTTGTTTATTTTTTGCTGGCCGCTCAGTACGAAAGCTATTTTCTGCCCATGGCTATCCTCTTATCCGTACCGTGTGGTTTACTCGGCGTCTTCACGTTTATCAACCTCCTGGGAATCTCCAACAATATCTACGTACAGATCGGGATCATCATGCTTGTCGGATTGCTGGCGAAGAACGCTATTCTTATTGTGGAGTTCGCCGTGCAGAGAAGAAAACAGGGACTCAGTATTTTCGACGCAGCGGTTGAAGCTTCGCGCTTGCGCATACGTCCCATCATCATGACCTCGCTCGCCTTTATCGCAGGTCTTATTCCGCTTATGCGTACCGTAGGTGCCTCCGCGCAGGGCAACAAGTCGCTTAGTGTCGGCGCTGCAGGGGGTATGCTCTTCGGTGTTATACTGGGGATTTTCATTATCCCCGTCCTCTATGTCATATTCCAGAAAATTCACGACCAGGTAAACAGTAAGCTGGTGAAAAGAGACTGAAGCAATGACCTATAACAGAGAACATATCGCAAACCGTAGAACGACATTCTGGATTGTGGTGGTTGCCACGATGGTGTTCGGTTGCAAAGCGGGGCAGAATTACAATCGTCCTGACCTGGAATTACCGCCCGCATTCAGGAACATATCGGCTGACACCACCGGAGCAAGCGATAATGTCGCCGCCCTGAATTGGAGGGAGTTCTTTGTCGATTCGACGCTGATCTCGTTAATAGATACCGCGCTCAAAAGCAATCTCGGGCTTCAGCGGGTATCGAAGTCCGTAGAGATTGCTGAACAAAACCTGAGACGTTCAAGAGCCGATTTCTTCCCGAATATCGCAATGGTGTTGGAACACGATCGGGAGCTGTATTCACAGAACTGGGATTCGGGCCCTAATTCCCTCTACTATGAAGACAGAACACCGCCTGACCAGTGGTTTATGAACAGCTTGGAGAATAACGCCTCGGTGGTGGCCGGCTGGGAGCCCGACCTGTGGGGAAAGTTCAGAAGACAAAAAGAGATGGGAGAAGCCGCATTCCTGAGAAGTGAGGAGTTCCAGAAAGCGGTCCAAACCGCGCTGATATCGGACATCGCCTCCAGCTATTTTAACCTGATCATGTTAAATGCCCAGCTCAAAGTGGCGCAGTCGAACCTCAGGCTTAACGATTCCACGCTAAGGATAGTACAGTTACAGTATCGGGCGGGACAAGCCACGTCCCTGGCCGTTTCTCAGACAGAGTCGCAAAAACTGGCGGCGGCGTCGCTCATTCCACAGATAGAGAAGGATATCGTTGTTAAGAGAAACAACCTGAGCCAGCTTCTTGGGAAATATCCCGGCGACGAACATTTCCTTGACAGGGGATTGAGCGATGTGAACTTCCTGAAAAACGTTTCCGCAGGTGTTCCGCTGGAACTGCTAAAAAACCGCCCGGACATCACAGCCTCCGAACTGGCCCTTGTGGAGGCAAACGCCCGGGTAGGTATCGCGCAAGCTATGCGGTATCCTTCCCTGGTACTCGGCGCGGAACTGGGACTGGGCTCGATGGATGCCGCCACACTCATTAGTCCAAACTCATTATTCGGCGCATTCTTCGGATCGCTTACCTTACCGATCTTTCAGAACCGGAGACTGAAGGCCAACTACATCATTGCATTACGCGAGCGGGATATCGCTGAACTGGAGTTCCGCGAAAACGTGATCAACGCGGTAACGGAAGTATCGAACGTCCTGGTTACCATCCAGAAACTCGAAGAGGAATACCGTATTGCGGAGGCGCGGCTGGTCAATTCAAGAAAAGCGGTAAGGGAATCCGACCTGCTGTTCAAAACAGGTTTCGCTACTTACCTGGAAGTGATCACCGCGCAACGCAACGCGCTGGAAACCGAACTCAGCCTGGTCGATGTTCGGATGAACCTGCTGATTTCTAATGTGAGGCTTTACCGGGCGCTCGGGGGAGGATGGCGGTAGGACCAGTAAATCCCCTATACCACCCGCAGATCCGGCGGCTTGGGCCGGTACCCATCTGTAAACAAGGGCGAAGAAAAGATAAAGTCGGCAGTGGTCCGGTTACAGGCGACGGGGATATTCCACAGGACTGCGACGCGAAGCAAAGCTTTGATGTCCTGATCGTGCGGAAGCGGATGCAGCGGATCCCAAAAAAAGACAAGAACATCGATCTTGCCTTCGGCGATCAGGGCACCGATCTGCTGGTCACCCCCGAAAGGGCCGCTCTGCAATTTGTTGATGCGGAGGCCAAGAGCTCCTTCCAGAAGCCCCCCCGTTGTTTTCGTGGCGTACAGGTCTGCCTCGGCAAGCCGTGACTTGTTGTATTCGGCCCACTCGATCAGGTCATCCTTTTTGTGATCGTGGGCGATTAAAGCAATGCGTTTTTTAGTCATTTTAACGTTCTATCCATCAATAATATAAAAAATCCGCTATTGCAGGTTATCGCGCTTATTCTATTTTTGCCTCCCCTATACAGGCTATGGAACAAGAAAATATTACTCGCTGGATTGATCAGATCACCCGGGAACTTTCACTTGAGTACAAGTACGTTAAAGCAGTCGCTGAGCTCCTCGTGGAAGGAGCCACTATCCCGTTTATCTCCCGATACCGGAAAGAACTGACCGGTAGTATGGACGAGGTTATGGTCGCAAACGTTCGCGACCGCCTGGAACAACTTCGTGAGCTCGACAAGCGGCGGGAGACTATCATTACGTCCATTGAAAAGCAGGGGCTGCTTACGCCCGGTTTGATGCAGCAAATCGTCGTTGCCGGCACCCTCGCGGAATTGGAAGATATCTACCTTCCGTTCAAACCCAAGCGAAAAACAAGGGCTTCGGCAGCCAGGGAAAAAGGACTGGAGCCACTGGCACAGCGGTTGCTCGACCATGAAGAATTCGACCCGACGGAGGCCGCCAACGCCTTTGTTGACGAAGAAAAAGGCGTCGCCAGCACCGAGGAAGCGCTCAGCGGCGCGCGCGATATCATCGCGGAATGGATCAGTGAGAGTCCGGAGGCGCGCAAAAGTGTTCGCGACCTTTTCTGGAAGGAGGGTGTCATCGAAGCAAAGGTCATGAAGGGCAAGGAGGCGGAAGGCGCCAAGTACAAAGACTATTTTGAATGGAAGGAGCCCGTCGCGAAAACTCCTTCGCATCGACTCCTGGCCCTGCGCCGGGGTGAGAAGGAGAGCATACTGGCACTCGATATCTTCCCGCCGGAAGACAACGCCATAGCATTGCTTGAGCGTCGATTTATCAGGAAGGAAAACCGCGCCGCCGAGCAGGTACGAATCGCCGTTCGCGACGCATACAAACGCCTCCTCCGCCCCTCCCTCGAAACGGAAGTGCGGATGGAGTCGAAGATGAAAGCGGACGAAGAAGCAATCAGAGTATTTGCCTCCAATCTCAAAGAACTGCTTCTTTCCGCACCCCTCGGACAAAAGAATGTACTGGCACTCGACCCCGGCTTCCGAACGGGATGTAAGCTCGTTTGCCTCGATCCTCAGGGAAAGCTCCTTCACAATGAAACGATCTTTCCGAATGAGCCTCAGAAAGAACTGGTGAAATCGGGCGCCATCGTCAAAGCGCTGGTGGATAAATTCGGGATTGAAGCCATTGCGATTGGCAACGGAACCGCTAGTCGCGAAACGGAATCATTCGTGCGCGGCATCGGCCTGAGCAATAAGATAATTATAGCCATGGTAAACGAGAGCGGTGCCTCCATCTACTCGGCATCGGAAGTGGCACGCGAGGAGTTTCCTGACAAGGATCTCACGGTGAGGGGCGCGGTGTCTATCGGCAGACGATTGATGGATCCGCTGGCAGAACTGGTCAAGATCGACCCGAAATCCATTGGTGTCGGACAATACCAGCACGACGTCGACCAGGTGAAGCTCAAGCAGGGGCTTGACGACGTCGTCATGAGTTGCGTAAACTCCGTAGGTGTTGAACTCAACACAGCGAGCAAAGAAATATTGTCGTATGTATCGGGTTTAAGTTCGTCGTTAGCGAAGAACATCGTCGAGTACAGAAATCAAAATGGACCGTTTATCAGCCGCGATGGTCTTATGCAAGTCCCGCGCCTGGGAGAAAAAGTGTTTGAACAAGCGGCTGGGTTCCTTCGTATTCACGAGGCAGCCAACCCGCTCGATGCAAGCGCTGTTCACCCCGAAAGCTATGCGCTGGTGGAGAAGATGGCGCAGGACATCGGGTGCTCCGTAAAGGATCTCATGAGCCGTGCCGAATTGAGAAAGCAGCTTGACCTGAAGAAATATGTAACGGACAAGGTAGGAATGCCTACACTGTCCGACATCCTGGCCGAACTGGAGAAGCCGGGACGCGACCCCCGGGAGAGTTTCGAGGTATTCAATTTCACCGAAGGTGTCAACTCGATCAAGGACCTGAAAATCGGTATGAAACTACCGGGAATAGTCACCAACGTCACTAACTTCGGTGTTTTCGTGGATGTCGGTGTTCACCAGGATGGCCTCGTACACATCAGTCACCTGTCCGACAAGTTTGTCAAAGATCCCAAGGAAGTGGTTACCGTACAGCAGAAGGTTGTAGTGACCGTCGTAGAGGTTGATGTGGCGCGCAAACGCATCGGATTATCTATGAAAAGTGATCCGTTTGCAGAGGCGCCCGCGCCATCGCCGAAGGGTGGTGGAAAGCCGCGTTCGAAGAAGCCCGCGGAGAAGCAAGTGAGCATGGAAGAAAAACTTGCTATGTTAGTGAAGAAATTCAAGAATTAACCCACACTATGTTCCCTTCTATCGACCCCACCAGCGTCCCTGCCTGGCGAAATCTTGAAATGATTTTTCTTACCATGCAGGCCACGCACATGCGTGACCTGTTTCACGAAGACCCCGATCGTTTCAAAACATTCAGCGTTCAGTTTGAAGATATCCTCGTCGACTACTCAAAGAATATAGTAAACGATGAGGTCATGAAGTTGCTGACCAGGCTTGCGCATGAAGTCGAACTTCCGGCGGCGATTGAAGCGATGTTTACCGGGGCGAAGATCAATCGCACTGAAAACCGCGCCGTGCTGCACACCGCGCTCCGCAATCGCGCAAACACTCCCGTACTCGTCGATGGCGAAGACGTAATGCCGGAGGTGAATCGCGTGCTCGGGCAGATGAAAGTTTTCAGCGAACGTGTCAGAAGTGGAGAATGGAAAGGTTATACGGGCAAAGGCATTAAATCGATTGTCAATATCGGCATCGGAGGATCGGATCTCGGACCGGTTATGGTAACGGAAGCGCTACGGCCATATTGGTCGGATATCACGCCGTATTTCGTTTCCAACGTGGATGGAACACACATAGCCGAGACATTAAAGAAAGTCGACCCTGAAACCACGCTTTTCATCATAGCGTCGAAGACCTTCACGACGCAGGAGACGATGACCAACGCGGAGACTGCACGCACGTGGTTCCTTGAAAAAACAGAAAGCCAGGGTGAGGTGGCCCGGCATTTCGTGGCAGTATCCACCAATACGGAAGCCGTCACTGCATTCGGTATAGCTCCGGAAAACATGTTCGTATTCTGGGATTGGGTCGGCGGACGTTACTCGCTATGGTCGTCTATCGGCTTATCTATCGTCTGCACAATAGGATATGAAAACTTTGTCCAGCTTCTCGAAGGTGGACACGCGATGGATCAGCATTTCCGTAAAACGCCGCTGGAAAAAAATGTCCCCGTGATTCTCGCCGTCATTGGTGTCTGGTATAACAACTTCTTCGGCGCAGCATCAGAAGCGATCCTCCCCTACGACCAATACCTTCACCGGTTCGCGGCGTACTTTCAACAGGGTAACATGGAAAGCAACGGCAAGTACGTCGATCGCACCGGGCAGCCGGTGACGTACCAGACGGGACCGGTCATCTGGGGCGAGCCGGGAACGAACGGGCAACACGCATTCTATCAACTCATACACCAGGGCACTAAGCTTATTCCCTGCGACTTTATTGCACCCGCTATTACCCACAATCCGCTTTCCGATCATCATGAGAAATTACTCTCCAACTTCTTCGCACAAACCGAAGCGCTGATGCTGGGAAAGACAGAGGAGGAAGTTGAAGCGGGACTGGAGAAATCCGGACTATCAGACGACGACGTTGCATTTCAGACACCATTCCGTGTATTCGAAGGTAACAGACCGACCAATTCCATCCTCTTTCGTCAACTAACTCCGCGGACACTCGGTTCGCTGATTGCCCTGTACGAGCACAAGATTTTTGTCCAGGGAGTGATCTGGAACATCTACAGCTTCGATCAATGGGGGGTTGAACTTGGGAAGATTCTGGCAAAAAAAATACTGCCGGAATTGCAAACTTCAGCGCCCATAGCATCTCACGACACTTCCACAAACGGCCTCATCAACTATTTCAAACGTTTGAAGTTCAACTAATTGAAATGTTCATGGTAAAATGATCTACATCGTTTAATTTTAACGAATTTTAAATTATACATGGAGAGCAAAATCGGTAAGATCGCTGTGTTTACATCCGGCGGGGACGCACCTGGAATGAACGCAGCCATTCGAGCAGTAGTTCGCGCATGCGCGTTTTACAAGAAGGATTCCTATGGCATTATGCGTGGCTACGAAGGAATGATCGAAGGAGATTTTGTAAAGCTCGGCCCGCGTTCGGTCGGTAACATCATTCAGCGAGGTGGGACGGTTCTGAAGACTGCGCGCAGCACAGAGTTCAGGAGCGCCGAGGGAAGGAAGCGCGCGTATGACAATCTCCAGGCAGAAGGAATCGACGCGCTGGTGGCAATCGGTGGCGACGGTACTTTCACAGGCCTCCATTTGTTCTCAGAGGAGTATCGGATTCCCGCGATCTGTATACCGGGTACCATAGACAATGACCTTCCCGGAACTGACTACACGATAGGCTATGATACGGCGACGAACACAGCTGTTGAAGCGATAGACAGGATACGCGACACGGCGATGTCGCACAACCGGTTGTTCTTCATTGAGGTTATGGGACGCAACTCCGGCTACATAGCCATGAACAGCGGTATCGCGGGAGGTGCAACCGCTATTATCCTGCCGGAAGAAGATACAACTTTCGACCAGCTCTTTGCGCTACTCGGCGCCGAAAAGGTTACAAGCAAGAAATCCAATCTCATCGTTGTCGCGGAGGGTTCTAAAATCGGCGGCGCTAACTCGCTTGCTAAGCGCGTGGCGGAGCGATCGTCGTACTTTGATATCAAAGTAACTATTCTCGGACATCTGCAGCGCGGCGGAACACCAACCTACTTCGACCGTGTGTTGGCAAGCCGAATGGGTATCGCCGCCGTAGAAGGTCTGCTTGCCGGAAAAAGCGATGTAATGGTTGGGATTAAAGACAACCAGATGGTTTATAACGATTTCAACACAATCAAGGCATCTGGTTATCACGAGATTGATTCCGAATCACTGCGCATAGCGCGCATTCTTTCGATCTAAATTGAACGTTGACATGAATGAACTAACAATCGGGATAGACATCGGTGGTACGAATACCAAATACGGGATCGTAAACCGCGAGGGTGAGGTTATATACCAGGGAAGTATCAAGACGACAAAATACGAAGAGTTCAGAGACTACTTCAACGGATTGTCGCAGGCACTTCGCGAAGCGATGGATAAGATCAACGTCGACAATTACAAGGTACTCGGTATCGGCGTAGGCGCCGCCAACGGCAATTATTACAAGGGCACGATCGAGCGCGCCACCAACCTGCCGTGGAAAGGTATCATACCCCTGGCCGACATGCTGAAAGAAGAGTTCCAGATTCCAGCCATTGTCACAAATGACGCCAATGCGGCTGCGGTTGGCGAAATGGTCTATGGGTCGGCGAAGGGCATGAGGGATTTCATCGTGATCACGCTCGGCACGGGACTCGGCAGCGGGTTTGTTTCCAACGGTCAGCTGCTCAATGGCAAGCACGGCATCGCCGGCGAAGTGGGTCACACCAGTGTGAATCCCGCGGGACGTCACTGCAACTGCGGTAAGAGAGGGTGTCTCGAAACATACGTGTCAGCAACCGGCATTCGACGTACGGTTTATAAGCTGCTCGCCGATCACCTCGAAGACAGTGAATTGAGGGGCATCAGCTTCGACAACCTTAACACCAAAATGATTACAGACGCGGCCGTCAGAGGAGACGTTGTAGCGCTCGCCGCGTTTGAATACACTGGCCGTATACTCGGAATGAAGCTGGCTGAGACGGTAGTCCACACTGACCCGGAAGCGATCTTCCTCTTCGGGGGATTGTCACTCGCCGGAGACCTCATCTTCAAACCAACCATCAGGCACATGGAAGCTAATCTCATGCCGCTCTTCAGGGGTAAGGTAAAGGTTCTCCCCTCGGGTCTTCAGAACCAGGCAGCGCCGATCCTCGGGGCGAGCAGCCTGGTATGGAACTACCTCGACAATGAGCAGGCAGCCGTGTCAAGCCCTGCGCCGGCGCATAACTGATACGTCATCCGCCGCCGGCAACTTCAAACCTTGACTCCCATGTTTTCACCCAGTGCGGTGAACTGTTGTTGCCATTCCTGGGAGTAAACGCTGTTGTTGACAATTCCTTTGGATATTTCAAAGAAAAGATTCTGGCTGCGGTACAGGTTTGGCCGGAGGTTGAACTTTACCATCAGCGGAAAAAGGCGATTGAGTCTTTCTATGCGCCTGGGGTTTTCGCGCTCCGCGCTGATGCGCTTAAGCTCCTTGAAGATACTCTCGCCGGCCAGTCGTTCCACTTTACCGGGGTCTTCGATCCGGAGATCCCATTTCACCAACTCAGTCATTACCCGCTCCACCATCCGGATATTGATCTTTACGGTCTGAAACGAATTGAGAAGATCGACATTCAGAATGTATTCGAACGCCGATCGGTAAGCATTTGGGATAGGGATACCGTTCTTACTAAGGGCATTCAACAATGGATAGTTTCGGTTGTAGCTACGGCGCAGGGGTTCTTCGAGTTCGAGCATACTCTGCTGCGTGATCAGGTCGAAAACTTTCCGCTTCTCATCCCGGAACAACTCCCATATAGTGTATTTTTCAGGGCCGAAATAGGTTTGCATCAGACCGATCACATCACCCAGCCTCGACCCTTCAAACGCTGTGAGTATACGCGCCTGCATACTCGCGAACTGATCGGCCTCCATATCCAGCGAAATATTTCCAATGATGTTGTGTTTACCCAGATAGATCACCGCAAACGCAAACTTCTTCTCCGAACGCGTGACGTTTGAGCGCACTTTCGTTACACCGAGCGCGATCCGCTGTTCGCCGGCTTCCCTGCGAATGAATACCTCGTTCGACGTCGTGTAATTGAACACGGGGAACGTCTCGGCATCGTCCTCGAAGATAGAAGCCACCGCAAAGTGCATACCTACCCGCTGAAGATTGATCTTCGAGGGCAATACCACCTGGGTGTACACGATGGACGCGTTGCCCAGTGTCGAAATATTGCTCGGCACCTGCTCCAATCGTCTGCGAAACTCTTTGTCGAAACTGACGTCTTTTATCTGCGCGACAAGTTGCATCGCGCGGCATGCATACTGCATGACCTGCGTGGTTTCGATACCCGACACTTCGTCGAAGAACCATCCACAGCTGGTGTACATCAGCATGGCATTTCGCTGTACCTCCATGATACGCAGCACGCGCTGAGGTTCCACGGCCTGGCGGCAGTGTTCGGCCACAAACTTGCGGATGGTATCGTCATTTCGGCGCAGGATCACACTGATGTATTCAGTTCGAGCGACCAGCGGATCTTTAAACACCGTTGCTCCCACCTCTTCGAATATCTTCCAAAGTTCGTCGCGCAGCCAATCCAGTGTCTCCCGCAAGGGCTTGCGCCACTTCTGATTCCAGGACGGATTCCCGCCGGTGTGACAGCCACAATCATTTCGCCAGCGCTCTACTCCGTGTACACAACTCCAGGAGCTGTTCTCATGGATCTCCACCTCAAAAGCAGGAGGCGCCAGGGAGAGGAATTGAGCGTAGTTCGTCAGCCGTACGTCCGAATTTCTTTCGATGTAGTCGACGCAGAAAGCCAGCGCCATATCGCCGTGCTTGTGGTGATGTCCATACGTTTCACCGTCGGTGGCTATATGGCACAGTTGCGTCTCTTCCGCTTCCTCGTCAAACGCACTCAACAGCCGTTCAGCCAGCTTCGCGCCATCGTTGAGCAGGCCATTAAACGCCACCGACTGCGAAATGTCCCCGTCGTAGAAGAAGAGCACAATACTTTTGCCCGAGGGAAGATTGCAGCGATAGGGCCGTCGGGTATCGAAACCATCATCAGCAGCAGTCCACTCTTCAGCACCTTGCTTTCGGAATTGCTTCGCCTGGCGCGGAGCAAGAATAGTGAAGCTGATATCGTGCCGGGCGAGCAGCTCCAGCGTTTCGGTATCAGCCGCGGTCTCAGCAAGCCACATGCCCTCAGGCATACGGTTGAAGCGGTGAGCGAAATCGCGAATACCCCATACGATCTGAGTCTCCTTGTCGGCGGTGTTGGCGAGCGGCATGATGATGTGGTTATACACCTGCGCCAGCGCCGAACCATAGCCAAACCTGTCAATACTTTGGCGGTCAGCATCCAGGATCGCGTCATACGTCTCCCGGTCATTTGCTTCCATCCACGACAGCAACGTCGGACCAAAGTTGAAGCTGATCCTCGAATAGTTGTTGATGATATTGGTGATCGCGCCTTTTTCGTTGAGGATGCGCGAAGCCGTATTCGGCCCGTAACACTCAGCCGAGATCCGCTCATTCCAATCGTGATACGGATGCGCGGAATCCTGAACCTCAACTACCTCCAGCCACGCATTTTCACGAGGCGGCTGATAAAAATGCCCGTGAATGCAAATGTATTTTTCCAATGAATTTGCTGATTTAACCTATTTTGCCTTTTGCTTTTTGCCTTTTGCCTTTTGCTATTTGCCTTTTGCTTTTTGCTTTTTTGCCTTTTGCCTTTTGCTTTTTTTCCTTACACCCGAAACTCCACAACCTCTTTTTCCAGCTTGATCACCGTTACGCCGAGTGGAGGTAAAGTTAGTGAAACCGAGTAATCCCTGCCATGAAATTTGACCGGCGACGTAATGAGCAGGCCGGGGTTCAACACTCCACTACCGCCAAAGCGCACGGCGTCGGAATTGAACACCTCGCGCCATTGACCGCGGTACGGGACGCCAATCCTATAGAGGTGTCGCGCCGCCGGGGTAAAATTGCAAACGACGATCAGCATCTCATGCTTGTCGTCAGCGTTGCGCTGATAGACGATGACGCTATTCTCTCTGTCGCCGTAGTCGACCCATTGAAATCCACGCTGGTCAAACGAATACCGGTACAGCGCCCGTTCCTGTTTATAGAAGGTGTTCAATTCCTTGACGAGTTGCTGAACACCACGGTGAACATCGTACTGAAGCAGATGCCAGTCAAGACTCCGGTCGTGATTCCATTCCGCCGACTGGCCGATCTCCCCTCCCATGAAAAGCAGTTTCGTGCCGGGATGTGTAAACATATAGGAAAACAACAGCCGGAGGTTTGCGAACTTCTGCCATTCGTCGCCGGGCATTCTTCCCACCAGAGAACCTTTGCCGTGCACCACCTCATCGTGTGAAAGCGGGAGCATAAAATTCTCCGTGAAGGCATACATAATACTGAAGGTGATCTCGTTCTGATGATACTTCCTGTGTATCGGATCGAGCGCAAAATATCGCAGCGTATCGTTCATCCATCCCATCATCCACTTCTGTCCGAAGCCCAGGCCACCGAGATAGGTCGGTCGTGACACTCCCGACCAAGACGTCGACTCTTCGGCGATCGTTATCGTATCAGGGTGATGTTCATAGACCACTTCATTGAATTCTTTTAGGAAGATAATCGCCTCGATATTTTCATTTCCACCGTACTGGTTGGGTTCCCATTCACCCTCTTTGCGCGAGTAGTCCAGGTACAACATAGAGGCGACGGCATCAACCCGAAGTCCATCCGCGTGAAACCGATCGAGCCAGAACAAAGCGTTGCTGATGAGAAAGGAACGAACTTCGCTGCGACCGTAGTTGAAGATGTAGCTTTTCCAATCGGGGTGAAACCCCTTTCGTGGATCGGCATGCTCATACAGAAAGGTCCCGTCAAACTTGTAGAGACCGTGCGCATCGCCTGGGAAGTGCGACGGAACCCAGTCGAGGATGACACCGATTCCCGCCTGGTGCAGGCTGTCAATGAGGTACATGAAGTCTTCGGGCGCGCCAAAACGGCTCGAGGGCGCGAAATATCCCGTCAGCTGATAACCCCATGATCCATAAAAGGGGTGCTCCATCACCGGCATAAATTCAACATGCGTAAATCCCATGTCACGCACATATTCGACTAGTTCCCGCGCCATATCGGAATAAGACAAAAACTCGTTTCCGTCTTTACGCCGCCAGGAGCCCAGATGTACTTCATATACGGAATACGGCTTCGGCTTATCCGTTGAAGTCGCTCGCCGGTCCAGCCATTCCCGATCGTTCCATGAATACTCCGACGCCCATACGATTGAAGCGGTGCGCGGGGGCAGCTCCGAGTAGGACGCGAATGGGTCTGCCTTGTCAACTACTTCGCCTGTAGCCGACTCAATAGCAAATTTATAAGCGTCGCCGTGCTTAACGTCGCTGAAGAAACCTTCCCATATACCCGAGCCATCCCATCGCGGAAAGAGTTTGTGCTGATCTTTCTGCCAGTGATTAAAGTAGCCGATAACCGATACGCTCTTTGCGTTGGGCACCCATACGGCGAAATAAATACCGTCAACATCGTTGTGACGGACCACGTGGGCTCCAAGCTTTTCATACAACCTGAAATGCTTTCCCGAACGGAACAGGTGAACATCGAAATCGGTGAACAGGCTGAAAGTGTCGGGGGCGGGTTTCTTCTTACTCATTTCCGTTGTTCGCTGAGATATCGCTTCACAAGATACTGGATTCCTTTTAATGGCACCTTAACCCAATCCGGACGAGCATTGAGTTCATAGCCAAGTTCATAAATAGCTTTCTCCAGAAGAAAGGTACGAATGAGTATGTTGTTTTCATGCGATAGATCTGTGCCCATGCCGGCGTGTTTCATATAAGCGCCAAGAAAGAAGCGACTCACATAGTGTTGCCATTGTTCCGCAGCCTGTTCCAGTAAGTCTGCATTGATGTCGCGGTAGGCATCACCCAGCAAAATCCGTCCGTAGGCTGCGTAATGAAACGAGCGCATCATACCGGCAACGTCTTTCCACGGACTGCTCTTGCGCCGGCGTTCGCTGAAAGGCAGAACGGGTTCGCCTTCGAAGTCAATAATGACGAAATCGGCGCCGGTAAACAGCACCTGGCCGAGGTGATAATCACCGTGAATCCTTGTCGCTGGTGTGGATATTTGCGTCTCGTACATTTCCGCAACAGCGTTCAGGATAGGTTGTGCATAAGACGACACCTCCGCCGCGAGCGTGCTGGTCGCGTCATCGAACACCGCCGTGGAGCCGGCGAGCAGGCTGAACCGGTCTTTTACCATTTGCTGTAGCGTGTCATACAGCGACTGCTGATAACGCGGTGTTATCGACTCCGGAGCAAACGCCTGGTCGGCGGGACTGGACGTAAGCGCCTGGTGCATTTCCGCCGTGCGCTGCCCCAGCTTCGTCACCCTGTCGTGAAACTCACGACCGATCAGTTCCTGCATTATCGCCGGCGCGTCGTCGAACGAAACCGACTGCTGCTCAACCAACGGCGGGAATGCAGTTCCGCGAGGTAACGCCAGCACTTCGTCGTAATACCCGGTCAGCGCTTCCAATGTCATTACCCAGGCATCGCCCTGGTTTTCGACCCTCTCCTGCAGCAGGCCGAGCACCATTATGGTCCCGTCACGGCTGTGATGTTGTACGCTGCCACCATAGCGCGGTGCGTGACGAAAGGTTGTGCGGTCAGTAAGAAAGCGGACGATCTCCAGGTCGGGATTGATCCCTTTCTCTACCTTCCGGTAAAATTTGAAGAAGTAGCGATCACCGTAGATGATCGCCGTGTTACTCTGGTCGGCTTTCAGGATTTTCGAGGTAATCGCGCCGGCTGTCGGCGATACCAATACGCCGGCGTCAAATTCGAGTACTCCTCCGCCGTTGTCGCTGATGCTACTCCCCTTCTCCATGTTGGTGAAAAGAAAGTCGCGAAACCGGCGATCATAGCTACTGTCGATCACACAACCGCGTACATCCCGGACCTGAGCACGGCAGACCACGCTGTGCGACGAATATTCATCCGGTTCATCCGGATGGTGCTCCGGTAAAAAAGTAACAGGAAGGAAGTAGTTCTCCGGTAACCCCTGTGCGTATTGTACTTCCGCCACGAGCAGAAAATGACACTGTTCTCCAACCTGTAAAGGAATAGCTTCCCGCAGGGCAATCTGGCTGATGGTCCTAGCCTTTCCGCCAAACCAGCGGCATTTCATCATGAACGGCTGAAGAATTGTGCGTTCCAGGTCGCTTACGGCGGCCTGGTCGTCAACCACCTTATCCCATGCCAGTGCCGTACTTAAGAGCGGCAATTCGTGCAATGAGAGATTGGCGTTGCTTCCGGCCATGTTGCGTATTTACATATTTGATTCGTGAACGTTGAGGCGGAATAGATGAAACGGCATTTTATTGGGGTCGAGCTCAACATAGTTCCATTCCTGTGTCCACATGTAATGTTCGTCTGTCATCAGGTCGTGGAGCTTCACATTTATGTGTTCACCTAATCTCAGGTGATCTTTCGGCAACTGCACGAAGCCCGAGTGTTTTTGATGCTGATCGAGGTTGACTACCACCAGAATGATATCCGAGAGATCGTCAGTAGCTTTCAGGTACGCGAGAAGATTCGGTTCATTGACTGAACAGAACCGGATATTCCAGGTCGACTGCAAGGCGGGGTGATCCTTTCTCGCGCGATTCAGCACGGTAATAATATCCGTCATACGGTTCACCTTCTTCCAGTCGTACTTCTTTATCTCGTACTTTTCGGAATTGTAGTATTCCTCCCGGCCTGGCATGGGCTGGTTGTCACAGAATTCATACGCGGGGCCGTATATGCCGTACGACGACGACAGCGTGGCCGCCAGTGCGAGACGGATAATGAAGATGTTCTCGCCCTGATCCTGCAGATGGAAGGGAAGAATGTCGGGAGTATTGGGCCAGAAGTTCGGTCTGAAATAGTAGCGCGACGGGCCGGATACCAGCTCATTCATATAGGTTACCAGCTCATCCTTTGTCACGCGCCAGGTGAAATACGTGTACGACTGTGTAAAGCCTGCCTTCGCGAGCGAGGCCATCACCTTCGGTCTCGTGAAAGCTTCCGAGAGGAAGATTATATCCGTGTGCCTCTTGTTAACTTCGCCGATGAGCCATCGCCAGAAGCGCATTGGTTTTGTGTGAGGGTTGTCGACCCGAAAAACGCGTACTCCCTGTGCTATCCAGAATTCAAATATCGAAAGCAGTTCTTCCCACAGGTTTCGCCAGTCGTTTGTCTCGAAGTTGAAGGGAAAGATATCCTGGTATTTCTTCGGCGGATTCTCCGCGTACTGAATGCTGCCATCGGGTCGCTGCCGGAACCACTCCGGGTGCTCCTTCACATAAGGGTGATCCGGCGCGCATTGCAGCGCAATATCCATTGCTACGTCGATATCGTGTTCTTTCGCCGCCCCTACCAGCAGCCTGAAATCATCAAGAGTGCCCAGTTCGGTATGCACAGACTTATGCCCACCCTCATCACTGCCGATGGCCCACGGCGAACCGGGCTCCCCTGCTTCCGCTTTCGCGTTGTTGTTCTTACCCTTGCGGTTCTCTTCACCGATCGGGTGGATGGGCGGCAGGTAGAGAACATCGAAGCCCATGGAAGCTATTCGTGGAAGCAGGCGAATGACATCGTGAAAGGTCCCATGCTTATCCTCCAACGACGCCGAACGTGGGAACAGTTCATACCAGGCGCTGAAATTCGCTTTCCTGAATTCTACTATTACCTTGAGCTCCCGTTCCCAGGCAGTCTCGTGTTCAATCAGGGGATGTTCGTGAACGAGTTTGGCAAAGGCGGGGCTCAATACTTTCTGAACAGCCTCACTGTACCGGCCGCTGTCGGTCAACTCATTTGCAAGCGACTGAAGGTGCGGATTGCCTCTCCCCAGCCTCTTCAGGAAAGCGGCTCCTTCCATCAATTCTACTGTGACGTTGAGCGCGGCATCGGCCTTTTTGATAAATCCGGTGTGCCATGTTTCGAAGTGATCGATCCAGGCGCGGATGGTGAAGAAATAGTATCCTTTTTCGGTAACCTGGAATGCGGCCTCCCATCTATCGTTTCCGTGATGTGCCAGCTCAAGTGTCGCCCATGACTCGGCAGCCTCGCGCCGGTACAACACCTGCGCCCGGATATGATCGTGCCCGTCAGCAAAGATATCAGCAGAAACCCTGACAAATTCACCAATCGTATACTTCGCAGCATACTGGCCGTCATCTACCTGTGGCTGGACATTTTCAATGACAACTCTGGCCTGACCTTTTGTTTCACCCATCTTGAAATTTGAGAGTTGCAGCCCTTACTTATCATTTACTCGTGTCGACGGCTTGATACCCAATGCATCAGGAGTACCAGAATAGCGATCAACAACCCGAGAAACTCACGCGATTCTTCGATATACGAATATTCCATCTTCGCGATGTCGCTGAATAACATCCATTTGTTGTCAGACTTCATCCATTCAATCAGACCCGGGCCATACGATAAGCCGTAAATAGCAAATATCACGAGCAACACCAAAGTCGCCGGTGGGTAGTAACGACGAAAGGCCGCCAGTACACAACTGACGGCCATTATGCCATAAATCAGAATCCAGATAACCGGATCAGGATCATTTATCTGAACAAAGGCAAACAACAAAAACATCAACGCGAGCACGAGGTTAAATATCTTCATGGCGAGATTATCGGTTTACCTGTGCAGACTGAAGTCGTATCCTATAGTTTCGGCTCTTCGCCGTCGAGTGAGAGGACGTACATCGCCATCTTCTCAGCATCTTCAACAGACAGGTCTGCGTGAGGTGTCATGGGGATCTGACCCCAGACTCCGCTGCCGCCATTCTTTATCTTGTCGCCGAGGTATACGACGTTCTCGCGCGTAAACTCATATTTCTCCGCCACTTCCATGTGAGCAGGTCCGATCAGTTTGTTGGTCTGATGGTGGCAAGTCTTACAATCGCTTTGTTCGGAGAGTGTCTTTCCCTGCGCGATAAGTTCTTCCGGCGTTGCAGGTTCGGCTTTCTTCGTCGCACCCTGATCAGCCGTCTCATATTCGCCATACTCCCCGTCTTTTGCACTCTCTTCCTGCTTTCCGCCGCCGCAAGACAGCATCGTACAGGTAACCATTCCTGCCACAGCAATCAATAACACTAACTTTTTCATTTTTGAACTTGATTTAAATTATATTATACCTAATATTTTTTTGTTAAATCTCTGATCCTTACCGGAAGCGGCAAAGTCATCGAAAGCTTTCTCTGTTACACGAATAATATGGTCCTCGATAAAAGGCGCACCTTCCGCTGCTCCCTGCTCAGGGTGTTTAATACAACATTCCCATTCCAGTACGGCCCATCCGTCGAAATCATACTGTGAAAGCTTTGAAAAGATCGATTGGAAATCAACCTGTCCATCGCCCAGCGAGCGGAAACGCCCGGGTCTGTTGATCCAGTCCTGGTAGCCGCCGTAAACACCCGACCTACCGGTCGGATTGAATTCGGCGTCCTTAACATGAAACATTTTTATGAACGTGTGATAGAAGTCAATGTACTGAAGGTAATCGAGCTGCTGGAGAACGAAATGACTCGGGTCATAAAGGATATTGCACCGCGTATGTTTGCCGGTTGCTTCCCAGAAGCGCTCGAAGGTGATGCCATCGTGAAGGTCCTCGCCCGGATGGATCTCGTAGCAAACGTCAACGCCGGCTTTATCAAAAGCGTTCAGGATCGGTAGCCATCTTTTTGCCAGTTCTTTGAATCCGTCATCCACCAGGCCGGCAGGGCGCTGAGGCCACGGATAGACGGTGTGCCACATCAGTGAGCCGGAGAATGTCGCATGCGCTTTCAACCCGAGATTCTTGCTTGCTTTTGCAGCGTTTTTCAGCTGCTCTACCGCCCATGCTGTTCTTTCCTTTGGTTTACCCCGCAGTTTCTTCGGGGCGAAGCTGTCGAACAGTTCGTTGTAGGCCGGGTGTACGGCGACGAGTTGCCCCTGGAGGTGAGTTGACAATTCTGTTACCTCGAGCCCCGCGGATTCGATAGCGCCACGCCATTCGTCGCAATAGTCTTTACTCGTCGCAGCTTTCTCCAGGTCGATACAACGCGCATCCCACGTAGGGATCTGCAATCCCTTGTAGCCAAGCGCCGCCGCCCATTTCGAAATGGTTTTTATATCATCAAAAGGCGCCTGGTCGCCCATAAACTGCGCCAGAAATATGCCGGGACCCTTAAGTGTTTTCATAGTCGTAATTTGGAATTACGGGTAGTATGCTTTTGTCAGCCATTAGGCGGCCTCAAGTAACAAACCCCCGGAGTAATAAGCAAAAAATTTTACTCGCCTACTTCAACACAGTCCACTTTCTGGTCGACTCCGAAGATTTCACAGCCGTCTTAACGAAATTCATACCCCTGACACCGTCTTCGACGTCGGGGAAATCGTACTTCGCGGGGTTGATCTTCTTGCCAGGCTTGTAATCGCGTACCGCCTTCGAAAAAGCACGGTAGATGTTCGCGAACGCTTCCAGGTATCCCTCGGGATGCCCCGCCGGAGTACGTGTAAAAGCTTTCGCCTGGTCAGACAAATAAGGCTGTCCGGTGCGCAATACTTCCCTTGGTCGGTCGAGCCATTTCGCTATCAGCGTGTTCGGCTCCTCCTGCCTCCATTCAAGTCCACCTTTCTCTCCGTACACACGAATACTCAGATTGTTGTCTTCGCCGGCAGCTACCTGTGTCGCCATCAGAATTCCCGACGCGCCGTTGCTGAACTTGATGAGCATAGACGTATCGTCGTCGATCTTGCGGCCTTTCACAACTGAATTCAACATCGCACAAATCTCTGTAATCTTTGCGCCCGTGACATACTCCGCCAGGTTTGCCGCATGCGTTCCGATGTCACCAATAGCGCCGCCAAGTCCCGACTGCTTTGGATCGGTTCTCCATGACGCCTGTTGATTGCCTGTTCCTTCCAGCGGGGTCGAGAGCCAACCCTGCGGGTATTCGACATAAACCTTGCGAACTTTCCCGATCTGTCCGGTAGACACCATGTGGCGCGCCTGTTTAACAAGGGGATAACCGGTATACGTATGTGTCAGCGCCAGAATCAGGCCTGTTTTCGCGACAACCTTCTGAAGCGACTTAGCTTCTTCCAGTGAAAACGCGATAGGCTTTTCGACGATCACGTGGAAGCCATTCTCAAGGGCCATCTTCGCAGGACCGTAGTGTACGTGATTGGGTGTCACAATGGAAACAAAATCCATCCTCTCGTTCGCCGGTAACTCCTTCTCTTTCGCGAACATCTCCTCGTAATTCTTATAAACCCTCTTCGGGTCGAGGCTAAGCTCAGCTCCGGTCTGCTCGGTTTCACCCGGAACCACGCTAAAGGCTCCACAAACTATTTCGATCTCGCCGTCTATACCGACTGCCTTTCTGTGTACCGGACCAATGAATGATGTAGGGCCGCCGCCTACCATCCCCATGCGAAGTTTTCTTTTCATCTGTTTAAATTTAAGTTGCGTAAAGCCGACCGCCGCCGGTCATTTACTGATAACATACTTTAAATAATATACGATTCCGCTATTGCCGGCGGTAAATTTATACGTATCTGGAAATTAAACCCCATTCTTAGGGTTAAATAAATTTATTGATAAGGTTTTCGTAATACTCCTGACGGCCACTGCGTTGCTCGGGCTCTCCGTTCCTGAACGCGATCGACGACAACTCTTCCAGTGATACTTTGCCCTGGCTGAACTGTTTGCCCTTACCCGTGTCGAAGCTCGCATAACGCTCTTTCCGGAGTTTCAGGTACTCGCCGTCGTCGAGAATCGCCTGGGCGGTCAGCAATGCGCGGGCAAATGTATCCATACCGCCAATGTGTGCGTAGAAAATATCAGCGAGATCGGTCGAGTTTCTCCGCGTTTTCGCGTCGAAGTTGACACCCCCGGTTTTGAATCCCCCTGCTTCGAGAATTACAAGCATCGCTTCGGTGAGCTCGTAGAGATTGTTGGGAAACTGATCGGTATCCCACCCGTTCTGGTAGTCGCCGCGGTTTGCATCAATGCTTCCGAGAATACCCGCGTCGGCGGCCACTTGCAGTTCGTGCTGGAAGGTGTGTTGCGCCAGCGTCGCGTGGTTAACTTCCACGTTCAGTTTAAAGTCCTTCATCAGGTCGAACTGGCGAAGGAACGCGATACACGTTGCCGCATCGAAATCGTACTGGTGTTTTGTTGGCTCCATCGGCTTCGGTTCAATAAAGAAGGTTCCCTTGAAGCCGTTCGCGCGCGCGTAGTCTTTCGCCGCATGCAGGAAACGCGCGAGATGCTCCTGCTCCCGTTTCATATTGGTGTTGAGCAGCGACATATAACCCTCTCTGCCTCCCCAGAATACGTAGTTAGCTCCTCCGAGTGCGATCGTGGCGTCCAGCGCGTTTTTCACCTGGGCGCCAGCGTAGCTGACTACCTGGAAGTCGGGGTTGGTCGCGGCACCGTTCATATAACGCGGGTGAGAAAAAAGATTGGCTGTTCCCCAGAGCAGTTTTGCGCCGGAAGCCTTTTGCTTTTTCTTCGCGTAGTCAACGATCTGTTGAAGACGCTCACCCGATTCCGTCAGCGTCGGAGCCTCATCCACCAGGTCGTAATCGTGAAAACAATAGAACGGTGCGCCGATCTTTGTAATAAACTCGAATGCCGCATCCATCTTGTCGTAGGCTCGCTGCATCGGATCTTCACTCACCGCCCACGGAAATACTTTGGTGCCCGGCCCGAAGGGATCGCCGCCCGTTCCGCAGAAGGTATGCCAATAGGCGATGGCAAAGCGAAAATGCTCCTCCAAAGTCTTCTTTCCTACCTTCTTTTTAGCGTCGTAATACTTGAAGGCCAGCGGGTTATCAGACTCCCGTCCTTCATATTTTATCTGGCCAATGCCTTTAAAATACTCCTTGTCTCCCAATGTTAGTTTCATAAGATATGGTTGAGTTGTGATTTCCATTTGTCGTATGCGGCGCTATACTGCGCCGCGAGATCTTTGTCCGGCTCCTGCACGCTGATGGATTTCAGTCCCTTGAATGCAGAGTCGCGAGAGTCGAAGATGCCCGCTCCGACTCCCGCGCCAATAGCGGCACCGATAGCTCCGTCGGTGTTGTAAAGTTCAAGTGGCGCGCCAATGGTATTGACGAAAGCTTCCCTGAAGACGGAACTGAGGAACATGTTGGCATGTCCCGCGCGCAGCAGGTTGGTTTGAATACCCATTTCCTGCAGAACGTCAAAGCCGTATTTGAGAGCAAAGACAATCCCCTCCTGCGCAGCTCTGAAAATGTGAGCCTGCGAATGGTGATTGAAGTCCAGCCCGAGAAAAGACGCGTTGAGTGTCCGGTTCTCCAGCACCCGCTCGGCGCCATTGCCAAACGGAAGCACCGTCAGGCCATCAGACCCTACCGGAATCGCGGCGGCCATGGCGTTCATAGACTCATAATCGAGTGCGGCGCCGGCGCCTGTATTCTTTCGAAGCCAGCTATTGAGTATACCCGTACCGTTGACGCACAGCAACACGCCGTTCGACGGGCTCTCCGGTCTGTTGTTTACATGAATGAACGTATTTACGCGCGAGCGTGGATCAAAGGCGTTTGTATCTGTGACGCTGTATATCACACCCGACGTGCCGGCAGTCGCCGCTGTCTCGCCCGGTTTGAGCACATTCAGCGAAAAAGCGTTGTTAGGCTGGTCGCCGGCGCGATAGGCGATCGTCGCTCCCGCTTTCAGCCCGAGTTCGGCAGCAGCTGCTTCACTGAGCTTCCCCTGCGCGCCAAACACTGGCGCGATGTCAGGAAAGATCTCACGCGGAAAACCGAAATGACTCGCCAGCTTCTGTGAAACACTCCGCGATTGATAATCCCAGAAAATGCCCTCCGACAATCCGGTGTCGGTTGTTACAATATCTCCGGAAAGGCGCATGGCGATGTAGTCGCCGGGAAGCATAAACTTGTGGATGCGCTCGAAAATCGCGGGCTCGTTGTCTTTCACCCACTTGAGTTTCGACGCCGTAAAATTGCCGGGAGAGTTGAGGAAGTGTTCCAGACAGTAAAGTTCGCCCAATGAACTAAGAGCAGACTGTCCGATAGATACCGCGCGGCTATCGCACCAGATGATGGAATTGCGAAGGGGTTTGAGGTCGCGATCGACAACCACCAGCCCGTGCATCTGATAAGCAATACCGATTGCCTTAATTTCGTCGCCTCCGGCGCCCGACTTCTTCAGGGCAGCCTGAACACAAATGACGGCGTGCTGCCACCACATCTCCGGATCCTGTTCCGCCCACCCCGGCTGTATGGCTATCATCTCCATCTCCACCGACGGTGATTGCGCCACCGCTAACGACTTACCCGACGCCGAATCGACTATCGATGCTTTGACGGATGAACTCCCTATATCAAGCCCCAGCAGAAGGTGTCTCATAGCAACGATTTAAACAATATTATGCAAATAGTCAATTTGACCATAATTTATTCAGATATTTTATACCTTCAAGGTTTCAAGCCGGAAATTTTCAGCAATGGCAAAAGATCAGTTTTCCAGTGACACCATTGAAGCTCTCTCGATCGACTGCCTGATCTTCGGATTCCGGGAGGGCGAACTCGATGTGCTGCTGGTCAAGCACGGCGAAGGCATAAGCAAAGGAAAATGGGCTATTCCGGGGGGGTGGATTCGTTACAACGAGAGTATAGATGACGCCGCAAACCGACTGCTTACCTCTCTCACCGGTGTGTCAGACATCTTTCTGGAACAGCTACGGGCATTTGGTGAAGTGGATCGCTATCCCGGCAAGCGTGTGATCACCCTCGCCTACTACGCGCTCATCAATGCGGAGAACTATTCGGTAAACGCAGGCTTTACCGCGTCTGACGCGCAGTGGTTCAGAATCAGAGATGTACCGGAACTCCCCTATGATCACAACCGTATATTGAAAACCGGTTTCGAATATCTACAGCATAAAGTGCGGCACGAGCCCTTGGGATTCAACCTGCTTCCGGAGAAGTTTACGCTTCACCAGATTCAGAAGCTGTACGAGGCCATTCTCGAAACAGCACTTGACAAACCCAACTTCAGGCGGAAGTTACTGAAGATGAATCTCCTCGTACCCAGTGACGAAAAGCAGCGCGATGTGTCCCACCGCGCTGCCAAATACTACCGTTTTGATAAACGTGTTTACAAGAAACTTACGGAGAGCGGATTCAGTTTTGAACTATGAGCCTCCGGTCTGTCGTAAAGAATTATTTTCATTTTTTCACCTCCGCCCCAACCACCGCACAGGGTAGGTGAGCGATGATATAAATTTCGCTAAGCAGTGTGAAAGGGCTCCTTAGTTCTGTCCCGTACTCACTTCTCCCAACTCACCTTTCTCGGCTTTTTTCTTCAGTTTGTCGTTGGCAAAAATCGCCACCTCCACACGCCGGTTCTGCTGGCGTCCGTAGTCAGTATCGTTGTCGGCAAGCGGTTGATCCGGTCCGTAACCCTCCGTTGTAACGCGTTTACCTTGAACGCCGAGGCTCTGGAGATAGTCGGCAACTGATTCGGCACGCTTGTCAGACAGGGTCATATTATAGTCGCGGGAACCGGTAATATCCGTGTGGCCTTCGATCAGAACATTGGTGTCTTCGTACTTCTTCAGCGTACCAGCGAGATCGTTCAGGTTCGTCTTCGATGTCTCTGACAGTTCGGATGAGTTCAGTGCAAACTGTATCCCGTCGCGGAAGGTGATCTTGATCCCCTCTCCTACGCGTTCAATTTCCGCACCTTCAAGGTCTCTTTCCAGCTCCTCAGCCTGTCTATCCATATAGCGGCCGATACCATATCCGGCTGCACCGCCCACCGCTGCACCCAGGATCGCGCCCATAGCCGTATTGCCGGCCGCCTTGCCAATAGCAGCTCCCGCCGCCGCACCGGCCCCTGCACCTATGTAGGTGCCCTTTTGTGCTTTGTTCATGTTCTTGCATGCGCCAAAAATGAGGCACAATCCAACTACCATGAATGCCGTTCTCTTCAGAATGTGTTTCATAACTGTTTTATTATTTCTATACGGAATCTCCGCTCTCTTCTGAGAGATAATAAAAAAGGCGTGCCGATGGGAAAGTCGGTGGCCGGTGAGGTGCGGACTATTTCTACAGTTACCGGACAGATAAACTCACCATACTGTCGTTCAGACAAATGTCAATCGGGTCTCCTGATACAAGTGTGGTTTCTGTCTTTCCTTTCAGGACCTTTACTTTTATAACCCTGCCTCTGAATTCGAGGCGGAAAGAATAAGACTTCCATTGATCCGGAAGGAAGGGATAAAAACAAAGTATGTCGTCCTTTACCTTCATTCCTCCAAAACCTTTGGTCACACTTAGCCAGGTGCCTGCCATGCTCGTGATATGGCAGCCATCTTCCGTGTCGTTGTTATAGTCGTCGAGGTCGAGGCGTGCGGTCCTGAGATAAAGCTCATACGCCTTTTGCGTATAACCAAGCTTCGACGCGAGGATCACATGCACACACGGAGAAAGCGACGATTCGTGAACGGTCATGGGTTCATAGAAATCAAAGTTGGCTCGAATAGTTTCAAGCTCGTAGCGGTCTTCGAAGAAGTACATTCCCTGTAGAACATCGGCCTGCTTGATGAAACACGAACGCAGGATCCTGTCCCACGACCATTTCTGGTTGATCGGGCGATCTTCCGGCTTCAGGTCTGCGACTGTCAGCAATTCCTTGTCGAGGAATCCATCCTGCTGAAGGAACACCCCGCGCTTATCATCTTCGGGATAATGCATTTTCTCCGCGATATCTTTCCACTTTCCGATTTCGCGCTGCTCATTAAAAGATGCTTTGTCGACGATCTCCTGGTAGCGCGAGGGGTCATCGCGCTTTACAAAATCAATTGCCTGTTGCGTGTACCTGAGCGTCCAGACGGCAATGGTATTGGTGTACCAGTTGTTGTTTACATTGTTTTCATATTCGTTCGGACCGGTAACACCGAGCATGACGTACTGGTTTCGCTGCGTCGACCAGTTGATCCGCTGCGCCCAGAACCGGGAGATAGCGATGAGCACTTCCAGGCCATACGCTGCCAGATATTGGTGGTCGCCTGTATACCTGATGTAATCGAATATTGCATAGGCGATCGCTCCGTTGCGATGGATCTCTTCAAATGTAATCTCCCATTCATTGTGACACTCCTCCCCGTTCATGGTAACCATCGGGTAGAGGGCTGCGCCATCGGTGAAGCCCAGCTTCTTCGCATTTTCAATTGCCTTTTCGAGATGTTTGTAGCGATAGATGAGAAGGTTTCTGGCTACCTTGGGCTCAGCGGTCCCCAGGTAAAACGGAAGACAATAGGCCTCGGTGTCCCAGTACGTGCTACCACCGTATTTTTCGCCGGTAAATCCTTTGGGGCCGATGTTCAGGCGTTCGTCTTCACCGGTGTACGTCTGTGTAAGTTGAAAAATATTGAAACGAATTCCCTGCTGCGCAGCCACATCGCCTTCAATAGTGATATCGCATTCTTCCCACTTGCGTTCCCACACACTGGCGTGTTCTTTATACAGCTGCTCAAATCCTTTTTCCACCGCTTCGTCGAGAACTTTGTAGCAGTGTTCGACCATCTGCGCTTTGGGGTGGTTTTCGGATGAAAGAACCGCCGCGTACTTGTAGATCACGGTTTCCTTGCCCCGTTCAAGTGTCAGCTGCACTACGTTGCCGGCGTACTTCTCGCGCTTTTCAACGTTTATGCGGTCGGGAATCGCTTTCTTTCCGTCTGTCTGAATATCGTAATGAATGCCGGTAGCAACGTGAAACAATGTCTTCTTGGTTTGTGCTGTCACGACGGCACGGCCTTCCGAGGCGTCCTTGAATACCTCCTCCCAGAATTTCTCATCGTAGTTCGCATCCGTGTTGACAACATCGGCGTCGGCATAAATCGAGAACGTCGCCTTTGAAGTGAAATTCAATGGCTTGACGGAATACCGGAGAGCGCCGATCTCACCATGTGCCATACTGCAGAAGCGCTTCGACTCCACGTGAACCTTCTTCCCATCGGGGAAAGTAGCGGTAAAATTCCTCGACAGCAGGCCACTGCGCATATCCAGTACGCGTCTGAAATCTTCAACCTGGCACTTTGCTATATCGAGTCGTTGATTATCTACGCTGATGTGGATACCGATCCAGTTAGGCGCATTGAGAACTTTCGCGAAATACTCGGGATACCCGTTCTTCCACCACCCTACCCGGGTTTTGTCGGGATAGTAAACACCGGCTACATAGCTACCCCGCAACATCTCGCCTGAATAGTCTTCCTCGAAGTTCGCCCGCTGCCCCATTCTGCCATTGCCAATACTGAAAACACTCTCCGATATTTTGTTGTACCGGGGATCAAAGCCTTCTTCAATGATCTGCCACTCGTGGTGTTTAAGGTAGTCTTTCATAAGAGGTAATATATTCGTACGATCTCCAGCGGCTGCAATCGGCTCCCCACTACGCGGGGCTGCTGCCATAAGTCGCCTCGATAATCCGGTTGGTTTCCTCCAACGACTTGAATACCGAGAAGGTCTTTCCCTGTGTACGCAACGCGCCCAGCGCATTACCATATTGCGCGGCCCGAATATAGTCATTTGGGTTCTGAAGCAAACCGAAGCCGAGCCCGCCGGCAAACGAGTCGCCACAACCGGTGGTATCAATCACCTGATTAACGACCACCGCAGGAACCTCTGTCTCCTGAAGTTTTCCATCCAAATCAAAATAGACAATGCACCCGCGCGAATCCATCGTGATGCAAACGCACTTTACGCCGTGCGACAAGCAGTGTGTCGCGAAATTTCGCATCTCGTCGCGGGAGATATCGGCGTCGAAGTCGGAACTTTCATACTCCTTCCTGAACCATGACGCATGAGCTTCTTCCAGGTTCATCTTCAATACATCAATATAAGGGAGCCACAAGTCGCGGTCAAGCCAGAATTTCCGCCGCCTCTCGCCCCGAAAGAGGCACGCAGTAGTCGGACCGTGAGCGTCAAAGATAATCACACTTTTCTCCGGCCTGCTCTTCAGATATTGCAGCGACTGGAGTGAAATCTCGTAGTCGCTTATCGGGATAAAAACCAGAATGTCACAATCGTGAATGTCATGGAAGTCTTCGGGAACAATAGGGTCCATGAAACCGGTTTGACGCTCAACGCGATTATTCATATCGAGAAACCGGAGGCTGATCACATCGCCCTGGTCGTTTTTGCAGGTAATATGATTCAGATTAATACCCTCGTATCCCTGAAAAACTTCCCTGACATTATCCATATCGGTGACGCGAACGTGCGACACGGGTATGATCTCAATCGCATCGCCGGCCATCGTTGAAAGCGCGATAACGGGATGCGCAACACATCCCCATTTCTGGATAAGGTCGCCCGTATGGGTGACGATATGGTCTCTTGGTATGGGACCTACAATTGCGATCCGTTTCATAATCAACCCGGACTATTGATAAGGAATGCAGCCCCGAAAACACCCGCGCTATCACCCAGCGATGGCTTCACAATGCGTGTCTCCAGTCCGTTATTAAATACATATTTCCTGACGCATTCAATCCCACGCTGGTAAAGCATATCGATATTTCCGACACCACCCCCGATCACGATCACATCGGGGTCCAGTATGTTGATGATAACACTAAGCGACAGTCCGAAGTACTCCGCCAGCCTCTCCATTGTGCGTTCAGCTGCCGCGTCGGCCTTCGCTTCCGCCAGTTGTACAATCTCCTTTAACGACTTCTTGTTACCTGATTCCTTGAAATAATATCGTTCCAACGAGGGTCCGGAGATGACGGTCTCCACACATCCTGTCTTTCCGCAATAACAAGGTCCCCCCGACTCATGCACGAAATTGTGTCCCCACTCTCCGGCAATACCATGTACCCCGTTAAGCGCCTCGCCGTTGACCACCACACCGCCACCGACACCTGTTCCCATGATAACGCCAAACACCGTCCGGGCCTCGGGGAACTTCTGTTTCACCACACCGAGCTGAGTCTCGGCAAGCGCAAAGCAGTTGGCGTCGTTCGCCATCGTCACGGGAATCTCCAGCAACTGCCGCAAGTCACGCTTCATCGGCTTTCCGTTCATGACGACTGTATTGCAGTTCTTCATCGTGCCCGTTTTCGGATCGAAAGCGCCAGGGGTTCCGATGCCGAGTGCCCTGGGAGGTCCGCCGGCGAAATGGCACATCATATCAAATAGCTTTTTCACCTGCTTGAGAACGTGTTCGTAACCCTGGTCTGCGTCCGTGGGTACCCGGTCGCGAAAAAGCACCTCCGGCTCCACCCCTGATTTCAAAATAACTCCCTCAATTTTTGTTCCGCCGAGGTCAATACCCCAAAGCGCATTCTTTGTCACCTTTTGCAATTCCACTGATCGGTTTAGTTCGAAAAGTCAATGTAGCATAAAGGGGACGATTTCCCAATTGAATTTCCGGGCCTAAAGCCGGAGTGTCGGCGGAGTTTCTTATTATTAATCATCGATTGAACATAAGTCCAAATACATGCGAAAACGTGCATTTATCAATTCCATGGTTCTGATGGTGATGCTGACATCCTGCGCAAGCCAGGAAAAAACGGCGGATACTACTGACCGCGACTTTGCGGTCATCGGCTATGTGCCCGGCTTCAGGGGCGTGATCGATGAAACGCTCATCGACGCCACCATGCTGACACATATCAATTACGCTTTCGTCAATGTAAAGGATAGTATGGCGTGGCTTGAGAATATCGCCACCGATACCGTAAACTTCCGGAAACTCAATCGCCTGAAGAGCACGAATCCTGCGCTAAAGATCCTGATTTCCGTCGGCGGATGGGCATGGAGCGACTACTTCTCCGACGCAGTGTTGACGCCGAATTCCAGGAGAAAATTCGCGCGGACCAATATTGATATCGTGGCGAAGTACGACCTCGATGGCGTTGATATCGATTGGGAATACCCGGGGATGATAGGCGAAGACAATGTCTTTCGCCCTGAGGACAGGGAGAACTTCACACGCATGTTTCGCGCCCTGCGCGAAGCGCTCGATACGCTCTCGGCGACAACCGGAAAGCGCTATCTTCTTACCACCGCCACCCCATGCTTCAGCGATTTTCATCAGGTTGCTGATATGGGAGACGCACAGCAATACCTGGACTTTATCAACCTGATGGCTTATGACTTTTACGTCGCCGGAGACACGGCGGGGCATCACGCAAACCTTTATCCCTCAGAGAACTATGAAAGAGAGCAGTCTGCCCACCGGGCCTACAGGGAATACACAGCCGCAGGTGTGCCGGCGGAAAAGCTGGTGCTCGGTCTTCCCTTTTACGGACGCAGCTGGTTTATGAAGTCAGCGGACAATTATGGAATTAACCGCCGGACGGAGTCTGTGACGCGGGGCCGGGGTTACACCTTCATAAAAGACAGCCTCGTTACGTCCCCGGGATTTGTACGGCACTGGGATGAGAATGCAAAAGTTCCGTATCTTTTTAACGAGGAAACAAATCAACTGGTTTCCTACGATGATGAGGAGTCGGTCAGAAAGAAATGTGCCTACGTGAAAGAACATAACATGGCAGGTGTGATGTTCTGGGAATACTTCAGCGACCCCAAGGAGTATCTCCTGAACGCCATCCACGAAACCAGGGAACAATACCGCTAATTTTTTAACTATATGAAACTTGCCCGTACACTCACCCTTTTCCTAACTATTTGCAGCATGACCCTTATGGCCCAAAAGAATGATGAGCAAGTCGTCGCTGAGACGGTACAACAGCTCAACCAGGCGATGATCGACGCCAACCAGACCATATTGGATCAACTAACAGCGGACCAGCTGAGTTACGGCCACTCCAGCGGGTTGGTCGAGGACAAGAACGCTTTTATAAAAGCTATCGTCGACGGTACCTTTGGCTTCGTCTCGATCGACTTAACGGAGCAGGTCATCACCCTGAGTGGAGATGTCGCGCTTGTCCGCCACCGTTTCTACGCAAAGACCGACGACAAAGGACGCGAACCCGGCATCGCCAATATCAGTGTGATGCAGGTGTGGCAGAAAAAGAAAGGAAAGTGGAGATTGGTAGGGAGGCAGGCGGTTAAGCTTTAAAGGGGGTGGGTTCCCACTTTGCCAACTGTCAACTAGTTCCCACATTGCCAATTGCCCTTTAATACCGCCCCCACTTTGCAACGAGTTGCGAAGCTGTTGCAAAATGTATTAAATTGCGGCTGCAAAGGGACCAGAACGCCAGTCTTTTCCTCAAGCGTCACAAAATCGATCTCCCATGAAGTATAACCAGGTTACCATCAAAGATATTGCCCGGGAACTGGGCATCTCCCCTTCCACCGTCTCGCGGGCTCTGAAAGACCACCCTGATATCAGCCCGGAGACAAAAAAAGCGGTTAACGAGCTGGCGGAAAAACTCAACTATACCCCAAACATCGTCGCACTCAGTCTGCGCCAAAGCAAAACGAATACGATAGGCGTCATCATCCCCGAACTCGTGCACTTCTTCTTTTCCACTGTAATCAGCGGTATAGAAGACGTTGCCTATAGTGCTGGTTATAACGTCATTATCACTCAATCTAATGAGTCGCTCCAGCGGGAAAAGACCGACATCAAAGCCTTGTTCAACAGCCGTGTAGACGGAATGTTAATCTCTGTGTCGCGGGAAACAAGCAACTTCGAGCACATCGACAATATACTCGCCAAAGGTGTCCCGATGGTGTTCTTCGATCGCGTGTACGACAAGCCCGAATCCAGCAAGATCATTGTAGACGACCTCAGTGGCGCTAAAGAAGCTACCGCACACCTGATCGATCAGGGTTGTAAGCGCATTGCGCACATCGAAGGACCTCCCAACCTTGAGATCAGCAAGCAACGTCTTGAAGGTTACCTCCAGGCACATCGTGAACGGAATATCGAGGTAGACAAAAGCCTTATCGTGCCCTGTAACCTCGGCACTATCGAAGAAGGCAGGACGGTAACGGAGAAGCTATTGGCACAGTCGCCAGGACCCGACGCCATTTTCGCTACTAACGATCCCACCGCCATGGGCGCCATGCAGGCGATCAAAGAAGCAGGGTTGAAGATCCCCAAAGACATTGCGGTTGTCGGATTTAGTAACTGGTTTTTCACTGCACTGCTCGATCCGCCGCTCACGTCGGTCGATCAGCCGGGCTTTGAGATGGGTCAGGAAGCGGCAAAGCTGCTTATCCGTCAGATAGACATCCGGACGAAAGACCGCGACGCCGATGTTCAGCCGGAAACCAAAGTGCTGAAAACCAAATTGATCGTCCGAGAGTCTTCTCTTAAGAAGGGTAAGGCCTAACGCTATGTCCAGACGCATCAAATCCCGCCTGAATCAACATTCCGGGAAGGTAGTGCGTTGGCAACAGGACGGCGCCGGTATCTCCGGCGAGACAGAACACGCACAGTTCCGGATACTCCCCTATGGCGATGCAACGGTGCGCGTCCAGATTACCCGCGACGGGTTTTTCGAGGATTTCTCGTATTCAGTAGTGGCCACTCCCCTGGCAGTCGACACCAACATCACTGAAACCGACGAAATCATCCGGATAGCGACAGCGAAAGTCGTCGTCAGCGTTCGAAAGGATCCGCTGACGATACAATTCCTGACTCCCGAAGGCACTGTGATTAACGAAGACGATCACACCTTTGGTACAAGCTGGATAGGCGAGCAGGTTACGACCTACAAAAAGATACAGGAAGGAGAGCGCTTTATCGGTCTCGGCGAGAAAACCGGACCACTCGATCGCCGTGGGTTCGGTTATACTAATTGGAACACCGATAGCTTCGCCTATCACACAGGCGCCGACCCGCTTTATGTCTCGATACCCTTCTACATTGGTATCCACCACGATCTCGTATACGGAATATTCCTCGACAATACTCACAAGACATATTTCAACTTCGGCGCTTCTAACGACCGGTTCTCCAGCTTCGGCGCTGATACCGGTGAGATGAACTACTATTTCTTCGGCGGCGATACCGTGCGTGACCTGATCACGCACTATACCCACCTGACCGGGAGAATGGCACTGCCGCCGCTGTGGAGCATCGGCTACCAGCAATGCCGGTATAGCTACTATCCCGACAAGGAGGTCATCAGCGTTGCCAATACGTTCCGTGAAAAGAATATCCCCGCCGATGCAATCGTGCTGGATATCCACTACATGGAACAATATAAGATCTTCACCTGGAGCCCGCGCGACTTCCCCGACCCGAAGGCGTTGCTTTCAAAACTCAAAGCTGCCGGCTTCCACGTGGTCGTTATGTGCGACCCCGGTATCAAGATCGAAAAAGGATACCACGCCTATGAAGATGGAATCCGGAACGATGTCTTTATCAAATACCCCGACGGGCAGCCCTACACCGGACAGGTATGGCCCGGATGGTGCCACTTTCCCGACTTCACACGACCCGCGACCCGCGACTGGTGGCGTGAACAATTCAAAGACTATGTAGAGCAAGGCGTGGCTGGCTTCTGGAATGATATGAACGAGATCGCTACCTGGGGGAATATGCTTCCGGAACATGCAGAGATGGATTTTGAAGGCGAGCGATCAAACCTTCGCCGTGGCAGGAATATCTATGGGTTTCAAATGGCCCGGAGCACATACGAAGCCACCAAAGCGCTGATGAAGGGGCGGCGACCGTTTAATCTGACCCGCGCGGGGTTTTCCGGCATCCAACGATACGCCGCGGTATGGACGGGCGATAACGTTGCCTACGACGATCACATGATGCTCGGTGTCCGGTTAGTCAACAGCATGGGAATCGCAGGTAT
The DNA here is from genome assembly GCA_964493505.1 of uncultured Roseivirgaceae bacterium. Taxonomy (GTDB): domain Bacteria; phylum Bacteroidota; class Bacteroidia; order Cytophagales; family Cyclobacteriaceae; genus Chryseosolibacter. Next base: position 37,474 of record CAZBNP010000021.1, read on the forward strand.
CGCCTTCGCCGGTTACGACGTTGGCGGGTTCGTCGGCGATGCCGATACCAGACTCTTCGCCCGCTGGATATCTATCGGCGCGTTCTCACCTTTCTTCCGCGGACACTCCATGATCAACAGCCGCGATTCGGAACCGTGGTCTTACGGCGAAGAGGTTGAACAGATCGCGCGAAACTACATACGCTTCCGGTATCAACTTCTTCCCTACCTGTATGCACTCTTCTTCGAGGCGACAACCAACGGGATGCCTGTGCAACGTTCGCTCGCGATCGAGCACCCGCATGATGCGCGAATCTATGAACACCGGTTCCAGCACCAATATCTGTTCGGGCCTTCATTGATGGTGATCCCGGTAGAGAGCAACAAGGATTTTGTGCGTGTCTATTTCCCGGAAGGAAACACATGGTATTCGCTTTACAATGGCGAACAGTACGCCGGACAATCGGAAGTCATCATCGAAAGCCCCTTACATCGACTTCCTGTATTCGTGAAGTCGGGAGCGATCATTCCCATGCAGCCGGCGGTTTCGCATACGGGTGAACGCAGCGAGCTGCTGATTATCCACCTTTACGCAGGTGAACACGACAATACGTTCCTCCATTATGAAGACGACGGCGAATCATTCGGCTATGAACAGGGAGCGTATCTCAAGAGAATGCTGCGCTATGAACCGCAGGCGCGGCGTTTTACGATCGACCGCGCGGAGGGGTCGTATTCATCACACGTCAGGACGATAAAAATCGTGCTCCACGGATTCCGGATCGGAGATGCAGCCCATATCAACGGGAAGCCCGCTGACGTGCAAGCGGAGACCAATCGTTTTTTCGCAGGACTGGAGAAGTTCGATCCCGTAACCGATCCTGAACCCGGACCTGAAGAAGATGTACTGAGTGTTGAGTTTGACTGTCAGCAGGGTGCGATTGAACTCACGTGGTAGGTGGGGACAGGCTCCGGAACTTCGGAATTGGCGCCATTTCATTACATGTTGTTTCCGGAATGCCGATTTGCAGCTAACTTACGACTCATTTTAATACCTGACCTTCAACCCTAGCCTTATGAGAATATTATTGCTTCTCTTAACTGTTGTCCTGATCGCGTCCTGTTCATCGGGCAAGAAAGCCTATGAACGCGGAGAATATTATAGCGCGGTAAGCAAGGCCGTAAGCCGACTGAGGCAAAACCCCGACCACGGAAAGTCACAGAGCACACTGAAAGAAGCTTATCCGCTAGCCGTGCAGTTCTATGAAACAAAGGCCAAGAACGAAATCGCTTCGAACTCGGAATTCAAGTGGAAGAACGCCATCCAGTCGTATACCGCTCTCAACGAACTATATGAACAAATCCGTCAGTGTCCGGGCTGCCTCAAAGCCGTCCCGAATCCCAGGAATTACTATTCGGAACTCGGCCCGCTGAAGGAAAGGGCCGCCGACGAAAGTTACAACGCCGGAATCCTGGCGCTGATGAAAGGTACACGCGACGACGCCAAACGCGCTTACTACAACTTTAGCGATGCTCAGGCGTTCGTTCCAGGGTATAAGGACGTCATAGCCTATATCGAAAAAGCCAAAGACGAGGCCACGCTGAAGGTTATCCTGGAGCAAATCCCGGTTCCGGCGCGTTACAACCTCAGCGGTGGATTCTTTCAGGACCGTGTAGAAGAATACCTGCACTCCAACTATACAGACAAGAGCTTCATTCGCTTCTACACACCCACCGAAGCGCAGTCCGTTCAACTTGGCGACGTCGATCAGATACTTCGCATCCAGTTCGACGACTTTTCCGTAGGTAATACAACCCTGCGGGAGAAAGAGCAGGAAGTGACCAAAGACAGCGTCGTCGTTGGTGACGTGAAGCTCGAAGGCAAAACCATTCCCGTGTACAACACCGTGAAGGCTAAACTCACCACCACGCGAAAAGAACTGCTCTCTACCGGGCTGCTCAGTATGGTTGTTATAGATGCCCGAACGCAGGGTATATTGTCGCATAAGAAGTTTACAGGAGAATATCTCTGGGTGAATTCCTGGGCACGCTTCAATGGCGATGAGCGAGCGCTTTCGGAAGAACAGTTACTCCTCTGCCGACAAAAAGAGGTGACGCCCCCCGATGCGCAGGAACTGTTTCTCGAATTCAGCAAACCGATCTACACTCAATTGCTCCCGTCGCTGCGCTCCTTCTATCAGAGTTTCTGATCACGGAACCGTTCAACAACTAAAACCGGTTGCCGTTGGAACTGTTTTTGTCAGGTTCGGTTTTATTAGGGAAGACAAATCGGAAATATCCGCCTGAAAGAAGCGCGGCAATGAAAAGAAGCCTGGCAGCGGTTTGGATATTGGCGGTATGGTTGTTTTGATGACTCAGTATCAACGACCGGTAAGGATCAAAATCATGAACAAAAACGCAGCAATGGAAATCGCCACTTTCGGCTCGGGATGCTTCTGGTGTTCAGAGGCGGTGTTCGTCAATGTCGACGGTGTCGTTAAAGTCGAGTCAGGGTACTCCGGGGGAACCACCCAAAACCCGGGCTACCGCGATGTATGCAGCGGACAGACCGGCCACGCCGAGGTAGTCCGGCTGACATTCGACCCTTCAAAAATTTCGTACGACAAGCTGCTGGAGATCTTCTGGAAGACGCACGATCCGACAACGCTCAATCGTCAGGGGGCCGACGTCGGCACGCAATACAGGTCGGTAGTCTTCTATTACGATGACGCGCAAAAAGCCAGGGCTGAATATTACAAACAGCGGTTGGAAGAAACGCGCGCTTTTGACAAACCTATCGTAACAGAGATCAGTGCGGCACGCGATTTTTACCCGGCCGAAGCAGAACATCACAATTATTACAACCTGAACAGCAACGCTCCCTACTGCGCTCACGTAATAGCGCCGAAGTTGGAAAAGTTCCGTGAAGCGTTTAGTGATATGCTAAAAGTACACGATTGATTTCTTTGCGTTTTTTTTATCGGAAATTGCAACTTAACTACCGGGCTACCGTTATATCAATTGAGCAGAGTAATTCTTCTCATAGGTTTAGGTTTAGGTAACAAAAGAGCTCCGGGACGCGGAGCTTTTTTGCGTTCCGCATAGTGGTAAACTTTTACCTTTCATCCTGCGTTGTTACCTTGTGTGTAAAGAAAAACACTATGACATCCAGATCCGGCATATTGATCCTCGTGACCTCGCTGGTACTAATGCTGCCTGCCTGTTCACAAGATAAATCATCAAAATTCGAGTCTATGAATACAGAACCAAAAATTCAGAAGTCCGAAACAGAATGGAAGAAGGAACTCACCCCTGAACAATATTACGTCCTGAGGAAGAAGGGAACCGAACGCGCATTTACCGGTAAATATTGGGACAATCACGAAGAAGGTGTGTACTACTGCGCGGCCTGCCATCAAAAGCTGTTTTCTTCCGAAACCAAATTTGAATCGGGCACCGGATGGCCCAGCTTCTATCAGCCGGTAAACGATTCAGTCGTTGCCGTCAACATCGACCGAGCGGCCGGCATGGTCCGTGAGGAAGTAGTCTGCGCAAACTGCGGAGGCCACCTCGGACACGTCTTTGACGACGGCCCCAAACCTACCGGCCTTCGCTATTGCCTTAATTCCGCATCACTCGAATTCAAAAAAGAATAGCCGGTGTTTCGCACTCCGGCCGACTATGTTTGGTCCCCGGCGCCTGATTTCCGAAAGGCAATCAATTCCTTGGTAACGATGTAATTGAACGGGAAGAAATTCAGCGGCGTATCTCTCAGTATCTGCAGTGTATTCAGTTTCGTGTGGCTGTAACGAAAGATACGTTTTAGATTAAAAGGTGCTATATACGACATCAGCTTCCGGTGAGTCATGTGGTTCAGTTCGCGGTATTCTTCTTTGAGGTTCTTGCAACCGACCATTCTCTGATCGTGGCGGTCAATGAGGGAGTAGACATATTTCTGGGGAAGAAATTGTACCCACGGTATCTTTATCGCGCGGTGCAAGTGTGAAGCGTGGGGGCCCTCCCACGGCGGGTAGCTGAAAAAGATGCTTCCGCCCTCCTTGAGATTGCGATTTATAAGTGTATCGAAGATGCCGGGGATCCACTCTTCCCGGATGTGCTCAATGACATCGTTAAGCATAATAAAATCGTATTCAGTGTCGACGGGATCGTCAATGATATTCCTCAGCTCGAAACTGACTCCGGGTACCCGGTACTTTTTGTTGAGTTCCTTCGCTACGTAGATGTGATTGGGATCCAGGTCGAAGCCATCAACCCGCGCCGTCCCCATCTCCTTTGCAATCCAGAGAGAAGTGTTGCCCATTCCACACCCAAAGTCAAGCACATGCTTCCCCCGCAAATCAAAGTACTTCCGAAGAATCTGTTTGTCAAGATACAAGTGCGATCTCGCGCCGAGAAAGTTCTTTTCGGCATACTCAAGTCCATTTTTTAGTCTGGCAGGATCCAAAGTCGTCTCCGCCCCCGTTATCACGTTATCCATAACGATAGTTTATACCCTACCCAACTATACAAAACCATACCACGGTATTGAACTTACCAGAAGTTTTGAACAACTTTCAGCCAAACTGAAACGGTGAAACAAGACGTAATTATTATCGGTGGTGGCATTGTCGGGCTCGCTACCGCCCTGAAGCTTCTCGAAACCAGGCCTTCTCTCCATATTCAGGTTGTCGAAAAAGAACAGGAGCTAGCCCGGCACCAGACCGGAAACAACAGCGGCGTCATCCATTCAGGATTATACTACAAGCCGGGAAGTCTGAAAGCAAAAAACTGTATACACGGATACAACCTGTTGGTTAAATTTTGCCGGGAGCACGGCATCCCGTTCGATCTCTGCGGAAAGGTGGTAGTGGCAACCGAAGAGCGCGAGCTGCCCTTGCTCAACAACCTGTTTGAACGCGGTCGCCAGAACGGCCTCAACGGATTCAGAATGCTCGACGCGGTCGGGTTGCGCGAGTATGAACCGAACGTCAGCGGAGTAGCCGGGTTCTTCGTTCCCCAGACCGGCATTGTCGACTATAAGGTTGTAGCGGAAAAATACGGGGAACTGATTCGTCAGCGAGGCGGCACGATCACACTGGGCGAGAAAGTTCAGAAGATCATAAACGAACCCGGTGGTGTTATTGTAGAGACAACGCGGTCAACATTGTCGGCAGGGATGCTGATAAACTGCGCAGGGTTGTATTCCGACAAAGTCGCGCGGATGGCATCCCCCGCTGTCGACGTCAGGATCATTCCCTTTCGCGGGGAGTACTATAAGCTGAAAGCTGACCGCGAACACCTCGTCAGGAATCTTATATACCCCGTACCCGATCCGAACTTCCCGTTCCTCGGCGTACACTTCACACGCATGATGCGAGGTGGTGTTGAAGCCGGCCCTAATGCAGTGCTGGCGTTCAGTCGCGAGGGCTACAAAAAGTCAGACATCAACCTGGCAGAACTCACCGAAGCCCTGTGTTGGCCGGGCTTTCAAAAGGTAGCGGCGAAGTATTGGAAGACCGGTCTCGGAGAGATGTATCGCTCGTTCTCAAAGGCAGCGTTCGCGAAAGCGCTTCAAAAGCTGATCCCGGAGATCCGGGAAAGCGACCTGGTGCCAGGTGGTGCCGGAGTGCGGGCGCAGGCGTGCGATCGTCAAGGGGGACTGGTAGACGACTTCCTGATATTCGAGGAAGAAAAAGTCATCAGTGTATGCAACGCACCATCGCCGGCAGCGACATCCTCGCTGGCCATTGGAGAAACTGTTTCGGAAATTGTGTTGAGACGACTGCCCGGTAGTTGATCTCCGGAAAGACGGCAGAACTATTGCTAGTAGGTAGGGAACTCGGGGTCGATTTCCCGGGCCCAGGCCAGAACTCCACCTTTCAGGTTGTAGAGGTTCGTGAAACCGTGATTTTTCTCAAGCCAAAGCAGCATATCGCCACTGCGTTTGCCACTGCGGCAGTGAATCACGACCTGCTTGTCCTTTGATATCTTGTCGACATTGTTTGGAATGTCAGACATAGGGATCAGTTCACCCTCCAGGTTGCATATTTCGTACTCGTGAGGCTCGCGCACATCGATAAGCTGGAAATCGGCTTTGGAGTCAAACAACGCTTTCAATTCCTGGACAGTAACTTCTTTCATGGGGATCGGTTTTATCGTTCAAAGATTTGCTTTTCCACGCACTTTTACCACAAAAATCTTTATAATCAATCAGATAAACAAGCAGGCGCCAGCGGGCAACAGCCGCACTTCGTTAAATAACGCAGGGGAAAAATATCAGTTCCCACCGACCACCGCCTACACTATCGACGCATCAATATCCTTTATTATATCCCGGATATCCTCCAGGCCTGCCGCGATTCTAATCAGTCCGGGAGTAATCCCCACGACGGCACGCTCCTCGTCGGTAAGTTTAGAATGTGTAGTCGACGCCGGGTGAATGGCAATTGTGCGTGTATCCCCCAAGTTGGGAGTGTGCGAGATCATTTTCAGCGCACCGAGAAACCGCTTCCCTTGCTCCAGTCCACCCTTCAGTTCGAAAGTAACCACGCCGCCACCCAGGCGCATCTGCTTCTTCGCCAGCTCAAACTGGGGGTGTGAAGGAAGCATCGGGTACCTGACCGACGACACCGCCGGGTGATTTTCGAGGTGCCGCGCAATTTCAAACGCGTTCTGACAATGGCGATCCATGCGCACCGCGAGTGTCTCCAGGCTCTTCGACAGAATCCAGGCATTAAAGGGAGAGATCGCAGGACCCGTGTGACGGGCAAAAAACCTTACCTCGCGTATCAGCTCCTTGGTTCCCAGCACTACGCCGCCCAGTACCCGGCCCTGCCCGTCAATAAATTTCGTTGCCGAGTGCGTCACGATATGCGCACCCCATTTCGCGGGATTTTGCAAATAAGGAGTCGCGAAACAGTTGTCGACATTCAGGATCACATTCTTTCTGGCCGCGAGTTTTCCCAGCCACTCCAGATCGATGAGGTCCAGGAAAGGATTCGACGGTGTCTCAACAAATATCATCCTGGTATTCGGGCGGATCTCCTTCTCCCAAGTTTCCGGAGCATCAATATCCACATAGGTATGCGTGATCCCGAACCGGGGAAAAATCGTATTCAGTATTTGATGAGTCGAGGCAAAGACCGAACGGCACGCCAGGACATGATCGCCCGCCTTCAGCAAAGCGGCCATACTGCAATACATCGCCGCCATCCCCGACGCTGTGGCAATACCATCTTCGGTGCCCTCCAGCTTGCACATTTTTTCGATGAACTCATTGCTGTTGGGATTGGAATACCGACTGTAAATGTTGCCTGAAATTTCATCCGCAAACATCGCACGCGCCTGTTCAGCGTCTTCAAAGACAAAACTCGACGTCAGATACAACGGCACCGAATGCTCGCGGAACGGAGTCCGGTCGGCTTGTGTCCTTATGGCATCTGTTTCTGAATAGGTATTTCCCGATAGAGATTCTTCTTTATCCATTAATGTATTGATATAAAATACAAAGTTAGTTCGTTACGGGTTGATCTCGAAAGAATGCGTGACCTTTGCCCCCGCCTTTTCCAGCGTTCGTGACACCGAGCAGTATTTTTCAATAGAGAGGTTAATGGCCTTCTCTACTTTCCCGGCATCGAGGTTACCAAAGAACCGGAAGTGAGCGTGAACAGACTGATAAAGCGAAGGAACCGCTTCCGGTTCACGTTCGCCGGTAACGGTGATCTTGAGATCGCGAAGATCCTGCCGCTGCTTTCGGAGAATACTGATGATATCAATCGCGCTACATCCCCCCATCGCGGCGAGCAGCATTTGCATCGGACGCATACCCTGGTTGGTACCCCCGATGTCGGGAGATGCATCGAGGTGTACTTCATTACCGCCGTCGTTCATTGCTGAGAAATGGAAGGCGTCATTCAAACGATTGAGTTCTATCTTAATCATGCTGCTGCTCTTTTAGCCACCGTTAATTTCGCCGCGGCAACAAGGCTGACCATCGTCACCGGGCGAGTATGAAGATTCAAAGATAATTCAAGTCAGCGAACCGAGCACCATCGACATCCAAAGGCTCGTAAATCGGGAACGGGTTGAAAGTTGGCAAAGGGCAAGAAAACGGGACTCATCTGATCACTATAACATTTGACACCCGGCGTTCGCCTGCGTGATCGAACCGTTTGTTGTCTGACGGCATGTTGACGACACCGTCGTTAGATAGCCACATCGTAGTAGACCCGCCGCCGTCCAGGTTGATCGCTTCCCGGCATCCCAGTGATATCATCAGGTCGGTGAGTTCGTTGAGATCCATCCCATGCGATTGATCCGACCTCCCGTCTACCGTCACAAGGATCACCGTGTGTTTTGAAATGATCCCGAGACACGTTCTCGGATGGCGTGTCGTCACAAACGAGCCATCATCCAGCTTCAACCTTTTCCCATCGTCGATCAGAAGGGGTCCTGTAACCAGCACGTCGTCGTACTTCCGGCTGGCTGTATAAGCTTTGTGATCTCCACGCTCTTCAAGGACGATCCTCCCGTTTTTTGTGATGACCAGCGCGCCGCTAAGACGAGAACTGTACCGCCATTTGAGCGTATCCTTATCCGGCACAACCCCGTCTACTTTGATGTAGGCCGTCGAGCCACCATTCTTCATATCGAAGAACCCCGCGTTGACCGAAGCCAACGCCTTTACCTCCCGCGACATCTCACTTGTGGGTCTGTTCGAATCCTTATCGTACACCAGCGTGGCGTCTCTTTTTCTCGTATCGATTTCCAGGACGTTTATATTTTGCGCGACACCCAGCAACGCTGTCGTATGCGCCTGCCTCCAGGTAACGCCCTTCGCGACGTCTTTTGTTGTCCATTCCACCTGGTCAAAACCCTGCAGCTGACCAAAAGCTGTCACCTGCCACAATATGCTACAGACGACAAACCACAAAATGCGGATTGATTTCATTTTCTTGTTTTTACGACGATGCACGAATGCTATCTGGTACGAAGCCTGAACTTCAGCCGAAACTTACTTCTTATACACTTTTCTAATCCCATGATTCCTGTTTTTTTAGCACTGATCACGTTTGAAATTTAAACTTCGATCCCGAAACTCAGAAACAGATTAGCGAGTTTCCAAAGCTTTTAATATCTTCGCGTCCCTTTTGGGAGAGTATTCGGGGTGTAGCGCAGTCCGGTAGCGCACCTGGTTTGGGACCAGGGGGTCCCAGGTTCGAATCCTGGTACCCCGACTTCGCTCGCCATAGCTCCGCCTCGGAGCGACGGCGAGCTTCGCTTAGAAGTATCAGCTTCGAGGCAAAATTTTGCTCGGCGAGCTACGTCGGGCGCGGCCCGACTTTATGCTTTGATCATAACTAGGGGTTCAGGTTCGAGAATTGTACAGCCAAGACGCCGTCGCTCGCCGAAGCCTTTGGCGTAGGCGAGCTTCGCTCGATGAAGGTCTTGCTCGGCGAGCTTCGCTCAGAAGTATCAGCTTCGAAGCAGAATTTTGATAGGCGAGCTTCGTGCGCCAACGCTGAAGCTTCCGCGCAAGCGTTCGGGTGAAACCCGACCATGTTTCAAAATGCCCTAACTGTTTAAGTTCGAGAATTGTCCATAAAAGGCGGGCTTCATGCAGAAACTGCTACAGTTCCGCCTGTTTGATGTAGCGCTCAAACATCGTTACTTTTCGGGCGTCTGCATGGTTGAACAGGAACGGGGCTACGTTCTCTGCCATAGCTTTCATGTCAAGTCCGCTGACCGTCTCTCCGCCGCCTAGCTATGGCGGGCAAACCCATACCGGCTGCGTAATTTATCGCCTGTTCATCTATCAATCATTTCGGAATTCGATCTGTTTGCCCATACCTTAGAGTTCAAACACTTAGAACACGAACTTCCCAGTCAACCATGAAAGATCATAAGAACAGTATTACCCCCCTCTCACGTCGCCAGTTTATCGGCCGGACCGCCGCCGCAGTCACAGGAATTGCCCTGGCTTCCAACAACATGCTGGGCGCGCCCGCCATTATCCAAAACCTCGGGAAACCAAACTCGAAGTTCAACGGTGTACAGATCGGAGCGATCACCTATTCCTGGCGGTCCATGCCTGTCGATGCCGAAAGTATCCTGAAATACTGCATCGAATGCAATATCAGCGCGCTGGAGTTAATGGGCGATACAGCGGAAGCGTTCGCAAGGGCTCCGCATACGGTCACACAACCCGGAGCGCGCGAACGCCTGTCGCGCGAGGAACGCGAAGCGAGAGCAAAGGAACTCGCGTTATGGCGGACATCGGTTTCTATGGACCGGTTTGAACAGTTGAGGAGAATGTTCAAAGATGCGGGTATCAGTATCTATGCCTATAAACCCAGCGCCCTCGGAGCAGACAACTCCGACGCTGAGGTCGAGTATGCGCTGCGTGCAGCTAAGGCGTTGGGTGCCAGTCACGCGACCGTCGAACTGCCGAAAAGTGACGAACAAAGCAAGCGGCTGGGAGCGATCGCCAACCGCCATAAGATCGCCGTCGCTTACCATGGACATTTGCAACAAACCTTCACCGCCTGGGACGTCGCGCTGTCGCAGGCGGAATACAACGCCATCAACCTGGACGCCGGTCACTATGTAGCCGCCGGCTTTGACCCGCTGCCTTTCATCAAAGCCAAGTATAAGCATATCTACAGTATGCACACAAAAGACAGGCAGTCAAAGGCCAACGGACAGGAGAACCTGCCGTGGGGCGAAGGCGATACTCCGATCGTCGAGATCCTGCAGTTGATGAAAAAGAACAAATACAAGTTCCCTGCGACTGTCGAGTTGGAATACAAGATCCCCGCAGGATCTGACGCTGTTAAGGAAGTGGCAAAATGCGTGGAATTCTGCCGGAAGGCACTGGCATAGCGTAAATTTAAAGCCCGGATTTCTCCAGGGCTTTTTTGTGATCCGACAGGGACTCGAACCCCGAACCGTCAGCTTAGAAGGCTGATGCTCTATCCAGTTGAGCTATCGGACCAGACTACGCTGTAGCTTCGTCTGGCAAAGCCACGACTACGGCTGCCTGCGCGAATGCCAACGCTGTAGCTTCGTCTGGCAGAGCCACAACTACCGCTGCCTGCGCGAATGCCAACGCTGTAGCTTCGCCTGGCAAGCCACGACTACGGCTGCCTGCGCGAATGCCAACGCTGTAGCTTCGTCTGGCAAAGCCACGACTACGGCTGCCTGCGCGAATGCCAACGCTGTAGCTTCGTCTGGCAGAGCCACAACTACCGCTGCCTGCGCGAATGCCAACGCTGTAGCTTCGCCTGGCAAGCCACGACTACGGCTGCCTGCGCGAATGCCAACGCTGTAGCTTCGTCTGGCAA
>CAZBNP010000022.1:0-8011 GCA_964493505.1 uncultured Roseivirgaceae bacterium
GATTATGATTGGAATTCTATAGTTTTGAATGCTACTAACTAAGGGAAGCTTTCATCTGGACAGAAAACACCAATCAAAATTCAAGAATTATAAAAAATTATAATTCCAACTTTGTCGTGAAATTGACGTTCTACAAGCAAATGCTTACCCCGAAACTTACCCCAAAAAAGAAAGCCCTCAGAAAATCTGCGTTTTTCGCAATTCTGAAGGCTTTCGTTTTACTCTACGTGATCCCGCTGGGATTCGAACCCAGGACCCATACATTAAAAGTGTATTGCTCTACCAGCTGAGCTACGGAATCCTTAACTGACGGAAATTTACCCTCTCCTCCGGAGAACGTTATACCACTCCACAAAATCAAAAAAGCGATGCTGTCAAATCCCTTTGAACTACTCTCGCTATTCTCCCCCTCTAACGCTCTGGACTGCCGGAGTTCCCATCAGACTTGCCTCCTTGCATCCCTTTTCCGTAATTGAGGCCACAAAGGTAACAGGATATGAAAACAATGCAAAGGAGCAGTTTAAAAATTCTATTGACTGTAATCATCCTGAACTTAAGTATAGTTTTGCCTTCCGATGCCCAGGTGTCTCCTCACAGACTCTATACCGCCGACTCGCTCTTCCTCGCTAAACGCTATACGCAGTCGCTCGAACACTATGAGGAAATCCTGCGCCAACACCAGTATTCCCCCGCTATGCTCCTCAAAATGGCCTACATCTACGAGGGCCTCAACCAGATCGGATCGGCTATGTATTGCCTCAACCTCTACTACCTCGCGACCGACGATAAGGCGGTCTTGAGCAAAATAGATGAGATGGCAACCAAGTTCAACCTCGAAGGGTATGCTACATCCGACACCGACCGCTTCTGGTCATTCTACCTCAATAACCACCTCTGGATTAGCCTGTCGCTCACTGCCCTGGCTATCCTCGCGATAGCAGCCATGTTCTACTCGCGTCGGCGCCTCCACCAACGCCCTATCGGCTGGGCTGTCGTCGCGGCTGTCGTCTGTATGCTGCTCTTCGCTCATCAACAATATGCCTCCTCGCGCTCGCGGGGAATTATCTCCAGTAATACGGTGTACGTAATGGACGGACCTTCTGCCGGCGCGTCTGTCGTCGATATCATAAGCGATGGCCATAGAGTGGATGTCCTCGGTGAGAAAGATGTGTGGCTGAAAATCAGATGGGACGAAGGAGTTGCGTTCGTTAAGACGAATTCAGTGCGGAAAGTGAAGCTGTGAGGCTCCTCACCTCCTCACCGTAACACTTCCCTTATATTCCTTATCGGAAAATGTAAGGGTGTAAAAGTATATCCCGGCGGCGTCTTCGTTGGGATACCAGCGGAAATCCCGTTGGTCGCTTTCAAAAACTCGTTTACCCCAACGGTTGTAGATCGAGATGCCGACAAATCTGCCGATACAATTGTCTTTCGGTAGTATCTCTTCAAGCTCTCCCGTTATGGCGTCCTTGAGACGGACCATCCCAAAAAACTCGTTGCGCAGCCCCGGGTCCTGATCGGGGGAAACAAAGTTCGGCGGTATGAATTCGACCGGCTCGGTGCTGTAATCGCGAATCTTCATCTTCACTTCAACGGTGTCGGCCTTGGCGTTCTGACACCGGTCATCGTAGGTTCGGAACCGGAAGACATAGTCGTTCTCTAAGATACCGTTCTCAAAGATCGAGCACTCGGGGTTCCATGTGAATGTTGTCTGGGCTTTCCCCTTTCCTTCCGCGCGTTCAAACACATAGCCTTCGGGATGTGTGGGCCCCACTACGTCTATCATCTCGATCACAATATTGTCCAGGGGGGAATGATCGTCGTCGTCGCTCGTAATACTCAGGGATATCTGCTCGCCGACAAACCATTCCTGCGCGTGGTCGATGAGTGGGTTCACGGGGTCGGTCGAGACAATTGTGAGTATAGGGCCGGCGTTGTCGGGTGGCTGTGGATAAACCTTAACGGTGAGGGTGTCGGCATTGTACTGACGGCAATAGTTGGCGTCATCTACGACGATAAACCTCACTTCAAGGGTATCGGGCGACGCGCGCAAATCCAGGTCGCAGTCCAGCGTCCAGCCAAATTGTGACGAGACGTGCCCCGCCCCTGCTGCCGTCGGAAATTGCATCTCATAGCTGCCCAGGTTAAACCCGACTCCCTGTGCTGTCAGTCGCAGCATGTCGTTGTCGGCATCGTCGCCGGCGACGTTGAATGCCAGTGTCTCAAAAATCTTCCGCGGTATGCCGTTCAGCAATTGGTCTTCTGTAAGGTCTGACGAGATCACGGGATCGGCGTTGCCGGGCAGCTTGACTGTCAGGTGAAATTCCATGATGTCGGGATGACTGAAATTGCATTCGTCGATATCTTCAACGAGTACTTTCACATGGAAGGTTGTCCTTCCCGTGAGGTTGTAGATATCGCAAAACGCATCCCACGTCAGTTGGGCTTTGTATGATCCGTCTATCTGTTCTATGGTTTCGATCTTCATGCCGACGTCGGCGAGGTCAAATCCGTCGGCGATAACGCCGACTACGAGTACGTCGTTATCATCGTCGCGGGCTGTAATAGGCCAGCTTCTGGTCATTCCTTCATCGATTTCTTCCGTGACGTCGGAGGTGACGAAGTAGGCGTTGGTATTGTCGGGGGGTTCGATATTGACGGTAATCTTCAGGGTATCCGACAGCGGGAGGCTACAGGCGTCATCGTACGCGACGATCCCGATGCGGAATGGTCCGTTTTCAACGTACGGACATCGATCGAAACAGACGTCGAAAGTCTCTGTGCTGCCGTTGACGAGCGTTGCTGAATGAATGGCGGGCAGGATGCCCGAGACGTCGGCTTTAAACCCCAATGGTATCGCCCGTATCGTTACGTTCTCGGAAAAATTATCGAACTCCCGCAACGCATCCGGGTCGGACACGCGTACCTGAACACAGCGCTCGTCATCAGGTACGTCGTTCGAAAATGTCACGGTCATATCATTGTCGTACAGGAAGTCCGCATCAGTAAGTTTCTTGCCGAGGATCTGGGGTGGGTCTGCGGGATTGCACCCGTCTACAACCAGCATCTGGAAGTCGCGACGCACTTCACCGATCTTGATGCCATCGCGGTATTCTTCACAGCGCACGGCAAACACATACAGTCCGTTGAAGGTTGGCGTGACAGTGAGGAATCCGTCGGGCGAAATCTGGAGGTCAGGGGAGCCTCCGATAATATTAGAGGGACTGAACGGTGAGCGGTAGTTTACGAGGGGATAGGGTTGTGGCCGTGGCCGCAGGTCTGGCAGGGGCAGCGCGTCGGAGGTCTTGGTATTCAACGGTGTCACGATCGAATACGCGAGTGAGTCGCCATCGTTGTCTGTTCCGGCGAAATCGACATAATATGGCCGGCGTGGACATGCATAGTCGTTCAGTGGCGGAAACAGTTGTGGCGATGAGTTAATAAAAGGCTCTCCGTTTTTTACAACAGGTGGAAACTCAAGATAAAAAGTTTGTCCGGCGTAACGTCCCCCTACTGTCGGGTCGTCGCTGTAGATATTGGTAATGGTATAGTTGCGGCAGCACCGCTCCCAGGAAAGATAATACCCCTGGGCATCTGAATATTGCTGGGGATTCAATGTTACAAGGGTGGTGTACACGATGCGGCTGGTAACAATCTCACCATTGGAGCATTCCGGCTGGGTGTAGTCAACACGTGTCTGGCTGAGGAATGGGAGATATACTTCCATCATCATCGCATCGTCGCGCTTGCGGAAGATGCGGGCATTGACGTTGGGGTCGCGGGCGCCCTGGCTGCCGTTGAGCTCGTCAAAATAAAGGATGAGATTAATCCGATAGCGGTTGTCGGATACATGGAGTATCTCGAATTCCCCTCCAACGATGTGCGACGCCGCGGTCGGAAAAGCCCACAAACACACAAGAATCAGTAATATCTTTTTCATACAGCCGCACTCAGATGTTAAATATAACAAATGGGGTGCTGCCGCAAAACCCATGGGATTGCGTAGTTTTGTGGTTTTTCGGGAGGTGGTGAGAATCAGCGGCCTACGGTGTTAAATCGCGTCTGTCGGGCGATATCGATTTCGGCCCGGACCCACAAACATGAAGATCTATTACTGTGAAGAAGGGTGACATAATTGAGAATATCCGGGTCGGTACTATGGCCGCCGAAGGGAAATGTATTGCGAAGATAGACGGGAGGGTGATGTTTCTGGAGGGGTGCGCGCCGGGCGATCTCGTAAACGCCAGGCTCACGAAGATAAAGAGCAATTTCCTCGAGGCGCGGGTTACTGATATTGTTGAATATGCCCCTGACCGGGAAGAACCTTTTTGTGTTCACTTCGGACTCTGCGGAGGGTGTTCCTGGCAACATATTCGATACGACGCGCAGCTGCAATACAAGCAGCAACAGGTGGTCGATCACCTGGAACGCATCGGCGGACTGACGTTGCCGGTGGTGTCGCCTATCTATCCGTCTGCCTACACGCGCTTCTATCGCAACAAACTGGACTTTACGTTCTCTGCGCAGCGATGGCTGACGTGGGACGAACTCGAAAGTGTAAAATCGGGATCGATGGACGATGAACCCGCTCTCGGCTATCATATCCCGCGCAAATATGACAAGGTATTTGATGTAAGTGAATGCCACTTGCAACCCGACCCGTCTAACGCCATACGATTGGCGGCCAGGGATGAAGCTGTCAAAAACAATATCCCATTCTTTGACTTGCGGAAACAGATCGGATTCCTCCGAACACTGACCATCCGCACGTCCATGCATTCGCTAAAGCTGCCTGCGGGAGTGGACTCGCCCACCCTCGCGGAAGCTTCGGCGGGTGAGGTGATGGTGATCCTCCAGGTGACGTACGAAAAGATGGAATGGATCGAGTGCATCCTTGAGCGGCTAGAACGTGATTTCCCGCAGATCACTTCGTTTCAGTATGTCATCAACGGAAAGAAGAACGACACCTTTCATGATCTCGACATCATTTGCTGGAAGGGCAATCCCTATATAACGGAGACGATGCCACGACCCGACGGGTCGGGTGACCTGCACTATCGGGTAGGACCGAAGTCGTTCTACCAGACCAACTCATTGCAGGCGTATCATCTTTACCGCCTGGCGTCGGAGATGGCTGCTATCGCGAAAGACGAATTGGTCTATGACCTATACACCGGCACGGGAACAATCGCAAACTTTGTCGCGGGGCGAGCAAAAAAAGTTATCGGGCTGGAGTACGTAGCGGATGCTGTTGAAGATGCGAAAGTGAACGCGAAGATCAACAACATCGACAATACCGATTTCTACGCGGGCGATATGAAGAACTTGTTGAACGACGATTTCCTCGAACAACACGGGCGACCCGATGTTGTAATCACCGATCCGCCGCGCGCCGGGATGCACGCTGACGTCTGCCAGATGTTGTTAAGAGCTGTACCTAAAAGGATTATTTACGTCAGCTGCAACGCGGCAACACAGGCCCGCGACCTGAAGATCCTGGCGGAGCAATACGATATCACAGCCGTTCAGCCGGTGGATATGTTCCCGCATACCGTGCACGTTGAGAACATCGTTGCGCTGATGCTGCGTGGCGTTACACGTTAGCGCTTTCCCTTACCGCTTCCTGCGCTGTTTGGTATCCTTCATGGTCATCGCCAGCCTGACGGCCTCGTAAGCGTTAACCATCCCGCCCGAGCTGCTGAGTTGCTCGAAGGCTACCTGCTCATTGTCGCCGGGTTTTGATACTTTGAGACCGTCGAACTTCCTGGTCGACTGCTTCAGAATATCCTTTACCTGTTCCGCGGTGAGGTGAGGAAAGTACGACATAATGATTGCCGCAACACCGCTTGTGGCGGGCGCCGCCATACTCGTGCCCTGAAGACTTTCGTATGTATTGTCCGGCGTGGTCGAATAAATTTCTACGCCGGGAGCAAACAGGTCTACCGACTTCTTTCCGTAGTTGGAGAATGAGCCGACAAGACTCGCGTCGGCACCCCATGAAGAAGCACCGATCTCGAGCCAGTTTTTCGCCTCACCACCGGATGTATACCGCTTGTTGGGATAGTTCGATCCCTGGTCCAGGTCGTCGCTGTCGTTGCCCGCGGCATGTACAAGCAGCACACCTTTTGACTCGGCATATTTCACAGCTTTGTCGACCACTTCCTTATGAGGAGAGAAACTTTTTCCAAAACTCATATTGATGATGTGGGCGCCATTGTCGACGGCATAGCGGATCGCGTTGGCGACGTCTTTGTCGCGTTCATCGCCATTGGGTACCGCGCGAACAGACATAATCTTAACATTGTCGGCGATACCTTTGATGCCGATATCGTTGTCCCGATTGGCGGCGATAATACCTGCCACGTGCGTTCCATGCCGCGCGTCGGGACCCTCCACATCGTTGTTGCCGTAGTAGCGTTCATTGACGTCGTCGGGATTGTCTCCGACTACCGATCGCGAGTCATACTCGGTGTTGTATCCAAATTCAACCGCCGTTTCGTAGTGCTCCACACGTTGTTTCAGCTGGTCGATATAACCCGCCAGCTCATCGAGGAAGACACCGACTTCAACATCGCCTTCAACACTTTCCAATATCCGCGTCAGCGTTTGCTTGGCGAATTCGATCGTGTCGTTAGCAGCTTCAACGCTGGGCAACAATGACTTTGTGACTGGCTGACCGAGTGTTTCCTGGAGGAGGCTGTCGCAATAATGTATTGTCATGAATGCATTTGCATACATCTGGTACTGTTGCAGATACTGGTCGTATTGTTCTCTGTTGAATTTTGAATCACGGTCATATTTCGCTTTCACCTCTTTCCAGTACGCGTATTCAGCACGGTTCTTTTTACTGACGTCCTTTTCCTCAACGTTCTCATAAACAGGGTTCAGACGCACATATTCGCGTGTAACCTCATAGGTATCCGCATCGACATTCGCTTCACTACCCCCTACAAAGTTCCATCCGTGGATATCATCGATATACCCGTTCTTATCATCATCCACCCCGTTGCCGGGGATCTCGTCTTCGTTGATCCAAAGGTTGTCTCTCAGGTCTTCGTGTTCGATATCTACGCCCGAGTCGATCACGGCTACAATCACTGTGCGCGAAGGTTTTCCTTTCAGCAGCGAATAAGCTTTATCGACGCTGACGCCCTGGACACGGTCTGTCTCGGGATCTCTGAGGAACCAGTCGCTGGGAATTTCCTTAACTGCGGTTGTATCCTGAACTACCGTATCCTGCTCTGCCTGGAAGGCGAAAACGGACGGTGTGAACAGGGATAAAAGTAAGATTAGGAGTAATTCAGGGCCTCTTTTAGTCATATTCCGGTGATTTAATGTTTGCGCAAATATAGGTGTAAGCGAAAATTATTCCTGATTAATTTATACGAAGGGATCCGTGCTCAAAATCGGTCAAAAACGTCTCAAAACTTACCTCAGTGCCACCCGAAGCAGGTATCGCGGGTATATTGGACCGGGAGTGCTGATCTTTGATTCCCAGCTAAATTGAATCGCTATGGTATTTGTATTTACAGCCGTTATCTTCTTTTTTTCTCTTCTTTTCTGGAGTATCGACAGGCTGAACCGGACGGTGAGTCGGTAGTCGGAGGTCGGTCGGTCAGCAGTGGCTGGTAAGTCGCCGGTTGATCGGTAGCCAGTAGTCGGTTAGCGGGGTTCTCCCCAAAAAATAATATTTCTCAGATTTTCGGGTGAATAGAGGTTGCCGGGGGCATCATTATTGTGAAAATACACAAAGGTTTTTACCTTTGTCGCCCATCGAAATTTCTACCTGCCGGTGTGAATCAGCAGGTCGGTTAGCGACGGAAATGCCCAGGTGATGAAATTGGTAGACATGCTACTTTGAGGGGGTAGTGCCTTTATCGGTGTGCTGGTTCGAATCCAGTCCTGGGCACCGGATCTGATCCCGGAAGGGGGTAAGAAACAAAGAAAACAACATTTACCGAAGTGGTGGCCCCGATAGCTATCGGGGTGGTAGACACGCCTCCAACCCCTA
>CAZBNP010000022.1:8111-39233 GCA_964493505.1 uncultured Roseivirgaceae bacterium
CGATGCTCCAGTTGGGAGAAACGCACAACAAATATATTATAGACCGAAGTGGTGGCCCCGATAGCTATCGGGGTGGTAGACACGCCTCCAACCCCTACCAAGGGGTAAGACATGAGCGTTGTTAGGCGATAATTTCGGATAAACCTGACAAGTGAATAATGCGATGCTCCAGTTGGGAGAAACGCACAACAAATATATTATAGACCGAAGTGGTGGAATTGGTAGACACGCACGTTTCAGGGGCGTGTGTCGCAAGACATGAGGGTTCGAGTCCCTCCTTCGGTACAGATGAGTCGTCTAAACCAGGAGACTTTCAGGTAATGAAGGCTTTTCCGGTTCTGATAAACTCGTGCCCGCCGAAGCATCTCGCAAAGGCGTGGCTTCGGTACACTCAGACTCTGTATATCATTTGCCTACGTTCTTCGTAGCCAGATCGCGACAATTTCTTCCCATTCTTCATCGAGTGTTGAATGCGGAACCGGCCGGCCTGCCCGGCGGTACCAGTATGCCGCGTTACCGTGATCTCCTTCCTTGCGGTGCAGATAGGCGTGTACCCACGATCCATCGCGGCTGGAAATATCCTGGGCAATATCATGCGCTCTTTCCCAGTTTCCCTTCGCATCGTACCACATCGCTTCCAGCAGTTTCGACAACCCTCCCGGAGGGTTGGAAAAGGAAAGTGTTGATCGGAATTCTTTAGGTGTCATTATGTTGTCAACGTCTTCCAAATAAATCCATAAATATCCGTAGCATCTAACTGCTCTTTACCCACGTCGGTACTGATGAGTACAGGGTGAAATTTCCGTTCGGTGCCGATGCGGCCATGGGATCCTTTGATCAACGTCGCATCAAGGGGGATAACGTCCATCACATATCGCAGTCCCGCTTTCTTCCGCAGGAGCTTATACCCCGCGCGAAGTTTCGATGTCATGAACATCTCCACGGGATCATATCCCGGCTTTTTGTGGATATCGACGGCACGCGCATAGTCCGGCGCTTTAGCGTCGTCGAGCCAGAAGTAATAGGCAAACCAGCTATGTTCATCAGCCATCAGCACGATGTCGCCGGCGCGTTCATGGTCGATACCATATCGGGCTTGTTCTTCGCGGCCGAGTATAAGTTCGACGCCGGAAATCCTCCCGACAATGTCCGCAACCTTGTCAGCCACGGTGGGATCATTGATATAGATGTACGCAATTTGGTGGTCGGCGACAGCAAACGCTTTTGAGGCGCCGGCGTCCAGTAACTCCAGGCCGCGTTCGACGCGGATCTGCAGAAGTCCTTGTTCCCGAAGGATTCGGTTGATGAAGATCGGATTCCGCACATTGGTGATGCCGTATTCCGACAACAGGATGACACGTGCGTTCCGCGTCGTATAATATTTTACCAACTGTTCCACTACACGGTCAATTTCGCCAAGCTCGGTATGAATACGCGAAAAGTCCTGCCCGAATTTCTGAAGACAATAGTCCAGGTGCGGTAGGTAGATCGTTGTGAGAGTAGGGTCGTGCAGCTTGTCGGTGATGATGGATGCATCGGCGATCCACTGGGTTGACTTTATATTGGCGCCGGGTCCCCAGAACTGAAACAGGGGGAACTGGCCGAGTTCACGCTGAAGATGATCGCGCAGTTCGGGCGGCGTTGAGTAACAGTCGGGAAGTTTGCGCCCGTCGGCGAGGTAGTTCGGCCTCGGTGTTACCGCGTAGTCCGCTGAAGAGTACATGTTATACCACCAGAACATGTTGGAGAATGTGAAGGAGGGATCTTGTTTTTTCGCCCGCTCCCATATCTTTTCCGACGACACCAGCTTGTTCGACTGCTTCCAGAACTTCACTTCGCTATCAATCCGGTCGTACCATCCATTGCCCACGATGCCGTGTTCAGACGGCTTCCTTCCCGTTACATAAGTCGATTGAACGGCTGTGGTTACAGCCGGCAGCATGGGATTGATCGTCGTGATACGTCGTTCAGCCGCATATTTTGCAATGAACGGCGTATGATCGCCGATCAGTGACGACGAAAGGCCAACGATATCGATGACAACTGTCTTTTTCATGTTTCTTTTTGTTTGGAACTCGAAACCCGCAATCCGAAACCCGGAACTCGCAATCCCAACCCGGAACCTAAAACCCGGAACCCGAAACCCGGAACCCCAGGAGCACCCACTCCAACTCCCGGACAATTGAATCTTCCAGCGGAAGCCGTGTGTCTTTTGGAAGCACTTCCCACGTATAGGTTTCTACTTCGAGGAAATCAGCAAATCGTTTTTCGTTTAGCAGGGCGAGCACTGTTTTTATATCTGACTGTGTGGACTTCAGTACACCGTAGTCTTCTACAAACAGCGGTACATGAAAGTGTGAACGCCATTCGCGCACTGCGGGGTTTCGCGCGTCATCGAGAGCCTCGGGGAGGTCGGGATATCGCGTAAAGGTACCGTCTTCATTCCGTGCTACAACCTGATGGAGATATGTCGATTCGTTGAAAGGCCTGAATGCTTCTATGACCTTGTCGCGGTCTGATGGGTTGGGAGCGATCGCGGCTTTCAACGCGGCGCTGATCTGAACACGTCCGACGCGGATCGACTGCATCTCAAGTTCGCGGATGATGGCGGCGTGATCTTCATAGCCTACGGCAAAATGACAGATGTCATAACAGAGACGAACGTGCTCGCGGATAGCGGCAACGGCCTGCTCTTTATCATAGCTAAGGTGTTTCCTCAGGAAAGTCGTACCCTGGGGGATAAGCTGATGCCGGTACCACGATATAAATTCCGGGCCGTTGTCTATTAGTCCGTCAGGTTCTGGTTCGAGGTCGAGGTGAAGGATCTGTCCTGTTGATTCGCGAATAGCCACCAGATCTTGTACTACCCTGAGGATATTCTCCGTCGACGTTTCAACGGCTTGTGAGCGTTCGTCCTTACCATGCCAGTGCTTATATGACAGCGGCGACGTTGATACACCGCCCTCCATACCATCGGGCACGATCGCTGAAAGGATATTGAACAACCGGATGGTGTACTGCACCCGGTCCGGAGTGGTCCAGTCCGGAGCATGCACGCTGTCCTTGACGCGGGTGTGATGAAATCCTCCGTAAGGGAATCCATTGATCACAAAAACATAGCAGCCCGATTCCCGAAGCCATTGCCTGAATTCCCGGAGTTTCCCTTCCTTAACGAGTTCCAGACTGGCCTGATGCGACAAACGCAAACCGATGCCAAACGGCTTATCGGGCGACAGTGCTTTTTTAACGCTTGGGATACTGTACTTTAACGCTTTGAAATGGTCTTCCCAGGTTTCGCCAGCATGGATGTTGGTACAATACGTCAGGTGTCCTAAAGATGTCTGCATGATGGCGATAATTATTTAGCGCTTTCCAGGCTGTATTCCCTGATCCACTCACTTGCTCTGCGCACGAGCTGCGGATCAATTTCGTGAACTTCCTCTCCTTTCCCGATGTCACGCAGCAACATGATCGTCAGGCGACCACCGAGGTGCTCTCGAAATTCATTCAGTCCTTCCAGCAACGGACTCTTATCGTCAGCGATATCAAGTAAGGGATCCGTTAACGGCAGGCCTAAGGCTCTGATAACATGAAGCACGCGCTTCATCTCCGGTTCGTTTAGTCGCCCGGAGAGAAATGAGTAAACCGTATCAAGTGCTATTCCGATCGCTACTGCCTCGCCGTGGCGGATGGTGAAATTGCTGAGTTGTTCGAGCTTATGCGCGCTCCAGTGTCCGAAGTCCAACGGACGCGACGAGCCTGCTTCAAACGGATCGGCTCCCCCGATATGCTGCAGGTGAAGTTCGGCGCAGCGCCTGATCTGATACTGCATGGATGGCATTTCACGTGCCACCATTTTTGCGGCGTTCGCCTCGATCCATTCAAAGAAACCTGCGTCCTTTATCAGCGCAACTTTGATCGCTTCCGATATTCCCGAACGCCATTCGGCATCGTTCAGGGTTGTGAGAAAATGACTGTCATTGAAGACTGCGACAGGCGGGGTAAACGAGCCGAGAAAATTCTTCTTCCCAGCGTGGTTGATACCGTTCTTCACACCAACTCCTGAATCATTTTGCGAGAGCACGGTCGTGGGTACACGTATATGCCGCACGCCCCGGTGTGCAACGGCCGCGGCATATCCGGCCGTATCCAGCACGGAACCACCACCGATCGCCACCAGAAATGAGTGACGGTCAATTCCGTGTTCATTCACCCCCGCTATGATTTTTCGGAAATACGACTCATCGTTCTTCGTAACCTCACCCCCCGGAAGAACGATCATTTCATCGATGAGGCGGATATCAGGTTCGTTTGTGAAATACCGCCTTATCTGCCGTTCGAGGTCGCGGTGATTTGCGAGAACGCCGTTGTCGATGACAAAAAGCATCTTCCGGACGACGCCGGCAGTGCGTGTTTCACGCAGAAATAAACGAAATGCATCATTCCCTTCTTCGAAGAGATGGGTAGTAAAAAATACCTTGTATTCGAACTTTATATCAAAGACTTGCCGTATGAACTCCATTATTTGAATACTCAACACTATATAGGCCACAAAACTACAACGTTACCCCGTAAAGGGATAATTCCCGTATCGAAAGGATAACAAAATCATCCGGAATAAAATGCCCGTTTCATTTTTTTGGAAATATCCGGCTTTGGCCGGCGGATCAGGTCACGGCAAATACCCGTGCCAGCCCCAGTGAAAGAGGAAGGAGTAAAATTATGACCAGGGCGAGATAGCCCACGCCAAACGCTGATGCCCAGGCTGCGTTCATCAGAATAAGGGCCAGCACCCCGGCTTTAACCGCCTGTCCGATCAGCCTCCCTTCCGGCCGAACCCAGGCATTTCTAAGCGGAACAAACACCATGAGGGCCCACGCCACAACGTAGAAGACCGTGGTAACGGCATACCCTCGGATAAGTGAAAGGTAGAGGATGCTGGCCATAGCCATCAGGTACAGCACCGTTGCAGCATAAAGCGTTGATCGGCTACCTCCATGAACTTCACCCCTGCTAACCATTGTGACTGCGGCTATATACGCTATTGGAACAATCCCCAGGTACCAGTATTCAGCTGCCATTTGGGGTATGATGCTAATTCCAAGCAATAGGTTCAGCCCCCGGCAAAGTCCCATGACCAGCGGACCAAAGAATGAGTTGTGCTTTGCCCACTTGTTGTAGATCACGGCTGCAACCGCTGTTGCAAAGGCGACGATGCCCGAAAGCGGTGACACAACATATCCGAAGAAAACACCGGCTACAAGCAGGAACACGCCGAGCCTCGCTGCTTCCCCCAGCGATATGAGTCCGCTGGGTATGGGACGTTCAGGCCGCTCCTCCGCATCGAGTGCCATGTCGAAGACGTCGTTGAGCACCACGCCACCCCCGTATAGCCCTATCGTGGTTAGAACAAGCCATAGCACCGGAGCATACTCGCCGTCGAAATTATTGACGAGAAAGCCGGAGATCGCTACCCCGGCAAGAATATCAGACACTGCCGTGACGATATTAGCTGGCCGCGTCAGACGGAAAAAGCCGATGAACCTGTCCACTGGTTTATCGAATGATCAATGAGTCTTTATCCACTCGCGGTGCTTGTCCTCCGCGCAGAACGGTGTTGCCGGCAAACTTCCGGCTTTGATCGATATTTTTCACAGCAGCGAAGTCAGATTCATCGATCTGACCACTTTGCGCGAAGGCGGTGATAGCGTTCTGGTAGGTTACCATGCGTATAGTCTCTTCGGGGATTCCTTTTTGTTTCATCAACACGGCGGTCTTTGGCACGGCGAGAGGGTCGCTGATACCCCAGTCAGCCGCGGAGTTTATCATGATCCGTTCCGGGCCGTATTGCTTCACCACGTCCACCATCCGCTCGTTCCCCATCTTCGTGAAGGGATAAATCGTAAAGGCAGCCCAGAAACCGCGGTCGAGTACTTCCTTCACAGTCTCTTCGTTGTTGTGATCGACGATCACCATCTTCGGATCCAGTCCCTGCTCGATCGCAATGTCCATGCTGCGTTGAGTCCCGCGCTTCTTGTCGCGGTGCGGTGTATGGATCTGAACGGGCTGCGATGCTTCCCTGGCGAGATCGAGTTGAAGCCGGTAATACTTTTCTTCCGCTGCGGTCTGGTCGTCGAACCCGATTTCACCGACACCCACAACGCCTTCTTTATAGATAAAAAGAGGAAGAAGTTCCATGACCTGTTCGGCAAGCTCTTCGTTATTGGCTTCGCGCGAGTTTAACCCAATGGTGCAGTAGTGCTTTATTCCAAATTGAGACGATCGAAATCTCTCCCACCCGATCAGGCTGCTGTAGTAATCGCGGAATGTCGCCACGCCTGTGCGCGGCTGACCCAGCCAGAACGCGGGTTCTATCAGGGCCACCACACCGGCATCGGACATCGCCTGATAATCGTCGGTGGTCCGCGCGGTCATGTGAACATGTGGATCGAAGAACTTCATGCCTTTGATGCTATCGAGATACGCCGACAGCGGTACGCCGGGCTGAATATCTTTCTCTGTTAAATCATGACTGCAACACATAGCCTATTGGTTTAAATAATCAGACACTTCCTATGCCTCCTCCGCCCATAACTATCAGGCGGATACCTGGATTTTTCCGGCAATGCCTTCCCAGGTGACAGCACCTTCCGCAACAGCTTTTTGCAGCGCCGGCACTTTCGCAAGCAATTGCTTCGCCGGTTCGTAGCTTGTCTCATGGCAAACCAGTGCCGCAGCCTCCTGCGCACGCTCATCACCGGAGGAAAACAAACGTTGAATATCCGAAAAAATACGCTGATCAACGAATGGGCTTACACAAATCCACAGCAGCGGATTTACATCGCGATGAGCGGCCCACCGTTCGTGTGCATAGTCGGAAAGCGATTCAACCAGCGCTTTGTTTGATCGCTCCCGCAGGCCGATAATTTCGAGTACGGGCTTCTCCGTGAAAATCGCTTTCAGCACGAGTTGATTCCACGCTGCTTCGTCGAGTTCTTCAGACGGATAGGGGTTGTTGCAGATCACAGCTTCCAGCACCTGACCGATGTTGTTACGAATGCCCTCGGCACAGCGTTTGCGCCATCGTTCAGGATACGCAAGTACCGGAAGCGCGGAGTAAAGCGCCACTAACTCGCTCATTTCAGCGCTTAGAAAAAGGTTTTCGACGGTGGCAACGTATCGCTCCTCTTGTTCGTGATTGAGCATCATCAGGAGCCATACCCGGCTGAGGCGATCACACGTCCAGCCTTTAACGATGAGGCCGGCGCGGGCGACATTTATCTCCTCGGCTTCCTTCGACGTAATCTCAATGACGCTCTTTCCAGTCTTCCGCGGCATCGCGACAAACGCGATATTGAATTTTGAAATACCTCCACTCGACTGAGTGGCGCTACTCTCGTTCTCCAGCCACCGCCACCCCTCATCCGGGAGGTTTCTTTGAAGAATTGTTTTCAGAACAATACTCAGGCGATCGAAATCGTATGCGAAGATCATGGTGTGATATCCTTGTTAACGTGGTGTATTTACCTGGTCAAAACATTCAACGTTGAAACAAATATTATCGGTTCGCTGTTTCCCGAAAACGAATTAAAATGGTCAAAAGAGCGTTCTGCTTATAGCAAAGCCGATCCACACAGCAAAGAGTCCGCCTGCGATGCTAAGGGCGATGTACGACAAACCAAGGACGGGAAGTCTCTGCTCCAAAAGCATCAGGTTGTCTGCGGCAAACGCCGAGAACGTTGTAAAGCCGCCACAGAATCCTGTTCCGAGCAATAGCCTCCACTGGTCACTGGCACTTCCCGTTCTTCCTGCGAGCCATGCCAGGATAACGCCGAGGATAAACGATCCTGCGATGTTAACGGTAAGCGTTCCATAGGGGAGAGCTGCGTTCATTCTCCTTTCCACAAAGACAACCGTGAGGTATCGGGCGATCGTGCCGGCACCTCCCCCGGCGCCGACGAGCAACAGGTTTATTGTATTCATAATGAATGAGTGGCACCCGACTTTCACGAACAGATCAAAGACAAGATCGTACATGTCAATGGATGGAACAAAGAGCCGAGAATGAGATTTGAACTCACGACCTGCTGATTAC
Source organism: uncultured Roseivirgaceae bacterium (assembly GCA_964493505.1). Lineage (GTDB taxonomy): Bacteria > Bacteroidota > Bacteroidia > Cytophagales > Cyclobacteriaceae > Chryseosolibacter. The sequence goes on from CAZBNP010000022.1 coordinate 16,207, forward strand.
GAATCAGCTGCTCTACCGCTGAGCTACCTCGGCGTGCATATCCAACACAGGAATACCCGGGCGGTAAATTATAGATAAATACGCTTTCCACAACCGCAACAACCAGCAAAATAGTAAATTGTCGCACAGCTACAGGAAACTCTACGCCAGGCCAGGAAGAAATAGTGTTGCCGCAAAACTAATTTCGGTCGGGTCAGGTTATTATAGGTGCATCTATTGTTCAACCTTAAATTATAAGTACTATGTCAATTCGATTAGGGGATGTCGCTCCCGATTTTACCGCCGAAACCACCGCCGGAACAATCAAATTTCATGAATGGCTCGGCGACGGCTGGGGTATATTGTTTTCTCACCCCGCAGATTTTACCCCCGTTTGCACGACGGAGCTCGGCTCCATGTCACGACTTGAGCCCGAGTTCGCAAAGCGCGGTGTCAAGATTCTAGCTATCAGCGCAGACCCCCTCGATTCGCATAAGAACTGGATTAAGGATATCAACGAAACTCAGAATACTGACGTAAAGTATCCGCTGATCGCTGATCCTGAGTTCAAAGTGGCAAACCTCTATGGAATGATTCACCCGAACGTGACGGACAAATTCACCGTGCGCTCAGTCTTTATTATAGGACCGGACAAAAAAGTTAAGCTCACATTGACTTACCCCGCGTCTACCGGCCGCAACTTCAATGAGATCCTTCGTGTCGTTGACAGCCTTCAACTGACTGCTAATCACAGCGTTGCGACACCAGCTGATTGGAGTCACGGCGACGACGTAATTATTAGCGGTGCCGTCAAAGATGAGGACATCGAGGCTAAGTTCCCCAAAGGACACAAACGCGTGAAACCTTACCTGAGAACCACGCCCCAGCCGAATATCTGACAAATTGAATCGTCAAAAATACGGCCTCCAATGGGTATCCCCCGGAGGCCGTTTGTTTTTTCGGCAAAAACGTAAGGTTAAAAACACGGCCGCGTAAGAAATTCACGCATTTTTCGCCAAAACACCTCAACCTGCCACATTCTCCTACGTATAAAAGCGTTGTAAAAGGGATTTTTCAGACCAAAGTCCCGGAATTTCTAATACATCATTCAAACCTTTGACCCTATCAGGGGGTCTGGTTAAATAAAATACCCGGCACATGGAAAATTCCATAAAACTGTCTTCCGGACTCACCGCCAATGGCTATATCCGCCAGTTTCAGGTAGCCCAAATGAATTTTTACCTGGTTGACCAGGAAGAGAAAAGGAGTAAAAGGCGCCTCCGGTGGAGGCAGCCTAAAAAGCGAAGTGCCGGATTGATTCCGAAGTAGGTGTCAATGTTTTGCGGCGGAACCTAATTTCCTTAATTTGGTCGCTCAACATTTACGCCTTGAAGAATATACTCGTAGTTCTCTCTCTTTTCTTTTCTATTCAATCAGTCGCGGTTGCCCAGTCCAGGCCATACCAGCAGACAATTCCCGGAACTGATGTAACGTTCAAAATGGTACCGGTGCCAGCCGGCAGCTTCCTGATCGGTAGTCCCGCATCGGAGAAAAACCGCGATGCAGACGAAGGACCTCAGAAGAAAGTACAAATCAGCGCATTCTGGATGGGTGAAAGGGAAGTAACCTTCGCTGAGTGGGATGCCTTCTTCAAAAACATGAATGTCCCGCAGACGAAAGAGATCAGCGTGGACGCTGTATCACGGCCCACGGCGCAATACATAGACCTTACCTGGGGGATGGGGCGTGACGACCGTCACCCTACCAACAGCATGAGTCAGCAGGCTGCGCTGATGTATTGCAAATGGCTATACGAACAAACAGGCGTCTTCTACAGACTACCGACGGAAGCCGAGTGGGAGTACGCATGCCGCGCCGGAACAAAGACAGCCACACCTTTCGGAAACGACCCTGCCAGCCTGAAGAGCTACGGCTATTTCAGAGACAACAGCGACGGAAAGTATCAGAAAACCGCATCACTAAAGCCCAACGCCTGGGGATTGTACGATATGTTGGGTAACTTGAGCGAGTGGACGCTGGATCAGTATCACGCCGATCGTTACGAAAAATTATCGGCCAACGCGAAGGATCCGCTGGCACCACCGGCATCCAAGTACCCTAAGGTTGTACGGGGAGGTTCTTACATGGACGCGGTCGAAGAACTTCGATGCGCCAACCGAATAGCTTCCCATACCTCGTGGAACCGACGCGACCCGCAGATCCCGAAAAGCAAATGGTGGCTTACCGACGGCATGTTTGCCGGATTCCGGATAGTGCGACCCGAGAAGACTCCCTCAAAAGAAGAAATTGAAAAATTTTTCGAAAGCTATCTCAATTAAAATAAATAACCTGTCACAATCCCTATGGAAAATAAAATGACAAAACAGTCGCGAAGAGACTTCGTAAAGCAAGGTACCATGCTTGCAGGAGGAATTATGGCAATGCCGCTTGTATCAAACGCCGGATACTTTAATTCTGTTGACGACACGATTAAGATCGCGGTGATAGGCTGCGGAGGGCGCGGCACAGGAGCAACAATGCAAGCGCTATCCACAAAACAGAACGTAAAACTTGTCGCAATGGCCGACGCCTTCCGCGACCGGGTCGACAAGTCTCTGAAATCACTGATGGACGACGACGACGCAAATGTAAAAGATCGGATAGCCGTGACAGAAGACACCAAATTTGTCGGCTTCGATGCCTATAAGCAGGTCATTCCGCTCGCTGATGTGATTATCATCGCCACACCTCCCGGCTTCCGTCCTATTCACTTCGAAGAAGCTATCAATCAGGGCAAACACGTCTTCATGGAAAAACCGGTCGCAACAGATCCCGCCGGTGTGAAGAAGGTGTTGGAAGTAGCCGAAATAGCAAAGAAAAAGAAACTCAACGTCGTGGTAGGGTTACAACGCCACTACGAGACGTCATATCGCGAACTCTACAAGCGTGCGCAGGATGGCATGATAGGTGATATTACTTCCGGCCAGGTTTACTGGAACAATGACGGTGTATGGGTAAGACCCCGCCAGCCAGGACAGACGGAAATGGAATATCAAATGCGCAACTGGTATTACTTCAACTGGTTGTGTGGCGACCATATTACCGAACAACACATCCACAATATCGATGTAATGAATTGGTTCAAGGGCGCGTATCCCGTAAAGGCACAGGGCATGGGTGGCCGTCAGGTCCGTACCGGTAAGGAATACGGCGAGATCTACGACCATCACTTCGTGGAATTTCACTATGCGGATGGGTCAGTGCTCAACAGCCAGTGTCGTCACATCAAGGGAACATACTCCAGAGTTGACGAATTGCTCGTCGGAACAAAAGGAGTTATCAAGTGTGGTGCCGGCGAAATATCTTCTAAAGGAAAGACACTGTATAAGTTCGACAATTCAAAAGGAAACAACCCTTACCAGACTGAGCACGACGAATTGTTTGCGGCGATAGAGAAGGGCGAATTTAAATTCGCTGATGCCGAAAACGGTGCAAAATCGACTCTCAGCTCTGTTATCGGACGAATGGCAACCTATTCAGGGCAGGTCATTGAATTTGACCAGGCCCTTAACTCAGGCATCAGCATTCAGCCTAAAAAATATGCTTTTGATGCACCGCCTCCGGTACTTCCCGACGAGAACGGATTCTACCCCATCGCGACACCGGGCGTTACGAAATACTTCTCCTAACTTGAAAGTGCCGGAATGTCCGGCACTTTTTTTATTTTTCTTCATACGCATTAGCTTGCATCGTTAAGTTAGCTCCTATTCATGCACGCTTTGCTCTTCTGGAAAGATTGGCCCAAACCACACAGAACTATCTGGCTGGCATTAGCTGCCGTCCTGACTCTTTCAACCGCCTATCTTTGGTTCTCATGGCTTCAGGGACCCGACAACATCATCAGTTGGGAACGCATTCAGGAACAAAAGATCATTGAGACGCCTGTCCATGAATTCAGGGTAGGACCATTTCATCTGAACGTGCCTGGTGAAAGCTATGTGATCTTCGAATACCTCCAGGGAGGCGACGTCGTTCACAACCAGCTTGCTTCTTATGTATTCCTCATCGTGCTGACAGTCTGCGCAATGGTGCTGCTCACGGTGATCACAACACTTAATCGGTTCTGGTATTTCGCTGGTATGGGGCTTTTTGTGGTGTTTGTGCTCTCACTTCAGCTGGACGTATTGCGCGTCTTCAGTATCGGTGGCTACGCAGTGCCGGTGACAGTAAGCCTGATCTTTGTTGCCGTCAGCTATTACTTCAAGAGCTTTCGCGCTGAGGCAGGCTGGACCACCCGCCTCCTCTGTTTTCTCACTATGGCGGCGGTCTGCGCGGTAGTGATCGGTCTCTTTTCGAAAATAGCCTATCCGTTGCTGCACCTGGTGATAACGGCCTATCTTCCCGCAATGGTGCTGAGCATCATCTTCATCCTGATGATCGCGCATGAGATCCTCGCTTCATTTGTATATGTCGCGAGTCAGGGTACATCCAAAAGCCTGCGGCACTTCATGATCATAAGTGTCATCTACCTGGCAAACATTCTTCTCGCATGCCTTTACGAACTAGGCGTGATCAACTGGGACTTCATCTACGTCAATTTGTATTTGCTGCTCTGCGCATCGATGATATTGGGGATATGGGGCTTCCGACAAAGGGAACCCCTGTATCAGGGAATCCTCGGGTTCCGACCACAAGGCGCGCTCCTGTATCTCGCGCTCGCGTCGATATGTATCATCACCATTGCGCAGTATCTCGCAAATGCGAATGACGTAGCACTGAAGATCATCCGCGACGTCATCATCTTCAGCCACGCCGGCTACGGCATTATCTTCCTGACATACTTCATCTCGAACTTCATGGTGATGATGGCTGACAACCTTCCTGTCTACAAGTTCATCTACAACCCGAACCGGATGCCGTACTTTACATTCCGGCTGGCGGGACTCATCGCCACCCTCGCATTCGTGTTTTATTCTGATTACCGTCAGACGGTTTATCACGGTATTGCGGGCTTCTACAACTACGTAGCAGATCTCTATGTACTGCAGGGAAGGGACGTCCTTGCGTTGAACTTCTACGACGAAAGCCGGAAATACGGCTTTCAGGGCCACCGGGCAAACTACGCCCTCGGCAAGATGAAATCGGCGACAATTCGCTACGAAGATGCGCACTACAATTACAAACTGGCGAACGGCAAAAGACCCAGCGAGTTTTCGCTTGTAAACGGCGGCAATCTCTATTTGTGGGACCGTCAATACTTTTCCGCTATCAAGGCTTACAGAGAGGGAATGGAAATCATGAGCGGGTCAGGAGTACTGGCCAACAACCTCGGATTCGCCTATGGCAAAATCCATCACCTCGACTCTGCCACATGGTTCATCAATGAAGCGCGACAACACAAGTTGACCAGAAGCTCCGCCGAAGGAAACTTTCTTGCCCTGGCAGCGTCGGAGTACCTGCCAATCAATACCGACTCCGTGGTAAGACTTTTCGGGAATGAATCTCCGGTGGTGATCGGCAACGCTCTGGCACTGGCAACGCTCTTCGACCAGGAGATCACGACCAACCTCGATCCGCTGAAAGACAAGGTTCTGAACCTTTACTCAGCCACATTGCTCAACAACTATACGATCCGGAATTCCCGGACAATAGACACCACCTTTATTCAACAGGTCGACGCTATCGCGAACGATTCCCTCAACTTCGACTACAGTGAAGCACTAAAGGCGACGCTGGCTCACGCGTACTACCACCGGGGAAATGTGACGAAGGCGCTGGAAATTCTTGCCGAGCTCGCCTACACGTCGCAGGGATACCGCGGAAAGTACAACTACATCATGGGCTTGTGGGCGCTGGATCAGGGCAACCCGGAGATAGCATCCAGTTACTTTACACATGCAGAGACCGCTGACTACAAAGACTCGCCGTTCTACAACGCCATTGCACTGACGGAAGCCGGAAAGACATTCGCCGCATTTGTGGCGTGGGACTCCGTCGCGAGCCGTGGCGAACAGGGCGAACAGGAAATCGCGCGACGCATGCAGCGTATACTGGCGCTCACACCTTCACAGGCAATGCAACTGGACGACCCGGAGAAATATCAATATTGCCGGTATAATATCGGACTCGCCGATACAACGCTCTTCAATAAGCTGACAAAGACCTTCCAGGGGGCCGACTACAAGGCACAAACCCTGCTCGACATGTCGAAGGAGCAATTCAAGGCAGGAAACCTCTCACCCGCGATCCGCTACCTGAACCAGATCAGTGGTCTCGAGTTGACAGACAAACAGCTCTACAACGAGGTGAGACACGCTGAGTTGCTGATGTTGGCATGGAGACGGGAGATTCAGTTGCTCGCACTACAGATCAATACCGACGTTGAATTCGGACCAGGGCATGAGCTGGATCTGATATGGTATACGGCGCTCGTCAACGAAGCCAGCGGCGATCTGGAGGCGGCACAAAAGAACTACCGGATTGTAGGAACCTGGAACCCCTACTTTGAGGAGGGTATAGTCTCCGCTGCTAATTTCTTTAGAACACAGAATCCCGAGGGAATGGAATCCTATAACATCCTTGTGGAGGCAATACAAATCAACCACAATTCATACAGGCTTCTCCAGGCATACGCCGAAGAAGCCGAGCGCAAAGGATTCGATGAGTATGCAGCCAGCGCAAGGCTTCGGCTCCAGCAAATTGTGCTGAACCAGCGTTGAGAAACGGCCCTCCGCTCCTACCGGGACGCCTTCTTCTTTTTCCTGGAAGCCTTTTTCTTCTCAGCCTTCTTTTTCTTGTTGGCCTTTTCGGCAGCCTTTTTCTTCTTTTTGGCTTTCTTCTTTTTGGCTTCTTTTTCTTCCTCAGCCCACAGCTTGATATTCTTGCGAATTACTTTCCAGTAGTCATCGCCGTAGTCGACGAAGATCTCAGCACCGGCAGGAATATCTTTCTTTGATTCGATATAAGCCTTCTTGCCCTCGGTGACGTAGTCGCAGTTGTTTTTCACACCCTTCACACGCACGAGTCCACGGGCATCGTTTGCATAGCGCGCTAACGCCGTTTTCCTGGGCAGAGCATCGATCACATGGTTGCGGTTGACAAAAAATATATAACCGTTCTTGCCGTCGTCATCTTTGACATCCTTCCATGTGGAGATCCTTCCCTTGTACTCCACGATACGCGTGCCTTTGGAAATAAACTTCTTCGTGAACAATCCCTTCCCTGAATCGGGGATCGTCGACTTCTTAACATACAATTGTTTCTCAAGCAGTGCCATTCACTAAAATCAAGATAAAAAAGCTTCCCACACCCGTGAAAAAGCGCGTGAATATATAGAAAAAAGACCAAAGTCGGGCAAAGGGCAAAGGGCAAAGGGCAATAGGCAAAAGGCAATAGGCAATAGGCAATAGGCAATAGGCAATAGGCAAAGGTACTCGGGCTTGTAGCAGACAAGTTGGAAACGAGACGCTCAGCTGAACAACAAGTAGGCTACGATAAGCGTCACCACGATGTTGAAAAGCTGTGCGATCGTAAAGGCATACAGTGGTCTTCGGTTGTCGGCGTTAAACAAGTCGGAGAACCGTGTCTCCAGCCCTATACTTGTAAACGCGAGCACAAACCACAAGGTCTGAATGCTCTTGATCGGACTCTTGGTAGCATCAACAAGCTCGGGCCTCAGGAAAAAAGAAAACAGCAGCGACGCCGCCATAAAGCCGAGAACAAACTTCGGGAACCTATCCCACAACAATTTCAGCGATGGCTTGTTGCCTTCCATTCCCTCGGGAGCTTTTTGCGTGTAAGTCCAGTAGATACTGATCGCGAAGGCGGCCAAACCCAGCAAGACGTTTTGCGAGAACTTGACAATCGTACTGACATTGACTGCAATATCTCCTGCCAGCGTCCCCGCGGCGACTACTGCGCCCGTGGTATCAATCGTTCCCCCGATCCAGGCGCCGGTAACCGCTTGCGACAAGCCCATGATATCGGCAAGCCAGGGAAGCAGGATCATCATCGGAATGGCAGTCACCAATACCAGTGAAATAACATACGAAAGTTTCTTCGGGTCACCTTTAATAGCCCCCGACGTAGCGATTGCAGCCGACACCCCGCAGATGGATACAGCGCTCGATATCATCATTCGAAGATCCTCGTCGAGCTTGAACTTCTTGCAAATCCAGAACGCGAAATACCAGACGGTAAAGACAATAATCACCGCCTGAATCATACCCAACTGACCCGCCTCGAGGATATCTGAAAAAATTATGCGCGTACCCAGCAGAACCAGACCGATCTTGACGAACATCTCCGCGTTCAATACAGCGCGAAACCATTCGGGCAACTTGAAAGTATTTCCGATAAGCAGCCCAATGGAGAGACTGAAGATCACCGCTTCCAGATTCAATGACCGGATAGTAGCGTTCCCTTCCAGCAGCAAGGCGAGTGCACTTACGATATAGAGCACCGGGAACACTTTTACAGCAGCTTTGACCGGCTTATTAGTGACAAGTCCCGCGAGAACGGAGAAAACAAACGCAAGAACAAACTGATAAAAAATCCGGGCAAGGTTATCAGACGACAGGACCGTTTGTCCCAGATCCTGCATGTTAGTCCACTTATACACCGGCGCAGGAATGACCATGCCCCCCAGGTACAAAAATATAATTATGAATCCCAGTAAAACGACAGCCCAGTCTTCGTCTATTGTTATGCGAGGCTTATGCGTGGGCGTCGCCTTTACCTCTTCGGGGAGATCAGCCATAGTGTCAGGAAGTATTTTCGAGACGGCAAATTAGAACTTATTTTGACTTCTCAAAGATATCCTTCAACGCAAGTTCAGCCGCGTGAACACCACACATTCCGTGAACACCGCCACCCGGCGGTGTTGACGATGAACAAAGATAAAGACCCTTAGCCGATGTGCGGTAGGGCGAGAAGCGCAAGGCAGGCCGCGTAAAGAGCTGGCCAATATCGCCCGCCCCCCCGTTTATATCACCTCCGACGTAGTTGGGATTATACTCTTCCATCTGTTGCGCGTCTAGTGTATGACGCGCCAGTATGCGGTCTCTGAAGCCCGGCGCATATCGCTCTACCTGGTTCTCGATCTGTTCGGTCATGTCGCGCGTCGCTCCCCGTGGCACGTGACAATACGCCCACGCAACCTGCTTCCCTTCCGGCGCGCGCGACGAATCGAAGATGCTCTGCTGGGCAAACAGAACGAAAGGCTTGTCAGACTGCCGGCCTTTCCATATCATCGCTTCAGCTTCAGCAATCTCATCGAATGTATTACCCATGTGAATGGTAGCCGCGCTCCGGCATATTTCAGATGTAAACGGTGTCGGGCCATCCAACGCCCAGTCGATTTTGAACACACCCATTCCATAACGATAGCGCTTCATCTGCCACCGATACAGCGGCGACAACTTATGACCTGCGATAGCCAGCAGTTGCCTCGGTGTAACATCAAACAAGACCGCATGCGACGATGGCAACTGCGACATCGAACGGACATCCACATTTGTCTCGATGGTTCCACCGAGTGAACGCAAATAAGACGCCAGTGCTGCGGTGATCTGACGCGATCCGCCCTTCGGAAAAGGCCAGCCATCCTTATGACCCGTTATCATCAGCACCAACGCTATCGCCGATGTCGCGATGTTTGTGAGTGGCTGAATACTATGTGCAGCCATCCCTCCCACCAGCGCCCGTGCTTCCATCGACCGGAAGTGAGCTGCCAGTCGGATTGCAGGCAGCAGCGCCTTCAACCCGAAACGGGTAAACGCGAGCGGGTTTGCGGGGATACCCAAAGGACGCAACACGTCAGTGACAATCTTATCCCAGTTCGCCGTCAGCGGGCCGATGAGACTGCGATAAGCTTCTCCGTCATCACCCAATGCGCTGGCTGTTGCTTCCAGCGAAGAGAAGAGCGCGGCAGCACGCCCGCCGTCAAGTGGATGTGCCGCAAGTACCGGCGGAGCGATGTACTCCAGTCCGTGTTCGTGTAGCGGTAACGTTTTAAAAAACGGTGACCCTACCGCAAGCGGATGGATGGCAGAGCACACATCGTGAAGAAAACCCGGTAGCGTCAGCTCCTCCGTTCTCGTTCCGCCGCCAATACTGTCCTTCCCTTCCAGTACCAGGACGGAGAGGCCCGCCTGCTGAAGGCGGATAGCGGCGCTGAGACCGTTGGGGCCTGATCCCACTACTACTGCATCGAAGTCGCGTCCTTTAGACATAATGTAAAGATAGTCGGAAGGTCGGTGAGGTTAATCCCAGCGGACCCGGATGTATCGGTCGTTCTTCCTGAAATGTTGTGGTATCGCTGTCAGGATCGCTTCACGCAATTTGACCAGCAAGGTCTCTTTAACAAATCCGGTGTGTACGGCGAGGCTGACTTCGCGGACAGGCTCCGGGTTTGTAAAGCGCTTAACTTGCTTGCGGCGTGTGTCAACAGCCAGTTCGGGGATCAGCGTGTAGCCATAGTTGTTGTCTACCATTCCTTTGAGCGTCTCAAATGAGCCACTCTGGTAGTTGAGCTGGTGATGGGGTCGCTGTCCTTTTGCCGGGCAGAGGTTCATGACCTGCCCCCGGAAACAGTGGCCCTCCTCAAGCAAAAGTAGGTTGTCGGTATTCAGCGTTTTGAGATTTACTTTCTCCTGACGGTAGTACTTCAAATTCCGCGAGGTGTATAACAGGATGGGTTCATAAAACACCGGGATTTCGCGTATCTCCTTATCATCCAGTGGTGTAACAAGAATACCCACATCGAGTCTGCCCGACTTGAGGTTCTGGACAATCGCCTCTGTCTGCATCTCCATGACCGTAAACGACGTTTTACGGTGCTGTTCCAGGAACTCATTGAGGAACCGCGGCAGCAGGTAGGGCGCGAGGGTCGGGATCACGCCCAGCCGGAAATCACCTTCGATAGAGTCCTTTTCAACATCGACAAACGCCCTCAGGTTCTTGATTTCCTGCAGGATGTAGCGGGCGCGGCTGATGACGATCTCTCCGGCGGCCGATGGCTTAAGCGGTTGACCCTTTTCAAAGATCCGGATGCCCAGTTCAGTTTCCAGTTTCTTTACCATCATACTAAGCGTCGGCTGTGTAACGTGACAGTGCTCTGCCGCCCGCGCGTGGTTGCGATGGATATTGAGCGCGACGATATATTCAAGTTGCTGCAGGTTCATACGATTGCAAAGGTCGTTAAAACGTTGTCATAGACAAAATTAATATAGTGATAACAAATATCGATATGATTTATATTGTTGTATTGGGTAAGTTTGTGGCATTCAAACTAAATTTTTTCACTACACACTATGACAAAAGGTATTTTATCGATCGGGCAAGCGTTTCCTGCTTTCAAGAAAGCAGCTGTTGTTTCACTGGAGAAAGGGAAGGAATTTTTTGACATATCTTCCGACGATCTTATTAATGATGAAGGAAGGTGGACCGTTATGTTCTGGTGGCCTAAGGATTTTACTTTTGTTTGTCCTACAGAAATTGCTGAATTCAACAAGAGCTACGGGGAGTTCCGCGACCGCGAGACTAATCTGATCGGCGCGTCAACAGATTCTGAGTTCGTTCACCTCGCATGGAGAAATAACCACGAAGACCTGAAGGACCTGAAGTTCCCGATGCTGGCAGACACGTCGAAGTCGCTGGCGGAAGAGCTTGGCATACTCGAAGCAAATGAAAAAGTAGCCTACCGCGCTACATTTATCATCGACCCTCAGGGAATTGTTCGTTGGGTTAGCGTATACGACCTCAATGTTGGTCGTAGCGTGAAAGAGGTATTGCGTGTACTCGATGCGTTACAGACCGACGAATTGTGTCCCTGCAACTGGGAAAAAGGTAAAGAAACCATCAAAGCATAACTATGGAGGCGACATTGACATATTCGGAAACCACACAGGAGTTTCTCGAATTCCTGAAGACAGACAAGGAATATCGCAGCGATACCCTTGATCTGCTGGAGGAAGGGAAGTCGCGCTACGTTGCGGACCTCAAGCTGAATTTCAAAAATTCATTTGGAAGTGACCACCTGTCGGAAAAGGAAGTCGCTTTGCTGGGAGTAGCACTGGCGGTAAATGCCGGCAACCGGCCTCTCAAACGATTCTTTCGCGACACGGCGGCATCAGAAGGAGCCACTGAGGCGGAGATCGGAGAGATGGCGGCCTGCGCGTCACTGCTAAGCGCAAACAACGTGTTTTACCGCTTCAGGCACTTCGTCACCAAGGATAAGTACAACGAGATCCCTGCTCGTATCAAAATGAACATCATGATGCGTCCCGTCACGGGCAAAGAATTCTTTGAGCTGGTAAGTCTCGCAGTAAGCGCCGTTAACGGCTGCGAAATGTGTGTTAAGTCGCACGAGAACTCGCTGATTGAACTCGGCGCGAAAGAAGAGCGGATATTTGAAGCTGTAAGACTTTCCGCAGTAGTCACGAGTGTGACAAAAGTAGTATTCTAATAGGTTAGGGATTAGGATAGATAGGCTAGGTAGTTGAGGCGGGTTCTGAGAAAGCCCGCCTCTTTTTTTTGAACTATTGGCCCATTTATTGTGTCTAAGGCAACAAACGACATTGCCATGAAAAAGCTTATTCCAATTGTATTCCTGCTGACACCCTGTTTACTGTTGGCCCAGGAAGCGCCAAAAACTCCTTTTATTGAGGTTACCGGTACAGCTTACCGCGAGATCGAACCCAATGAGATATATGTTCAGATCCGCCTGAAAGAGTTTGAGGAGAATCGTCAAAAGACGGCACTCGAGAAACTCGAAAAGGAGTTCTACGACGCTATGAAGAAAGCGGGTATCGACCGAAAACGCATAGAACTCGCCGATGTGGGATCCGATCTGGAGAAATTCAGAAGGAAAGATAAAGAAGCGTTTCGCGAGAAAACGTTTCAGATCAAGCTGACCAGCGGTGCAGAACTGGATAAATTTATTGAATCACTGGCGCCTGTAAAGGTCGAATCGGTCAACGTAACGCGGCTCCATCATTCCGACTATGAGAAGCTTAAACTCGACCTGAAAGTCGAGGCGTTGAAGGCTGCCAGGACTAAAGCAGAGGTACTGCTTCAGTCTATCGGCGCGCAGGTAGGCAAGCCTCTTATGGTCCGCGACTTCGACTTCGCACAACCCTACATGGAAACTGCTAACGTAGTACTGCGCAAAGCTTCAATGGCGGCAGACATGCAACAAGCAGAAGATCCGATCGCCTTCAGGAAGATCAAGATGAACGCGCAGATCACAGCGCAGTTCGGGATTGACTAGCGGGAAGAAAAAGCCGGCGACGGAAACTCCATCGCCGGCGATGTATTTGCCTGTATTATTCCGGGGTCACGTAGCCTTCATTTTGCTCGAGGTTCGGATTTACGTCCATTTCCTCCTGAGGTATAGGGAAATACTGGTGCCGTGGCGCTACGTTTGGCGCAGCCCAGGGCTTCACTGCTTTGATTCGCTCGACGAGTATGTTCCAGCGTTTCAGGTCGAACCAGCGATGTGCTTCGGCATGCAGTTCCAGTAAGCGTTCATCACGAATATACTGACGAAGCGCGTCCTCGTCTAATCCTCTCGGGATCTCCGAAGCATTAGCGCGTTCGCGTACCAGGTCGATTCCGTAGTAAGCTTCCGCGGTAGCGCCTACCGATTCGTTTACAGCTTCTGAGTACATCAGCAACACATCCGCAAAGCGGATCACCGGCCAGGGCATATCTACCTGATTATGTGAGAATCTACCGGTATTGGGATCCGCAAACTTCTGCGTAAAGGGAAAGTTTTGAACTGTAGTCCTCTGCTCGGTTTTTACTATTCCACCGGATGCATCGTAGTAGGTCGCCGTGTAGGCTCCCCGTACCATCGTGGCTTTTCGCTCATCTTCGTCCTCGAACATTTCGTAGAGATACGGCATGATAGCCCCCGCGTCGTTTCCGCGTTGCCCGTAGATATCCGGGTTAGGACTCATTTGCCCATGGATATAGCCGTTAAGCCTCGCCGTATTTGCCTTGAAAAGGATAGAAAACACATCCTCGACACCTCCGGCATTCTGTGGCTCAAACGCTTCCTTGTAAGATTCGATCAGGCCATAACCTTCCGTATCGATCACTTCCTTTAGTTTTGCCGCCGCGAGGTTGAAGTAATTGGGATCAGCGGTTCCAGCCGTAGTTGCCATGTCCAGATATACTTTGCCAAGGAATGCTTTGGCGGCACCGCGTGTAGGTTTTCCCAGCTCGGCGGGAGTCCGTTCGGTTCTTCCCGGAAGCACGGCTTCCGCAGCTTTGAAGTCATCAATGATTTGCGCGTATACCTCGGCTATCGGGGCCCGCGCGGGGAAGAACTCGGCACTCTCTGCAGAAGTGAGCAGTGGCACCCCGCCGAATGTGCGTACGAGCATGAAATAATACATACCGCGCAAGAACTTAGCCTCGGCAATGGTCTTCTCTTTAAACTCTCCGTCCTGAAAGCCAGCGATTCCGTCAAGCAGGATATTGGCGCGGTTGATACTTGTGTACGGTCCGAACCATTTCTGATTGATGAAGGCTTCAGTGGTAGTCCAAAGATAATCATCATATACATTTCGGTCCGTAGCGGTGTTTGCTCCCTTAAACACATCGTCGCCGGGGTAGCCGTATGGCACGATTTGGCGTTCCCTCCAAAAGTTCGGAGGTGGATTGTAAATACCGTTCAGCAACTGAGACAGCCCAGCTTCTGAGGAAGTCAGGTTGCCTACAGCGGCGAAACCCTTTGGCTTCTCTTCGAGAAAATCTTCACAGCCTTGCATTGCCAATGCAAAGACCATCATGAGCGAAAGGAAACTATATTTTTTCATAGTATTTGGATTCAAATAGTTAGAACGCAAGGTTGAGACCCAGTATAAACGTCCTGGCGCGCGGGTAGCTTCCGCTGTCCATGTTGAGCACTGTAACGCTGCCCGCCACGTAGTTAACCTCCGGATCATAGCCCGAGTATTTAGTGAACGTCAGCAGGTTTGTTCCTGACGCGTACAGTCGCAGACGGCTTACACCTAACTTGTCGAGCACAGTCGTCGGCAAGTTATATCCCAGCGTAACTTCCCTCAAGCGTACAAACTGACCATTTTCGAGGAAGATATCGTACATATCCGTCGGAAGGTTAGCACCGATTCTGGGAATATTGGTATCCTGGTTATCCGGTGTCCATGCATTGTTAAAGTCCACGTGATGATTCGCGTAGCTTCGGGGATGATAATATCCGGTGGCCGCGGTGCGGTTGAATATTCTGTTCCCGCCTACATACTGCAGAAACACCGAGAGATCGAAGTTCTTAAAACCAAATCGATTGTTCAGGCCACCGAAGAAACGAGGCTGGGAGTATCCGATGATCTCGCGATCATCCGCGTTCACATCACCATCATCGTTCCGGTCGACCATCTTGACGTCACCGGGCTGAACGGTAACCCCGAACTGTGTGTAAGTTCCGAGATCGGGATCGTCCGTCCGCCATAGGCCGTTAGTATTGTACCCGAAAAATGCTCCGAGACGCTCGCCTACGCGCATAACCGACATGGAATGCGCGCTCCCGAGGTTAAAGATAATTTGGTCCACATCGCCAAGGTTGAGGACCTCCGAATTCTGGAACGTACCGTTAAAGCCTACGTCCCAGGTAAGAGCACCACCATGCGCTGCCACAGCATCTACATTAAATTCAAAGCCGCTGTTGCGCAGACTTCCGACGTTGGCCTGAACAGTCCGCTGGCCTGTGGTGATCGGCACCGGCTTGTTGAGGAAAAGATCGTTCGTCGTCTTGTAGAAATAATCGAGAACAAATGAAAGCCTTCCATCCAGTATACTGAAATCCAGACCTATGTCAGTCTGCGTGGTTTTTTCCCATCTCAGGTCGCGATTTTCCAGACGTGTCGGAGCAAATCCAACCTGACCTTCCCATCCGAAAATCACGGTGGGGTTTTCGGTATCGAATGACGCCAGGGAGCGATAAGGCCCCAACGCTTCACTTCCCGATATGCCGTAGCTGACGCGAAGTTTCAGATCGGTAAACAGATTGGTTTGCTTGATGAATTCTTCTTCAGACAATCTCCACGCAATAGCGCCTGAAGGGAACAGCCCCCACTTGTTATCCCGGCCAAACTTCGAGTTGCCGTCGGATCGCCCGCTGATTGTGAACAGGTATTTATCCGCAAGACTGAATTGCGCACGTCCGAAGAATGATGCCTGACGCCATGCGCTCATATCAGATTGCGGCGGGCTGCTTGATCCCGCGGCCGCCAGGTTATGGTAAAGAAAATCATCCACGGCAAAGTCGTTAGCGTTGACGCCAAACGTCTCACGGTCAAAGGCCTGGAACGTCATCCCACCGATCAACTGCAACTTGTTATTACCCATTTTTTTGTCAAAGCTCAGGTAGTTCTCGTTCAACCACCCGATGTCGTTGGTTACGCTGATGTTCGCATTGCCCCGGTTGCCAAAGTTATTGTGGAATACTGTCGTGGGCGTGTATCTGTTGCGCTTGTTGTCCATGACGTCAAAACCGTATGTCGAGCGGAACTTCAGTCCTTTCAGGATCTCGAACTCGGCATAGAGGTTTCCATTAATACTGTTAGCAAGCGTTCTCGCGTGCACATTCTGCAATTCAAACAACGGTACAGGACGAACCAGATTCGAAAAATCTACAATGCTAGGCAACAGATTTCCATCAGCATCGTACGCCGGTTCGGTCGGTTGCAATGTCAGCGATCTGCCGACCAGCGGTCCGACGTCCGAATCCACGTTCCTGATCTCTTCTCCTTGTTGTATGGTACGGTTTATCCGCGAGTAGCCCAGACGCATTCCAAAATTTACACGCTTCGAGACCTTGACATCGATGTTGGCTCTCACATTTAGGCGATTGTAATCTGTCGACTCCATAATACCGTCCTGGTCGGTATAAGCGCCGGAAATGTAGTAGTTCACGTTCTCCGATCCTCCCCCTGCGGAAAGTGAATACTGCTGCCATAGTGCTGTCCGGAATATCATATCCTGCCAGTCCGTGTTGTAAGGCAAGTTATCGATGTCTGGAAAAGTAATCGGTTCATTGCGATCAACATCCAGTGCATTGACAAACCGAGCATAATCCTTCGCCCCCATCAGGTCGATCGTATTACTGCGCTGCTGAAATCCGTGAAATGCATCGAAGTTGAACACCGTCTGTCCTTTGACTCCCTTTTTGGTAGTCACCAGCACCACACCATTGCCGCCACGTGCTCCGTAGATCGCTGTTGCGGATGCGTCCTTCAGCACTTCAATGGACTCAATGTCGGATGGATTCACCGTGTTGATGTTACCGCCAACATATCCGTCGATAACATATAGGGGTTCGTTGTTACCTTGAATAGAGTTCGTACCGCGAATACGAATATTGACCTCACCACCGGGATTAGCATTGCTGTTGGTAACAAACACACCGGGTGCTCTTCCCTGCAATGCCTGGTCGAGACCGATCACCGGCACCTGTGCAATGTCCGCAGCGCCGACAGAGGCGATCGACCCGGTAACATCGCGCTTTTCGACAACACCGTACCCGATCACGACAACCTCACCTAACGATGTGAAGTCAGGCATCAGGGATACGTCGATAACAGAACGACTCCCGATTGCAAGTTCCTGGGTTGCATATCCAATGAAAGAATACAACAACGCCGACGCACTGTTGTCGACGTTCAACACATACTCCCCGTTCATGTCGGTAGTCGTTCCGACAGTCGTTCCTTTTACGATAACGTTGACGCCAGGAAGCGGGTCGCCCTTTTCACCATCGGTTACTTTACCCCGAACCGACTGCTGAACAGCCGGACTGATAGCGTCTCCACCCCCCTTGTATTTTATCG
This sequence comes from uncultured Roseivirgaceae bacterium, assembly GCA_964493505.1. Lineage (GTDB taxonomy): Bacteria > Bacteroidota > Bacteroidia > Cytophagales > Cyclobacteriaceae > Chryseosolibacter. The sequence goes on from CAZBNP010000022.1 coordinate 34,041, forward strand.
CGGCGGCGGGATCTGCCCACGCAGCACCGCCGGATAGCGCCAGAGCGGCGCCGAGAATAGTACATAATAAATGCTTCATACACGGTTTGGTTTAAATCTTATCATGTTTCTAATTTTAATATTTTGATTATCAGTGTTTTATATGCGTCGCTGTACCTCGCCCCCTTTCCCTGATTCCGACTCTCTCCCTCGCACCCCCGGAATTTCTTTTTGAGACCCGATTTGTACCAAGACAAAGAGGATGCAGAAATACCCTCATGATTTTGCGGAAATAGCGACTGATAACAACGTCTACTTTACCCTGGAAGCGACAATTTGTCCAATCCGGTCAAACGGAAGAGGCAAAAAAAATAGCTATCTTTTCCAGACTATGACTTTCCGTGAAGGACTTCCACAGCTTTCTGCGACAGACCTCTCGAACCACTTGTCGTGCAGACACCTGACCGAACTCAATCGCCTCGTCGCACTGGGCGAAGCTGAAAAGCCCAGATGGTACGACCCCTCACTGCAAATTCTTATAGAACGCGGAAGAGAGCACGAAGCAGCCTATGTGGAATTCCTGAAAAGTCAAGGACTGACTGCCATCAACCTGCAGGGGAAATCAATCGACGCAACGATTGATGCTATGCGCGAAGGCGTCGACCTCCTGATACAGGCACGGCTCGATTTCGAAAACTGGATGGGCTTTGCCGATATTCTCATGAAGGTGCCGGGCAAAAGCCGGTTTGGAAACTGGTCGTACGAAGTGTACGATACAAAGCTGTCGCAGCACACACGGGCAGCCACAATTCTCCAGTTGTGTCTATACACTGAACTACTCTCGATCGTACAGGAAGCCGATCCCGAAAAAATGTACGTGGTAAAACCGGGCATAGACTTTCCAAAAGACACCTACCGGTATGCCGATTTTCACGCATACTACCGAACAGCAAAAAGCAATTTTGAGCAGGTCATTTCCGGACCCATCCCCCCAACGTGTCCCGACCCCGTTGAACACTGTAGCATCTGCCGCTGGTGGCAGGTGTGTGATAAGAAACGACATGACGACGACCACCTTTCGCTTGTCGCCGGAATACGATCGCATCATATCACTGAATTGCAAAACCAGAACATCGGCACACTGGAAGACTTCGCGAATACAACAGAAATCCAAAAACCGGAGCGCGGCAACTATGAAACATTTATCCGTAAGCAGGCACAGGCGAAAATTCAATTGAGCGGAAGAGCACAAGATAAACTGCTGCACGAAATCCTCCCCATAGAAGGCGCGCGTGGATTCAACCGCCTGCCGGAACCCGACGAAGGTGACATATACCTCGATATAGAAGGCGACAGGTTCTATCCCGACGGCGGACTTGAGTACCTGACCGGCTATGCGTACCACGACAACGGAAAGCTGGTTTACAAAAAAGCCTGGGCCTCAAACCGCACCGAAGAGAAACGAGCCTTTCAGGAACTAATGGAGTTCATCCTGAAAAGAAAAGAAACCTACCCAAACCTTTACATCTATCATTTCGCTCCCTACGAACCCACTGCGATAAAGAGGCTGTCGCGCACACATGCCATTTTCGAAAAAGAGCTCGACGAACTCCTTCGCGAAAATCGCTTCGCCGACCTGCATGCAGCATTCAAGGAAGCGCTGCTCGCCAGCGTGGAAGTGTACTCGTTGAAAGAACTCGAGAAATTCACACACTACACACGCAACACAGATCTCCACGAGGCCAGCGCCGCGAGAAAGAAAGTTGAAATTGCGCTGGAGATGAACGACTTTAAATCAGTTCCCGAGGCTACTTTAAACATCGTCGAGTCGTATAACGAAGACGACTGCCTGGCAACAGAAGCACTGCACAAATGGCTGGAGTCTGTACGTACGGCGCTTCAACAGTCAGGCCATCAATTTCAACGGCCCGTATCGGAGAGCGATGAGGTGAAGGAAGAATTGCGAAACCAGGAGCGTAGATCTCAAGTGCTGTTCGACGACCTGATCAAAGACCTTCCTGAAGAACGAACCACTGACGAACAAAAAGCTAAATGGCTTCTCGCACACCAACTCGACTACTTCAGGCGAGAAGACAAAAGTGCGTGGTGGGAATATTTCCGCGTTCATAGCATGGAACATGAAGACCTGCTCGACGAACGAAAAGCCATCAGCGGTCTGGAGTTTGTTGAAGCCCTTCCCATACGACCGGGCGAGCGAACTCCGGTGCACCGCTATCGATACCCACCACAGGAAATAGGTCTGAGCGAAGGTGATGAACTCCACGAAATCAACGGCGAGAAAATAGGCACCATAGCGGAAGTCCATCTTGAAAACAACACGATCGACATAAAGAAGACAGCCAAGACAGTTCAAACACATCCCGTCGCCGTACACGAGTTCGACAAAGTCAGCACCGGGACACTATGGACTTCCCTGATGGATTTTGTCACCGACGTCTGCGAAGACGGGCTGGCCCCCAGGATTGGCTACCACGCAGCGAAAGACATGCTGATGAATCGTAAGCCCCGATTAAAAGACGGACATCAAGGAGCCTGGCTTCAGCCAGGTGAAAGCACCCTGGAGGCTGCCATCCGCATAGCCCTGAACCTCGACCGCAGTCTCCTTCCTATCCAGGGACCGCCGGGCGCAGGCAAGACATACACCGGCGCAAAGATGATTATCGAACTGGTGAAGGCAGGAAAAAAGATCGGCGTGACCGCCATCAGTCACCGCGTCATCACAACGTTGTTTGAAAAAGTAAAAGAATTAAGCGAAAGCGAAAATATCAATATCCGGTTTATCCATAAGGTCAGCAATAACCTCGACTACATGCCCAGGTGGATAGTTCAGGAGAAAAAGTCGGCAAAGGTACTCGACGCGCTGGATCAGGGATACATCGCCGGCGGCACTGCCTGGCTATGGGCTGCCAGGGATATGCTCGCATCCCTGGACTACCTCTTCATCGACGAAGCCGGTCAGATGGCGCTCTCGCAAGCACTCGCCGCGGCTGCCGCCGCGAAAAATGTAGTCCTTCTCGGCGATCCACAGCAGCTAGAACAACCACAGCGCGGCACACACCCTGAAGGCAGTGACATCGCAGCGCTCACCTACCTGTTGGACGGTAACCCCACGATGCCCGAAGGAAAGGGATTATTTCTCGGCATCACCTACAGGATGCACCCCGGCATCTCGCAGTTCACCTCGGAGATATTCTATGAAGGCAAACTAAAGTCACTATCCGGACTCGGGAATCAGCGCATCCTCGGAGGCACACCGTTTGATGGCGCAGGACTCTTCTACGTTCCGGTAGAGCACACCAGCAATCAAAACCGGTCGACCGAAGAAGTGGAAGCCCTTGCCGCAATAGTAGAAACGCTCCTCGGCAAAGGCGAATGGGAAGACCAGTACAAACAGCGCAGAAGGCTCACTCGCCGGGACGTTCTTATCGTCGCACCGTACAACGCCCAGGTATCCGCGTTAGTTGAAAGGCTACCCGACATACGTATTGGAACGGTAGATAAGTTTCAGGGGCAAGAAGCGCCGGTAGTGATATATTCGATGACGTCGTCGTCGCATGAAGAGGCGCCCCGCGGGATGAGTTTTCTGTATAATCCCAATCGACTAAACGTAGCCACCAGTAGGGCAAAATGTGTTTGTATACTGGTTGCTTCGCCGCGGCTTATGGAGCCCGAGTGCCGCACCATCGATCAGATGCGCTGGGCTAATGCACTGTGCCGGTATCGGGAGCTGGCAACAGTGGTGGGTTTGGCGTAGGGGCCTGCCAGGTATAGTCTGTGCTTGCCGATTGACACAAATTGACAATAAGGTCGTTTAGGTTTAAGGACCCAGTGTATTCGTGTCCGATACTGGTACCATTTCAACTTATCAATTCTACTATTCAGAAAAAAATGAACCAACTGTGCTTAATTATCCTGGCCTTCGGCGCGCTGCCGTGTTACGGACAGGACACTATTCATGACAACACTGTTGAAGAATGGATGTTTCCTGATTATGAAGTGCACATAGAGCACTACCACAGATTGAATAAGATCAGAAAAGACCGTCGGTTGAAGAAATTAAAGCGATCCAGCGAGCTTGAGAAAAGGTGTGGGAACTGGCTGAAAGAGATGCACAGAAAACACGATAAATTAACACATGCTGATGATCTACAGGGTGGAGAGACAGAACTTCTTACAAATGGCTATGATCCAATTACGAGTTGGATGGGAAGCCGCCCTCACAGGAGCGCTTTACTTTCAAAGAGGAACAGAAAAATTGGCATTGTGTATGTAAAGGGTGACTGGTGCGCGAGACTGAAATGAATTCCATTGGTGCAATTAACAGATCGTCGGCGATTATCTTATGCCGGGAGAATCGTAATTTCAATTCCACTCTGGTGCGATTAACAGTGACGAGGCTACGATCGGTGACAAGGCTACGATCGGATTTCAATTCCACTCTGGTGCGATTAACAGTGGTAAACTTGCGGGACAAGTGCCAGAACTCCAAATTTCAATTCCACTCTGGTGCGATTAACAGAACTAAAAGCTTCATTCTTCGCATTATCACTTACATTTCAATTCCACTCTGGTGCGATTAACAGCCAATTAGATATTTTTCCAGATGGCAGCAAACAGATTTCAATTCCACTCTGGTGCGATTAACAGCCGGATCAGAGGATTTTGACTTCATTGTTAAACTCAATTTCAATTCCACTCTGGTGCGATTAACAGTCGTCGCTGCTGCATATACAGTACCTGGAGAAGAATTTCAATTCCACTCTGGTGCGATTAACAGAAAATCCTGGCAGACTGCTAGTACGCATTTCGTGCATTTCAATTCCACTCTGGTGCGATTAACAGACATTGCCAACGGTAGCAAGCCGTTGCGCGAAGTGTATTTCAATTCCACTCTGGTGCGATTAACAGTATGTCCGACTCTAGTATCGTAGTGTCGAATGGGAATTTCAATTCCACTCTGGTGCGATTAACAGAAGATTTTTGCGTCTAGCAGATCCTTTTTGTCGAGATTTCAATTCCACTCTGGTGCGATTAACAGGAAACAGAATTCCTCAAACGGAAGCATCCTGAAATATTTCAATTCCACTCTGGTGCGATTAACAGTTTTTTGCCATTGTTAATGTTTGTTGGTTTAGAATATTTCAATTCCACTCTGGTGCGATTAACAGGAAACAGAATTCCTCAAACGGAAGC
>CAZBNP010000022.1:39333-43930 GCA_964493505.1 uncultured Roseivirgaceae bacterium
ATCCTGAAATATTTCAATTCCACTCTGGTGCGATTAACAGCCACGCTACCCCTACGCGCATGGTGGAAGATCTACGAATTTCAATTCCACTCTGGTGCGATTAACAGTAACCCGGCGGGCACTAATCAGCCTGCTGGGTTAATTAATTTCAATTCCACTCTGGTGCGATTAACAGCAAGTTCCTCCCATGTTAGCGTCGCTCCCTTTGTCATTTCAATTCCACTCTGGTGCGATTAACAGCGTCACAGAAATAGAAGGTTAGAAAATACTTAGCCATTTCAATTCCACTCTGGTGCGATTAACATTGACCTCGTTGCGGTATTACGCTGTTGGTGAGTAATTTCAATTCCACTCTGGTGCGATTAACAGATCCTCGTCCAACATCAGATGGAGATCTCTAAGGTACATTTCAATTCCACATTGGTGCGATTAACAGCTATGGTAGCTAGAATATATGGTCACACTCCTTAATTTCAATTCCACATTGGTGCGATTAACAGCTCCGCGGAGATAGCGATCATTGTTGGTGTTTCCAATTTCAATTCCACATTGGTGCGATTAACAGGAAGCGGTGCCAGGCTTTACGCTGGTGTTTGATGAATTTCAATTCCACATTGGTGCGATTAACAGTGTTGAAATTATCGTGCGCGTACTTCTCCGGAAGATTTCAATTCCACATTGGTGCGATTAACAGGATATCGTTTCGCTGCCTGATCAATTCTCTGTTTCATTTCAATTCCACATTGGTGCGATTAACAGCTCCGGGATGGGTGGTATCATCGGCAATAGATATATTTCAATTCCACATTGGTGCGATTAACAGTGATTCATAACGATTCAAGTGAGCCGTCTTTCGGAAGATTTCAATTCCACATTGGTGCGATTAACAGGAATGCAATCGAAAAAGCACAAAAGGCGCAAGCCAAATTTCAATTCCACATTGGTGCGATTAACAGCTGGCTCCTGGACACTGAAAGCAAGCGTATAAGTATATTTCAATTCCACATTGGTGCGATTAACAGGGTGCATTGCGTATAGAGTCTGCGTTGTATGCGCATTTCAATTCCACATTGGTGCGATTAACAGTGAGTTAAAAGTTATATTGCCCGTGCATGGAGACGCATTTCAATTCCACATTGGTGCGATTAACAGTGTCCGGCAGATTCTTATCTCCATAGCGCGATGATATTTCAATTCCACATTGGTGCGATTAACAGACTGTCACGTATAAACCCTTAACCAAACTAACGAATTTCAATTCCACATTGGTGCGATTAACAGATCGTAATGCTCGTGTTCGTAACATCTATGCTATATTTCAATTCCACATTGGTGCGATTAACAGTTACCGTCGATGCCGTGTCCCGCGCCTTCGTAGGTTGATTTCAATTCCACATTGGTGCGATTAACAGGCAGAGGATGGACGCGAGTATTACGCGGTCAGTAAATTTCAATTCCACATTGGTGCGATTAACAGCTTGCCTTGATCTCGGGTTCGATGTCGTGGTTATTGAATTTCAATTCCACATTGGTGCGATTAACAGCTTCCCTTGGCGACATGCCGGCTTCACGTTCTTCCTATTTCAATTCCACATTGGTGCGATTAACAGCTGTTTATCCCATCGCGTTGTGTGGTAGTTCAGACCAGATTTCAATTCCACATTGGTGCGATTAACAGACTCAAGTCGTAAAAGTCCTACAGCTTTATTGCTTATTTCAATTCCACATTGGTGCGTTTAACAGACTGTAATGCGCTCTCCTTTCCACTCCGCAACCTTATTTCAATTCCACATTGGTGCGATTAACAGCAGTTCCTTATTTATTCTTTGTTTTAGTGCTTTAGATTTCAATTCCACATTGGTGCGATTAACAGGCGCTAACTTTTCGCGCACACGTTGAATAATTGCTTATTTCAATTCCACATTGGTGCGATTAACAGGCACCTTTTACTGCCTGAGACTGCTCCCGCATCTCATATTTCAATTCCACATTGGTGCGATTAACAGCAAATAGGTTTTTGCCATAGCGTTTATCTGTTTTATTTCAATTCCACATTGGTGCGATTAACAGGAAGAAGTACGGGAAGCGTTATGGACAGCAAAAGTTGATTTCAATTCCACATTGGTGCGATTAACAGCGGCCATTTGGAAGACACGGCCGGTGCTATTCTCATTTCAATTCCACATTGGTGCGATTAACAGGTTCCGGGTTCCCAAATTTCACGCGCGTATGTCAATTTCAATTCCACATTGGTGCGATTAACAGAGAAGACCTTGTCGATTAAATCGAGCGCTGATATCTGATTTCAATTCCACATTGGTGCGATTAACAGCGTGAGGTTCCGAACTGCTTCCATGCCTGTAAGGGTGATTTCAATTCCACATTGGTGCGATTAACAGATAATGACCCCTCAAAGACAGCGCGGTACTACAAACATTTCAATTCCACATTGGTGCGATTAACAGCAGACCAATGATTCTGTATTGGCGCGTCATCTACGGTCATTTCAATTCCACATTGGTGCGATTAACAGGCATCAACCCTGAATCAGTATGACAAGTGAACCGGAATTTCAATTCCACATTGGTGCGATTAACAGCCCGCATCAAGGAGTTAGAAGCTACCAACTTAGCACATTTCAATTCCACATTGGTGCGATTAACAGGTCGAAAGAATATTATAACAACTGGCTCGAAGACTATTTCAATTCCACATTGGTGCGATTAACAGTTAAATAGGTTTTTGCCATAGCGTTATCTGTTTTTATTTCAATTCCACATTGGTGCGATTAACAGTTGTTAGATTGTTAAATGGTGAGGCGGATGTGAAATTTCAATTCCACATTGGTGCGATTAACAGCCTCTTCATTTCGGCTATAAAGCCAATTATGAGTTATTTCAATTCCACATTGGTGCGATTAACAGCAGCAATTTAACGCCATCTCAAGCGGATATTCAATATTTCAATTCCACATTGGTGCGATTAACAGGTTTTAGACGAAAAAAATGAAGATGGAACACATCGATTTCAATTCCACATTGGTGCGATTAACAGGACGTTTGCGTTCAGCTTCGATGCGCTCTTGCTCCATTTCAATTCCACATTGGTGCGATTAACAGCAGCACATCTGCCGTCACTCCAGGTACCGGTATTGAAATTTCAATTCCACATTGGTGCGATTAACAGCAGCCCTTATTGGTCTCGTTATCATTCTCGAAATCAATTTCAATTCCACATTGGTGCGATTAACAGCTGTGCGAAATAGCCGTCGTGGTTGAGTTTACCTGATTTCAATTCCACATTGGTGCGATTAACAGCTTGTACGGGGGGGCCTTCATCTTCTGCTTTAAAATTTCAATTCCACATTGGTGCGATTAACAGAGGGTTCCGGGTTCCCAAATTTCACGCGCGTATGTCAATTTCAATTCCACATTGGTGCGATTAACAGCGTGCCTCTGATCCGCGCTTAGATACATCCTGTCCGGATTTCAATTCCACATTGGTGCGATTAACAGCCGCTACATCCCACGCGCCAACTCCTCCCATGCTAATTTCAATTCCACATTGGTGCGATTAACAGCATTAGTGTAATATTAGTATCCAGCTATTAGATTGATTTCAATTCCACATTGGTGCGATTAACAGAAACCTTTGTTAACCAGGCCGCGGAAATAACCGTCATTTCAATTCCACATTGGTGCGATTAACAGACTTTTCCTGTAAACGTTGTCCCTGATATATTCGCCTTATTTCAATTCCACATTGGTGCGATTAACAGGAATCTGAGAGTTACCTGACTGACATCGAATATTAAGATTTCAATTCCACATTGGTGCGATTAACAGTTTCTTACAAACGGATCGTCATCTATGTGAAAGCTTCCCTTAGTTAGTAGCATTCAAAACTATAGATTTCCAATCACAATCACCATCCTGTTGGAATGTGGTAAACTCCGCATCGGCTCTTTGCGGGTGGTGGAGTTTTCCATATTTCAACAGGAACTGCACAGGTGTTTTATAGCCGAGCGCACTGTGCGGCCTTTCGTTGTTGTACATCCACATCCAGGCCTGGCTCATTACGCGCGCCTGACGGAGGTTGTCAAACGCATAAGAGTCAAGTACCTCTTCTCGGAAAGTCCTGTTGAACCGTTCGATGTAACCATTTTGGTGAGGCTTTCCTTTCTGGATAAATACAATCTTGATTCCGCGGCTTGTAGCCCAGTCGCTGAGCGACTGGGCGATGAATTCTGGACCATTGTCCACGCGCAGTGAACTTGGTTTGCCGCGCCACTCGATGAGCTTATCAAGCTCACGGATCACCCGTTCGCTGGTGAGGCTAGTATCGATGGCAATGGTTAGAACTTCCCGATTGAAATCATCGATCACGTTGAAAGCGCGAAAGGTCTTGCCCTGGAACAAACCATCGTGCATAAAATCCATTGACCATGTCAGGTTGTGATGCAACGGTTGAACCAATGGATTTAGAACTCTCGACGGCAGGCGCTTCTTGTGTTTTCTTCTCAGGTTCAGTTTCATCTCTGTGTAAATGCGATATACTCGTTTATGATTGTCATTGAATTGCAACATGCGTAGCCGGT
>CAZBNP010000023.1:0-39259 GCA_964493505.1 uncultured Roseivirgaceae bacterium
TTTGGCGTATGCTCGTGAGGAGGGGATAAAAGAAGGAATGGAAAAAGGTATCGAGCAAGGTATCGAGGAGGGTATGGAGAAAGGGATAGCACAAGGTATCGAAAAAGGGCGCATGGAAGAGCGTGCCAGAGCCGAAGCTGAAAAATTGGCTGAAAAACGCGCCAGCGCCCTGGAACTCAAGAAAATGGGTATCACTGCTGCTGATATAGCGAAAGCGATGGGTTTGTCTGTTGAGGAGGTTGAAAGGCTGGGATAGAAGTTTGTCACGCTCCGGGGAACCCCGGGCTTGAAAGCCCGGGTTGACAATACAGGCAAAGTGTTCTATGAATACCTGGATTTTTTTACCTGGAACTGGCTATCGGTGTAGCTGAGGAAGCCAGTATTCACCACCCACCACTCACTTTTGCAAACACATCCTCGATAAACGGCTGCACTGCCGAAGTGTGTGTGCGCCCTTCGAAGACGATAAGTTTGATATTGTCGGCACTGCCACCATTGTCCAACAACCGCTCGTAAGTGCTTTGACTGTTTTGCAGCGGAACTACCTTATCGGCCGAACCGTGATACATGAACACCGGCGCTACGGGTACCCAGTCTATTGGCGAGTTCGCTTCGAAGGACTCTTCTATAAAGAGGTTCGTGGCATTGCTCGGGTTGTCGTTGAGAATATTCCCGGTCACCAGCGATGGGATGTTGGTGGTTAACTCACTGTTGATGTCGCTACCCGATCGGATGCCGTCGAACAGCGGGGGAATTTCGGATGCGTAAGGCTCATTGAAAAATGATGATACCAGGTCACTTCGTTCATAGTATGACTGGTACGCCAGCGCTATGTAGGCAAAGTAGTAGGGGTCGGGATACGACTCGGTTTCTCTCAGGTACGAGAGCATGTCAGGTAGGTCATAGCCACCGGCTCCCGAAAACGAAGCGACCACTTCGAATCCTTCGAGAGGGTTGGTTTCGAGTGCTTTATGTGCCGCCATGGTTATGTAGCCGCCCTGTGAATACCCTGCGAGAAAGAGTTGTCCGTCAAAATTGCGTCCCTTGTTGTTCGCAAGTTCTCTTGCTGCGAGCAGCATATCCCTCACCGCGTCCGCGCTGGGTTGCTCAACGTAGTAGGGATGAAAGATACCCTGCGAGTCGCCGAAGCCGATCATGTCGGGTACTACCGTTATATATCCCAGCGATGCCAGCGCCGAGTATGACAATACCTGTTCGCTCTGGTTTCCCTGCGCGGAGGGGGCCTCGGACTGCTCGACAGTGGTAGCGCGCTGATAACTGATCATCGGAACAGCTGTTTCGGTCTTGGGCATGACAACGAGCCCGGACGCGCTGATTTCATTATCGCGATACGTGGTTTTGTATATTATCCTGAAGACTTCTACGTCATGTGCCAACAGGTCGACATCAACGTCTATGCCTGCGAGCTGGATAAGTAGCCGGAGGTTTGCGGCGCGCCAGCTTCCCGACTGCCTGGCTTCGACCAGCACTTCATACTCCCGGGGAGCAGGATCGTCGTGGGTACAGGATACTGCCAGAAATGAAAAGAAGGCCAGCAGGGCCGGAAAGAGAATTCGCTTCAATGTCATAAGGTGATGCAAAGATAACATGGATCCGTCACTTCTGCCCCCTGGTTATCAATTCTCCTACCGACACCGGCATTCCGACTACGGGTTCACCGGCAAACCGGTAGCCTGATAGTGCTGAAGGTTTGCTTTGGGTACCGAAGCACCAAATTTCGTGTTGATTGCATCGATAAATATGTTGGCGATGAAGGCATATCCACGACTGTTGGGGTGGAGACCATCCTCTGAATAGATCCCGGTAGGGGGATTGATATTTGGTGTGATGGTGAGCCCGTTTACGATCCCTGCTTGTGCGGTGAGCAGGTTGTTGATTCCGGCGTTTACGTCCGCAAAGGCGAGACGACCTGCGTATGTTTCGGAATTTGCCACGCTCTGAATGTGCGCATTAAACTCGTTGACGTTGGTCATGATAGCCGCTGATTCCTCCGGTATGAGCACATAGCGGTCTTCTACCGGTACGGATACACCCACGATCTGATTGGGACCTAACACTGTCCCCAGCACCGTCCCGGCAGATAGGGGAATGATGTCGGCCGATGTAGTTTGACGCGCCATTGCGTATGGAAGGAGACCTGCATAAGGCCCCTGCATGGCGGCAGAGAGATCTGTCAAGGTCGAGTCAACGAGGAGGATTGGGTTCTGGCCTGCGGTATAACTCAGCTTTCTCCGCGCCGCCTCATCTGCGGAAAGTATTTGTGCGCCTACCATTCCCTCGAGGAAAGCGTTGTAGTTATCGGCGAGGTTGGTGGTCAGGGCAGTGGCGTTTTCGGCATCAAGGGGGATGGCATTCCACGGCACGGCAGTGAAATGCGGCATGGCAAATGGATTGGGGAAATTCGCAAGGACTCCCTTTGCTGTGGGATTAGCACCCAGAAAGATTGTTGCAACGGCGCCGTTGTACAACGCCTTGAAATTTTCAACCGTTGTGAGAGGCGCTCTGGTTTCATCACCACCATACGCCGCGTTCAGGAGCGCATCGTCCATGCCGAGCCACAGCAGCACAAATGTTCCGTCGTTTGCGACTGATGACGCGGCATCTTCGATCAGCTTTGATGTACCGGGCGCGGAGGCAAAGCGTGCATAGAAGGGACTGAACCGTGGATCAGCACCCGCGACCGACCAGTTGCCAGTCTCGGCAAGGAGCATTGCCTGGCCGAGAACAATCGCCGGAACGGAGAAATTATTAAGTGCTGTTACTGCTACGGCACCCGGAGATCCGGTGTACATGAACCCCGGATTGAGCTGTGGGTCAGGCAATGCGTCGGAGCCGGGAACGCTGCCAGATGAAACCGGCGTCGGCTGCGGTGGTGTTCCCTGGAGTCTGAACCGTCCGAGTACTACATCGCCATTCGGATTGGGCATCATGAAAATGTTGTAGCCGTTTTCGGAGTGGATGTCGGGCTGATTGAACGTGCCGCCACCCACGCACGCGAAGCGGTCAGCGAGTATCTTCCCGAGCGAGTTGTTCTGTCCTTCATTGAACAGTGCGCCGGCCTGGAACCCGGCGGTGTATGATGTGCCAATGGCGACAAATTTCGAGAAATCGGCATCGCCCGGAGAAGCACCCTGGGGACAAGCCGGTGCGGGAGCTTCGGGACAAATAATGGAGGGGTCGTCAGAAGGGCAGGGGTTTGCCGAGTTGTCGACCAGATCCTGTTCACATGATACGGCTACCATTACAAATGCTGCCGCATAGAGAATATATATCAGTTTCTTCATTGTCTTAATCAGTTTAGGAATTCATCAAAGGTCAGTGACAGATAGTACTGCTGACCGACAAACGGACCGCCGAAGTTTGTGCGGTAGTCCTTGCCGCCGATGTTGGTACCGCCGAGTTTGACAACTGTTTTAATTGAGGACACCTTATAACTGACCTGCGCGTCAAGAAGTCCGAATGCCGGAACGTTCCATTCTCCGAAAGCGGATTGCCAGAGGAATTCCTGCTGCCACCTGAAACTGACATTAAACCCAAGCTTGGGGGTAACCTTGCGATTGCCAATGCCTATGCTGAATTTATTCTCAGGTGTATTGAATCCAGCCCGGAAATTACTGTTCTCTTCACTGTTGTCGTCGAACGTTGCGTAGGTGTAAGAACCCATGAGCGAATAGTTGCGGGGCAGGTTGTAGGTTAAACCGACTCCGATGCCGGTGGAAGTGACATCTTCCGCAAAGTTGACATAGGCGGCATAGATTGTGCCGGCCGGCACTTCATTGCCGTGGTGGCTGGTCGGTTCCTTCAGTGCGTAGTTTTCTTCACCGATGAAATCCTTGTACGCGGAATAGTAACCGTTCACGTCGACAAAGAGATTGCTGGCAATGAGTGCTTTGTAGCCGACTTCAAAGGACCTGAGCTGCTCCGGTTTGATATAGGAGAAAAACGCTTCCTGAAGCAAGTTTGTGTTTCCACCCACCGGGGCACCGGAAGCCAGCGATCCGCCACTGGCGAGGTATGCGCTGTACGATGCGGCTGTGTAGGCGCCGCCTTCATACAATCCGTACCGTTCGGCATTATCGCGCGAGCCACCCAGGATGATATTGGTGCCAGCGGGAAAATAAATGTACTGCGCCTGCGTGTCGGGATTTCTGAAACCTGTTTGAAAAGATGCGCGGATGTTATGGGTTTCGTTAACGGTGTAGACCGCGGATATCCGGGGGGTGAGACGGCCGTCGAAATTTTCGTTTTTATCGAAGCGAAGTGATCCGGTGAGTTTCAGTGCCTGGGCGAAGGTTTTTGATATTTGTGTATAGACGCCATACTCGTCGATATCGAGGCGTTGGAAATTGGTTCCGGTTTCCGGGGCTTCATTGAAGATCGTTCCATCCGAGAACAGTGAGTATCTTCTGACGTTACCGCCGAGTTGAACTTCCGCAAAACTGATCTTATCGGCGAAGTTATAATTGAACTCACCGTGGTAAAGTCTGGAGTTATCGAAGAGTTTTGCGCCGGCAGGTGTGCGCTGGAAGTAGTCGTTGCGAACATCCTCCACGAGCTGCCTGAACTGCGCCGAGTTCACATCGGGACGTCCGGCGTCAGCCTGCGCACGGGCTACCTGATGCGCGGCATACTCGTTGCTGGCAGGAACACCCGGGACGTAGCCCTGCATAGCAAGGACGAATGTCTGCCCGTAGGTTGGCGCCCACTGCGTTGCGGTAGGGCTGATCCTTTCGTTAATCAGGGCACCGAGTGCCGCCATGTTATAGGAGTCACCTGCATCGGTGGCAGTAGTGTATCCGCGTACGAAGAAGTTGTTCGATTTCAACTCAAGTTTGTGAAATTGCTGAGTGAAGTCACGAAGCCCGTATTTTTGCGCGCCCTGGTAAACGGAACTGCCGCCGCCGTAGCGATAGTTGTAGAGCAATTCAAGACGTTCGGTAAGCCGGTAATGCAATGCGATATCGCCCTTTATGCTTTTGGCGGGGTAGTCGTCCACGAGATCTTCTTCTTTCCACCCGGTTCTGCGCAGATCAAAGGGGGAGATGCTTGGTACCGGCACCGTAAAGGCAATGCGAGATTCGTCGCCGTAGAGATTTACGCCATCGAAATTTGGCTGTCCGACCAGGCTCACTGCTGACCCCGGCCGGTTTACATCCGTTGCGTAGTCGTTAGCGTGCCAGTCTTCAGCCAGAAACCTCGAGAAGTTTATTTTAAACGCAAACTTGTTGTTAAAGGCCTTCGCGTAGCGAACAGCGAAATTGGTAAAAGGATACGACTTGCCTTGCACATCGGAGGTAGTAATACCACCTTTGGCTTGTGCGCTGAGTCCCTGGAATTCGAACGGGCTCTTGCTGTTCATCAGCAGTACCCCATTGAAGGCGTTTGGTCCGTACAACGCGGAGGCTGTTCCGGGTAGCAATTCCATGCTTTCAATATCCAGCTCGCCGATGCCGACGATGTTGCCCGTGGGGAAGTTCAGGAGCGGAGCCTGTGTGTCGATCCCGTCGATCATTTGTACAAATCTCACGTTTGAGATCGTGGCAAATCCGCGGGTATTGATCTGGGGAAAGTTGAGACTACTTGACGTCATCTGCACACCCTTGACGTGTGCGAGCGCATCGTAGAATTCCGGTGCCGCTGTCTGCTGGATAGCCAGCAGGTCGACTTTTTCTATCGTGACGGGCGATTGAAGGATACTTTCCTCGACACGGGAGGCGGCTACTACGATCTCATCGCCCATGATCGTCTGCTCCTCAAGCGTTATTTCCAGCCCGGTTACGCTTGTATTCGCAATCGCAACCTCCTGGCTGGCGTATCCTACAAAGGAGAATATCAGGTTGAACGGTGGCGGTTGATTTACCGTGAGATTGAACCGTCCCTGGGTGTCTGAAATGGTTCCGATCACCAGGCCTTTCACCTGGATATTCACACCCGCGAGCGTTTCGCCAGTGCCGTCTTTTACTGTTCCGGAGATGTTGGTTTGTCCAAAACAAATCGAGGTTACCAGGAAGCATAAAGCCACTGATAACCCCGCGTGCCAGTAGAGTCTTTTCATATCCTTATTTCTAGTTTGCGACACCGAGCCAACTTTTGCGTTGGCATCGTACTAAAAATACGAAAAATTCGGAAACTACGCTAAAAAATCGTTTGCGCTAGGCGCCGGATTCCTTTTTCAAATGTTCAACCAGCCGCTCACACAGCGCGTTGGTTTCGTTTGCCATTACCTCGTCACCGGTAGAGCTAAGCATACTCTGGGCGATGCTTCCTATACAGTCTATGTAAAAGCGCTTCATATCATCTACCGGCATGTCTTTTGACCAGAGATCGATGCGAAGGGTGTTTTTTTGCTGATGGTCCCACAACGCGATGCTGATGGATTTCGTTTCGGAAAGGCCGGGCTCCGGTTTTTCTGTGGCGTCCCAGTAGATCTTTTCCGGGATGTTTTGATCATCGACATGAACAGTGAAGTTAATGGTAGACTTTTTCATTATATAGGTTTTGAAATATTAATACCCGGCTCACGCAACAGCCATTTCGGCGATCTCTCCTTCGACGATCAGCTTGCCCGCGGTAGCGTTTTTGATCTGTTCCACCGAAACACCGGGTGCGCGCTCTAGAAGTTTGAACCCGCCGCCGGGAAGGATGTCGAGAACGGCCATGTCGCTGATTATCTTGCGGACGCAACGGATGCCGGTTAGGGGAAGCGTACACTTCGGAAGCAATTTGGACGAGCCGTCTTTGCTGCAGTGTTGCATGGCGACAATTATGTTTTCCGCGGAAGCGACAAGATCCATCGCGCCGCCCATGCCCTTGACCATCTTTCCGGGAACTTTCCAGTTTGCGATATCCCCCTCTTCGGATACCTCCATCGCACCGAGGATCGTCAGGTTGATATGTCCGCCACGGATCATTCCAAAGCTTTCGGCCGAGCTGAAGAGGGCAGACCCGCGCATCATAGTGACGGTCTGCTTCCCGGCATTGATAAGGTCGGCATCGATTTCTTCTTCCGTGGGAAAAGGACCAATGCCGAGCAGGCCGTTTTCCGATTGAAGCACTACGTTCAGATGATCCGGGATATAGTTGGCAACGAGCGTCGGGATGCCGATGCCGAGGTTGATATACATCCCATCCCTGACCTCTCTGGCGATCCGCTTTGCAATGCCTTTCTTGTCTAACATAGTGGCTATGGGTTAGATCGCTGCGTCCTCTGTCCGCAGCGTGCGCTGCTCTATCCGCTTCTCGTAGTTCGATCCCTTAAATATCCGCTGTACAAAGACGCCGGGGGTGTGGATGGCGTTTGGATCCAGTTCGCCTGGCTCCACAAGTTCTTCCACCTCGGCGATGGTAATGCTTCCGGCGGCCGCCATCATCGGGTTGAAATTCCGCGCGGTACCGCGATAGATAAGGTTGCCGGTTGAATCGCCTTTCCAGGCTTTGACGATTGAAAAATCAGCCTTGAGCCAGTGCTCCATCAAATATTTTTTGCCGTCGAATTCGCGGACCTCTTTTCCTTCGGCTACTTCGGTTCCATAGCCCGCCGGTGTAAAGAACGCCGGGATGCCAGCGCCTCCGGCACGGATGCGCTCTGCCAGTGTGCCCTGCGGGATCAGTTCGACTTCCAGTTCGCCCGATAGCAGCTGGCGTTCAAATTCAGCGTTTTCACCCACGTAGGAAGCGATCATTTTTTTGACCTGTCGGGTGCCGAGCAGAAGACCGATACCGAAATCGTCCACGCCTGCGTTGTTGGAAATGAATGTCAAACCCTTGACACCTTTTTTCAGCAACGCCTGGATGCAATTCTCGGGAATACCACAGAGACCGAATCCGCCCATCATGACCGTACTGTTGTCGGGAATGTCCGACACGGCTTCGTCCGCGTTTTTTACGACTTTGTTGATCATACGTTGTGGTAATCTAATGGCGAATGCGGGAGTATCCGGCATTTCGGAGGTTATTTCCTCAAAGTTAGGGAATAAAAATTATTCCCTGCCGGAAGGGGCTCCGGAAACCCGCGACATTGCCGGAGAAAACCAGCGCCCATCGCCTCCTGGCCTAAAGTACTCCCATAATGTTCAATGCGGCGAGCGCATCCAATTTATCCTGTGCAAGCTGTACTTTCATCGGGTCAAGGCCGTCAAACCGGCGATCTTCGCGTAAATGCTTCCGGAAGTGAACAACAAGGGTCTCTCCGTAGATATCTTTATCAAAGTCGAAGATATTCACTTCAATACTTTTTGTTAAGCCTTGCAGGGTAGGGCGGTTGCCGATATAGAGCATTCCACCGTAAACCTTATGTGCGTAGTCTACTGTGACAGCGTAGATACCATCGGCGGGGATCAGTTTGTAGTGAGTATCGATCGCGATGTTCGCCGTAGGGTAGCCGATGGTGGTTCCTACCTGCGCGCCCTTCACGACCATCCCGGTGATGCGATAGGGCTGACCCAGGAAATGATTGGCTGTGCTGACGTCGCCTTCTTCCAGCGCTCTTCTGATCCTGGTTGAGCTTACGGCCACGTGGTCGACCTCCTGCCGCGGAATTTCTTCAACTTCAAAGCCATAATGCCTACAGTTGATACGGAGTTGTTCAAACGTACCCTCGCGATTCTTACCAAAGTGATGGTTGTAGCCGATCACCAGTTTTCGTGTACCAATGGTCTCGACAAGTATCTTCTGAATAAACTGTTCGGACGTAAGTTGTGAGAACTCTCGCGTAAACGGAATGCGTATGAGATGTTGAATTCCCTGGTCTTTGAGAAGGTCGGCTTTTTCTTCAAAAGTATTGAGAAGCTTCAGGCTGTCATCTTCAGGGTGAAGCACGAGACGCGGGTGTGGCCAAAATGTGATAACCACAGTTTCACCGTTATTTCTGGATGCGATTTCGCGAAGGCGTGAGAATATTTTTTGATGACCGACGTGTACGCCATCGAAAGTTCCGCTTGTGACCACGGCATATTCCAGATGAGTGAAGTCGTCGATTCCGTGATATATTTTCATGAGGAGGTCAGGTCTTTATTGCGGTATTATATTCTCGATATCGTCAGCATCATCGAGCCGGAAACCGCCGATCCTTGTCCGGCAAAGTCCGGTCAGGTAGGCGCCAGTTCCCAGCGATTCACCAAAGTCTCTGGCTATACTGCGAATATAGGTTCCTTTTGAACACACGATTCGAAAAGTTACCTCGGGGAGGTTGATGCCCGTTATTTCGAATTCCTGTACCTTGACATCGCGGGGTTTGAGGTCGATGTCCTGCCCCTTACGGGCGAAATGGTAGGCGCGTTTACCCCCTACGCGGATAGCGGAGTGGAGTGGTGGCAATTGGCTGATATTTCCTGTCAGCGCCGTTGTCGCAGCGTGGATTTTTTCGGGGGTAAGTCCGCTGATATCGCGCTCTTCCGAGACTTCCGTCTCGAGGTCATGCGACGGCGTTGTCTTTCCCAGTACGAACGTGCCGGTGTACTCCTTTTCGAGGCCCATGAATTCTTCGATGCGCTTTGTCATCTTGCCTGTGCAGATGATGAGCAGCCCGGTAGCCAGGGGGTCTAGTGTTCCGGCGTGTCCTATCTTTTTGATCCGCAGTTTATAGCGGAGTTTGTTGACTACGTCGAAGGATGTCCACTGATACGGCTTGTTGACCAGTAATACACGCCCGGTGTCGGCTGCCGGTTCCATTAAATGACGGAGAGTTCTATGCCCAGATAGTATAGCAGGAGGATCGCGCTGCCGACGACAATGCGGTAGTACCCGAAGACCTTGAATCCGTGGCGGGTAAGAAAGCTGATGAAAGATTTAATCGCCGCCATAGCGACGAGAAACGCCACGATATTTCCAACGATCAGCAGGGTTATCTCGTTCTGACCGAACGACCCGCCGTCGCGATAGAAGTTAAACATTGACAACACCGTGGCGGCAAACATCGTGGGCACCGCCAGGAAGAATGAAAACTCTGCCGCTGCCTTTTTTGTTAGTTTCTGAGAGAGTCCACCGATGATTGTCGCGGCGGACCGCGATACCCCGGGTATCATCGCGATAACCTGAAAGAAACCGATCTTAAAAGCTTTCGGATAGGTCACTTCCTCTTCAGATAACTCATCGGTTTTGAAGATCCGGTCTACAAAGAGGAAGAAGACCCCGCCCGCAAGCAGTGTGTAACCCACTACGTCTACGCGTTCGAGCATAGCGTCGATACTGTCTTTGAGCAGCAGACCGAATACCACCGCCGGGATGAATCCCACGAGGATCTTGAAGTAGAAGGTCCACGACTGAAAGAATCGCTTCCAATAGAGCACTACAACAGACAGAATGGCGCCAAACTGGATAGCTACTGTAAACATCTTGGTGAAGGGATCGTCTGCAATTCCCATAATGGAGGAGCCGATGATCATGTGACCGGTAGACGATACCGGTAAAAACTCGGTGATCCCTTCGATGACAGCGAGAATAATCGATTCAATAATTGACATGTCGGACGGGAAGATTAAAGCCGGTGCGTTAATGATGGATTACCTGGAGGGGCGATGCAGAATGGCATAGATCTCGATAATAAACCCGGCCATAACAATCACAGGTCCGAGCGTGAGGCCCAGGAAACCAAATCCGTGCTGGGCCTTTTCCAGTGCCATAATGGTAAATCCGGCGATGAGGATGACGATGCCTATGATCATCCATTGATAGTTTTTCTTACCGAAGGGTAGTTTGCTCATATCGTTTTCAAGTCGTTCAATACAATTCTTCCAGCGACATTCGGAGATATCGCCGGATAGAGAGAAAAGTGCTGATCACGGCGATCACAACCCCGATAATAAGGAGGGTACCGAGCAGCAGCACGAACTGCTCCTGATCATGCAGTATTCTGAGATCGGCGATTTTTTTACGGGCGTAGTCGGAAATTATCCATATGATAACCGAGGCTATGACACCGCTTATCAGCCCGTAGCCAGCGGCCCTGAAGAGGAATGGCTTTTGAATAAACCAGCGTTTGGCTCCGACCAGTTGCATGCTCCTGATGAGAAACCGCTGCGAAAACAGCGCGATGCGCAGGGTGTTGTTGATAAGTAAAGCCACCGTGATCAGCAGGATGACAATGATGCCGGCGAGCAGGAGTGCGACCTTCGCCATGTTTTCATTCACTGCCTGGATGAGTCCCCGGACGTAGAACACCTGATGGACGCCATTCATTTTCTGAATTTCTTCCCGGATAGCCTCCATCTGCGCATCGGTGTGAAAGGCAGGGTCAATGGCTACGAGATAGGCGTCGCGCAGGGGGTTTTCCCCGAGAAAATTCGTAAAGTCTTCGCCTGTTTCCGCGATGAATTTTTCAGCGGCTTCGTCGCGGGACACAAATGTTAAGGCGTCATCTTCTCCCTGAACGACGTATTCGAGTGCGAGTAGCTTGTTTTTTATTTCGAGCCGTTGCGTTTCGGATACGCCGGATTTCAGGTACACCTGCATTCTGATGTTCTGTCGCACTTGTTTTTCAAGTTGTCCGGAGTACATCAGCAGGATACCAAACAGACCGACGACAAATAGCGCCAGCGTTATGCTGGCGATAACACCTGTCGCGGGGTATCCTCCGAGATTTTTTTTGCGGGTATTCCTTTGCATTCTTTTCCTGACGGGCAAATTTAGGAAAAAAAAGGCAGCTTCGGGCGGATTGAGCCTCCGCATCCTATTGAATGAGGCGTAAATGAGCTAAAGAATGGCGGTAGAAGGCGGACCGCATCCGACCTGGTTTTTTGTCAGTTCATTCTTCTTATGAGCTCGGCATCCTGCACCGGCGTAAGTGGCTTCACCAGGGCGCCGTCATCGCGCAACTGGTAATAAGACGAATTGTGCATAAGGAACACAACGCGGCCACTATCGGTATTGAATTCCATCACGCGATAGGAGTTGGGTTCAAAAGGGCCGTATAATACCAGTTTTCCATCGCGAAGCTGGTAATGGAAAGCGTAACGGCTATCGTTACGGTCTGTTTCCACGGAAACCGTCGATTTTGCTGGTGTGAGACGCTCGTCCGGGCCGGGTTCTTGTCTGGACGGGGCAGGTACCGCCGGTGCTGACAGGCTACCGGGTCTGCTCCCCAGGGAAGGTTTGCTGTGTTCGGTGCCGGCAGACGTCTGATTCTTGTCGGTGTCGACCTGCACTTTCTTGTCGGCCTGGATATTTTCAATTACGGCTGTTTCCGGTTTGCTGGTCGGGGTGCTGTTCTCGTCTGCTTTCGGTTCGGGCTGAATCGCGGGTTCGTCCGGCGTGCCAATGGGCTCGATCATTTCTTCAGCGTGATTTTCCGGCGCGGGTGTTTTGACCTGGCTGACCGGCTTGTCGGCCATAAGCCAGTAAACTGCCGCTATGACTATAAAGGCCGTGGCGGTTCCGAGTAGGATCTTGGTTCCGAGCGTACCTCCGGAATTCCCGGAAGGTATCTGCACATTGTTCAGCATTGCCTTCAGCTCAGCCGCCCGTGCGTTTTTTATACCCTGGATCAGATGTTTCTGGATAGCATACTCGTGCTGAAGGTCAGGGTCGGCGTTTAGTCTCTGTTCGATGGCAGAGCGGTCCGCTTCGTCTATACGATCGGTGAGATAGTCGTCCAGTAATTCGAAATCGCGTTCGTTCGCCATGTCATTAATCTAAAAAGTCTTGCTCCGAGTACTGGGATTTTACCAGATCGTCGAGTTTCTTCTTGCACTTATATTTCTTCGTTTTGGCAGTATCCGTATTTGCGAAGCCCAGCTTTTCAGCAATATCCTGCATGGACATGTCATCAAAATAGTAATACATCAAAACCTTCTTACACGTTTCGCCGAGCTGATCCATGCAGCGGGCAATTATCTTTTCCTTTTCAGCAGTCTCCATATCAATAGAGACGTGGGTGTCCTTTTCCTCGTTTGAAAGGCGTTTTTTGCGGTCCAACTCCTTTCTCCAGAGGTTTTGGCAAATGCTGTATATGTACGTACTGATCTTGGACGTCAAAACCAGCTTGCCAGACCGTGCTTTCTGCCAGAAAACGATCAACGCATCCTGATAGATATCCCTCGCCTCATCTTCCGTCCCGCTATTGGTGATCACCAGTTTGGTCATCATCCGATAGTATTTCTTGTACAACAGCTCCAGCGCCTTCTCATCACCGCCTTGGATCCTTTCAAAGATCTCCTTCTCATTCATGATAGAGCTAGTCCTGTATACCATTTTCACGTGCCTTTGTAACCTCAGTTGTTTATGGATATCCGTTCCTTTATCGACGTAATAAGTCATTCGTCTGAATTACGCTAATTTATTGGTAGATATCCTATTTCCCTTAATCCCAAAAATAAAAAAAGCCCCGGTATATTCCGGGGCGTTTGCGCTTTAAGTTGGGTTAAGGCTACTGCTTCTCTGTGAAATCGTTGGAAACGACTTCAATAGCGGGTTTTGCCTCTTTGTGGATTGCCGTGTCATGTGGCGTTTCCGAGATATGCGGCGCGATAATCAGCGCTACGATCGACGTAAGCTTGATCAGAATGTTCATTGAAGGCCCTGACGTATCTTTAAATGGATCGCCTACCGTGTCACCCGTTACTGAAGCTTTGTGGGGCTCCGAGTTTTTATAATACATCTGGCCGTTGATTTCGACCCCTTTTTCGAACGATTTCTTGGCATTGTCCCATGCGCCGCCCGCGTTTGATTGGAAGATACCCATCAGCACACCCGAGACGGTGATGCCGGCCAGGGTACCGCCGAGTACTTCCGGACCAAAGGCAAAACCAATGACAGCGGGTGTCAGCAGCGCGATGGCGCCTGGCGCGATCATCTCCCGCAGGGATGCCTGCGTTGAGATAGCCACGCACTTTTCGTATTCCGGCTTGGCTTTGTATTCCATGATACCCGGTATTTCGCGGAACTGGCGTCTTACTTCATTGACCATATCCATGGCAGCACGTCCCACGGCAGCGATAGCGAGTGACGAGAAGATGAAAGGGATCATTCCTCCTACAAACAGTCCCGCCAGCACCGGAGCCTTGTAGATATCGATAGCCGAGATCCCTGACACACCGACAAACGCGGCAAAGAGTGCCAGCGATGTCAATGCTGCTGAAGCAATGGCGAATCCTTTTCCTGTAGCCGCGGTAGTATTCCCCACTGCATCGAGATTATCGGTGCGGTGGCGAACTTCTTCCGGCAGCTGGCTCATTTCAGCAATACCGCCGGCGTTGTCTGCGATAGGACCAAAGGCGTCGATTGCGAGTTGCATGGCTGTCGTAGCCATCATGCCCGCAGCTGCAATAGCCACTCCGTAGAGTCCGGCAAAGAGATAAGACGCGATAATACCCGCCGCCAGCGTGAGAATAGGGAAAACCGTCGATTCCATACCTACTGACAGACCACCGATGATATTCGTCGCATGTCCGGTACCGGATTGTTTGATGATCGACAGGACCGGGCGTCTGCCCATCGCCGTGTAGTATTCAGTAATAATGCTCATCAGCGCTCCCACAACAAGGCCTACGACGATGGCGAAAAAGACATCCAACGAGGTGAATTCAGTGCCTCTGTGAACAAGATTCTCCGGCAGCAACCATGTTACTGCAAAATATGCCGCGATAGCGGTAAGGATGATCGACGACCAGTTACCGATATTCAGCGCCGCCTGGACGCTGTCAGTCTCTTTTTTAATGCGGACAAACCACGTTCCTACGATCGAGAATATCAGACCGATACCCGCGATCAGCATCGGGAGAAGGATAGGGGAGAGCCCGCCGAAGTGGTCGGCTGAGGCGTCGATTTCCTGACCCAATACCATGGTGGCGAGGATTGTTGCCACGTACGATCCAAAAAGGTCGGCGCCCATTCCGGCTACGTCTCCGACGTTGTCACCGACGTTATCGGCGATGGTTGCGGGATTTCGTACGTCGTCTTCCGGAATACCGGCCTCTACTTTCCCAACGAGGTCGGCGCCGACATCAGCGGCTTTGGTATAGATACCCCCACCCACGCGGGCAAACAATGCGATGGATTCTGCTCCCAGCGAAAATCCGGCGAGCACCTCGATGGCACGCTTCATGTCGACGCCGTTTAGCGCAGCACCTTCGGGAACGAAAACCTGAAACAGAATTATAAAGAGGCTACCCATGCCCAGCACTGCGATACCGGCTACGCCGATACCCATGACCGATCCGGCTGTGAAAGAGACACGAAGGGCCTGGGCGAGACTGCTGCGCGCAGCCTGTGTTGTTCTGACGTTTGCCCGGGTAGCGATACGCATACCGATATAGCCTGCCAAAGCAGAAAGCACGGCTCCGAACAGAAATGCTACGGCGATCAGCGGATGCGACTCTTCTACCATTGTGCCCGACCAGCCTAACAATATCGCCGCGACGATGGCAAAATATGCGAGTATCTTCCATTCCGCTCTAAGAAATGCCATTGCCCCTTTGGCAATATACCCGGCGAGTTCCTGCATCTTAGCGTCACCGGCATCCTGCTTCGAAACCCACGCCGATTTGATTGCCATTGCGATCAGTGCGACCACTCCGAATGCAGGAATGAGATAAACGATATTGTCCATATTTTTAGTAGTTAGGAATCCGGTTTAGCGTAAAAAAATCATCCGTTTCTTGCCACGGATGATTCAAAAATTTGCGCAAAGATAGAATAAGTACCAAAACACCCAAAGCCCGCGATCCTCTAACCAGAACTTTATTGATTGAAAATCGCGCAGCAGGCCGCTACCGCACATCAAACATCGCCTTGAGGCCTGTCCAGAGCTGTTTCTTTTTCGCTTCATCAAGAGGGAGGTCGTCCGCGCGGATAACACTGAATCCATGCGTTGTTGTTTCCTGATACGCGGGTATGCCGGCAGGTATTTCACTTCCGAAAACCAATACGCGCGCAGGGGCGAATGTCTTCAACTCCTCCAGGCTGACCTCCGGCCTGACCAATATCGTGGCGGCGTCGCTGCCTACCCCGACCGCACTCAACAGTCTTTTTAGCACCACGTGATCACCTTCCGAATACGTATTCAGGTCACGTGCGAGGACAACCACCAGCGGGGACCTGAAACTGTAGAGTTCCTCCTGAAAGAGTTGGGTCAGCACAACAGCGTTCTCCACAATACTACGGCTTTATATCGAAGAATGATTTCAATTCTTTAGCATCACTGGGATTCATCCGGTTGGCAAGGATGAGACGCAGCTGTCTTCTTTGAAGAGCGCCTTCATACAGGGCGATCTCCTCCGGAGTTTCGGGTACGATCTCCGGTACCTCCACGCGATTGCCATCGGCATCAAGCGCTACGAATGTAAAGTACGCGCTATTGCTGTCCAGTTTCCGGCCCGACGGAATATCTTCCGCTTCAACGTAGATCTTTACCTCCATCGAGGTGTTAAACGCCCTGGTTACACTCGCTGTCAGGGTTACGACGTTTCCGAGGCTGATCGGATATTTGAAAGAGATATTATCGACGGATGCGGTTACGACCGTTGAGTTGGCATGCCTTTGGGCGGAGATGGCGGAGACGATATCCATCCAGTGCATCAGCCGCCCTCCCATGAGATTGTTGAGTGTATTGGTGTCGTTTGGCAGAACAAGTTCGGTCTTGCTGACCAAAGACTCCCGCGGTGATTTCTTTTTCCTGATCATCCTGTAAACGTCGTGCCTGTATCAGGTTCGCGCCTCGCGACCCGGGAAAACATCGCTGCCAACGTTTGCAGCTCAGTTTTTTGAATGTTGTTACAAAAATCACAAAAAATACTTTGGAAACAACTCAATGATTTTATTAATTCGGTCCGCAATTATGAAAACAGCACACGATCATCGTCCTTTGCCCAATGCCACCTTGCTGGCTGGGCGTGCCTGTGCTTCATCCTCTATTACCATCACCTCTACCACAACCATTACGGGGTAACCCGTGATGCATTTACTTCCTTCCGGGCAATAGTGCCATTTCCAGGAAATGCCATGCCTGAAATTTTCAGAAAACAGATTTAAGTGGTAGACAAACAAATTCACACCCCATACAATGAAGATATTAAAATTCGGAGGTAGTTCGGTCGCAACACCTTCGCGCGTCAAGTCAGTGATCGAGATCATCAAGCCATACGTCGAGGGCGATGTAGCCATAGTATTCTCGGCGTTTGGCGGAGTGACCGATGAACTCATCGCTATCAGTCAGCATGCCCTCGACGGTGATCTGCATTATAAGCAAAGAGTGGATGAGTTGGGTAAACGCCATCTGGAAGCCGTGCGTGAGTTGGTAAGTGTTCAGAAGCAAAGCAGCATCCTTGCCCAGGTTAAGATCAAGATGAATGAACTGGAAGATGTTCTTCACGGTGTGTACCTGGTGAAGGAGCGCACGTCGCGTACGCTGGACTACATTATGAGCTTTGGCGAACAGTTATCGGCTTTCATTATTGCCGAGGCTATAAAAGACGGAGGTGTCGCGGCTGCCTACCTCGATGCGCGGACGGTGATTCGCACCGACAACACGTTCGGGTATGCCAAGGTGGATTTTGAAGCGACCAACAGGCAAGTTGCCCAATATTTTTCTGAACGCCGTCCTGTTCAGGTCATCACCGGTTTTATCGCTACGGCGCACAGCGGCGAGACGACCACGCTGGGGCGCAGCGGGTCGGACTATACGGCAGCGATCTTCGCAGCCGCGTTGCAGGCGGAGGCGCTCGAGATATGGACGGACGTGGATGGTATGATGACCGCCGACCCGAGGTTGGTCAAGAAAGCGTTTACTGTGCCGGAGATGAGTTATGAGGAAGCCATGGAACTCTCGCACTTCGGCGCGAAAGTGATCTTCCCCGCCACCATGCAGCCGGCGATGGTAAACAAAATCCCGATCTGGATCAGGAACACTTTTAATCCGGCGTTCAAGGGAACCGTGATACACGCCAATTCAACTAATGGTAAACTCATCAAGGGTATATCATCGATGAACGATGTGTCGTTGCTCAATATTCAGGGTAGCGGATTACTGGGCGTCGTCGGGGTTTCCAACAGGCTTTTTTCCACCCTGGCCCGTGAGGAAATCAACGTGATCCTTATTAGTCAGGCATCGTCCGAGCATTCGATCTGTATTGCAATCGAAGGCCGCGAGACGCGCAAGGCCAAACACGCGATCGAGCGTGAATTCGTCCATGAAATAAGAAGTGAAGAAATTGACGAGGTCCAGGTTGAACGTGACCTTTCTATTGTAGCCGTTGTCGGCGACGGCATGAAGCACAGTCCGGGTACGAGCGGCCGAATGTTCGGTGGGCTGGGGAAAAACGGCATCAACGTCATGGCTATTGCGCAAGGTTCCTCCGAGCGGAATATCTCCGCCGTGGTGAAGCAGGTAGATATCGCCAAAGCGCTTAATGCACTTCACGAGGCGTTCTTCCTGTCCGATAGAAAGGTTCTCAATATTTACCTCGTGGGAACAGGCTTGATTGGCAGTACCCTCATCGATATGATGCGGGAACAGTTTGAAAAACTCGCCACCGAAAATCAACTCGAGGTTGATGTGGTGGCTGTAGCCAACAGCTCCCGGATGTTGTTTGCGGAAGACGCCCTGCCACTGGATTCCTGCATTTCCGCGATGAAACAGGACGGCGAGAAGATGGTTATGAAAGACTTTGTCGACCGGATGATTGCGCTGAACAAGCCCAACAGTATTTTCGTCGACTGTACTTCCAGCCAGGAAGTGACCGACTATTACCCGGCGATCCTGGAAGCAAGCATCGCGATCGTTACACCGAATAAGAAGGCAAACTCCGGCGCGTATGAGAACTATCAGCAGCTGCGGTCTATTTCGTTCAAACGCGGTGTGCGGTTTTTCTATGAGACCAACGTAGGCGCCGGGCTGCCGGTGATCAACACGCTCAACGACTTGTTGCTCAGCGGCGATCGGGTTATCAGCATTGAAGGAGTGCTGAGCGGAACGCTGAATTATATATTCAGCTCGTTTATCGAGGGCAGGAAGTTCAGTGAGGTGGTTAAGGAGGCCAAGGCGAAAGGATACACTGAGCCCGACCCCCGCGACGACCTCAGCGGCATGGACGTGGCGCGCAAGATACTGATCCTGTCCCGGGAGTCCGGTTTGTCGCTTGAGTTGTCGGATATCAAGACTCAAAACCTCGTTCCGGAAGACTGCCGGGGCGACATGTCGGTAGATGACTTTTTCGCGGCACTGGAGAGGCACGATGGCCAATTCGAGGAAATGCGCGCTGCCGCCGCGTTGCGCAACGAAAAACTGAGGTATATGGCAGTCCTCCGCGATGGAAAGGTAGCGGTAGAGCTCGGCAGCGTAGACGAGCAGCATCCGTTTTACTCGTTGTCGGGCAGCGACAACATCATCCTTTTGACCACCGAACGATACCATGACCGGCCTATGGTGATCCGCGGTCCCGGCGCGGGCGCTGCGGTAACGGCGGCAGGTGTGTTTGCGGATATCATTAGGATTGGCCATTATGCACGCTGAAATGAAAAGTATTCGCGCATTCGCCCCCGCTACAGTAGCCAACGTATCCTGTGGATTTGATATTTTCGGATTTGCCGTGGAAAGTCCGGGCGATGAAGTTACGCTTACCCTGTCCGACACGCCTGGTGTCAGAATGGTAAGAATCGAAGGAGACGACGGCCGTCTGCCGCTTGAGGCCGGAAGAAATACCGCTGGCGTGGCCGTGCTGGCGTTCCTGCGTGAAATCAACAGCAGGCAGGGGGTGGATATTATCCTGAAGAAAAACCTCCCGCTGGGAAGTGGGATGGGTTCAAGCGCGGCGAGCTCTGTTGCGGCGCTGGTGGGAATCAATCACCTGATGGGGAATCCTTTTGAAAAAAAAGATCTCCTTCCATTCGCGATGGAGGCGGAGCGGGTTGCATGCGGTTCGGCACACGCCGACAACGTGGCGCCTGCGCTCCTCGGAGGATTCGTGCTCATTCGCGGGTATGACCCGCTCGACGTCGTGAATATCCCCACGCCGGTTGATATCTTTTGTACGTTGATACATCCGCACCTCGAACTCAATACGCAAGACTCCCGGCAGGTTTTGAGAATGAATATTTCATTGAAAGACGCTGTTACCCAATGGGGAAATATCGCGGGACTTGTGGCGGGACTGATGAAACCTGACTACGGACTTATCAGTCGTTCGTTAAAAGATGTGATAGCCGAGCCGATCCGTTCTCTGCTTATACCGGGATTCGACAGGATCAAGGAAAAAGTGCGGGAGAACGGTGCGTTGGGTTCCGGGATTTCGGGCTCGGGTCCGACGGTCTTCGCGTTGTCTACCGACCGGGAGACGGCCGAACGTGTAGGCAGTGTGACACGTGATGAGTTCGCCCGCATCCATTTGAACAGTGAAGTGTTTGTTTCGCGGATCAACCCGAAGGGAGCGGCCATTCTCAGTTGACCCGGGAAGAAATTGACAGGAAAGATTCATGAAGTACTACAGTACCCATAATACAACACTACTCACCTCTTTGAAAGAGGCAGTGCTCCAGGGGCTGGCCCCCGACAACGGCCTTTATATGCCTGAGAGAATTCCTTTGTTGCCCCCGGCGTTTTTTGAGGGTATCCACGAGATGGATTTCCGGGAGATCGCCCTGGCGGTAGCGAGCGTCTATACTGACGAAGACATTCCGCCGGCTGAGCTGAAAAAGATCATAGCCCATACGTTGCAGTTTGATGCCCCGCTGGTCGGGATTGAAGACAACGTCAGCGCGTTGGAGTTGTTTCACGGTCCGACGATGGCGTTCAAGGATTTCGGCGCCCGGTTTATGTCGCAGTTGCTGCGCTTTTTCTCAACGCAGGCCGATCGCGAGACGGTTATTCTCGTCGCTACATCAGGCGATACAGGCAGCGCGGTGGCCAACGGTTTCCTCGGTGTTTCCGGTATTCGCGTTATCGTGTTGTACCCTTCAGGAAAGGTGAGCGACATCCAGGAAAAACAGTTTACCACGCTCGGAAAAAATATAACAGCCCTGGAGGTAAAAGGCACTTTTGACGATTGCCAGCGCCTGGTAAAAACAGCTTTTCTTGACGCCGATCTTCGCGATCGATACTTTCTCACTTCGGCAAATTCTATTAACATCGCGCGGCTTATCCCTCAGTCGTTCTATTACTTTTATGCCTATGCGCAAAGAAAGCACAGGGATAAACCCGTGGTGTTTTCCGTCCCCAGTGGCAACTTCGGAAATCTGACTGCCGGATTGTTCGCCCGGCGTATGGGCCTGCCGGTAGCCAGGTTCATTGCTTCTACCAATGTGAATGACGTTGTTCCTGAGTATCTGGCCAGCGGGGTGCTGACACCGCGCCCTTCTATACACACGCTCAGCAACGCGATGGATGTGGGGAACCCGAGCAACTTTGCGCGTATGATGTCCTTGTATCTAAATGATGTTGAAGCGGTGAGACGTGATATCACAGGATATGCCTTTACGGACGCAGAGACGAAGGCGACTATCAGGACCGTGGCCGGCGCGACGGGCTATATACTCGATCCTCACGGTGCGGTGGGCTACCTCGGTCTCAAAAAATACCTGGGCGAGTCTGGTGTAGATGTTAACGGAATTTTCCTCGAGACCGCTCACCCCGCGAAGTTCGGGCAGGTTGTTGAAGACGCGCTGGGAAGGGAGATACCGCTTCCGAAGACGCTGGCAGACTTTGACAAGGGCGTAAAACAGTCGGTTCCCGTGTCGAAAGAGTACGCCGACTTCAAAGATTGCCTCCAAAAACAGCTTTCCTGAGCTAGCCAGCCCATCCTTCCTTGCCCAACAGGGGTACAAATGCGAAATTGTCGAACTCCTCGGTCGTCAACGAGGATCCTTTTTTCCTGATTCTCAGCATTTTTTGACGCTCCCGGTCGCCAACGGGGATCACCAGGATACCGCCGTCAGCCAGTTGGTCGGTCAAAGCGGCGGGTACTACCGGCGCACCGGCTGTTACGATAATTTTGTTGAAAGGGGCTTTGGCCGGCAGGCCCTTAGACCCATCACCGTGGAAGAAGTAAGGATTGTAGCCGATTTGAGGCAAAAACGCCTTCGCGGTTTCGAAAAGTTTGCGGTTGTACTCAATAGTATAGACTTTCGCGCCCATTTCCAGTAGCACACAAGCCTGATAACCAGAGCCGGTACCGATCTCAAGGATCTTGTCGCCGGGTTTTATTTCCAGTTTCTCCGTCTGGAAGGCGACCGTGTAAGGTTGGGAAATTGTCTGCCCTTCCCCAATTGGGAAAGCCTTGTCCTGGTATGCGTGTTCGAGCAAAGCGTTGTCAAAAAAGACGTGGCGGGGGATTTTTCCGATGGCCGCCAGGACGCGCGGATCCTGAATCCCTTTTTTTTGAAGGATTTTGACCAATTTGTTGCGCAATCCGCGTTGCTTATAATTATCCTCAAACATGCTATTTTGACACTAAAAAGCCATTTTTTCAGGCTCTACAAAGTTTCTAAAATTCCTTAGGAAAATTCAGGCGAATGCCCTTACTTTAAAGTCCTCTCCAAACACAGTGAATAAAGCTGTTTGCCATAGCGTTTCTCTGTGAGCCTGCTCCTGATAGTAATTTGGGTAAAACCAACATTACTTCAAGGGCAGGTATAGGAGAGGTTCCAAAAAGGGAATCGGTTTTCGTCTTTTTCATCACCGTTTTTCCTCATTACCACGCCAATTTTGAATACATCTTCTTCCCGAAATCCTCGTGGATGGCTTTCATCTATTGAGCCGCTGCCTTTATCATCGATGCATGGGAAGTGTATCGTCATAGTGATGTAATATTCAGCTTTTATTTGTTGGTAAAGAATTTTCGAGGGGAAATTTCCACGTGGCCGATCAACAACGTTCAGAAACCGATCAGCACGAAAGGTGCCCAGTAGTAGGGCGGCGCGTATTCTTTATGAGCTGCCAGCGCCAGTTTTGACTGGCGAAGCGCGCGACTGAATTCTTCGTTGCCGTTATCAAGGAGGTGCTTGTAGAAGTTCTCCATTATCATCGCGGTCGATTGATCCGCTACGCTCCAGAACGATACCAGGATGTTTTGCGCACCGGCATAGACGAGCGCGCGCGAAAGTCCGATAACGCCCTCTCCTTTGATCAGTTTACCGAGACCGGTCTGACATGCCGATAAAGTAACCAGCCCTGCGTTTAGCTCGAGGTTGTAGATCTCTCCCGCAAAAAGATTCCCATCGTCTGTGTCATCCTGCCGCAGGAATATACTCGATAACTCAGGATCGACTTCGTTTACTCTTCCGTGGGTAGCGAAATGAAGATACCGGTAGTCCTTCAACATGCCCGATTTGATCTGCTGTTCGGCAGCCTGATCGAAAAGAAGCGCGGAGGTCGCCAGATCTTTCCCGGCGAATAAAGCCGAGATATCCTTCACCTCTTGCTGCGTACCGGGCAGGTCACTGAGGGTTGGGTTGTCAGGAAAGCGTACGGGCGCGCAGAGGAAGATTGACGGCCCGGGAGAAGTTTTACCTTCCCGCCGCTTTTGGGTTAACAATCCCGCCGAGAATTCGTAGCGCACCTCGTGCTTTTTGATGAGGTAAGGCAATGATCGGTAATCGTTGATGCCCGCGGGATCGCTCGTCAACAATGTTTCAAAGGGAATTAACCCCAGCCGCCCCGTTGGCAGGATCACCAGGTCGTTAATGCTTTTTGGAATATTTGGGATAAGTGTTTTCCCCAGCTGGTAGGCCGAGGTCTTGTATGCTTCTATCTCCTGGAAGTACAGCCCGTTGCGCAGGCCGTTGATATACCGGTTGAAATCGGCTGATAAAGACTGCTGCGAGACCTTGTATTGACTGTTGCGGAGGAAGAAGGTGTACAGCTGCTGATTCTTGTCGTCGATAAAGTAGCTGATGATCGCCGTCTGCGGTGGGAGGAGGGTTTGCAGTTCTGCTACGGTAGGTGCCGCGACGTTGAATTTCAGGTTGAAGTAGGCGGGATACTCCTGTTCAAGTTTCGCGATGAATGCGTCGTATTTTTTCCGGAGGCTGAAGTCAGTCTCGCGCAGCGCACGTTCTTCTTCTTCAGCGGGTTTCTCCGCGAGCTTGCGCGCTACCGATGCGAGCGCTGATCGCAGTTCTTTTTCTTCTTCCAATAGTGCATCGGGTACCCCCGCGAACGATTTTGCGCGCGTGTCGGAGATGGCTTCCAGCAGTACGGCTCCTTTACTTTTCTCAGCGAAGTAGAACGCTTTTTCGTAGTAGGGTTCTTTCCGGAACGCATTCAACGCAGCCTCGTATGCAATCCGGACTCCGTCGGCATACACTTCGTTGGCCATGACGCCGAGTGCGAGTTTGTCGCTTTCGTTGGTGGTGTGTTGTCGAAGCTGGTCGATGAGGGTGTCGCAATAGCTCAATATTGTGAGGGCTTCTGTCAGGTCGGAAAACTTCAGCGACTTTCGCGAATACTTCGCTTCGAAGGCCTGTGCCTTGAATAGTAGCGTGTGCAGTAGTCCTATGCCGTTGTAGTAGTTTCGGAGTGTGGGGTTGGCCGTTGGATCATCTGCTTTGAAGTCGGGAACATTTGCCTGCAGCGCGTCCTGATAGAGCCCCAATGCTTCATCAAACTGATCCTGCGCCAGGCGTAGGTTTCCCATTGCGTTGAGTACGGAGGCTACTTCCGGATGTTTGGAGCCGAAACACGCCTTGTACATTTTCAGCGCCTGTTCGTAGTATTGGGCAGCGTTATGCTGGTCATTGAGTTGGAGATAGGTTTGC
This sequence comes from uncultured Roseivirgaceae bacterium, assembly GCA_964493505.1. Lineage (GTDB taxonomy): Bacteria > Bacteroidota > Bacteroidia > Cytophagales > Cyclobacteriaceae > Chryseosolibacter. The sequence continues at coordinate 24,700 of CAZBNP010000023.1, forward strand.
CCGAGATTATAGAGGGCAATGGCTTTTGCGGGGTGAGGCTGACTGAGAATGTCGTTGGATATCTTCAGTGCTGTTTCAAAATTGACAATCGCGTCGCCAAATAGTTCCAGGTCCCGATACAGGATCCCCGTGTTGATGTTGGCGATTGCTATTCTCGGGTCGCGTTCGCCGTAGAGCTCCCGATAGATTTTGTGCGCCTGCTCATAGTAGTCAAGCGCGCGGTCTTTATCCGTCTGGCTGTAGGCGAGGCCCAGATCGTTATAGGTTGCCGCTACCCAGGCTTTGCCGTGCGTTTGCCGGATAGCCAGCGTGCGATGGAGATGTTCCTGCGCCTGCGCGTATTTGCCCTGGCTTACATACACCAGGCCGAGGAATGAGTGAGCGTGTGCGATCTGCTGCTGATTTTTTTCGGGATTTTGCCCGAGGGTTGCCAAAGCCTGATTCAATAATTCTTCCGCCAGATCCTGTCGTCCCTGGCTGAGGTGCAGGAATGCCAGGTTGGAGTTCGTGATTCCTTCAAGGGCTGGATCGGGTTTGCGCGCGAGCTGGGTCCGCACATCTTCGATTATGTTTCCCGCTTCTTCCAGCCTGCCGAGGCGTGTGAGCGCCTCCGCTTTTTTGTTCGCGATCAACAAGGGAGATACATCAGCCGGGTGCTTGTCAAGTAGTATCAGAGCCTCCTCGAATTTCGCATTGAGGATAAGGGCGTCCGCCTGCCCGATCAGGTCGTTGTTTTCCTGTGCGCCTACGGATAGGCAGGTGGAAATAACAATGATCAGACAGAACATTTTTCTCCGCATATCAGAAACGGTAATAGTAACTGGCTGTAACGACGCTGTTTCGGGTCAATCCGTCGGGGTTGAAATCGCGCTGCGCGATTTTCTTTCCATAGAGGAGCTTGACGCCCGAGCGCACATTGAACCCGTAGCCTGCCGTGCCGATCACCGAGAGAGCGAGACCTGTCGTGCCTTCGGGTTTGAAGCGTTCACCTGTTTCCGTGTTAACAATTTCGTCGCGGGCGATCCGGTAGATCGGGAGTGCGCCGAGCGAGAAGTTGATCCGTGAGAAACGAAAATTGCGCTCAACCCGCAGCATGATATCCGTACCTCGTTTGAGTTCGAACGCTGGATGGTTGTCGCGAACATAGTCGGCGCCACCGGAGTACACCGGGATCCAGTCGCTCCACCTGAATTGATTATTGTTCTGGTTGAAGGGGTGCTGGATGCCGGTTGCAAACAGCCAGTCTCTACTGATCATCGAAAACCCGGCGATAAGGTCATAGGTACCGAGACTTGTCTGGTAGTACATCGGCAACGGGATGTTGTGTACGTCGTCTTTGAGGTTGGCATCATTGGACGGGATCTTCGCGCCTGCGGATACGCTGTATTCGAAGGTTGCGCTGCCGCCGATTTTGCGGGTGACGCACAGCGATATATCGCTCATGCCGGAAGTTTTTCCAAAGTTTCCGCTTATAGACTGGTAGGGTAGCTTTACCTGCAGGAAGGTTTTGTCGTCAGCGATATTGAAGTTCATATCGAGGGTGGCCACGTATACGACGGGTGAGAGTGTGGTTGTGCCGCGGTAGAAACTTAATTCCATCGACCTGAGCTTCAGCGGAACATTTTTGTAGAAGGGCTGATCGGGCTTCATCGCACCCATCGTGCAGAATCCTGCGTCGCTACATCCCTGGGCGGAGGCGGGTGTAAAATGAAACAGGCACGCCAGTGCGAGAAGAATGGTGATGCGGTACTTCATCTTCGCGTGAGGTTATACGAAGATAATGTATTATAGGGAATATCAGGTGTGGTACGTCCGAATTCCCCCGGCTATTGTCATGAGGATTTGATCCGCGTTACATCCCAAGTGACTGATTCTCCGCAGATGCGAGCTCCAGTATCTTTTCGTACTCGGCGGGAGTGAGGTCGTTGAAGAAATAGTGAACGGGATCCACACGCTGGTCGTTGATGAATACTTCGTAGTGAAGGTGCGGCGCGGTGGATAACCCCGTGTTGCCCACATATCCGATCAGGTCGCCGCGCTTGACTGACTGACCCCGCTTCACAGCGAAGTCGTGCATGTGCGCATAACGCGTGCGGTACCCGAAGCCGTGATTGATCTCGACCATTTTTCCGTATCCGCTAAAGCGGACTTCCACTTTTTCGACGGTTCCATCGGCGGTCGCGTAAATCGGTGTTCCGATACTGGCGGCGAAGTCAATGCCATTGTGCATTTTCTTCATCTTGTAAACGGGGTGGATCCGCAAGCCAAATCCGGAGGCCAGCGCGATCAATTGTTTGTTGGAGATCGGTTGAATGGCGGGAATGGAGGCGTACAGTTTTTCTTTCTTTTCCGCGAGTTGTACCACCTCATCCTGCGATTTGGATTCGATGTAGAGTTTCCGGCGCACGCGATCGACTTTCTCCTGTAGCGCGATCACAATGTCGCCGTGGCTGAGATTCTTGTTCCGGATGTCGGCATAGCGGTCTGCTCCGCCGATACCCGCGTCGCGAACGGATTTTTCAATCGGTTCGGCACCCAACACCACGCGGTATATGTTGTCATCGCGTTCTTCTATGCTGTTGAGGATATCGCTGAGCTGCTCCACATCCTTTATTGCCTTGTCGTAGTAGAACTCCAGCTCTCTGACCTCGTTTTTGAGAATAAGCTCTTTGGGCGATTCAAAATAATTGTCGTAAAGGATGAGCAGCCCGACGGCCATCATTACCGTGAGGGAGAGGAAACCCATTGCATTTAATACGATGTCGCTTTTTCGGGTTCTCACCCGTTCGTATTTGCAGGTTTCGGTGTCGTAGTAATATTTTATTCGTGCCATTTTCTCAGGAAGCAAAGTTCTGATTCTCCCTCCCGCAGTCTGTCGCGAAAGAATAGCGGTCGGTACGTATGTAAGACTTTTCGCCTGCCTGGCGGTATTTGGTCAGAGTGGCAGCAATTGTCATGCCGGGGGTATTCTCACCGGCAGCCTTGCGGCCGGAGTGGGAATGTCTGGTTATGGTTGTCCGGATAGTCATTTTCTGCGTTTATTCCGTTTCCTTCAGGATTTTATTCGGTGTCAGGTGCCCTTTAGAGTAGACAATTTTTTCAGATCTCCCTTTTTTAAATACCTGGCGACCCTTATTTATCCCTTTGCGCAACTCTTTTTGCTTTTCAGCGGGCAGGGAGAGGGTCTGAACACACTCTTCAGAACAACACCCCTCGTATTTCTGACTACATTCTATACATTGGATAAACAAAAGGTGACACCCATCATTCCTGCAATTTGTGTGGTCGTCGCAAGGTTTCCCGCACTGGTGGCACACCGCTATAATATCATGGGTGATACGTTCGCCGAGGCGTTCGTCGAACACAAAATTCTTACCGATAAACCTGTTTTCGATACCGTTTTCCCTAACATCCTGCGCGTATTTGATTATTCCTCCTTCGAGCTGAAATACGTTGCGGAAGCCGAGGTGTTTCATCCAGGCACTCGCTTTCTCGCACCTGATCCCGCCTGTGCAGTACATCAGAAGGTTTTTGTCTTTGTTATCCTTCATGAGGTCTTCTACTACCTGCAGTTCTTCGCGAAACGTGTCAACATTGGGCCTGACGGCGTTGATAAAGTGCCCTACTTCACTTTCGTAGTGATTTCGCATATCAACGATCACCGTGTCTGGATCTCTGGCTAGTTTGTTGAATTCTTCCGCATTGACATGTACGCCATGATCAGTAACATCGAAGGTTTCATCGTTAAGGCCGTCGGCAACGATCTTCTTTCTCACGAGTATTTTGAGTTTAAAGAACGATTTGCCGTCGTCCTGCACGGCGGTATTGAGTCGCACACCATCCAGGAAAGGAACACTATAGAGATAGTTTTTAAAATCGTCGAATGAATCGGTTAGCACACTGATCTGGGCATTGATTCCTTCTGCCGCTACATAGATTCGGCCGAGCACATTTTGTTCGTCGAGATTGCGATATAGCTCGTCGCGAAAAGCAGCCGTGTCCGTGATGTGGTGATATTTGTAGAACGAGACGGTGGTTCGGTTCTCTGCCGCCGCGCGCATTTTTTCTTTGAGCAGGCGGCCGTTGATTTTGTTGTGTAGTGCCATAAAGTCCTGAATAATTGCAGGTTATACAGGTTTATCTTTGATTGTAAGGCACAAATATACGAAAAATGATCGATCGTCTATCCCGGCCTGTCAGGCAGGGCTTGCATCAATTCTCAACCGTTCTTTCCCTGAGTTCCCCCCTCAGCAATTTGTTGTATTCCTCGCAGGTCAGAATTCCATGCTCGTTGCAGTAGACGCAGGTCCTGAAGGAGTCGCCGAGGGGACCTTTGCGAACGATCACGTGACTTCCCTGGCAAACCGGGCACGAGACCTTTCCGGTGGGGCCACAGTCGATGTCGTAATTACTCGATAGCAGTTGCTGTGTTTTCTTTTGCGCTTCGCTCTTTTCCTTGAGATACTCTCCCTGCGCTTTTGCAAGCCATTCAGTCGCCTCCTGGTAGAACTGACCACTGGTTCCCTTTAGCTGGATATATTTGTTCAGCCAATCGATCGACTGTTTGTACAGCCCCAGTTGATGTGAATTCTTTCCAAAGTAGAATGTCAGGTCTGAAGGGACACTGCGGATATTCTGCAGCACGTATCTGAATTTTTCGTCGGCGAGCGCATGCTCGCCGCGGTCCATGAAATACACACCGGAGTCGAGTTCGCGAAGCGTCATCGAGTGTCTGCGTTGTTCTTCCTGTCGCAGATATTCAAGCGTGCGCGCATCCTGTGCAGATGCAGTGATAACACACAGCAAAAATGATAGTAAAGTTAATAGTTGACCTAGCTTCATTTCGGAAAAATCTACACCAGCCGAACCCCCAGCACCCAGAACCTACACCTGGAACCCAGCATCTACTTCCCAAGTTTCCATCCTTCTCTATACTCCCTCTTCACGAACTGGTTTGCGGGATCGAAGTTTGTGATCTTCATATTCTTGCCGTCCCACATCAGTTTGATGTTGCGTCCCGGATAGTTGAACTGATCGGGTCTGTCCTGGCGCGGTTCGCGAATGTCGTAGCTGCGGATTGCCAGGTTACCCATCAGGATAGTCTCGGTGAGTGGACCTGCGATTTCGAAGGGAGAGCTTACTTCCATCTTGCCGTAACCGGCGAGACATGCTTCCACCCACTGGCCATAGTGCCCATTGGCGCCGTCCGGTACCCGTGCGAGCGTCTGGGGCACATTCACCTCTTCAGTCTTCGAAGTAGGTAGCAGTCGTGGGTTTGCACCATACGTGCTGCACATCATCTTGCCTTTAGATCCGATAAAGATCACGCCGTTGCCGCCGTCGCCCATGATCTCGTTAGGCCCGAGTTCGTCCGGTCTCGGGGGTTGAATTCCGCCGTCCATCCAATGGAGCTTAAGGTTCTGGCTTCCCTTTCCGGGGAAGGTGAACACCACGTATGAAGAAGGGGGGCAGCTTTCGGGGAAATATCCGCGTTCGAATTCGTCAACGTAGACGCTTCCCACACTGGCGGAAACATCAAGCGGATAGTTCAGATTGAGTACACGGAAAGGAGGCTCAACAAGGTGGCACGCCATATCGCCGAGTGCACCGGTACCGTAATCCCACCAGCCGCGCCAATTGAAGGGAACGATCTTGTCTACATATTCTTTGTAAGGAGCCGTACCCAGCCACAAATTCCAATCAAGTTCTTTGGGGATCTCAGCTTTCTGTGCCGGCCACTGAATGCCCTGAGGCCATACGGGTCGGTTGGTCCACACGTATACAGTGTGAACATCACCGATGAGGCCAGCGTTGTGCCATTCTCTTAGTTGTCTGACACCATCGCCCGACGCCCCCTGGTTTCCCATCTGCGTGACAACCTTGTATTTCTTTGCGGCTTCTGTCAATACACGGGCTTCGTAGATGTCGTGTGTGAGCGGCTTCTGCACATATACGTGTTTGCCGAGTTGCATAGCCGCGAGTGCTTGTACGGCGTGGTTGTGATCCGGTGTGGATACGGAAACGGCATCAATTGTTTTGTGCTCTTTATCGAGCATCTCGCGAAAGTCGCGGTAGTATTTGGCTTTCGGAAACGCCTTGATCGAATCAGCTGCTCTGCGATCATCCACATCGCAGAGGAACGTGATCTTGGCCTTCCCACTCTTTGCAAAACTCGCTATGTCACTTCGGCCTTTTCCTCCGACGCCGATACCGGCTACATAGAGGGTATCACTTGGCGCGCGGTATCCTTTCCCCAGAACGAATCGCGGAACGATAGTAAAGGCTGCTGCAGCGACGCCGGCAGATTGAATGAATTTCCTTCTTGAAACGTCGCCTGCAACTGGCTTCTTATTGTTCTTCTTCTTGTTTTTGGATGACATATCGGTCGTGTAATAATTTTATGAATCGAATTTAAGACATATTTCAAGTGTGCGAGCATCATATTCAAGGCCGTATTGGTCGAGAACATCCTGAGGTACGCCATTCCACTGGTTGGGTTTGTTGCCCACATAGCCAAGGTCTTCGATACCCATCTTGCTGGTGAAGAAGCCGCACGCCGTCAGGTCGCGCATCCTGTTAAAGAATGCTACTCCGGCCGCCATCTCCGGACGGGCCTTTTCAGGGAACGCGATCTCGTCTACGATTTCGATTTGTTGCTGCTGGTTGCACGAAACAAAGTCGGCGTTAAAACGGCGCATGCATTGCAGGTCAAGCCACTTAATTCCACCGCGGAGTGGAGTCTGGTGTTCAGGCCTGTCTTTCGCCATAAATTCAATGAAATCTGGCACGCCGGCTTCTGAAGCACTTCCCGACTTATCATCTTTGGGGATGATGATATCGCTCAGTACGGTGATTGTCTTCATTTCGTGTTCATCGAAGAACGTCGCTGCCTTAAGCGCGTTTTCGCGAACGACCTCCGCCTCGTAGCGATCGTAATTGAGTTCAGTTCCGGCGGGTGCCGCTGCTTTTTCTTTCGCGGGTTCACACTGGATCAATAGTCCGGCGCCTACGGTTCCGGCGGCCATCGACTTTAGGTATTTTCTTCTGTCCATAATGGAGCTTGAGATTTAAGGTTTAGGATCAGGCCAGGTTTTGTTTCTTGATTTCGTCAATCATGTATTCGGATGCACGCATAGATAATGCCAATATTGTCCAGGTTGGATTTTTGTCCGCTTGTGAAACAAATGGACCTCCGTCCACGACGAACAGATTTTTGCAGTCGTGTGCCTGGTTGAACTTGTTTACAGCGGATTTGCGCGGGTCTTCACCCATACGTGTCGTACCTACTTCGTGGATAATCCTTCCGGGAGCTTCCAGGCCGTAGTTGTTTTCAGGGCCTGTGTTGTCACCATACGTAATCACGCCGCCCATATTGTGGATCATCTCCCTGAACGTGTCCTTCATGTGCTTTGCCTGCTTGATCTCGTAGTCACTCCACTTGTAGTGGAAGCGCAGTACGGGGATACCGTATTTGTCGACCGTGTTCGGATCTATTTCGCAGTAGTTGTCTTCGCGTGCGACAGCTTCGCCACGGCCGGACATTCCGAATGTCGCTCCATAGAAATAGCGGTAATCGTCTTTGAGAGAAGCACCGTAGCCGCCGGCTTCTTTTTTCTGACCGTCGCGACCGGCGATCTTTCCATTCAGACCTTGCATTCCGAATCCGAATCCATATCCGGGCATGTTCATTCCGCCGCCGAACTCGATGTGGTATCCGCGAGGGAAGTCGAGCTTGCGGTTGTCGAGCCACCAGGGCGTGTACACGTGCATGCCGCCTACACCGTCTTCGTTGTAGCGTTTACGATCAACCAGCTGAGGAAGGATACCGCCCATTGACGTGCCGGTGGAGTCGTGCAGATATTTTCCGACTATGTTGCTGGAGTTAGCGAGTCCGTTGGGGTGCTGTGATGATCGCGAGTTCAGGAGCAGCCGTGCTGATTCGCATGCGCTGGCGGCGAGCACGACGATCTTCGCGTTTACCACATACTCTTGCATATCAGTCTTGTCTACATACGATATGCCTGTGGCGAGTCCGCGGTCATCGGTCATCACTTCCCGCGCCATAGCGTTAGGGATGACATCTACATTGCCCGTCTCTATCGCGGGATTTACCAGCACCGACGACGAAGAGAAGTCGCCGTACACCTGGCAGCCACGGTTGCACTGATGGCAGAAGAAGCAGGCGCCACGTTTGTCATTACCGGGCAATTGTTTTGTGAGGATTGAAAGCCTAGACGGAATAACGGGAATACCCAGTTTGTTTCCAGCCTGCCGGAAAAACAAATCGAGGAGGCGTGGTCTTGGCGGCGGAAGGAAAATCCCGTCGGGTTCGTCCGGCATGTTTTCGATAGAGCCGAACACACCGATGAGTTTATCAACTCTGTCGTAATATGGTTTTACATCGTTATACCCGATCGGCCAGTCGTCGCCCAGACCGTCAAGGCTTTTGTGTTTGAAATCTTTTTCACTGAAGCGCAATGAAATGCGACCCCAGTGATTCGTCCGGCCTCCGAGCATGCGGGAGCGAAACCAGTCGAACTTAGTTCCGTCTTTGTGTGTGTAGGGCTCACCTTCGAGTTCCCACCCGCCGTAGGCCGCGTCGAAGTCGCCGAAGTGGCGAAGCGGTGTGCTGGCGCCGCGGCGAGGTGATTCGTAAGGCCATTTTAATTGTGTGACGTTTTTCTTCGGATCGTACATCGGTCCGGCCTCGAGCAAGGCCACTTTGATACCGGCGTTTGCCAGCATGTAAGCTGCCATTCCTCCACCAGCACCTGAACCGACGATACAGACATCGTATTTTTTTGGATTCTTCTTAATTTGAAATTGAGGCATAAGTCAGTGGGTGTAGATTCGGTTAAATGTAATGGTTCTGACGTAAACATCACAAAAATCGATTGCATTCTTTGAATCAAGATAACCGCGATTTGGAAAAATACAGACCGTAATCGTTTTCGGAAAGGATATATCCGCTAGTCGCGGTCCGGATTTTCGGGAGGATTGTCACGCTTTGGCACCGGGTCATAGCCGCTGGTTCCCCACGGATGACAGCGGGAAATGCGTTTCACTCCGAGCCATACACCTTTAACAGGTCCCCACTCCGAGATAGCTTCTACGGCGTATTGTGAACACGAAGGTGTGTGCCGGCAATGCGTGCCTAACAAGGGCGAGAGCATTACCTGATAGACGCGAATAGGAAAGATGAACGCCTTTTTCAGAAGGGAGACGTGAGCCTTGCTTCTCATCGGTCGGTGTGTTCGTTCATTCATTCATATTGATCCGGACGCTATTGACTGCTGACTTCATACGTCATCTCGCCATCTTTGCCATCCATCAGTTGAACACCGATCTTCTTTAAATCATCCCGGATTTTATCTGAAAGTGCATAATTGCGGTCTTCACGTGCTTTTTTGCGCAAATTGATCAGCACGTTCACGACACTGTCGAGCATTTTTTCATCCTGCGATACCTCTTCTGTAAGGCCTAGCACTTCTTCCATGAAGTCTATGTAGGTATCGCGAAAGCGGGTGAATGTTTCAGGATCGATGTTGTCGATCAGCGTATTCTGTGACTTGAAATCGTTGATGCGCGAAGCCATTTCAAACAACACAGCCAATGTCTTGGCGGAATTGAAATCATCGCTCATATTGATGAAGCACTCTTCCACCAGGCGCAGCAGTGCAGCGCTTTGGTCTTTGTCTTTCGCGTCCGAGCCTGCCGGAGTGTTCAATCCCTTCAGCGTCTTTAATGCCTGGCCAAGTCTGCGATAACCTTTTTCCGCAGCATGAAGAGCCTCATTCGAAAAATCGAGTGTACTCGAATAGTGCGACTGCAACATAAAGAAGCGGACGGCACCTGAAGAATAGCCTTTGTCCAGAAGAGGATGGTCGCCGGTAAACAGTTCCTGCGGCAGAAAGGAATTCCCCAATGATTTACTCATCTTCTGACCATTGACGGTGAGCATGTTTGAATGCATCCAGTAGTTCACGGGAGACGCCCCGTTGGCACCTGTCGCCTGCGCGATTTCGCATTCATGGTGAGGAAACTTGAGATCCATTCCCCCGCCGTGGATATCGAAGGTTTCTCCTAGATATTTGGTGCTCATAACTGTGCATTCAATATGCCATCCGGGAAATCCATCTCCCCAGGGCGAAGGCCACCGCATGATATGCGCGGGAGAAGCTTTTTTCCAAAGGGCGAAGTCTATCTTTTCGCGTTTTTCATCCTGACTATCCAGCTCCCGTCCGCTTTCCATCAGCTCTTCAATTTTGCGACCTGAAAGCGTTCCGTAAGAATATTCGCTGTCGTATTTTTTTACATCGAAGTAAACAGATCCGTTCACCTCGTATGCGTATCCTTTTTCCAAAAGCTTCTGTATGATTTCGATCTGCTCTATGATATGGCCGGTTGCCGACGGCTCGATACTCGGCGGACGAATATTAAACTGGCGCATGACTTCATGGAAGTCTTCCGTGTACTGTTTGACGACCTCCATCGGTTCGATCTGTTCGATACGGGCTTTCTTGGCAATCTTGTCTTCACCTTCGTCGGCATCGTTCTCAAGGTGTCCGACATCGGTTATGTTTCTGACATAACGGACTTTGTAACCCAGATACCGGAGGTAGCGCGACACGATGTCGAACGTAAGGAAAGTTCGCACGTTACCCAGGTGTACTCTGTTGTAAACCGTCGGACCACAGACGTACAGGCCGACTTTCCCCTCGTGAATGGGTTTGAACTTCTCTTTCCTGCCCGAGAGCGAGTTACTGATGTGAACCGGATACTGATCGTAGTGCGCCATAAAATAATAAGAGCGCGAAAATAACGATTTATGAGAACAGTCCACACTTCCCGTGCACGATCCTCCACTATTATCTGCTCCAGCCGCCACAAGGGGGCGCCTCAGCAAACGGCCTCCTTGCCTGGATCGCGTTGTGGTACGTGTGCGCTTGGTTGTACAGGAAGAATATTTTCTTTAAGATTTATGACTTCTGGTCCTCTTTTGCTTACCAACTATTAATAAAGGATAATTTTATCTTTTATTAATAGTTGGTATATTGCCGCCCGGACCCGGGAATGAGCATGGCAACTTTAAACATCACATAATCATGGAAACAAAAGAAGTTTGGTTGGAGACCCTTATTGTCGAAACGCCTATGGAAGGCAGGGAGCTTGCAATCAAAATGGCGCGGAAGAGTATTGCCGCAATCCAGACAGATCCGGAAGTCCGCAAGAAACTTCGGGGCGCTTATGCCAGCGACACCGTACAACTGATTGCTTCTGCCCAGGTTATCGCGACGGAATTTCAAACCATCGCCGCCGCAAATAATTACTGGAAGAAGTAGCCCCGGACGGATTGGTTCCATCGCTGAGCACAGATCGAGGGTTTGCCGGGAATGGATTTTTCGGTACATTCGTAAACGTTTGTGGCAGTGATGCCAGTTGCTTTCTTTTCTCACCTTATGCGTATCACGTTATCGATTTCACTTCTTTTTTTTGTGTTCACCTCCAGCCGGGTATCGGCGCAAGGGTCGCCAGCGCAAGAGCGACACCCCAACGTCCTCTTTATCGCCGTGGATGACCTCAACGACTGGGTCGGCGCGATGCGCGGCCACCCTGATGTTAAGACACCCAACATTGACAAACTCGCGTCACGTGGCACATTGTTTAAAAACGCTTACTGCCAGGCGCCGATCTGCGGGCCTTCGCGCGCTTCGCTGATGACAGGACTGCGGCCATCGACAACAGGAATCTACGGCATGATCAACGATGATCGTATCAAAGAGGACAACGCGGTAACACGCGACATCATTTTCCTCCCGGAGTATTTTGGCCGGCAGGGCTATCACACTATGGGTGTCGGTAAACTTTTTCACCAGCATGCCCCCGAGAGTGTGCTGGACGAATCCGGCGGACGTGTCAGGGGCTTTGGTCCCTCACCCAAAGAACGATTCAAGTGGGAGGGCAAACGGCCCGAAGGCTACGGTGGAACCAGTACGGATTGGGGCGCCTTTCCCGAAGCCGATTCGCTCATGCCCGATTTTCAGTCGGCCGAGTGGGCGGTTCAGCGCCTTCGACGCGACTATGACAAACCATTTTTCCTCGGCGTAGGATTTCTCCGCCCACACGTACCCTGGTACGTGCCGAAGAAGTGGTTTGATCAATACAACGTTTCGGAACTGGACTTGCCTCCCTATCGGGCTGACGACCTCGACGACGTACCGGCGATCGGGTTAAAGATCAACGATCTCCCCATGATGCCGTCAACGCAATGGGCAATAGAGTCGGGGGAGTGGCCAAATATTATTCACGCCTATCTTGCTTCTGTAACCTTTGTGGACGCACAGATCGGCAAGGTGCTTGACGCGCTGGATGCAAGCGGTCATGCCGACAATACGGTTATCGTTCTCTGGTCGGATCACGGTTACCGCCTGGGAGAGAAAGGTACATTTGCCAAACATGCGTTGTGGGAGGAAGCTACACACGCGCCTCTGATATTTGCGGGACCGGATGTTCCGTCCGGAAAAGTTGTTGACGAGCCGGTCGAACTTCTTTCGATCTATCCTACATTGCTTGAGTTGAGCGGTCTTCCGGCGTATGGGCGAAACGAAGGAAAAAGCCTCGCGGGACTCTTAAATGGTAGTAATCGCGACAAGGAATACGTCGCGCTGACAACCTTTGGCCAGAACAACCACGCGATACGAACGAAACACATGCGGTATATCCGGTATGAGGATGGCGGCGAGGAATTGTACGATCACCGCACAGATCCAAATGAGTGGACGAATCTTGCGGGAGACAAGCGTTACAGAAAGACTATCGCCCGGTTGAAAAAATATCTGCCGGAAGTGAATGTTCCCTGGACGAAATATTCCGAGCAGAATGCCCAGCCTTATTTCACCGAACAAAAGCAGCGTTCGATGCAGCGGTGAGTTTATTCCTGCCGGAATCTAGCGCACAACGGTTAGTCCCTTCGGGGCTTTACTCCCTTCGTCGATACGCTTATCAAGGAGCTTGCTCATTTTATTTAATACCTTCTGATACTCCTCGCGGCCTGCGAGGTTTATCATTTCTTCGGGATCGATGCGCCGGTTATACAACTCCAGCATGGAGGGGCCACCGCTTTCCCAACGTGTGAAGCGGAAGTCATCGGTTCGCACCGTGTAGGCTTTCGGAATCTGGCCGAATGCTGATTTGCGTACTTTCTTTTTTGGATCGTCGAGGACTTTTGCGAGGCTCTTGCCGGCCACATACCGGGGAACATCGATATTTGCCAGATCGGTCAGGGTAGGGTAGAGGTCTATCATCTCCGCGATCGACTCCGTTTGTTTACCGCCAGCTTTCGCGGAGGGGTCGACAATGATTAGCGGTATGCGTGTCGCATCCTCGAAGGGTGTGTGTTTCTGATAATATCCATGTTCACCCATGTGATATCCGTGATCAGAAGTAAACACTATAATCGTATTGTCTTTCAGCCCCAGGCGTTCGAGCGCGTTGACCACACGGCCGACCTGCGCGTCCATGAATGATATTGTTGCGTAGTACGCCTGTATAGCGCTCACCGCGAGCGAATCAGGCAGGTCGTTCTGGTCCTTGAAGCGCCTGAGGTTTGCGGCGGCGGGCGCCGGCAGCGATTCAAAATAGTCGGCCGGGACGGCGGGCACCTTGATTTGGTCTCTCGGGTACAGTTCAAAATACTTCGCCGGTGCTACAAACGGTGTGTGCGGCTTGTAGAATCCCACTCCGAGGAAGAACGGAGTGCTTGATTCCTTGTATTTTGTCATTAATTCGATGGCTTTGGTCGCCACCATTCCATCTGTATGATCTTCATCGTCACCCTCCGCGGCCAGCCAGCTCAACACTGCGCCGAAAGAGTTGGGCCGGAGAGAGAATATTTTGTCTTCAATGTCCTTGTCGATTCCTTTCGGATAATATCGTTCGGTCCACGATGCCGGATCGTCGTGACCGGGTGTGCCAATACCACCGGGGTTGTCATAGTGATATATTTTACCCACCCTGGCGGCTGTATAGCCGTTGTTCATGAAACACTGGCTCATCGTCGTTACATCGGCCACGTGGTCGCGAATATAGTCCCTCAGTTTGTGATGCCCAGTCTGATCCGGATAAAGCCCGGTCATCATACTCGCGCGCGACGGCCCGCAAAGCGGAAAGTTCGAAAACGCATTTGCGAACAGCGTCCCCGACTGCGCAAGCCGGTCGATGTTCGGGGTTTTGACCAGGTAATGCCCATAAGATCCGATGTTGCAGTTCAGGTCGTCAGAAATGATGAAGAGCACGTTCTTTTGTTGCCCAAAGGCACCGGTGCTCAGGAAGGCAATTACAACCGTAAAAAAGATTCTAATGATTTTATTTGACCCTGTAATCATATATATATCCTTATATCGTTTTCGCCCGGGCTTCGCCCCCGGACCTACCCGGACTTCGCCCCCGGACCTACCCGGACTTCGCCCCCGAACCTACCCGGACTTTCGACCCCGGGCCTACCCGGACTTTCGCCCCCGGGCCTACCCGGACTTCGCCCCTGGGCCTACCCGGACTTTCG
>CAZBNP010000024.1:0-27854 GCA_964493505.1 uncultured Roseivirgaceae bacterium
CATCTGATTGCGTGCTAGAAGCAGGAAACTCCTACGGAGTTCGGTGCATCCGTCTTGATGCGTGCGGAGTGTTCAGGTTTGTCGTAATCTGTCCTCAGATTGATTATTTATTAATACCTGGTAAGTTCGGCCAGGGATTATCCAGGAACCCGGCAACAGGAACCCAACATCTATATTTCTTCTGAGCAGTATTTTGTCTAACTTCAGACTTCGCTTGGTGAAGCAGCACAAGCCCCGCACGATTACCTTATGCGGGAGGTTACCGTCACCGAGGCCGGATATGCGTATATCTTCGTCTCGAACGAGAACCCGGAACAGGTAGACGTTCATTTCGATGATGTAAAGGTCACGCATATTCATTCCAACATTGTAGCCGGCGCGGATTACTACCCGTTCGGTTTGGCGATGGACGGGCGGGAGATCGATGATGAATCTTACCGTTGGGGGTACCAGGGGCAATTCAGTGAAGAGAACGAAACAACTGGTTGGAATGAGTTCAAACTAAGAAACTATGAACCTCGCTTAGGTCGTTGGACAAGTCCTGATCCCTATGGTCAATTTGCTTCGTCATATTTAGGGATGGGTAATGCACCGCATATGGGTGTAGACCCCGACGGAGGATTTTGGGGCATGGGGCCTATTGTGTCTGGAGCTGTTATAGGAGCAGGTGTCGGATTCGTAGGTGGTGCTATTTATGGATTGGCCAATGATAAAGATAATTGGGGCTGGTACGCCTTAGCCGGTGCAGGTGGTGGTGCAGCATTGGGCGCATTAGGCGGTGCAATTTATAAAGCCAGTACTTATGATATTCCCGGTCTTGGAAGAATTGGAAAAAATCCGAGCAATCCAATCCAACGAGCAACTCTTTCTAAAACCATTGATATGGGAGATGTGACAACACCTACTTTCGATCAGCAGGTGGCGAAAGAAATAATTGTAGGGTTTGGTAAAAAAGTTAGAAGAGTTCGATTTACCGATGAGAGCATACCGTATGGAGCCCCCAACAGACCAACCACCGTTTCAAGAAAAGATAAACCTGTTACTTCCTACTCCGGAGGCGATTTTCCTAGCGACAGGATGATTAAAAATAAGGGTTCATTTGGCGAGAAAATTGTTCGGTATAAAGTAAGAGTTACTGAGCAACTTGCGCCGCGCGGTGAAGATGTGTTTGGACTTCCTTTAGAGGATCAAAGCATATTTCAAGTAAGACAGTATAAGGTCAGACTTACCATTGACGTAAGAATGAGGCAAAGCGCAATTTCAATTCATAGGATGTCAGGATGGCGATGAGAGCATTTATTTATTGCGCTGTATGGATGTATGCGAACATCGGATACTGCCAAGAGCTAGTGCCGAATGGAGGCTTTGAACTTTTTATTAAGTGCCCCGAGCAGCCTAATCAATT
The DNA here is from genome assembly GCA_964493505.1 of uncultured Roseivirgaceae bacterium. Taxonomy (GTDB): domain Bacteria; phylum Bacteroidota; class Bacteroidia; order Cytophagales; family Cyclobacteriaceae; genus Chryseosolibacter. Next base: position 1,406 of record CAZBNP010000024.1, read on the forward strand.
GAAATTGGCAGAAGGATGGAGTGTACCGAGCTTTGGTGGAACGCCAGATTATTTTTGCGATTGCTCTGATAGCAATTCATTTTCTGGATTTGTAGGTGTTCCGATTAATTTTGGTGGGCATCAAAATGCTTTTGAGGGCAAGTGTTATGCAGGAATGTTTTTTCTTTCAAATGAAGATTTCTCACAGAGAGAATATATTCAAGTGAAGCTAAAATCGCCTCTTCGAAAAGCAACTGCCTATAAAGTTAGTATGCGAATAAGTTTTTCAGATAACGCGAATTATCCGATTAATTTTTTTAGCGCCTGTTTGGATGGAGGTTGGTAATCTTTACGTGGCGAGAGGCGGTGAAACATATTTAACGATTGGGATTTTTGACGAACTAAAAAAACATAGGTATCGAAAAATAATTAGTGGCATTGTAAATGATCTTCCGAGATTCGGTACTAATCCTTATTTGTTTTCTTACTATTACATTGATGATGTGTCGGTGAAGGCAGCAGATGACGAAGGAAAATTTAGCCACCAGATAAAGGATCAATAAATGCCTTGCCCGTGTATACCATCTGTCAAATCTTGCATTCCGGAATTTAGATTCAGGAGGCTCTAGCGAGCCGGCGGTCCTGTCATCTGATTGCGTGCTAGAAGCAGGAAACTCCTACGGAGTTCGGTGCATCCGTCTCGATGCGTGCGGAGTGTCAGGTTTGTCGTAATCTGTCCTCAGATTGATTATTTATTGATACCTGGTAAGTCCGGCCGGGGATTATCCAGGAACCCGGCATCTATATTTTTTCTGAGCCGTATTTTGTCTAACTTCAGACTTCGCTTGGTGAAGCTTTCACAAGCCCCGCACGATTACCTTATGCGGGAGGTTACCGTCACCGAGGCCGGATATGCGTATATCTTCGTCTCGAACGAGAACCCGGAACAGGTAGACGTTCATTTCGATGATGTGAAGATCACGCATACGCATTCCAACATCGTGGTTTGGTGCCGATCGCCGTCTGGTTGCTGTCACAGTTTTGCTGCCACAAAATCCCGGAGGGATGAAAGATATAGTTGCCCGGGCTTTCAAGCCCGGGTTGGCGATAGCCCCAGCCTCCTCATTCAGTCCCGGAGGGACGACCGATTCCCGCCGATTCTCTCCCCGGCCATTACCCCTATTCGCACAGCACTCTCATGAGCAAGATTGAGATTATTGGAAGTAATGACAGTATCACCCTTGCTTAGCTTTGCGCCTTTACTCGAATTAGCGGAAGCAAACTCGTCGCTGGCCAGGCGCCCAAAGGAAAACGCGGAGAATGGAGTATGGAAATTTCACTCCTCTGATAGAATCTGGCTTACGTGATTCTTTGTGTCGACTTTATTGATGATGTCTGTGATAATCCCCTTTTCATCGATGACAAATGTTACCCGTGCTGTTCCCATGTACTTTCGCCCATACATCGATTTTTCGACCCAGGTGCCATACGCATTATGGATTGTCTTCTCGGTATCGGCGAGCAGCCGGAAGGGAAGTTTCTCCTTATCGATAAACTTGCGGTGCGATTTTTCGCTATCGGTGCTCACCCCGAGGATTTCGTAGCCCTTTTTCTTCAGCGTGCTGTAGTTGTCGCGCAGATTACACGCCTCGGCGGTACAACCCGGGGTCATATCCCGGGGATAGAAGTAGAGTACCACCTTCGACCCACGCAGGCCGGAGAGCTTTACAGGCTCGCCGTCCTGATCATTGACAGTAAATTCAGGTGCCTTGTCGCCAACTTTCAGCATATAGTTATATTATATTACTTCAAATGATTGGTGTACACGCTATTGTTGCCTGCTCGGTCCGTTACAACGAGCTTAAACTCCCCCTTCATCAGCACCTGCTTGTCAGATCGCTCTGACCAGATGGTGGAGGTCTTCGCGTCGTAGTACATCAACAGCCACTGGCCGTTTATAGTTGCCTGGTAATGTGAAATTCCGGAGAGTTTGTCGTCGATCTTGAACCGCGCGGTGTAGTTGTTTACGACTACCGGACGTATTTCCGGAGGTGTGGTGTCGTCTAGTATCGCGAAGTCGCCAAATTCGCGGGTAGGGAAGTGAATAGCGCCATTCTCCCATTTACCCCCCACGTAGGAGCTGGAGTTGCCGCTCACGCGGTACACCGCCTTTGACCTCTTCCACGGTGTTGTTATCGACGGACGCAGCGTTACGTTTATGCTCTTGTTAAGCGGAACATACGGAGATCCTATCGTAAAGATCTCTGAACTATCCGCCAGTATCCGGTGATGGGCATTGAGATACACGGTGTCGTACACTGCGTTGAGGGGGAACTGGATATCCATCGGATCGCTGTAATACTGGTATTTCCCCGCGGAAGGCACCATGGCTACAATATTTGGAATGACTGACCGGTTGCAGACCACCACCGAATCCGGTATTTCCTTGCGAAGGTCAAAGAGGTAGACTGCTCCTTTCGAATTGAAATAGTCGGGCGTCACGATGCGCTTCCGGTTGCGTGTGTATGCGACTGCCTGGTTGTTTTCCTGCCCGCAGGATTGTGAGGTGACCATCATGATATTCTCCTGGATGTCATACGCGATGTCTGCTCGCGGAGTCTCCATGAACGTGACTTCCCGGGCCGCCGGTGAGGGCCTCAGCCGGAAAGTGAGTTTGCTTGCATTGCCGAACGTGTCTTTCAGCGTTACCTCGATGTTCTTATCGGCGCCCGGCGCTACCCTGATCCTGCCATCACCCGGAGAACGTGCGTAGAAGTTCAGACTGTTTCCGTCGTCGACAAACAATTTGTAGAAGCGGCTGCCACTGTGCTGCATGGCCTTGTAGTCCATCAGCGTCAGGATCTGCCTGCCGTGCGCTATATTGAGTTTGTCTATAGCCTGGTTGAAAACCAACTGGCTGTCTACCTGCATCTGGATGTAGTTCACACCACCGTGAAACCTGCTTTGGGGTGCGAGTTTGTCTTTTGCCAGTACTTCGACACCAATCGTGCCGGTCGCCAGGATCGGTGTATCGAATACGTAGTTGTTTCCGACCCGGCGGGCGTAGAATTCAAATCGTCCGAAGCGATCATTAATACGCGAGTGGATATCGAGTGTCCGCAGCGCGAGCTTCTCGACTACAGGGGGGAGGTCGTCATTGATTTCGGTGAAGTTTTCTACCAATAGCGGGTTGAGAGCAAAATTATTCTTGTCGCGGATATCGAAGTGCAGGTGCGGTCCTCCCGACGATCCGGAGTTTCCTGAAAACGCAATCGTATCGCCGCGCTTTACCGGAAACTGCGTCGGTTTGAAGTAGAGGTTGATCTGATGAGTCTTTTTTCGATAGTGCTCCCCGATCACATATTCGGCGAGGTCGTTCTTGAACTTGTCGAGGTGCGCGTAGATCGTGGTGTATCCGTCGGGATGCGTAACATACACCACATTGCCATACCCAACGGGTCCTACGCTGACGCGCGACACATAACCACTCTTGGAAGCCAGCACCGGAAGTCCGATTACGTTGTTTGTGCGAATGTCGAGGCCGGAGTGGAAGTGTGTACTGCGCAGCTCGCCCATGGTACCCGCGAGGGAACCCGGTCGCCCTGGGTTGATCGGGTATAGGAAAGTCTCACCCGCCGGAAATTTTTCCTCGGGGGGACTAAACTGAGCTGAGGAAAAAAATGGACAAATGGCCGCTGCCAATGCAACAAATGCCCTACTTAACACTGAATTCCAATAACTTCTCATTTTCTATATATGCGGACAGTGTGTCACCGGGCTGCACGGGACCGACTCCTTTTGGAGTTCCCGTAAAAATCAAATCTCCGGTGCGAAGTGTAAAAAATCTCGAGATGTACGAAATTACGTATTCAAAACTGAAAATCATAAGACTGGTGTTGCCCTGCTGGCGAACCTGGTCGTTGATCGATAAGCTGAAGTTCACATCGTTCAAATTTTCAAACTCTGCTACCGGTATAAACTTGTCTGATAGTGGCGCCGAGCCGTCAAAGCCCTTGGCCAGGTCCCAGGGTAGGCCCTTCTCCTTCGCTTTCTGCTGCAAGTCCCGTGCCGTGAAGTCGACTCCGATCCCGACAGCATCAAAATATTTTCTCGCAAATTTCTCGGCGATATTTTTTCCTTCCCGCGATACGCGTAGCACAAGTTCAACCTCGAAGTGGACATCGGAGGAGAAATCGGGGTAATAAAAGGGCTTGCCGCCGCGCAGAAGGGCGGTATCGGGTTTTGTGAAAACTACAGGCTCACCCGGCGTTTCGTTGTTGAGTTCTTTAATATGTTCAGCATAATTGCGGCCGACAGCGAAAATTCTCATCGAATAAGATATTTTTGAGGCTTGATGGCATAAAACTAGTAAAACCCCTAAGGGCGAACATTTGAAATACTATTTAAATAATACATGCATGATTAAACGACTGATAATCTTAGTGCTACTGGGTGTGATTGGATATGGCTGTGCCCAGGTGGCGGTCACAGGTCGCCAGCAGCTTAGCCTGGTCAGCAATTCGGAGATCATTCCCATGGCCGACCAGCAGTATGATTCGGTGGTCAGAGCAGCTGCTTTATCAAAGAACCAGCAGCAGGCCGCAATGGTAAAAAGTGTCGGCACCCGGATTCAGCGGGCGGTTGAGCGCTATATGGCGGAAAACAATGCCTCCGCGGAGCTGGCGGGATTTGAGTGGGAATTCAACCTGATTGATGACCCTAATACAGTCAACGCCTGGTGCATGCCCGGTGGGAAAGTCGCTTTCTATACGGGGATCATGCCTATTTGTAAGGACGAGGCTGGTGTGGCTGTTGTTATGGGCCATGAAGTGGCGCACGCCGTTGCCAACCATGCCCGCGAGCGCATGAGTCAGGGGCTTGTGGCCAACGGACTGCTGGGTACGCTGGGTGCCGCGATCGGACAGAATCCTACGCTCACCAAGCAGATATTTTTCCAGGCAGTGGGTATCGGTGCGCAGGTAGGTATGCTCAAGTTCTCAAGACAACACGAGTCGGAGGCCGACAAGATCGGGTTGATCTTTATGGCGATGGCGGGGTATGATCCGCACGAAGCACCCAAATTCTGGGAACGCATGTCCGCTCAAAGCGGTGGTGCTGAACCGATGGAGTGGATGTCTACACACCCTTCCCACAGCACGCGTATCGCCGACCTGAACGCGGCGATACCGGAAGCGATGAAATACTACCCATGAACCGACCGCAGGCCTGGTTCATGGGTCATGATCTGAACTCGCGCAGTTTGATCTCCGTAAGTTTGCGTTTTGTATCGGCGGGGAAGTCGCCATTCATCATCCAGTCGTAGTAGGCGGGTTCCGCCTTCAATACGGCTGCCACTTTCTTGTTCTTGTGTTTGCCGAAATTAAAGATCTCGTCGCCTTTTTCATTCTTGATCATACGGCCGGCGAGATCTACCATGTCCGCAGAGACCAGGCGGCCCAGCACGTCCATGTCGTTTCGGATCTCACCGATCTTTTTCCCTAAGGTATCGACCACGGGCTGGCCATCGTATTTCTCCAACTGTGCGATCAGCACTTCCAGTGAGGCCTGCGTATCGGCTTCTGCTGAATGAGAGTCGGACAATTCTTTCTGCAAATAAAACCGGTACGCAGCCGAGAGCGTACGTTTTTCCATCAGATGGAAGATCTTTTGTGAATCGACGATTCGTTTTCGTCGGTAGTCAAACTCGACGTTTGCGCGTATAAACTCCTCGACGAGCATCGGCACATCCATCTTCAGGATACTGAACCCGGAAAGGTCCGCACCGTCGAAGAAACGGGCATAGTCTTTGGCGACTTCCCGGAACACCGGCTTATCCTTGACATCCTCGTCGTAGATCCCGTGAAATACCGAGCTTTCCGGTGGTATGGGAATGGTGGGATTGATGCGGTTGTACTTTTTGAGCGTCTCTCCGTTGGGCATCACTTTGATGACGGCGATCTCAATAATGCGATCGTGCGTGACATTTGTGCCCGTAGACTCAATGTCAAAGAAGCAGATGGGATTCTTTAGCTGAAGTTTCATAGTTGAGGGTGGTGATTGAGACCGCGTCGGGTACTACGCAGCGACTATTCTATCCGAAAGTTTTCGCAGATCGATCCCTCCGAAGTTACCGGAGCTCATCATAAGCAGGTTTCTGTCTTTCCAGGTCTGCGACAACAGGAACGTCTGAAGTTTTTCAGGGTCATCAAAAACTTCGATGCGCGGATTGGAGAAGGCAGCTTTAATATCGGCTTCGGTAATAGGGTCAAGATTTTTTGCCTTCACCTTCTCCGGATCGAAGTACACTACCGGTGTGTGCGCTTCCCGGAGTGTGTCTTTATACCGCGGAAGAAATTTCTTGTTGAGGCTGCTGAAGGTATGCAGCTCTACACAGGCCACCAGTGTGCGGGAGGGGGCTATATCTCTTACCGCCTTGACGGTGGCCAACACCTTGGATGGCGCGTGCGCAAAATCATTGTAGACTGTGACGGTGCTGTTTTCCCCGAGTTTTTCAAGACGCCGGGCTGCGCCTTCGAACGTTCCGATCACGGCGAAAAACTGGTCGCTGGTCACGCCAATCCTTTTCAATACCTCGCGGGCCGCGCTGATATTCTGAAAATTGTGATTGCCAAAGACCTTTACGGGGTACTTCTCCTTGTTGTACACGAGTGAAAAACCTCCGTCTTTATCGTTTGTGTGCGGGTGGCTTTTGTACGATATCGCAGTAACATCAATCCGATCTTTTTTCCCGATCATAAGGGTCATCGAATCCTGCTCGCAATAGATCAGGATACCACCCTTGGGGGTATGGTCGGCAAACCGGTCGAACTGCCGCACATATTCTTCCTCTGTGGGAAATACGTTGGCATGATCCCACGAGATCCCGCTGATAACCCCTATGTGATGATGGTAGCGCAGGAACTTCGGCTTCGGGTCAATGGCCGACGACAGGTACTCGTCTCCTTCAATAATGATGACCGGCGCGTCGCTGAGCTTTACGGTCTGTTCGACTCCCTTCACTTTTGCACCAATGACGTAGTCGAAGTTTCGTTTGTACGCGTTGAGTACATGGATGATCATTGCTGTGATCGTCGTTTTGCCATGACTCCCGGCGATCACCACGCGTTGTTTGTCGCGCGAATGTTCGTAGATATACTCGGGAAACGAGCAGATCTTCAGCCCGAGTTCCTGAGCTCTCAGGAGCTCGGGATTGTCTTTCGCGGCGTGCATTCCCAGTATAACGATATCGATATCAGGCGATAGCCGTTCGCGGTGCCAGCCTTCCGCCTCCGGGAGGAGACCGTGCTTTGCCAGGGTTGTCCGTGCCGGTTCGTAGATCTCATCGTCGGATCCGGTAACATGATGGCCGGCGGTGGTGAGGGCAATAGCCAGGTTGTGCATAACGCTTCCGGCAATTGCTATAAAATGTATACGTTGTTGTTTTTTCTGCTGCATTCAGGTGAAGATTCCGGCGATAAAGTAAAGAAAAATTCCGGCTTTAAAAATGCGCTGCGCTTTTCACGGTCGGCCGGGACCCTGGCGGAACAAAATCTGTTTGACATGAGTTGTCAATAGCAAGTCGTTTATTCACAACTTATACACAAGTAGTTAACAAGAACTATTGTGGACAAGTGAACGTAACATGGTTGTACGTTTGTTTCCCGAACGAAATCACGTACAACAACCACTGTATGGAGCAAGGAAGATCTACGTCCCTGAGGTTTAGCAACAAGTCTAACAAGCTGGTTCCGAGAGATATCTCGGAGAGTCTGGGTAAGTTGCCGCCTCAGGCGCGGGATCTCGAAGAGGCGGTGCTGGGCGCGCTTATGCTTGAGAAGAATGCGCTCAACGCCGTCGTGGAGTTTCTGAAACCGGAGCATTTCTACGCCGACGGACATCGGGAGATATACCAGGCAATCATCGACCTTTTCAAAGATTCCGAGCCGGTTGACATGCGTACGGTAGTGAACCAATTGCGCAAGAACGCGAAGCTGGAACTCGCCGGCGGGGCGTACGCCATAGCGGAACTGACCTCCAAGGTGAGCTCTGCGGCGAATATCGAATACCACGCCCGGGTTATAATTGAAATGGCGATCAAACGAAACCTGATAGAGATCGCTTCCCAGATCCACCACGACGCTTACGAGGATACCACCGATGTATTCGAACTGCTGGACAAGACAGAACAGTCTGTGTTTGAGATCTCGGACTCGAACCTGCGCAAGAACTACGACAACATGCGCAACCTCATGGCGCGCGCTATTCAGGAATTGCAAGTACTCAAAGACCACAAGGATGGGCTGACCGGTGTACCCAGCGGGTTTACCTCACTCGACCGACTCACCTCCGGTTGGCAAAAGTCTGACCTGGTGATCATCGCTGCGCGTCCCGGCATGGGTAAGACGGCATTTGTCGTGTCAGCACTGCGAAATGCAGCGGTCGATTTCAAGATCCCGGTGGCGATCTTCTCATTGGAGATGGCCAGTGTTCAGTTGGTTAACAGGATGATATCGGCGGAAGCCGAACTCGAAGGGGAGAAGATCAAAAAGGGAAACCTGGCGGACCATGAGTGGGCCCAGCTCGTACACAAAACGAGCAAGCTGTCGTCGGCTCCTATATTCATAGATGATACGCCCGCCCTTTCTATCCTTGAGCTTCGCGCGAAGTGCCGGCGACTGAAGGCGGAGCACAACGTGCAACTGGTTGTGATTGACTACCTTCAGTTGATGAGGGGCGACCAGGGCGGTAACCGCGAACAGGAGATAGCCTCGATTTCACGTGCGCTGAAAGGTATTGCGAAAGAACTTAGTGTGCCGGTGCTGGCGCTCTCCCAGTTGAGTCGCGGGGTCGAAACCCGGGGAGGGGATAAACGTCCCCAGCTCTCGGATCTTCGTGAATCGGGTTCTATCGAACAGGATGCCGACATTGTAATGTTCCTCTACCGACCCGAATACTACAAGATATCTGTCGATGACGAAGGGATGCCAACGCAGGGGATGGGAGAAGTTATCATCGCAAAACACAGGAACGGATCTACCGGAACGGCTAAGCTTAAATTTATTGGCAAGTTCACCAAGTTCGCTGACTTTGATGAGCCTTCATCACTCGATAGCCCTTTCTCCGGTATGATTACCAGGGAGAGCCGACTCAACTCGTTCGACCAGGATGACGGACCGACGCTGCCACCCCGGGAAGACGACGAGACGCCATTTTAGCCTGCCAACCTATTCAAACATCATTTCGTCGTACGCGGCCCGCAATTCGCGCAGTGCTTTTGCGTCACCGTTTTTCCGGGCCAGTTCTATCCCGGCTTCAAAGATGCCTGTCGCCCGTTCCTGATCACCGCCGTCTGCAAAGAACTTCGCGGCATGATAGTATGTTGGCAGGTAGTCTGCATGCTTTTCGAGAAGTAACTCAAACAATTGCCTCGTTTTCGCCGCATCGCGGGTAAGGTATTCCAGCGCCAGGGCGTATGCGTTGAACGGATCGCCGGGATCGTCTTCATAAAATTTCTCGAGTTGTTTGATCCGTTCACTGTGCATAGACTAACGTTAATTTATGTATACCTGGGTTAAAAAAATAGTAGCGAGGTAATTTTTTCAGCGTTTAGGGGGTAGACTTTCAGATTTTCGTATCTTGAGCCCTGTTTCAATCGGACACCTTTCAAGGCATTGATATAGAATGAGATGAAGATATTGGTTTGCATTACGCACGTCCCGGATACTACATCCAAGATCAATTTCACCGACAACAATACAAAGTTTGATCCAAACGGTGTTCAGTTTATCATCGGGCCTTACGACGACTATGCGTTGGCGCGAGCGGTCGAGCTGAAAGAATCGACGGGGGCAACCCTGACGGTACTGAACGTGGGGTTGGCGGAGTCGGAGCCTACGATACGCAAAGCGCTTGCTATCGGCGCCGACGATGCTATCCGGGTCAACGCCGATCCGGTGGATTCGTTCTTTGTGGCGACACAAATCGCGGAACAAGCCAGGGAGGGAGGTTATGACCTGATCCTCATGGGGAGGGAGTCGATCGACTACAATAGCGGCGTGGTTCACGGAATGGTGGGTGAGTTGCTGGGTATGCCGTCTGTGTCGCCGGTTATGAAACTGGAGATCGATGGTACTGCCGCAAAAGTTACGCGGGAGATTGAGGGAGGAAAGGAATTTCTGGAGGTGGAGCTCCCGTTTGTTGCCGGGTGTCAGGAGCCCATTGCCGAGTGGAAGATCCCCAACATGAGAGGGATCATGTCGGCCCGCACTAAACCCCTGCGTGTAGCCGAACCGAAGGCGGCCGACAGCGGGGTGGCACTTCAGAAATTTGAGTTGCCGCCGCCAAAAGGTGCCGTAAAAATGGTGTCACCGGAAAATGTAGCGGAACTGGTAACCCTGTTGAAATCAGAAGCAAAGGTACTATAGGTCCTGAGTGTATAATCTAACGTCTAACGCATGGCGATCTTGGTTTTTGTAGAAAGTGCAGATGGCAAAATAAAAAAGACCTCTGTTGAAGCTGTGTGCTACGCGCACGCGATGGGCGGTCCCGTTACAGCGATTGCGCTTGGCACGGCCGATAGGAGTGAGCTTGAAAACCTCGGAAAGTTCGGGGCCTCGAAGGTATTGCATGCCGATGATGAACGACTGAACCAGGGAGTGGTGCAGGCGTACGCCGCTGTGCTTGCACAGGCGATGCAGGATGAACAGGCACAGGTAATCATCCTCGCGAATTCGTCGCTTGGACAACCCGTCGCGGCTCGCCTCGCCGCAAAACTGGGAGCGAGCCTGGCGACAAACGTCGTCAGCCTGCCCGATACAGCTTCGGGATTTGTCATCAGGAAAAGTATTTATACCGGAAAAGCATTCTGCTACCAAAGCCTTACCCACGAGAAGAAAGTGATAGCGATCAAGAAGAATGCGGCGGAGGTGAAGGAAACAGGAGCGTCTGCGGAGGTGGTTGCCTATAAACCATCGTACGCGGAGACTGACTTCAACCTCCGGATTACATCTTCTGAACAAGCTACCGGCGATGTGCTGTTGCCGGAAGCAAACATTGTCGTGTCGGGGGGCCGCGGGATGAAAGGCCCGGAAAACTGGCATATCCTGGAGGACCTGGCAAAAGCTTTAAATGCTGCTACTGCTTGCAGCAAGCCTGTATCAGACATGGGCTGGCGCCCTCACCACGAACACGTAGGCCAGACAGGAATAAAAGTTGCTCCCCAACTGTATATTGCAGTCGGAATATCGGGCGCCATTCAGCACCTGGCGGGTGTTAACGCTTCCAAGGTGATTGTAGTGATTAACAAAGATCCGGAGGCACCGTTTTTTAAGGCAGCCGACTATGGTATAGTAGGAGATGCGTTTGAGATTATTCCAAAATTGACCGAAGCCATCAAAGCAGCGAAGTAGGTGAAGAAAATTAAACTGGAAATATTAGGACTCTCGTCAAGTCAGTCACAAACCGGGTCGTTTGCGCTTGTACTGGGGGAAACAGATGGGAATCGTCGGTTGCCTATCATCATCGGAATGTTCGAAGCGCAGGCTATCGCCATTGAGATTGAGAAAATAATCCCCAACCGGCCTATGACGCACGACTTGTTTAAATCGTTCGCCAATAATTTTCATTTCACCGTCGAAGAGATCGTCATATCGGACCTCAAGGAAGGTGTCTTCTTTGCTAAGATCGTGTGTTCCGACGGACTGAAGAAATCGGAGGTGGACGCGCGTCCTTCCGATGCTATCGCCATCGGTCTACGCTTTGACTCGCCGATCTTCACCTATGAGAATATCCTCGCGGAAGCGGGTATCGTGCTCACCGATGAAGCGGAGGAGGAGAAGGTTGAACCGAAAGCCGAAGCGAAGGTCAGAACGCGTAAGGAAGGCCGCAAGGATGACTTCAAAAATTACTCCATCGAAAAACTCAACGACCTCCTCAAGGACGCAATCGACAAGGAGGACTACGAACGCGCAGCGAAAATTCGCGATGAGCTGAGTAAGAGGAATTAGTTCCTCCTTTTCCGAATTTAAACTTTAAAGTTCTTGACTCCTGCCGAATACAAGCTTCTCGACCACCTGGCACAGTTCGTATCGGAGCATAAGAAATCCTTTGTTGAAGAAGTTCTCGAACGGCGCACGCGGTATGTTACCGTGGTGCTTGAGAATATTTACCAATCGCAAAATGCCAGCGCGGTGATTCGCACTTGTGAATGCATGGGCTTGCAGGATGTGCACATCGTTGAAGATACCACCCGGTATAATCTCAATATCCGTGTTCTCAAGGGTTCGTACAAATGGATGAACCTGGAACGCTACAAGGAGAAAAATACAAATAATGCAGAAGCGTGTTTCCGGCGATTGCGCAGCGAGAACTACCGGATATTTGTTGCTGACCCCGCGGCCGACGGCATGTCGATAGATGACCTGGATGTTTCGGCGGGAAAGATAGCACTGGTGTTTGGCAATGAACTTCGCGGGGCGTCGGAATACAGCCTGGCGAACGCAGACCGGAAGGTCAGGATACCGATGTACGGATTCACGGAGAGTCTGAATGTTTCCGTGAGTGTTGCCATCTGTCTCAATACAATCCTGGGCAAATTTCGCCGACCCGACCTTACAGACGCTGAAAAAGACCTTCTCCGGCTGACGTGGTATCGGAAGATTGTCAGGCGTTCGGATGTAGTCGAACGCGAGTTTCTCCGCACAATTGAGTAACTTTCGGCGTTATCATGTGGTGTTACCCTTCTTTATGCGCCGGCTGAAACGATTTGTGTTTGGGGCGATCCTGTTGTTGCTTGTTTTCGTGATCGTCTGCAATGTCTGGATCGTCAAAAGCACCGAAGACCTGGTTTATTCCGATCTGGCGGAGCTGCCTGAGCATCGCATTGCCCTGGTGCTGGGAACCAGTCACCGCTCCGTTGGAGGCGGTCCCAATCCTTTCTTTCAGAAAAGAATTGAAATGGCGGCTACCCTGTATTCACTGGGGAAGATCGATCACTTCATCCTGAGCGGCGACAACAGCACGCGTTACTACAATGAACCCGCCGAGATGCAGAAGGCCCTGATCAAAAAGGGTGTGCCTGCGTCTGCTATCACGCTGGACTATGCGGGACTGAGAACCCTCGACTCCGTTGTTCGCAGCAAAATGGTGTTTGGTCAAAACGAGATCACGATTATTACGCAGCCTTTTCATTGCTACCGGGCACTCTTTATAAGTCGTTACTACAATATGGATGCCGTTGCAATGGTTGCTGATGACCCCGAACTTCCCCGGACGTTCAAAGTGCGTCTAAGGGAATACCTGGCGCGTCCGAAGGCGGTGCTTGACCTATATATTTTGAAGACAGATCCAAGTTTTTTGGGTGAAAAAGAAGAAATTATTATTGGCTCCTGATGTAACCCGGAGGTATCATCTATTGTTAAAACTATTGTCAGGCTGTTAAAACCATTGTCCGGCAATCAATAAAACCCTGTGCACATCATCATTGGCAGTATCTTGCGTAGCATTCTATTCACAGCTCTTTTTATCTTCGCCGGCCTTTCGACATCGGCGCAGGTACCTACTGTTGTGAAAGGAAAGGTGACGGATGTGTATTCCGGCGACCCGATCCCGTTCGCGAATATTATCTTTAAAGGAACCACCGACGGTACGACTACCGATTTCGACGGCAACTTCACGGTAAGAACATCTACCCAAGTGGATTCGCTCGTGGTGTCGTATCTGGGATACACGACCCGAACAAAGAAAGTGGATCGCGGGATGACGCAAACAGTCAATTTTCAGCTCGAAGAAGAAGTTACCGCGCTGCAGGAAATTGTATTTTTCGCGGGTGAGAATCCGGCTTATGAAATTCTGCGCAACGTGGTTCGAAACAAGGCCAATAACGATAAACGGAAGTTGTCGGCGTACGAGTACGATACCTATACGAAGATCGAAATTGATGTCGACAACATGTCTGACAAGTTTCGTCAACGCAAGGTGATCAAAAAGATCACCAGCGTACTCGACAGCGTCGACCAGATCGCGGGTGAAGATGGTAAACCGATCCTCCCGATCTTTATTTCGGAAAGTGTGTCGCGTTTCTACTACCGTACGAATCCCCAACTCCGGCTGGAAAGGATCCTGAAATCAAAGATCAACGGGCTTGGCGTACAGGATGGAACACTCGTGACACAGTTTGTGGGCGCATCCTTTCAGGAGTATAATTTTTATCAGAACTGGCTCTCCATTGTTACGAAAGAATTCGTTTCACCTATCGCTGACGGCTGGAGAATATACTACCAATACGACCTGACCGACAGCCTCTACGTCGGAAAGCATTTCTGCTATCGCGTGGACTTCTATCCCAAGAGTCCCCAGGATCTGGCCTTTACCGGTACGCTCTGGATTACGAAAGACGAGTGGGCATTGAAGCAAATTGACGCGACGGTCGGCAAAGCGGCCAACCTCAATTTCATCGAGAAGATACGCATACAGCAGGAGTTGGAACCCACGAGCGAAGACGCCTGGATACCGGTGAAGAACAGAGTTCTCATCGATGTCAGTGAGCTTTCCCGGACATCCGCGGGGATGTTGGCTAAGTTCTATACATCCAACAAGGATATCCTGGTCAACAATCCGCGGGAACCGTCGTTTTATGAACGCGAAATTGTCATGGAACCGGACGCCCGCCAATACGAGGAGGAGGAGTACTGGGACACGTTGCGGCATGAGCCTCTGTCGGAGACTGAAAAAAATGTCTACCGGATGATCGATACGCTTCAAAGTATTCCGGTGGTCAGGACCTATACGGATATTATCGAGATCGCTGTCAACGGATACTACAAGGTCGGCAAGGTTGATCTGGGTCCTTACATCGCCCTGATGTCGATCAACAACGTCGAGGGTTTACGCTTGCAGCCGGGATTCAAAACTAACTATCAGTTCAGCAAAAAGTGGGTGCTCGGTGGAAGTATGGGGTATGGATTCAAGGATGAGCGTATTAAGTATTCCGCTTTTGTGAAGAATATCCTCTCGCGCGACCGGTGGACGACCCTGAGCCTCAGCACGCGCAGTGATATCGGACGCGTTGGTGTAGACGACGAACTCCTCGCCGACAACTACCTTTTTCTTGCGGCGCAGCGATTCGGCAGATTTCGCAGAGCGTATTATTTCGACGAGAGCCGTTTTAATTTTCAACGCGATTTGATGCGCGGGCTGTCGCAACGGGTGGCTTTCCGTTACAGCACGTTCAGGCCGGTCTTCGACTTTGGCTACCGACCGTCTGGCAACGAACTGGATACGGCCTCGACTTATGAGAATGCCGAGCTTATTCTCGAGACGCGATTCGCGCGCGACGAGTTGTTTGTAATCAACGATAACGAAAGGATCAGCCTCGGTGTCAGTAAGTGGCCGGAAGTAACCCTTCGGTACACACACGGCTTCAAAGGGATTGCGGGAAGCGACTTTGACTATGATAAACTGAGGCTTTCTGTTCGTAAACGTATCCGGTACGGGCCGTTGGGTGTGGGGTATGCTACCCTAACGGGAGAATATGTCTTCAACAGGTTGCCTTATCCGCTGCTGTCGCTGCACCTGGGCAATCAGACACCCTTCTTCGCTCATGTTACCTACAACCTGATGGATTACGGTGAGTTTGTGAGCGACCGCTTTGCGGCATTGCACTATAGCCACCACTTTGAAGGACTGCTTCTTAATCGTATACCGCTGATGCGCATGCTTAAGTGGCGCCTGGTTGGCACGTCGAACGTAATTCTCGGTGGTATGAGCAACATGAACCGGGAGTTGATTGCCGAACAGACTGAAGACGGAAGCGCGGCGATCGGTTTCCTGTCCAACAGGGTGCCTTATATCGAATTGGGGTATGGCGTGGAAAATATATTGAGGTTCTTCCGCGTCGACTTTATTCACCGGGTGACGTATGTCGATAGGTCTGCAAGACCCGATGTGCGCAGGTTCGGTGTTCTCTTCAGCTTCCAGTTCAACCTCTGATCCACCCGCCGGCCCACATTCGGGGTCACGGGCTTTCAGCTTTCAGCTTCTTTCCGCATCTTTGTGCCCCAATTTGTTGTGTTTAACATGAATGTGAAGATTTCTTTTCCCGACGGCAACGTCAGGGAATTCCCCGAAGGTGTGACTGGCTTTGACATCGCGCTGAGTATTAGCGAAGGACTTGCGCGGAATGCGCTGGCGATCGAATTCAATAACGAAGTGATCGAACTGTCGAGGCAGATCAACACGGATGGTGCTGTCAGGATACTTACATGGAACGACCAGGAGGGTAAGAGCACATTCTGGCACTCGTCTGCTCACCTTCTTGCCGAGGCGCTTGAAGCTCTGTATCCGGATGTGAAATTCGGGATCGGCCCTGCCATCGAGAATGGATTCTACTACGATGTCGACCTCGGCGACCGCGAGTTTGGCGAGCAGGATCTCGCCGCCGTAGAAGCCAGGATGAAGGAGCTGGCGAAGAAGGAAAACCAGTTTGTCCGAACCGAAGTCGCCAAGGCGGATGCGCTGAAGTACTTCGAAAAGAAAGGCGATCCCTACAAACTTGAGCTGATCTCCGGTCTGGAGGATGGTAGCATCACATTCTATCAGCAGGGGAATTTTGTGGATCTGTGCAGAGGGCCGCATCTGCCCCACACAGGTTTCATCAAGGCTGTGAAGTTGCTGAACGTAGCCGGTGCCTATTGGAGGGGCGACGAAAAGAACAAGATGCTCACCCGTATTTACGGGATTACATTTCCCAGGCAGAAGGAACTCGATCAGTACCTCCATGTACTGGAGGAAGCGAAGAAACGCGATCACCGGAAGTTGGGGAAAGAGCTGGAGTTATTTGCGTTCTCCGAAAAGGTTGGAATGGGATTGCCGCTGTGGCTGCCGAAGGGCACGATCGTTCGCGAACGTCTGGAGCAGTTTCTGAGGCGCGCCCAGGTAAAGGCCGGATACGACCCGGTGGTCACTCCGCACATCGGTGGCAAGGCACTGTATGTCACTTCAGGCCACTACGAGAAATACGGAAAGGATTCATTTCAGCCGATTCGTACACCCGACGAAGGGGAGGAGTTTTTGCTGAAGCCCATGAACTGTCCTCATCACTGCGAGATATACAAAGTCAAGCCGCGATCGTATCGCGACCTGCCCGTGAGGCTCGCGGAGTTCGGTACCGTGTACCGGTATGAGCAGAGCGGTGAACTACACGGACTCACGCGTGTACGGGGATTCACCCAGGACGATGCGCATATTTTCTGCCGTCCGGATCAGGTGAAATACGAGTTTGTGAAAGTTATCGATCTGGTGTTGCATGTGTTTAGGTCGCTTGGGTTCGAGGATTTTACGGCACAGGTGTCGTTGCGCGATCCTGACGACCGGCAGAAGTATATAGGGGAAGATCATTTGTGGGAAAGAGCCGAAAGAGACATACAGGAAGCGGCTGACGAAAGCGGCCTTAAGACTGTCGCCGTAAAAGGGGAAGCGGCTTTCTATGGTCCTAAACTTGATTTTATGGTGCGCGACGCTCTGGGGCGGTCGTGGCAGCTCGGGACAATCCAGGTCGACTATAATCTGCCCGAGCGGTTTCAGCTTGAGTATGTAGGCTCCGATAACCAGAAACATCGGCCGGTGATGATACACCGGGCGCCTTTTGGATCGCTGGAGAGGTTTGTCGCCGTTTTGATCGAGCACTGTGCGGGAAATTTCCCGTTGTGGCTGGCGCCTGACCAGATTGCGGTATTGCCGATTTCGGAACGTTTTAACGACTATGCCAGCGAGGTACACAACCAGCTTAAGGCCGAAGATATCCGCGGCATACTGGATGACCGCGATGAGAAGATTGGTCGTAAGATCAGGGATGCGGAAACCAGGAAGATACCCTTCATGTTGATTGTCGGTGAGAAAGAAGCCAGTGAAAGCCGTGTATCGGTCAGGAAGCACGGCCAGGGCGACCAGGGGAGCATGCCGTTAGATGAATTCATCCAGGTGTTCAAACGCGAATCGGCAGCTCCTGACTAGGGACTGTAACGAATTGATAATCAAAGCACCTGCCGTGCCGACGCGGAATCCTAAAATTCAGGGCGCGGATTGGGAAAGATTAAAATTATAGCGATATTTGCAGCCTGTTTTTTTGTTAGACTAAATTTAAAGCGTATCAATACCGGAGGAAGTAGACCATTTGGCAGAAGGCCGTTCAGAAGGGGCCCGCACAGACCAGAAGAGCCGTACAGGGTGAATGAGCGTATTACCGCTCCCCAGGTACGGGTTGTTGGTGAGAATATCAAGGTGGATGTATATCCTATTCAGCAGGCTATCAGACTTGCCAGAGAGCAGGGTCTGGATCTGGTGGAGATATCTCCGAGTGCCGATCCTCCGGTTTGCAAGGTAGTTGATTACTCGAAGTTCAAGTACGAGCAAAAGAAGAAGCAGAAGGAAATCAAGTCGAAGACGCAGAAGGTGGTGATCAAGGAAATTCGCTTTGGTCCTAACACGGAAGAGCACGACTTTAACTTCAAGGTAAAACACGCTGAAACCTTTCTCAAGGAAGGGTCGAAAGTGAAGGCGACGGTGACGTTCTTCGGAAGGTCAATTGTCTACAAGGAACGCGGAGAGATTCTTTTGTTGAAGTTTGCGCAAGCGCTGGAGGAAGTGGGGAAAGTGGAGTCGATGCCAAGACTCGAAGGAAAGCGCATGAGCATGCTCATGATGCCCAAGGTTGGAAAAAAGTAACAGATTATAATTCTTATACAATGCCCAAGTTAAAAACGAAGTCCGGTGCCAAAAAGCGATTTAAAATCACGGGTACAGGAAAAGTGATGCATAAGCGTGCTTTTAAGAATCATATCCTAACCAAGAAAGAGACCAAGCAGAAGCGAAGACTCGGCAAAATGGCCACGGTTAACAAAGCGGATATGGACAACGTAAAAGCAATGCTTGTTCTTTAATTCTTTATTGGTTTAATGTTTAACCCGGTTTTTGGCTGCCAAGAATTCGCCGTTGTGCGGATCGCCAACGATCAAAAAATGTAGAAAATGCCTAGATCAGTCAACAGTGTAGCCTCAAGGGCTAAGCGGAAACGCATCATGAAATTGGCCAGAGGTTTCTTTGGTCGCAAGAAGAATGTCTGGACGGTAGCGAAGAATGCCATCGAAAAAGGATTGGTATACGCTTACCGCGACCGGAAACAGAAGAAAAGGGAATTCAGAGCTGTCTGGATTCAACGTATCAACGCCGGCGTCAGAGAACACGGCTTGTCTTACTCCGAGTTTATCGGCAAGCTGAGGAAATCGGGCATCGACCTGAACCGGAAGGTACTCGCTGATCTCGCCATGAACCACCCCGACGCTTTTAAGGCTGTGGTGGAGAAGGTGAAATAGGATCCTACGGGAAACAAAGTCATCAAAGGAGACACTGTGGTCTCCTTTTTTGTTTTTCAACGTTTTTCAGCTTACTTTAATGAGTGATTTTTTTGACTGACAGTGGTCAGTAAACTTTTTTGTGCTATAGGAGTACGCATTCATGGTTTTGAGCGTCAAATAGCTAACTTTCTGATTCGAAAACGCCCACTATGTTGAAACAGCCCGTAGCGATCGGGGAATTGGAAAACTCTGTACATGGCAGATCCGGTGACGTCGAACTACGGGATGGAAATCCATTCCCCGGGCTGAGACCGTTTACCATCGATGAATCTCATCTGTACTTTGGGCGTGAAGGGCAGACAGACGAGATACTGGTAAAGCTTTCCCAGAACCATTTCGTTACCGTACTGGGTTACTCCGGCAGTGGAAAATCTTCATTGATGTCATGCGGACTGGTACCCGTGCTCTATGGGGGCTTCATGACACAGACAGGGCCGAACTGGAACACGGTGATCACGCGCCCGGGATCGTCCCCAATCAGCAACCTCGCTGAATCGATCGCCGACAACCTTGTCGGGCATCGGCGTATCGGGGAAAGCGACCGCGAACTGCAGATCGCTGTCATTAGTTCGGTGTTGAGAAGCGGGCCGCGCGGATTGATCGAAGTTTCACGATATCTGCAGAATTCCTATGGCGAAAACATATTTTTCCTGATCGACCAGTTCGAAGAGCTTCTTCGCTTTCGCGACTCGGGAGGGATCGACGCCCATGACGAAGCGCAGTTGTATGTGAACCTGGTGCTGAACGGTATCCGGAACACGGACGTGCCTGTGTACGTAGCCCTGGCGATGCGCTCTGATTTTATCGGTAACTGTTCGGTCTTCCCTCACCTTACCGACATCATAAACAAGAGCAACTACCTGGTGCCTCAGATGACCCGCGCACAGAAGAAGCTGGTTATCCAGGGGCCTATAGCAGTGGCCGGCGGAAGGATATCACGACGTCTGATCAAGCAGCTCTTGTCCGATGTGGGCAACAACCAGGATCAGCTTCCGATTCTCCAGCATGTTCTGATGCGGACTTGGGATTACTGGGTGGAAAACCGCGAAGGCGTTGAGCCGATGGACTTGCGCCATTATCAGGCGGTAGGAAAGATCGAGGAAGCACTTTCGCTTCACGCGAACGAGGCGTATGATGAGCTCACGTCCCGGGAGAAGGAGATCGCGGAAATTCTCTTCAAAACGATAACGGAAAAGAGCCAGGACAACAAAGGCATGCGAAAGCCTGCGAGATTGGGGCTGATTGCTCAGCTTGCTGAGGCGGAAGAGGCGGATGTTATCTACGTCGTTAACCACTTCCGCAAGGTGGGAAGGTCATTTCTCATGCCGGGTGCTCATGTGCCACTGTCAGCCGACTCGATGATCGAACTTTCGCACGAAAGTCTGATGCGGATCTGGAAGAGACTCGATATGTGGGTGGAGGAGGAATTCGAATCAGCCCAGATGTATAAGAGGCTGTCTGAAGCCGCGGCGATGTACCAGATTGGAAAGACCGGCTTGTGGCGGCCGCCAGACCTTCAGCTGGCGCTCAACTGGCAGAAGAAACAAAAGCCCACGCGCGAATGGGCTCAGCGATACGACGACACATTTGAACGCGCCGTCGTTTTCCTCGATACGAGCCGCATCACCTATGAAGCGGAGTTGAAGAATCAGGAGATGATGCAACAGCGCGTGTTGAGGAGAACACGCGGCTTTGCCGTCATCATGGGGGCTGGTTTCATTGTGTCGGTAGTATTCTTTCTATTCTCGTACATTCAGAAACTCAGGGCTGATTCGCAAACGGCTATCGCGATGGAGCAGACCAGAAAAGCGTTAGAGCAGGAGGAAGAGGCGACACAACAACGGCTTATCGCCGAAGAAAAAGCGCTGGAAGCGGAACTGGCAACCGACTCGCTCGCGGCGACCGCGCGCATATTGCAAAACCTGGTGGTGCAGCTCGAACAACAGCGAAAGGCGGCGGTAGACGCTCTCGAGTATGCGAGGTTGCAGGCGACAATTGCCGACCAGGAACGGGGTAAGGCTAACGTGGCGCGCGATTCCCTGCAGACTACCGCCAGTCTCCTGCAGGTTGCACTGGATGACGCCAACCGCCAGTATCTTCTTGCGGTAGGCCAGTCGCTGGCAGCAAAAGCGGTTCAGGAAAATGATGATCCGCAACTGGCAGGCCTGCTCGCGATGCAGGGCTATCACTTCCATCGACGGTATGACGGAAGAACTTATGACCCCTACATTTACGAAGGATTGTACACCTCGCTTACTAAAGTGAACGGATTGGCGTATAACGCTATAAAAGTGCAGGGCCCGCCTCACGTGCGCATCAGGTCGCTTGTGTTAGCTCCCGGCGGCGATGGTTTCTATACGTCCGGAACAGACGGACGTATCATGAAGGGAAGTATCAACGGGCAAACCAGTGTTCCGACTCAGTACTCAACGCCCTATCCCAGCAAAGTCATCGCGCTTAGTTCCGATGGAAACTATGTTGTCAACGGAAGCGACTCGTCATTTGTGCATATCTACGACCTGCAGGAGAATTCCTCGCGACCGTATCGCGTGGTCAGGAACCTTCCCGGGCCGACGAACGATATCGACTTTCTTCCCGGGACGTCGTCATTTCTCACATCCAACAAGAAGACCATCAGCCGGATCGATGTCGGTACGGGGGCGGTGACCCCGGTGGTTGTTCTGCCGTTTGAAGCCAAGTCGATTGACGTCAGCCCGGACGGCGGCAGGCTTGCCGCGGCGTCATGGACAGGTAGTCTGGCCGTTGTAAACCTCCGCAATAATTCGTATACACTGCTGGTTGAGGACAATAGTTTGCGCGTGTTGAGCGTGCGCTTTACTCCTAATGGAGACGGACTGGCCTACGGCGGCGAAGATGTACAGAACAAGCGCGGCTTTGTCCGGCTTTTAGACCTGGGGTCGCGCGAAACCCGCCAGTTCTCCGGCCATCGGGCGGGCGTTAACGACATCGAGTTCAGTCCGGATGGCGCGCTTATGGCCAGCGCGGGTTCTGACAAGCGTTTGCTGATGTGGGTACTGGAGAACCCCGGAGACTTGCCTATAACGATGCAAAATAATGCTGGTTTTGTCTGGAATATAGCGTTCACAGAAGGTTCGGATTATCTGATCGCGGCGTGTAGCGAGTCCGAGATACGCGTATGGCCTACAAGCCCCGCGCTGCTGGCTGAGAAGATTTGTCCACAGCTAAAAAGAAATATGACGCCGGATGAATGGGAAAAATATGTCGGACCGCAGGAAGATATCCCTTACGAGTCTACATGCGTCGGCTTGTTGATCAACAATTTTTAGTATGGGGAGATTTTGCCGGATCATTTTCTTTTTTGTAGCACTGATGCCGACCTGGGCGACAGCACAGACAATGGATTGTGAGCAAACTATTGCCTATGCAACCGAGGAGTTCAACGCGGGTCATTTCTACCTCGTTCCCGCTATTCTTGACGAATGTATGAGCCGCTTTTCCCGTGATCAGCGTCAACGTGCTCAACTGTTATTAACCCAGACCTACCTGTTGCTCGACGACCCTGTGGGCGCCAAACGCAGCTACCTCGAGGTGCTCGCGGCAAATCCGGAGTTCGTTCCCGATGAGCAATTGCACGCCATCGATGTCGTCTACCTCAGCAAAAGATTTACGGCGGTCCCCAAATTTTCCTGGTTCCTCAGTGCCGGAACAAACGTATCGCCGGTCCGGGTGATCGCGCAAAACGAAATTACAAACGGCCACCTCGGGGAACGTGTGCAGAAAGAGTATGCACTGCGCCTGGGCTATGGCTTTGGTGCGGGTGGTGAATATAGCTACGACGGAAACTTCCGTATCAGGCTGGAAGCAAACATGCTTCCGACCCGGTATTATCTCGAAGTAAAAAATTACTTCGACGAAGATGTCAGGACGATTACCGATCGGCAGACCTGGCTGAACCTGCCGGTGTATCTGTCGTATACAGACAATCGCGGACAATACAGACCGTATGGCTATGTTGGGTATTCATTTTCATACCTGTTTGCCGACCGTGCTTCGATGACCGCGGAGAATGTTTTTGACAGGTCTTCCACCAGCGAGGATAGCGGGATACAAAATCAGAGCATCGATGAAACCAGCCCGACGGTGAATTTCCTTTACAAGCGCAACCGCATCAACCAGGCGGTTATTGTTGGGGCGGGTATCAAATACAAGGTTGGGCTCGACTTTGTTTATGCGGATCTCCGTTACAGCGCAGGGTTGAAAAATATAGTTAACCCGGACGGAGATTTTGTCGACCCCCGGACAGACGGTACGTCTTCTGCCCGCGTGGCCTCCCAGGTGGCGCTGTCGTATGGCCACCGCGATGACTACTTCAGGTTGGATAATATCGCTATCACGATCGGTTTTATCAGGCCTCTCTATAAACCCAGGGAGTTGAAGCGTGCACGGACGCGCAGTGTTCTCCGGAAAATGACGCGAGGAAAATGAAACGGCACCTATTCTATTGTTTGATCCTTATGCTGGTGGTCTGTGGATGTGAACGGGAGATCTCTTCACCTAACCAGAATTACTTTATCAGCTACTATGGTGGTGATGGTAACCAGCAAGGCGTGGATATGGTGGCCCTGAATGACGGGTCGTTTCTTCTGGTTGGCAATTTTGTGATAAGTTCAGTCGAAAGCCAGTTGTACCTGCTGCGTGTGACAGGTGAGGGGAGTATTCTCTGGGAGATACAATATGGAGAACCGGGCGAACAGTGGATTGCCCGGGATGTGGAACCGACCAACGATGGTAACTTTATTATTGTAGCCGACTATCGCGATCCCGCAGTAAAAGCTGACACCGATATCAAACTGGTTAAGTTGTCGCCCGATGGACATGTAGTAGCGGAAGCGATACACGGCACTCCCGGTAATGATACGGGTCAATCAATCACGCCAGTCGCAGATGGTGGGTTTATCGTTACCGGCGCTACCGACTCGACGCGTTCTTTCCTGGTGAGTGGCGAAACAGATCCCGATTTGTCCGATGCTATGAATATCCGCGTCGACCAAAACCTTGTGCGCCACTCGAAGACCGAGTGGTTGAATTCGTTCGTTGGATACCCCAACACCGACATCGCGGTCAGGATATTCGAACGCACAGACGGAAGCTTCTATGTTTTTGGCCACACGAACAGCGTATTAAGTGGTGATCTGAATAAAGATAGGAAAATGGGACTTTTCTATTTTCGCAGAGATGATGATGGAGGAACCGGGGCGGTTTGGTACCCCGGCAACATCGCAAGTGCCAGCGATACGCGGATAAGCTCCGTGCAATCACTGCCCTCGTTTGGCGGGGGCTACCTCGTCGTGGGTACCTCGCAGACCACGATTGGGAACTCCCAGGTGTTTTTGGCCCGTTTGCGCCCCACGCTGACTTTCCAACTACCGCTGGAAGCGGATGCCATGTTGTACACGACGCTTTCCCTGGGCGGGAATATCCGCGGTGTCGCCGGCGCGGTTTCTACGTCCGGCGCGGTTGGCTTCCTGGTGCTCGGTGACGAAGTGCGCACCACCGGCGCGACCAATATCTGGCTATCGAAAGTTGACCAGCTTGGGGTCGTGCTGTGGTCCACGACAATAGGCTCCGAGAATTACAATGATAGTGGCGCAGCGGTGATTGAATTGCCGGACGGAAAAATCGCGATCCTGGGTACGATGGAACTGGCGAATAATCAATCTAAGATGGCATTGATAAAATTAAATCGGGAAGGTAACTTTTTAAAGTAATTGCTTACCGATCGAGTATATTGCAGGGTTACTAATTGAGATAACGGGTTATATACCTGTTTGTTGGCTGCTTAGTTGTTTACATGAGAAGACTGTACCGGACAATCCTTTACATGGGTTTATTTACCTGCTTTTTTCTCCAGGCAGGCGGTATTGCGTTTGGCCAATGTACTATCTCCAATCTCGATCCTTCTTATTGTGCGGACGTCCCTTCGTTCACACTGACCGGTGGAACCAACTACTGGGTTAATAGCACCGCGACGTCAACTTTTGATCCAGCGGCACTCGGGGCGGGTACCCATCGCGTTGTTACGACCAACGGCCAGGCTAATGCATACACGGTCAATACCAGCGGTACTTTTAGTCCTGTGCCCCCCGTCTCTCCGACGAATCTTACGCTTGGAGATGATGAGGAAAGCGCGCCGGTCGGCATTGGCTTCACGTTCAACTTCTTTGGCAACGATTATACGACATTGCGCATCGGCAGCAATGGCGTGGTAGGCCTCGGTACAAGTCCGAGCGTCTCGGTTGTCAACGAGGCGCTGGGTGACGGTACAGCTCCCGACAACCTGATAGCGGTGGCTTGGGAGGATCTTACGCCGCATACGTCGACATCCGAAATCATTCGCTATTTCATCACAGGAACCGCCCCCTTCCGAAAATTCGTGGTGGACTACATAGACGTTCCGCAGGCTGGTGCTGGTGGAAATATTACCGTGCAGCTTCAGATCCATGAAACGACTAATGTGGTGGAAATCCATTCTACTACAGTCAATTTCACCAACCGGAATGCGACGCAGGGGATTGAGAGCTCGGGTTCACCGACGACTTTCTATCACCTGCCGGGCAGGAATAATGCGATCTTTTCCGCCAACAACGATTACGTTGGATTTTTCCCGCCGTGTCTGGATATAAGGTATGTTACCATAGAGGAGGCTCCCACGGTCGGGCTATCGGTTTCCCCGGCTACGACATCCCTTTGTTCCGGCGATCAGCCGGTGGTCACCATCGGTGCGTCGCAGGCGGGCGTGCTTTACCAGTTACAGGACGATTCCGATAGTAGTCCCCTGAGCGGTTTTTTTGCCGGTAACGGCGGGGACCTTGTGATTACTTCGAATGCACTGACGGCCAACACCGTCATTAAGGTGTTGGCCCGCCATGTTTCGACATCGTGTGAAACGGATCTTACCGGTAAGGTCAACGCGACAGTGACCAACCCGCCTACGGCGGCGGCTGCGGGTCCTGACCAGGATCTTTGCAATACCACGAGCGCCATCCTGGCGGCGAACGATCCTGCTATCGGTACCGGTG
>CAZBNP010000025.1:0-17966 GCA_964493505.1 uncultured Roseivirgaceae bacterium
ATTTTACTACAAGCCTCGTGTGTGACACGGGGCTTTTTTTATGTGTGTGCTCTCCGGCATGCGTGCTCCCGGGGCTGAAACCGCGGGGTTACTGTATCGGTGGTCCCTACGGGACTTGGGGTGGTGCGATCACCTCTTGTCTCCCGATGGCTACCGGCCCCCGACGTTCAAACAGCTCCCTCCTTTGCACTTTGCCTTTTGCCAATTGCCCTTTGCCCTTCGCCAACTTCCCCATCATAACTAACCAGGCTCATACAATACAAATAGCCACGAGCTTAAGCTACCTCGCTTTTGCGCGGCACCTCACTCGTGGCTATTCCTGAATCCACTATATGTTCCCGGTCTTACCGGGGTTATGCGACCGGCGCTGACACACCGACTTTCTGACTACTGACTAACCGGCACCGCCACCTTCTTCTCGCCTTTCTTTACGCGACCCGTGAAGTCAACAAGCACCGGCGTACCGATACACAGTGATGAATACGTACCGATCAGTACTCCGATCAACATCGCGAACGTAAAGCCTTTGATAGTTTCTCCGCCAAAGGTGAAGAGAATGATAATAACAAAGATCGTTGACATACCGGTGATCAACGTGCGGCTCAGCGTATCGTTCAAAGCGTCGTTGATAACCACTGGCTCGCTTTCACTATTCCTGCGTCCGCCGAGGAATTCGCGTACACGGTCAAACACAACCACACTGTCGTTGATTGAGTAACCGATAACCGTCAGAATTGCTGCGATGAACGACTGGTCAATTTCCATGGCGAAAGGCATAATGCCCTCCAGCAAGGTGAATAGGGCTAGTACCGCGAGTACAGTGTGAACCAAACTCACCATCGTACCAAATGCAAACTGCCATTTTCTGAATCGGATCAATATGTAAAGGAACATCAGACATATCGCGATGCCGAGTGCGTACATCGCCGAGATCTTGATGTCGTTGGCTACCGTCGGACCGACTTTGTTATAGCTCAGCAGTGTAGGGTTCATTTCGGAAAATTTGGACAGTCCGGTCATCAACGCTTCTTCAGCCATGGCGGTAGCGCCCTCTGTATTATCCTCGACGAGATATTCTGTCGTGATCTGGTATTTGTTGTCAAAGCCATAAGTTTTCACTTCCGGAGCGCTTTCAAAAGATTCTGTCAACGCTTCCCGAACATCTTCTCCTGTTACCGGCTGACTGAATTGAACAATATACGTACGTCCTCCCTTGAAGTCGACACCGTAGTTGAGACCTTTTATTCCGATAGAAATAAAGCCGGCAACGATGACCAATCCTGAGATGGCATAGAATATCTTCCTTTTTCCGATGAAGTCGATCTTGATATTCCGGAACAGGTTCTTTGACCATGCCCATGAGAATCTGATTTGCTTACCTTTCCTGGTATAGCGCTCGAATATCAGACGGGTGAACAACACCGACGTGAACAGTGAACAGAGAATACCAATTACAAGCGTAACGGCAAATCCGTAGATAAGACCAGATCCAAAGACCAGCAGAACAAAGCCTTTAATAAGCGTTGTAACGTTCGAATCTATGATCGCGGAGAAAGCGTTCTTGTAGCCGTTGGCAATCGCAGTGTCCATGCTCTTGCCTTCGTTCAGATCTTCTTTTACACGCTCGTTAATAAGTACGTTCGCATCGACCGCGATTGCCAGCGACAGCAGAATACCGGCGATACCGGGCAGTGTCAGCGAAGCGTTTAGCGAGGCGAGCACGCCGAGAAGAAAGAAGAGGTTCAATACCACGGCGGCATCTGCTACCAATCCCGCCGAATTATACGTAGCGACAACAAATATGATGATGACCAGGAAGCCGACTACAATTGAAATGAGCCCGTTCTGTATTGACTCGGCTCCCAATGTCGGTCCCACTACTGTTTCTTCTACAATGATGATCGGCGCAGGCAATGATCCTGCCTTCAGGATATTGGCGAGGTCTTGTGCTTCTTCATTAGTGAAGTTTCCTTCGATGATGGAGTTACCGTTCGGGATCTCGCTTCTAACGGAGGGTGCTGAGAACACAAGATTGTCGAGCATGATTGCTATTCGTGAGTTCTTGGTTGCGGCTTCGGCCGTCCATTTTGCCCAGATACGTGTGCCGGTAGCGTTCATGGTCATACTCACGGCAGGCTGCGCTTGTTGATCAAGGTCCTTGCGTGCATTGACAATTGATTCGCCGGTTAGTTTGGCTTTTCGGTTTCTTCCCAGATCCAGGAAGTAAAGCTGAAGCCGTGCCTCTTCACCCATGTCGCGTGAATTGTAGCGGTCGGGTTTATGTCCCCAGAAGATGCCAACATTTCGCGGCAGTCTGTTCCTGACTTCCGGACGGGCGAAGATCTTGTTGATCGCCGCCGTATCTGTCAGTGAGTACCGGAAGCTTCCCTGCGGAAAGCTGAGGGAATAGATCGGGGAAATGTTCAGGTTCTGGAGTGAATCCAGTCCCTGTAAAGCGCTGTCGGCCGCGGTTTCCAGGCTTTTCTCGAGGTCGGAAAGGGAATCTGTTTCCGTTTCAGCCTCCGTGTCTGACAGAGCGTCCTCCAGCGATTCTTCGGGTTGTGTTTGGGGCGTTACCGGGCGCTTTGCTCGCTGTTCGTTGACGAGCATTTCGTTTATTGACATCAACGCGGGCTGAATTTCCTGTGCCTCGACGACGTCCCAGAATTCCAACTTAGCAACGCCTTGTAATAATTTACGCACGCGCGCGGGGTTTTCGGCACCGGGTATTTCTACCTGGATACGGCCTGTTCCCAGCCGCTGGATATTTGGCTGGGATGTGCCGAACTGGTCTATACGGTTGGTGAGGATAGTGAGTGAACGATCGATCGCGCTCTCGATCTCAGCATCAATTACACTGATAACCTTGTCGTCACTGTCGTTGAGACTAATGCGTCCGACGGTTGACGCGTTTGCGAACAACGGGGCCAGTCGTTTGTCGGGGTTGCTTTGGCGATAGGCCTGGAAAAAGATGCTGCTGAAGCTTCGCTGTGAATTCTGATGCAGAACACGTGCTTTGTTCAGTGCATTGAGGAAAGCTGAATCCTGGCTGTCGTTACTCATCGCATGAATGATGTCTACCGGAGATACCTCCAGGGTGACGTGCATCCCTCCCTGCAGGTCGAGACCCAGGCTGATCTCGCTGCCTTTTATTTCCTTGTAGGTGAACTCCTTCATCCCGAGGAAATTGTAAACAGGTTTATTCCAGACCGAGTCCAGGTACTGCTGTTTTTTTGGAATATCGACAGTGCCGCTGGCGTCGGTCGCATACGCTGTGGCGTCTTTTTGCACACCGCGCGAGATGAATGTGAATGAGAGGTAGTACAGGCATAGCAGTGTAACTACTATGGTCAGGATCAACACAAAGCCTTTATTTCTCATGATTGTTTAGAAAGTGTTTATAAATGGGTTTGGTAAATACACGGAGGTCTCATCCGACGGATGCCGGATAAGGGTAAAAAATAAATTGGAGGGAATCAGGGAGCGTTCGGTGAGATGATCACCCGAAGCATTGTTTGAAAGAATCGCCCGGTGTAGGAGACGTCATCTTTGACAAACTCCTTGTTGTCGTCTTTTGACAGAAGGATCTCGAAGAGACAGTAGGCGTTGAGATTGGCCTGAACGCTTACAGGCACGGGCACTGAGAAAGTCGGAAGTGAGATAAAGCTTTGCTCCCGGTCACCGTTGTTGTCGGCTTGTTCCGTTTTTACCTTCTCATGAGCGGCAGAGTTGAATTCAGTGACGTACTGCGTGAACACAAGAGATAATGCCAGGATACTTCCCAGAATCATCGTGGCCGTACGCAAGGTGTGCTTCTTCATCGTTTTTCTCCGAGGGATACAAAGCTATGGAAAAGCGCAATGCCAAACAACATGGGAACGAGCTCAGCGGAGGGTGTTTTTGAGATAAGCAACCAGCTTTTTTACCGCCTGACCGCGGTGACTGATCTCGTTCTTTTCTTCAACGGTCATCTCCGCCATTGTCCTGGAGTGGCCATCCGGGACGAATACGGGATCGTATCCGAATCCCCCTTTTCCCCGTCGTTCTTCCAGGATTGTTCCCGACACCACCCCGATAAAGGTTTGAGGTTCTCCCATACCGAGCAGTGTGAATACGGTGCGAAACTGTGCGCGCCGGTTCGATATGCCCTTCAAATTGGCCAGCAGCAGATCAATATTGTCTTCGCTGTTTCTTTGCTCGCCGGCATATCGCGCCGAATAGACACCAGGGGCTCCCTTCAGGGCGTCGACCTCCAGGCCGGTATCGTCCGCTACACAGGGTACATTGTATTTCGCGTAGACAAAGGCTGCTTTTTGCCGTGAGTTGCCCTCGAGTGTGTCCATCGTCTCGGGAAGTTCTTCATAACAACCAATATCTTCGAGGCTTAAAACACGGAGATCAGGCCCGATGGCGGACCTGATCTCTGAAAGTTTGTGAGTATTGTTAGTTGCAACTACCACCACCGGAAGAGGAGTAAGTTTCGCCTACATCGACAATACCGACACGGAAGGTCAGGTTGGCGTTAGATGGAATGGAGCCTGATCCGTAAAAGCCGTAGGCAAGACCGGACGGAATATAGATCGTTGCAGAATCACCCCGGTTCAGCAGAGGGATAGCAATCTTCCAGCCGTCGATCACACCATTTATTGGAAAGGAGAAGTTCTTGCCCTCATCAAACTTGCTTCCGTTGCCGAGCAAAAAACCGGCGTA
The DNA here is from genome assembly GCA_964493505.1 of uncultured Roseivirgaceae bacterium. GTDB lineage: Bacteria > Bacteroidota > Bacteroidia > Cytophagales > Cyclobacteriaceae > Chryseosolibacter. The sequence continues at coordinate 4,711 of CAZBNP010000025.1, forward strand.
GTTTACCGTTGCACAGTCGGTTATCGTGGGCTGTGGAGTATCGGTTGAATCGCGATGAATGACATAGCGGATAACCGAATCGGGATCGCGCTCCGCGGTAATGTTATTGGTCGCTAAATAGGCGTCTATCGCTGCGAGATCACTCTCCAACTGCTCGTAAAAGTCGGGATAGGCTGGTGAATCATCCATCAGACAGGATCCCAATAAAAAAGTTAGTCCTACAACCAGTATGCTACCGGTGGCGAAACCGGTAGTAGCTCTCCTCATCCTTGTTTTCATATTTCTGTTAGCATTATTTACAACTTTGTGTCGCATTATCGTATTCGCCTTTTACGTCGAGTAGTGTAACATCGAAGATCAACACTGCATCGGGCGGGATCGCCGGCGGATATCCACGCGGACCGTAAGCATGTTTGGACGGGATATAGAAGGTGCCTGAGTCTCCCTTTCCAAGCATGGCCACGGCAATTTTCCATCCGGGGATTACACCGCTAAGCGGGAACGCAACATGCTCTGCCTCCTGAAAAACCTTACCCGTCTCCAGAAAAGCGCCTCTGTATTTTACCTCGACACAGTCGTCGACCGTAGGTTTAGGGCCGCCTTCCTGGTTGTGAATGATGAACTGAACGCCGCTGGTATCAGCCGTTGCCTGGAGACTATTTGCCGCCAGGTAGTCTGTGATCTCCCGTGCATCTCTGGCATGGGTTTTCGCTTCCCTCTTTTTCAGTTCCTCGTCCATAAAAGCAGGGAATCCGTCTTCTGACATAATGCTCCTTACAGCAATAGTAAAGGCAAGTGACAGTGACGAGTCTACCCCCGGCGGCATGAATCCGCCGCCCATGGCGAAATAATCTTTAACCGACATTTCCGCTCTTACGCTGTCACCTTCTGAAATCAATCTCAGCATCTGGGTGAGGCCGTCTTCCTCAGCCAGCTGACTTGAATCTGCGATCTGCGCGGCGGCGGGCATTCCTTTTTGGAATGTTTCCTGCCAAACCGAGTCTTTGGAGTCTTTGAGTTCCCAGTCAAAGACCATGATTTCTCCGACTTTTGGAGTCTCTCCATTGCCAGCTTGCAGGATCTTATATTTCAGGCCGTTCGGAGTTTCATTTTCTTTTGGGCCGCAGGCCCCCAGAAGCACCATCGCTCCGAGACATGCCAAAAAAGTGGATTTATTCATCTGTAGTTTGTTTTAGACAATGTTAGTAGGGTAAAAGGTTGGAAAGTAAATGGAATTAATCAGCCAGGAGCTCGGATTTATACTCTGGCAGAAGGTCCAGAAATTTCTTTAAGGTTTCATCAAAACTCAGCGTGGTTTGGCCGCCGGCGGCATTCCTGTGTCCTCCCCCGCCAAAATGCTTGCGCGCGAAGTCGTTTACAGAAAAATTGCCGAGGGAGCGGAACGACAGCTTGATGTTCTCTTTTCGTTCGGAGATCAGCACGGCCAGTTTCACATTCCGGATTGATAGACCGAAATTTACCAATCCCTCGGTATCTCCCGTTTGCGAGCTGTATTTTTTCAGATCTTCAATCCTCAACGGGATATACGCTGTACGAAATTCGGGGAGAACATTGAGTCTTTCATTCAGCACAAATCCCATCAGACGCATCCGTTCGAGCGTATTGGTGTCATAAATGAGTTTACTCACCCGGGCCGGATCGGCGCCGTGGTCAACCAGCGCGGCAGCGGTATTAAATACTTTTTTCGTTGTGTTGGAGTGCCTGAAACCGCCTGTATCGGTCATCAGGCCTGCGTATAAACAGTTTGCGATATCCTCGTCTACTTTGTATTCGCCGTCGAGTTCATGGATAAGCGCATATACCAATTCGGCAGTTGAAGCCGCTGTGTCATCCCATTGCTCGAAGTCAGCAAACTGTTCTGGCTCAAGGTGGTGGTCTATCAGAAGTTTCTTTGCCTGCGACTGTGCCACCATGTCACCCAACTCGTTGATGCGGTTCAGGCTGGAAAAATCCACACAGCTTATGAGGTCAGCCTCGTGGATAAGTTTCTCGCACTCCTTAATCTTGTCTTTTGTGAAGACGATCACGTCATCATTACCGGGCATCCACGTGAGGAAATCAGGGTAATCGCTCGGGGTAATTACAGTAGCTGAATGACCACCTCTCCCGAGATAGCCGGCCAGGCCCAGTGCGCTACCCAGCGCGTCAGCATCAGGTTTAAAGTGCGTTATGATGACTACCCTCCGCTGAACAGAAAGAAAGTCCTTAAAAGCCCGGATATTCTGCATAAGCCGAATAAAGTAAGGGGCAAAAATGGTGAAATTTTTATTAGCGCGAAGGGATATTTTTCAATGTCGGCTGGTTTCGGGCTGCACTGTGTACTTTTTTCATATTTTTGCGCGATTATTTAGCAAAAAAAACAGTCTATATGGCAGGAAACAGAACGTTTACTATGATAAAGCCCGATGCAGTCGGTGCCAACAATACCGGAGCGATCATCAAAATGATCGAAGAATCCGGCTTCCGCATCGTTGCTATGAAGAAAACGCGCCTTTCAAGGGAGCGCGCGGGTGAGTTCTATGCAGTGCATCAAGCAAGGCCTTTCTACAACGATCTTTGCGAGTATATGTCATCCGGATCTATCGTTCCGATGATCCTCGAAAAAGACAATGCCGTTGAAGATTTCAGAAAGCTGATTGGCGCTACTGATCCGCAGAAAGCAGAGCCGGGAACGATCCGAAACCTGTTTGCAAAATCAATCGAGGCAAATGCTATTCACGGTTCGGATAGCGATGACAACGCCGTGATTGAAGGCAGCTTCTTTTTCTCCGGGCTGGAACAATACGCCTAACCGCTGTAACAGGTCGCGTCCGAACCGGTTGCCGCTAACTGAAGAGCCCCGGCGATTTTGTCGCCGGCGGAATAATCTTCAGGTGGCGGTAAGCAAGTTCAGTCGCCTCTCTTCCGCGGCTCGTCCGTTTGATATAACCCTCCTGAATAAGGAACGGCTCGTATACTTCTTCAATAGTCTCGGCTTCTTCTCCGACAGCCGTCGCAATCGTTGTAATGCCTACGGGACCACCTTTGAATTTCTCAATGATGGTCAGGAGAATCCTGTTGTCCATATCGTCAAGACCGTTCTCATCAACATCGAGCGCCTGAAGTGCTAGCTGTGCAATAGCTTTTGTGATGGTTCCATCGCCCTTGATCTGTGCAAAATCGCGTGTGCGTCTCAGAAGGTTATTCGCGATCCTCGGTGTTCCCCGACTTCTCCTGGCAATTTCATAGGCGGCGTCATCGTCGATGGGTGTGTCGAGAATTGCCGCTGAACGTTTTACGATCTTCGTCAGCAATTTTGCCTCGTAGTATTCAAGACGGGCATTTATGCCAAAGCGTGCACGCAGGGGCGACGTCAGTAACCCCGCCCGTGTCGTAGCGCCAATGAGGGTGAATGGATTCAGTTTAATCTGTACAGAACGCGCATTTGGTCCCGAGTCGAGCAGGATATCGATGCGAAAATCTTCCATCGCCGAATAGAGGTATTCTTCAACGACAGGATTCAGCCGGTGAATCTCATCAATGAAGAGTACGTCGTTTGCTTCGAGGTTTGTGAGTAATCCCGCAAGATCGCTGGGTTTGTCGAGAACGGGGCCGGATGACAACTTGATACTTGCCTGGAGTTCATTAGCGATGATGTGGGACAGCGTGGTCTTGCCAAGGCCCGGCGGGCCGTGCAACAACACGTGATCAAGAGACTCCCCTCTTTGTTTTGCGGCCGACACAAATATCTTGATGTTGTCGATCACTTTCTGCTGTCCCGAAAAATCCTGAAAGCTCAGGGGCCGTAAGGCTCGCTCAATCTCCTTCTCCGGAGCACTCAATCCTTCTCCGTCGCCTTGCAGGTAGTCTTCTCGCATACATCAGAATGGTTTCACGAAGGTACAAATGAAATTAATAACGCAACCAGGACAATCAACCTTTTAGCAACATTGTTGCATTTGAATCAAATTTTCTAACTTGCGCCCCAAGTCAAAAAAACAGTGTCAAGGATCCTATGTTTTTATGTTGCGCTGGCGTTGTGTTTCGCCGGGAGCAGCCAGTGCATCGCGATGCCCGAGCCCGTCGTTGTTGAAGGCCAGACGATGGGAACTACCTACCGTATCCTCTACTTTGATGAGCCGAATCGCAGAGACTACTCCGGCGAAATCGATTCATTATTGACGCGCGTGAATAAAGCGATCAATCCATACGATCCCACATCCGAAATTTCGAGATTTAACGTGAGCAGACGCGGAATTCGTTTCGTCTCGCCCTATTTCCCTGAGATACTCGTGTATGCAAAGCGGATTCATCGTGATACGGGAGGCAGATTCGATCCGACGATAATGCCGCTGGTTAACGCGTGGGGGTTTGGTCCGGCAAAAGGAAGCCCGCCTTCGCCGTGGCAGATCGACTCTTTGAAAACATTGGTCGGCTTTGATAAAGTCCGCGTCACGAAGCGGAAGGTTCGGAAACGCGATCCGCGTATCCAGTTAGACATGGGTGGTATCGGTCAGGGTTACGGGGCGGATATTATCGCCCGATTTCTTACGGCGAAGGGGATACATCACATGCTTGTTGAGGTGGGCGGTGAAGGGATTGCCCTGGGCCGGAATCTCAAGGGGGATCGTGAATGGACTATCGGGATACTCAATCCCGACTCAACGCCGGAAGACCAATTTTTCAAGGCGTATGTGGGACTCACAGATCAGGCGTTCACGACGTCGGGCAACTACTTCAATTATAAAGTTGTGGATGGGCGCAAGTACGGTCATACCATTGACCCTGCGACAGGCTACCCTGCGCAACACTCGTTGCTGAGCGCATCGGTGTTTAGCACCGACTGCACCACCGCCGATGCCTGGGCTACTGCTTTTATGGTTATGGGGAAGAGTGCCGCGATAGAACTTCTCAAATCGCATAGCGAACTGGATGCTATCCTTTTGTATTCGGATGAAGATGGCGACATCCAGGCCTATATAACAGAAGGAATTCACGAACAAGTCATCATCGAACAATAACCGGTATGAGTTTAAAACTTTCCGTACTCTTCTTTACTCCGTTAGTCGCCGGCCTGCTTGTCTTCTTGTTGCCGAAAGAGAGATCAGCCAACTACCGTATGCTGTTGGTGTTTGCAGGCGCCTATCTGTTTGCTATTACTGTTATTCATATTCTTCCGGAGTTGTATCGTCAGTCACTTGGGCTTGAGCTGATCGGCCTGTTTGTGTTGATAGGCTTTTTTCTCCAGCAACTTCTGGAATATTTTACTTCGGGTGTAGAGCATGGACACATCCACGCAAGTGATCCACTTCAACCGCAAACGCACCATCACAACTTTCATCAGGCTTCGCTTTCGTCACTGTTACTGCTTTCAGCGTTGTGTATTCACGCATTTCTCGAAGGAGGCATGCTGGCCGAACCGGCGGGCGCAAAGCCGGTGTACGATGTTCATGCCGTTCTGCTGGGTATTGCTCTTCACAGGGCGCCAGCTGCCTTTGCACTGATGACGGTATTGGCCGTGCAGCTCCATTCGCGTCGCAGGGCCATTCCGCACCTCGTTGGATTCTCGCTCGCAGGCCCCGTGGGACTTCTTCTCAGCAGCTACCTGGCGAATCATGAGATACTCTCTTCCACAGGACTCATCTATCTCTATGCGCTTGTGTCGGGAAACTTTCTCTATATATCTACGACGATTGTGTTTGAAAGTACGCCGGGGCATCGGTTCGACGCGAGAAAAGTGGCTATGTCCATTTTCGGCGCACTGGTGGCGGTGGCGGTGGAATATGTGTTCTGAATCAGGAGGAACACCGGGCCGGGCCTCAGACCACCTTCAGATCAATAACATAGTTGTCTGCTATGCCTGAAAACACTGAGATTTCTCCCAGTTTCTTTTCGACTTTGTTCAGACGCAGCAGCCAGTGCCGCTTCAGGTTGAAGAAGTGCTCAAGATAGGATGCGGGTAGCGCTATACCGACGGGTCTCAATGAAACAAGTTGAAAATGCTCTTTCGACCACAATCTCAGCTGTGATGGGCGATAGTACCAGATCCCGGCGGGTTTTTCGCCCGTGGATCCAGTCCACGAAAGACGTCTGAAAGCTTTGCCGAACTGCAGTCTCATCAGGAAGAAAGCTGTCTCCCAGGCACAGAATCTGGGCATCACGACCGCGATAAAGCGTCCACCGGGATTTAGTAAACGGGGAAGGTTCTGAAACAGCGATTTCAACGCATCGGGATTGATGGAATTGATACCACCGAAGTTCGAGATGATCAGATCAAAACGCTTGTCGAACGGGTTTTCGTCGAGGCTCTCCAGGTCGAGGAAGTGGGAGGTGATCTTGTTGCGTATAGAAAAATGCTCAGCCGTTTTTTCAGTGATCTGCAGCGTTTCGCAGGTAATGTCTGTTGCGACGATATTCAACCCACTCTCGCCGAAGAGAAGGGGGTCTTCGGCCGCTCCGCAATTCAGTTCGAGCATCTCGAATCCACTGAGCTGGGGAAGGACGCTCTCGATGTATTTCCAAACCCTCTTTCGCTGAAGAAGGGCGACCGGACTGCGCATGTGAAGTGCATCGTGCGTTGAAGCGATATGATCGAATGGCATGCCCATTGTCAAGCAGTTTTGGGAAATTTTATTCCGGAGCAACCTTCTCTTATGTTGGGGATATTATCTACGAAACGCCACAACGGCCAATAGCATTCCCTTTCGTCAATATTTTTCGACATAATAGTTAAAATCACGTTGCGGTTTTGGCATCGGACACATTATCAAAGCTAAAATTCTGTGCCGGACGGGCGATCAGCGCCTGTTTCGCCATCAAAAATTTGCCTTTGTCTCAAAACAATTCAATATTCGCCCTTCCGGCATTACGGCAGACGCGTCTCCACGAAACACCAAACACCACAGTATAAATTATGAAAAGAATAACGTCGATCCAGGAGTATCAGGAAGAATATCGCAGGAGTGTTGAAGATCCGGAAGGATTTTGGGAAGGAATAGCAGAAGAATTCACGTGGCGAAAGAAATGGGACAAGGTGCTTGAGTGGGATTTTAACAAGCCGGAGATAAAGTGGTTTCCCGGAGCGAAACTGAATATCACAGAGAATTGTCTGGATCGCCACCTTCCGGAAAGGGCGAACGAAATCGCTATCATCTGGGAGCCAAACAGTCCGGAGGACCCAGCTCAACATATTACCTATCAGCAGCTTTACGACGAGGTTTGCCGCACTGCGAATATGCTGAAGGCACACGGTGTTAAAAAGGGCGATAGAGTATGTGTCTATCTGCCGATGATACCCCAGTTGGCGTATACCATGCTGGCGTGTGCGCGGATTGGAGCTGTTCACTCTGTCGTCTTTGCCGGATTCTCAGCGCGCTCACTTTATGATCGCATCACGGATACGGGATGTAACATGGTAGTTACCGCTGACGGTGGCTTCCGCGGTGAGAAGACGATCGACCTGAAAGGTATCATGGACGACGCATTGGAAAGATGTCCTCAGGTGGAAAGGGTGATCGTGTACGAGCATACGAAGACTAACGCGCCCATGAAAGCCGGACGCGATGTGTGGTGGCATGACGAGATAGTCAAGGTAGACGCAATATGTGAAGCCGAGGAAATGGATGCGGAAGATATGCTCTTCATACTATACACTTCCGGGTCGACAGGAAAACCGAAAGGAATGGTGCATACGTGTGGCGGGTACATGGTGTATATGAACTACACATTCAACACGGTATTTCAGTATAAACCAGGTCAGGTATTCTGGTGCACGGCCGATATCGGATGGATTACCGGACACTCATACATTTTGTATGGTCCGTTGACAGCCGCGGCAACCTCTGTTATGTTTGAGGGCGTTCCGTTCTGGCCCGACGCCGGCAGATTCTGGGCAGCGGTTGAACGCCACAAAGTCGATATTTTTTACACCGCGCCCACCGCGATCCGCGCGCTTCAGAAAGCACCGATAAGCTTCGTAGAGAAATACGATTTGTCTTCACTGAAAATTCTTGGTACGGTTGGAGAACCGATCAACGAAGAAGCGTGGTACTGGTACGAAAAACAGATCGGTAAAGGAAAATGCCCCGTCATTGACACCTGGTGGCAAACTGAAACAGGGGGATTTATGATCGCGCCAATAGCAAACGTGACGAAGCTGAAGGCTTCTCACGCAACCCTCCCGCTGCCCGGCGTCCAACCTGTTATCATGAACGACGGTGGACTTGAAGTACAAGGCAATAATGTAGAGGGTAAACTGGCGATGAGGTTCCCATGGCCCGGTATGGCTAGAACGATCTATGGCGATCATCAGCGATACAGAGATACTTACTTTTCTACGTTCCCCGGAAAGTATTTCTCCGGCGATGGCTGCAGACGCGACGAAGAAGGTTATTACAGAATCACCGGAAGGGTGGATGACATCATCATTGTGTCGGGACATAACCTGGGAACCGCGGAGATCGAAAGCGCTTTGGCAGAACACAGCGCGGTTTGCGAAACAGCGGTTGTCGGATATCCACACGATGTCAAGGGGCAAGGTGTCTATGCGTATGTCATTTGTTATGAAAAGCCGGTAGAAGAGGAGAATCTCCGGAAAGAGATCGTAGCCACTGTGTCGAAACTGATTGGCCCCATAGCCAAACCGGATAAGATTCAATTCGTCAGTGGTCTTCCAAAGACCCGTTCAGGAAAGATTATGCGGCGTATCTTGCGAAAGATTGCTGAAGGTGAGATCGAGAATCTGGGAGATACTTCCACTCTGCTCGATCCCTCCATCGTGGACGAAATCAAAGGCGGTGCATTGTAGTATCTCTGGAAACTGATGAGTACAGCAGGCAGGCCCGGAAATTTGACCATTAAAAGACTTTATTGAGTCGACTCTAACAAGACGCCGGGAAAGTGGTTAGCTTTGCCAAATTTCAGACCCCGGCCTGCTTCTCGCTGCGCCCCGGTCGTTGAATCCAAAGTCAGTGTATTAGCGGAGATGAGTAAGAACCGGCTGCATGAATCTTTTTTGCTGTGTGTGATCATCATTGCCTGCCTGTTGGTATTCTCGGTCTTTCCCAGGTTTTCTTTTGAATCACTCACCTTCAAGCAGATCAACCTGCTGTCAGATATTACGCTCGAAGCCATAGACAGTGTGGAGGTTGCGTTCACAGATTCGCTCGTCGCCAAGCAGGACTCCGTCGTGCAACTGGTCAGGGAGGTTTGTCCTCCCGGTGTAACATGTATCGAAGACTACAGCGGCGACAGTACAGCTATGAAGAAATTCTACACGGCGCTTGAAGGTCTCGCAACGAAGCCCCGGCCGGTTCGCATAGCTTTTTACGGAGACTCTTTCATCGAAGGCGATGTTTTTTGTGGCAGTTTTCGCGATTCGCTCCAATCGGTTTTTGGCGGCCAGGGAGTGGGATTCGTACCGATCACTTCAGGTGTGGCCGGATTTCGAAATACAATCAGGCATTCTTTCGACAACTGGCGGTCGAGCAACCTGATAACGCGGACTGACTCAACCGCTGAATACGGCCCCGCCGGATATTGCTTTGTTCCGCTCAAAGGGAACTGGGTCGAGTATCGCCCGACTCGTCGCCGGTTTCTCAGGGAGTTCCACACAGTGAAACTGTACTACAAAAACTACGACAAGGCGGCCGTCAGATTCAGTGTGAATAATGATACAACCGAACACGTTGCGAAATTGAAGAAGTCGGACCAACTGCAGGAGTGGGTATATCACAGAAAGGAGATGAAGTCAGTCCGCTTCACATTCGAGCCGTTCGACAGCCTGCGGCTCTACGGCGCGAGTTTCGAAGATGGAGCCGGTGTATATGTCGACAATTTTTCGCTGCGCGGTAATTCCGGCATCAGCCTTACGGGGATCAGCCGTGGTATGCTCACCAAATTCAACAGCTATCGCAACTACAAACTGGTAATACTCCAATTCGGGCTGAATATGGTGGTGGAAGACTCCCTCAACTATCGCGCGTATGTAAAGCGAATGGTGAGAGTGGTCAACAACATGAAGAAGGCATTTCCACAGGCGAGCTTCCTCTTGCTGAGCGTCAGCGACCGCAGCAGCAATTCACGTGGAAGGTTTGAGACGATGAATGCCATTCCTGCGATGCGGAACGCACAGCGAATGATAGCGCAGGAAACACAAATTGCCTTCTGGGATCTTTTCGAAGCAATGGGCGGAGAGAATAGTATGGTGAAGTTTGTTACTGCCAAGCCCGCACTCGCCGCCAAAGACTATACACATCTCAATCACAGCGGGGGGCAAAAGGTTTCGAATGAGCTTATAAGGAGCTTACTGCACGGTCACAAGAAACATCAGGAGGAGCATGGCAACAAGCCGTAATCAGTCCAGCCAACCGGGCCGCGTCATGATCCATGCCGCGGGTGTGGTGCTTTTCTTTTTTGTGATCACCGGAAGCCGCGATGCACTCGGCCAGCGAATCGATTTTACCTATGAGACGTATGGTCTGGAGGTTGATGATGACAATGTTATTCACAACGCGGCACATCTCGAAAACTTCCTGGAGAAACTCTACAGACTGCGACACACCCGCGAAGGTCGTGTAAATGTAGTTCACATAGGCGACTCGCATATCCAGGCCGATTACATGACAAGTATCATACGCCGTGCCTTTCACCGCGATTTTGGAAACGCGGGCAGGGGCCTGATTGTGCCACTTCGTGTGGCGGGTACGAATGAGCCTAATAATTTTAAAACATCGTCGAATACTTCCTGGCGATCTAAACGATGCGTATTCCCCTCACAGTCTCTGCTGATAGGTATCGGCGGTGTCACCATCGAAACCACCGATCCGGCTGCAAATCTTGAGATCTACATGAACGATCTCTGGCTCGACTACAGCTTCAATGCGCTGACACTTTTCTATGAAAAAGATGCCGTGAGTTTTGATTTCTCCATCTGCGATATGCAAGGCCGGGAGCTTGCGCGTATTGAGGCGGAAAGCGAAGATTCGCTTACGAACTATTCAAGAGCAGAGTGGGATGAACGTGTAAACGCGATCAACATTCGAAGCATCAGAAATCGCGATGCTCAAACCCGCGCCATGATATACGGAGCCGTTGTTGACAACTCCGATGCCGGCGTGCTGTATCACACCGTCGGAGTCAATGGTGCCCAATACAAACACTATCAGGTTGCGAAATATTTTGCGGCGCAGACGGCGGCGCTGAATACGGACCTTTTTATCATCTCGCTCGGTACGAACGAGGCTATCGGATACCCCTACGTTGACAAGACACTTTCCAGTCATATCGGCAACCTGCTTGCCACACTGCTGCGGAATAATCCAGACGCTGCATTCATTCTGGTTACGCCACAGGATGTTTTTCGAAGAAGGAACAAGCCCAACCCGGGTATTCGCGAAGTCCGCGACGGTATCATCCGATATGCTGTCGAAAACGGACTTGCCTTTTACGATATGTACCGGGCCCTGGGTGGCGAACACTCAGCGCAAGCCTGGACTGATAACGCACTTTTGAGCCGGGACGGTGTGCATCTGACCCGGGCAGGTTATGAATATCAGGGGAACTTGTTTTATCACGCTTTGATGAAGAGCTATAATCAATATGTTCCCAATCGACATCCATAAGCTGGCGGATCTCTTCCTCTATAATGCGGAGGAACCATTGATTTTCAACAGTGGGCTATTTCTGTTTCTGTTTACCGGATTCCTTCTGGTCTATAATGCGATCAGCCATACCGATCGGCCAAAGATAATTTTCGTGGTCTTGTTTTCTCTTTACTTCTACTATAAGTCCAGCGGGCTGTATTTTCTTATTCTGGTCGCCGCGACGGGAATAGACTTCACGCTGGCGAGAATGATATACGAGACACAAGATCCGTGGAGAAGGAAGTGCTACGTCATTTTTACGCTTGTTGTAAACCTGGGTATGCTTGCCTACTTCAAGTACACCAATTTTATTCTCGGCTCCCTGTTCGCATTGGGTGGAGCGGAATTTCTACCGTTTGACATATTCCTGCCGGTCGGTGTATCATTTTTTACATTCCAGTCGCTGAGTTATACGCTCGATGTGTATCGTGGACACCTGAAGCCGGTAGACAGTATCCTCGACTATGCGTTTTTCGTTTCTTTTTTCCCTCAGCTGGTAGCCGGCCCGATTGTTCGGGCAGCCGATTTTCTTCCACAGATTCACAAGCCTACGATGGTTACCCCCGAGATGTTAGGGCGGGGTGTTTTCCTGATCGGATGCGGGCTCTTCAAGAAGGCGGTCATATCCGATTACATCAGCACAAATTTTGTGGATCGCGTTTTCGACGCGCCGTCGCTCTATTCCGGTATTGAGAACCTGTTTGCTGTTTACGGATATGCGCTCCAGATATACTGCGATTTTTCCGGCTACTCCGATATGGCTATCGGTATAGCGCTGATACTTGGATTCAGGTTCCCGCTGAACTTCGACTCGCCCTATCAATCGAGGAACATCTCAGAATTCTGGAGACGGTGGCATATATCGCTGTCGACCTGGTTGCGTGACTATCTCTATATATCACTTGGAGGAAACCGGAAAGGTGAAAAACGCACGTATTTAAATCTGATGATTACCATGCTTCTCGGAGGCCTATGGCACGGGGCGTCGTGGCGGTTTATTATCTGGGGTGGTCTTCACGGACTGGTATTGGCTGTCCATAAGTTTTTCAGGGCGCGGGTGCCGAAGAAGGCAAAGCTGGCTCCGCCCTGGCAAGATTTTCTCAAGGTCTTCGCAACATTTCATTTTGTCTGCTTCTGCTGGATATTCTTCAGGGCAGCTGATATGGCGACGGTGGGAGAGATTCTGGGTCAGATTGTTTTCCGGCTGAACGTTGGGCTTCTTCCGGAGTTTGTCGTGGCTTACAAAGCAGTGTTTATGCTGATGGTTGTTGGCTACGTGCTGCATTTCATGCCGCGCGAGGCGGAACTTGCCGCACAGGAATCCGTAACAAACATGTCATTAGGAGGGAAGGCGGCTTTTATGATCGCCATTATTGTCCTGGTGATCCAGACAAAATCTGCCGGTATACAACCCTTTATCTATTTTCAATTTTAATACGAACGCGACGTCTCGTTGAAAAGCGGGGGCCTGTCGGTGGTCGCTACGCCGGATATCGTTCGTCGCGATGCCGGATATCGTTGGTTGCGATGCCGGATATTGTTCGTCGCGATGCCGGATATCGTTGGTTGCGATGCCGGATATTGTTCGTCGCGATGCCGGATATCGTTCGTCGC
>CAZBNP010000026.1:0-10701 GCA_964493505.1 uncultured Roseivirgaceae bacterium
GGCAAAGGGCAAAGGGCAAAGGGCAAAGGGCAAAGGGCAAAAGGCAAAGGGCAAAGGGCAAAGGGCAAAGAGCAAAGAGCAATATGGGAACTCATAATTCGTATATCCCTCCAACCTGGCACCCCTTACAGGGGCGTTTTCTTCATCCTCATTTTCGGTGTAAACGCGCCAGCGCCATGAACGCGAAGGCTTCTGAAATAGATTCCGTCTGAACAGAACGCATAGATTGTACTGAGCTCATTCCCTCCGAAGCAGATACTTTCAAGGAACACACCCGGCGCCGGAAGAATGGCTACTACCTTCCCTTCATCGCCACTGAACTGGATACCGTGTTTCGTAGCTGCGATCAAATGCCCTTCCTGATCGTAAACCATGTGACTTGCGCCGGCGCCGAGACCTTCATCCGCGCGATGCAGCCAAAAGAAGCGCTCGCCGTTCAGCAGCTCTCCCTCTCGTGAGATCTCAAAATTATATACGCGATGGTCGTTCCTTTCCGACACCGCGAACTGCCAGTGATCGGGTGCGAGTGCTAATGCTGAAGGGTTGATAAGTGACAAGCCGAGACGCCGCGGCTTCCTGTCTTTCTGTACAAAATGAACCGCGCCCGAACGGCTGTCGGAGATGTACAATCCTCCCGCCGGATGGGCCACTATCCTGTCTCCCTTTACACCCCTGGCGAATACGGTTGATTTTCCGGAGGTATCGTAGATAACAATACGGCCGCGCGTGTCAAGAGTGTATAACTCATCGGCATTCCCCACAGCCAGCGCGGTAATAACATGCTTGCTTGACGAAAGCCTTTCGACGATTACACCGTCAGCGCGAATCTGCATCACCTTTCTTCCATGAGTAAAAAAGACTTCACCCCTGGAATTGAAGGCTGGCGTACTGGCACCGGAATATTCTCCCGATAGCTTCTTCCAACCTTCGTCCGGAAGAGTAACATCCCTGACGCGCGGCGCACCCAATCCCGGCATGATCCGGTTCGGCCAGTCGCGCCACAAAAACACCATAGCTTCGGCAAACGTCTCCTCATATCCCACAACGTGGCCACCTTCCAGCACTTTGAATTTGTAGTCATATCCGGCGAACCGCAATGCTTTATCCATTTGATAATTGCTCAGCGTCCAGTCGCCGCCGGCGTTCTTCATGTCGTTGGTTCCGACAGTCAGGAAAAAGCGAATGGGTTTGGGATCCGTCTTTCGGACAAGCACAGGGTATTCATTCCCTCCGCGAAAACCGACAAAGCTTCCGCTGTTGCAATACACTCGTGAAAAGGCACCAGGTCTTTCCCAGGCGGCATTGAACGCGGCGATGCCTCCACTGCTCATACCACCGATGGCAAGGTCATTTGCATCGTCGCTCAGTCGAACGTTGTACTTTTCAGATACTGCGGGGAGTAGTTCTTCGAGAACAAAGCGCGCCTGACTGTCGCCTAGTCCGTCGTACTCCAGACTTCGGTTCGGGCGGGGTCTTCCATTCTCCTCGTACGGCGACAAATTGCCGGGCTGTACAAAGACGCCTACGATAACGGGAACCAGCTTGAGGTTGATGAGTGAATCCAACAGCCTGGGAGCCGATGTGCTACGGTTCATTCCATCGTGCTGCACATATACGCACGCAGGTTTCTGCGGATCAAGTTGCGCGGGAATGTACACCGACACCGTGCGACTGGTACCGGGAAAAACTTTGCTCTCGGCGAAGACAAATGTCTCCACCCTTCCCTTCTGCGGCTGTTGCGCATAAGACGGTCGGCTGACAACCATCGCGGCCAGCATAATGAAAAAATGACAAATATTCCCGTGGCAGAGTTTCATGATTACTCGTTGTCGTCAAAACCAGCCAGGAATCGTGCGATCTGTGCTGAGTCTGCCGGCCAATGTTCGGAGTTAACCCGCTGTTCCACTATGATCTTCTTTAGCTCCCGTACTTTGTCGGGATACTGGCCGGCCAGATTATGCTTCTCCAGAGGGTCAGCGTCGAGGTCAAACAACTGAAGTTCTTTTTCCAGACCGTGGGCCACTCCTTTCCACTTTCCGTCGCGAACGGCCAGGCGAAAGGATCCAACAGGGGAGATAAATTCCCAGTAAAGCGGATTTGAGCGGGTGATGTCCTTCCCCTGTAACACGGGAAGTGCAGAGACGCCGTCGATATTATCAGGGCTTTCGATGCCGAGGATGTCAGTTATCGTCGGAAGAAAATCCCAGGAAGCAAATACATAATCACTCACGGTACCCGCCTTGACCTTTCCCGGCCATTTGACAATAAGCGGGACGCGAACACCCCCTTCGTAGAGGTCGCGTTTGATCCCCCTGAATCGGTTGTCGTCGTAGAACACATCAGGATTATACCCTGCCTTAGCGGCAGCTGGCCCGTTGTCGCTCGTGAAAATTATCACGGTGTTATCGCCGAGTCCCAATTCATCCAGGAGATCAACGATCTCACCTACATGGCGGTCGAGCTGCGACACCATTCCCGCGTACGTGGCATTGGGAATATCAGTTGACGCCAAATCTCTCACTGCCTTATGTGAATGTTCCTTAAATACACTATGACCTTCGCTATCGAGATACTGCCGGAGGTCTCCGTCGGTAGTGGCCAGTTCCGAGTGAGGTAATTGAGGAGCATAGTAGACAAAGAACGGTTTATCGCGGTTGCTCCTGACAAACTTCTTTAACCCATCGAAATACCACTCCGCAGCGTGCGTACCTTTCTTGCCATTGGCGTTTTCCGGCAAGGATACCTTCTCCTTGTTATGCCATAGGTAGTCAACATAGTAGCGATGGGCATGGCCCTGGTTGAGGTATCCGTAAAACTCATCAAATCCCTGGTTGTTGGGAAGACCTTCTTCTGTGTGTTCACCAAGTCCCCACTTGCCAAACAGGCCGGTTGCATAGCCCTGGTTGCTGAGTATTTCCGCCACGGTAACTTCATCGGCCGGCAACTCAACCCTGACACCAGTTTTCGTCATGCCGTTGTTTCGAATAAAGGTTTTTCCTGTGTGCTTACCTGTCATGAGCACGCAGCGCGACGGTGCACAGACTGTGCTGCCGGAGTATCCCTGGGTGAACCGCAGCCCTTCTGCCGCGAGCCTGTCGACGTTGGGTGTCTTGATCAATTTCTGGCCGTAGCATCCTATGTCGCCGTACCCAAGATCATCTCCGAGTATTACGATGATGTTTGGCTTGCTGTTCGATTCTTTCTGCCCGCAGGCTGCGAAGGTGATTGCCAGCAGCAGTATAACTCCACACCTTGTCAACGAATAGTAGTATTTCATAATCATGTTCTGGTTATTAAGGCATTATCAATGTACGATCTTGAGAATCACCCGGCGGTATGACACGAGTTTCGGTGCTCCGTTGTCGGTGACTTCCAGGACCAGGTGTACCTCGCCATTGGGCGCCGATGTCGGTATCGAGATCCTGGCAGTCTTTCGCTCTTCGTTGCGCAAGCTAACGAAGCTCGAAGACGCTTCGTGGTAAATCCACCACCAAAAGCTGATAGCATCACCATCCGGATCGCGACTCTGGCTTGCATCTACTTTCAATGAAGCTCCCCGACTCACTTTCCGGATCAATACGTTCTGCGAGTCATCTCCATCAATGATGGCGACGGGATTGTGGTTCGCCTCTTCCCGGCTCAATACACACCACCGTATCCTCGCAGCAAAATCATTCTGATAGGCTTCACGCCAGCGCGCTACCGCCCATTTTCTGCGCATTCCGCCATCAGGGTCGCCTGACCAATGGTCATCCTGCGCGTCGGTGTATCGTTCGTGACTCAAATGGTCGAAGCGTCCGCCCCATCCGCCCCACTCAGGGTGCGCCGGATCACTAAGACCGTTGGGCAGAAAGTAAAACCATGAGGGTGTATCGCCTTCTTTTACCCCGCGGGTATTGCGACCCAGTCTCGGGAGGAGTCCGACCGACGGCGGGTAGTTCTCTCCCAGCACTCCCCATTTCAGGATGTTCTCTTCCACCCATTTCTCCTGATTCATATCCATTCCCTCCTTTACCAACGGTCTGAGATCGCTCCCGACAACCTCATCATTCTGGTACATGCCGCGATAGCCGGCCGAACTATTGGGTCGTAATATCCAGGGCGGACCAGCCTCTACATAGAAAATGTCGGGAAAGGTCTCCACTATCCACTGCCCGGTACCCTTCTCCGGGTAATACTTTCTGTCCTGATCGCCGATAGAATACACACGTATTTTGGAAACGAACCGATTTGCTTCGTCGGGCTTCCGATCTGTTTTTACATCAAGTAACGCCTGCGCGAGATCGTGCGAGCCGCCCCATACAGCAATGTTAAGCACCTCCTCGCTGGCATCGACTGTTTCGATAATGTGACGCGAGCCCTCAGTAGAACGCCCCGGCGAAAGATTCAAGACCCCGCGCTCAGGCTGGCCAGTCTTCACGAGTGACCTTAAGCGGGCAGCAGACGGATAACCATCCCGATGGCGGGACAGGTTGTCGACAACCTTTTCATAGTCATCGATAGCCTCGTAAATGTGATGCTCCATTGTTGTGTAAACGCCTACCTGGCGGTGGCCTTTAGGGCCATGTGTAGCCGTAGCAATAAGTCCTTCTATCCTGAATTCATTTGCATACAGGAGCAATCGCCGCAGCGATTGAATGTCGTCGGGATCACCTCCGATGTCGGTAAGGATCAGCAGACGGGGTTTGTCCGATTGTGACGTCGTTGCAAAAGATGACAAGGGTAAAGCAAGAAAAGGAAGAAGCAAGACCAAATTGAAGATTCGTCTCATCATAGATTATTAAAGAATTAATCAAAACAGGTAGCCGGGATCGAACCGTTTTACCATTCGGCATCAGAATAGAGCCGGTGCCTCGAAACAGGACAAGCGGGAGGCTTCAAAACCCTCACCGTTGATGGAAAAACACATCACTTCGCCCTGATAAAGCCCAGGTTGACGAGGAACTGATCTGTCACATCTATGATCTCACTCTTTACATCTGGTTTGTTGAAAAAGCCATGCGCCTTGTCTGGATAGCGTTTTATTTCGCAGGCATTGCCGGCGTCGTTCATTCGCCTGCAGAATTCATCGATGTCGGCAATAGGAACAATTACGTCAGCCTCGCCATGAAAAATGAGTACCGGGGGCAAACCCGGCTTGACGTGGTCTACCGGCGAAACAGTCAGGCCCTTCCCCCCCATCGAGCTATCATTACCTCCTTTGGAGGTCTTGACCACGGGGTTATACAACACCAGCGCTGCGGGGCGTGTACTGACCGTCGTATCCTCGCCGGGCTCGTCGGTTCCCGCTATCGTGGCAAGTGTGAGCGCCAGGTGCCCACCCGCCGAACCGCCGGCGGCTACAATAACATCGGGCTGAACACCCAGTCGATCGGCGTTTCTGCGTATCCAGCGCATCGCTGACTTTGCATCCTGGACAGACTCATAAGGAGTACTCCCCTGTCGCGAGGATACCCTGTAATCGACTGTAAAAGCAAACATGCCTCGTTGCGCAAAATGACGACAGTCTTTTTCAAATTGCCTGACCGATCCCTTCCTCCAGCCCCCTCCGTGAAAGAAGACGATGGCAGGATAGGTACGCCCCGGCACATAACCGGCAGGTTGAAAGATGTTTATGCGCAGGTCGGTCGCTCCTGTTTGCTTATAGATTTCAATTTGTGCGCCGGGTATTTCACGTTGATTTAACTCCAGCGTATCCGTAGACTGAGCCAGAGCGTGCTGATACATCATCGTTGTAAGCAACAGCAAGCCACAGGATATTGAAACAACCTTCTTTTTCTTTTTCGCCTTCATATCATACATTGGTCGACAAAAATATCCATATTCAATCACCCTACCACGACATACAGCCTGAACTTTCGCGTTATTTCGCGCCCGGGGCAGGAAGTGATGGTTTGGCATCGTCAATAACCAGTATCCAGTCATTATCGTCGCCAATATCGCCGGGAGGGTCGAATGTCATTATACCTGCTCGCTTCCTGGATACGGAAAACGGTTTTGTGGTAGCTTGATACGCGCCGGTATATAGCTTGCCATCACGCGGATTATACCACCACATCTTCAATTTTTTCGCCGGAACACCTGACAGATCCAAAGTAAATGCGGATCCATTAGTACTGTACACCATGATGTAAGCGTAGTCATTCGCTCTGGCGCACTGGATGCGGTCTTCTGTCGTTCCCTCATCGGACACTACCAGACTTTGATCCGGTACTCTTTCACTGTCAGCCCCTGACCGAGATTCGATAAGATCTATCAAATGAGTCATGTCGCTGGCACCTTCGTGATTGAGCGCATCATACCAGAAGAAATTATGATGTGTTTCCTTTTTCCAGATCTCCCCGGGTTTATCCATCTGCCAGATACCATTTCCGCCATACGTGAACCCCAGGCTCCCCGCAAAGACTGACCAATAAGCACGTTGTCGTATATCCCACGCGTTAAAGACACCATTCTCGAATTTGTGAATGATCGGGTGATGTTCATAGCAAGGTTCCGATTCAAGCGTAGGCTTCACCGGCTGTTCCCGATAGTCCTGTGCGATACGCTCATAATTTCTATTACCGCGTCGATGCCCCGATTGTATCATATTAAAATCCAGCCATTCCTTATTATGATAGAATTCACTCGTCGAAGTTGCCGGCGGTCTGTGCGTTCCACCTTGCGGATGAAAGGTCATCAATATTTTGTCGGGATCGCCAAGTGCATAGGTTTCCGTGAGTCCTCTGGCGAGGTTGTCATAAATCCCATCTCTTTTTCCCCATACATCGCCACCCAGTACCCAGATAAGGTTTTTTCGATCCTTATAGCGGGCACCCAGGAACCTTCCGTAATTATAAGCGAGAACGGTATCTTCCTGTAGCAGGAGCGTAACATCCGGTGGTTGGCTGGGCATCTCTATATACGATCTCGACCATGCGGGCAAGACAGCCATATAAATCCCCATTGATTCGGCGGTCTCGATGATGTAGTCAACATGCATCCAGTAAGCTTCATTGGGTTCACGGAAGTCATCGTTGATGAACGGCCGGGCGCCGTACGCGTTTTCGAAATCGATCTTCCATCCCAGCAGGTGTGCCTGAATAACCGTAAACCTCTTACTCTTCCTGTCGCGCAGATATTTCAAAACCTCTTCCCGATCAAGATTGCTGAAAAGCGCCCAGGCTGTATCACCCAGCCAGAAGAAAGGCGTTCCGTCTTCCCGTACCAGGAAGTGTCCGCTGTCGCTGACCCTTAGCGGAGCGATCCCATCTCCTTTGGCGGACTGCGCGAGGCACAGAGGATGTATGATCAGCATGAGGAGAAGTATAGCGAGAAAGGCCCTGATCTGAAGATAGTTCATCTGCGTTTGGTAGATCTGCAAAATAATAGATAGCCGCACCATGCGACACTACAATTATATCGTATTGCACGACAGATAGCTTCCACTCGTTTGCTCAAAATGAATGCTATTTTTGCATAGCATCCTTCCTGGCAAGGGGTACATCACCCTACCCTCTCACCCGTGAGTAGTCTCCCTCACGGAAGAAGGCGTACAACCGTATTGCCCGGAAAAGCATTTGTTAAAATAGGGATGGCTGGAAAAGCCTACTTTGTAGGCGATCTCGGAAACGGAACCGTGCCCCTTCCTGAGCATTTCCATCGCTCGCTGTAAACGGAAAGTTCTGATAAACTGGCTGGCGGATTCGCCGGTAAGAGCGTGCAACTTTCTGTGAATCTGAGACCGGCTCATTCCGATCTCCCGGCTAAGTTGCTCAACACTGAAGTCTTCATCCTCAAAGTTCGCCTGCACTATTTCCAGCAGACGTTCAAGAAACCGTTCATCCGCAGAGTTGATAGCGATGTCGAGCGGTTTGAGCACCACCTGGCGGTTGTACCGCTCGCGAAGCTTCCTCCGGGATTGAATGAGATTGTGAATGCAAAGCATAAGTTCTCTTGGGACAAACGGCTTCGAGAGGTAGAGATCGGCCTCTGTTTCAAGCCCCAATATCCGGCTGTGGACCGACGACTTCGCGGTAAGGAGGATAACCGGAATATGGGAAGTCCGTTCGTCCTGTTTAATACGCCTGCACGTTTCATAGCCATCCATCTCCGGCATCATCACGTCGCTGATGATCAGATCCGGTATGACGGATGTTGCCAGCTCAAGCCCTGCTACGCCGTTTGGAGCCACCCTGACAACATATTCATGACGTAGAATTGACGTGATATAATCCCTGACGTCAGGGTTATCCTCTATCAGAACAACAAATGGTTTGTCGTCCTGCTCCTCTTCATCTTCCTCTGGCAGGACCGTTGCCGGACTCAACTGCTCCGCTGACACCAACGGAGTATCAATCGTCGCACGTTCAACGATCTGATACTCGCGGAGATGTTCCTTTCCAAGGGGTATCGTAACCATGACACGGGTACCTTTCCCCACCTCGCTGGTGACATCGATCGTGCCGCCGTGAAGTACCACCAGCTCCTTTGTTAAAGAGAGTCCGATACCCGTGCCCTGATATACCTTTTCTGAAGAACTCCCTACCCTGTAAAACCTGTCAAAAATATTATCAAGGTGCTCCCGTGCGATACCCACGCCGGTATCTTCTACCCGCAGCTCAAATGAGCCGCTGGTGGTCGACAGACTGACACCAATTCTACCGCCGGTGTCGGAAAACTTGAACGCATTAGACAAGAGGTTGATAACAATGGTCTCAATCTTCTCTTGTTCCCCATAAAACGCAAGCGCGTCGACGCTGTTTTCGAATTCCAGAACAATACCCTTCTCGCTTGCAAAAGATTCAAAAGTCGCAACAACGCCACGGATGAGCGACACACCCTCCAATTCTGTGGCTTTAAGCTCGAGATATCCCGCCTTGAGCTTCGACAACTCGAGGATCTGATTGATAAGCCGCAAAAGACGTGACGCGCTTTTTTTCATGAGCCCGAGCTGGAATTCCTGCTCCTTGCCGGGTGCTTTGTCAAGCATCGTCTCGATCGGCCCCAGGATCAACGACAACGGTGTGCGGAATTCGTGGGAGATGTTGGCAAAGAAGTCTGATTTCATTCTGTCAACCTCGCGTTCTTTCTCCAGGAGCTGCTGGTTTCGCTTCGCCTTGAGTCGCTGACTAAAATAGAGAGTGAGTAAAATGAGCACGACAAGGGCGCCTGCCAGGAAATAGATCTTTCTCTGCGCATCGGCGATAGCCTGCTCCTGCTGCAGCGCACTGATCTCCATGTCCTTCTTTTCCGTCTCGTACTGTATCTGCAATTCATTGATCTGTCCCGCCTTCTCAATCTGGAACAGGCTGTCCGTAAGCCGGGTATACCTGTCAAGCGCCGACAACGCCTTCTCGAAATCGCCCGCCTGCCGGTAGCTCTTCGACAAATAAAGAAGTCCGTAGCGAAGCTGATCGGTCACTTTGTATTCGCTCGCCGTGCTGACCACTCGTTCAGCGTTCTTCCTGGCATCCTGTGCATTACCGAGCTTCAGCTGAACGTCAGCGATATCGTTAAGCGTGTGAAGCGTGCTCGCGATATCGTTGTTTTGTTCCTTAAGCATCAGCGTGCGGTCAAGATACCCCAGACCTTCTTCCAGCTTTCCCTGGCTTACGAGGGTGCTGCCGATATTTCCCATCACAACGGCTTCCAGTCCCCTCTCATTCACCTCTCGCGTGAGTGGCAGGACTTTCTGATAGTGGCTGATGGCGCTGTCGAACGCCTTCTTCTTCTGATACACCACACCGATGTTGGCCCGGTTGAACACAACGGAGTGAAGGTTACCGAGCTCGGAATTCATCCGGAGCGCGCGTTCGAAGAATATGAGCGCGTCGTCAAAATCGCCCGTACGCAAATAGACAACACCGATACTGTTGCACACACCCGCACTTCCCTCGCGATCGCCCAACGCCTCGTACGTCCTGAGAGCGCTGAAATAGTTCTCGGTCGCCTTCTCATAGCCATCTACCTTGCGGTAGGCAGATCCCAGCAATACGTAGGCATCCGCAACTTCCTTAGGGTAGTTATATTGTCGGGCAATCGCCAGTGCCTCACCTGCGTAGGCGATCGACTCCCTGTTCCGGTTCACGCGGGTATAGTATGAAGCCAGCTTTGCCTTTCCCGAGTAGATCAGCATGGGATCGCCCAGGTTTTCTGCGCGTTCGAGCGCATGAAAAAAATGCTTCAATCCGACGGAGTCTTGTTTCTTTCTTGTATAAAGTACACCAAGCTGATACTCGCTTGCGATGGCGCTGCTCAATTCCTTCCGCTCCTGCGCCAGATGAAAGGATTCAAGTGCGAAGATCAATGCACTATCGAGGGAAATATGATCGGACGTCGCCAGGAGATCAAGGGTTTGAAGGCGTTCAACACCCTGTTGGGCTGGCAGTACCCTTAGGAGGCTATCGGTGCCCGGTGGTTGTGCCGAGGCCGGCATTATCAGAAGAAAACAGATAATGATTCCCACCCCTGAAACAGTGTGGTTTTTACTGGCAGGGGTCGCGCCGCAACAGAACGGCAGGAACATTGTAGTCGGGAAGCAGAGGATACGCATCTAGCCAGCGAAGATACCGCCAGAGGGAGCACAGTCACAAAAGAATCGTCACAGATCTGGTTTTCCGTTGGCTGAAAAATAGTACGCGACACCTCGCTTGCGTAAATTCGCCGTGTAACATCCGTTATAAAAATGGATCACCCTCGTTACATCGACCCTACCAGCGA
>CAZBNP010000027.1:0-2330 GCA_964493505.1 uncultured Roseivirgaceae bacterium
ATTTAAGTAGAGTATTAATAAAAACTTATAGGGGTAAAGCACTTTTTATTAGAGGGGGCTTCGTAAGTACTACTAATACTAATAAAACTAATAATACTATAAGTGATTCAATATTAATAAACGGTTTTTGAGTGATAAGATTCAAGAACAAGAGGGAAACAGCCCAGATCATTTTTTAAGGTCTTAAAATGTTAATTAAGTTAAAGAGAATTATTTAATTGGAAACTATTTAGAGGTAGGCTTAGAAGCTGTTATTCTTTTTAGATAGCGTAAAAGAACATAGATTTGAGATTAGATAGTTTAAGAATGTATGAAGATTTTAATTAATTACCGATTAAATGAAATAATAAATAAATGTTGGTAGCAGAATTTCTTTATTTTTTAAGTAAAATCCTTTTGTAAAAATCAGGTGAAAAAAGTAAGACAAATAATGTTAATATAAGTAACGAGAATAATGTTAAAAACATTATCATTGAAAATTTGTAGGTTTTTTATGTTCAGATAAACTGCATAAAGTGATTTCGGTATCAAAAATAAAAAAACGCGAGAGCTGTTAATTGATGATTATGATTTGATTACTTGTAATATTATTATAGTGGGAAAATTTTATAAACCATAAAAATTTTCCCAGATTGGCTGGAAAAGTAATATATACAGAGAACGGTTTTGAGTAGGTCTGGGTATTTTTTATAGAGAAGAGATATTTTTATAAAGAATACGATTCTGAGAACTAGGAGAGATTGTGAATCGATTACCGTACTAAAACCGACACAGGTAAATAGGTAGACGATACCACAATGGTTGAGGCAATATTATTAAAGGAACTCGGCAAATTAGCTTTGTAACTTCGGAATAAAAAGTGTTTATGGTTGAGTAACGTGTACAAGTTTGTATACGTTTATTATCTGTAAATTGCAAAAAAAAGAAAGCAACGACTGTTTATTAAAAACACAGAACTCTGCTAAATAGTAATATGACGTATAGGGTTTGACATCTGCCCGGTGCTGCGTAGCGAAAAGGAGATGTTTTACGCATTTAATATAAACTTCAGTAAACGGCGGCTGTAACTCTGACAGTCCTAAGGTAGCGAAATTCCTTGACGGGTAAGTTCCGTCCTGCATGAATGATGTAACGATTGTTTTGCTGTCTCTAATAATAACTCAGTGAAATTGAAATTCCCGTGAAGATGCGGGAAAATTATAGCTAGACGGAAAGACCCTGTGCACCTTTACTATAATTATTTAAAGATATTAGATTATATTTGTGTAGAATAAGTGAAAATACAGATAAATAATTTAGTTTAAATATTATTTTAAATGAAAATGAAAACTCACTCTTATTTGAGTTTAATATCTCTAATTAAAATTAATTAAAAAATTGAATAATTGGTAGTTTGACTGGGAAGGTAGCCTCCTAAAAGGTAACGGGGGTGTATAAAAGTAAAAGATTTTCGATTTCGCGATCAACTATAGTAAACATAATGGTATATATTTACTTGATTGTTAAACAAACAAGTTTGGCAAGGATAAAAATTTATTATCGATCATAGTGACCCGGTGATGCTTTATGGAGAGATCATCGATTAACGGATAAAATTTGGTACGCCAGGGATAACAGGCTGATTCTTATTTAGAGTTCTTATCGATGTAAGAGTTTGGCACCTCGATGTCGGCTCATCATATCCTGGAGCTGTAGATGGTTCCAAGGGTTAGGCTGTTCGCCTATTAAAATGGTACGTGAGCTGGGTTTAGAACGTCGCGAGACAGTTCGGTCCCTATCTACTATAATAGAAAAAAAATATAGGAAGCTTACTTTAGTACGAGAGGACCAAGGAAGAAAGGCAAATAGTCAAGTAATTATATGGTGGTAATTGTATTGTTACCTAGCCACGCCTTTTGTTAGAACTATTGACAGCATCTCAAATAGGAAAATAAACTTAATCTCTTTTTTTAGAATAATTTTTATGTAAAAAACGATTGTAATTTGGTTAGCCAGCTAGTAAATAAAAGTTTGTAAAAATTTGTTTTTTGTAGTCTCAATGAAAATTAATATATATTATCTTCGACAGCGCGAGATGTTACTTTTATTTATTTTGTTGTATCCTTTATTTTGACAAGGGATTTTTAGTAGGACTTTTGATTCGTGCATTGATGCATTTGTCACCCTTGGAACAATTCGAGATTTATAATCTATTTCCAATTATAAAACTAGAAACAGCGAGTTTTTGGTTATACATGGTAAAAATAGCGAATCAGAACACAATTCTCGTGTTTACAAATTTATTAATTACGTTAATATCTATATAAGCTAAGTTTACATCTTCTGATTGT
>CAZBNP010000027.1:2340-3777 GCA_964493505.1 uncultured Roseivirgaceae bacterium
TAATAATTGTTATGGCATTAATTTTTATAATACATGTAGTGGTATTTTTTAAAAACAGAATTTTACCTTATAATTGGAAATTTTTATATTATTTACTTTTAAGTTATGGTTACCAAATGGTTCGTGATTTAATTACTAATGTTATTGGAAAAATTAATTATTATAGTTTATTAATTTTTATTTTTTGTCTTATTGGTTTTTTTAATGTGCTTGGGTTAATCCCATATAGTTTTGCTTTAACTAGTCAATTTGTGTTAACGTTTTTTTTTTCAAGTTTATATTTTATAACGTTAAATTTAACTGGAATGTATTACCATGGAGGAAACTTATTGAATTTGTTTTTTCCGGCAGGGACGCCTATTTTAATAACTCCATTGTTAATTATGATTGAAATTATTTCATATTTTGCACGAATGTTTAGTTTAGCGATACGTCTGTTTGCGAATATAACTGCAGGACATATATTATTGAAAATTTTAAGTTGGTTTGTTTTTTTATTAGCTGATATCTTTGTTATAAGTATTTGGGGGTTTTTATTGATTACACTTTTATGGGGATTAGAATTTTTTATAAGTTTATTACAGGCTTATGTTTTTTTAATTTTGTTATGTATTTATGTTAATGATGTTTTAAATTTACATTAGAATTTAAATGCTTTTATTTTTATTAGAATATGAATATATCTTTTATTTTTTAATAATAAGTGTTATGCTTGTTTATATAATTATTAAAGTAGCGAACTTTTTAAGTCCTACGCGGGCCGACGAAGAAAAATTATCGGCTTATGAGTGTGGTTTCCAACCGTTTATTAATGCACGCGTTAAGTTTGACGTGGCGTTTGTATTAATTGCGCTATTATTTTTAGTTTTTGATATTGAAATTATTTTTTTAATACCCTGGGTTATTACATATGAGCAGACTGGTCTTTTAAGTTATTGTAGTGTTTTATTTTTTATAATTATTTTATTTTTAGGTTTTTTAATCGAATGGTGTCGGGGCGTGTTAGACTTTGATCGGGATCTTTTATAATAAAATCTATAGTGATGAAAAAATATAATAATTTTTTTTTCGTGAATATATCCAGTAAAAATTTATTAAATAGGAAATTTTTGTCATATTTTAATGTAACATTATACTTGAAACATGTATTTACAAAATATCTTTATTTGTTATTGCTAGATGTGTGGGAACTTGAGCTAACAACAAGTCGACAATCGTGTGTTTTATTATTACAATATTTAAAAAATCATTCTGTTTTTTTATTAGATTATTTAATCGATATAGTGGTAACTGATACGCCAGGTAAAAAATTGCGCTTTCAGGTACTATATTTATTAACTTCGTTGAAATATAATACACGATTTCGGGTACGTATTTTTACTAATGAATTGATCCCGATCGCTTCGGTTACGGGTGTTTATAAATTTGCAAATTGGT
>CAZBNP010000027.1:3787-5816 GCA_964493505.1 uncultured Roseivirgaceae bacterium
GTGAGCGTGAAATTTGGGATATGTTTGGGTTATTAATTATGGAGCATCCGGATTTACGCAGATTATTAACCGATTATGGTTTTCGCGGTTTTCCTTTAAGGAAAGATTTTCCACTGACGGGATTTTTTGAAATTCTATATGATGATAATTCAAAAAAGTTAATAGAAGTGCCGATTTCGTTGGCGCAAGAATATCGATTTTTTGAATTTAATAACCCGTGGAAAAAATAAAAATTATTGAGAAAAATGTTATTGTTCTTTTTACTGTTCATAAATATTACCAGTTTTTTTGTTATTTTTTTATTGAATTCTAAAAAATATATTTTACAAATTCGTTTATTAACGTTAAATACATCTATTTTATCTTTTTTTGTCGTTTTATATTTTTGGTGGAATTTTGATTATTCTATACAAGGGTTTCAATATTTTTTTTCAATAAGTGATATTTTATCATTTGGTTGTGATGGCTTAAGTTTAAGTTTTTTATTATTAACTACATTTTTATTTCCTATAATTATTTTGGTTTCGTGGTTTAGTAAGGATAGTAGTATGAAACTCTTATGTAACATTTTATTAAGTATTGAATTGCTTTTAATACTCGTTTTTAGTGTTTTAGATTTATTTGGATTTTATATTTTTTTTGAATTATTATTACTACCCATGGTTTGTTTAATCGCAGTGTGGGGGGCTGACGAGAGGAAAGATATAGCAATTTTGTATTTTTTTTTATATACCTTATTCGGTTCATTGTGCATGTTAATAGGACTAATTCTTTTATATTATGAGTTTGGAACGACAAATATACAGATATTATTTGATTTTAGTATCCCCTTGGAGAAACAAAAAATATTATGGTGGTTGTTTTTTATTCCATTTGCAATAAAAATTCCTATGGTTCCGGGACATTTATGGTTACTAGAAGCCCATCCAGAAGCCCCTACAATTGGTTCTATGATACTTGCTGGGTTATTGTTGAAATTGGGTACATATGGTTTTTTACGTGTATTGATTATGATTTTTTCGCAAGCTACAGATTATTATCGATCTTTTATAATTACGTTAAGTTTAATAGGCTTAATTTATACGTCTTGTATTTTACTATTACAATATGATATTAAGCGGATTATTGCGTATTCTTCCGTTGCACATATGAATTATGGTTTATTAGGTTTATTTTCGGAGACATTAGAAGGGATTTCAGGTGCTTTGGTTTTAATGATAAGTCATGGATTTACCTCGAGTGGTCTATTTCTGTTGGCAGGTTTATTGTATGATCGTTTTCACGACAGAATTATTTATAATTACTCGGGACTCTTACGTATCATGCCTGTGATGGCGGGATGTTTTTTTTTAACTATTTTGTCTAATTTTGGGTTTCCGGGAAGTTTAAATTTCATTGGGGAAGTATTAATTTTATTTGGTATTTTTGAAACGGCGAATATAATTGCGATTATTAGCGGTGTCGGTTTATTTTTAAGTTTAATCTATTCGATTTTATTATTTAATCGTTTATTTTTTGGAGAATTAATTATCAAGGCATTATCTCCAAAACAGGATGGGACCACAGTTGCTGGTCGGTTGCGGTTCGGCTATAGTATGGATTTATGCCAAAGGGAGATTTGTATGATTATTCCCCTCTTATGTGCTATAATTTTATTAGGTTTTTATCCTTATAATTTGTTAATTATTTTGGAAGATGTTTTATATGGACTTTTTATAGAAGTTAGTTATATTCGTGAAATGGTTTTATAAGATTAGTGGTGGTAGAGAGGAGTAGTTTAATTGGTAAAATGCTAATTTCCAAAATTAGCGATAAGAGTTCGAGTCTCTTTTTCTCTGATCTGGGAGGTGTATTTTATATAAAATGTTTTCTGCTATTGGTTTCTATCAACATATAACGGTAAGAGAACATTTAATTGAATACCCTACACCAGTTAATTTTAATTATTTTTGGAGTTTTGGTTCGCTTGCAGGGATTTTTTAACAGTTCAGATAATTTCCGGGATTTTTTTAGCTATGTACTACACGCC
>CAZBNP010000027.1:5826-9872 GCA_964493505.1 uncultured Roseivirgaceae bacterium
CGCCACATATTTTTTTAGCCTTTTTTAGTATTGAACATATAATGCGGGATGTATATTACGGCTGGTTAATTCGATATATCCATGCAAACGGTGCGTCGTTTTTTTTTATTGTCGTTTATTTACATATGGCAAAAGCAATATACTATACATCTTATTCTTATCCAATGGAGAATTTATGGCGGATAGGGGTAGTAATTTTTATTTTAATGATGGCTACGGCATTTATGGGTTATGTCTTGCCATGGGGCCAAATGAGTTTTTGGGGAGCGACCGTTATAACGAACTTATTTACAGCAATTCCAGTAATCGGGAATAAATTGGTTACATTATTGTGGGGGGGTTATTCCATTGATAATCCTACCTTAAATCGTTTTTTTAGTTTACATTATTTATTACCTTTTTTAATAATAGGATGTATAATTTTACATTTAACATTATTACATAATATCGGTTCTAGTCACCCACTAAAAGTAATAAATACGCATGATAAAATTTCTTTTTACCCATATTTTTACTATAAAGATTTATTAAGTTTGATTTGCGTTTTTATAGTATTTTTAATTTTTGTTTTTTTTTTTCCAAATGTATTAGGACATGCGGATAATTATATCGAAGCTAACGCATTAATTACACCAACACATATTGTGCCGGAATGGTACTTTTTACCTTTTTATGCAATTTTGCGGTCAATACCTGATAAACTTGGGGGCGTTATTTGTATGGGTTTGGCTTTAGTTTTGTTATTTTTTTTACCTGGATTTAATTTAATTAAGACTAGATCTGTAGATGTGTTAAATATTAATCCAAATTTTCGTCCAACACATCGTGGTTGTTTTTGGGTATTTGTTGGTATTGTTTTAATTTTAGGGTGGATTGGTGCAAATCCAGTAGAGTTCCCGTATATTACAATAGGTCAGGTCTCTACATTTGGTTATTTTATTTATTTAATTATTATTCTCAATAGTGTTTATTTATTAGATTTAGGAGTGGCTTATAGTTTTGAAAAAAGAAAAAATTAGTTTTATGTCATTGGATCATAATTGTAATCGTTTTAAGCATCCATTTCACATCGTTACTGTAAGTCCATGGCCTTTTGTGTTATCATTAAATTTATTAGGATTAGTAATTGGTTTTGTAATGTATTTTCATACCTACATTTTAGGGAGTGAGTTATTAAAACTTAGTTTTTTAGGTGTAATCCTAGTTGCTTTTGCGTGGTGGCGTGATATTATATTTGAAGCTACTTATGAAAACGCACATACGAGTTATGTTCAACAGGGATTGCGGTATGGAATGCTTTTATTTATTGTTTCGGAGGTGATGTTTTTTTTTGCGTTTTTTTGGGCATTTTTTCATTCAAGTTTATCGCCGGCTGTTCAAATTGGCGCTGTTTGGCCACCACAAGGAATTGATGTCTTTAATCCATGGGAAATTCCTTTTATTAATACTTTAATATTATTATTATCGGGGGTTTGGGCGACATTAGCGCATAAGGTAATTAAAACAGATCTTTATGAAAAATCTGTTTTTTTTTTTTTAGTTACCTTTAGTTTAGGGTTAACAGTTTGTTTAGGTGTTGTTTTTACGTGTTTTCAGGCGTATGAATATATTATTGCGAACTTTACAATTTCTGATAGTATTTACGGATCGGTTTTTTATTTAGCTACAGGATTCCATGGGTTGCATGTGATTATAGGGACTCTGTTTTTGATTATAATGTTTTTTAGGCATATTCTAGGTCATTTTGTTAATGGCTATCATTTTGGGTTAGATGCGGCTATCTGGTATTGGCATTTTGTTGATGTTGTTTGGTTGTTTTTATTTATTTCAATTTATTGGTGGGGATCTTGACTAATTAAATGCCGCAATTAGATACTGTAAATATAGTTACTTTTGTGTTAATAGCTTGTTTTCTTGTTGATGCTTTTATTATTTTTTTTTTAAGTAAAATAAAAACATTATTGATTTTTGTGTTTAATCAGGTAAAAAAAAATTCAAGTTTCGATGCCAATTTTTTTAATTTTTTATTTTTTCACAAAAGTTTATTTTTGAAGGCGCTTCAGTTTAAAAAATTTTTTAGTATTTTTTAATTTTTAAAATAAGCTAAGGTTAATACTTAAAATTTGAAATCGGTTTATGTTCTATTATCCCCTTTATCTTTTTAATAGTTTTTATATTATTTTATATCTTATTTGTTTTATTGTTGGATTGCTAATTTGTATTGCTTTTTATACGTTAGCTGAACGTAAATTTATGGGAGCAATCCAACGAAGAAAAGGCCCTGATGTTGTAGGTTTTTGGGGGTTATTTCAACCATTAGCCGATGGTTTGAAATTATTATTAAAAGAACTTATTGTACCAAAAAGGGCTGATCATTTTTTGTTTGTGAGCGGTCCTTCGGTCGTTTTTGTTATGAGTTTATGGGGATGGGTTGTAATTCCGCAAAGCTTGGAGGTTGTTATCGCCAATACTAATTTAGATATTTTTTTTACTTTTGTTTGTAGCGGGTTAACTGTATACGGTTTAATATTATCGGGATGGGCGAGTAATTCGCGTTACGGGTTTTTAGCAACGATAAGAGCAGTCGCTCAAGTTATATCTTATGAATTGACTTTAAGTATGATAAATTTATTAATAGGTTTATTTACAGGGGGGTTTTCATATACGGAAGTTGTTTTTGCGCAACAAACTGTTTGGTTTATTTTACCGTTATTTCCGATAGCTTTTATGTATATTATTGTTATGTTAGCTGAAACGAATAGGACACCATTTGATTTAGCAGAAGCAGAAGCAGAATTAGTTGCTGGTTATAATGTCGAATATTCAGGTATGATGTTTGCCTTATTTTTTTTAGGCGAGTATGCAAATATGCTATTATTGTCTACAATATTTGTAATTTATTTTTTAGCTGGTTGGCTAGCTTTTTGTGGAATATCAGGTTTCTTTTTTTTTATAATTAAAATTTTATGTACAACGATGCTTTTTATTTGGGTACGCGCGACATTACCACGGTATCGTTATGATCAATTAATGATGATCGGATGGAAACAGTTGTTACCATTAATGTTTGGATTATTTTTTTTTTATGTAAGTATTTTTATAACCTTTGATGTTAAACAAGATATTAATAATAACGCAGCTAGTTTTATACTATTATACCACAATAAAATGTATCACATTCCTGCTTTACTGGCGGGCTAAGAAAGCAATTCGGGTAGCTCAGTGGTAGAGCAAAGAATTGAAAATTCTTGGGTCGATGGTTCAATCCCATCTCCGAATAGTGTGGATTTAGTTAGATATAATATCAGGAGCCATTAAAGAAATAAAACTTCTTTCGTCTAACGGTTAGGACATTGTTTTTTCACAACAAAAATATGAGTTCAATTCTCGTAAGAAGTAGGGATTTTATTGTAAAAAGTTAAAAAAGGTATAGATTACTATTGTTTCTTTTAGCACTAAGAGAAGTAATAGTAATTGATCAATCTTTAATTATTTATGTATTTAAATTATAATTATTGAGTTTAATTTGGCTCTGAATGAACGCTGGAAGTATGCTTTACACATGCGAGTTAAACGGTTTTAAAAAGTAACATACGGGTGTAAAAAGTTTTTATTGTTTACCTTTTAGTTTTGTTAAATACAAAATAAAAAAAAAAGATTAATCGCTAAAAGATAACAAAAAATCGAATTAGGTTGTTGGTGAAGTAATGGTTTACCAAGCCAATGATTCGTAGCTGATTTTAATGAATGTACAGCCACATTGAGAATAAAGGAGCGCTATATTTTTAACGGTATAAAACACAATTGGTGTTAGACAGCCGGGTAATAGTATTTTTTATTTCTATGCTTTAGGCGATCGGGTGATTTAATGGTAAAGTTATAGAATTCCTAGTTCTATAAAATGTAGGTTCGAGCCCTGCTCCGAGACATTGGAAATAAATTTTAAGTTATTCTAATTATAGAATTAAAGAGAGATGTAAAATTCTAGGAAAAAAAATAAATATTAATACAGATGATTAAATTATTATTTAAATTACTCACTAGGG
>CAZBNP010000028.1:0-5963 GCA_964493505.1 uncultured Roseivirgaceae bacterium
CCGGTATTAGCAGGTGGTATTACTATGTTACTTACCGACCGAAATTTTAATACATCATTCTACGATGCAGCTGGGGGTGGTGATCCCATTCTTTATCAACATCTATTCTTGGGTACTAATTCTATATATTTATTAATTCCAACTATAACTCTATTAAAGAGTGATGAAAATAACCCCATTATTACTTCTACTTTTGATTTTACTGATTTTTATAACAGATATAAATTAAACTTCGTTAACGAAGTCACTGAAAACCATTTGCCATCTTATAAATTTCTTACTTGGTTCGTTGGATTTTCAGAAGGTGATGGTTCTTTTATTACTACTTCGAGAGGAGATTTACAATTTGTTATAACTCAAGATACTAGAGAGCGTCCAGATCTCCTGGACTTGATTAAAAATACATTAAGAATAGGTAAGGTTATTAAACAAGGTCCTAGAACTTCTAGATTTATTGTTCAAGACAAAAAAGGTCTTGAATTAATTGTATCTTTATTTAATGGTAATCTTGTTCAACCATCTAAGTTTAATGATTTTAAGAAATTTTTAGAACTTTCTAATATTATTGCTTGTAAAGGTATTAAACGAGTTAATACTGTCAAGTTTTTAGATAAAATAGTTATCCCCTCTTTAGAAGATTCATGGTTAAGTGGTTATTCGGATGCGGAGGGTTGTTTTAATATTTCATTACTTAATAATAGTTTGGCATTTAGAATAAGATTTTTAGTCTCGCAGAGACTCTTAATTAATAAGCCGGTTCTTGATAGATTTATTATTTTATTTAATACTGGGCGAGTTATTTCACATTCTCAACCAGATACATTTACTTATGAGGTTAATGGTTTAACAAATTGTGGAATATTATTTTTTTATTTTGAGTTACATCCTTTACGTTCTAAAAAAGCTAAAAGCTTTATATTATGGAAGGAATTAGCTTCTAGACTAAGAAGCCAAGACCATTTGGATCCTACTTTAAGACCTTTACTTAAAGTCTTAGCCTCTAAAGTAAATAATACTTGGGATTAATATATATTCTTTTTCAGGCAGGAATAAAGGATGTGGTTGAACGTAAGTTCTTGAAGTAATTTAAAACAATGTTAGCGTATTGATAGTTGAAGCTTATCTATCATAGTTCTTCCCAGAATGTTGATTTTTATATATTGAAAGGTTTAATACCACTTGATATATAGAGTCCGCCAAAGCTTTCGAAAGATTTTAAATAACAAATAACCGAATTTTTATATTTTTTTTTTTATCGTCTGATGGCGATGGTTTAAGTTATTAATAATATTCGGTTATACCATAATCCTAGTCTTAAGACCTACTCATGATAACTTATATAAGGAAATGAGCGGACTCTTAATGGAACCCTACCGGGTTTCAAAATAACTTTGGGAGAAAGACACTCTTCGAGTGTGTTTTGAAAGTTATTTGGCAACATTAGTGAATACGGTCAAAAAAAGTCCCTATTTTCAGACCGTCGGTAATATATAATATCGCTACAGACTGGGTCACTGATGGGTATCTGAAATGATGCTTGATGTACAGTCGGTACCTTGCAACACCCCACGGGTGTTCCCAAAGGCTGTTAAAATTCTAATAGTACAGGGATTTTTAAAAGGGAACACTCACTTCGTGAGTGTGAATTAAAAGTTTGAAGGTACGGGTTCTTCGGTCAAGGATGGCCCGACCATGTCTATATTGGTCTGAAACAAACTGTAAGCGGGGAATTGGGGTTAAAATTGCAAGATACTCATAGTGTAAGCCATAATATTAGTTTTGCCTCTATAGTAAAAAATTTTGTAATTCTCAATAATCTGCAAGTAACCAAAGCGCTTAGCACGCAAGTAGGAACTTCAGAGACCATACGTTTGTTATCCACAAAATCAAATCATAACTCTTGGAATGAGTGGCTTGCTGGTTTAATAGATGGTGACGGTTCTTTTAATTTATCCAAAAAAGGGTATGCTAGTTTAGAAATTACTATGGATATTAGAGATAGTCATTGTCTTCATCAAGTAAAGCAAAAATTTGGTGGTTCTATTAAATTAAGATCTGGTGCTAAAGCGATGCGCTATCGTTTACATCATAAATCTGGTTTATTATCTCTTATCCATTCCGTGAATGGGTTAATTCGAAATCCTAATCGTATGGTTCAACTTGAAAAAATTTGTAATGCTTATGATATTATTTTTATTTATCCTAAACCTTTAATTTTTTCAAGTGGATGGCTTGCTGGGTTTTTCGACGCTGATGGTACAGTCACTATAAATAAATCTAATAATCAATTATCTATTTCTATTGGCCAAAAAACTCCTTATTTATTAGAACCTTTAGTTGATTTATATGGAGGTCATGTATATCTCGACGGGAGCTCCCGTCGATGTTTTCAATGGTATGTAACTGACAAAGATTCTATTTTCAAAGTTATTAATTATTTTAAAGAGTATCCTTCTAGGTCAGCTAAAAATTCACGTTTACATCTTATTCCTAAATTTTATGAGTTAAAGTCACTTAAAGCCCATAAAGCTACTGAAGGTTCAATTTTATATAAAAGTTGGACTATTTTTTTTAATAAGTGGAGTAGTTATGATTTAGATGGATAAAGATATGGTCCATTTATATAAAAAGTTTTTATATAACTTTTCTTATTTAGCATCCGGAGGTTTATATTTTAATTATTCCAGGATTTGGTATCATTAGTCACGTTGTATCTACTTTCTCTGGTAAACCAATTTTTGGTTATCTAGGAATGGTCTATGCCATGCTATCAATCGGTATATTAGGATTTATTGTTTGGTCTCATCGGGACAAAAAAAAGAATAATATCTTTTTTTCTTAATTGTGTTATATGCCAGAAAGATTTACTTTTACAAAGAAGACCTATGGTCTTTACTAAAGAATTTTATGAATTTTGAAGATTAGAACACAACACCGTAGGTGTTCTCTTTAAAAATGATCAAAGATCATTTTCTTATGAATCTAATTGGCAGATAAGGATTTATTCTTTCATCTCAGAGACTATATGCACAAATACTTTTGATTTTGAGGGGTTCAAAGAAAAGGCCCTTTGGGCCGTGTCTTGCCGAAGTGGTCACAACACCTTCGACGGTGTCTTGGGAAGACGCCGCAGTACCTGCGGCCGGTCCCTCGACAGGGCGCAGCAGGACTCCGTCCCGCTCCGCGAGGTGTTTTTTCATTAAGGCCGGTTCGCGAGGAGAAATTTGGAAGACCCATGGTCTTCGGGTTTAATTTAAAAAGGGGTATCATTTATTAAAGTTTAAAAATAAAGAAAATAAAATTGGAAAAAAAATGAAAGCATAAACATATGAAAAAAATTATAATTTATTTCTATATTTTAGCTATCGGGTTATTAAAAAAAGACATCTTTTTTGTGTCTTGGAATCGTATTTCATTTTTAATCATATTATTTTCTGGGATTCTTACATTCAATTCATGTTCTGTAAGTCTGTTCCACACTGAAAATGTTTGTCTATATAATGGTTTATGGCAATTAACTGTAATAAATGGCGGATTTTCTATTTTTTTCATTTCGCGGGATTATTCTTCTGATGCTTCTCAATCTATCGTTCCTGTTAAATCACAGCCTCACTTGTGAGGCTTCTATGAAATTACAAAAAATTTAAAGGGAAATCCGGAATATATATGTGGGTAAATAAAGAAAATGGTAAACGTTACGTAGGAAGTGCAGGCGACCTCCGAGTAGGAGGTCTTACTCACATTTTTTAATCTCTTTTTTAATGAAGTCAGGAAATAATAATATGAAGATCAGTAGGGCGCTACTTAAATTTGGGTATTCAAAATTTTCCTTACTAATCCTTGAATATTGTGAAACTGATGATTTATTAAAACGTGAACAATATTATTTGGATCTTTTACAACCTGAATATAATATTTTAAAAATCGCTGGTAGTCGTTTGGGTGCGGTACATTCAGAAGAAACTAAACAGAAAATTAGTGAGGCTTTACTAGGTGAAAAACACCCTTTATATGGGCTAAAAGGAAAAAAATCTCACATGTTTGGTAAAACTCAGTCTGAAGAAACTAAATTAAAAAAAAGTCGAGTCTTAGGTAAAACTATATATTTTTATTCTTTAAATCTTGAATTACTTTCTACTTTCACTTCTTCTAAAGTAGCTGCTAAATATTTAAATTCTAGTGATCCAACAATTATGAAATACGCTAGATCTGAAGCTCTCTTCGAAGACGAACGTAGTTCGTCTTCCAAAGAAAAATCTGTTTTTGAAAAGACTGAAGAATTAATTAGTAAAAATATGAGTGAGGTGTCAACTTCCAGCAGCTGTGCTGCTTTTTATGTATATTCTTTAGAAAATCAACTTTTAAATACTTTTTCTTCTTCAAAAGCTGCTGCTAGATATTTTCAAGCTGGTAATGGTACTATCATGAAATACGCTAGATCCGGTGAAGTGCTTAAAGAAAAATATATATTATCTTTGGAAAAATTACCATCTTCCCCTGATTTATCTTAATATATCTTGTGGAACTTAGCTTCACTCATTTTTTTTCTTTTTTAAGTTTTATTAGGTCCCCCAGGGGGTTAGATAGGATTATCTTTGTTTATACCTACGGATGGATTTATTTTGGTTTCGCTTCGATTCTTTTTTTCCTCTTGATCTTGCTCTTGCTCTCCCCGAAAGTCCGAAGGGCTTTCATTTTATACTTAATACCCCCCTTTTTGGAAGGTAAAAATCCAAGTTCAGTAATCGTTATACTCGGTAGCAGCAAATATCTTTAATATGAGTTGACAATTATAATTTCACCACCAAAGGTGGTTATTATTTTCTAAAAAAAATTTCTTTACCTCCTTGCACTCGTTTCCGCTTAGCGGTTGCGACTTTATGCACCCTACCCCTTGCCTATGTTTGCACACATCCACTCCTTTTTGATTTGATTTTTATCCCTTCGCAGACTTACTTAGCTAAATGGAATATAGCATTTGCCTTCTAAGCAAAAGATTGTAGGTTCGAATCCTACAGTAAGTATATAAAAAAAATAAAGTATTTTAATCTAAATCGATGAGAGAGCCGAAGGCTCTGGCAAGCTAATTCTCAAGGCGGCCCGTCATTGAGTGATTTCTGGCGCTGCACCAGACTCATAGAGTCTGGGTTCTTGGAGTTTGGCCGTGAGGCGGGAAAGCAGTAGGCTCGCCACAACTCTATAGAGTTTTGCCACCCGCCCGCTCTGTAAAAAAAAAAAACAAATCCCTCTGAGATTTTTTTGTTTGTTCGCCCTGAAACTAAAGGCCATTCGCGTGCGCCCAACCCCAACGGGTCCTGACGAAAGGCAAGGCGCGACTGAGCCAATAATTCGTAAACAAGAAGCACACACATCTATGATGTTTCCGGGTGTTCTTGAGGTCTTACAGACCGAGCAACCGCCCGGCGCACGGGCACTTGCCAAGTGCCCGGAAACAACTCTAAAAGAGTTTTTGTGGCGATTTGTTTTGGAAATTCTTCAACCATCGCTACGCGATCTTTTATTCGTCCAACAACTCACTCACGCACAACGTGTTTTAGGACTGGGCGAACAGAGCGGTTTCAGCGGGGGGATACAGCTGGAAGACACACCCGGAGGGTCTGTCTCCCAACAAGTAGGCAATGTATCTTGTCTTAAGGGTTGAAAACCCCAAAATTATTTTAATCAATTTCAAAGAGTAAAACCAGAACTAATTCTGTTTGACAGCGCCGCATTTTTATCTAATGGGTTTACATTTTTATTTTATTAATTCATTTTCACCCCCCTTCACGGCGGACACAAGCTAATGCTTGTGGGCCGTGAGCCCCCAGCCCACCCCGGCCATAGGCCGGGCCCAGGGGGTGGGGAAACACCACCACCAAAGGTGGTTGTTTTTGGGTTGCCACGATCTACGATCGTCTCCAGGGGTGACCACACCCCCCCCCCCCCCCCGTTTGTTTTTTTTT
>CAZBNP010000029.1:0-5416 GCA_964493505.1 uncultured Roseivirgaceae bacterium
TTGTCTGCTTTATTTTAGCAACTAAAATATTGTCCCTGAAATGCGAACGAGTGTCGAGCAATTGCTTCCTGAATTTCGTCAAATTTCGTCAAATTGACTTGTCCCTGAGGTTGTCCCTAAATTATAGTTGTCCCTAGCGTGTTCCGGTTGTTGTCATTGTGTGACAAGTTGTCCTGATAGTGCAAACAAGGTAAGCCAGCGTGCTTCCTGCATTTCGTGAATTTTCGTGTGAATGGTTGTCCGAGACAGAGTCCCGTTCCTTGACGTTGTCCTGATAGTGTGTAATGAGTTGTTAAGTGTGTAAAGTTGTAAGTGTTGTCTGCCGCAGTGAGTTGAATTGAGTGCAATTGAGTGCAATTGACTTGTCCGGTACCGACTCCTGAATCTTGCCGTGTTCCTTATAGTTGTCCCGAATGTGTTCCCAACCTTCTCCAAAATGTGGGCTGAATTTCGTGAAAGTAAGCCCAATTGTTCCCGGAATTTCGTGAAATTTCGTCCATTACAGTTGTCCCTGACTTGTCCCGTTCGTGCAAAGGAATCCTAGTCTTGTTGTAACGGTGTTGTTCCTGTTGTCCTGAATGTGTCTTCAATTTCGCTATGGTGTTCTACTTTGTCCCCAATGTGTTTCCTGCTGGAAGAATGCCAACAAGCTGCATTCCGTGTTTTTGTCAAGTCCTTGTCCTCGACCGTGTCCCCGAACTAGAACAAATTCCTTGTTGTCAAAGTCCCTCAAGTGTTCCGTGTTGTCCCCCTCAAGTGCGACAATGTGTCTCCTCAATACGCCGAAAAGTTCGCAAATGTTGTCCCCCCCAGTGAGACAAGTGCCTCTGTAATGCCGCTAAAACTTTGTGAAAAGAAGTTCGTGTTTGTTGCCAAAAAGTGCGAACCCAGTGTCCCCCCAGTCGACAGTGTCCCCCAACGTGCAAGCTTGTCCGCTTCCCAAAAAGTCCCCTGTCCCCTGTCCCGTGTCCTAAATGTCCCGTGTCCTAAATGTGCGAATGTCCGTAGTGCTTGTAAAGAATCTTCGTAAATTATAAGCCGTTGTCCTAAATGTCTTCTACTGTGTCCTCGACTATTTCTTCCTTTGACCCAATATGCTATTTTCTTTGTCTCTCACTCTCCCACTCTGCCACTCTGCCACTTTTTCACTCACTCACTCGCTCACTCACTCACTCTTTCGTTCTTTCATTCGTTCTCTCTTTATTTTTTATTTCGTTTGTTCGTTTGTTTGCCCGTTTGTTCTTTCTTTTCTTTCCATCTTTGCCCGTTTGTATCATCTCACTTTTTCCCCCACCTTGATTACATAGCTCGCCATGTCTTGGCCTAGAGTTTCCTCGAGTCATCTCCAATACACCTCGACTTTGACTGTCAACAACATTGCACTTTGCACTTGTCCCATTGTCGCTCTGTTTGTGAGTCTTTCCTCAAGTGCTCACCTCACCAGTTTCCCGCAAGTAACAAACAGACAACAAAAAGATCGAAAACAAATGAAAATCATAAGCCCTTTATTATCCGGGGGCGCACTGAAATAGTTGAACGAAACACTGACGAATGCTCGATAGACATCGTGTGTGCGTGTGTGCGTGCGTGTGTGCAACAACCTAATGGGTCAACAGTTGGTGCGACCCGAGTCGACGTTGCGGGAACATTACAACTTGGTGGTGTGGTGTCACAGGTACTACGGGGCAACAATGTACATCTGGCCCGAATCCTGGTGGAAATAATCTCATCTTCGGTGTCGGTCGACACTCTTTCACCGTTGCTACAATGTCGATTGCCGGTGACGGAATACGCGGAGGCGGTGATCGCGTCGAACGGTGACGAGGTGGTCCGGGATTGGCGTTGCAATCACGTTTCCAATGTCCATGCTTTTTGCAATATGGACAAGGATTAACCGGTGAACCGTCAGTGTATGCTAAAATATTGCGCACTGTTGGTACAGTAAGAGCTTTTGTACGTTGCCAAAGACATGCGGTTTGCGTCTCAAGACTAATGATGCGACGACGCAATCGTGCAAGAGTTTCATCTGACCAATGCAAACGCACCTCCAACTCTGCACACTTGCGTGACAGTCGACTCTGGTCGGTACACTGTGTCTCTTGTGTGTTGGTCATAGTCGACATGTGTGCGTGTGGTGTGCTGAACCAGAGCAAACAAACAAACAAACAAAAAGAAAAGAAAGAAATATGGCCCACCTATTCGAGGTGCTAATTTCCAACAAAAATAAAGTGAAATAGATCAAGAGCTTCCGCGAGATTGTCAAGTTGGTGTAAATACCGGACGATTCCGTGAGTGTGTTGAAGCAAGAAATATACACCGGTAGTTGTGTATTATAAGCCCTTTATTCTCCGGGGGCGTACTTGTGAAAGTTAACAAAGACCAAAGAGAGCTTGATAGACACCAGCATGAACCCGGTGCTTGTTGCTGAAGTAGTAAGCCACGGGGTAGCACTTGGAAAAGAAGAGTCGAGATGGGATGATGATTTATTCGAAGCTGGGCGGCCAAAGGCCGTGCTTATATACTGAAAAGACGAGCTCGGCGATTACTCAGCCGACCCAAGAACAACTCCTGTCGTCGTCACATTGACGTAGCCGGAGCGACTCATGTGGTTCTCACGAGTCATGCGACGGTCGTGTGGTTAATGATATGCACGCGTGTTGGTGCCGGGTCCTTGCTCGGCATGTGCCAAGTTCTTCCTTACTGGCCTTTGGGATCGTCGCATGATTGTCATGCGGATGATCATGCGGCCAAACATGCGGTGGATCATGTGGTGTACCGCATGTCTCAGGCGACCACCGATGGTAATTTCGGCTTTTACTGCCGTCCATGCGGTTCTCCGTATTCCCTCCGAGATGCGGGGCAACATGTGAGGTTAGAAATAGTGCTAAATGGATATTAGTGTAACGTCGGTGTACCCAGGTCCGACTTGCTAACAATCCAACTGAATAGACGATGGCTTGCACACTTTTACACTTGTACTCGGTATACAAATCAGCATTCCAAGTGGCTGACAAACGCTTGTCGATTCACGCATCAATTCGTCTGAATTTCCGGTCGATACTCGTTGCAAGATGACTATCAATTGTTGGCCGCTGTATTGCACGCTGCTATTTGAACGGACATTGCTTTCAGTATTTATTGCCATCACCACACGACGATGCAAAGTAGTGTTGTCGCAAGATTGGATCACATGAAACAACGCATGACTACAGCTCGCATTGGTGCCACTGCAGGAACGCATGGGTAACACCAATAGATCATGCAGTTGGAATGTGGTGAAACCAGCGTGTCGTATCGCATGGGTAGTACCGCAGACACCCGTGTGCTAAGCATGAAACAACCCATGATCAATCATGCGATGCGCGCGGGTATCGACTAACGTCATATCGACACGATTTGACTAATTACACCACACAGCTGACTAATTCACGACGGGTCATAAACGTATACAACGATCATCACGAGTTGTCTATCGAACGATGAGTCAATCATTTCACCGCTTGATCTTTTTCACACGCATACAACCATTATCGCTTGCTATTCAGTAATATTCGTTGTGTTGCACTACTGTGCTGTGATAGTAAATGCCATCTTTTGGATCATCAAAGTTGCTGTTATCGTAGTCCTTGATATTATTTCACGCTGGTGACATACTACATCTCTCTTGTCGCTACTTGCTGACTGTACAGCTGTTTGCTATAAAGATACATATTGATGCCTGTAACGGTGTGAAGCCGTGTTGTTGAACGAATTGGATCACATGAGACAACGCGTGATCGTAGTCGTGTTGGATGCACTGCAGGGACACGTTGGTAGTGCCGCGGGTACCCGTGTGTTAAGCATGGAACAACACATGATCAGTCATGCGGTGCACGCGGGTATCTACTGATGTCAGGACGACACGATCTGACTAATTGCACCATACAGCCGACTAACTCACGCCGCGTCTTGATGATATACAAGAACGAGTGTGAGTTGTCCATGTTATAATAAATCATCATCATCATCATCATCACTACCGTCTATCGTTTTTGCTATCGTCTCGCTGTCAACTGTCGACTAGTACTCTGTTGCTGTGCTGTATCGCTGTGCTGTAATAGTCATTGCTGTTTGTGGATAGCAGACGTTGCTGGCATCATCACACTTGGCATTATTCTACGTGTGGAATAATATTATATCTCTCTTGCCGCTACTTGCTGCTGTCATAGTTGTATGCTATACAAATACGTGTTGGCATTCGAGCAGACTGTGCTTTCAACCCCGTCATTCCTCTTGTAACGACCAGCAACAGATCGTTATCAGTATCAACTCGGAGATCATCGGAGAGAAAGGCGGAACATCACGGAATACGATAGTGTGTCATAGAACTAGACAGCAGATGACTCAACTATTCCATGATGTGTCTATCGACTATTGGCCGCCGAAGATATGGCATGATGTGTGGAATCGGTCCCCGATCCCCTATATAAACAGGCGCAGTTTGCGCACTGAACAATAAAGCTTTACCTTTCAACGCACTTCTCTTGTCCACTCCAAAGTATCCGAGACCACTAGGTAGCTATATCCCATTTTCTAGTCGTTTACTTCCGCACAAGTGCCACTTGTCGCTGTCCCGTTGGATTACTCCCGCCCGACTCTAAGTCCGCCGTGCTCGCCGCACCGCCTCGCCCGCTGAGCCGACCACCCGACTCGACCCGCCCACCGTTATCCGTTTGCCGACAACGCCTGCCGGCCGCTTCTTTCCTTTTCAAGGTCTTCGCCGAAGGAACACGCTTCAATCGTCGATTAAGGATTCTTCATCACTTTTGAACATGTCAAGCTGCAATATTTGTACGCGTCAAGTCAGATTACACACGGTACACAAGCGTATCATGCAAATGAAACGCAACACCACACGCCCTGGTCCGATACTGGTGGATGGACACGAGCATTACGAGCTGGAAAAGATCCTGTCTCACAAGCGTAATCGTCGAGGATCCAAGGAATACCTGGTCAAGTGGATCGGTTGGACCGACGAGCACAATACATGGGAGCCGGTCGAACATCTGCAATGTGCAAAGCGAGCAGTGATCGAGTATGAACGGAGTCGTTTGACCGATCGATCGCGAACGCGAGCACAACTTCAACGAAAATGCCGACAATCCGGTCGATGAGAATTGCACGGCCAA
Source organism: uncultured Roseivirgaceae bacterium (assembly GCA_964493505.1). Lineage (GTDB taxonomy): Bacteria > Bacteroidota > Bacteroidia > Cytophagales > Cyclobacteriaceae > Chryseosolibacter. The sequence continues at coordinate 5,169 of CAZBNP010000029.1, forward strand.
CAGTATACAAAACAGGTCAATGATAATAAATACACACATACACACACGACAGTGCCGTCATGAGCATACAGAATGCATCGTGTTAGCATCGATACACACATATAGACGCAAACATCATTGGCAAGTATGGCCATCGGTGTGTCCGTTTATGTCGTGGAGAAATAGTACCGCTATATATATTTCTGGTCATTGCGGTGACAGGAATGAGCGGAATGAGTGGAATGTATACGTCGACCAGTGTTGACCAT
>CAZBNP010000030.1:0-4861 GCA_964493505.1 uncultured Roseivirgaceae bacterium
AGTTCCTCGAGATGATCCTGTCGGACGAGCGGTTGGACTACTCGATCACAGAGGTGTAGACCCTCTGCAGGGGGCCAGTCGAACCTCCTCCCACAAGTTTCGGTAGAGTCCGGAGGGTCGCGCTGGGGCTAGTAAGTACCAACGTAGGACACCGTATCGCCCCCATACGCGAATCCAGTAAAGAGATCCCGACCATCCTTTCGAACACCAAGGCCCACACTGCCTCCTACGCCAGCGCATGTGCCGCGAGCGGAAACACTGAACCACTCTCCTGGGAGGAATCCCGGTCGCAGCTCTACCTTCCCGTCTAGCCCCACGAACTGACCTGCCTCCCGTGAGGAGCTATAGTCCACCACCACAGCTTGAGGGTTCTGGCTCGGTGAACAATGCATCAACAAGGCCGTGATTTCGACTGTGCCGTAGGCGGTAACAATGGTGGTAGCAGAGTCGGACAGGCCGCTCGGACTCACAACGGTCAAGGTAGTGATGTATTCGCCTGCATTCGTGTATATGTGTTCTACGGTTTCCCCTAGACTCGCTGCCCCGTCACCAAAGTCCCAGTAGTAGGTCAGGGGTCCGCCTTCCGGATCGAATGAGTCTGCAGCACCAAAGCTCACAGACAGTGGTATTGAGCCAGCCACATTTGGCGTAGGTAACAAGTGAGCAGTAGGCGCCTCGACTAGCTCCACAGCAACGGTTGCAGTGTCGACAATCCCTGCCCCATATGCGGTAAGGGTGTATGTGGTGGCTTCGCTAGGGCTAACTACAACTGATGTCAGACCGGTAACATCACCGACCTCAGGTTCGACTAGTAGTGAATCGATGTCGCCATGTGCTACCCACGACAGGGTCGCAGTTCCTCCGGACGGAATCGCATCGGGAGTGGCGGCGAACGCTTCAATGCTCGGTGGAGTAGGTGGGACCGACTCAACTTCAGTCTCGACTTTGACAGTCACGACCTTGTGCGCGACACCGCCGGGCCCAGTTGCAGTGAGTAGGTACTCGGTTGACTCGAAGGGTTGAACGACGAAGGAAGACAAGCCGCTCACGTTTCCGACGTTCGGATGGATACTCACCGCCGTCACGTCCCCAGACAGTGACCAGGCTAGCGTTGCTGTACCGCCGGTGTTGATAGCTTCTGGGGTTGAGATAAAGGAGCTGATTGCTGGGGCGGGAGGCGTTGTAGTAGGTAGAACCTGGACGACTACACTGGTTGACGCAATGCCTCCTGGTCCCACTGCGGTCAACGTGTATGTGGTGGTGTCTGATGGCTGCACGACAACGGATGACTGCCCGTTGACATTTCCCACACCCTGGCTGATAGACAGTGTAGAAATGTTGCCGGTGGCAGTCCAGTGGAGTGTGCTTAGCTCCCCCAGTTGTATTGAGGTAGGCAAGGCAGTTAGTTCGATATAGGGAGCCGTGGGTATAGTAATGCTCTCGCTGCAGGCTGCTAGTAATGCGATGACCGCGAGGAGCGAGGCAAACCTGTGCCCACCCACCTCGCTCCTTGCTCTTGGACGCGAGATCATGCGGCACCATAGGTCCTAGCCCCTAACAGCAGCCTTACTTATCTATTGAAGGTAGGGCCAACGCGGGATCGTACTAAAGAGGGGCCGTATCTTGAAATCGAAGGCACAGACCCTGTGTAAGTCAATGGCTTCAGGGGTGGACGGATGGATTTGACGACAGGGCTGCTTGGGGCTCGGCTAGTTGAGCCTCGCGGCAACGTTGCCCCCTTCAACCATCGTGATTGTCCAACCAAGTTCGGATAACGACAAGAGCACCATCTCGATGCGACCTGTGTGCACAAGTTCGATGATCGCCTCACTGCCGATGAACTGCCGGAGGTGCACGTCGGTGGATAGCCACACCTCAAGACCAGTCATGAGACCTTGTACGTCCTCAAACGAAGCGATGCCAGAGAGACGGATCAGCACGGTACGTCGCGTTTCGGAGATACCTTGGACCCAGGCCCGCAATCCATGCTCCAGTTGCGGCGCTAGCCGCTCGATCGAGAGAACCACAGCTTCCTTGGCCGCGAGATCGAAGGTGCTCGCGGGTCGTGTAACTCGACGTGCTTCGGTCAGGATGACGCGACCCGTTGAAGCGTCGATGACGTCAACAACCAAAGTAGCGTCGGCGCTTGCAAGCCCAGCCTCACGGATAGCGGCGATTGGAGTGGCGTTCTCGGTTACTTCGTAGCGAATCTGTACAATCATGTCGGCTCCAATAGAACCACCTTCCAGCGTTGAAGTCATGACTGCGGGAGGGCTTTGCTCGATAAGAACGTAGAACCCTTGGCCAACGACGAGCGATTGAACTTCGTGGAGGACTGTCGCGGTCAGAGACTTTGGTTGGCCGTGCACCTGAATGACTACACGCGGATCCCCTATCGCTTGAATTGCCGAACGTAGTAGGGCTTCGACGCTCGCTTCACGAACCGCCACCTCCGCGACAATGCGATAGCTTCCATCCTCGGCATAGCCTTCATCCACCACGCGAACGAGATAGGCAACGCCAGCTGTCTGGCTGCTGATCCGATCACGGACGAGTTCGTAGTTCTCGACCAGAGTTGTACTGGTGAGCAACACACCTACGACTTGCTGAATGGCGTTTCGTAGTGCGTCTTGTAGAGCTGCCTCACGCGCCAATGGAAGCGAAGGATCACCTGACGTTGCTCTTCCGACAACTGTGACTATGGCATCGGGAACGGATTGGCCAACCACTGGTCCGGTAAGAATGCCCGCAAGGAGAACGAGGGAGAGCAGGAGTGCCGAACTCTTGGTGCTCACTGGCCGACGATGACGACTTTGGCTTGGTCCAGGAATGCACTCTCAGTATCTTCGGCCAAGACAAGACGGGCGTCGGTGTCGGTGATGATCGGGTGCTCGCTGAAGATGCCGCTACCTTCTACGCCCACGGCAGATACTACTAGTGGGTTGGATCCTACCCGAGGATCGGTTCGAGCCGTCTCAACCGACCGGTGGTATCCAACGACACCGATGTCGTTTGCATACTCGGTGGTCGTGGCTAGGACGCCATAGACAATGGCCCCTGTTGTCGAATAGACCCGTGGTGCCATCGTCGGGTCGATATAGAAGTTCGAGGCGTCGATGATCAGGCCCGTGTAATGCCCCGCAGGTGTGTAGTTGTCTCCGGCATCGGCTTCTTCAGATCTATCGCCGGGTGGGGCAGGCGATTGTCCGGTTGAGGGCTGACTGGATGGAGATCCAGGTGACGGAGGGAGGTAGCTACCTGCGGATGCCTGTTCGGATTCTCTGAGGAACGGGTACACGACTCCAGCCAAGGTCGGTGACTGGGTACCATACAAGCGTATCTCGGCAACCGAGTAGACGATGAACGACCCATCCGCGAGTTGTTCGATGACCTCTTGGTCTTCAGGGAAGATCACACTGCGCAGCAACGTGTCGATCTGAACACGGACTGTGTCGTATGCCAGAACGTAGTCCTGCACCAGAGTGTCGGACGTGATGCGCACCTCGCCGATGGCTACCGCAAGCAAGCGCAATGCGTCTGCGCGGGCCGCTCCCCTAGCGCGCAACTTCGCTTGTGCCAAAGTCAGACCCGCCGCTGCGGTTCCCGCACCTCTCGCTCGAACCGTACCGCCAGTCCAGTCGACTTCCGCATGCTGCCCGAGCTGGGAGATATCGGGAGGCAACGGTAGCATCCGAGTGAAACCCTCCGACTGCGGACTATTAGCTGTCGCTAGGAAGAAGAACAGCGCGAGGGCGGCAATCCGGAATGGTCGCATATCTGCTCGCTTTCTGGGGGTCAATCGATGGTGACGCTGCGGAGTGTGAACACACCTGTGCAGTGCCAGTCGTAATAGTCGCGGCTTCGGTACCTCGCTAGCTCGATGCGTACGGAGTTGGAGGCTGCATTCGGTCCGACGTTTGCTCGGACGGTAGTGTCCCGGGAGGAGCCGGAGCCATAGTTGCCGCCGTGGAGAGTCTCGTGGGCGAGTCTTGACCCCACATACACGAGTGCTCGTCCGTTCATTGCCGAGTTTGGCGACAACGTGAATGCCACTGAGGAGTACGGATGGCCGGAGCTAATCTCGATCCAGGCCGGGGAACTACAGAGGTCGTAGACGAAGTAACTGCCTGACGCCGGGTCGTGAGTCACGTTTGCTGAGTACGAGATTCTCCTGCCTTCTGGCGCTTCTGGTGTTGACTGCGGTGAGCTTGCCACATTTCCTAGACCGTGACCAAGAAGGCTACGGACGTTGGCATCCAAGGGCAAACTGGAGTTCACGGCAGCAACGCTCTCTGCAGTTTGGACGTTGAGACCTTTGAGACTCAGCCTCACGTGATCGCCGAGAACGAAATACGTCCCAAGGACCAAGACCTCCACGCCAGCGAGATCGCCGATGCGCTGCACAGCGCTGGCGTCATTGACGAGTCCAGAGACGCTCAAGCGTTGCTCGTCCAGGATGCGTTGGAGGGACAGTCGATCGATGACGCGGAGTTGTCCGGAGTTCACAAGGGCGCCAGACAGTTCCTCGGCTAGGAAGCGCCCGAATGCGCTCGCTTCGTCGTTGGGAGTCAAGGGATCCACCACAGCCACGCTTCGGTAGCCAGCGTTGGAGATGGTAGCAGCTAGCTGCCGAGCGATCTGCTCAGTTGACTCAATGAGTCCTTGAGCAAACGTGGCTTGGAAGCAGGTAAGGAGCGAAAGTAGCAACAGGCTTGATGTAGCTCTGCGACTACGAAGGAGCACCATGACGGGTCTCCAGAGAACGAGATGAAGGCTGCGGGTTGGTTGCTGGAACAAGTGAGGGCTAGCTGAACCGGCCTGGGTTTCGTAGAGACTTCTTCTTCACGCGGCCTGCCTTGGC
>CAZBNP010000031.1:0-4621 GCA_964493505.1 uncultured Roseivirgaceae bacterium
TACGCTGGTGCGCCCGCTTGTCTCGGATGTCGGCACGATCTTCACCGTCATCGGGCTGGCCAACACCGCGGCGACGTTCGGTTTCTGGTGGCTCTTCCGCACCGGCCGGATCGTCCGCCGTGCTCCGGATGTGCTGCTCTTCCTGCTCACCATCCTGGCCCTACCGCTCCTGCTCATCTCCGGCGGCCCCAACAGCCAGTTCGCCGTCCTGCTCCCGCTCTATCCCATCTGCGGCGTGATGTTGGGAGGGCGTCGCACGGCAATCTTCCTGGTGGTGTTCTGGAGCCTCGTGCTCGGCGCGTTCTTTTTCGTCGAGGGCGGCCGGTGGGATCTCACCGGCGAGATGTACCATCCCGAGAAGGCCGCGTCGCGCACGCTCTGGCTCATCCTCGCGAATCTGGTGGGCCTCACCTTCGGGCTCTACTTCGACACCTACACGGGTCGTCTGCAACGCAAGCTGATCGAGCAGGCCGTATCCGATCCGCTCACCGGCGTCCTCAACCGGCGGGGATTGGACGACGCGATGAATCGGCTGCTTTCGGCGGCGGCGCGCCGGCGCGAGTGGCTGACGCTGATGGTGGTCGACCTGGATCACTTCAAGCGCTTCAACGACTCGCGCGGTCACGCCGAGGGCGACGCGGCGCTGCGCAGCGTGGCGGCGGCGCTGATTGGATCGTCGCGGGCCGGACAGGACTGGGTGGCCCGGATCGGCGGCGAGGAGTTCGTGGTCCTGCTCGGTGACACCGATGCGGCCAGGGGGCGGCTCGTGGCCGAGAAGCTACGGGCGACTGTGCGCGACTTGCGGCTGCGCTATGATCCCGCGAACGAGGCCGCCCTCACCGCCACGATCGGGTTCGTCAGCGTTCCGGGTGACGGCGCCGTTGCACGTGACGACCTCTTCCGCCGGGCCGACGCCGCCCTGTATCGGGGCAAGCGCGAGGGGCGGGACCGGATCGTCGAATCCGATACGACGCCCGACCGGGGCGGAGGTAGCATTCCCTGACTGCTAACCCATCTGTGACGCACGCCGTCGGGATCCGCCGAACCAGCTAATACGCTCGAGGCGTCTGCGACCCGTAATGGCGTGATGTGCTCGTGATCTCACCGTTGCGGGCGGTGCCGTCGCGGCCTATGCTTGGGCCTTCATGACCTCCGAAGCCATGCGGCATCCTCCCGACGCCGCGCCGAATCGGTCCGAAGCTACCGAGCGGACCTGGGTGGCGAATGTCCGTACCGGCGACCTCGATGCGTTCGAGGCGATCTTCCGCGCCTATGCATCGCGGCTCGCCGGCTTCGTATGGACCTATCTCAAGGATCCCGATGAATCCGAAGAAGTGGTGCAGGACCTGTTCCTCTGGATCTGGGAGCATCGGTTCGAATGGGAGGTCCCGGGGACTCTGCGGAGCTACTTGTTTCGGTCGGCCGCCAATCGGGCGCTCAGCCGCTTGCGGCACCGCCGCGTGCAGCAGCGCTTCCTGCAGCGGACCGAGCCGGGGACCGTTAACGCCAGGGATACGACGCGCGCGCCGGCCGCCGAAGAGGTCGGTGAGCAGGATCTGTCTCAGGCCCTCGAGCGCGCGCTGGCGACGCTGCCGGAGCGTTGTCGGACCGTCTTCGTGATGAACCGTGTCCAGCACCAGAGCTATGCGGAAATCGCCGACGTCCTGGGGATCTCGCCGCGTACCGTCGAGGTCCACATGGGACGGGCGCTCGCCCTGCTGCGGGAGCGCCTGGCCGATTGGACCATGCCATGATCCCGCCCGTTACGGGTCCCCCCTTCCTTCTGCGTATCAGCTTCCGATGACTCGAGATCCTGTACCGCTTACCGATATCGACCTCGCGCGATATCTCTCCGGCGAATGTTCGTCTGCCGAGGCGGCGTTGCTGGAACAGCGCCTGGCGAACGACCCTGCCGTCCGGCGTCAGGTCGAGGCCGCGCGGGTCCTGTGGGCGGCCGGCGAACGGATCGGTCCTCGATGGGACGTCGACGCGATGTGGGCGCGAGTCAAGCCGGTCGATCGGCCCGCGCCGGCGCCTCCCGTGCTTGGACACGCCGGTGCCCAGACCCGATCGGCTCGCTGGCGATGGGCGGCCGTCGCCGCAGCGCTGGTGCTCGCGAGCGGCATGAGCGTCTGGCTCACCAAGCTGACCACGGGCGACGAACCGAGCCCGATGCGCGAGGTCGTTACCGCCGTCGGCCAGCGCGCCGAAGTTCGCTTGGGCGACGGTTCGCGAGTCGTGCTCGGGGTAGACAGCCGGCTGCGTTTCCCGGTCAAGCTCGACCGGCGGAGTCGCGACGTGGAACTCTCCGGCCAGGCCTACTTCGAAGTGACCGCCGATCCCAAACGTCCGTTCCGGGTCCGAACGGGCGATGTCATAACCCGTGTGCTCGGTACTGAGTTCGTCGTGCGCGCCTATCAGAGCGATACGGCGGTGCGGGTCGCCGTCGTGTCGGGGGCTGTCTCCGTCAGTCGCGGTGCAGCCGATTCGCTGGCGAGTGCGACGCTCCATGGGGGCGATCTCGCGACCGTGGGCCTGATGGGCGTCCCGGCCGTGGTCCGTGGGACCGATGTCGAGTCGTACCTCGACTGGACCAACGGCCGCATCGTCTTTGCCGGGACGGATCTCGCCGAAGTGGCGCGCGAGCTCGGCCGCTGGTATGGAATCGAGATTCGATTGGGCCAGCCGGCACTCGAGCGGCTGCGCTTGACGGCATCGTTCCGCAACGAACCGGTCGACCAGGTGCTCCGTCTCATTGCCGCATCGCTCAAGCTCGAGGTCGAGCGTGCCGGCGAGCAGGTGACGTTCCGCGCCAGATAAACATATCCGATCGCTGTGTCCCGCGTTTCCGGAGGAATCATGCGTTGGAAGCTGCCCATACTCTGGTGTACCCTGGCTCTGGGGGGCGCTGCGCACGGCGCCGCACAGGATCTTGCTCTCAACGATCGGGGACCACGGTTCTTCTACGCTGCTAGGGCGAAGGTCACGCCGCTTCCGGTCGATGTTCGCAACACGCCGCTTCTGATGCATCGACTCGGGCTCCGGCTGAACGGCGTGACGGTGCACGATGCGCTCGCTGCCATCACCGAGCAGACGGGCCTGCATTTCGTCTATAGTCCGACGTTGATTCCCTCCGGTGCGCGTGTCTATCTGGAAGCGTCGCAGATCACGGTCGTCGCGGCGCTCACCGAGATCCTGATCGATACCGGCCTCGACGTGCTCTTCTCTTCGGTGCGGCAGGCGGCGCTGATCAAACGGCCGCCGTCGCTTGCCGATACCGCCCCCGTCGCCGTCACGGCGGAACAAGGCCCCGTAACCGGGACCGTCACGGACGAAGCCACCGGTCAGCCCTTAGCGGGAGCCCGAATCCAGGTGACGACTCAGCAGGTCTTCGCCATCGCCAATCAGCAGGGACAATACACCCTGCGCGGGGTGACGCCGGGCGCGCACACGCTGCGCGTCTTCATGGTCGGCTATGCCTCGCAAGCGCGATCGGTCACGGTGACGGGCCAGCCGCAGACCGTCGACTGGACCCTCCGAGCCGTACCGTTCCAACTGGAAGATGTCGTCACGACCGCCACCGGTGACCAGCAGTCGCGCGAGCTCGGCAACTCGGTCGCGAAGATCCAGGCTGCGCAGCTGGTCGAGACGGCGCCTACGACCAATCTCACGCAAGTGCTCAGCGGGCGGGTTGCCGGCGTCAACGTGCTGCAGAGCAGCGGCACGAGCGGGACCGGCGCCCGGATCCGCGTTCGCGGTTTGAGCTCGGTGTCGCTCTCGAACGATCCGCTGCTGTATGTCGACGGCATTCGTGTCGCGAGCAACGCGGCGGGAGGGGCGTTCGTGGGGGGACCGTCGATCTCGAAGCTCAACAACCTCAATCCCGAGGACATCGAGAGCATCGAGATCGTCAAGGGACCGTCGGCGGCGACCCTGTATGGGACGCAGGCGGCCAATGGCGTGGTCCGGGTGACGACGAAGCGCGGGAAGGCTGGCGCACCACAATGGAATGCCTGGATCGAAGGCGGCATCCTGAAGGACACATACACCTATCCGAAGATGTACTTCAACGCCTCGACGGAGAATCCGAACGCCGACTGTTTGACGTGGCGGGAGAAGGCGGGCCTGTGCTCGGTGGCGCAACGCCATCAACTCGATTTGCTCAACGATCCGGCCACGACGCCGTTCACCACCGGTGTTCGGCAGCAGCTCGGAGTCAGTCTCGCCGGCGGTACCGAGACGGTCCGATACTTCGTGTCGGTGGAAGAAGAGAGCGAAACTGGAGTCCTCAAGCTGAATGACACCGAGGCCGATCTCGTGGTCAGCCGGCGCGGGCTCTCGAGCCGCGAGGAGATCCCGATTGCCCAGCGGCGCCCCAATCACTTCGATAAGTACAATATCCGGGTCAACCTGAACTCGAGTCCGCGGAGCAATCTCGATTTCTCGCTCTCCTCCGGGTTCGTGGTCAACAACATCCGGCTTCCGCAGGTCGGCGACAACATTACGTCGATCATCGGCGGCTCGCTGACCGGCTCCGCGAATCCGACGGTCGCTGCAACCACCGGCGGGTATGGCTTCTCGCGGCCGGCCGAGATGATCGGCGAGGAGACGTACCGCAAGA
>CAZBNP010000032.1:0-593 GCA_964493505.1 uncultured Roseivirgaceae bacterium
AATTCCGAGTCGAAGTACCGCTTCATTGTGGGCGGAGAACGGCTGCACTAGAGCCCAGGCGACGACGGACGGGGCGTGCCCGCCCGTCGTGCCCTCGGATGGCCCCTTCATACCGCTAGAGATTCCGGCTTCGGGATATGGCGTGCCCAGACCACATTGCGGGCGCATGCCCAGCTGCCGCGCAAACCGGAATCGTCACGGTACCGGTACAGTATCATCCCACCGAACTGACGAGCCATGGCGAGCAACTCGGAACTCAACCCGAGCAACTCCAGTCATACGGCGGGCACGGTGACCCGCACCAAGATGGCGCAGCGTCACCACCCAGAGCTGCTGCCGCAGGTTGCGCTTGAGGCGAACGGCCGCTCGACGGGTGATCTCACCCTGATCGATGCAGGCGATCAGACCCAGGGCGCGGGCAAGCCTCTCCTCGAATACCGTGGTCACCGCTTGACCGCTGGCGGACACGAAGGGGTTGGCGCGGAGGCACTCTCCGCTGGCGATTAGTCTTATGACGCGGGGTTCTGGCCGCGGTCCCGGGTGGGGGATATCATGTTCGGCAGGTCCGCATCAGCCGGGCGGAGCAGGGTGGG
>CAZBNP010000032.1:603-3732 GCA_964493505.1 uncultured Roseivirgaceae bacterium
CATGTACTGTACGTAACGCCGGACGGGCAGCGGATCCACGGTGGGACCGGCACGCGGCCGGCGAGTAGGTTCGCCCCGCCGCAGGCACACAGCTCCCACTTGGAGTTCAGCGATGGGCAGTGGTTCTTCGCCGACCTGGCCGCCATCAGTGAGCGCAGGAACGTCAGCGTCTTCGATCGGATCGCTCTGACTCTGACTGTCCCATCGGATTACGTCACCTCCCGGAAGGGGAGGCCAGTTACCGCGGTTAATGTTTCGAAGAAATGGTCGTCGAGAAGCCGAAACCGCGGGCGCCGGCACTGGTGACACCGCTGGCACCGCTCCAGACCAAGGCATCGATCCAACGCCAATCGCGCGGCGCGGCGAAACCCCGAACGCCACGACCGCGGCGAGCGCCACGAGGACAATCACCGTACTGAGCGTGATGGAACGACGGGGCCTATGCCGTGGAGGATCCGCAATAGTGGACAAACATGGTAAAGTACGTAGTCAGCGGCCTCCGATGCTCGCCACCTGGCTCATTGCGTCCTTGGGGCGAGAGCTGACATCTACTCAGGCAGTCCTCGACGATCTAGCGAGAGAATATGCCGATCAGCTTTCGAGGTACGGCCAGGTAAGTGCAGACGTACGGTACACGTACAAAGCAGTTGGCAAGCTTCCCTATATCACAATGGCTGTCCTCCGCTGCCTGAATCGGTACCAATGGCTTCGGATCGGAGCAATCGCGGCCACAGCATTGATCCTCTGGGGAACGCTTCTCTATGGGCTTGGATCCCTTGATAATAAGCCCGATCGACTCCTCGCATCCTCCATTGTCGTCAACAGCGTTGGAGCGGTCCGTGTGCCGGTCCAGGTTCTCAATCGGAGAGGGCGCCCTCTCCGTACAGCAACTGTCGCGCTTCAGCTTGAGGAACCCACGGTATCCGCCGCATCGATACAGAATGACCTCTTGACTTGCAGTCATGTGGGCAACGCCGCGCTTCGCGTTTCGCTCGGGGCGCTCATGACACGCATCACCGTATACTGCCGGCCGGTCGAGCACCTGATTGCGCCAGATGCGATAGAACTCGTCCGTGGGGAAGTACCGCGTGCTGTACCATTCGAAGCATTCGATGCTGAGGGTCTTAGGATTGGGTTGCTCCGCGGTCGCGTACGGGTCGGCGACACTGCGCTCGTGAAGCTGCAAGGACAAAGCATCCAGGGCAATGCAGCAGGCGAATCCTGGGTCCAAACGCAAATCGGGAATCGGATTGCCTTTACCCGAATCATCGTTTACGAACCCGTTGTAACGCTCGACACAGTCCGCCAAGGTGACCGCCTAGCGATTTCGGTGCATCTTGCTCAGGGTGAATCTCATGAGTGGCGCTTGCCTCGAGGAGAGTTTTACATCGGGCTCATTGGTCATCATAGGGACTCGTTGCACCCGCGCCTCGACATTCAAGGAGCGCAGTGCCGCTCAGGGCCCGACATTTCGCGATGGCGATGCGCTGCAGGCGATCAGTGGACTCTCACTGCATCCAATCCTCGGGGGGAGGGCTCGGCACGATTGGCTGTTGGTGTCGTGGGGATCTGGCGCACGGACGGTACCCTATTGGATGTATGGCGTCCTCCACCCGCTGTTACGGAGAAAACATAAGGTGCCTGAAGGGAACAGCATGAAGCTGGTGACTCTGCACGGGTTGATCGGCACGCTAGTGCTGATGGGCTGCGACGGCAGGGAGCGAGCACCGGCATCGGTCACTCGAGACAGCGCGGGCGTCACGATCGTGGAGAGTTCGGCGCCCATCGACGGAGCCCGCCCGCGCTACACCGTCGACTCCGTCTCAACGATCGAGATTCGCTCGCCACGCAGTCCGGACCAGGAGTTTGATCCGAATGTGATTCCCACCGAGCTTTCCGATGGTCGCATCGTCGTCGCGGATCCGAGCGCGTGGGAGATCCATCTGTTCAGCGCTCGCGGCCAGCCGCTCAAGTCGTTCAGCCGCAAGGGCCAGGGTCCCGGCGAGTTTGAAGCAATGGCCTCGATTGCCCGGTTCGCCGAAGACAGCCTTATCGCCTATGACGTTGTGCTCCGACGATACTCGATCTTCGATAGCACGGGCAGGTTTGTCCGAAGTGGCTCTTTCACGGCTGGTACCGGGATGTCGATTCCAGCGGGCACCTTCCACGACGGGACACTCTTGATCCGAGACGGCTTCCCGCTCCGGCCGAGCGGAATTGCGGGTCCCGCGGTACTGACGGGAGGGCAGTCCGGTGAACTGCAAGCTCCAACGCCCCTGTACCGAGTACAGCTGAATGGCTCACCAGTCGACTCGATCGGAGCGATCTCCGGATCCGAGATCGTAGTGCAGTCGGTCAGCCAAGGCATGTCAATGACGCCGATTCACTTCGGCCGAATGGCGGTCGTGGCTGCTCGAGACTCGGCGATCGTGATTGGCGATGGCCCCGGGTTCGACTTCCTCATCCGCCGAGCAACCGGCGAGCTCGTCGGACGATTCCGGCGTCCAGCTGCTACGCAAGCCGTTACCTCGGCCGAGGTCGAGACGTTGATCATGAGCCAGGTTGCCAACATCCCGGCGGCACCTCGGGAGGCGATCGAACGCCGACTTCGTGAAACTCCTCACCGACCAACGAAACCGGAGTATGACCGGGTCCTGCTCAGCGATGCCGGCGAGATCTGGATCCGCCATTTCGTAGCCTCGGGCGGCCAGGCCTCGACGTGGTCCGTCTTCTCCGACCGCGGGGAGTGGCTTTGCGACGTGGCACTACCGGCAGCGTTCCTGCCATATACGATCGCGCATGAGCATATGATCGGTACCTGGACAGATGAGGATGAGGGCGTGCTCATTCAGGTTCGGGCGCTTCGGAGCGCGCGCTAAGCCAGGGAACGAACGCGTTCGATTGCGATTCGACCTCGCTACGCCAATCCCCGCCCCACCTTCTGCCCCGGCCAATTGCATCAAGACGGCGTGGCTCGCGTGCGCGATTGGGAACGAACGGGCCGTTCTGGCACAGCACTGGGCTGATCCTCAACGGCACCATCTCGGACGGCAGGTTCTCGGGCCACACTATCAGGCCCAAGCACACCTTCACGGTGGAGGATGGTGGACAGCAGGTGGGCACCGAGTA
>CAZBNP010000033.1:0-3571 GCA_964493505.1 uncultured Roseivirgaceae bacterium
CGGGTCAATGGCTGTGACCTGGTGTCATAGCAGCCTCAATGGCTTCCAGAGTGTGCGTGTAATCGACATAAGCCGCGACATAAGCCCTTCCCTCGGAAACTGAATTGTCCTTTACCTTACGCAATGCCGCCACTTTCTTGTATTTTTCAGTGACCACTTCCTGAATGTGCGCATTGAGGTTGGTAAGCAAGTTATCGACGTCGTAATGTTCCAGGGATTGGTCGGCCATTTGTATGATAGGAGTCGTGGAACCTGCTGGTTTTAGTCCGGTAAATGGAGCTCCCTCTCCTTCGCGGTGCAAGCGAACAAGGGTTTCTAGAAAGTGTTTTTCAACGATCTGGTAGATCTCGATATCTCCATTCTTTAATTCAACTGTCTTGTTGAATAGGTTCTCAATTTCCACTTCGAAATCTTTCTCAACCCACTTCATAACAAAGCTCACGTTTTCCTTATCCAGGGCTCTAATGGCATCCTGAATAACCGGACCGTCATAAGAATCACAGTGGGCAAAGGAGGGTATACTGAACAGGAACATGATTATTCCGAACAGGTACGCTGCTTTACTAAAATTTCTCTTGAATTCAATAATCGTTTCCATATTTTTTATGTTTTAAATGTTTTTAATTATTTTATAGTACAAAGATACTGATGAAGCCAGCCTCCGGGAAGAGTTGTAAGTCGGCACAAATGGTATAATAGTCGGATCGCGCAACAACGCGCACATGGCTTAGCGACTACGCGCTACAACCTGTAAGAACCAGATCCGCCGAATGTACAGCCTTGCTTTTCTTTATGCTCGTGTGGAAACGTTTCGATTTGAATCGGCGATCCGAAAAGCGCACGAGTCGGACGGCATTCAAAATAACCAGAAGGACGCTGGCTTCGTGGATCAGCATCCCGGAAGCGAGATGAACATTTCCTGTGAGTACACCTATTAACAGGATCACAACAGTGATCAACGCAAAATAAGTGTTCTGTTTCATATTCCGGACTGTAGCTTTCGCCAGTTGGAGGGCATAAGGAAGCCTGCTCAGGTTGTCAGACATAAGGATAACATCGGCGGTCTCCATGGTGACATCTGTTCCCGTATTTCCCATAGCGATTCCTACATCCGCCGCGGCAATGGCAGGAGCATCATTTATGCCGTCGCCGACCATGGCCAGTTTGGCGCCTACATGCTTGCATGCATTTACTTTTCGGACCTTATCTTCCGGCAGGAGTTCTGCGAACACCTGATCAATTCCCAGTTGGGAAGCCACCTGTCCTGCCACAGTCTTATTGTCTCCGGTAAGCATGACGGTATGATCTACTCCGATATTCCGTAATTCGCGCAGCGCTTCCGGTGCCTCTTCGCGAATCTTGTCTGCGATGGAAATGATCCCAAGCACCGACTTCCCGGACGTTACCAGAACCACCGTATTTCCCCTTTTCTCTTGTTCCCGTGCATAGGCCTCCGCCTGAGGTTCAATGGAAATTCCCTGCTTTAACGCACCGGTTTTATTTCCGATGTACACTTCATGACTTCCCAGCCTGGCGTTGAGTCCATGACCCTTGATGATTTCAACTTCTGTTGGTTCTAACTCAAGTCTTAGCCCGCGGCTGTCTGCTTTTTTTACAATGGCTTTACCCAGGTGGTGTTCGGATGTCGCCTCCACTTCGGCCGCCAGTTTGAGCAGTTCCGTTTCATCAATACCGAAGGCCTTTAGCGCCGTCACCTCCGGCTCTCCTTTGGTCAGAGTACCTGTTTTGTCGAATACAATAGCATTGATCCTGGCGAGGTTTTCAATTTTATCACCTCCTTTTATCAGGATTCCGTTTTTGGCGCCGTTCCCAATTCCGGCGACAATGGAAACGGGTACGGAAATAACCAGCGCTCCCGGGCAGGCAATCACCAGGAAAGTCAGCGCAAGATGTACATCCAGCGTGATAGTCCAGACGAGTAGGGAGAGCACGATAATGCCGGGCGTGTAGAAGGAGGCGAATTTCTCCATGAATTTTTGCGTCTTGGCCTTCGTCTCCTGTGCTTCCTCGACCAGTTCGATAATTTTCGAGAAGGCGGTGTTCGTACCGATTTTCTCGGCGATGATTTCAAGATACCCATTATCTGAAAGGGTGCTACTATACACCCGATCTCCGACACGTTTGGTGACAGGCACTGATTCACCAGTGATAGCGGATTCATTGACGACGGCTTGTCCGGACACTACGCTGCCATCGACCGGAATTCTTCCGCCTGACAGTATTATCACCCGGTCACCAATTTTTACCTCATCTGCGGGAACGTTGACCCGCTCTCCTTCTCTCAACACTACAGCCTCCGCCGGTGCCATACTCATCAATGACTTCATTGAGGAACGCGCCTTCCTCAGCGTCCGGCCTTCGAGGTAATCCCCAAACAGAAAGAGAAAGGTAACGACCGCGGATTCAGTGTACTCTCCGATAATCATTGCCCCTACAACGGCAATAGTGACCAACAGATCAATGCTGAAAGCCTTCATCCGAAGCGCTTGAAATGCCTTGATCATTATGGGGTAACCAGCCACCAGGGACGCGGTGATTAAAAGGAGATCTTGCATCAGGCTCCCCGGGTTTATGAGATGAGTTATTAACGCAGTGAGTAGCAGACCACCTGCAATGAAGGTCAGAATATTTTTTGTTTTGCTTTTCATGATCTTCCTCCTTTTTGTTATTGATTACTTCTTGAAAGTACCGGATACCCGACTTTTTCGATCACGGCGGCCAGCTTGTCAGGTTCTGTTTCCCCTTCTTTGTACTCCACTTTCACTTTACTGGAGTTGAATAGCACTTTTGCACTTTCGACACCTTGTTCCTTGTTCAACACACCCTCAATTTTGTTGATGCAACTTGGACAGGTAAGGTCTTCTAATTGAAATTTTACTGTTTTCATAGCGATGTTCTTTTAGATTTTCCTAAATGATTTACAATACAAAGGTACCGCTCAATTGGAGGCCGGGGAAGAGTCGAAAGTTGGCGAAAATGGTATAAAGGTCGGATTCGTGTGCGAATTGGAGTCACAGACTCCGGGGACGGTCTCGTCCTCTTTGAGGGTCACAGGGAAGGGCGAAATGGAGAAGATTCTTCCTAGCTCCTGAACTCAAGGGGGCTTATTCCCACATGTTTCTTAAAGAACCTTCCAAAGTGGGACGCGTCGGAGAAATTAAGATCATCAGCGATCTGGGCGATGCTTTGATCCTTGTTTTGCAACCGCACCTTTGCTTCGAGAAGGAGCATTTCATTAATCCACTCTCCTGCGGTTTTTCCGCTAGCCTCCTTGATAATCGTTGAAAGGTATTTTGGTGTCAGGTGCATTTTTTCCGCATAAAAGGCGACCGATCGTTTCTCAATAAAATGTTCGGCCAACAATGTTTTAAAGCGTGAAAGCAAATGTGAGTTTTTATCCGTAACTGGCGTCTGGCGTGGATGCTGACTTTGATACACGTCCTCTACTTCATTGAGGATAATGTAGATCAAGCTGCGTATAATATCCGAGGCGTGCGGGGCGGCATCAAGGGATTTCTCTTCAATCAGGTCAAGATAGGTTTTGAACCGT
>CAZBNP010000034.1:0-3495 GCA_964493505.1 uncultured Roseivirgaceae bacterium
TTCGGGACGAGCGATGCGTCGCACAGCATCGCCGTCTCCGACCTGGCGGTGAATCCGATGGGGGATCTGTTCGTCACCGGCGCGTGGCGCGGACGCCTCCTCGCCGGCGGAGCAGCCAGGGACGTGACGAACAACGCCCCCGGCCAGGCCAACACCGAGGGCTTCCTCCTGCGCCTGCGCCGCACCGACGGCATGCGCACGATGCTGGCCACGATGCGGGTGGACGAGGCCGCCGACGCCAACCGCGCGATCTTCCCCGAGGCGGTCGTGGCCGACGCCGACGGCAGCGCCTACGTGCTCGGCAACTACAACAACCGCTTCGCCGCCGTCGCGCCCAAGCCCTGGGAGTTCCGGTCCGGCACCGGAGGCGAGGGCATCCTCGTCACACCCGGCTCGGACATGGACTTCTTCGTCGCCAAGGCCAACTCCTCCGGGGAATGGCAGTGGGTGACCGGCCCCTCCGGCACCGGGCGCCGTGTGGCCCACTCCCTCGCCCTGGACACGGCGCGCAACGTGCTCGTCACCGGATCGCTGCGCGGCGGCCCCGTGACCTTCGGGGACGACACCCTCGAGAACGTCCCGTCCGGCGCGGTCAATCCTTTCCTCGCCAAACTGACCTCCACCGGCACCGCCACCCCCGTCTGGGTGCGTGCGATGGGCCTGCCCGCGCCCGTCGGCTCCGCCAGCCAATCCCACGGCGTGGATCTGGCGCCCGCTCCCGGCGGCAGGATCCGGTGGCTCCTCAGCAGCGGCCCCGACACCTCCCTCTCCGTCGACGAAGGCGCCAACCACCAGATCGGCTCGCGCACCGGCGCGGCGGCAGGCTTCGACACGCTCCAGCGGCATGGGGGCCTCCTCCTGGGGGTCGATGCCACTCCGCTCAACGACACCGGCTACTTTATCAGCCAGGAGATCGCCCCTCCCGGCGGCGCTTTCCTCGACGCCCTCGGACGCCCCTTGCAGCCGGAGATCCGCATCAACGGCCAGCCCTTCCTCAACACCGCAGACTACTTCCACTGGGACGACACCGACGGGAAACTCTATCTGCTGCAGCCTATCGCCGACGCGGAGCTGCACTGGCGGGTCTCCGGCGACTTGCTCAACGAGCAGCGCGTCGTCCAGCCGATCGAATCCCGCCTGCCGAACGACGCCGACCGCCTGCCCGGCGACCCCGTCTCGCCCGTCTACCAGCTCCATGTCTCCGGAGGCGGCGCGGACAGGGACGAGCCGGCGGTGACGCTCGAGACCGCCGCCTCGCCCTACCAGTTCGCCCGGATGGTCGCCATCGGCACCAGCAGCGCCAGCGTCACGGGCAAGATCTTCCGGTCGCGCGCCGACCGGACCTTCGACTCGTGGGCCACGCTCGTCTACACCCGCAAGGCCGGCGCCCCGGCCAGCCTGCCGAACACCCTCGTCCTCCCCGTGCGCACGAGGCATTTCCGCGATGTCCTGGGCGACCCCGCCGCCGCCGTCATCGGCACGGAGATCGACGGCTCGGTCCACGGACACGCCGATCCCTCCGGAAAGAACGGTTTCGTCCTCAACACTCTTTCACGCTACGACGGAGAGGGTTCCGACGCCGCGCACCTCCGCGCCGAGCGCACCGGACCGATCATCCCGGTCAACCGGGACGAGCCGGGCGAGGCCGACGACCTCGCGGTCGCCTGGTATTCCGTCAATCCCAGGTCCGCCACCGCCTGGCCCACCCAGGCGGTGCTCTACCGCGCGGCCTGGCCCGTGGACGCGACGACGACCGTGGACGGCGTGACGCGCAACGCGCTGGAGAAGATCTTCATCGTCAGCCAGCTCGGCTCGGAGATGGAGCTGTTCGGGACCAACGGCCAGCCCGCCACCGTGGCCGTGGACTGCGGCGGCGCCGGTTTCACCGACAGCGGGGGCACGGCCTTCGCCGCGGACAATGGCTTCACTGGCGGCACCGCCTTCTCCCACTCCCGCCCCATCGCCGGCACCGCGGACGAAGCACTCTACCAGAGAGGCCGCACGGGGGCCTCGTTCTCCTACGCCCTGCCCACCGGCAACGGCAGCTTCCTCGTCACGCTCCACTTTTCCGAACTCGCCGCGGAGGGGCCGGCCGATCCCGACGATCCCGCCACGTCCGCGCGGCCGAGGCGCGGCACCAACCTCTTCGTCGAGGGAGCCCCCGCCGAAAGCGCCATCGTCATCGCGGAGCGGGTCGGCGCGGAGGACACCGCCTACACCCTGGAGGTGCCCGCCATCGTCGCCGACGGCGTGCTGAACCTCCGCTTCGACCGGATGGACGGCTACGACGAGGCGCAGGTCAACGCCATCAAGGTCGTGCCCGCGAACGTCTACCGGCAGGACAAGCTCGACCCAGCGAAGTACCTCGACCGCCGCATCTACCACCAGCCGGACAAGGGCAAGGCGGGCTACAACCCCAACGAGGAGCACGCCCTGCTCGCCCCCAGCAGGGGCAGCGCCTTCGACGCCGTCTTCGCCCTGCGCGACGATCTGAACCACCGCGTGGCTGTCACCTCCGACCCCTACGTGCTGATGAAGTACCGCGACGCCACCGACGGCGGAAAGTGGAAGTTCAAGGTCTACGAGGTCGCCGTCACCGGCAGCATCGCCGTCGGCACCAAGACGCATACCTTCGACTTCACCAACTTCAAGGGCCTCGCCGGCAGGCGCGTGCAGCCCCCCTACCCGCTCTCGCTCTTCGCCGACCGGCCCGAGACCGGCTTCGATCCGACACCGGCGGGCGTCCGCAACGCCTACTGGAAGGACCACAAGGGCGGCGTCTGGGCGCGCTGCGCCGGACAGGTCATCGCCAAATACTGGTATCCCCTGCAACCGAACTTCTGGTTCGACAAGGACGGCAACGGCGTCTCCGACGGTGCCGCCGCCTGCCCCTGGCTGGAATTCCACGACGGGCCGAACAGCACGCCCGCCGCGAACGACGCCGTGAAGGTCGCCTACGACATCGCCTGGCCCCCGCTGGTGCCGAAGCTCTTCGTCGGCGAGACCCTGCGCGAGGCCAAGCGCGGCATGCCCGACGTGATGAACTGGGCCGCCGGGGCGCTGATCTTCGACGAGGACGAGGACGCCGTCGGCCAGCTCGACTTCGGCGGTCCCGGCAGCGCGCGCATGATGCGCCCCACCGCGCGGCTCATCGACTCCATGAGCGAACGTGCCGTGTCCCTCGATGTGAAGGTCGCGGGCAAATTCCTCACCAGCCAGAGCGGCGGCGACCTCCACGTGGAGGTGGCGATGGCCGAGGGCGGGCGCTACGAGTTCCCCCTGCTGCCGCCGCACCTGCGCCCGCGTCTGCGGCTGGACATGAGCGGCGAGTCCGCCCAGCTCATCTTCCGCGGCGTGCACGACACCTCCCAGCCCGCCGCCCCGCTGGAGCTGCTGAACGTGCTGAGCCGGCGCGAGGAGGACGATCTGCTCGCCTTCGGCGACGAGGACACGACCGGCCTCTGGGAGCCCGCCGTGAAGGCGCTCTTCAAGCTG
>CAZBNP010000035.1:0-2037 GCA_964493505.1 uncultured Roseivirgaceae bacterium
GCGGGCTTATACAAAGAAATTTAATACATTTGTGTTCAGGATTAATCGATTAAGAACTTATAGAACTTGATACAAAATTTTCCCGGATTTATGTACATTTGGGTTAGCAGCCATGTTAAGAGACGACCGTGAAAATAATAACAGGTAACATATTTAGGACAGAAATGCAGACCATAGTTAATACTGTGAATTGTTTCGGTCTTATGGGGGCAGGACTTGCATTAGAATGTAAGTACCGTTATCCTGATATGTTCATTCGCTACAAAGAAATGTGCGACAAAAAACAGTTAGACATTGGAAAGTTATATCTCTACAAGACACATCAAAAATGGATTTTGAACTTCCCAACAAAATATCATTGGAAATACGAAACAAAACCAGAGTATTTGGAAAAAGGACTTAAAAAATTCCTTGAAACATATAAAACGAAAGGAATAAATTCAATCGCCTTTCCTTTGCTTGGTGCACAAAATGGTGGTTTATCAAAAGAGCAATCTCTTGAACTAATTGAGAAGCATTTAAAAAACATTGATATTCCATTTGAAGTATATCAATTTGACCCAAAAGCACCTGATGATCTTTATGAAAATTTCAAAACGGCATTATTATCCACAGATACAAATACTTTAAAAAAATTGACTGGACTAAAAGAGAATAAAATTAGTCAGTTAATCGAAATAGTAAATTCCACCGAAATAACAAATATGGGACAAATAGCAAACCGCAAAGGTATTGGCGAAATAACACTTGAAAAATGTTTTAGCTATGCTATGCGTTCGGACACGTTAAACATCCAATTAAACCTTTTTTGAGTTATGAACAAAAACCAAGCAAAACAACATTTAATTCAGTCAATTACAAATCTTCAGCAAAGAAGAGGAAATATTACTGTCGCAGATTTAGAAGCAGAAGTTATTAACAACACTTGTCTTGTTGTTTTGAAAAATCAAAAAGACAAAATGCGTCAAGGAAAAACTATTGAGGAAATGTTTTTAGAAGCATTAAATGCAACTCAAGACTTTACTCCGATTACATCAGCATTTACAGAAGCTGCAATGGAACTTTTCCCCGGTCAATACACGGAACAACACGCTCTAATGGCAACAATGGGAGTCCAACAAAATATTGCTTGGGAAGGTATGTGGGACTTTTTGAGGGATTATTTTCAAAAAAATCACGGTATCCAAATTGACGACACCGAAACCACCGCTTCCATTTTTTACTCAACCAAACACAAGCGTTATGAAAATGGCATGTTAGTATCTGAAAGTGAAATTGCAAGAACTATCAATTTGAATTTTATAGATGACAATCAAGAACTAATTGTAAGTATAGAGCCATCTCTTTCACCCAAAAAATCACATTTGATTTCTCAAGATGAAAATATACTTAAATACAAAGGTTACGACCCTGATTATTTGTTTACAGTAAGTCTTGACGATTTTGAGGAAGTCGAACAATTTGTTCTTGAAATGCCAGATCGGAACCTAAGAATTGTCTATTTTGAGTAATTCAATCCAATATCTTAAAAGCTACAATCAAAATGTTTATCTTAACATTTTAGGTTACCTATACTCGAACCTTTCAAAAGTTGAGAGCTTTTTATTTGAGGTAGATAAAAATAAAGATTTCAAAAACATTGACGACCTAACAGAAATTTACACCATAATATTTTCTAAAGAATATGTAGCACAACATATTAACTTCAAAATTGACAAAATATATAAATCACTATATTTAAGAAATCCAGGTCCAATGAACAAAGGCAACTCATACTTCCATTTGACTTTAACTCTAAAATCGGATACAATTCTTTGGCTTGACAATCTGTACCAAAATCTTCTTTTAAGAGTTGTAAAGTTCTACAAACATTTGTTTTCAAAAATTGACAACTTTTTTATTACGTTAAATTCGGAACAGATTTTAAAATATCAAACAATTTTAAACGATATAAAAAATGAAGGTGAGAAGTTCCTTTTTTCAAATGAAAATCGAGAAATAATTGCAAAAAGGAAGCAACTAAATGAGCAGTATTTA
>CAZBNP010000035.1:2047-2499 GCA_964493505.1 uncultured Roseivirgaceae bacterium
TTATACAGCACATTTAGACAACATCAAAAGCATTTTAGAATTAGGAATTTTATCTCACAATATTGCTCATTCAAAAGGTGTTGTAAACGTGGATATTTCAAACCAACAAGTAAATGACCGTAGAAATAGAATTGAGCCGATTTTAGGAAGCAACATACACGATTTTGCACCACTTTACATTAACCCCAAAAACCCAATGTTGTATTATTTGTGTATGAACGGACGAAGAGAAAAATTGATTTTACTTAAAATTACTCCACAGATTCTTTTGGCAGACAGTGTTGCTTTTTCTGACGGGAATGCAGCAGTTCGTACAACACATTTCTATAAAAACATTGAAGACTTTAATAAACTAAATTGGACAGTTATCAAAGACAATTATTGGACAAATCACCCGGATGGAAAAAGGATTAAGTGCTCAGAGGTTTTGGTTCAAGAAAAAATACCAATTT
>CAZBNP010000035.1:2509-3085 GCA_964493505.1 uncultured Roseivirgaceae bacterium
ATTATGTAACAGATATTTTCACTTATGATGAAACGACACTAGAAAAAATATTACCAATGTTTCCAAATCATCTTGGAATACAAACAAACATTAATAAACAACTATTTTTTTGACACAAACGAACAATAAAAAACGTCTGCTAATAACTAGAGTTTCGTTGGACTCGAAGAGTCGGCAATGAAACTCTAGTTGAACTAAACCGGTTGCATTTCCTATTGTGGGATTATCGTAAGATGGGCTTAAGATATCGGAGCAGGTTAGGTGCGGGCCTTTTTGATTTATCCTAAGGGCAGCTTTGTTACCCGTATTGACTTTTTTTGTACTTTAGCAGTTGAAAGTTATTTACAAATTAGTACTGATGCGTTAACTTTTAACATCAAATAAGTTCAACAATTTTTGTTCTTTGACATTTTGATTTTTTTGATCCTGAGCGATTAAATTCCTGAGTATCGTCTTGTCGAACGTGGAGATTCCGAGAATCTGCATGATCTCGTAAATGGAGAGCGTACTTTTCAGGTTGTGCTTGATCATGGCCACGATGAGATAAGTGCATATGGCTATCCATATGTGGACATT
>CAZBNP010000036.1:0-830 GCA_964493505.1 uncultured Roseivirgaceae bacterium
TCAATAAAAGTGAAATCACCCGTGTAAAGGATGATATTATGGCGGGCAGGACCAAGCTGCTTTTTGTAGCCCCCGAAACCCTCAAGAAAGAAGAAACCATAGAATTCCTGAAGCAGATCAGGATCTCTTTTGTGGCTATTGATGAGGCGCACTGTATTTCCGAGTGGGGGCATGATTTCAGGCCCGAATACCGCCGTATAAAGCAGATTATCCAAGAAATCAGCGATGTGCCTATGATGGCGCTTACGGCTACGGCCACGCCTAAAGTGCAGAATGATATACAGAAAAACCTCAATATGCTGGATGCGGTGGTGTTCAAGTCGTCGTTCAACCGCTCCAACCTGTATTACGAGGTAAAGCCCAAGGAAAAGAAAGACAAGGTATATAAGGATATCGTAGCATATATCAAGAACCGCAAAGGCAAATCGGGCATTATTTACTGCCTGAGCCGTAAAAAAGTGGAAGAGATTGCGGAAATGCTCAAGGTAAACGGTATTAAGTCGCTGCCGTACCATGCCGGTCTTGATGCCAAGATGCGCGCTTCGCACCAGGACCAGTTCCTGATGGGAGATGTGGACGTAATTGTGGCAACCATAGCTTTTGGAATGGGGATCGATAAGCCCGATGTACGTTTTGTAATTCACTACGATGTGCCCAAGAGCCTGGAAGGCTATTACCAGGAAACCGGTCGCGCAGGCCGCGATGGCCTGGAGGGCGAGTGTATCCTGTTTTATAATCCCGGCGATATTGAAAAGCTGGAGAAGTTTATGAAAGACAAGCCGGTGAGCGAACGTGAAATAGGCTCCCAGCTTTTGTTTGAAACGTCATCC
>CAZBNP010000036.1:840-2981 GCA_964493505.1 uncultured Roseivirgaceae bacterium
GGCGCGCGGCACGCGCTTCCTGCTGGTGGCGGGGCTGCTGCATTATTTCGGCGAAAGCTTCGATGATGCCAATTGCGGTAAAATGTGCGATAACTGCCGTCATCCCAGAGAAAAAATTGAAGTTACTGCTGAGCTGGTACTGGTGCTCAAAACCGTCAGGGATCTTGGCCAGAAATTCAATATTAAGCATGTTACCAATGTAATTACCGGCGTTAAAAGTGCGGAAGTACAGGATTACGGGCATGCCACCGACGCTAATTTCGGGATCGGGAAAAATAAGGATGCCGATTTCTGGAAGTCGGTGATCCGTGTGGGCATTCTTCATGGTCTTATCATTAAGGATATTGAAACTTATGGCCTGCTGAAGCTTGGCGCAGAAGTGGAAAACTACCTGGCCAATCCTTTCAGGGTCGATATGTCGCTTGACCAGAAATTTGAAAAGATCACCGAAGACGATTTTGATACAGTGGAGGTGGAGAATGTATATGATGAGGTGCTGTTTGCCATGCTGAAGGATCTTACCAAAAAAGTGGGTAAGCAGAAAGGACTGCCTCCGTATGTAATTTTCCAGGATCCTTCATTGGAAGATATGGCTACCAAATACCCTATTGACCTGGAAGAAATGGAAAAGATTGCAGGGGTAGGGAAGAATAAGGCCATGAAATTCGGTAAGCCTTTCTGCGATATGATCGCACTGTATGTGAAGGAGCACGACATTGAGCGGCCGCAGGATATCGTGATCAAGACAGTGGCCAACAAATCAGGTAAAAAGATCCAGCTGATACAGAATATTGATAAAAAAGTAGGTATTGATGTCATTGCCAAATCGCAGGGCGTGAGCATGGATGAGATGATCCATGAACTGGAACAGATCGTTTACAACGGTACCAAGCTCAATATCAAATATTATCTCGACGATATCCTGGATACCGACCGCCAGGAGGAGATACTGGATTATTTTAAAGGTACCGTCGAAGATGATATCGAGGCTGCTGTGAAAGAATTCGGAGGCGATTATTCTCCTGAAGAATTAAAGCTTATGAGGGTGCAGTTCATCAGCGATTTTGCCAATTAATTTTTAGTGAGTAGCCGCCTATAGTAAGCAGGATATTGTAGTAAGTTGCTGTATATGGGTACTCCCGATGCCTATTCGGGGCCAACAAGACTAGTAGGTAACCTATCCTACTGAGTGGAGCGAAGCATCTCATTTTCAACCGCAACCCATCAAGCTCTAAAAAGGATACTGACTGTTACACTATAGAAGATGCCTCCCGCCGGTCCATGACAAACTCCGGAATATAGTCAATACAAGGTCACTATTGAGGTCAGTCAATTAATTTTAGTGAGACTCATTTTTTGCTTTGGTAAAAACAAATAGTAAGGAAGGGTTGAAGCTTATTTCGCCTTGAACTAACACAGCGTTTTCACGAAGGCATTACAACCATTAGTCATGAGTATTTTTGTTTCTTTTCATCTAAGAAAGAAAAAACAATAAAATCATAATGCATTGTGCGATTTAAAAATGGGTGTACTGCCTGATGATAAAAACTCAGGTTAACACCTCACATTCCTGTTTAGAAAGATTTAATCTCTCCAGGTTTTCGGCTTGGCACCTAAATGCAATGCATGATCTGTCCTGGAGAGCACTCTTTAGTAAAATGCTTCCATTCCGGCATATACGGCAGCCTCTGCAGGCGTACCGTTCCGGGTGAGCCAGGCCAGTTTGCCTTCAGCCATATCTTCATTAAAGAACAGCATTAAAGGAAGGAAAATATCCTGAAGCTCGTGATCGATGAGGTTTCGCGCTGCAATCTTTGTATTGGCAATATCTTCTTCAGCCATATGGGAATTCCTGATCACAGGTTCATAGATCAGGAGCTGCTCTGCCTCCGTATCTTCCAGGCTCAAAAAATCCTGGATGAAATCATTGATCCCGGGATTGATGTGTTCTTCTGAAGCTTCAAAAAGATAAAAAAGAATGTTGAACAGCTCGGAGCCTTCTTCCAGTGAGGCCTCTTCTACCGTAATCCATTCTTCGCTGTCAAAGACATGTTCGTCCTGCTCATGCAGTTCGTACCAGTGAAAAAGGAGAAAATCAAAAATATAGGGTTTTATTGCCGCATCCAGTTCCATGGCTTTAA
>CAZBNP010000037.1:0-2586 GCA_964493505.1 uncultured Roseivirgaceae bacterium
GCTTAATCTTTGAGACAAGCATATGACTACTGGCAGGATCAACCAGGTAACTATCGTGTATTTGTGAGAGGAAAAAAAAGTAAAAAATAATAAGCAAAGGTTGTTTACACACCCTCTTTCTTTCTTTCTTTCTTTCTTTTTCATCACAACTTTTTGTCCTTGTTCTTTGGAAAACAAAGAAAAGAACAAAAAAAAAGGAGTGAAGTTCTCTTAATACAACGAAAGAAAATCGGACTTTCGCTTTTTGAGTTTCTTAGATCGAATAAACAGATCCAAGAAAATCTACTGCTTGGTCGCTTTCTTGTAAAAGTTTTTTCTCAGTGCTGGATCGATCAGAGGCAATTAATTATTTTTTTTTGTTTAAAAAAAAAAGAAAAAAAAGCTCTGCGAACACAGAAACACCGTGAAAGCAAGTTATATACATGTGAAACCTCTCAACAGAAAAAAAAAACCAAGCATGAGAGCTCAGCACTGCGAGTGGCACAGTATACATTCTTGCAACTAGGGGTAAATCATTAAGTCTACACAAATAAATCGTGTATCTATACAGATCAATTCCTAGCTTCTCGATTTAAAAAAAGCATAATGCCTAAATCGAAATAGCCACAAAAAAAAAACCATGAGCACCCATGAAAAATGCTAGAGAAATCACAGCTATTTGCAATTAATTGCAATTGAATTAAATAAATAACCCAACACATTAATCGATTCACTGCTATCACCAACACATATTCATAGATTTCGTCAATTCAACAAACTACTCAAGTTGACTCAATTTAATTGTGTCGTCTCTTTCACTTGTATGTCAGAAGCCGAACAACTGCTTCCCCCATAAAGATACTTTGGTACTCCCCACCACGGCCAAAACCTTACGTCCGACAAGGTGCGTATGGGATCCCGGTCCTTTTTTCCTCCACCGGAGTTGCTCCTGACAAGACAATTAATTTATTAACACATCCCAAACCACTTTATATCATAATATGGCTCACAATCCACCTATCTATCTTGGTCCCATGTCAATTGGATTTGTTTTCGATTTTATAGACGTGTTGCCGTTTGTCGATTTCTCCACGCGCTCACCTTGCTGGCAACACATCGGGGCACATCAATTCTTGATATCTCGACTCCCCTCTTGCTCTATCATCTTTAATATACTCCCTAATATGTTGTATGATTGTCAGAATGGTGGTTTGATTCGAGGGGGCTGCTATCGAGACTCTCTTGTGTCACCCTTGTTCGAGAGAAAAAAGAGCATTTTTTTTCAATGTCGTTTTCAAAAAAGCCCCTTACCGGACGCCTTGTGTGTGTATGAACTTGATCTCTTTGCATTCTTTTCAACACAAACATCGATCTATTCCCTCTCTAGCACATCTCAGTCCTATTATATATATGCTAAACTATATGATCCATGTTTTTGGAGAGAGGAAATCACACTAAAATGCTTCTTTTTGATGCTTTTGTCTGACTTTGAGAGGATCTCTCACCTCATCAACTGTCCTTCACTGCCTCACACACTAGAGAGTTATCCAAGGCTCGCCTTCTTCTTGATCATACTCTATGATGAGTATATTGTGTCTTTATCGTGTTTTAGTTTGAGAATAACTCTTGCTTGAGAAGCTATGATCGCTTGAAGTTGGTCTGCCTCTCCCTAGCTGATTCTCGCTCCTTTGACCAAAAGTCTTGCTATCTCTCTCACTCTATTCAACTCAGGATCACTACTATTGCATTCTATAGCTCTTATATCATGTAGGACATAAGCTGGATGGCTGAATCATTTTTCCTTTGTGTTGAACGAGATGCGCCAAGATCCTACTATCTTCTTCCTCCTTGGGGGGGATGTGCCTCCTCTTTGGTGATGAGCTTGTTTTTTGCTGTCGCTTCCATCCATTTGACACCTGATATGAGTGTGTATTGCGCATGAGATTTTGGTTCGGAACGCTACGCTATGCTATTATGTGATTGCAGACAGAGACGAGATTATATCGTATGGCTCTCCTTTGTGACGGTGCGATGTATGCTCCCCCCCCTCCTATGTGAGCAACTCCTTTTTTTTTCCCCTGATTGATATGTGTCAGTGCTTTCACCATATGATGTATGCTATCGTGTGGTGAGTGTCGTCGTCTGTTTTCTTGTTTTTATCTCATCATACATCCTTCCATGTGCCAGCCGTGTGCTTCATGTGCAAGTCGATGACGTACTGTTGACCTTTTGTTCTCGCTGCGAACATGCATACGCTATCCTAGTTGATGTGTTTAGAGTGTAGATGACATCTAACAAGCATATTTCTTCAAACCAGTTGTTGTTAGTGGCCCATTACCCTCTGCCTGTCTGTCTGCCTGTCTGTCTGCCCGTCTGCTGCTGACTAAGCCCCATGAGACTACTAGCAGAATGGATGACGGCAGATGGGATGAGGAGGCTTTTTGCTTTCCTTTTGCTTCAAACGACAAGAAAGATACGTGTATGATGCGCTTTGGGTTGGTGTCTGTGAGTCTGTGTGGTAGTGAGGCCTTGATGGGCTTGGCTACCCAAGAGCTGGCGAAAATGAAACAAAGAAAATAAAACAAAATAAAATGTATGTGTGCATCT
>CAZBNP010000038.1:0-2356 GCA_964493505.1 uncultured Roseivirgaceae bacterium
ATTTCGAGGACATCGCGCGCCTCATGCGCGCCTTCGGCAAGCTGCTCGAGCGCGGCCACTCGCTGCTGGTCATCGAGCACAACCTCGACGTCATCGGCCACGCGGACTGGCTCATCGAGATGGGACCCGAGGGCGGAGAAGGCGGCGGACGCATCGTGGCCACGGGCACGCCCGACACATTCCGCGCAAAGCGCATCGGCCACACCGGCGCGGCCCTGGCCGCGTACGCGCCCGGCGGACTGCTGCGCGATGCCGTGCGCGAGGCGCGCCCCCGACCCGCAGCGCCGGACCAGATCGTTGTGCACGGCGCACGCGAGCACAACCTGCGCGACATCAACGTGGCACTGCCCCAGGGCGTGATGACGGTGGTCACGGGCGTGTCGGGTTCGGGAAAGTCGACACTGGCTTTCGACATCATCTTCAGCGAGGGCCAGCGGCGCTATCTCGATTCGCTCAACGCCTACGCGCGGCAGTTCGTGCAACCGGCCTCGCGGCCGGACGTGGATGCCGTGCACGGCATTCCGCCAACGGTGGCGATCGAGCAGCGCACCAGCCGCGGCGGACGCAAGAGCACCGTGGCCACGCTCACCGAGATCTATCCCTTCCTGCGCCTGCTCTACGTGAAGCTCGGCGTGCAGCACTGCCCCGACTGCAATGTGGCCATCGAACCGCAGTCGGCGGAGTCCATCGTGGCGCGCCTGCTCCGGGAGCAGCGCGGCCGGTCGCTTGCCGTGTTCGCGCCTCTGGTGACGGGCCGCAAGGGCATCTACAAGGAACTCGCCGCCTGGGCCGCGGCACAGGGTCATGCACGGCTGCGCGTGGATGGCGAGCTGCTGCCCACCGCTCCCTGGCCGAAGATCGCGCGCTACAAACCCCACGACATCGAGCTTCCGCTCGGCGAAGTGAAGGCGACGCCCGCCAGTGAGGGCGCACTGCGCTCACTCATCGAAAAGGGCCTGGAGCTGGGCAAGGGGCTGGTGCAGGTGGAGCGTCGCGACCGCGCGGCAGCCACCATGACCTTTTCGTCGCGGCGCGCCTGCCCGAGCTGTGGCACCGGCTTCGCCGAACCCGATCCGCGCCTGTTCTCCTACAACAGCGCGCGCGGCTGGTGCACGTCCTGCTTCGGCACCGGCCTTGCTCTTGCGGACTTCGATGAGGAGCAGAGCGGCGAGGAGTCGACGTGGCTCGAGGGCGAGGCGCACACCTGCACGGCCTGCGAGGGCGAGCGACTCAACCCGACTGCACGCGCAGTGCACTTCCGCGATCGCTCCATCGGCGAACTCACGAAACTGCCGGTGGCCGGGCTTGCGACCTTTCTCGACCGCCTGAAACTCGGCGGGCGCGAGGCGGCGATCGCGGGCGACCTCATGCGCGAGATCACGGGGCGCCTCGGGTTCCTCGCGCGCGTGGGCCTCGACTACCTGAGCCTCGATCGCGCGGCCCCCACGCTTTCGGGTGGCGAGACGCAGCGGCTGCGACTCGCGGCGCAGCTGGGCTCGAACCTGCGCGGCGTGTGCTACGTGCTCGACGAACCCACCATCGGCCTGCATCCGCGCGACAACGCCCTGCTGCTCGATGCGCTCGCGCAGCTCGCTGACGGCCGCAACACGCTCGTGGTCGTGGAGCACGACGAGGACACCATCCGCCGCGCGGATCATCTCATCGACATCGGTCCCGGTGCCGGCAGTCGCGGCGGACACATCGTGGCCACGGGCACGATGAACGATCTCATCGCCGCACCCGATTCGGTGACGGGCCGCTTCCTGCGTGCACCGCTGCAACCGCCGCGCAAGCCGCGCCGTCCGGTTGCGACGACGGGAGACAGCGCCACGCCCACGCTGCGCATCCGCGGCGCCACACTGCACAACCTCGATGGTCTCGACGTGACGCTGCCACTGGGCAGGCTGGTTGCGATCACGGGCGTGTCCGGATCGGGCAAGTCGACGCTCGCCCACGACGTGCTGCGCCATGATCTTGCCCTGCTGCTCGATGGCAGGCGCCGCGCGCGGCCATCTCTGCGCAGTCGCGCCGTCGAGGGTCACGAGCGCATCGCGCGTGTGCTCGAAGTGGACCAGTCTCCCATCGGCAAGACACCGCGCTCGTGTCCGGCCACCTACGTGGGCTTCTGGGATGCGATCCGCAAGGTATTCGCCGGCACCACCGAAGCGGGCATTCGCGGCTACACCGCGAGCCGGTTCTCGTTCAACACGGCCGGCGGGCGCTGCGAGGTGTGCGAGGGCCAGGGCATGCGCACCATCGAGATGAACTTCCTGCCGGATGTGAAAGTGCCCTGCGACGCCTGCCGCGGCCAGCGCTTCGATCCGGAGACACTGTCGATACGCTGGCGCGAACGCTC
>CAZBNP010000039.1:0-2337 GCA_964493505.1 uncultured Roseivirgaceae bacterium
CATCGACTCGAGCACGGCGGGCATTTCACGCCGCTCTACGACGCGCAGGAGGCGGTGTTCGATTGGCTGGAACGGGAAGCTCACTCCGTGGCGGCAGGGGCAGGAACATGATCTCCGCGTGACTGGAAGGCACAGCATACGCGGGACGCTGCGCTGACACCCCAAGAAAGTCCCGAGACGCGCGGGCGGTGGGCGGGACGCCCCCGCCACGGGCTGGCGGCTGTTCCTGTTGCGGGAGCGTGTTCCCAGCTTTCCATTGCTTTTTCCGCGTCTCTTGGCTTTTTGCCCCCTCTTCTTGTTCTCATTCATTTCACTTTTTTTGCCAGATGAATCCGTCCACTCCCGTCCTCCCAGCGGCCCTCCGCAATCAGCAACGGCCTCTCACCTGGGGGTCGAGCGGGAGGAGCGTCAGGCTGCGGAGGGCGCGCGGCACGCGGAGCGAGTCCCGAGACGCGCGAGTCGGTGGGCGGGACGCCCCCGCTACGAGACGCCACCGCTGGTGGTGGGTGATGATGCTATGGGTCGCCTTGCTCTCTCCACTCGCCGCGCAATCCTTCGGCGATTTCACTTACTCCCGAAACGACGATGCCATCACCCTCACCGGCTATACCGGAGCAGGAGGCGCGATCACAATTCCCT
The DNA here is from genome assembly GCA_964493505.1 of uncultured Roseivirgaceae bacterium. Classification (GTDB taxonomy): domain Bacteria; phylum Bacteroidota; class Bacteroidia; order Cytophagales; family Cyclobacteriaceae; genus Chryseosolibacter. The sequence continues at coordinate 640 of CAZBNP010000039.1, forward strand.
ATACCATTGAGGGTCTGCCGGTGCGGTCGATTGGCAGCAGCGCGTTTCGCAACAATACCGCTCTGATCTGGGTTACCATTCCCGACAGTGTCACTACCATCGAAAACTCGGCGTTCTATGGCTGCAAGGGCCTGACCAGCATCACCCTTCCCGACAGCATCACTGCCATCGGGGGCTGGGGGTTCTATGACTGCACCGGCCTAACCAGCATCTCCATCCCTGACAGCGTCACATCCATCGGAGACTGGGCGTTCTCTGTCTGCACAGGCCTGACCCGCGTCGTCATCGGCAACAGCGTCGCTGCCATCGGAATCTCGGCGTTCTCTGGCTGCACGAGCCTGTTGAGCTTTGATGTTGCCGCCGACAACGCCCATTATCGCAGCATAGATGGCGTTCTCTTCAACAGAGCCAACACCACCCTCATCGAATACCCGCAAGGGCGGGCTGGGAACTACATCATTCCCGACAACATCACTTTCATCGCGGACGCGGCGTTCCAGGGCTGCACAAGCCTGACCAGTATCTCCATCCCCAATAGCGTCGCCTCCATCGGAGAAGTGGCGTTCTATTACTGCGCGGGCCTGACCAGCGTCTCTATCCCTGCCAGCGTCACTTCCATCGGCAGCAGAGCGTTCGCTTTCTGCGCCGGTCTGAAGCAAATCGAAACCTCCCCGGATAACCCCGCCTACCGCAGCCTGGACGGTGTTTTGTTCGACAAGACGGGGATCACTCTCGTGCAATACCCCGGTGGCAAGTCCGGGAGCTATACTCTTCCCGAAAGTGCTACCTCCATCAAAGATGAGGCGTTCTATGGCTGTGCGGGCCTGACCAGCGTCTCCATTCCCAACAGCGTCACTTCCATCGGAGACCGAGTGTTCTATGGCTGCACGCGCCTGGCCAGCATCTCCATCCCCAATAGTGTCGCCTCCATCGGAGACGCAGCGTTCTATGGCTGCACGGGCCTGACCAACGTCTCCATTCCCAATAGTGTCACTTCCATCGGAGACGCGGCGTTCCAGAGCTGCACAGGCCTGACCAGCATCATCATCCCCAACAGCGTCACCTCCATCGGAGATGCGGCGTTCTATGGCTGCACGCGCCTGACCAACGTCTCCATTCCCAACAGCGTCACCTCCATCGGAGATGCGGCGTTCTATCGATGCACGAGCCTGACCAGCATCATCATCCCCAACAGCGTCACCTCCATCGGAGACCGGTCGTTCGCTCTTTGTAGCAGCCTGATCAGCGTCATCATCCCCAACAGCATCACCTCCATCGGAAGCGAGGCCTTCTACAGATGCACGGGCCTGACCAGCATCTCCATCCCCAACAGCGTCACTTCCATCGGAGACTGGTCGTTCTATGGCTGCACGGGCCTGACCAGCGTCACCCTCCCCAATAGTATCACCTCCATCGGAAACTCGGCGTTCTCTGGCTGCTCGAACTTGGCTGCCATCCTCTTCGAGGGCCATGCGCCGTCGATAGACCTCTGGGGCTTCTCCCTTGTCGCGCGCGATTTCACCATCTATTACTATGAAGGCAAAACCGGCTTCACCTCATCTGTCTGGCAGAGGTATCCGATCGTGAGACTGTCGGTGCCTTCTACCTCGGGAGGAGAGTTACGAGTAGATGTTTTCACATGCCAAGGCGAGGTGGTGCTGCTGGTCGTGGATGGGCAGGCGGGCTGGACCTACGAAT
>CAZBNP010000040.1:0-2331 GCA_964493505.1 uncultured Roseivirgaceae bacterium
CGCTGTCCGCCATCACCTCTTCTGCGGCGCCCGTCACCGGTTCGGGAGCTTCCGCAGTGGGGCGCAGAGTGCTGATATTGATATTATCGATCGCATGCACCTGATTTTGTCCTCCAGTGCGGGCGTAAAAAGCGTATTTGGCCCCGGAAAACGCGCTCCAGCCAGGCACCTCGACATTCTGGAAATACAGCCTCCCGTTGACAACCACATCCACTCTGCCGGCTTCACTCAGGCGGACGATGACGCGGAAAAAGCCATTCCCCGTATCGACCTCGGCGGGTGTCACCCAGGTCGAAGCCAGCACGGTGGCCCCCCACTTCAGGTCGATAGTAGGAGCTTCGCCGAACCCGTTGAGATTGTTCGCAAACCAGAGGGGAGACAGGGCGTCGTTATTGTCAAACACATCGAAGCAGAGGCGCAGGCCGCTGCCGTCACCATCTTCCCCGGGATTATTTTCGGAGGGGGACGCGGCCACGGTCACATCAGGAGCCCAATTGAAACTGAGCCCGTCAGCTGGATAGATGCCTCCCCCGCTCATATACAGGTCGAAGGCCACCGTAATGGCGTCCACCGGGGCTCCGCCGTTTTGATCATCGATAATGAAGCTGCCGAGTTGACTGTTGGTCGCTGGGGTGAGCACGAGTCGGCTGGCGCTGGTGTCGATAAAGGCCGAGCCGTAGGGCGTGCCGTTGGCGGAGCCGTTGTTGAAACTTTCGGTATAAGTATAGACGGGCTCGCTGAAGGTGGTCACATTCAACGTCACCTCGTCGGAATAGATGATGCCGGAGGGATCGGTCACGGCCAGACGGTATTTGGCGCCATGGTCGGCAAGGGTGGCCTCCGGACCCACGAAATCACGGCCGATGGCCCCGGGAACCGACAGGAACGTGTCGCCTCCCGGTGCCTGCCGTTCCCATTGATAGCCCAGAACACGCGAGGGATCTTCTGTGCTGAGCAGGGTGTAAAACCGCACCGGCTGCCCGGCGATGAAGGTGGAGGACTGAGGTTGATGGACGAATCCCGCCCGCAGCGCGCCGGTCCAGGTCGTGATGGTGAGATCGTCGATAAAATGGTTGGCAATGAGGCCACCGGTGCGGGCACCGAAGCCGAACTGCCAGCCTGCGGGCGTCGTCTGAAACGGCAGAGACTCCCTGAAATACACCACCCCGTCGAACGCCACATCCAGCATCCCGTCCGGATGCAACTGGATGCGCGCGTTGGCCCAGAGCGGAGTGCCGTTTTCTCCGGTGGTCAAGACTTCCAAGTTGGAAAGAACCTCGGCAACTTGCATCCCGCCATAGTGGATGGTGATGGCCGGGGCCTCGCCGTCGCCGTTGTCATAAATGTCAAAGCACACGCTTAACCCGCTGCCAGCGCCTTCCTCCCCCCAGCTTTCCGCGGGCAAATCCGGCCCGAAAGAGAAACTCCACCCGTCGGCAGGGGGAGAGCTGCCGCCTCCCACCCGTGCCTTGAAGGCTGCGATGAAAGAATTCACCATGCCTCCGTCATTAAAGTCTTGGATAATAAAAGAGCCCTGCTGATTGTCCAAAGCCTTGGTCAGCTTGAGCGCGCCGCCGGAAAAACCATCTGAAGCCTCAATGGTAGCATTTCCATAAAGCGCGGCTCCCGCCGGTTGAGGTTGGGAAATGGCGGTGAATTCTTCCGAGTCAAAATTATTGGTATAGGTTCGAGCCAGCATGCCCGGCCCGGCCGCCCGGCTGCCCGCAATCTCCTCCGGCGTAAGCGCGCGATTGTAGATGCGGAATTCGTTGAATTCGCCGTTCAGATTGGTGTCTTGGGACCAATTGGAGCGACCCAGCCAGTTGTTCACGTCGATGAGATCGGAGAGCAGGTAAGGGGAGACCCCATCGACGACCAAATGCTCGTCGTTCCGCCAATAATTGACCACACTTTGTCCACCGCGGCTATCAACAGTAACCGTAATATAAATCTGATTTCCGAAGGTTGTCGGACGCTCATGTCGCCACCACGTGGTGCTGTCGTCTCCGAAAGATTTGTTGATTTCCAATTGCTGAGTGCTGTAGTTATCAATAACGGCAGCGCTGAGCATAAGGTAGTTGGTGCCCTCGAAATCGCCTCCAAGCCCGAAGACTTCACCCGCCTGACCGGTGCCAAAATCAAAAATTCGCGTCCAGAAGTCGCCGGTTCCGACGCTAAGGCCATGCACAGTTACCCACGCTTCGATCGTCACTGCCTCATGGCCGCTGATCAAGTGGTTGGGCAGATCAATGTAAGGTGCGGTGTCGCTCGGCCCGCCCGGCAGTCGCACCGCGCTGCCGGTGAAGATCGCCCCGTTGCCGCGGACGTTGG
>CAZBNP010000041.1:0-2213 GCA_964493505.1 uncultured Roseivirgaceae bacterium
CAGCCATCATTGCGAGCAGGGTGTGTACATCTCCTGTCTACACACACACACACACGCGCACGCATGCTCGCCAATCAGCCGTCAATAGTATATATGTGTGTGTGTGTGTGTGCGGACAGAGAATTGCATCGTTCACAGACAGAATAGGGGGTGCGTGGGTGTTAGTTTACCCTTTTCCCTTTCGGGTAGACGGTTCGCGTTGCGACGACAATGGCCGGGGGGACCATCGAGCACCCGGAGACTTCTGGGGACACTGTGTGTCGGCGGCCTTGCTCGGTCGGAATAAACGCCATACAAACGCGCACGGCGTCGGCCGACCGGGGCTGGTAAGATTATCGTATCGGGACTGTAGACTGTACACAGTGTGCACGAATGTTTGCGAGACCGCCAAATGCCGTGTAATGCGATCCGGTACGGTCGTGCTAGACGGCTCGGGTGATGGTGGTGGTCGGAGGGTCGTTCGATATTTAGATTTAGATGACGCGGCGCTGTCGCTGTCGCCATTGCCGCTAGCTTGGGCACGGGCCCACCCGGGTCTGTGAAGCATAGCATGAGAGGTAGTGTGTGTGTGTGTACACGAAGCTTTCGAAGCAAGACGGTCTACAATACTACTATGTGACTTGACCGCCGTATGTGTGCGCGTGTACAATAGCGTCGACCGTATTCGACAAATCCAGTTTGCCGAGTTAGTTTACCATACCGGATGTGTTGTACCATACTGACGTGACAGAGAGAGAGAGTGTGTGTGTGTGTGCGTGTGCGCAAGTTGGACGGTTGGTCACCATCCTGCACAGACACATTACTCACTCACACCCATTACACCCACTTACAGCTGGTTCCCAACGCCCTTCTTCTCAGTGTGCGTGTGTGTAGATGGATAGGGTAGATAGGGTGGAGGGTCAAAAAGCTTGAACGGATCACAACACACCCCTATCATAGTTAGCCGACTGTCGGTCGCAGCTCGATCGTTGTTTATACCACATCATCACCTACCCTTCTCAGGGTGTTTAACACAAGGGGTGTGTGTGTGCAAGCCAAATGTATTTTGAGAGCCGGACAGATTTCGGAGCTGATTATGACACTAATGTGGCAATTATTCGTGCTATTCCACCCTGTTCTGCACATCGGAGCAGTAAACCTGCACAGTTTGACATATCCTGTTGACAACGTCTCAAAACACAGCAGCACGCACACCGTGCAGCCACTATTAGTATGCCGGCTCTGTTGGCCGCATAGAGGTCTATTATCGGTTAATATAATTGTTATCCGTCATTGTATATTACTCTAATAAATAGTCTAGTTAGACCCAACTATCAGGACGAACCGGTGTTGCCAGGCCATAATGGCCGTGTTTTGGCCGTTCTGACATATCCTGTGCAAATACCATATATTGCAGAGATATTCTGAACACCCGCTGTCTTGTGCAGTTTCATCATCACATAGCAGCCAATAATCATCGAATAAATGACGACGATTTTGGCGGCCGGTGACAATCACGTGCGTTGTCGCTGTGTGCTTAGTCTTTACCGTTATATCCCCTTTTCTGGATCATAAATCGCTAATTAAAGCACAGGGGTCTCACGGTTATAGGCCATCAATCTAGAATATAGCGACCTCTCCTCCTTTTGTGGACCCTTCTTACTATAGTCTTCACACACACACACACACACACATGTGTCTGTGCTATATAATTGTGTATAGGGTGCGGCGTCGCTAGGTCGGATGAAGCATCATAGTTGACGACACTATGGGATATAAACGGCATAGTGACCCATCATAAATAGTGAACAAGGTCGGGTAGTAGTGCGCTTATGTGTGTTGTACGCACAAACACGCGCATACACGCGCGCACATGTACCTTCAACGTCGCCGATCATCTCTGTCGAACGCCTAGGTCATCGTAATACACACCGGTCAGTGTACAATGTGTAAGACTCTGACAGTCTGTCGTCCAACAATAGTCTCCGCGAGATAGGCATACAATGAACAGATATCCTCGGCGGTCTCCAATGCTCAACGGTCGGAATTATACCTATGCGCGCGTACGCACACACGATTCGGCCGTGCCCGTACATCTCCTCGGGTGGACAGTATAATGCGGTATAGCCCGGCATGATCAACGTCGATGATCTGCACGCGCACGCGCCTGTGCCGTGTTTGGCGCGTGATGCTCGTCAATGAAATTGGACGCCCTCGACAAGTGGCATCGGGCG
>CAZBNP010000042.1:0-1961 GCA_964493505.1 uncultured Roseivirgaceae bacterium
TCTGACGGTCACGGCCGACGACACGATCCTCGAAACGCGTATTGGCGAGTGGGGTCGCGCCATCGTCGACAACGACGTTTCTATGAGGAGCGTGCCGATTTCTGTCGCTGTTGTGTTTCGACTGGGTTGGGCGCGAGGCGGGGGTCGCCGTCACTGACGCCGTGTTGCAGCAATTCGGCGCCGCCTACGAGGCAACGGGCTCACCACAGGATCTAAATTGGGTCTTCGTGCTTCAGCACAACCCTTCGCCCAATCATGCGACGTTCTTGACTGCGACGCAGAGGATACTGACGCAGCCCATCCACGCCTTCGCGAGGTGTCGGGACGCCGCAGTCGTCATGGCGTGTACTGCGAGCGCGCGCACGCCGGCGCGTCGTCAACCTTACGGATATTCAAGCCTGGTCTTCGGTCCTCTCGCGCCCTTCGACAGCAACGGCTGCCGGCCTACATTCGCGACCCAATCCTCTCGATTAAGAGGAGCCACGACCCTCGGTACCTGCAAGGACGTGGTATTTCGCGAGATGGGCGAGTGCATCCACGCGGCCGAAGTGCGGATACCGGCAACCGTGGTTCCCAACCCGACGGATCGGACAGCAGCCATTGTTCAGGCCGAAGCCATTCCACTCGTTGGCGCCGTGGTCGATCCGCGAATACCGGGAACGTCGGTTCCGGCGGTAGTCAAATGGGTCAACGACGAACTTGACGAGGTTCCAGATCTCTGCGCGGCATATTTCGCGGGAAACCCACTCCAGCCGGCATTGCAGACATCTCACAACAACGTGGTTGCTGGGTACCGTCGTCTGCCGTCCCAGGATCTCGCGATCCGAGTCGATGGCGCCTGTGCGTCAAGGTTCAGCAGAAATAGCGCGCTCGACCCTGCTGGTGACGTAGATACCGCTTGGGACGTACCCGAACGCTCTGGTCTTCGCCACGTCATACAGACGCTGACGCTCGTCGGCGGGGCAGCCGCGATTGACATCGCGAACTCTCAACTGCACGCGCGGCACAGCCCAACCGGCATCGAGATTGCGGCTATCGCCGGTCCCACACATGCCGACTGTATGCAGGCGTTCCAAAAACTTGCGGGACGCACGCACGCGCCCATTGTTTTTGTGAGCCGGGATGACACCAACAACATGGCGCACCTCCCTCGAGAGGTGGAATCGTTCGCCGACCCCAGGCGGGGCGCCGGGGTCCGATTGACGGATGCACACACTCTGCTGAGTGAAGCCAGGGTCCGACCCCAGAACGACTATGCTGCGTACATAACGGAGCTGCTGAATGTCCAGGACAGACGCATCATTTGATGCCATTCGTCAGGCCATTCAGTCACTCTGGCCGCCTGACGATACGCGACAGATCGGCCTCGACGCGGTTGCCGACATGCTGTTGCTGCGTCTGCCAAACGATATTGCTGCGTTTGCGGTGTTCAACGGCAGTCCGCGTCAGGAGTTCTCCGAAGCGTACGAGTCGTTCAAGAGACTCTACCGAGAGAACAATCGCCTTTGGGACGAACGGACACTGTCATTTGTCTTGTGTAGATCATCGGAGCACGCCGAAGACGATCGTTTTTACGCGACCTTAGAGGTCGACCCGCTGTTCTGTCGGAAGTACGTCATTCGTGCGCTTGACTCGCTCGATGCGCAGCGCGACGAGCTATTGCGGCTGCCGTTCTTTCCCCTTCGTGCCGACGGGCAGGGTGGTCTTGAACGACCTCAGTCAGCCCAGGATCTGCTGCAAGCCTCAGGCATCTCTCCTTCTCTGGCGAGAAATCTAGTCGAAGGTGGACACCGCGCGGCCGATCGAATCGCAGAGGACCTCCGCGATGGGCTTGAACCGCTTCCAACGGCGGTCGTTCGAGCTGCGGCGCGAAAGCTGGCGGTCACGCAGCCACGAGCAAGCACGCGCGTAACGGAACTGACCGTCGAAGGATTCAGGGCATACAAGGAGGCGCAGACGTT
>CAZBNP010000043.1:0-1842 GCA_964493505.1 uncultured Roseivirgaceae bacterium
TCCTGGAAACCCCCATCCCGGATAAAGGTCGGATCCTGACGGCGGCCAGCTTCTTCTGGTTCGACGAACTGACCGTCCCCAACCACCTCGATGGTGGGCCCACCGACGAGCGCATTCCGGCCGAGCTCGTTGGCCGTTCCATGGTGGTCAAGAAGCTGCCGATGGTGCCGGTGGAATGTGTGGCACGCGGCTACCTGACCGGCTCGGGTTTGGCGGATTACCAGGCCACCGGATCGGTGTGCGGGGTGAATCTGCCAGCCGGTTTGGGTGAGTCCGACAAGCTGCCGCAGCCGATCTTCACCCCGGCCACCAAGGCCGATATTGGTGACCATGACGAGAATGTATCGCTGGCGCAGGTGGCGGCGCAGGTGGGCGATGACCTCGCCAAGACCCTGCGTGATCTGACCCTCGACATCTATTCGACGGCTGCGGACCTGGCCGTCTCGCGCGGGATAATTCTGGCCGACACCAAGTTTGAGTTTGGTCAGGCACCGGACGGTTCGCTGGTGCTGGGCGACGAGGTGCTGACCCCGGATTCGTCGCGCTACTGGGATGCCGCCGTCTACCAGCCGGGCCAGGTGCAACCCAGCTTCGACAAGCAGATCGTCCGTAACTGGCTGACCTCGCCGGAAGCGAACTGGGATCGACACGGCGACGTTCCGCCACCGCCGCTACCCGCCGACATTGTGGAGCGCACTCGCGCCCGCTACATCGAGGCGTACGAGCGAATCTCGCAGCGCAGCTTTGCTGATTGGCCGTCCGCGGACACCGTCAATGGCTAAGCCCCCCGTCGCCAAAAAGGTTCCCGTCGAACGCGTTCATCACGGCGACGTCTTTATTGACGACTACGAGTGGCTGCGCGACAAGCAAGACCCCGAGGTGGTGGCTTACCTCGAAGGTCAGAATGCGTACGTCGAGGAGCAGACCGCCGGGCTCAAGCAGCTTCGCGAGGACATCTTCGGGGAGATCAAGGCGCGCACCCAGGAGACCGACATGTCGGTGCCGGTCCGCTCCGGCAAATACTGGTACTTTGCGCGGACCGAAGAGGGCAGCTCATATGCCATTCACTGCCGCTGCCCGATCCGCGGCGACGACGATTGGACGCCGCCCGACGTCGCTCCCGGCACGCAGCTCGAAGGCGAAGAAGTCCTCCTCAATTCCAATGAGGAAGCGTCCGGCCACGAATTCTTTTCCCTCGGTGGTTTCTCGGTCAGCGAGGACGGCAGGTGGCTGGCCTACAGCACCGACACCGTCGGCGACGAGCGCTACACCCTGCGCATTAAGGACCTGGCGACCGGAAAACTGCTCGACGACGTCGTCGAAGACACCGCTGGCGGTGCCACCTGGTCGCGCGATGCGAAGCACCTGTTCTATCTGACCGTCGATGAGGCGTGGCGTCCGGACACCGTGTGGCGTCACGACATCGGTGTGGCCGAGCCGGTGCGGGTGTTCCACGAACCCGATGAACGCTACTGGGTGGGCATGGGCACCACGCACAGCGAGGAATACCTGGTGATCGGGGTGGGATCCAAGGTCACCTCGGAAAACTATGTGCTGCGCAGTGACGATCCGACCGGCGAGTTTGTGAGCGTTGCCGGCCGTACCGAGGGTGTCGAATACTCGGTGGAGCACGCCAAGCTGGGTGGCGATGACTACTTCTTGCTGGTGCACAATGCCGACGGCGCCATCGACTTCGCGGTCGACGTGATGCCGGTCGGTGAGCCCGACCAGCGAACGTCGTTGATCGCCCACAATCCGGCGCGGCGCATTGAAGACATCGACTGCTTCCGCGACTACCTGGTGCTCTCGTACCGGCGCGAAGCACTGCCGCGGCTGGCGATT
>CAZBNP010000044.1:0-1806 GCA_964493505.1 uncultured Roseivirgaceae bacterium
ATGATTAGAAACGCCCGTATCCAAAATTCTTTCCTACTCTTTGAACGCAGCTATCGCCAGTTTATGAAAGGCGTGCGTATTGCCTTTGCCCTCCTCATAATTGTCATTTGTTACATTTACTTTGACCAAAACATCATATTTACTTGGATGGGCATCTGCGTTATCGCCATCATGCATGCCTGCGTGGGTACACCCAGCTGGGACTTTAAAATAAATATGACCCTAGCCTATGCTATTTCCACTGTGGGCATTATTTTATCTTCCCCATTTTCCCATTCATTTATTGGGAATTGTATTTTTTCTTTCTTACTAAGCTTCTTTATTTTCATCTTTTTGTACTACAAACTAAACACTATCTATTCCGTTTATTCTTATGTCCTGCCTCAATACGCGCTCCTTGCAGAAAAAAACTTTCTTTTAACGCTCCAACTAGCCGCAATGAACACCATTGCATTTTTACTGTGCATGTTAATTTGCAGTTTCCTGCTAAAACCTAAGCTCAGGCAAGAATGCTATTATGAAATGCGAGCAATTTTACGAGAACTCGAATTTTATATCGATTCCTCCCAAAATTTTACCAATGAGAAAAATGAAACTAACCATAAAAATGTTTTAAAAGAACGGGATGAACTCTTTGTACGCATGCAAAATATCCGCGCAATCATTGGCGAGTTAAAGCTGCATCTGCAAAAATCCAAAAAAAATATGCAGACAGAGCCGTTATTTCTTTACCTTATTTTGGCATTACAACAAGAAAGCTTTACAGAAATTGTAGTTGGTTTAACCGTAAAAATTAACAACCTAAAAAATGCTACATCCTACAAGGAACAGTTAAATATTATTCTTAACAACCTAATGACCGTAAATATCCAAATACTGCATTTTATTACCCATAATCAAAAAAAATTCACCTTGTCTCATATTCTGTACTTGTACGAAACAACCCTGCACCAAGTAATCCACGAATTCCATGAATATACTCTTAAACACCCAGAAAACGATGAGTTATTTATGATTTTTCTGCAATTTAAAGATAATATGGCTTTGTTAAACTCAAGATTAAAATTTCTTTCGCGCGAAGAAAACTTACTATGTCCAGCAATGGCTTAATAAATTTCTGCAAACTCCTAGTTAATTTTGACCAGCAGGAAGTCAGACAGGCCTGGCGATCCGGCATTGTCGTGATTGCCGGATTATTGCTCAACAAATACTATCTTGATAATGAACAAGCGCTATGGATTTTGATTACTGCGATCATCTGCCTGCAGGCTAATTTTGGTGCAACCTTAAAAAAATCGCGGCAACGTATTGTCGGTACTATTTTAGGTTGCTGCGTTGCATTTTTCTTATCGTATTTTTTCCCAGAACATTACTATTTATTTGTAATCGTCATGCTATCCACAGTGGTTTTCTGGTTTATGAATTCAGTCAGATCCTATACTTACACCGTGTTTTTTATGACTCTTGCCATTATGATGTCGTACTTTTCAATATATACCGATGGCCAACATTTTGCATTTCTCCGCATCGCAGACGTTATATATGGCGCAATTATCGCTTCGTTAAGTTTATTATTTATCTGGCCTGAACTAGCCAGAAAAAACTTGATGAGCGATTTAACCAATACCCACAAACAAATTAATAACTTTTTTCTGGTAATAATCGACTGGTTAGAAAATAAAAAAAACTTTGAAAATGTGTATGTGCAAAAAATTAATTCCTCTACTTGTCTCCAAACTGCCCGCAATAGATTAACAGAAATATTTTATGAGGTAGGTCTAACTAATTTCCCCCTAAAATTTTACG
>CAZBNP010000045.1:0-450 GCA_964493505.1 uncultured Roseivirgaceae bacterium
GTCACGGCGGCATGGCGAAGGATACGGCGCGGCGCGATGGTCATCTTGGCAATCAGGTCCTCCAGCGCAAGGCCGCTATGCATGCGGCTCACCGAAAAAGCCGTCTCCAGCGCCGTGATCCCAAACGAAGCCAGGTCAAACTCGCGGTCCTTGCTTTCATCCGCCTGCGGGCAATGGTCCGACACGATGACATCGATGGTGCCGTCGGCGAGGCCCGCGCACAAGGCTTCTATATCCGTAGCAGACCGGAACGGGGGCGACACCTTCAGGTAGGGATTAAAATCCCTCAGGGCGGTATCCTCGAATGCGATCTGGTGTGCAGCGATGTCGCATGACACAGGAAGGCCCCGCTGCTTCGCTTCACGGACCAGCGCTACCGACCGCTCTGTAGAGAGCAGCGACAAATGAAGCAGCGGCGCACCGCCGGACCATCCCGTGTGATGATTTCCG
>CAZBNP010000045.1:460-1737 GCA_964493505.1 uncultured Roseivirgaceae bacterium
CTTCAATCCCAGCAACGTGCTCATCTCACCCTCATGCATCTGCCCGTACACGGAAAGCTGATGATCGTCGGGACGGTTCATCAGAAGCGCATCGAGGGGCCGGAGGTAAAGCAGCGACTTCAGCAGGATATCACTGTTCTGTATGGAGGACTCCCCATCCGTAAACGCTGCGGCCCCGGCATGGTGTAAATCGATCATTTCCGAAAAATCAACCCCCTCCGCATTCCTGGTGACGGCAGCGGCAGGGTAAAAAGTGACAGCCCCTTTGCGGTCTCCCTGCTGGATGTAATGGAGCGTTCCCTTCGAGTCCACCACCGGCCGGCTGTTGGGCAGCAATACCACCCCGGTAAAACCTCCCCGGGCCGCCGCTTCGCGCAAGCTCCCGAAATCTTCCTCCTGCTCCATCCCCGGATCCCGCAAGGCGGTCCGCATATCGATCCAGCCCGGGGACACGTGCAGTCCCGGGACATCGTAAACGACAGCCTCCCCCGCTTCCAGCTGCTCGCCTACACGCCCGATCATCCCGTCTTCGATGACCACGTCCAGCGTTTGCCCGTGATAGCGGCTCGCTTTATCTGTTACAGTTACAGCCCGAAAAAGAACTTTCATTAAATCTGAATTGGAATAGTTGACACGGCTTTACTCCGGCGTTGCGGCGCGCCTTAAAAAAAAAGCCCCTTTCGGAGCTACGGAATCAATGCCCGACAAGGGCTTTATAAGCATCGGCCGTTAAAAGGTCCTCCAGCTCCGAAGGATCGGAGATCCTCACCTTGACAATCCAACCCTTTCCGTAAGGATCCGAATTTACCAGCTCCGGCGAACCTTCCAGCGCGCTGTTCAATTCCACAATTTCGCCGCTGATAGGAAGATATAGGTCAGACACCGTCTTAACCGCCTCTACCGCCCCAAACGCCTGTCCTTTTTCAAGGCTTTCACCTACAGTGGTGACGTCTACATAAATGATATCGCTCAGCTCACTCTGGGCATGATCTGTGATGCCGACAACGGCAACATCGCCCTCCAAGCTTAACCACTCATGGTCCTGGGTGTACTTCAAATGTCCGGGAAACTCCATAGCAACGTTTTAATTTTTGAGAAAGAATAAACCGCCCGCAATTTACAAGAGGTAAACAAGATTTCAAATTGATTTTTTGCTGTGACCCGCGGCTGCCTCCTCCATGACAACCGCACGCAGACCGCCGCCATCCCACTCCGTGCAAGGGAGGGCTTGTTTCGCAACAAACTTCTCCTCAGGTTCCTTTTAAAGTACCACGATA
>CAZBNP010000046.1:0-1705 GCA_964493505.1 uncultured Roseivirgaceae bacterium
TGACTTTATCATTATTTTGGTTACGGTTATCAAGTAATTACCGGACAAATCTTCCTGTGAAACCCGGGGAGACAGGGCGACCCGGGCTTTTCTGACCCGCTCCCCAATCATATTTTTGTATGCCGACGCGCGGGTTTGCTTCACCCGAAAGACCGTAGGAGAAAAGATTGACAAAATTATTCTTATGAAGAATAAAACATTCCCATGAAGAATAATTCGTCGGGTGGATTTTATGGAAAAACCCCCCTGTCGATTCCGCGGACAGGAGATCCGGGATGAAATGGGTGTCCGACAGCCGTTCGCCACGGACCCCCCTAATTTGGGGGATAGACGAAGGGAACATTTTTCAGGGATTCTCGGCGGGTGATTCAAAGTCCGCCGGTTTCCAACGCTTCTCCGTCCTGCCCCGTCCCTTTTCAACAGGACGAAAGAACGTTCCGTTTTTCATCCCGCACGCACAGTAACCCTCAATAAACCACACCATGAATATATCCACCACCCTCCCCGCAGCTTCCACTCGCCGACCCAGACGCGTCCGCTGGCCCAGTATATGGTGTCGCGCCGTCCTTCCATTGTTAACCCTCGCGCTCTTCCTTATGCCAGGGCGGGTTGATGCCGCCGAACTCACCGCATCCGATGGCAGGGACGGTGATTATTTTGGCGATACCGTAAGCCTCTCGGGTAACATCGGTCTGGTCGGGGCTTATCGCAATGACGACACAGGGGCCGTATACGTCTTTCGCAATCTGGATACGGCCACTGGCGTTATCACCGAAAACGTAAAACTTACGGCTTCTGATGGAGCGGATGATGATCAGTTTGGCTATTCCGTAAGCCTCTCGGACAATGTCGGTCTTATTGGGGCTGTTGGCAATACGTCTGCATACCTCTTTCGCAATCTGGATACGGCCAACGGTACAATCACTCAGAACGCGAAGCTCACGGCTTCCGGTGGCGCGGAGGGTGATCTTTTTGGCGGTGCCATAAGCCTCTCAGGCAACATGGGTCTGGTCGCGGCTTATTGGGATGACAACAAAGGGTCTGTATACCTTTATCGTAATCTGGATATCGCCTCCGGCTCCGTTACCCAAAGTGCCAAGTTGATGGCTTCTGATGGCTCAGACTATGCTCTCTTTGGCTGGTCCGTAAGTCTCTCAGGCAACGCCGGTCTTGTCGGAGCGGTGGGGGATGACGCCAAAGGGGATGACTCTGGATCTGCATACGTCTTTCGCAATTTGGATACAGCCGTCGGTTCCGTCGCCCAAAGCGTAAAGTTGACAGCTTCTGATGGCACAGAGGGGGACTTTTTAGGTGTGTCTGTAAGTCTTTCGGGTAACATTGGTTTGGTTGGGTCTTTCTCTCAAACCGCATATATCTTCCGCAATCTTGACACGGCCACAGGCAACATCACCGAAAATGTCAAATTGGTCCCTTCTGATGAAGGCCACCTAGGCGGACTCGTCAGCCTCTCGGGAAATATCGGTATGGTTGGATCTCCAACTGATGACGCCAAAGGGCTTTTTTCTGGCTCTGCATACCTCTTTCGTAATCTGGATACCGCCACAGGCTCCATCACTGAAAGTGTGAAACTGACGGTTTCTGATGGTGTTGAGTTTGATCAATTTGGAACAGACATAAGCTTGGAGGGGGATCGCTTCATTATTGGCGCTCAAAGAAATGGAATGGTGGGAGCAGCCTACACCGG
>CAZBNP010000047.1:0-1642 GCA_964493505.1 uncultured Roseivirgaceae bacterium
GTTTACTGCCCGGCTACATGGCCATTTTATACGCTAAATGGTGCGAGACTCAAGAAGAGCCCAAGCACGAGAGCGACGTGCGAGTAGACCGGTATAGCGAGTGCTGTGTCACGAACATGCGTGATGGCGCCGTCGTAGTTACGCGAGTGGTGCATGCTGACACCAACGTGCAGAGACGACGGTCGCCGGTCGGTGCAACCGTCGGCACGGCGCCGTTGGACAAAGTGACAAATAGCTATTGCCAACTGGCGGTCTGTCTTTCATTTCCTCACCACTAACGGGTATAGAGAAGCGCATAAACGCAGCATCCATCTAAAAGACCCGGTTGACAGTACATCTGTCTACATTTCATCTACTTTTCAACCTCATGTTTGTCTCATTGTCATTGATATTCGCAAAAGACTCAAGCCTCTATCACCATCGGTTCGACTTGGTGCTTGCGTGTGCCTATACATGTACTGTGGTATCTGGCAATAGGTCAAGGACACCCGAGGAGACCGTTTCGGCTTTCAATTGTCCGGCCATCAGCCTGCCGCGCAAGAATTGTGAATGCTCACATGGGTATCACAACATCCTTCCAATTAATAGCCTGCGGTAGTCCAAACACACTCAAGTATACACCCTAAATGGACGGCTGCGGAACGGTCCAACGGACCCGTTTCTACTGATAGCCAAATACGGTCGAGCATGCTTGAAAGGACATGTCAGTAGTCGACTATCACCGAGCACATTCAGCGTCTCCTGTCATAGGTGGTTGTATCCATGTCGACCGGGTTCATGAGGAACCGGAGCATATTTGAAAATGCCTGATCGCTGAAACTGGCATTTGGCGAATGCACAAGGCTGCAGAACCGAGATGACTACCACTAGGCTAGAAGAGAACGCACAACCAGGCAGAGTACGTCTATTTGCTCGCTTGTCCAAAGATGACCAAGATCCACGATTCGTGCCGCGGATCGTCTCGTCTCGCCTCGGTTCAAGCCTTCGATGTACAATTTTTGACACGTATCACTCCCGACGGCCGCATTTCAATGCCGGTAACTATCAGCCAAGGGCTACGTCAGGGTGGCTCTCTTTCACCGTTCATCTACAGCACTGTGCTCGAATTCGTGTTACATCGCGTGCGTGAAGCCGCCCGGTTTGCATTGCTCTGTATGGTTTCAATTTTTTTAGTATGGCCTATACCGACGCTACTGTGACAGCACTAGGCAAAGACCGGGACACAGCAGCGTTGCAATGCAGTAGACCATGGTGTCATGTGTGGTCGTACCATGATCAATATCGTCAGAGCCACTAAAACACGAAAGGAGTCAGTCTTCATTCATGGATGGCCAAGTGTCATTATTAACTATATTCATAATCTTGTGATTACAGTCTACAGCTCACTCAGCGTCGCTAGACAAGTTAACGATCAAGGTCGTTCAGACCGATATCCGTGGTTTCCTCTGGAACGGCAATGAGACGCATGCACTTCTTAACCCTATTTCGCCGCCATACCGACGAGGCGACCTAGACCTATCATCATTTGAGCGACAATACCAAGCCATGATGGTCAAATGACCGAGCTACGCAAAAGGGTCGCCTACCAAACTTGCTTTGCCAACAGCACTAGACCAATTAGTAGCGAGCATACTTGGTTGGC
>CAZBNP010000048.1:0-1629 GCA_964493505.1 uncultured Roseivirgaceae bacterium
GTCTCGGCGGCGGCATCTTCACCAAGGGCGCCGACGTGGGCGGCGACATGGTGGGTAAAGTCGAAGCCGGCATCCCGGAGGATGATCCGCGCAACCCGGCCACCATCGCTGACAACGTAGGTGACAACGTCGGCGACTGCGCCGGCATGGCCGCCGACCTGTTTGAAACCTATGCGGTGACCATCGTGGCCACCATGGTGCTGTCCTCGATCTACTTCGCGGGCACCAATGCGGTTGGTCCGATGATGCTGCTGCCGCTGGTTATCGCGGGCGTCTGCATCGTCACCTCGATCATCGGCACGTTCTTTGTGCGGCTCGGCAAGGGTTCGCGCAATGTGATGGGCGCGCTCTACAAGGGCTTCATCGCCTCGGCGGTGCTTTCGGTTCCGGTGCTTGCGGGCGCCATCGAGCTGACGCTCGGCGGCGAACTGGGCGGCTGGAGCGCGGTGCTCGAAACCAGGGACGGCACGATTATCACGGGCAGCTCGCTGTTCCTGTGCGGCATCGCCGGCCTGGTCGTCACCGGCCTGATCGTGTGGATCACCGAATACTACACCGGCGTCGGCTATCGTCCGGTGAAGTCGATCGCGCAGGCGTCGGTTTCCGGCCATGGCACGAACGTGATCCAGGGCCTCGCCGTTTCGCTCGAAGCGACGGCGGTTCCCGCGCTCATCATCGTGGCGGGCATCATCTTCACCTTCACCCTCGCCGGTCTGATCGGCGTCGCCATCGCGGTGACCACGATGCTGGCTCTGGCGGGCATGGTTGTGGCGCTCGACGCGTTCGGCCCCGTGACGGACAACGCCGGCGGCATCGCTGAAATGTCCTCGCTGGACGATAGCGTGCGCGAGACGACCGACACGCTGGACGCGGTGGGCAACACCACGAAAGCCGTGACGAAAGGCTACGCCATCGGTTCCGCCGGTCTCGGCGCGCTGGTGCTGTTCGCCGCCTTCACTGCTGACCTGGAGTACTTCTCCAGTCAGGCTTCGGAGGGGTCGTTCCTCTATGGCGTGGTGGCGGACTTCTCGCTGTCCAACCCGTATGTCGTGGTCGGCCTGCTGATCGGCGGCCTTCTGCCGTATCTGTTCGGCGGCATGTCGATGATGGCCGTGGGCCGCGCCGCGCAGGCGGTGGTGGAAGAAGTGCGCAGGCAGTTCAAGGAAATCCCCGGCATCATGGAGTTCAAGGCGAAGCCCGACTATGGCCGCGCCGTGGATATGCTGACCAAGGCTGCGATCAAGGAGATGATCGTTCCGTCGCTGCTGCCGGTTCTGTCGCCGATCGTGCTGTTTCTCGCCGTTTGGGGCATCGGTTCGGTCATCGGCCTCGACCATGGGGCGGCAGTGAGCCAGGCCCTCTCGGCCGTGGGCGCCATGCTGCTGGGCGTGATCGTGACGGGGCTGTTCGTCGCCATCTCGATGACGGCGGGCGGCGGCGCCTGGGACAACGCCAAGAAGTCGTTTGAAGACGGCTTCACCGACAAGGACGGCGTGGTTCACAAGAAGGGCTCGGAGGCTCACAAGGCCGCCGTGACCGGCGACACCGTCGGCGACCCCTACAAGGACACGGCGGGTCCCGCCGTGAACCCGATGATCAAGATCACCAACATCGTGGCGCTGCTGATGC
>CAZBNP010000049.1:0-1624 GCA_964493505.1 uncultured Roseivirgaceae bacterium
CCCAAACATGATCATCACGAACCCAGCAGGCAGTATAATGAGCAGGTGAGCGGAAGACCAAAGATTTGATCTGGTAACGTGTGCCTTGGATCAGCACGGTTGGCGTGGGTTGCTGTTCACAGCAGAATCAAAATGAGCAAGCATTTTCCAAAAGGCCTTTTTTTTCTCCCGAATCTGAATTGTCTGCAACAGGCATCCACCACGGAACTCAGTCACCAGAGAGATAAGAAGAACCTCGGGAGGTCCATGGTGTCTGAGAGAGGCTGCTCGTGAGCCTCCACATTCATCTTTTCTATTGGGGTCGCCTCTGAAGAGACGAGCCTCACACCTTTCTTGCTGGGTGCCAAACAGCTTTGCATCGAACGTCGTTGCGTTTCGAACGAACGGACGGACAAACGACAGGCAATCATCCTCGATGTACTCAACGAGCTCTGGAAATGCCATACACACCAACAAAACGTCAGAAACAATCAAAATTACAATGACAGCAAGAATCAGGGGTTACCCCACGCGGAGCACTGAGGCTTCGAGCACCGAGAGTGGGCATCCAGCGGTACGTGAGTGGATTTACGCAGGGTTTGAGGCAGATCATCAGCGACATAAAATTTTAGGAAATCCTCAGGACTTGAGAACCCGTTACGCTCTAATCCAATAAACTCGCGGCGGAATTTTGCAGTCAAGGTGTCTGTTTGCACTTTGCAGTGAGCCGCAACAAGGAAAAATAATACAAACCAAGACAAAACACAACACAACAAGAAAACTGACCTCTGATAGTTTGAAGTCTTGATAGAGATCGTTTCTCGGGGGTGGACAGTGCGCGAACGAAAACGGAGTGCCATTCGAGCAACGACTCCCGCAACAGGCTGTTTCGGCTTGCACAGGAGACAGGCGATCGACGGATTGCTCTTTGGGGCTATGACATGACAAATCAAATGTCAGTGTGAAGACAAGGGAAGAAGTGGGACAAAGGATTACCTTTTTCTGAACTCATATGCCAAGGTGCAATGACCATCATCGCAGAGGTACAGCCTTGAGTTTGCAGCGGAAAGACTCTGGCTGTCGCCTCGCATCAAAATCTCATTTCCCAACTTGATCGGTGCCAACGCAGTAACTGTGGTTTTTTCTAGGAGGGCAGAGATAAGACAGAAAAATATGGGCAGCGACCAACACTTCGCATACCTGGTGTCCACTTAACAAAGCGGCAAAGGGAGGGACAGACGGGTCTTGAAATTGCAAGCCGCACAACTTGTGACGAACTCACGAGGAAGGCCTTTCATGACGATTGAACGGGGAACTGTCGAGTGAAATGACTGCACCGGGTTGGAAACTTTAGCAGATCGCCCTGCCCTGATACCAACGGTTCCTTTTCCGTCTGCATAATCTGCAGATCGCAATAAAAAAAGAAAATGCAAAAACAAACAAAAAGAAAGAGAATAAGTTTCTGGGCAGACTCGACCATGCCAATCGCCTACTTGTGAAGGGGGATAGTCGACAAATGGCAAGCTCCAAGACAGCGACTTCGTCTTGCGGAATCTTAGGCCGATGATCCTGCGTCCAGCAAGTGAGCAACCAAGAAAAGAGCATTGGGAACCAAATACGCTTACAAAACTGAAGGAATCTCGCT
>CAZBNP010000050.1:0-410 GCA_964493505.1 uncultured Roseivirgaceae bacterium
TCCCGCTGTCAACGGCGATATTCAGCTCCTCGACTACTTCAACAGCCTCCTCAGTCTCTTGCTCGAGATTCTCCAGTGCATCCGTCGCTGTTTGCTGCCAGTACTTCACTTGCTCATCGGGGGTAGCATAAGTGTGTCGAAACCCAGGCGTACCCATCCGATCAGTATCAAGATCGCGCTTGCGAGCACGGCGAAGGAGAGCACGGAACGCAGGGTGCTTTCGCAGAGCCTGACACTCTGCACACTGCAATCCATCTGTTGCATGGAGGCTGCACTTGCGCGATCTGATGGTGCCATACACCAGTTGTTTCGTCAAAGGACATCGGATGTGAACTGGATGGAAGTAGCCCTTGGCGTGCTGACTGCGATCGACTTCCGCTTGCTTCAACTCTTCCGAGTGCGCTTCGTGG
>CAZBNP010000050.1:420-1593 GCA_964493505.1 uncultured Roseivirgaceae bacterium
GTGGGCCTGCTCTTGTGTTTCACAGCATTCGCAGACCCAGATGAGAGCCGGGCTTCTGCAGTACTTGGCCCCTTCAGCCTTGATCGGCCCAACATCTTCCTCGAGATAGTACCCAAGGCAGGGATGGTCGCAACCTGCAGAGGCCGCCCAGTCGATCGATTGCGACGCTTCCTCGTCAACCGACTGGGCCGCCAGTTTTCCTGGCGCTCAGGAGGCGAAATGTCAAGGAATTTCTGCACGGCGTCTTGTATATGAACTGAATGGTTGCAGAGGTTGGCCGGGTCAAGCGCACGGTTGTAGACAGGACACATAGCACGGATACAGCCAGTGAGAAAGAATATTGCTTGGAGATGGTAGGTAGTCTCTGAGTGCTCTCTAGTTTTCACCACACCAGAGGCCTTCAGGGCTTAGCAGTACGTGGTGGTGGCACCGAAGTCAGCCTCGTCACCAATGGACACAAGATGCACTCATTGTTTCCTCCATCGCGACGCCGAAATTGAGGCAAATGAGAGTAGTTTCGCACTTCAGGAAACTTCTCCCGAACAGAGTCAGCAAGTGGTATCCACAAGAACACGCTCTGTAGCGCAACATCCACTGCTGTCTGGGGATCGAGCAACGGTGCCACCTCGAGTGGGTCAGACTCGGTAGAAAACATGGTGTAATTGAGGCTCTGGCGACGAAACCTCCTGATCGTCTCGCCTGGCACTTTGATCTTGTCAAAAGGCACATTTGGAAATCGCGCCTTGATATTGTTCAACAAGGTTTGATCCAGGAATGGGTTGTGCTCAAATGACAGCGAGTTGCGCCTGTCAGCACTTGTCATTGAGTGAGTGACAGTGTGCTCCAGATCTAACAGAAAAGAAAAAAAAAAAAAGAAGAAGAAAGAAGGAGGGAAACAGAGAAGGAAAAACATATGTTCAGTAATCAGACAATGAGACTATTCTCACCACTTGGCTAACCTGATGACTTTCGCTCGTCATCCTGCGATTCTGCTGGCGACTCCTCCACGGCAACATCATCGCTATCAGTGCGGCTCTCCGCCTACACAGAATGCATCCAAGTGATATGAGTATTCATGAACGATTATTGCCCTAGCAATATTCAAAAAAAGAGAGATTTCAAAATACCTCAGCATGCAAGGCTCTCAGTTCACGGAGTGCCGTAAAGTCAAGA
>CAZBNP010000051.1:0-446 GCA_964493505.1 uncultured Roseivirgaceae bacterium
ACGCGATGCGTTGCACCAGCTCGGACTTGATCATCACGCCACCCCACCTCGACCTGCCGGACGCAATTATGTCCGACAGGACGCCTCATTGGACTTCAGTCGGCCGGAGGGTGCCAAAGCGCCAGAAGACCGTCAAGGTTAAGCCGCTCGATCGCCTGCAAGGCGCCTGATTCCTCGAGGCGGCGGGCGAAGCCGCCGAGGCCCAGCGCGTCGAGCGTCACCACCGCTGCGGTGTGCAGGAACGGCAGGTCGCTGAAGCGGTCGCGCAGGCGGAAGTCGCGGACCGGCGTGTTCTGGTCGATGCAGTCGGAGCGGCGGCGCGTGGAATCGCTTCGGCCCGGCAAAGCTGAACGGCGACACGCGCTCGCCGAACACCGGATCGATCAGCCAGTACTTGCCGCGCAGCTTGAGCAGGAAGGACGAATGGCCGAGCCGGATGACGTGGT
>CAZBNP010000051.1:456-1593 GCA_964493505.1 uncultured Roseivirgaceae bacterium
ACGGGCGGGTGTTCACCGGCCGTCCGCCACCTTCTCCAGCGCCGCGTCGTCGAGATTACGCCGCTTCTGCACCAGCGCCTTGAACCAGGCATAGGAGTCCATGACGATCTCCTCGACCGCCTTGCGCGCCTCGGGGCTGGTCGGCTCGAAGCCGGACGGCGCCGCCTTGAGCGGCGACGACTTGATCGTCTCGACGCTGACGCCGACATTTTTCAGCAATTCGGAAAAGTTCGGATACTGGAACAGAACGCCGATCGAACCGACCAGCGAGGTTTCCTGCGCGATGATGTGGTCGCCGCCGAGCGCGGCGATATAGCCGCCCGAGGCGGCAAGACCGTCGATGACGATCACGGTCGGCTTCTTCTCGCGCAGGCGCGTCAGCGAGTCGTGCAGTTCCTCGGAGCCGGATGTCGTGCCGCCCGGACTGTTGATGTGGACGATCACCGCCTTGGTCCGCGACTGGGCAAGGCGGTCGAGCGCCTCCACGCGCTGGCGATCGGAGCGGATCAACCCGGTGATCGTGACCCGCGCGATCGAGCCGGAGGCCACGCCGAAGCCGCTGCCGGCATTGCGCGCCCGAAGCGCCGCGCCTGCGGCAACGACGGTGGAAATTGCCAGCAGCACGGCCAGCACACGCCACAGAGTCACCTTCCGCCGCATCCTGCGACGATCGACAATCGCGTCAGCATCGAACGACATCGGGTCTCTCCTCTCAAAGAGCATCGCTTCGGCGATTGCCGCAGCGCAGGCATTTTTTAGTCAACCGCGTTGTCTTCACGCGAAACGGTTTCCGCTTCGCTCGAAAACGCTCCGGTACAACGCGGGTACGGTCACAGCATGGCTGTCGGCCGTACCCCCGGAATCAAACGGCCACCGCCAACGCCAGACATGGCGAAGGCAGTGGCCGCAATTAAGGCCGGACTGGCGGCCAAAGGCCTGCTCAGGCCTCGTCGTCCTTCTTCTCGCCGGCGCGCTTGAGCGCGGTGCCGAGAATATCGCCGAGCGTCGCGCCGGAGTCGGACGATCCGTATTGCGCGATCGCCTCCTTCTCCTCGGCGACTTCCAGCGCCTTGATCGACACCGAGACCTTGTGGGCCTTGCGGTCGAACTGGGTGACGCGGGCGTCGACCTTCTGAC